>NZ_DAMCTB010000002.1:0-517975 GCF_032114055.1 Pantoea sp.
AGCGCCGATGGTAGTGTGGGGCCTCCCCATGCGAGAGTAGGGAACTGCCAGGCATTATATAAGTGAAGAAGCCCCGCACGCGAGTGCGGGGCTTTTTTACGTCTGTACTCTGCCAGTTTTTAAGCTGAAACATTTTCATTTTCTGCATCAAACCTCGACAATCACAATCGATCAGGCTAATGTTGGGCATCCAGATGTCTAAACGTTTATATGGTTGAAAGAGGTGCGCAGGCTATGCCAATCAGGATCCCCGACGAATTACCGGCAGTGAATTTTTTACGCGACGAAAACGTCTTTGTGATGACCTCGTCCCGTGCCAGTGTTCAGGAGATCCGCCCGCTTAAAGTGCTGATACTGAATCTGATGCCGAAGAAGATCGAAACGGAGAATCAGTTTCTGCGTCTGCTCTCCAACTCGCCACTCCAGATCGATATTCAGCTGCTGCGTATCGACAGCCGCGAGTCACGCAACACGCCCTCTGAGCACCTCAATAACTTCTACTGCAATTTTGAAGATATCCAGCATGACAACTATGACGGCTTAATCGTTACAGGTGCACCACTCGGACTGGTCGATTTTAATGATGTCGCCTACTGGCCGCAGATCCAGCGCGTGCTGCACTGGGCAAACGAGCATGTTACCTCGACCCTGTTTGTCTGCTGGGCGGTGCAGGCCGCGCTCAATATTCTCTACGGCATCCCTAAGCAAACCCGGCATAACAAACTGTCGGGCGTCTATGAGCATCAGATACTGCATCCCCATGCGTTACTGACGCGGGGATTTGATGATAATTTCCTGGCGCCTCACTCACGTTATGCGGATTTTCCTGCTCAGCTGATCAGGGATTACACCGACCTTGAGCTGTTTGCTGAATCGGAACAGACAGGTGCTTATCTGATGGCGAGCAGGGACAAACGTCTGGTATTTGTTACCGGCCATCCGGAGTATGACGCCCTGACGCTGTCGGGTGAATATTATCGCGACTATGAAGCAGGCGTGAATCCGGAGGTTCCCCATAACTACTTTCCGCAGGATAATCCGGCCCTGCCGCCGCGTGCGACCTGGCGTAGTCATGGCAACCTGCTGTTCTCCAACTGGCTCAACTACTACGTTTATCAGATCACGCCATTCGATCTGCGCCACATGAACCCGACGCTGGAATAGTCCCGACCGGGGATCAACTGAACCGTGTTAGCTGCTGGCTGCACGGTTTTTTTTCGCCCGCACAACAGCAGCTGAAAAGGTTTCCCTTATCTTCTCGGAATTTAATGCCAGTAAATTCATGATGATAAGATTACTTTTATATAAAAATGGAAATAGTTTTTGATTTAAGAAAATAAATGCTTATGCTCTGATCCTGTAGCTCATAAAACCCGCACCCCATGGATCCGCTGCATTCGATCCTTTGAATACAGGAGAGCATCAGCATGACAGACTCAGTGATCAACCATTCCCTGATTTTCAGCCAGCCCTTTAACTACGCCGAACAGCAGGTGTTAACCCCTGAAGCAATCGCCTTCCTTGAGAGGCTGGTCGCGCGCTTTGCCCCGCAGCGCACGGCTCTGTTAGTAGCGCGTCAACAGCGCCAGTTTCGCTACGATCAAGGCTATCTGCCGGACTTTGATATGGAAACAGCTTCCATAAGAGAAAGTGAGTGGCGCATTCAAGCCATTCCGGCAGACTTAGCCGACCGCCGGGTCGAAATTACCGGCCCGCCCGATCGCAAAATGGTGATCAATGCGCTGAATGCTAACGTAAACGTCTTCATGGCTGATTTTGAGGATTCGCTGTCGCCGGAATGGAGAAAACTGATCGAAGGGCAGCTGACCCTGCAGGAGGCGGTGCAGGGCACGCTGAGTTATACCAGCGATAACGGCAAAATTTATCAGTTGGGTGCCAATCCTGCGGTTCTGATGTGCCGGGTTCGCGGCCTGCATCTGTCAGAAAAGCATGTCAGCTGGCAGGGTGAGGCGATTCCGGGCGGGTTGTTCGACTTTGCACTCTACTTTTTCCACAACGTCCGTCCTCTGCTGGCTAAAGGCAGCGGACCCTACTTCTATCTGCCAAAAACCGAAAGCTGGCAGGAGATCGCCTGGTGGCGTGAGATCTTCAGTTTCAGTGAGGATCACTTCGATCTTCCTCGCGGAACGATCAAGGCCACGGTCCTGATCGAAACCTTACCCGCCGTCTTTCAGATGGATGAGATCCTGTGGAATCTGCGCGATCACATCACCGGCCTCAACTGCGGTCGCTGGGATTACATCTTCAGCTACATCAAAACCCTGCAACAGCATGCCGATCGTGTATTGCCCGATCGCCAGTCCGTCACCATGGATCAGCCGTTCCTGAATGCTTATTCGCGGCTGCTGATCAAAACCTGCCATCGGCGGGGCGCGTTTGCGATGGGCGGCATGTCGGCGCTGATCCCCGCGAAAGATCCCTCGCGCAACGCCTGGGTGCTGCAGCGGGTGAGGGAAGATAAGCAGCGGGAAGCCGGCAACGGACATGATGGCACCTGGATTGCACATCCTGGCCTGGCCGATACCGCCATGGCGGTTTTCGATGCTGCGCTGGGCGACCGCTCAAACCAGCTACATGTCCTGCGTGAAGAGGATGCGCCCATTACCGCAGAGCAGTTGCTCGCGCCCTGTCAGGGTGAGCGAACCGAAGCTGGCATGCGCGCCAACATCCGTGTCGCGCTGCACTATCTGGAGGCCTGGATCAGCGGCAATGGCTGCGTGCCGATTGACGGGCTGATGGAAGATGCGGCGACCGCAGAGATTGCGCGCACCTCTATCTGGCAATGGATTCGTCATCAGCAGCACCTCAGTAACGGCCAGCCGGTCACCGCCGAACTGTTTCTGCGCTGGCTGAATGAAGAGCTGCACCTGCTGCAGAACGCACTGGGTGAAACGCACTTCAGCGCCGGTCGCTATAACGATGCGGCGCAGCTGATGGCGCAGATCACCACGGAGCGCGAGCTGGTTTCCTTTCTTACCCTGCCAGGCTATCGCCTGATCCCTTAGACAGAGGAGCTATTGCCATGACACGTACTCAACAGATCGAACAACTCGAACATCTCTGGCAGACCGCACGCTGGCAGGGAATTACCCGTCCTTACAGCGCGGCAGAGGTGGTTAATCTGCGTGGATCGGTTCTGCCCGCCTGTACGCTGGCCACGCGGGGCGCGGAAAAGCTCTGGACGTTGCTGAACGGCGGGGCGAAGAAAGGGTATATCAACAGCCTGGGGGCGCTGACGGGCGGGCAGGCACTGCAACAGGCGAAAGCCGGTATTGAGGCGATCTACCTTTCCGGCTGGCAGGTAGCGGCGGACGCCAACGTGGCGGGGCAGATGTATCCGGATCAGTCGCTCTATCCGGTGAACTCGGTGCCGGAGGTGGTGACGCGCATTAATCAGACCTTCCAGCGCGCCGATCAGATTCAGTGGGCCAGCGGTATTGAAGCCGGTGACAGCCGCCACACTGATTTCTTTTTGCCGATCGTGGCGGACGCGGAAGCGGGATTTGGCGGCGTGCTGAATGCGTTTGAGTTGATGAAGGCGATGATTCAGGCGGGCGCGGCGGCGGTTCACTTCGAAGACCAGCTGGCAGCGGTCAAAAAATGTGGTCACATGGGCGGCAAAGTGCTGGTGCCGACGCAGGAAGCAATTCAGAAACTGGTCGCGGCACGGCTGGCTGCGGATGTGATGGGGGTGCCAACCCTGCTGCTGGCCCGGACCGATGCCGATGCGGCAGATCTGCTGACCGCCGACTGCGATGAGTATGACCGGCCCTTTATCCGCGGCGACCGCACGGCTGAGGGCTTCTTCCGCACCCACGCCGGGATTGAGCAGGCGATCAGCCGCGGACTGGCCTATGCGCCTTACGCTGACATCCTGTGGTGCGAAACCTCCACGCCCGATCTGGCGATGGCGCAGCGCTTTGCCGACGCCATTCATCAACGCTTTCCGGGCAAGCTGCTGGCCTATAACTGTTCGCCTTCGTTCAACTGGAAAAAGAACCTCGACGATCGCACCATCGCGACGTTTCAGCAGTCGCTCAGCGACATGGGCTATCGCTTCCAGTTCATCACGCTGGCGGGCATCCACAGCATGTGGTTCAACATGTTCGATCTGGCTCACGCCTACGCACAGGGTGAAGGCATGCGTCACTACGTTGAGAAGGTTCAGCAGCCGGAGTTCGCCGCCCGCGATCGCGGTTACAGCTTCTCCTCGCATCAACAGGAAGTAGGCACCGGCTATTTCGATCAGGTGACCAACATTATTCAGGGCGGAAAATCGTCGGTGACGGCGCTGACCGGCTCCACCGAAGAGCATCAGTTCTGACCCTTTCCGCTGACTGTTTCCCCGCCCGCCATGCGCGGGCGGGCACTGACCGGAGCCGATTATGCCGCCACGCGAATCGCTGATCGCCCACACCATTCTGCAGGGATTTGATGCGCAGTACGGCCGCTTCCTCGACATTACGGCTGGCGCGCAGCAGCGCTTTGAACAGGCGGAGTGGCAGGCGGTACAGCATGCCATGAAAGCCCGTATTCATCTTTATGATCACCATGTCAGCCTGGTCGCTGACCAGCTGCGGGTGCTGAACGGCGCGGCAGACTGGGATGCAACGTTCTGGCTGCGGGTCAAGGATCACTATCAGAGCCTGCTGCCCGGCTATCCCCGGCATGAAATTGCCGAAAGCTTTTTCAATTCCGTCTACTGCCGGTTACATGGCCATGCCGATCTGCAGCCAGACCGGCTGTTTATCTTTACTTCTCAATCCGGGAGCGCACCTGCCACGCCCTTGCGTCCGCTGTCGCGCAGCTATCAGCCGCAGCGGGGCTGGCTGGCGCTGGTGGATCAGGTGCTGGATGACCTGCCTTTAACCCTGCCGTGGCAGCATCGTGCGCGCGATGTCGGCTGGATTGTCCGCCACCTGCAGGCGCACTTTCCCCGGCTGAACCAGGGCTGGCTTGAGGTCAACAGCGAGCTTTTCTACCGCAACAAAACCGCCTGGCTGGTGGCGCGTCTGCATCTGCCTGGGGGGATCTTTCCCTGCCTGCTGCCTATCCAGCGCAGTGACGCGGGCGAACTGTGGATCGACACCTGTCTGACCGATGTAGACGACGCCAGCATCGTTTTCGGTTTTGCCCGTGCCTATTTCATGGTGTTTGCCCCGGTGCCTGCGGCGCTGGTCGCCTGGCTGCAGCCGATTCTGCCTGGCAAGACGCTGGCGGAGCGCTATATGGCGATCGGCTGTCAGAAGCACGGTAAAACCGAATGTTATCGCGAATATCTTCAGGCGCTGGCTGAGAACAGGGCGGCGTTTGAGATTGCGCCCGGCGTGCGTGGCATGGTGATGCTGGTCTTTACGCTGCCAGGCTTTGACTGGGTGTTTAAAGTCATCCGGGATCGCTTTGCACCGCAAAAAGAGGTGACGGAAGCGCAGGTCCGCGCCTGCTATCAGCAGGTTAAAGAGCACGACCGCGTGGGACGAATGGCGGATACCCAGGCGTTCGAACAGTTTGCGCTGCCGCTGGCGCGCCTTTCACCAGCACTGCTGGCGGAACTGTACGCCTGCGTGGCGGAGAAACTGCATGTCGAAGGGGATCGCCTGATCGTTCGTCATCTGTGGCTGGAGCGACGTATGCAACCGCTTAATCTCTATCTGGCGCAGGCCAGCGCCGCCGAGCGTGAGCACGCCATTGATGAGTATGGCAATGCCATCAAACAGCTGGCGGCGGCCAATATTTTTCCGGGCGACATGCTGTTTAAAAACTTTGGTATTACCCGCCATGGCAGGGTGATTTTCTACGACTACGATGAGATTCGCCCGATGCAGGATCTGAACTTTCGTGAGGTGCCGGCGGCGCGCTATGAGGAGGATGAGCTCAGCGCCGAGCCGTGGTACAGCGTCGGGCCGGACGATGTCTTTCCGGAAACCTTTCGCTATGCGTTATGCAGTGAAGCCGAAACCGGCGCGTTGCTGCTGACGCTGCACCCGGAGCTATTCGATGCCAGCTGGTGGCGCACACAGCAGCAGCGCATCGCCCGGGGCCATGTGGAAGAGGTGATCGCCTGGCGGCAGACGCAGCGTTTCAGCGTCTGCTACGGCGCTGAAGCGATTAACGACCGCTGTACGCCAGCGTGACCTGACGCGCTTCCCGGATGACCAGCGCCCCCAGTTCGGTAATGCGGTCATCTGTCATGCGGGCAATGGGGCCGGAGATGGAGAGCGCGGCAAACGCCTCGCCATGTTCATCATAGATAGGCGCGGCCACACAGCGCAGCCCCAGCGCATGCTCCTCGTCATCCAGTGAAAAGCCCGCTTTGCGCACCTGCGCCAGATTCTCTTTCAGGCTCTGCGGTGACATCAGGGTTTTCGGCGTGTAGTAGTGCAGGCCTTTCTGATGCAGCAGGGCCGTAACCTGATCCTCGCCCAGATGCGCCAGAAACGCTTTGCCCGCGCCTGACGCGTGCATCGGCAGCTTGCCGCCAATCGGCGCAGACATCCGCATCAGTTGGGTACACTGCACCTGGTCGATAATCACCGCCTGATAATCGCTGAGATCCAGCACCGCCAGATTGACCGTTTCGCCAGACTGCTCCATCAGGCTGCGCAGCACCGGATGCACCAGCGCCAGCAGATTACGGCTCTGCAGGAAACTGCTGCCAACCACAAAGGCGTGCGCGCCCATCGTCCAGAGCCCGAGATCGCCGATCTGGCGGACAAAGCCCTGCTGCTGCATGGTGCTGAGCAGACGATGCGTGGTGGAGTTCGGCAGACCCGCCTGCTGCGCCAGCTCGGTCAGGGCGACGCTGCCATGTGAATCGGCAATCAACTCCAGCAGCGTCAGGCCGCGGGTCAGCGACTGCACCTGTCCCCCCGCAGACGCGGCGGCAGGTGAGCTTCGGGGTTTCTTGCCACGCTTAACAGGAACCGGCGTTGCCATCATGTTTCTCCTTTTGCATTGTGGAAATCATTTTCGTTTTAATCAGGCTGTTTGCAAACGCTGGTTTTCTGGTCAGACCTGTAGAGTCGTTTTGAAAATGTCTCATCTGTGCTCACTTTGTCGCCTGACCAGCTTGTGCCAGAATGCAAACTGGGGTTTTCGCCAGCAGACTGACGGGGATGGGGCAACAGTGAGCAGAAAAATCGACGCGTTACATCAGCAGCTCGCACAACGCATTATGGTGCTGGATGGCGGCATGGGCACCATGATCCAGCGCTACGGGCTGGAAGAAAAGGCGTTTCGCGGCAGCCGATTTGCTGACTGGCCTTGTGATCTGAAAGGTAATAACGATCTGCTGGTGCTGAGTCAGCCACAGGTGATCCGCGAGATCCATGACGCCTACCTGGCTGCGGGTGCGGATATTCTCGAAACCAACACCTTTAACGCCACGTCGATCGCGATGGCGGATTACCAGATGGAGAGCCTGGCGGCGGAGATCAATCTTGAAGCCGCCCGGCTGGCGCGCGCCTGCGCCGATGCGTGGACGGCAAAAACACCAGATCGTCCGCGCTATGTGGCGGGGGTACTCGGTCCGACCAACCGCACCTGCTCGATCTCGCCTGACGTTAACGATCCCGCTTTCCGCAATATTACCTTCACACAGCTGGTGGCGGCCTATCGCGAATCAACCCGCGCGCTGGTGGCGGGTGGGGCGGACATCATCATGATTGAAACCATCTTCGATACGCTGAATGCCAAAGCGGCGGTCTATGCGGTACAGACGGAGATGGAGGCGCTGGGGGTCGTACTGCCGCTGATGATCTCCGGCACTATTACGGACGCCTCCGGCCGCACGCTCTCCGGCCAGACGACCGAAGCCTTTTACAACTCCCTGCGCCACGCGGAACCGCTCTCCTTCGGGCTGAACTGTGCGCTGGGGCCGGATGAGCTGCGCCAGTACGTGGCCGAGCTGTCGCGGGTTGCGGAAGGCTACGTGTCCGCGCATCCCAACGCGGGTCTGCCCAATGCGTTTGGAGAGTACGATCTGGATGCGGCGCGGATGGCCGGGCAGATTGGCGAGTGGGCGAAGGCGGGGTTCCTGAATATTATTGGCGGCTGCTGCGGCACCACGCCGCAGCATATCGCGGCGATGGCCGCAGCGGTTGAAGGGGTCGCACCGCGCCCGCTGCCGACCCTCCCCGTGGCCTGTCGCCTTTCCGGCCTTGAGCCGCTGAACATCACCGCCGAATCGCTGTTTGTGAATGTCGGTGAGCGCACCAACGTCACCGGCTCAGCTAAATTCAGGCGGTTGATTAAAGAGGAGAAATATAGCGAGGCGCTGGAGGTGGCGCTGCAGCAGGTACAGAACGGCGCGCAGATCATCGACATCAACATGGATGAGGGGATGCTCGACGCCGAAGCGGCGAT
Organism: Pantoea sp.; assembly: GCF_032114055.1. GTDB lineage: Bacteria > Pseudomonadota > Gammaproteobacteria > Enterobacterales > Enterobacteriaceae > Pantoea. Next base: position 8,386 of record NZ_DAMCTB010000002.1, read on the forward strand.
GGTGCGCTTTCTGAATCTGATCGCGGGTGAACCCGACATCGCCCGTGTGCCTGTCATGATCGACTCCTCGAAATGGGCGGTGATTGAAAAAGGGCTGCAGTGCATTCAGGGCAAAGGGATTGTGAACTCGGTGTCGATGAAAGAGGGCGAAGCGGCTTTTATTCACCAGGCGCGTCAGGTGCGGCGTTACGGCGCGGCGATGGTGGTGATGGCGTTTGATGAAGCAGGCCAGGCGGATACCCGTGCCCGCAAAATTGAGATCTGTCGCCGGGCCTACCGGATCCTGACGGAGCAGGTCGGTTTCCCGCCGGAAGATATTATCTTTGACCCCAACATCTTTGCGGTCGCTACCGGCATCGACGAACACAATAACTACGCCGCGGATTTTATCGGCGCCTGTGAAGATATCCGGCGCGAGCTGCCCCATGCGCTGATCTCCGGCGGCGTCTCCAACGTGTCGTTTTCTTTCCGTGGCAACGACCCGGTGCGTGAAGCGATACATGCGGTCTTCCTCTATTACGCCATCCGCAACGGCATGGACATGGGTATCGTCAACGCCGGTCAGCTGGCCATCTATGACGATCTGCCAGCGGAACTGCGCGACGCCGTAGAGGATGTAATTCTGAACCGCCGGGATGAGGGCACCGAGCGGCTGCTGGCGCTGGCAGAGAAATACCGTGGCGGCAAAGGCGAGGAGGCGCAGGAGCAGCAGCTGGCGGAGTGGCGCAGCTGGGATGTGGTGAAGCGGCTGGAGTATGCGCTGGTCAAAGGGATCACGACCTTTATCGAACAGGATACCGAAGAGGCGCGCCAGCAGATGCCGCGTCCGATTGAGGTCATCGAAGGTCCCCTGATGGCGGGCATGAATGTGGTGGGCGATCTGTTCGGCGAAGGCAAAATGTTTCTGCCGCAGGTCGTGAAGTCAGCGCGCGTAATGAAGCAGGCGGTGGCGTATCTGGAACCCTTTATTGAAGCCAGCAAAGAGGCGGGGCGCAGCAACGGCAAAATCGTGCTGGCCACGGTGAAAGGCGATGTGCATGACATCGGCAAGAATATTGTCGGCGTGGTACTGCAGTGCAATAACTACGAGATTGTGGATCTCGGCGTGATGGTGCCGGGCGAGAAAATCCTCAAAACCGCGCGGGAAGTGAATGCCGATATTATCGGCTTGTCGGGCCTGATCACGCCGTCGCTGGATGAGATGGTCAGCATGGCGAAAGAGATGGAGCGGCAGGGCTTTACGCTGCCTTTGCTGATTGGCGGCGCGACCACCTCTAAGGCGCACACCGCCGTCAAAATTGAGCAGCACTACAGCGGCCCGACCGTCTACGTGCAGAACGCCTCACGCACCGTGGGCGTGGTGTCGTCGCTGCTCTCCCCGACCTTAAGAGAGGAATTCATCGCGCGGACCCGCAGGGAGTACGAGACCGTGCGCATCCAGCACGCGCGTAAGAAGCCCCGCACGCCGCCGATCCCGCTGCAGGCGGCGCGCGATAACGCCACCGTCATTGACTGGCAGCGCTATACGCCGCCGGTGCCGCATCGGCCTGGCGTCAGTCAGGTGGAAGTGAGCATTGAGACGCTGCGCAACTACATCGACTGGACGCCCTTCTTTATGACCTGGTCGCTGGCCGGCAAGTATCCCCGCATCCTGGAGGATGAGGTGGTGGGCGAAGAAGCACAGCGTCTGTTTGCCGATGCCTGTGCGATGCTCGACAGGCTGAGCGAACACTCCCTGCTTACGCCGCGGGGCGTGGTCGGGATTTTCCCGGCGAACCGGGTCGGCGATGATATCCATATTTACCGGGATGAACGGCGCGAGGAGATTTTGTGTGTAAGTCATCACTTACGTCAACAGACGGAGAAAACGGAGTTCGCGAACTACTGCCTGGCCGATTTTGTGGCCCCGAAATCCTCAGGAAAGGCGGATTATTTGGGGGCGTTCGCGGTGACGGGCGGGCTGGAAGAGGATGCGCTGGCGGAGGCTTATGATCGCCAGCATGATGATTACAACAAGATCATGGTCAAGGCGCTGGCGGACCGTCTGGCCGAAGCCTTTGCCGAATATCTGCATGAGCGGGTGCGAAAAGTGATCTGGGGCTTTGCGCCAAACGAAAATCTCAGCAACGAAGCGCTGATCCGCGAAAATTATCAGGGAATACGTCCGGCACCCGGCTATCCGGCCTGTCCGGAGCACACCGAAAAAGCCGCCATCTGGCGTCTGCTGGCGGTGGAGCAGCAGACCGGCATGAAACTCACTGAATCCTATGCGATGTGGCCCGGCGCGTCCGTATCAGGCTGGTATTTCAGTCACCCCGAGAGTCGCTATTTCGCTGTCGCGCAGATCCAGCGTGACCAGGTGGAGGATTATGCGGCACGCAAAGGAATGCCAGTGAGTGAGGTGGAGCGCTGGCTGGCACCCCATCTCGGCTACGATGCGGACTAAAAAAACAGCCGGGAGGCCGCCTGAAGAGGGATAAGCTGCACCGGACTGGTCAGCTGTAATATCGAGCCAGCACAGGAAACACGGTCAGATCGTCAAGGCGCTAAAGCCAGTTCCTGGCCGCCCGGCCCGCGCGATGACGCACCTCATCCCTGAGGTGCGTCCTGACCGGGCCAACGCTTTGCGTTGTTCAAACAACGCTCCCGGCGTTTTTTTCCAGGCGGCGGGACGCTTTCCTCTTCTGACCGTGTTCCCTGCACATCAGGCCCCTTCATCGCTGAGAGTCACTCCGGCCGGGCCTCTCAGCCAGCTCATGCATACCGGTGGCTTCCTGAAAAGCGTGCCGACGTTAAAGCGATGGGAGCATACGCCTGGAGTAAAGCATCGCGGGCCGTGGATGGCCCACGTTGAGCTGCCATGGATGGCATCTTTGCGTCTTTACGTAGGGCGTATGCTCCCTGAGCCTGCTTTCTGTTAACCGCATGAAGCGGCCCGAAAGCCGCCCCGGCTTAGTTAAAGCGCGCGTCGCGATCGGCGGTCAGATCATAGAGCTGGTACTTACGACCCAGCATCTGACCGCCATCACGCGTCAGCGGCACCCAGTTCACCTGCGCACGGCCACGGGTCGGCGTCACGGTGAAGAGGTCCATCGGGATGGAGATATAGAAGCCTTTGGTGAAGTCGCCTTCACCATACTCTTCAGACGACACATTGGTTTTGGTGGCATACACCCCGACCATCACGCCGCTGTCGAATCGCTTCGACACATCGACCGTCACGCCTTTATCTTTCGCCAGATACTGACCCACGCTGGTCTTCACCAGTACATCCTGCATGAACCACGGACGCCAGTAAGCGGTCAGGTTGCCGGTGGCCGCTTTGTAGCGGTTAAACTGCATCATGTTGTCCCAGTCACGCTGACGGACGTAGTTGGCATCCACGCCCACCGCCCAGTTTGCATCAACCGGACGGTAGAGCAGCTCGCCGCCCACGCCGCCGTACATTGTCTCCAGATAGCCGCCGTAGACCTGACCATAGAAGCCGTTACCAAGGTGGCCCATATAGTTTGCCTGCAGATCGTTGACGTAGACGTTGTTCTCCACATAGTCGCGGATGTGGGTACGCACGCGAGGCAGGGTGGAGTCCGCCGGCGCGCCGTTGTAGTTGAACCTGTCATAGTTGTTGGCGAGGTTGCCAAACAGGCTACCGCCCACCAGCAGGTGATCCGTCAGCCAGTAATCGACGTTGCCCATGACGCCGACCTGATACATGTAGAAGCTTTCCGGTCCGCCCACCGACTGATTCAGCACCGGCGACAGGCTGTAGTTCAGGCGATCTTTGCGGATAAACATCCCCTGTTCCGTATTGCCCGGATCGACCGGCTCTTTGCGAACCTGCTGCAGCGGCTGCTCATGACCCAGCGGATAACCTTCCAGCTCTTTACGCAGGCTGGCGACCTGCGTTTCCGTGGTCACCTGCGGCATGTTAAAGCGCGACTCGGTGACATTGATGGTGTCGATGCCATCAGGCAGGTGGTTCATGATGATGCGGTTAGCGCGATCGACGCCTTCGCGGGTATCACGATATTTCGTCTGTTCGCCTGACACATAGAGCGTGTGGCCCTGGGTCTGAATGCGTGGGCCATCCAGCCCGGCATTCTCTTTCAGCGCGACCAGCTGATCGCCCACCACCGTCGTCTCCAGCAGAGCCGGTTGCGGCTGCGGCTGATAGGCAGGTTTCGCGCTGTCGATATGTGCCTGGCGCAGATCGTTAAAGTTCGTGCGGAAGGTCACACCAAACATAAAGGTGTTGCCGCGTTCGTAGCTGGCATTGATGTCCGCCCAATCGGTTACGCGATAGATCGCTCCGACGTTGAGCTTACTCCGCTGATCCAGCCGGCCCGCAAAGTCATTCTGGTAGTCGTTGCCCTCATACTCCATTTTAAGGCGCAGCGGCTGCCACGGCGTCTGATACTCTACGCCGCCAAAAAAGGCTGTCGGACCGTGAAACATCTGCGAACCATTGATGGAGCCGGCTTCGCCCACCCGTGGCCGCTGGCAGTAGCTGTCGCTGTAGGAGCAGAAGGGGTTTTTCACCGTGCCGCTGTTGCCGAGATAGCCCCAGCCCAGGCCCAGGGTAAAGTCGAACGGTCCCCAGGCTTTGGTCGCCACCAGATATTCGCTGTCGAACAGGCCGGTGCCGCCGAGATCGCGGGTGCCTACCGCCACTTCCGGCAACCAGAACCCTTCCTGCCACAGGCGGAGTTTCAGGTCGAATGCTTTATCTTTATAGCTCTGGGTGCCGCTGAACTCTGACACCGCACTGTACTGGCGGGTCCGCACGTCGGTATACCGCACGGTCGTCTCCAGCCACGGGAAGAGCTGCAGCGAGGCGGAGTAGTAACGGTACTGGTCGTTGTCACGCGCATTGAGGCTGAACTCTCCTTCTCTGGCCATACGTGCTGTCGGCACCTGCATCAGACCCACGCCGCCAAAATCGGATTGTGACGGGCCCACCGGTGCGGGCCAGGTGTCCGCCTGCGCCTGACAGGCCGCCGCCACAGAAACAGCCAACAGGCTGAAGAGATAACGTTTTTTCATCAGTCTGGTATCCGGTGAGTCAGTACGGAGAGGATGCGGTCATTGAGATCGTCGCTGCTGCCTGGCAGGCTCCATGAGGAGAAGCCGAGCCAGATCACGCTGCCGGGTTCCACTTCCGCATGACGATGATTCCAGTAGGCGACGGGCACCTGCTGTGTGGCCCCCGACGGCGCAATCACCGTAACAACATTGCGTTCTGCGCCCGACAGGGCGTCATGACCCTCCAGATAGTCGCGTACCGACTTGCCTGGCTGCCAGCTTACTTTGCCTGCGCCACTGAGTGCGCCGAGCAGCAGCACGGTGTCGGACGGGGCCTGCAGCCAGAGGTCGTAGCTGCCTTCGAGCCGGCGATTGTCTGCCGGATGCAGACGGATCCAGTCCGGATCGAGCGAGGTGAACTGACGCCCGGTGACCCTGATGGCGCTGAGCTGACGGATCACCTCATCGATGGCCGCGGCCCGCTCGCCACTGCTGTCACTGCGCCAGGCACGTAACGCGCCCAGCGTCTGCTGATAGTGCTGCTGGGCGATGGCGGTGGCACCGCGCTCGGCAATAAAGGTGCTGCGCCAGTCCGTATTCGCCTGCAGCGGAGGCAGTGTCACCAGCTGTGAAAGATCGGCGACCTGGCTCAGTTCAGCCTGGCCACCGTTGTGCGGTGCATGGACGGTAACCTGCGCAGCGGCCTGCGCGCCTGCGGTGCTGAACAGGCTCAGCCCGGCCAGCAAGAAAGTGATTTTTTTCATGATTTCGCCGGCTTCAGAATGGTGGTTTCAACAGGGAAGGCGTCTGCCGCCAGCATCTGATGGGCCTGCACCACATCGCCGCTGCTGTTATCGATCCAGAAGGTGTTTTCCCACTCGCGGTGCAGGCTATCGATGCTCACCTGCTCATGCCAGACACGGCAGGGAATACGGTTGCCCGCGACCGTCAGCACCTCGTCGGTGCCGCGCCGGAAGGTTGAACGCACGGTTGCACCGCGAACCTTACTCTGTTCGGTCCACTGCACGATGCGGGTCCAGCCTGCGCCGTTGCTGAGCTGCAGGGCGTTTGCCAGCGGATCCTGTGGCAGATTGCTGACGCTCAGCAGGTTATCGGTCAGGCCCAGGGTTTTCACCAGACGGCCATGCTGTGTTACCAGCATCGCCTGATCCTGCGTCACCCATTTCTGCTGACCCTGTTCGTTGTAACCCAGCACCACAAAAATGCGCGGGCCGTTGTTCAGGCGAGCATAGAGACTGGCATAGGGGAGATGAGTGACCTGTTGATCGGTGACGGTGACGTCGTCCGGACCGTTAACCGCCAGCAGCAACGTCTGTTCAAGACCTTTTTGCGTTTGTGTACAGGCCTGCAGCAGCAGGCAAGCGAGCAGCAGAGGAAGTTGGCGCACTGTGTGTCCCTGATAAGTCATGCCAAAGTAAAAATAACCACACAGACGTGTGGTTATGTTTAAAAGTGCTCTGCCCGTTCGTGCTGATGGCAATACAGGCGACTACGCTGCGCCGCTGAATCACCGATGAGTGTTCAGCCTTGCCCGTGGGTCACCGGACGGCCATCAGACATCTCCCGGGCAGCCATCAACGAGTGGTGCTCGTCGTGGTGGTGGTTGTTGTACCGGTATTCGCGCCGTCACCACCGCCTGAAGCGGCAATGCCGAGCCCGACCAGCGCGCCCAGTGCGCCGATACCCACAGCGGTGGACGTGCCGGACGAGATTGCTCCCGCCTGCGCGCCTGCTGCAGTACCCGCTTCACCCGCTTCCTGCGGCGCAGCATAAGCGCCAGAGGAGACAGCAACGAGGATCAGGGCTGCACCGGCAACCAGAGTTTTTTTCATAACAACGTTTCCTGCATTGAGTGAATGAAGGATTGCTGACCGGCAACACGGATGATGCAGATAATCTGCTCTTACGGATGATGCAGATAATCTGCTCTTCGTGTGACGGACAGGCCCATTGCGGGCGCGTTCATTATAGGGCAACAAAATATCAGAGTTCAGTGCCATAAAAACCAGGGCAAAAAGCGGCACAGCGACATGATTTAATGAGCTGTATTGGCGATAACTGCTCTTTATATGGGAGGGTTTCAGGCGCATACCGGATATTCCGCTGCCTGCGAATAGGTTGCAAAGCGTAATCTTCTTTTTTATTTATATCTGGTACGGAATAAGAATAATCAGAATTTACTCAAAATGGATAAAACTGAATCCGCTTAATAATCAATAGCTAATATGTGAAGTGACGCAATTTCAGGGCCATTTTAAACTGAATAATTGCCTGGTTTATCCCCTCAGGATCAGAATTACCTCAGGCGGTTTTAAGACTTTTCCCGTCTTATTTTTCACCTGGTAAAGAATAACTGGCCCATTACGCGGTAAAAACAGACAAAAAAAGGGCAGCGTCGTCGCTGCCCTGTTTATTTAACGCCGGTTAACGCCAGGACTTATAGCGGTTAATTAAGGCATTGGTGGAGCTGTCGTGCGAGGTAATCTCGTCGTTGTTTTCCAGTTCCGGAAGGATGCGGTTCGCCAGCTGCTTACCTAATTCCACACCCCACTGATCGAAGGTAAAGATATTCAGGATAGCGCCCTGAGTGAAGATTTTATGCTCATACAGGGCAATCAGCGCGCCCAGGCTGTAAGGCGTAATCTCACGCAGCAGAATGGAGTTGGTCGGACGGTTACCTTCAAACACCTTGAACGGCACGATATGGGCCACGGACTCAGCCGACTTACCGGCATCGGTAAACTCTTTCTCGACCACGTCGCGTGACTTACCAAACGCCAGCGCTTCGGTCTGGGCGAAGAAGTTTGAGAGCAGTTTCGGATGGTGATCCGCCAGCGCATTGTGGGTGATAGCCGGCGCAATAAAGTCACATGGAATCAGCTTGGTGCCCTGATGGATCAGCTGATAGAAGGCATGCTGACCATTGGTGCCCGGTTCGCCCCAGATGATAGGGCCGGTCTGGTAATCCACCGGATGACCGTCGCGATCCACATACTTGCCGTTCGACTCCATATTGCCCTGCTGGAAATAGGCAGCAAAGCGATGCATGTACTGGTCGTAAGGCAGAATGGCTTCGGTTTCGGCACCGAAGAAGTTGTTGTACCAGATGCCAATCAGCGCCAGCAGGACCGGCAGGTTCTGTTCCGCCGGGGCAGAGGCGAAGTGCTGGTCCATGGCGTGTGCGCCGCTCAGCAGCTGCTCAAAGTTGTCGAAACCGATGGACAGGATGATCGACAAACCGATGGCTGACCAGAGTGAATAGCGACCGCCCACCCAGTCCCAGAATTCGAACATATTGTTGGTATCGATACCAAATTCACCCACCGCTTTGGCGTTGGTCGACAGTGCCGCGAAGTGTTTTGCAACGTGCTGCTGGTCACTGGCTCTCTTCAGGAACCAGTCGCGCGCGCTGTGGGCGTTAGTCATGGTTTCCTGCGTGGTGAAGGTCTTTGAGGCGACCAGGAACAGCGTGGTTTCCGGGCTGAGATCTTTCAGCGTTTCGGCGATGTGGGTGCCGTCAACGTTGGAGACAAAATGCATATTCAGATGGTTTTTGTACGGGCGCAGCGCTTCCGTCACCATAAACGGACCCAGATCGGAGCCGCCGATACCGATATTCACCACGTCGGTGATTGGCTTACCGGTATAGCCTTTCCATTCGCCGCTGATGATGCGTTCGGAGAAGGCTTTCATCTTCTCCAGCACCGCATTGACCTCTGGCATCACATCCTTGCCATCCACCAGAATCGGCGTGTTGCTCCGGTTGCGCAGGGCGACATGCAGCACCGCGCGATCTTCGGTGCGGTTAATTTTCTCGCCCGAAAACATCGCGTGAATGGCACTGCTCAGATCGGTCTCTCTCGCGAGCGCCTGTAACTTATCGAGGGTTTCCTGGGTGATGCGGTTTTTGGAGAAATCCACCAGCATCTGATCATCAAAGGTGGCAGAGAATTTGGCAAAACGATCGGCATCCTGGGCGAACAGGTCGGCAATTTCCACCGATTTCATCTGCTCAAAATGCTGTTGCAGCGCTTTCCAGGCTGCGGTTTGTGTCGGATTGATATTTTTCATGGCAACACTCTTGTTGATATTAAGAACCGTCATTCCATCGGGGGCAGATCCTGCCCGTTTAGCGTTTCAGTATGACCACAGTTGTAACTGAAAGGGAAAAATTTTGTCAGTGCCCGTCGGGCTGACGCACGGAACACCGGCCGCTTTTCGCCAGCATTGCGTGGCGCGAAGGGGCGTGCGGCACAGCAACACGACGTGGCAAAGTGTGCCGCGAAAGCCGGCACAAAACGTTGTGCGGTATCAGTGATACCTGCATGAGCTGAACCCATTAAGCACTCTAGCCGCTGCGGCGCAGGGCAATTTGTTTTCTGATGCGGCAATCCGGGCCTTACTGGCGTTGACAGCAGGGCCAGAAAAGGCTAGATCTATGCGCCTACTTGCGCACCTGTGCGCAAGCCAGAAGAGGCGCGTCGCCCAGGCAGTGTGTTGGAGGAACCGTATCCGGTGAAAACACATGATGGGGAGCGACGCCGAGGCGGTTCAGCACACGGTGTGTTGTCTGTCGGCTACAGAGGCTGAATCCTCTGGGTTGTCACCAGAAACGTCTGCAGTCGACGTTTCGCAAGGTGGGGCGCTTCTGGGTGACTCGTCTATCCGATCTGGTCTGCCCGTTTCTGCTCTTTCCTTGTGCCTGGCTGAAAGAATGTTTCTCGACCCTTTCTGCGGCGAGAACAAGATAACCTGACACGAGGTCCTACATGTCTCAAACTCTGATAGTGGCAAAATTCGGCGGCACCAGCGTGGCCGATTTTGAAGCGATGAACCGCAGTGCCGATGTCGTCCTGCAGGATGCGAATACGCGTCTGGTCGTGCTTTCTGCCTCAGCGGGCATTACCAATCTGCTGGTGGCGCTGGCAGAAGGCCAGCCGGCTGCCCAGCGTGCGGTGCTGCTTGAGGATATCCGTCGCATTCAGTATGCCATCGTTGACCGTCTGCAGCGTCCGGCTGTGATCCGCGATGAAATCGATCGGATGATCGACAACATCAGCATGCTCTCCGAAGCCGCTTCGCTGGCCAACTCACATGCCCTGACCGATGAACTGGTCAGCCACGGCGAGCTGATGTCTACGCTGCTGTTTGTGGAAATTCTGCGTGAACGCCAGGTGAACGCCGAGTGGTTTGATGTCCGCAAAGTGATGCGTACAGATGACCACTTTGGCCGTGCCGCACCAGATGTCGCCGTGCTGGCGGAGCAGGCGACGGCACAGTTGCAGCCCCGCATCGGCCAGGCGCTGGTGGTGACACAGGGCTTTATTGGCAGCGAAAGTGAAGGGCGCACCACGACCTTAGGACGTGGCGGCAGTGATTACACGGCGGCGCTGCTGGGTGAAGCCCTCAATGCGGCGCGGGTGGATATCTGGACTGACGTACCGGGCATCTATACCACCGATCCCCGCGTGGTGCCGACGGCAAAACGCATCGATGAGATTACGTTCGAAGAAGCGGCCGAAATGGCGACATTCGGTGCAAAAGTGCTGCATCCGGCCACGCTGCTGCCCGCCGTACGTCGCGGCATTCCGGTCTTTGTCGGATCCAGCAAGGACCCGGCAGCAGGCGGCACCCGCGTCTGCAATGAAACCCGTAACCCGCCGCTGTTCCGGGCGCTGGCCCTGCGCCGCAAGCAGACGCTGTTAACGCTGCACAGCCTGAACATGCTGCACACATTTGGGTTCCTCGCTGAGCTTTTCGCGATTCTGGCGCGTCACAACGTCTCTGTTGATCTCATTACCACCTCCGAAGTGAGCGTGGCGCTGACTCTTGATACCACCGGCTCTACCTCGACCAGTGGCAGCCTGCTGACCCAGGCGCTGCTGACGGAACTCTCGTCGCTGTGCCGGGTTGAAGTGGAAGAAGATCTGGCGCTGGTGGCGATTATTGGCAACCAGCTGTCAAAAGCCTGCGGCGTTGGCAAAGAGGTGTTTGGGGTACTTGATCCCTTCAACCTGCGGATGATCTGCTACGGTGCCAGCAGCTACAACCTCTGCTTCCTGGTGCCTGGCAACGATGCGGAAAGCGTGGTGCGGACGTTGCATCATAATCTGTTCGAGTAAGCACGCTGTTCTCAGGCCGCCTTCACGCGGCCTGAGAGCCTGACTGAACGGGCCGCCTCTGGACGGTCGTTTAGCGTTACGCGTCCTGTTCATGCCATCAGATCGTTATTTCAGCCTGTCCCCGTCACAAGGCGACGCGCGCTTTCCTGCTCACCTTCGACCCTCTGCGCTGCGCTGCGCAGGATTGACAATCCCGTCGCTGACCTGACTCATTCAGCGGCAGTGAATGACAGGCAATTCGGGGTTGCTGGGGCAGTGGACGCTTGCGGGCATACTCGTCTGCCCGCAGCCTTTCCGGGCGGTGGATCGATTTCGCGAGTCTGGCATAGGTTCAGCTGCAGATGCTCTGGTTGATGCCGATTGCGGCTGGTGTGATCTGCCACAGTTAACAGGTAAAAGCAGCGTAATTTCGTCGATATTCTGTAGATCGGCAGCAGTCAATCCGCATTTTCCCGCCTTGCTCTATCTTCGCCTTACGTCCCGATCATGAGATGTTATGATTCCGCCCTCGTCACGGCAGTCGTTCCTGCATGACGTATCGCTAAGGCAACGCTGCATAAAACATCACATTCTTATAAGGAAGTCTGGCTATGCTTGCCACCCTGACCCGCCTGTTCCCGCTCTGGGCCGTGTTATTATCTGCCGCTGCGTATTTCTCGCCCGGCACCTTTCTCGGCATCGGACCCTGGGTCACTTATCTGCTGATGCTGATTATGTTCGGCATGGGGGTGACCCTGAATATCGATGATTTCAAACGGGTACTTATCCGGCCTGCGCCGGTCATTGCCGGGACCTTTCTGCACTATCTGGTCATGCCGCTCGCGGCCTGGGGGCTGGCAAAACTGTTCAATATGCCGCCCGATCTGGCCGCCGGCATGATCCTGGTCGGCAGCGTGGCCAGCGGTACCGCCAGCAACGTCATGATCTATCTGGCCAAAGGGGATGTGGCGCTGTCAGTGACTATCTCCTCGGTTTCAGCCCTGGTGGGCGTTTTTGCTACGCCGCTGCTGACCCGCTTCTATGTTGACACCCATATTCAGGTGGATGTGGCAGGTATGCTGCTGAGCATCGTGAAGATCGTCGTGATCCCGATTACCCTGGGACTGATCATTCATCACAGCATGAACAGCGTGGTTCGCCGGGTGGAGCCGTGGCTGCCTGCATTTTCGATGATCTGCATTCTGCTGATCATCAGCGCGGTTGTGGCGGGCAGCCAGGGCTTTATCGGCTCGGTAGGTCTGATGGTGATTGCAGCGGTGATCCTGCATAACGCGATCGGTCTGCTGGGCGGTTACTGGGGCGGTAAGCTGTTTGGCTTTGATGAGTCGACCTGCCGCACCCTGGCGCTGGAAGTGGGCATGCAAAACTCCGGTCTGGCGGCGACGCTGGGCAAACTCTACTTCTCGCCGCTGGCCGCCCTGCCAGGCGCGCTGTTCTCGGTGTGGCATAACCTCTCAGGCTCACTGCTGGCAGGTTACTGGTCAGGAAAAGCGATTAAGAAGAAGGCCCCGTAACCTCGCAGGATAGCGGGACGATCCCGGTTGCGTCGCCCTACGGCGCAACCGTCGATTCAGGACCTATTCGTAGTCACGCTCATCGTCGGGTTGCTCCAGTACGGTATAGGCCACGCTGCAGAACAGCGAGTTAAGACGTTTCATATCCCCGAGCAGACCAAGATGGAGTGAACTGGTTTCGATGCTCTGCACGTTCTGCTGATGCAGACGATCGACATGCGCGTGTGAATAGCGCCTGATCATCAGGCGGAAGCGATGTTTCGCCCGACGCAGACGTCTGGCGCTGGTGACATCGTGCGACAGAAACACCGACAGACTCATTCTGAGGTTAGCGAGCAACAGCTCCTGCAGCCCCTCCAGCTCTTTTAAGCCTTCGGCAGAGAAGGCGCGGCCGGCGGCCAGGGACTTGTCCGCCACATCGCTGCTCATCCGCTCAATGATGTCTCCGGCCTGCTCCAGGTTCAGCGACATCTCAATGATCTCTCCCCAGCGGCGGGAGTCCTCTTCCGGCAGATCCTCTTTCGGCATTCGTGCCAGATAGAGCTTAATGGCGGTGTAGAGCACATCCACATCATCATCCAGCCGCCGGACCGTGCGCTCCTCGCGGGATTCGCCATGCACCACTTTGTTGAACGCCTCCAGCATCTGCTCCAGCACATCCCCGATGCGCAGCGCCTCGCGAGCCGCATTGACCAGCGCCAGCGCGGGCGTATCCAGCGCGCTGCGATCGAGGTGTCTGGGTTTAAGATGCAGCGCGGTGTCGACATCGTCGGCGATCAGGCGACGGCAGAGACGCGCCATCTGATCAGTCAGGGGGACCATCGCCACACAGCGGATCAGGTTGTAAAACACATGGAAGAAGATCACTAACTCTTCGTCGTTAACCGGTAGCTTATCGAGCCAGCTCGCCACGATATCGACAAACGGCAGGACCAGGATGCAGCCGATCAGTTTGAACAACAGGCTCCCAAGCGCCACGCGTTTGCCCGCCGCATTCGAGCCGCTGGCGTTGATCATCGCCAGCAGGCCGCTGCCCAGATTGGCACCGATGACCAGACAGAGCGCCACCTTGAACGAGATCACGCCCGTTGCGGTCAGCGTGGCGGTGATCAGCACGGCGGCCAGGCTGGAGTAGCTGATGATGGCGAAGACCGCGCCCAGCAGCGCGTCGAGCATCACGTCGCCGGTCAGGCTGGAGAAGAGGACCTGGACACCGGCAGCCTGAGTTATCGGGCGCGCCGCGGCAACGATCAGCTGCAGCGCCAGCAGGATCAGACCCAGACCGATGCTGGCGCGACCCAGCTGGCCGGCGCGCGTCTGCTTGCGGCTGAGGAAAAACACCACGCCAAAGAAGATAAACAGCGGTGAGAGCCAGGAGAGATCAAACGTCAGAATACGCGCCATGATCGCCGTGCCGACATCGGCGCCCAGGATGACGACCAGGGCGGGTGTCAGGCTGACCAGATTCTGCGCCACGAAAGAGGTGACCAGTAATGTCGTCGCATTACTGCTCTGCACCAGCGTGGTGACGCCAATGCCTGCCAGAAAGGCCATCGGTTTTTTTTCGATGCTGCGGCTCAGAACCCGCCGCAGATCCGCGCCGTAGACCCGCATGATACCGGTTCGCACGATGTGGGTGCCCCAGACCAGCAGGGCCACAGCAGAGAGCAGATTAAGCAGAGTTAACACGGGGCGGCGCTCCTCGTTCGTCAGGCGCAAAACACAGACTGCCAGCCTGACGGGAAGCGCAATCTGCGAAGGGGATTGCCGCGCTGTGCGTGATTTTTTCCTGTGTTTTAAGCCACCTGGCGCAAAGTCGACATCTCCAATTGTAGACCAATCTGACTGCCAGCGGGGTGCAAATCAGCCGCCGAGCGGTTAAGCACATCCACCGAAAGTTCGACCCTGTTTGCCCGGATACGGTAGCGGATGACGTTGCCCAGCAGGCTGTGGCTGAGGATTTCAGCGGGGATCCCCTGGCCCGGCGCGGTAAAGCGCATCGATTCAGGGCGAATGGCGACCTGGCTGGCGAAGGACTGGCCAGTCAGCCGCGTCGCCTCTGCGGCGCTCAGCAGGTTGTAGTTGCCAATGAACCCGGCAGCAAAGAGATCGACAGGCTGAGTATAAAGCGCCTCCGCATCGCCGTTCTGCACGATTTTCCCGCGATTCATCAGCACGATACGGTCGGAGAGCGTCAGCGCCTCCTCCTGATCGTGGGTGACGAAGAGGGTGGTCAGCTTCAGTTCGCGCTGGATGCGCCGAATCTGATCGCGCAGGTGGCGACGAATGCGCGCGTCCAGCGCCGACAGCGGCTCATCCAGCAGCAGCAGACGCGGGCGCGTCACCAGCGAACGCGCCAGCGCCACGCGCTGACACTGCCCGCCCGAGAGCTGATGCGGATATCGGTGTGCATAGTCACTCAGTTCCACCAGCTCCAGTCCCTCCATGACCCGCTGACGGATCTGCGCCTCGGGCAGTTTCTGCATCTTCAGGCCAAACGCGACGTTCTTCTCCACCGTCATATTAGGAAACAGCGCATAGCTCTGAAACACCATGCCGATGGCCCGCTTCTGCGGGGCCAGCGGCACGATATCGTTGCCCTCCAGCCGGATTTCACCGCTGTCGACGTCGGTTAATCCCGCCAGACAGCGCAGCAGCGTCGATTTGCCGCAGCCGCTGGGGCCCAGCAGGGTAACAAATTCCCCTTCTGCGGCGCTGAAATCGATCTGTTCAAAAATGGGTGTGGGTCCATAGGACTTGTTCAGCTCTCTGACTTCCAGATAACTCATATTCAGCCTCGTTCAGGATTCAGGGCGTTAGCCAGCCAGGTGACCAGCAGCACGACGACGAAATAGGAGATCACCAGTGCGCTGGTGAAGTGACCGCTGCCGTTGCGCATGTTGAAGAGGTAGACCTGCAGGGTTTCGTAGCGGTTGCCGACCAGAATGTTGGCGAAGACAAACTCGCCGATCAGAAAGGAGAACGAGAGCAGGACGGCAATCAGCATCCCCTTACGCAGGTTGGGCAGCACGACCCACAGCGCCGCCTGCCAGGTGCTGGCGCCCAGCAGCTGTGCGGCATCGATCAGCTCTTTGAGGTTGATTGCCTGCATATTGTTTGCCAGCGCCCGATAGATAAAGGGCAGCGCGATAGTGAAATAGCAGCCGATTAAAATCCAGGGTGTACCGGTCAGCATTAGCGGGGAGGCGGAGTAGAGTTGCAGCAGACCCACCGACGACACAACGGGCGGCACGGCGAATGGCATCAGGATCAGCACGTTCATGACCGCATCCAGCCGCGGATAATAGTAAGCGATCACAAACATGGCAGGCAGCACCAGCACCAGCGAGAAGAGCAGCGCGCCAAAGCAGATCAGCAGAGAGTGCCCCAGTGCCGTCAGAAAGCGCGGGTCGCTCCAGAGCTGGATGAACCACTTCAGGCTATAGCCCTGCGGCAGAATGGTGTTGCTCCAGTCGGATGAGAGCGCATAGAGCAGCGTGGCCAGCAGCGGCAGCGCCAGCAGGGTAAAAAGCAGCCCGACCATGAGGCGATGATAAAGATGTTCGGCGCGTGACATGGCGGCTCCTGTTATGGCTGCTTCGCATTGAGATAGCTGCGGCGCACCAGATACTGCTGCACCAGGGTGATCAGCGCCATGATTGCCACCAGCAGCATGGCCAGCGCGCTGCCGGTGGCAGGGTCCAGCGAAATATCGCCGGAGACCAGCGCGGCAATGCGCACTGGCACCACGTTGAAGTTTCCGGTGGTCAGGGCGTAAATCGTGGCGTAAGCGCCCAGCGCATTTGCCAGCAGGATGACAAAGGTTCCGATCAGCGCCGGAAAGAGAATCGGCAGCCCGATGTGCCATCCGTAGCGCCAGCGGCTGGCACCCAGCAGCGCCGCCGATTCCTGCCACTCTTTTTTCAGCCCGTCGAACGCCGGATAGAGCAGCAGCACGCCAAGCGGGATCTGGAACCAGGTGTAGACCAGCACCATGCCGTTACGCGAGAAGAGCCGGAAGCTCTCAATCACACCATAGTGGCGCAGCAGCAGCGTCAGGCAGCCGTTCAGCCCCAGCAGGATCACAAAGGCAAAGGCCAGGGGCACACCGGCAAAATTACTGGTCATGTTGGTAAAGGAGAGCAGAAAGCGCTGCAGCCGTCCGCCGCCGAGCTGATGCAGTGAATAGCCGGTCACCAGCGCAATCAGTAATCCATACAGGCTTGACCAGAGCGAGATATCCAGCGAAAAGCGGAACGCCTGCTGATAGAAGGGTGAGGTCAGGATATCCTGATAGTTATCCCAGCCCCACCGGCTGTTCATTTCGCTCCAGAAGCTGTTGATGGCGATCCACACCAGCGGGGCCAGCTGAAAGGCGATCCAGAACAGGGAAAAAGGCAGCAGCAGCAACAGCGCGATCCCTTTGCCTTTCATTGTGACCGCTCCACCAGCAGCCCGCGACAGACCGGCTTGTCATGCGCGACCGCCAGCAGCTCGCACAGGGTGCCGCAGAGGTCAGTCTGCTGCGGCGCAAGGTCCGGCTGCAGCGAGAACGCGCGGCCAAAGACAAACAGCGGCACGGTGGTTTCCTCCGGCAGAATCCCGCCGTGGGAGCGATCGTCGTTCATGCCGTGATCGGCGGTGACCATCACCTGATAACCCTCCGCCAGCCACTGCGGCATCCACTGCGAGAGCAGGCCATCGGCGATGCGTGCCCGGTTACGATACTGCGGCGAGCAGAGGCCCGACTTGTGCCCGGCATCGTCGATGTTCATCGGGTGGATCAACAGAAAATCGGGATCGTGGCGCAGCCGCAGGCTCTCTGCATCTTCAAACAGATGCGAGTCGGGATAGCTGTCATCAGAGTAAAAATGGCCATACTGGATGGGCAGGTCCGGCGCGTCGGTGTGCCGGTCGCGCGCCGCGACGAACGGCGTCCGGTTATACAGCTCGCTCACCCAGTGATAGGCAGCGGCCGCCGTCGTCAGTCCGGCGGCCCGCGCAAAGTGAAACACGCTGCGTTCGCGACTCAGCCGGCTGACGCCATTATGAATAATGCCGCTTCTGACCGGCGGAACACCGGTCAGAATGCACTCATAAAGCGGGCGAGACAGTGACGGCAGCTCACAGGTCATAGGGTAGTAGAAGCCGCTGCCCTGCGAACATTCGGCATGCAGATAACCCATTGCATGTTGTGCGACCTGATTGCTCAGACCGTCCAGCACCACCAGAATCGTTTTCATTCCGTTCTCCCCGCCAGAGACTACTGCTGCATGTTGATGATGACGTTTTCCTGCCACAGGCGCGGCAGCATTTTCGACGATTTATCCCACGCAGCCTGGTCCTTAACCGGACGGGCATGTTGATATTCCGACTGTGGCAGCAGGCGAGCCTGAACGTCCGCCGGCAGCGTCAGATGCTCAGCACGGATCGGGCGGGCATAGCCTTTCGCCAGATTGATCTGTCCCTGATCGGAAAAGATATATTCGCGGGTCAGTTTCGCTGCCGCAGGGTGTTTCGCGTATTTGTTAATGAGGGTGGTGTAGCCGGAGGTCACGGAGCCGTCAGAAGGGATTACGACCTCGTAGCGCGTTTTGTCGATCTGATCGCGGTAGTTAAGGGCGTTAAAGTCCCACACGACCGCCATCTGCACTTCGCCCTTTTCAATGTTGGCAATCACCGGATCGGTCACGCCGAGACGCCCCTGTTTTGCCAGGTCGGCAAAGAAGGCCAGCGCCGGTTTCAGGTTCTTCTCATCGCCGCCCAGCGCGTAGTTTGCCGCCAGTACGCCGTTAGCCGCCTGAGCTGCCACGCCGACGTCGCCGATAGTAACCACATACTTACCTTTCTTCAGATCGGCCCAGCTGTGGGGAATATCTTTCACCTGCTGCTTGTCGATCAGAAAGGCGATGGTGCCGGTATAGGCCAGCGCCCAGTGCCCCTCTTTATCTTTGGCCCAGTCCGGGATTTGATCCCAGTGGGTTGGTTTATAGGGCTGGGTCACACCTTTAGCCACGGCGATGGGCCCAAAGGCGGCACCAACGTCACCGATGTCAGCACTGGCGTTCTCTTTCTCCGCCTCAAATTTGGCCAGCTCCTGGGCTGACGACATATCCGTGTCGCTGTGCTTCAGGCCATATTTGCTGCTGATGTCACGCCAGGTATCTTTCCAGTTGGCCCAGCTGTCCGGCATTCCGACGCTGTTGACCTGACCTTCACTGCGCGCGGCTTTTTCCAGCGCGGCAAGGTCGTTATCGGCGGCCTGCGCGACGGGCAGGGTAAGCACAACAGCACTGGCTACTACAGAGGCGATAAACGCTTTCATCTCAGTTGCTCCGGGTGTAAGTTGATGGGCCTGTCTGGTCTAGTCCAGCAAGAACCGAGCCAATGTAGCCCCTGACTGTGAACGATTTATGACAAGGCGGCGCGGAGCGGGGGATGGGTAAAGAAAACGGCGACCCGTCAGCTGGTCGCTGACGCTGTTACCTGAACAGTAAGCGTGCGGGGTCGCACTAAAATGAGGCGAATGTTGTGGCGTCACCAGTACTCAAATCGGCGGATGCGATTGCCAGCGCCCTGCTGACGCGCATTCACTCTGGCGAGTTCAGCGGCGGACGCCTGCCCGCCGAGCGCGCCCTGAGCGAGGCGTTCAGCACCACCCGCATTACCCTGCGGGAAGCCCTGGGCAAGCTGGAAGCGCAGGGGGTGATCTACCGGGAGCTGCGGCGCGGCTGGTTTATTGCGCCACCGCGGCTGATCTATAACCCGCTGCATCACAGCCATTTTCATGCCATGGCGCGCGCGCAGGGACGGCAGGCAACCACCGAAGTGATTGCCGCCGAAGCGGTCACGGCGCACGACAGCGTGGCGACCGCCTTACAGCTGGCGCCGGGTACGGCGGTTTACTGCATCCGCCGCCTGCGGCGCATTGATGGCCGCGCGGTGCTCTATGTCGAACACTACCTCAATCCCCGGTTTTTCCCGGGTTTACTTGGCGAAGATTTGACATGTTCACTGACCGATCTCTACGACCAGCGTTACGGCATCCGTTACGGCGGAGCGCGTTTCACCATCCTGCCCGGTCCGTTGCCGGAGATTGCCGCGCCGACGCTGAATGTGGCATCCGGCAGCCCCGGCCTGCTAATCACCCGTATCAATCGCAATCAGCATCGGGAAGTCATTGATTGTGACTGCGAATACTGGCGTTACGATGCGCTCTGTGTGGATGTGGAGGCCTGAGTCAATATTGTGATTTGTGTCACACTCGCGCATGATAGCCTGCGCTGATAACTCTTTTTTAAGGCGCAACATGAGTGAAAAAAATCCGTTTGCCCGCCACCTTGCCACGCTGCTGCAGTGGGTGCTCAATCTGGGTCTGCTGAGTCTGGCGATCATCCTTATCGTCTTCCTGGGCAAAGAGACAATCCACCTGGCAAACGTACTGTTCAACACCGGCGAGCAGGCCTCTTCCTACCTGCTGATTGAGGGAATCGTCATCTATTTCCTCTATTTCGAGTTTATTGCGCTGATTGTGAAGTACTTTCAGTCGGGTTATCACTTTCCGCTGCGCTACTTTGTCTATATCGGGATCACGGCCATTATCCGCCTGATCATCGTCGACCATAAAAATCCCTTCGATACGCTCTGTTACTCGGCCGCGATACTGATTCTGGTGGTCACGCTGTGGCTGGCAAACAGCAACCGGCTCAAACGCGAGTAATCTCTCTGCCGTTGGCTACGACGGCAGGTGTTCGCATCGCGTCTCTGCGCTAAACTACCGACCTGAAAATTACTGGGAGTGGTGCTATGTCGCAAGACGCGCTCAGCTTATTACGTGCGCTCAACTGGCTTTCTCCGTCGCAGGCAGCCCCTGCGCCCGCCCAGCTTGACTGGCTGATGGAGGAGGACTCAATGACGCGCCGCTTTGAGCAGCATTGTCAGCGGGTCACGGTACAGCCGCTGCGTGAAGGCTTTATCGACGCCCGCGAACTGGGCGAGGAAAAGGCGCTGTTGCCGGACGATGAACGCTTCTGGCTGCGGGAAGTGCTGCTGTCTGGCGACGGTCAGCCCTGGCTGGCTGGCCGCACACTGGTACCGGAAAGCACTCTCAACGGGCCGGAGGCGATGCTGCAACAGCTCGGCACCCGTCCTCTGGGCCGCTATCTTTTCTCCGCGTCGACCCTGACACGTGATTTTATCGAACCGGGGCAGGTGGAGGGATTATGGGGGCGGCGTTCACGCCTGCGTCTCTCCGGCAAACCGCTGCTGTTGACTGAACTGTTTTTACCCGCATCGCCATTCTATCGCGATCGGGATTGAGGGCTCTGTAGTGCAAACGAGTATGACGATGAAATGGCGGGCGTATGCCCGTCTGATGCGTATCGACAAACCGATCGGGACGCTGCTGCTGCTGTGGCCCACGCTCTGGGCGTTGTGGCTGGCAGACAGGGCCGTGCCGCCGCTGCCGGTGCTGGCGGTCTTTGTCGCCGGGGTGTTTGTGATGCGCGCGGCGGGTTGTGTGATTAATGACTATGCCGACCGTAAGGTGGATGGTCATGTCGAGCGCACGAAGCACCGCCCTCTGGCCAGCGGAGCGGTGAGCGCCAGAGAGGCGAAGCTGCTGTTTGTGATCCTGGCACTGGCGGCCTTTGCGCTGGTGCTGACCATGAACCTGATGACGATTATGCTCTCCGTCGTGGGGCTGGCGCTGGCCTGGGTTTATCCCTTTATGAAACGCTATACCCATCTGCCGCAGGTGGTACTGGGCGCTGCCTTTGGCTGGGCAATTCCTATGGCGTGGTCCGCAGTTAGTGAGTCCTTACCTCTCGTCTGCTGGCTGGTCTTTATTGCCAACATCTGCTGGACGGTCGCCTACGATACGCAGTATGCGATGGTGGATCGGGATGACGATCTGAAGATTGGCGTGAAGTCGACCGCGATTCTGTTTGGCCGTTTCGACAAGCTGATTATCGGCCTGCTGCAGCTGGCGACGCTGGTGCTGATGGCGCTGGTGGGGATGCTGCTGCATCTGAATGGCGCTTTCTACTGGACGCTGCTGCTGGCGGCGGCGCTGTTTGTTTATCAGCAGAAGTTGATCGCCGGGCGCGAGCGTCAGCTCTGTTTTCAGGCGTTCCTGAATAACAACTATGTCGGGATGGTGCTGTTCCTGGGCGTGCTGATGAATACGCCGCCGTTCAGCCAGCTGTTCTGAAAGTTTTGGGTGTAAAAAGGCTCATTTAGCGGCGAGATCGAGCGTGCGCAGGAAACACGATCAGATCGGAAAGACGCAAAAGCCGCCATCCCTGTCATGCTCGGCCCGCGCCATCCGTGGCGCGGGACGCTTTCCTCTTCTGACCGTGTTCCCGGCGTGTTGAGCCTGTTTATTGCTTCCAGATCTCTTTTGCTCCGAAGTTTTGGGCATAAAAAAGGCGACCTTATGAGGTCGCCTTTTTTGCTGTACGCAGGTGTCAGTCGTGCGCCACGGCGGTTTCAATCGTCATGCGAACGTCATTGGTCACCAGATCCGCCAGGATATGCCAGGTCGCCTGGGTCTGCGTGACATCGGCATCGCCGCTGTCACTGATATACCCTTCATCGCGCAGCGTCAGCACCAGCGAGGTGAAGACGGCTTTGTCGAAGAACTCCGGTGCATTGATGCCGTGCAGTACTGACAGTCGCTGTGCCAGCGTCCGGCTCTCTTTTTCCAGCGTGCCGCGGTTAATCGTCGGCTTGGCGCTGAGAATTGAGAAGGTGATAGCGTAACGCTGCAGCGTTTCACGCACCCCGGCCGCCAGCAGCTGCAGCGTGCGATAGCGTGCCGCAGTAAAGCGCAGCTCACCGGCTTCACGCGTGATCAGGCCCTGACGCGCCAGCTCCTGACACAGATCGGTCAGCAGTTGCGGCAGTTCATCGGTCTGCCAGCGCAGGAACAGCTCACTCTTCAGCATCGGATAGATCAGGCTCACCTGACGCAGCAGTTCGGCTTCGCTCAGCGTCTGGTGCTGCTGAACAATGGCGGCAATCAGCGACGGCATCACCAGCATGTGATGAATGTTGTTGCGATAGTAGGTCATCAGCACCGCCTGCTCGCGCGGCAGAATGATGATGTCGCCGATACTGTCCTTTTCACTCTCAAACTTGTTCATGCCCATGGCATGATCCAGCAGCGCTTCCGCGGTGAGATCGGGCACCGTCGCGTTGGGTGAATAGGGGACGTTGCGCAGAAGCTGGGTATAGCATGCCAGCTGTTCAATCAGCTGTTCGCGGGTGAGTGAGCGCTGACGTGAGGCAAGCAGGGCCGTGACGCAGAGGTTCATGGCATTGGCTGCGCCCGCTTCATTGATACGCACCATCAGACTGGCTGCAATATCATTGACGGTCGGCGTTAACCAGCTTGGGCGCTGCGGCTCAATGGGATCAATGGCATCGCGCCATTCGGGCACGCGCTTGTTGAGATAGTTGACCAGCGGCATCGGCTCGCCAAAGTTAACGTAGCCCTGACCGAGATTGCGTAGCTTGCGTAAGCCACGCACCATCTGCATGAAGCCCTCTTTCTCTTTCGCTGCGCCGCGCAGCTCTTTGGCGTAAGTCCCCACTTCCATCACGTGCTCATAGCCGATGTAGATCGGCACCAGCGTGATCGGGCGGTTTCCGCCGCGCAGCATCGCCTGCAGCGTCATCGCCAGAGTGCCGGTTTTCGGGTCCAGCAGGCGACCGGTGCGTGAGCGGCCCCCTTCAACGAAGTACTCAACCGAATAGCCGCGGGTAAACAGCTCGCCGAGGTATTCGCGGAACACCGTGGCGTAGAGCTTGTTGCCTTTAAAGGTACGGCGGATAAAGAACGCGCCCAGACGACGGAAAATCGGGCCTGCCGGCCAGAAGTTAAGGTTGATCCCGGCTGCGATATGCGGCGGCACCAGTCCCTGATGGTAGAGCACGTAAGAAAGCAGCAGATAATCCATGTGGCTGCGGTGGCAGGGCACGTAGACGATCTCATGACCATCCTGCGCCAGCTGACGCACTTTTTCGCCGCCGTTGACGTTGATGCCCTGATAGAGGCGGCTCCAGAGCCAGCCCATTACCCGGTCAGTCACGCGAATCGCTTCGTAGGAGAAGTTGGCCGCAATCTCTTCCATCATCTCGATGGCATTCTGCTGCGCTTTCTCATGGGAGATTTTTTTGCTGCGGGCTTCATCTTCAACCGCTTTTTCAATCGCTTTGGACTGCAGCAGACGATTAAAGAGATCCTGACGCGCCGGTAAACGCGGGCCAATCGCGGCCAGCCGCTGGCGGGCAAAATGAATGCGGGCCACGCGGGCCAGCTTCTGGGCGATCGACTTGTCCGTTCCGTGTTCGGTTGCCATGCGGCGCAGCGAGACGGTGGGCGAGAAGCGGACAAAACTGTCGCGCCCGTGCCAGATGACGGCAAAGAATTTCTGTACGCCGTTCAGGACCCGCAGATGCGGCGTCGCTTCACCCTGCACTTCACGTCCGGGCGCGCGGCCAAACATCACGGTGACCGGCAGCATCTGAATATCCAGCGTGGGATTGTTTCGATGCAGATCGAGATAGTCGTGAAAGATTTTCACAGATTCGACGCTGGGCACAAAATAGGGGAAGACGCGTGGGCCATCGTGAATAAAAACGTGACGCGGCAGCAGCGAACCGTCAATCTCCAGTGGAGAGAGCGGATCGGGCAGATGATGTCGCAGACACTGGGCACGCAAAGTCAGTAAGTCGGCCTTCGAATCGTAAGGCAAAACATACATAATAGGCCGGGTCGGATCCAGGCCATGTTCTGAAACGGGATCGGCCGGAATGGCCTTACTTTTTACCAAAAACGACAGTGGTAAATTAAGCAGTTTGTAATAAAGTTTACGCCAACCTGACATAGACAACATGAAGCCTCTTGTTAGCAAAGCGCCGCAAGCATACCAGAAAGTGCAGCGAAGATCTGTGGTGGTGCTAATTGCACGCAGCCCAGACATTGACGTCAATACGATGAAAGGGTTCCCCCATCATGGCAAATAATGCCACCGGACTTATCAGAATAGTTAAAGCCGCAGGTTACTCATGGCAGGGGCTGCGTGCTGCCTGGCAGCATGAAGCGGCATTTCGCCAGGAAGCGCTGGCCGCGCTGGCCGCCATCGTTATCGCCTGCTGGCTGGATGTGGATGTCGTCTCCCGTATCCTCATGATTGGCTCCGTGGTGCTGGTGGTGATTGTCGAAATCCTTAACAGCGCGATTGAATCTGTGGTTGACCGCATCGGTCAGGAGCTTCATCCCCTGGCCGGTCGGGCGAAAGATATGGGGTCGGCCGCCGTGCTGATCACCATTTTACTGGCGCTGTTTGTCTGGATCGCGCTGCTCTGGACACATTTGCGATAAGCGTTCCATATCGCGTCGGAAGCCGCGTTTTGCGGGACAATCGGTTTCCATTTCGCCAATACCTGTATATACTCACAGCGACTGTATAAACAACCAGGGGGCGGGATGAAAGCATTAACCAGCAGGCAGCAGCAGGTCTATGACCTGATTCGCGACCATATTACTTCAACAGGCATGCCGCCTACGCGTGCGGAGATTGCCGCGCAGCTGGGATTCCGTTCGCCGAATGCGGCAGAAGAGCACCTGAAAGCGCTGGCGCGTAAAGGCGTCATCGAGATCGTGTCCGGCGCCTCGCGCGGCATCCGTCTGTTGATGGAAGAAGAAGCCTCAGAAGGCTTACCGCTGATTGGCCGGGTCGCTGCCGGTGAGCCGATCATGGCGCAGGAACATATCGAAACCCACTACAAGGTGGATCCGGGCCTGTTTAAGCCGTCGGCTGACTTTCTGCTGCGCGTCAGTGGAATGTCGATGAAAGATATCGGGATTATGGATGGCGATTTGCTCGCGGTGCATAAAACCCAGGATGTGCGTAATGGGCAGGTTGTCGTGGCGCGCATTGATGATGAAGTTACGGTGAAGCGCTGGAAAAAGCAGGGGGCTATCGTCCATCTGCTGCCTGAAAACAGCGAGTTTGATCCGATCGTGGTTGATACCCGTGCGCAGTCGCTGACCATTGAAGGTCTGGCGGTAGGCGTGGTTCGCAACGGCGAGTGGCTCTGATTTTATGCCCGCGTGCATTCGCCCTCTCTGATGCTATTCTGTCTGCCCTGATTTTGCTGCGGCCCTGTTTGCCCAGCGACACTGAGCACGGAACGGCGAATGCGCTTTATCACGGCAACCGATAAAAATCTCTGGCGGCTTGCGCTGCCGATGATCCTTTCAAATATCACCGTGCCCTTACTGGGCGTGGTCGATACCGCAGTTATTGGTCATCTCGACAGCCCTGTCTATCTTGGCGGAGTCGCGGTCGGGACCACCGTCACCAGTTTCCTCTTTATGCTGCTGCTTTTTCTGCGAATGAGCACCACTGGCCTCACGGCGCAGGCGCTGGGTGCAGGCGACAGGACGGCGCTGGCGCGGGCGCTGGTCCAGCCGCTGATGATTGCGCTGCTGGCTGGTGTGCTGTTTATCGCCTTACGCTATCCGATTATCCGGCTGGCGACACAGCTGGTCGGCGGCAGTCCCGAGGTTCTGGCGCAGGCGGCACAATTTATTCAGATTCGCTGGCTCAGTGCGCCGGCCACGCTGGCAAACCTGGTGATTCTGGGCTGGCTGCTGGGCGTGCAGTATGCACGCGCGCCGGTGATCCTGCTGGTGGTGGGGAATCTGGTGAATATCGTGCTCGATCTCTGGCTGGTCATGGGGCGGCACTGGGGTGTCGCGGGTGCGGCCACTGCCACGGCACTGGCCGAATATATCACGCTGGGCGTCGGCAGTATCATGGTCTGGCGGGTACTGAAACGGCACGGCATCACGCCAGCCCTGCTGAAACAGAGCTGGCGCGGTGACACAGCCCGGCTGCTGCGCCTCAACCGGGATATCATGCTGCGCTCCCTGATGCTGCAACTCTGTTTCGCCTCGCTGACCGTGCTGGGCGCACGACTCGGCCCCGACGTGGTCGCGGTAAACGCCGTCTTACTGATGTTTATTACCTTCACCGCTTACGCACTGGATGGCTTTGCCTATGCGGTAGAGGCGTTTGCCGGTGAGGCACATGGCGCAAAAGATGGCAGCAAACTGCTGCGCGTCTGGCACGCTGCCTGTCGTCAGGCGGTGGCCGTTGCACTGTTCTTCTCACTGGTCTATGCGGTCGCTGGCCCGCAGATCGTAACGTTGCTGACCTCACTTACCTCCCTGCAACAGACTGCCGATCGCTATCTGATCTGGCAGGTGATCATGCCGCTGGCGGGCGTCTGGTGCTACCTGCTGGATGGTATGTTTATCGGCGCAACGCGCGGTCGTGACATGTGCAACAGCATGGTTATGGCCGCTGCGGGCTACTTTCTGACGCTGCTGAGCGTACCGCTGCTGGGTAACCACGGACTGTGGCTGGCGGTCACCGTGTTTCTGGCGCTGCGGGGCCTGACGCTCTGGCTCATCTGGCGCCGGCACTGGCGTCAGAACAGCTGGTTTGAGGCGTGATCCAGCTGCGGTGGCAAAAGGATACAGATTATTCTGTATTATTCTGCTAACTGGAATAAACCGACTACTATTAACGCTATACAGCGCAGTTAAGTAGCGCTTTGTATCGAGGTTACGTTGAGTAGCCAGCTAATAAAACCCCGAGGATTGGAGGTCTGCCATGAATAAAGATGAAGCGAGCGGCAACTGGAAGCAGTTCAAAGGCAAGATGAAAGAGAAATGGGGCAAGCTGACCGACGACGACATGCAGGTAATCGAAGGTAAACGCGATCAGCTGGTGGGTAAAATTCAGGAGCGTTACGGCTATGCGAAAGATGAAGCAGAGCGCGAAGTAACGGACTGGGAAACGCACAACAAAGATTACCGCTGGTAATCAAGCCTCTGTTCCGGTGAGGCCTCACCGGAACTGCCTTCAGGCGTTGCCGCTAGCCCCGTTTTCCCCGCTTTTTTCCCTCATCCTGATGATCATGTTCACAGCTTTCATGATGCGTACAGGCTGCTACTTCCGCACAGTTTTCACACAACCCATGCGCTTCGATCACGCTATGACGCAGAGCAAACCGCGCTTCGCCCGCCAGCGTCGTGATAATGGTCTCCACGCCCTGCGCCTGTTTTTCTGTGACGGCGGCACAGCGATCGCAGACCAGCATCACCGAGGTATGTGCTGGTGCTTCAAAATGGTGACACATTACGTAGCTATTATTGGACTCCACACGATGGATAAAGCCCTGTTCCAGCAGGAAATCGAGCGCCCGGTAAACCGTAGGCGGTTTGGCCTGAGGTTCACTGACCCGCAGCTGGTCCAGCAGATCGTAGGCGCTGATGGAGCCAGGCTGTTCGGCCATCAGGCGCAGCACTTCAGCACGCTGCGACGTCAGACGCACACCGCGCTGCAGGCACATTTTTTCGGCCTGGGTCAGAATTTGCTGCGTCGTCATGGTTGTCATGAAAATTCTCCGCTGGATAAGTGATGTTATTTTATCACAATTAGCGGCGAGGTGCTTAAGTGGCTTCTGGCTGAAAAAAACAGCATTAATTGCCTGTTAAACCAGCATATTCAGCATTCCGGTCCGCATTTTTACCCTTACTGGCGACAAAACAGATCCATTCTGAATCAACCGGAAGAGGAATTTATCGGCATTTTGCTTTGCATCTCACGGAGTTAAGAAGTAATGTTCAGAAAGACTTAAGAAACGTCTGGTATTTTTTGAAATCCCCCGACTCAGTTTGAACAATCACAACATGTTTTTGGTTGGAAAACGTCCAATCCCTTGAATTAAGGCACTGTTTCCTTTGAATTCACAGCAACGACGCGTTAGCCAGCATTCACAATACGGCTAACAAATTATTCAGTCATTGAATGTATTGATGACAATTTTCAGGTGATGGCAGGCAAATGGTGAAAAAATCCGCTCAACGTCCGGCGCTGAAGTACTCCGCTGCGGTGACCGCGCTTTTCCTTTCTTCTTCCGCCATGGCGGCAGGGACCTGGTACGATGCACGTAATGACGCCATGGGTGGCACCGGCGTCGCTTCTTCTCTCTATGGCTCCGCCGTGCTGGCAAACCCGGCATTGATGACGCGTGCCAGACCCGACGATAACGTCAGCATTATTTTTCCGTCAGCCGGTATTCAGGTCACCGACAAAGATGACCTGATTAACAAGGTCGACGACATTACGGACACCGTGGATCGTTACCGCTCAGTCCTGGGTAACTTTACGCCCGCAGACTATTTTCGTGGCTATCCTGAACTGCGAGCGGCCTCGGGTGATGTGGCTAACAGGCTGAGTGACTTGCGCGGCGATAAGGCTGATGGCTCGGCGGGTGTCGCCGTTGCTGTGACGGTTCCGAATGAGACGCTGCCGTTCGCATTCATTACCAAAGCCTACGGAACCGCGCACGTTCGCGCTAACGTCGTGCAGGGCGATATCGACTATCTGCGCGGCGTGGCTAATGGCACGATACTGCCTCGTCAGGGCGACCAGAACACGCTTCGCTCCAGCGCAAATGGCCTTGCGGCCCTCGTCACCGATTATGGTGTGGCGGTCGCCCATGAGTTCACCATCGCCGGTCAGCCGGTGTCGGTGGGCGTCACGCCGAAAGTGCAGAAAACCTGGCTCTATAACTACACCGCCAGCATCTATAACTACGACAAGAACGACATCAACAACAGCCAGTATCGCAGCACAGATACCGGGTTCAACGTCGATGCCGGTCTGGCGACGACCTTTGCTGAGAACTGGACGCTGGGCGTCACCGGTCAGAACCTGGTGTCGCGCGACCTGCAGACCCGGGAGGTCAATGGTTATCGCGATACCTACCAGATTCGCCCACTGGTCACCACCGGCCTGGCCTGGGATAAAGGTCCATTTACCGTGACAGGCGATGTGGATCTGACGGAGACAAAACGCTTCAAAAGCCAGGATAACAGCCAGTATGCGGCAGTGGGCGCGGAATACCGCGTACTCGACTGGCTGCAGCTGCGCGCCGGCTATCGTGCGGACATGCGGTCCAACGACGAGAATGTGGCTACCGCCGGTTTTGGTCTCTCGCCGTTTAACAACACCGTCCATCTGGATCTGGCGGGCTCCGTCGGTGCTAATAACACCTGGGGTGCAATGGCGCAGCTCGGCTTTAACTTCTAAGCGCGTTATTCCGGTTCTCCTGGGGGCGGGCGATGCACTATCGCCCGCCCTTGTGTTATCCTTGCACAGAATTCCATCACCCATAATTACCGGATTGTCTGCGCTACATGGCTACTTTTTCTTCGCAACGCTTCTCCATCGCCCCTATGCTCGACTGGACCGATCGCCACTGTCGTTATTTTCATCGTCAGCTGACCGGCGACACGCTGCTCTACACCGAAATGGTGACGACCGGCGCGATCATTCATGGCAAAGGGGATTATCTGGCTTACAGTGAGGCCGAACATCCGGTTGCGTTGCAGCTGGGTGGCAGCGATCCGGCGGCGCTGGCGCAGTGTGCGAAGCTGGCAGAACAGCGTGGCTACGATGAGATCAACCTGAACGTCGGCTGTCCTTCGGATCGGGTGCAGAATGGCCGTTTCGGTGCCTGCCTGATGGCCGAGGCGAATCTGGTCGCGGATGCCATTAAAGCGATGCGCGACGTGGTTTCCATCCCGGTTACCGTTAAAACCCGTATTGGCATTGATGAGCTGGACAGCTATGGGTTCCTGACCGATTTTATCGGGACGGTCGCGGGGCGCGGCGAGTGCGACACCTTTATCATCCATGCGCGCAAAGCCTGGCTCTCCGGCCTCAGCCCCAAAGAGAATCGCGAAATTCCGCCGCTGGATTATCCACGCGTTTATCAGCTGAAGCAGGATTTCCCGCACCTCACCATCGCCCTCAATGGCGGCGTGAAAACGCTGGAGGAGGCGCAGACCCATCTGCAGCACCTCGACGGCGTAATGATGGGCCGCGAAGCCTATCAGAACCCCGGCATTCTGGCGCAGGTTGATCAGACTTTATTTGGCCGACAGCATCCGGCGGTGAATCCGGTTGAGGTGGTGCGCGCCATGTATCCTTATATCGACGCGGAGCTGGCGAAGGGCACCTATCTGGGCCATATTACGCGTCACATGCTGGGGCTGTTCCAGGGCATTCCTGGCGCGCGCCAGTGGCGTCGCCATCTCAGCGAAAATGCTCACAAGCCGGGCGCGGACGTGCGTGTACTGGAAGCGGCGCTGTCGCTGGTCGCGGATAAAATCCCGCAGGAGGCCTGATCCGCTTCTGGAGCATTAAAAAACCAGCCTCTGGGCTGGTTTTTTTTACGCCATAATCTGGTTTTTCTCACCAGGTAAGAGAGTCGGCTTCTTCTTTCATTCCTGCAAAAGCAGGTGGTTATCAGTTGGCATGCTTTTTGTAACAACCATAACAATTGTTATCAAAAAAGGATCGCTGACGTGGAAATTTTATTCGTATTGGGTTTTTTCCTGATGCTGCTGCTCACTGGCGTTTCGCTGCTGGGCGTACTGGCGGCACTGGTGGTGGCCACTCTCGTGATGTTTGTCGGGGGACTGTTCGCACTTGTTATCAAAGTGTTACCGTGGCTGGTGCTGGCGGTGATCGCCGTCTGGCTGCATCGGGCTTTTTTTGGCGACCGCGACGCGCGAGTCCGCCGCCGGCTGCGTCGTAAGATCAACAGGTTAGACCGAAAAGGCTGGCGTTAAATGCGGTGACGATCACAGAGTGAGAGATTGTTTAATGCAGATCTGCAATTAAACATATTTTTTACTTATGTTTTCTGGCAGGATGCTGTCGTCAATTCGATGTGCCATCGACTCGACATGAATTCATCGCCGCTGTCCCTACACCAGCGCGAACAAAAAAGAAAAAAAGAAAAGGGCTTCCTGCGGGAAGCCCTTTTTGTTGCTGACGCTTAGGGGATTAACAGGCAGGAGCCCTGCGTGGCACGGCTTTCCAGCATCTGATGCGCTCTGCTGGCCTCTTTCAGCGCAAACGTCTGCTGCGCCGGGACGTCCACACGAATCGCGCCGCTGGCCAGCAGCGAGAACAGTTCGGCACTGGCGGTTTCCAGCTCCTGGCGGTTGGTGATGTAACCAAACAGTGAAGGGCGCGTCACAAACAGTGACCCTTTCTTATTCAGAATGCCAAGGTCAACCCCGGTCACCGGTCCGGACGCGTTACCGAAACTGACCAGCAGGCCATGACGACGCAGCGAATCCAGCGAGGCTTCCCAGGTATCCTTGCCGACAGAGTCGTAGACCACGCCCACTTTTTTGCCGTCGGTCAGTTCGCTGACGCGCTGCGCAATGTCCTCTTCACGGTAGTTGATGGTCGCCCAGGCCCCTGCCTGTTGCGCCAGCGTAGCTTTCTCCGCTGAACCCACCGTGCCGATCAGGTGCGCGCCCAGCGCCTTTGCCCACTGACAGGCGATCAGTCCGACGCCGCCTGCCGCCGCGTGAAACAGGAAGGTTTCCCCGGCGCTGATTTTATGGGTCTGGCGCAGCAGATATTGGGTGGTCAGCCCCTTCAGATAGCTGGCTGCACCCAGTTCAAAGCTGATCGCCTCCGGCAGATGCATCAGGCGATCTTCCGCCACGTTGTGCACTTCGCTATAGGCGCCCATGGACGCCAGGCAGTAGACCACGCGGTCGCCGGGCTTAAACAGGGTGACGCCCCGGCCCACCCGTGACACCACGCCCGCCGCTTCCGTCCCCAGGCCGGAAGGAA
Organism: Pantoea sp.; assembly: GCF_032114055.1. Lineage (GTDB taxonomy): Bacteria > Pseudomonadota > Gammaproteobacteria > Enterobacterales > Enterobacteriaceae > Pantoea. Next base: position 40,813 of record NZ_DAMCTB010000002.1, read on the forward strand.
ACGTGGCCACCGGATAAAGGCCGCTGCGCACATAGGTATCGATGTAGTTGATGCCGATAGCGCGATGCTCTACCTGAACTTCGTGTTCCGCTGGCTCAGCAGGTTCAAAATCTGTCCATTCTAAAACGTCCGGCCCGCCGTGCGCACTGAACTGAATACGCTTTGCCATTCTGACTCCTGTGATTGTTTTATCATGAGCGTGAGGCGCGCCCCTTAACTGAGGTATACTTGCGCGTCCCCACAGAAGATCGGTAATGCATTCACTATGGCAGGAAATAAACCCACCAACAAATCGAACGAAACGCAGGATAGCCAGCTCGCAGGCGTGAAAATGCCCCCGCATTCGCTGGAAGCGGAGCAGTCTGTGCTGGGTGGGTTAATGCTGGATAACGAGCGCTGGGACAACGTCTCTGAGCGCGTCGTCGCGAATGATTTTTTCAACCGTTCGCATCGGCTGATTTTTTCAGAGATGCAGCGGCTGCTGGAAAACAGCAAACCCATCGACCTGATTACGCTCTCCGAATCGCTGGAAACGCGCGGCGAACTGGAGATGGCGGGTGGCTTCGCCTATCTGGCTGAGCTGGCAAAAAATACCCCAAGTGCGGCGAACATTGGCGCGTATGCGGACATCGTTCGCGAACGTGCAGTGGTGCGTGAGATGATTGCTGTCGCTAATCAGATCGCCGATGCCGGATACGATCCGCAGGGGCGCAACAGTGAGGAGCTGCTGGATTTTGCGGAGTCGAACGTCTTTAAGATTGCGGAAGCGCGTGCAGATAAAGATGCGGGTCCGAAAAATATCGAGCAGATTCTGGAGTCGACCGTTTCCCGAATCGAATCGCTCTATCAGACGCCGCACGACGGCGTCACCGGTGTCGATACGGGTTATCAGGATCTGAATAAAAAGACGGCGGGTCTGCAGGGTTCTGACCTGATTATTGTCGCTGCCCGTCCTTCGATGGGGAAAACCACCTTTGCGATGAACCTGTGCGAAAACGCCGCTATGCTGCAGGAGAAGCCGGTGCTGATCTTCAGCCTCGAGATGCCCAGCGAGCAGATTATGATGCGTATGCTGGCGTCACTCTCCCGCGTCGATCAGACCCGCATCCGAACCGGCCAGCTCGATGATGAGGACTGGGCGCGCATCTCCGGCACTATGGGTATCCTGCTGGAGAAGAAAAACATGTATATCGATGACTCTTCCGGCCTGACGCCCACCGAAGTGCGCTCCCGCGCCCGGCGTATCTACCGTGAGAACGGCGGATTAAGCCTGATCATGATCGACTATCTGCAGCTGATGCGCGTGCCGTCGCTGTCGGACAACCGTACGCTGGAAATTGCGGAGATCTCCCGCTCGCTGAAGGCGCTGGCGAAAGAGCTGAACGTGCCGGTTGTGGCGCTGTCGCAGCTCAACCGCTCACTGGAACAGCGCGCCGATAAGCGTCCGGTGAACTCGGATCTGCGTGAGTCGGGCTCGATCGAGCAGGATGCGGATTTGATCATGTTTATCTATCGCGATGAGGTCTATCACGAAAACAGCGATCTCAAAGGGATCGCCGAGATCATCCTGGGTAAACAGCGTAACGGTCCGATCGGCACGGTGCGCCTGACCTTTAACGGTCAGTGGTCACGCTTTGATAACTATGCAGGCCCGCAATACGACGACGAATAATCTTTGCACCGGGCTGTCATGCACGATCTGTGCATGACAGCTCCCATCATCAGAAAATAGTGTTGGACAACCTCTCGGGTTATCGGGTTATCTGTAACAAAGCGACGACATTACGCTGTGGAAACGGAATGACTCACGTAGACGATTACGACCTTAAAATCCTGACCTTATTACAATCCAACGGCCGTCTGACCAATCAGGAACTGAGCGATCTGGTCGGCCTCTCGGCCTCACAATGCTCCCGCCGCCGTATCAATCTGGAACAGGCTAACCTGATCCTGGGCTATCACGCCCGGCTCTCGCCCGATGCCATCGGGCTGGGCATGGTGGGACTGATTGAGGTACGACTGATTAACCACACGGCGGAATATGTCGAGAGTTTTCACCGCATGGTGGAGCAGGAGCAGGCGATTGTCGATGCCTATAAAACCACCGGTGATGCGGACTATCTGCTTAAAGTCGCCGTGGCCGATCTTAACGCCCTGAGTGCGCTGATCAGTCAGTTAGTCGCGGGTCACCAGAGCGTTTCCCATGTGAAAACCTCGGTGGTGCTGGGCCGCATGAAAGAGAACGGGCTGATGATGATGCCGGAGAGCAGAACGCGCTAAAAAGGTGCACATTGTGCGCTTTTGGTGCACACTGGCGGCAAAGCATGCAAATAACGCGCATCATAACGAGATTTTGCGCATGATATGACGGTGACAAGCCGCGTTCAGGCAAAAAGTTCTGTTCTCAAGTCTCTTTGATATCAATGAGATATCGCGGGCATTCGCGCAGCCGCCGGTGAAGGCGGTACCGATGGTGCGTTTTTTGCATTGGAACCGCATCATTTGCACTGAGAAAACCGCCATGGATAACATCGCAGAACCCGCCCGCATCCCGCATTCACGCATTGAAGATGCGCTGGCGATGGTGCTGGGCACCCTGATGGTCTCATTCGGCGTCATTATGCTGAAACAGGCCGGGGCGCTGACCGGCAGCACCGCAGGGATCGCCTTTCTGATCAGTTACCTGTCGCCGCTGTCGTTTGGCGGCGCCTTCTTCCTGATCAATATCCCTTTTTACTGGCTGGCGATAAAACGCATGGGCTGGGAATTTACCCTGAAAACCTTCAGCGCCGTCGGTCTGGTGTCGCTGTTTACCCAGTTGCATCCGCTGTTTGTCCACTTTTCCGATCTCAACCCCTTCTATGCGACACTGTTCGGTAACGTCATCATGGGAATCGGGTTTATAGTGTTGTTTCGTCATAAAGCGAGCCTGGGCGGCATCAATATTCTGGCGCTGTGGCTTCAGGACCGCTTTGGAATCCGCGCGGGAAAACTGCAGATGGCGGTGGATACCTGCGTCGTGCTGGCGTCCCTGTTTGTAGTGAGCGGCCCGATCCTGCTCGCCTCAATTGCGGGAGCGGTGATCCTGAATCTGATTATTGCAATGAACCACCGTCCGGGACGCTACCGGGTTTAACCCGTTTTACCTCTGGACCACTCTTGGAGACCTTAACCGTGTTTCAAAACGTTGATGCCTATGCTGGCGATCCGATTCTGTCGTTGATGGAAGCCTTCAAACAAGACCCGCGCGAACACAAAGTTAACCTGAGTATCGGGCTCTATTACGACGAACAGAACATCATCCCGCAGCTGAAGGCTGTGGCGGCTGCTGAAGAGCAGATCTATGCTGAGCCGCATCAGGCATCGCTCTATCTGCCAATGGAAGGGCTTAACAGCTACCGGAGTGCGATTGCACCGCTGCTGTTCGGGGCAGATCATCCGATGCTGCAGGCGGGCCGTATCGCCTCGATTCAGACGCTGGGCGGCTCAGGCGCGCTGAAAGTCGGCGCAGACTTCCTGAAGCGCTATTTTCCGCAGTCCGCTGTCTGGGTCAGCGATCCGACCTGGGAAAACCACATCGCGATCTTCAACGGTGCCGGTTTTGATGTGAACACTTACCCCTGGTATGACGCAGAAACCCACGGTGTGCGCTTCGATGCCTTTATCAACACCCTGAAAACCCTGCCAGCCCGCAGCATCGTCCTGCTGCATCCCTGCTGCCATAACCCGACCGGCGCAGACCTGACGGACGCGCAGTGGGATGAAACCATTGAGGTGCTGAAAGCACAGCAGCTGATTCCTTTCCTGGATATCGCCTATCAGGGCTTTGGTGCCGGTATGCAGCAGGATGCGTATGCGCTGCGTGCCGTCGCGGCGGCCGGTCTGCCTGCGCTGGTGAGCAACTCGTTCTCCAAAATCTTCTCACTCTACGGTGAGCGCGTAGGCGGTCTCTCTATCGTCTGCGACAGCGCCGACGAGTCAGCACGCGTGCTGGGCCAGCTCAAAGCGACCGTGCGCCGTAACTACTCCAGCCCGCCGAACTTTGGTGCGCAGGTGGTGGCGCGTGTCCTCAATGATGAGGCACTGAAGGCGAGCTGGCTGGCAGAAGTGGAAGCGATGCGTCTGCGTATCCTCGCGATGCGTGAGTCATTAGTCGAGGTGCTGCGCACCGCGCTGCCGGGCAAAAACTTTGACTACCTGCTGAAGCAGCGCGGCATGTTCAGCTACACCGGGCTGAGCGCGCAGCAGGTCGATCGCCTGCGCAACGAATTTGGCATCTACCTGGTGGGCAGCGGCCGCATGTGCGTCGCCGGTCTTAACAGCAAAAACGTGCATCAGGTGGCAGAGGCCTTCGCCGCCGTCATGTAACGACGCGCCACGCTGTGAACAAAACCGTCGGGTTCGCTCCGGCGGTTTTTTTATGGGGCAGGGTTTACCTTTGGGCGACATGCTGCACACTTAAACGGGACAACCGTTTAAGGAAACCGTTATGTGGCATCAACAAACCCTCACGCTGAGCGCGAAGCCGCGCGGCTTTCATCTGGTCACCGATGAGATTGTCGGATCGCTCTCCGGCCTGCGGGATATCAAAACCGGCCTGCTGCATCTGCTGTTACAGCATACGTCGGCGTCGTTAACCTTAAATGAGAACTGTGACCCGACGGTGCGCAGCGACATGGAGCAGCATTTCATGCGGCACGTACCGGAAAATGCACCTTATCAGCACGATTATGAAGGACGCGATGATATGCCCGCCCATATTAAATCCTCAACCCTGGGCGTGTCGTTACTCTTACCGGTTCAGCGGGGAGGTCTGGTGCTGGGCACCTGGCAGGGTATCTGGCTGGGCGAGCATCGCATTGATGGCGGTGCCAGGCGAATTGTCGCGACGTTACAGGGGGAATCGTCATGAATAACTCAGACTTACTGACCTACTGCATGAGCAAGCCGGGCGCGGAGCAGAGCGTTCACAGCGACTGGAAGGCGACACAGATCAAGAGCAACGGCGTGCTGTTTGCCATGGTGCACGAGGCCAAAGGACGGCCTGCGATATCGCTGAAATCGACGCCGGCACTGGCCGAGTTACTGCGTGAAGAGCACAGCGACATTATTCCCAGCGAGCATCTGAATAAGTCCCACTGGAGCACGCTGTTTCTCGACGGTTCGCTGAAAGATTCGCAGATCTACTACCTGATCGACGCCTCCTGGCAGCAGGTGGCGGCGGGCCGTTAAACGGCAAAAAACCCTCTTACCTGAGCAAGAGGGTTGGACGCAGGGCGGTTACGCGGCAGGCTGTTCGCGCAGCGTATTGATGTCGATAACAAAGCGGTACTTCACGTCGCTTTTCAGCATACGCTCGTAGGCTTCATTGATCTGATCCATCGCAATCAGTTCAATGTCTGACGTGATGTTATGTTGACCACAGAAGTCGAGCATCTCCTGCGTTTCTGCGATGCCGCCAATCAGTGAACCGGCAATGCTGCGGCGTTTAAAGATCAGGTTAAACACCTGAGGCGCCGGGTGATCGTGCTCCGGCGCACCGACCAGCGTCATGTTGCCATCCAGCTTCAGCAGGGTAATGAACGGGTTGAGATCGTGCTGTGCCGCCACCGTGTTGAGAATAAAGTCGAAGCTGTTGGCATGCTGCGCCATCTGCGCCGGATCTTTAGAGATAACAACCTCATCGGCACCCAGACGTTTGCCATCTTCGATTTTGGATTCTGAGGTGGTGAACAGCACCACATGCGCGCCCATTGCGTGGGCAATCTTCACGCCCATGTGGCCCAGACCGCCTAACCCGACGATGCCCACTTTCTTGCCCGGGCCAACGTTCCAGTGGCGAAGTGGGGAGTAGGTGGTGATACCGGCACACAGCAGTGGCGCGACGCCCGCCAGCTCCAGGTTTTCCGGAATGCGCAGCACAAAGCTCTCATCCACCACCATCGACGTGGAGTAGCCGCCGTAGGTGATCGCGCCGGTTTCACGATCTTCACCGTTGTAGGTGCCGACGAACCCGTTTTCGCAATACTGCTCCAGCCCCTGCTGACAGCTCGGACAGCTGCGACAGGAGTCAACCATACAGCCCACGCCCACCAGATCGCCGACTTTATATTTCTGCGTCTGCGGGCCAACGGCGGTCACGCGACCGACGATTTCATGGCCCGGTACAACAGGGAAAATCGTGTTTTTCCACTCATTGCGGGCCTGATGTAAATCTGAATGGCAAACGCCACAAAACAGCACCTCAAGCTGGACGTCATGGGCGCGCAGCTCACGCGGTTTGAAATCGAACGGTGCCAGTCTGGATTTTGCATCCTGAGCAGCATAGGCATGCGTAATATTCATGGTGTCTCCAGTGTCGATGTGTCGTGAGTTTTTCTGATGAAGTGCAGCCGTCAACGGGCTGCAAAAACAGGGCGACGCAGGGCGTGCCAAAGAGGAACCGCTTAAGGATAGTCAGCGTGATGAAAAGCGTATATGCCTATACATGTCTGAATCTTGCCTGATCCTGCATTTTTCTGGCTGAATCGGCAGGGGCAACAAAAAGGCCCGCACGCGGCGGGCCTGAGGGGATTACTTCTCTAACAGCGGCTTCAGGAAGCGCGCCGTGTGGGATTTCTCACACTCCGCTACGGTCTCTGGCGTGCCTGCCACCAGGATTTCACCGCCGCCGCTGCCCCCTTCCGGGCCGAGATCGACAATCCAGTCAGCGGTCTTCACCACGTCGAGATTGTGCTCAATCACTACGATGGTGTTGCCCTGATCGCGCAGCTGATGCAGCACTTCCAGCAGCTGCTGGATATCGGCAAAGTGCAGGCCGGTGGTGGGTTCATCCAGGATGTAGAGCGTCTGGCCGGTGCCGCGTTTGGAAAGCTCACGCGCCAGTTTCACACGCTGAGCTTCACCGCCCGAAAGCGTCGTCGCGGACTGACCGAGCCGGATGTAGGAGAGACCCACATCCATCAGCGTCTGCAGCTTACGCGCCAGCGCCGGCACCGCATCGAAGAACTCACGGGCTTCTTCGATGGTCATCTCCAGCACTTCATGAATGCTCTTGCCTTTGTACTTCACTTCCAGCGTTTCACGGTTATAGCGTTTGCCTTTGCACTGGTCGCACGGCACATAGATGTCCGGCAGGAAGTGCATCTCGACTTTCAGCACGCCATCGCCCTGACAGGCCTCGCAGCGTCCGCCGCGCACGTTAAAGCTGAAGCGACCCGGGTTATAGCCACGCGAACGCGCTTCCGGCACCCCCGCAAAGAGTTCGCGCACCGGCGTAAAGATGCCGGTGTAGGTGGCCGGGTTAGAACGCGGGGTACGCCCAATCGGGCTCTGGTCAATATCGATCACCTTGTCGAAGTGCTCCAGACCCGTCACGTCGCGGTAAGGAGCCGGTTCGGCAATGGTCGCGCCGTTCAGCGCCCGCTGCGCAATCGGGAACAGCGTATCGTTAATCAGCGTCGATTTACCCGAGCCGGACACGCCGGTAATGCAGGTAAAGAGGCCGACCGGCAGTGTCAGCGTGACATCCTTAAGGTTGTTGCCGCGCGCGCCGGTAATCTTCAGCACTTTAGACGGGTCGCCTTTAACGCGCGCTTCCGGCACCGCAATCTCACGCTTGCCGCTCAGGAACTGACCGGTCAGTGACGCTTCCTGCGCCATGATCTCATCCACGGTGCCTTCCGCGACCACCTGACCGCCATGCACACCGGCACCCGGACCGATATCGATCACATGGTCAGCGGCACGAATCGCATCTTCATCATGCTCAACCACGATCACGGTGTTACCGAGATCGCGCAGGTGAATCAGCGTGCCGAGCAGACGTTCGTTGTCGCGCTGGTGCAGGCCGATAGAGGGCTCATCCAGTACATACATGACGCCGACCAGCCCGGCCCCGATCTGGCTGGCCAGACGGATACGCTGCGCTTCACCGCCGGACAGGGTCTCGGCAGAACGTGACATCGAAAGATAGTTCAGGCCGACGTTCACCAGGAAGCTCAGGCGATCGCCAATCTCTTTCAGGACTTTCTCGGCGATCTGTGCACGCTGGCCGCTGAGTTTCAGATTTTCAAAGAAGGACATCGCATGCCCGATGCTCATCTCAGAGATGGTCGGCAGCGTGGTGTTCTCGACATAAACATGACGTGCTTCGCGGCGCAGACGGGTGCCTTCACAGCTGGCGCAGGCGCGGTTGCTGATGAATTTCGCCAGCTCTTCGCGCACGGCAGAAGATTCGGTCTCTTTGTAGCGGCGCTCCATGTTATTCAGCACGCCCTCAAACGGATGACGGCGTACCGAGGTGTCACCACGATCGTTGATGTACTTAAATTCGATGTTCTCTTTGCCCGATCCATACAGAATGATCTTCTGTACATTGTCGGGCAGGCTGCCGAACGGGGCTTCAATATCAAAGCTGAGGTGGTCCGCCAGCGAACGCAGCATCTGGAAGTAGTAAAAGTTACGGCGATCCCAGCCGCGGATAGCGCCACCTGCCAGAGAGAGATCCGGATTCTGTACCACACGATCGGGATCGAAATATTGCTGCACGCCCAGGCCGTCACAGGTCGGGCAGGCACCCGCCGGGTTGTTGAACGAGAAGAGGCGCGGCTCCAGTTCGCTCATGCTGTAACCACAGACCGGGCAGGCGAAGTTAGCCGAGAAGAGCAGCTCTTCAGCCTCCGCGTCATCCATATCCGCGACAATCGCCGTGCCGCCGGAGAGCTCCAGCGTGGTTTCAAAGGATTCCGCCAGGCGGGTCGACAGGTCGTCGCGCACTTTAAAGCGGTCAATCACCACTTCGATGGTGTGTTTTTTCTGCAGTTCCAGCTTCGGCGGATCGGAGAGGTCGCACACTTCGCCATCGATACGCGCACGGATATAGCCCTGTGCCGCCAGATTCTCCAGCGTTTTGGTATGTTCGCCTTTGCGATCTTTAATCACCGGCGCCAGCAGCATCAGGCGACGGCCTTCCGGCTGAGAGAGCACCTGATCGACCATCTGACTGACAGTCTGCGCCGCCAGCGGCACATCATGATCCGGGCAGCGCGGTTCGCCCACGCGGGCAAACAGCAGACGCAGGTAATCATGGATCTCGGTGATGGTTCCCACCGTCGAACGCGGGTTGTGCGAGGTGGATTTCTGTTCGATAGAGATGGCGGGCGATAAACCTTCGATGTGATCGACGTCCGGCTTCTCCATTAACGAAAGAAACTGGCGCGCATACGCAGAAAGCGATTCTACGTAGCGGCGCTGACCTTCCGCATACAGCGTATCAAACGCCAGTGAGGATTTACCGGAGCCTGACAGGCCGGTCACCACAATGAGTTTGTCGCGTGGGATGGTCAGGTTAATGTTTTTCAAATTATGGGTGCGGGCACCACGAACTTCGATCTTATCCATTCACCTTTCCCGGATTAGCAGCACTCACCGCGCCTTGCCGACACGGCCAGAATAAACGTGTCATTATGGCACAAAAAATAGACTGAATAAATATCCAGTACTCTGTGGTCCGGGCGCCCCAGAGATTAAAACCGGAACGCGGCTCGAAAGTGGGAAACAGTACGCAGGACGTGTTAGAATTGATGGATTAGACTGTATGCATTAACTCATCGGGAGACAGCAACATGGCCAGTCGTGGCGTTAACAAAGTGATTCTTGTCGGGAATCTGGGTCAGGATCCGGAAGTACGTTATATGCCTAATGGCGGCGCGGTTGCGAACATTACGCTGGCGACGTCTGAGAGCTGGCGTGACAAGCAGACCGGTGAAAATAAAGAGATTACCGAATGGCACCGTGTGGTGCTGTTTGGCAAACTGGCTGAAGTCGCAGGCGAATACCTGAAAAAAGGGTCGCAGGTTTACATCGAAGGTCAGCTGCGTACCCGTAAATGGCAGGATCAGGGCGGGCAGGAACGTTATACCACTGAAGTTGTGGTTAACGTCGGCGGCACCATGCAGATGCTGGGTGGCCGTCAGCAGGGCGGTAACGCCGGTGCAGGTGCACAGGGCGGTGGCAACAACAATGGCTGGGGCCAGCCGCAGCAGCCGCAGGGCAACAACAATCAGTTCAGCGGCGGCGCGCAGTCCCGTCCACAGCAGCAGCCTCAGAGCGCACCGGCCAGCAATAACAATGAACCGCCAATGGATTTCGACGACGATATTCCATTCTGATTCTATGGTCTGACGCGTTTAAAAAGCCCGCTATGCGGGCTTTTTTTATGTGCGGCCCCGGCTGTGTGGCTATGACCATTCTGCCAGCACGGCATCGGTACTCATCACGCGCGGCACGTTGCCCGGGATCAGGAGTGAGGCCCATACGTCATTGTGCTGATTAATCAGCGCTTCGGCCCCGACCCAGCGGCGATCGGCAGTGGTGTGCGCATCTGCCGCCACGGTAATCGCATAGCCCGCACTGGCGCCCACCTTAATCGTGGTATCCAGACAGTAGTCCGTCGCACAGCCGCACACGACAAATGCCTCCACCTCCAGACGCGTTAACAGCGCAGCCAGCTCTGTCTGCCAGAAGCTGTCGCAGGCGGTTTTCGTCACGTAATGCGCGCCCGCAGGCTGAACCAGTTCCGGCAACAGATCAAAGCTGCGATCACCCTCGCACATCGTGCCTTCGCGGTGCTGAATAAAAAGGACGGTATCGGCGTGTTCGGTCAGCCGGTTGATCCGGGCGATCCGACCTGCCTGATCGAAACGGGGTGTGCTGAACACGCCGTTCTGCATATCTATGACGATGACGACTCGCTGTGCCATGCTGACTCCCTCAGAATAAAAAAAGAGTGTTACCTGCGGCGCGGCGGATAGCAATCTTTTGCATTTTCCCCCCGGTCGCAGGCATGCTAATCCGACATCGGATAAATAAGGAGAGAGAAGTGGAAGGTGTTCCGGCTGTTTTTCCCTGTGAAAAAGACCGCGCACAGTTTCAGCAACCGGCCGGCCTGCCCGGTGTGGAACTCTATCAGGCTCACATCTCCCGCTACGCTTTTGAACCTCATACCCATGAAGCCTTTGGCATTGGCACTATTGAAGCGGGGGCGCAGCGCTTTCGCTATCGCGGTACCCACTATACCGCGCCGGTGAACTCGCTGGTGACCATGAACCCGGATGAGCTGCATACCGGTGAGTCAGCCTGTGATGAGGGGTGGCGCTATCAGATGATCTATATTCAGCCCCAGTTGATGGATGAACTGACCGGCGACCGTGGCTGGTGGTTCAATGAGGCGCTGCTGACCGATCCACGCGTGGCGCAGCCGCTTTCGCGCACGCTGGCCGCACTCTGGCAGGCGGAGTCTGATCTGGCGCGTCATAGTCTGCTTGCGGAACTGCTGCTGCACATCCGTCCGCGGGCACGCATGGCCTCGCCGGGGCAGGCCGGAACCGGCCACCGCTTTGACCCGGTGCGTGATTATCTGCGTGCAAACCTTGCAGAACCGGTACGGCTGGAGGAGCTGGCGGCGCTGGCTTCGCTATCGCCGTGGCACTTCTTACGCGCTTTTCGCCAGCATTATCACGTTACCCCGCATCAGATGCTGATGGCGTTCCGGCTTTACGACGCCAAACAGCGGCTGGCGCGCGGCGAAGCCGCTGCCAGCGTTGCAGCGGCGGTCGGGTTAACCGATCAGGCGCATCTGACCCGCGCCTTTGCTAACCGCTATGGCATTACGCCTGGCCGCTATCAGAAGCAGATCTTTCAGCCCTGATACAAGCGCAATCTGCTACAAGCATTCCCCGCCCGAACCCGCCAGACTGCACAAAAATGCCATACAGGAAAAAAATCATGTTTGCTGGCGTCATCTTTGCTATCACTGCCGGGCTGATGTGGGGGCTGATCTTTGTCGGGCCGCTGCTGGTGCCCGATTACCCTGGCGCACTGCAATCGGCGGGCCGTTATGTGGCGTTCGGGCTGATTGCGCTGCCGCTGGCCTGGTACGATCGTCGTCGCCTGCGTCAGCTGGTGCAGGCAGACTGGCGCGAAGCGATTAAACTCTCGCTGGTGGGAAACCTCTTCTACTATGCCTTTCTGGCAAGTGCCATTCAGCGGACCGGCGGACCGGTTTCCACGATGATTATCGGTACGCTGCCGGTGGTGATCGCCGTGACTGCCAATCTCTGTTACGGCCATCTTGAAGGACGGCTGTCATGGCGGCGGCTGCTACCGGCGCTAATCATGATGGCCGTTGGGCTGCTCTGCGTGAACGCGGCGGAGTTACAGAATCAGGGCGAGACGCTGGATCTCAGCCGTTACCTGACCGGAATTGTACTGGCGCTGCTGGCCGTGGTCTGCTGGACCTGGTATCCGCTACGCAACGCCCGCTGGCTGCGCACGCATCCCGGATTGCGGCCCTCGACCTGGGCAACCGCGCAGGGGCTGGTAACGCTGCCAATGGCGCTGGTGATGTATGGGCTGGTCAGTGTGCAAATCGCCTGGCAACAGCCCGCATTTTCGCTGCCCTTTGGTCCGCGTCCCGTGGTATTTATCACCCTGATGCTGGCGATCGGCCTGTTCTGTTCCTGGCTCGGCACCCTGTGCTGGAACGCAGCCAGTCAGCGTCTGCCCACCGTGCTGATGGGGCCGCTGATTGTCTTCGAGATCCTGTTCGGCCTGTTATGGACTTTTCTCTGGTATCAACGCTGGCCGCCGTCGCTTACCGTTACGGGGATTCTCTGTCTGATGGCTGGAGTCATCTGGGCCATGCGCATCAAACCGCAGCCGCGGGTGGTGTCGGTGAACGACTAAACCCCCACGCAAAGCAGCAGGTCATTGCCGCGCAGAGACGACGCTGCGCGGCATTTTAAGATTAAGTCCTATGCCGATTTGCATGCTCATCGGCAGATTTATGCCGCGAAATCGTTTTCATTGTGCCGTGGGCATGCGCCAACCCCTACTGTTGTCCCCTCTGTCGCCCGTCAGCAGGTAAAAAAACACCCCTTTTACTGTCTCCAGCCCCTGCTTTTTCAAAACGAAAAGGGATTCACTGTTCAGATATCGGTCAGTAATCAGGGAAAAAAACGCATCATTGTGAACATGACGCTTTTATCCACGGCTTTTTATTGTGGTCTGGCCCTGAGAAAAGCAGGTTAAAAACCACGATTAACTTCATTCAGAGATAAGGGAGTAAGAAAATTCCGCCGCTGCGTTAATATTTAAATATTAATCTCTGGCATCAATGATGCGCAATGAAGAGAACCCGGTACACGTCAGATAACGATAGTGTTAAGGAGCAATAAACTATTTTTCATGGATTATTCCTGGTGGCGGTTAATGCAATAAACCGCGCCGACAACAATTAAAGCGAAGCCGGAAAAAATGCCGTCAGGTCCACTGTTAACTTAATAAAGAGATGTTTGTTTTTTGTCCGGTGTTTAAGGCAGCTTAATCATATCCGGTGTATTTCGTTCTGACGATTAGCAGAGCTTATCGGAAAAAGAAGGGGCCCGGCCCCGTGTTAACGGAGCCGGGAGAGGAAGAAAAGGCGTAGAATGCGAGACTTTTGCTGTTGTGAATCAATTTTACCGCAAAAAAAGAAGCTTAGCCGTGAAGCCATTCATTAGTTATAAATGGAGCGGAAAAGGGGGCCGCAATTGTCCTGTTAAATGATCTTCATCTCTTCTGGTAAGAACAAATCTCAGCGTTAAGTCTAAAAAGCGCGGTAGCATTGGCTTCAGCGATTCTCCGTGCCTGACGGATAGTGGTACACGCTGCGGCTGATATCTAATAAGCGGCAGCTGCGGCGGGTGCCGATGTCAAAAGTACTCTGCAGAAAATCCACAGCCTGACGTTTTTCATTCGTCGTAAAGAAGTGCTTCAGCACGCTCTGCAGCATCTCTTTGTCAGAGTTGAGGGTCTGCAGTTCACGTGTAATGTTCTGCAGTTTATCTTCCAGATCCTTGATTTTCCTGCCTTCTTCCGAAGACAACCCAGAAAACTTCTTCTTCCAGCTGTAGAAAGTGGCTTCGGAGATACCTAACTCCTGACAGATTTCCCTGACTTTCACGCCTGATTCAGAAGCTTTAATGGCATTTGTGATTTGATCTTCGCTGTATCGTGACTTTCTCATAAATGCTCTTACCTTTCTTATCGATTAATGGATGAGAATGACTTTAATAATTTCTGGCACTGTAAGATTCTATTAAGGCAGTATTAAAGTGCGCGAGTTGAATTGCGAAGCCTAAATTAAGATATTTGAAATAAATATCATCATGGGATAAATCTTATTTTATTCTTATCGGCCGGGCGTACCTTCCTGGAGGCGGGTTTTTGTTATAAATTCATCGCATCCAAATTACGAAAAAAATCTACGTACATTGGATATTTAGTCTGTCCGACAAGATTAATTTGCTGATAAGGCTCTTTAGGGCTGTTCTGCTTTCAGCCTGAAATCGTTTCCATCTGAAGTGATTCGCACCATTTATAATAAGAATTATCCTGAATTCACTCTTCGGAATATGATCTGCTTCTCACTTTTTCGGACCAGTTTGGTCTGAAGTCTTACATTTTCGCCAGGCCCACTGCGCGCTTATTAATTCGTTACAGGGATGTTGTACCGAAGCGGTTGTAGTTGAGCATTACTAAGGAAGAGTCGATGAAATTGAGCGTAATGTCTAATGCCGCCTGGATGATGTCTGAAAAGATCATCTCTGTATTTGGCGTCATTTTTGTGACGTCTTACGTGGCGAAATCCTTTGGTCCGACCGTGTTCGGCCAGATGGCGTTTTCTACCTCACTATTTGCAATGGTGCAGACTGTTGCAATCTTTGGCACCGAAACCATTCTGTTCAAACGCGTCAGCAAAAATGCGGCCAAAGGTCTGCGTCTGATGACGATCGCACGCACGTTGCGAATGGTGCTGCTGCTGGCAACGTCGGTGCCAGTCTTAATCTGGGTCTGGTACAACATGCAGGAAAATTTCCTGGCATTTGCACTGGCCTCATTTGTGGCCTCGGTGTTTGTCACTCAGGACACTTTCAGCGTCTATAACAACGCCCGGCTTGCCTCACGGCTGAACACGATTGCCAACGCAACAGGCATGCTGCTGAGCTTTGCCATCAGCTTCACTATCGCCTGGCTGCGTCTTAATCCGCTCTGGCTGACGCTGTCGATTGTGGCTGTGACACTGGTGCCTTACCTGATTAAACGCCGCAACTTCTATCAGGACCATCAGGATCAGATGCCGCCGCGCGAAAAGCGCACCGCCTATCTGCGTTATCTGATGTACGCCGGTCTGCCGCTGGCCATCTCCAGCATCTTTATCTCGGTGCAGGTTAAAGCCGCTCAGATGTTTCTGGCGGGCACCGCGCCCGCGCGCGATCTGGGTCTGTTTGCGGCGGCCAATACCATTTCCGCTTCCTGGATTTTTATCCCGGTGGCGCTCATCACCTCCTGCTTCACTGAAATTTTCAGAGAGCGCGGTGAGGTCGCTATTAAGCTGGCTGCGCGGCTCAATGGCTATGTTATGGCTGTCTCGCTGTTGATGCTGCTGGTGATTTCGCTTTATGGCGAGCGGATCATCATTGCGCTCTACGGGCCGGAATACACACAGTCAGGCAGTCTCATTACGCTGCTGTCGATAGCGACCAGCTTTTCGGCAATGGGGACAGTCGCGTATCGCTACATGGTTAAAGAGGGAGGATTCAACTACCTGCTGAGGAAGATCATCTGTCTGATGGTCATTAGTCTGCCGCTCTCCTGGTGGTTGATTCAGGGGCACGGCATCATGGGAGCCGCGTGGAGCGTGTTCCTTTCAGAGCTTTTGTCCCTGACCGTCATGAATTACTTCTTTAAAAACGGCGTCATTCAAAAGATTCAGGTTTCCTCACTCAACTACAAAACCTACAAATGAGGTCAGATATGCTCAAGTTGAAAGAAGAACTCAGAAGAAGTGTGCAGTACTTTATCAAGAAGATGCCCTGGGCTTATCAGGACCGCATCTACTACTTCCACAAGTTCAGAAAGCTGCCCAATCTGCGTCAGCCAAAGGTGTTCAACGAGAAGGTGCTGTATCGCAAATTTATCTTCGGTGACTACCAGAATTACGGTCGCCTGTCAGATAAATACTCGGTGCGCGAATTCATTGCTGAGAAAATCGGTAATGAATACCTGATCCCGCTGGTTCACGAAACCACTGACCCGACTACGCTGAACAGCCTGCCCTGCTGGAAAGGCACAGTGATCAAGCCGAACCACGCCTCCAACATGGTGGAGATTCTGCTGGAAGAGCCGGATGCCCTGCGCAAGCAGCAGATCATTCATGACTGTTACCGCTGGCTGAAGACCGACTTCGCTAACGAAGCGCGTGAGATCCACTATCGCTACATCAAGCCACGCATTCTGGTGGAGAAGTACATTGGTGATGGCAAAAGCGCGCCAGTCGATTACAAGTTTCACATGTTCAACAAGCGTGATGGCAGGTTCGAATATGTGCTGCAGGTGATCTACAACCGCTGCCAGCCGCTGCTGTCGATGAATTTCTATGTGAACAACCTCAGCGAGGCGTATCACAAGATTCGTGATACCGGTCTGGATGTCTCGCCAATCATGCCTTCGCTGGAGCATGCGCTGGAACTGAGCAAGAAACTGGCCAGTGATTTCGACTATGTGCGTGTGGACTGGTATATCCACGACGAACAGATCTACTTTGGCGAGCTGACCTTCACCCCGGGTGCAGGGCTGGTGACCGGATTGGATCGCGGTTTAAATCAGATGATGGGAGATATGTGGATTCAGGACCGTCGCGGAACGCAGAGGCCGGGCGTGGCAGTGCAGGATGTCAATATCCCTGCCTTGTTAAAGAAAATTTAAGTACACACAGCAATATAAAAAACCCCGCTTCGCGGGGTTTTTTATGCGCAGAAATCAGGGCATCGGCCAGTCAGCTGGCGCCTGACTCATCGCTTCAATAAAGGCATGTTTTGAGATAGCCAGGAAGTTATGCACGTTGTCCATGCTCAGGGTAATGCCCATCAGCCCGGTCACAAACCAGCAGGTCATGCCTAAACCCACTCCGCCACACATAAAAGCCATCACATGACGGCTGTCCTGACGAAGTTTCGTTTTCAGAGTGCTGGCAAAAAACATCATGACTGCGCTCAGCAACTCCCAACGCATAACAAGAAAACTGGCGGTTAACGTAGCCATCGGCCGGACCTCAATATCAGTAAGTATCCCTGACAATCTGCGGACATCACCGGCGGCGGAAAAGCGTGTCAGGAAGACTTCTGCGCCGTCAAACCAGGTTCAAAGTGTGACTTGGGTCACATTATATCACTCGATTTGAAATTTTGAACAAAATTTGACTCACTGCGTGGGCAGGAAATGAACAGCGGCGGGATAACGAGGGAGAAATCAGAGAGATGCGCCGGGCCAGGCGCATCTCAGCATCAGCGAACCGGGCAGCATTCGCCAGTGGTGCGCTGGGTAAAGCTGTTCAGCGTGTCATTGCAGCCAAAACTCAGCAGGCGAGGGCGCTGAAGGGCCTGACGACGCATGGTGTGGCGGTAGGCCGTCGGCGTCTGTGAAAACTGACGACGAAATACCCGTGAGAAGGTCTGCTGCGAGTCATAACCATATTGCATTGCGATATCAAAAACCGGGCGCTGCGTCTGCGACAGGGCTTCTGCGGCCAGCGTCAGACGACGTTCACGAATATAGCCACCCAGCGTCTGTTTCGTTACGGAACGGAACATACGCTGCAGATGCCATTTCGAATAACCTGACTTCGCAGCCACTTCGTCGATCGACAGGCTCTTATCGAGGTTCTGATCAATCCAGTGCGTCAGGGAATGAATGATCTCTTCTTGCATGATGGCCTCATCCTTCTGGTGTGTAATAAAGCGGTAACGGCAGTTTAGTCGTTGTGATGGAAAAGAAGTATAATTCCTCAAGTTAACTTGAGGTAAAGGCTGAGAATGAAAAAAGAACGCAACTATCCAAAACCGGTTTTAACACCGGGTGAAGTGGCGCGCCGCAGCGGTGTAGCGGTTTCCGCGCTGCACTTTTACGAATCGAAAGGATTAATCTTCAGCACCCGTAACAGCGGTAATCAGCGGCGATACAGTCGTGACGTCCTGCGCCGCGTCGCGATTATTAAAATTGCGCAGCGCATCGGTATACCGCTGGCGACGGTCAGCGAGAGCCTCGATCACATCCCGGCGAATAAACGCATGTCGACGCCGGAGTGGGATGCGCTGACTCAGCACTGGCGCGAAGAGCTGGACAAGCGGATCGAAACCCTGACCCGCCTGCGCAATGACCTGGATGGCTGCATCGGCTGCGGCTGTCTGTCGATGCGCGACTGCCCGCTGCGTAATCCCGGTGACCGGCTGGGTCAGCAGGGTTCCGGTGCAGTGCTGCTCGATCCTGAACAGGATGACAGACAGCCGGACAGTGAGTGACGTCTATACTCAGGGAAGGTCCAATACACAGGGAATCACGATGATCACCGTTCACCATCTTGAGAAATCGCGCTCGCATCGGGTGCTGTGGCTGCTGGAAGAGCTGGAAGTGCCTTATCAGATTAAACGCTATCAGCGTGAACCGACCATGCTGGCCCCGGCGGCGCTGAAAAAAGTGCATCCACTGGGAAAATCGCCGGTTATTACCGATGGCAACCAGGTAGTCGCTGAGTCCGGGGCCATTCTCGAATACCTGGAAGAAAAGTATGACCAGGCGTTCCGGCTGAAGGTGAATGATGAGGCGTCGCGGTTGCAATGCCGCTACTGGCTGCACTATGCCGAAGGGTCGCTGATGCCACTGCTGGTGATGAAACTGATCTTCGGGCAGATGGGGAAAAAGCCGGTGCCCTGGCTGCTGCGTCCGGTAGGCGCGGCCTTTGGTAAAGGGGTACAGAAAGCGTTTCTGGATAAACAGCTCAAGCCGCACATGGCGATGATCGAACAGCATCTGGCGACGCAGCCCTGGTTTGCCGGCCCGCATCTTACCATTGCGGATATCCAGATGAGTTTTCCACTGCTGGCACTGGCGCAGCGCGCCGGACTCGATCAGATGCCCGCCACACAGAAATGGCTCAATACCGTGCAGCAGCGTGCCGCCTGGCAGCGTGCGATCGACCAGGGCGGCGATCTTTCACTGCCGGGTTAACGCCTCTTCTTCGCCGCCGGAGCAGGTTCTGTTTCTGCGGCAATGCCTATCTCATGAATATTCCCCTGCGGTCAGGAGGGTCGCCACCCTTTCTGACCCGTCTGCGCGCTTGTCATCCCGAAGAATCTCCCTCTGACAGTTGAAAAGGAGCCGCTAAACGCCGGATAATCGCCTGCCTTTTTTATCTGGCCCCGTCTGGCGGGCCACTATCTGCGGCAAGGTAAACGTTTGCCTGTTGGCTTACACCGGGCAGTGACGCCGTCTACCCGCTTATTCCAGGGACAGCGATGGTCGCAGAGCGATCCACACAACAAAAATTTTTGAGGCTCAATTATGTCAACTGAATCACGCCCGGCCAGTGGAAAACTGGACGCCTGGTTCTCTATTACGGCACGCGGCAGTAGCGTGCGTCAGGAAATTCTGGCCGGACTCACCACCTTCCTGGCGATGGTCTACTCCGTCATTGTGGTGCCGGGCATGCTGGGAAAAGCCGGTTTTTCTCCCTCTGCGGTGTTCGTCGCCACCTGTCTGGTCGCCAGCTTTGGCTCCATCGTTATGGGGCTGTGGGCCAATATGCCGATGGTGGTGGGTTGCGCCATCTCCCTGACAGCTTTTACTGCTTTCAGCCTGGTGCTGGGTCAGCACATCAGCGTGCCGGTCGCACTGGGTGCCGTCTTCCTGATGGGCCTGCTGTTTACCCTGATCTCCGTCACCGGCATCCGTGCGTGGATTCTGCGTAATCTGCCGATGGGCGTCGCACATGGCACCGGTATCGGGATCGGCCTGTTTCTGCTGTTAATTGCGGCTGACGGTGTGGGCCTGGTGATAAAAAATCCGGCACCGGGCCTGCCGGTGGCGCTGGGTCACTTCACCACCTTTCCGGTGATGATGACGCTGCTGGGCCTGTCCGCGATTATTGGCCTGGAGAAGCGTCGGGTGCCAGGCGGCATTCTGCTGACGATCGTTGTTATTTCACTGCTGGGTCTGATATTTGACCCGGCGGTAAGCTATCAGGGGCTGTTTGCGCTGCCAGCACTGCGTGACGCCAGTGGTCAGTCGCTGCTATTCAGCCTCGATATTATGGGCGCGATGCAGCCTGCGGTGCTGCCCAGCGTACTGGCGCTGGTGATGACGGCCGTGTTTGATGCTACCGGCACCATCCGCGCAGTGGCAGGCCAGGCCGGTCTGCTGGATCAACGGGGCCAGATCATCAATGGGGGGCGCGCGCTGACCACCGACTCTGTCAGCAGCCTGTTTGCCGGGCTGGTGGGGGCATCTCCTGCGGCGGTCTATATTGAATCGGCGGCTGGCACGGCGGCGGGGGGCAAAACCGGACTGACCGCAATTGTGGTCGGCCTGCTGTTCCTTGTGATCCTGTTTATGTCACCGCTGGCGTATCTGGTGCCTGCGTACGCCACCGCGCCAGCCCTGATGTATGTCGGCCTGCTGATGCTCAGCAACGTGGCGAAAATCGACTTTAATGATTTTGTCGATGCGATGTCGGGCCTGCTTACGGCGGTGATCATCGTCCTGACCTGTAACATCGTGACCGGCATCATGATCGGCTTCGCCAGTCTGGTGATTGGCCGTCTCTTTGCCGGGGAGTGGCGGAAGCTCAACGTCGGCACCGTCATCATCGCTGTGGCGCTGGTGGCGTTTTACGCCGGGGGCTGGGCGATCTGACTGTACAACCGGACGTGCGGCTGCAGGTCCGGGATTTTTCACTGTTTTCCCCTCAGTCGCACGCGTAGCTGACAAACTTCACCGCGGTTTGTTTTACACTTTAGCGCTTAACCAATGACTGAAAGAAACGACGCCTAAGGAAAGCATGGAAATCTTTTTTACTATTCTCATCATGACGCTGGTCGTGTCGCTCTCTGGCGTCGCGGCCCGCATCCTCCCTTTTCAGATCCCGTTGCCGCTGGTGCAGATCGCTGCCGGTGCGCTGCTGGCCTGGCCCACGTTTGGTCTGCATGTAGACTTCGATCCGGAGCTGTTTCTGGTGCTGTTCATCCCGCCGCTGCTGTTCGCGGATGGCTGGAAGACGCCGATTAGCGAGTTCCTGCATCATGGCCGCGAAATCATCGGCTTAGCGCTGGCGCTGGTGCTGATTACCGTCATTGGTATCGGCTATCTGATCTACTGGATGGTGCCCGGCATTCCGCTGATCCCGGCCTTTGCACTGGCCGCCGTCTTGTCGCCAACCGATGCCGTGGCCCTCTCCGGCATTGTCGGTGAAGGCCGCATTCCCAAGAAGATTATGTCGATTTTGCAGGGTGAAGCCCTGATGAATGACGCATCGGGCCTGGTCTCCTTGAAGTTTGCCGTGGCCGTCGCGATGGGTACGATGGTATTTACCTGGGGCGGCGCGAGCATCGAGTTTCTGAAAGTGGCCATTGGTGGTCTGGTGGCGGGTGTGGCGGTCTGCTGGCTCTA
This sequence comes from Pantoea sp., assembly GCF_032114055.1. Lineage (GTDB taxonomy): Bacteria > Pseudomonadota > Gammaproteobacteria > Enterobacterales > Enterobacteriaceae > Pantoea. The sequence continues at coordinate 62,356 of NZ_DAMCTB010000002.1, forward strand.
TGGAAAATCGCTGCGTCTGCTCAGCCGCTGGAGCGGTGACGATCCGGCCACCCAGACTGTGCTGCTGCTGCTGCTGCCGTTTGCCTCTTACCTGATTGCCGAGCATCTGGGCATGTCGGGCATACTGGCGGCCGTCGCGGCCGGGATGACCATTACCCGTTCCGGTATCATCCGTCAGGCGCCGCTGGCGATGCGGCTGCGTGCTAACAGCGTCTGGCAGATGCTGGAGTTCGTCTTTAACGGCATGGTCTTCCTGATGCTGGGCCTGCAGTTGCCGGACATCCTGCAGACCTCTGTCGACCAGGCGCAGGCCGATCCCAATGTCGAACTCTGGATGCTGTTTGCCGACATCGGGCTGGTTTATCTGGCGCTGATGGTGGTGCGTTTGGGCTGGCTATGGATTATGCAGCGATTCAGCAAACGCCTGCTGAAGAAAAAGCCGCTGGAGTTTTCGAACTACTCACTGCGTGAACTGCTCATCGCCTCCTTTGCCGGCGTGCGCGGTGCGATTACCCTGGCGGGTGTGCTGTCGATTCCCCTGTTCCTGAGCAATGGCGATCCCTTCCCGGCGCGCTATGAGCTGGTCTTCATCGCCACCGGCGTGATCCTCTTCTCGCTGCTGGTGGGTGTAGTTATTCTGCCGATACTGCTGCGCGGCATCGACAGCATCGACAAAGGCGCACATCGTCGCGAACTGCAGAGCGCCCGGGCGGTCATGGCCGGAGCGGCGATTGAGAGCCTGCACAAGATGGAAGAGCGGCTGGAAAAGGAGTCGGAAGAGAACATCGATCCGGAGCTGCTGAAAGAGGTCAGCCTGCGGGTGATTGGCAATCTGCGCCGCCGCGCCGAAGGGAAGAATGACCTGGAACATGCGCTGTACGCAGAGAATCTGGAGCGGCGCTTCCGTCTGACCGGACTGCGCGCCGAGCGTGCCGAGGTCTACCATCTGCGCGCCACCCAGCAGATCTCCAACGAAACCATGCAGAAATTACTGCATGATCTGGATCTGCTGGAAATCCTGCTGATCGAAAAAGAAGAGTAAGTTCAGGCTGGCACGCCTGCGTTCATGCAGCGTGCCAGCGTTTTATACCGACAGGCGCGGCGCTTCATCCGGCCAGTGCTCGCGACAACAGGCTATCCACGCCTGCGCACTGCGCGACAGATAGCTGCCCTCCCGCCAGATCAATCCCAGACTCCACTTCAGTTCCGATTCCAGCGGCAGCCACAGCAGAGACTGTTTGTCCAGGCGCTGACAGATCGGCTCCGGCAGAATGGCTAGCCCCATTCCGGCCTGCACCATGGCCGCCAGAAAATCCCACTGCCCGCTGCGCACCGCCACCGTGGGCGTCAGGCTGAGCCGCTGAAAGGCCTGCATCAGCTGACGATTCAGTGAGAACTCCTCATTGAAAATCAGCAGCGGATGCTGTGCGAGTTCGGTCAGGCTCATCTGCTGGCGGTCAAGCCACTCAGGATGGCGCGGCAGGAGCACACAGAGCGGATGATGCATCAGCGGCAGGGTATTCAGCGGTAACCCGGCATCTACCGGCAGGGCGGTCAGGGCGATATCAAGGCTGCCCGCCAGCACCGCCTGCTGTACCGTCAGGCCGCCAAACTCAGCGATCTTCAGCTTTACGCCGGGATAGCGGCGGCGAAAGGCGGAAATTGAACCCGCTATCTGCATACCGACCATCGGCGGAATACCAAGCCGTAATTCGCCGGTTTTAAGCTGGTTGATGTCACCGATCTCCGCCTCCAGCTGATGAAACTCCTGCAGGATCGCCAGACCACGCTGATAGACCGCCTCGCCACTGTCGGTAAGGTGCAGACGCCGGCCATCGCGCAATATTAGCGTACAGCCCAGCTCCTCCTCCAGCTGACGCAGCATCTTGCTGATGGTCGGCTGAGTCACAAACAGCTTTTGCGCCGCCCGGGTAAAGCTCTGCTGGCGGACCACTTCAGTAAAGTAACGCAGGGCACGAACATCCATCACTATTCCTTTCAGGCATGATTGCGATAATTTTAATTCATTTTTTTCACCTTCTGTGGGCGTTTTATACTGGTGTGGTCAATTTAATCGGGAGAGAGAGCAAGATGGCGTCAGTGCGGGTTTCACACAGTTACCGTGCCGCGCAGTGGTTCAGCCTGCCGCTGCAGCTGGGGTTCTATATCGGCCTCTACATCGCCTGCGATCGGCTGGTGAGCTGGCTCCATCTGCCGCTGCCCGCCAATATTGTCGGGATGCTGCTGATGCTGGCGTTAATCGTGACGCGAATCGTGCCGCTGAACTGGGTCAGAGTGGGATCGCGCTGGCTGCTGGCAGAGATGCTGCTGTTCTTTATCCCGGCGGTGGTGGCGGTGGTGAACTATGGCGATCTGCTGCGGATGGAGGGCTGGCGCATCTGCGTGGTGATTGGCGTCAGTACCCTGCTGGTGCTGGCTTCAACGGCCTGGGTGGTGGACCGGCTTTATCAGTATGAAGTCGCGCGTGCCGCGCGTAAGCAGGCGCCTGATGCGTGATCTCCTGCTCAGCCTGCTGTGTGTGGCGGTTACGCTGCTGGTTTATGCGCTGAATAAACGGCTCTATCGCCGCTGGCGGACGCTGCTGTTGATGCCCCTGGTAATGACGCCGCTGGTGCTGGTGGCGCTGCTGCTGCTGACGCACATCAGCTGGCAGGATTACATCGCAGAAAACCACTGGCTGCTCTGGCTGCTCGGCCCGGCCACGCTGGCCTTTGCGGTGCCGGTCTATGAGAACGTGGCGATCATCCGACGTCACTGGCTGTCGCTGAGCGCAGGCGTGGTCACCGCCACGCTGGTCGCCGTCTGCAGTTCCGTCTGGCTGGCGCGGCTGCTGACTCTGCCGGAGTCGATCCAGCGCAGTCTGGCCGTGCGATCTGTTACTACGCCTTTTGCGCTGGCGGCGGCAGGACCGATTGGCGGACAGCCCGATCTGGTGGCGCTGTTTGTGGTGATTACGGGTGTCTTTGGCATGGCGGTGGGGGATGTGCTGTTTCTGCGAATCGCAATAAAACAGGGCGTCGCGAAAGGTGCCGGATTCGGCGCGGCCTCGCACGGGGCCGGAACCGCACGGGCGTATCAGCTGGGACAGCAGGAGGGGGTGGTAGCCAGCCTGGTGATGATGCTGTCGGGCGTGGTCACCGTCGTGATGGCACCTCTGATTGGTCACCTGATGTGGACAATATAGTCTACACTGCGTTGCACGGATGACGACAGGCAGAAAGGGACACGGTTTTTTACGTAAAGTTTTCGCTATTTTGTTGTCTCCCCCTTTCAGGCTGTTACCCTTGCGGCCGGATTAATTGTCATGGAGTGGAATCATGTTTAAGCAACTTGTTGCCGGGAGCGCCCTCGGGCTGGTTTTAATGAGCGGTGCCGCGCAGGCGATTGAAGGCAGTGTGGACGTCAGCGAGCACAACACCAATCTTAATCTGGGTCTGGGCACGACCACCCCGGGTCTGTTTCTGAAGGGCAACTGGCTGCGTAGCGACCACGACGGCAGCACCTACGGTGCCGGTCTGGGCTACAACGTTGACTTCGGGCCTCTGCGTCTGGCGCCGACCGCAAAAGCGATCTTCACCCATCCCGAAGATGGAAAAGATGGATTTGCGGTGGCGCTGGGTGGTGCCGCGAACTACAGCTTCAACAGCATGTGGGGCGTCTATGGTGAATATTATTATGCGCCGGAGTCGTTTACCGATCATCTCGACAGCTATCAGGAAGCCGCTGGCGGCCTGAGCTTCACGCCGGTTTCCCTGCTGAACCTGCGCGTGGGTTATCAGTACATCGAACTGAACAACAAAGGTGGACGCAAAGATAACGTGCTGGTCGATGGCCCGTACGTAGGTGCCTCGCTGCGTTTCTGATTCTGTTGCATGCTGAAAAGAAAAGGGCGGCTGTTATCAGCCGCCCTTTTTTTGTTACACCTAAAAATCAGTGCGCTTTGCCCTGCTGAATACCGGTGCCGGTCTGTGAACGAATAAACTGCGCCCGGAAGCGGGAACGCTCCTCTGCACCCTGCGGCGTATGGTCGGTAATGGAGAAGATCCAGATGCCGATAAACGCCACAACCATAGAGAACAGCGCCGGATACTCATACGGGAAAATCGGCGAGGCGTTACCCAGTACCTGCACCCACACGGTCGGACCGAGGATCATCAGGATCACCGCGGTCAGCAGACCGAGCCAGCCGCCCACCATCGCACCGCGCGTCGTGAGTTTCGACCAGTACATCGACAGCAGAATGATCGGGAAGTTACAGCTGGCCGCAATCGAGAAGGCCAGCCCGACCATAAAGGCGATGTTCTGCTTCTCAAACAGGATGCCCAGCGCAATCGCTACCATACCCAGCGCCAGTACGGTGATTTTGGAGACCCGCAGCTCATCTTTCTCGCTGGCCTGGCCTTTGCGGTAGACGCTGGCGTAGAGATCGTGCGACACCGCCGAGGCGCCTGCCAGGGTTAAGCCCGCGACCACCGCCAGGATTGTGGCGAAGGCAACCGCAGAGATAAAGCCCAGGAAGGTGCTGCCCCCCACGGCGTTAGCCAGGTGGACCGCTGCCATATTGGTGCCGCCAATCAGCGCGCCGCTGGCATCTTTGAAAACCGGATTCGCACCGACCAGCAGAATGGCGCCAAAGCCGATGATAAAGGTGAGGAAGTAGAAATAGCCCATAAAGCCGGTGGCCCAGAAGACGCTCTTACGTGCCTCTTTGGCATCCGCCACGGTGAAGAAACGCATCAGGATATGCGGTAATCCGGCCGTACCGAACATCAGCCCCAGCCCCAGCGACAGCGCCGAAATAGGATCTTTTACCAGTCCACCCGGCTGCATAATGGCGTTGCCTTTGGGATGAACCGCCATCGCCTCAGTGAACAGCGTATTGAAGCTGAAACCAGTCGCCTTCATCACCATTACCGCCATAAAGGTGGCGCCAAACAGCAGCAGCACCGCCTTGATGATCTGTACCCAGGTGGTGGCGAGCATACCGCCAAACAGCACATACATCACCATCAGAATGCCGACCAGCACCACCGCCACATGATAGTTAAGGCCAAACAGCAGCTGGATGAGTTTACCGGCGCCGACCATCTGCGCAATCAGGTAGAGCGCCACCACCACCAGCGACCCGCAGGCCGACAGGATACGGATCGGCATCTGTTTCAGACGGTAGGAGGCGACGTCGGCAAAGGTATAGCGACCCAGATTGCGCAGCCGCTCGGCGATTAAAAACAGAATCATCGGCCAGCCGACCAGGAAGCCGAGCGAGTAGATGAGACCGTCATAGCCCGAGGTGTAGACCAGCGCCGAAATGCCCAGGAACGAGGCGGCTGACATAAAGTCACCTGCCATCGCCAGGCCATTCTGAAAGCCGGTGATATTGCCGCCTGCGGTGTAGTAATCGTTACGCGACCGGGTGCGTCTGGACGCCCAGTAAGTAATCCCCAGCGTGGCACCGACGAAAACCATAAACATGATGATCGCCTGATAGTTGGTCGCCTGGCGCTGCACTGCACCGGTAATCGCATCGGCTGCCAGGGCAGAAAATGGCAGCAGCATGGCCAGCAGCCATAAGGTGAGACGGGTCATGATTTCACCTCGCTGAGGATCGCTTTAGTTAAACGGTCAAACTCACCGTTGGCGCGCCAGACATAGACGCCGGTCAGTACAAACGACATCACAATCAGGCCGACACCAATCGGTATGCCGCGCGTGACACTGGTGCCCGCGTGCAGCGGCGTACCCAGCCAGCCGGGTGCGAACGCAATCAGCAGGATAAAGCCGACATACAGCACCAGCATAATCAGTGACAGCAGCGTGGCAAACGCCTGACGTTTACGGACTAATTCATGAAAACGGGGATTGCGCTCAATCTGCTGATTGATGGCATCCTGATTTGAAAGGGCGTCATTCATCACATTTTCTCCAGAGGGCTTGCAGGCGAGAACCTCGCGTCAGGGCGCGGATTCAGCTGGTTTTAGTAGTTGTGACTCGCGAAACAGACTGCGTAGGGCGGGGGTGGCGGGAAGCGATCTTCCCGCCGGATTGTGTGCTCTTAAGGCATTTTGATCGATTGCTTCTCCTCAAGCAGTTTCTCCACCACGCCAGGATCGGCGAGGGTTGAGGTATCACCCAGATTACTGGTGTCGCCGGTGGCGATCTTGCGCAGAATACGGCGCATGATTTTGCCCGAGCGGGTTTTCGGCAGAGAATCAGTCCAGTGCAGCACGTCCGGTGTGGCGATGGGGCCGATCTCTTTACGGACCCACTGCCGCACTTCGCTGTACAGCTCCGGCGACGGCTCTTCGCCGTGGTTCAGGGTAATATAGGCATAAATGGCTTGGCCTTTGATGCTGTGCGGGATGCCGACTACCGCCGCTTCGGCAATTTTCGGGTGTGAAACCAGCGCCGATTCGATCTCGGCGGTGCCAAGCCGGTGACCCGAGACGTTGAGCACGTCATCGACACGTCCGGTAATCCAGTAGTAACCATCTTCATCGCGTCGGGCACCATCACCGCTGAAGTAGGCATTTTTAAAGGTAGAGAAGTAGGTCTGCTCGAAGCGGTCGTGATCGCCATAAAGCGTACGTGCCTGGCCGGGCCAGGACTCGGTGATCACCAGGTTGCCTTCACAGGCGCCTTCCTGCGGCTGACCTTCGTTGTCCACCAGCGCCGGTTGCACGCCAAAGAAAGGACGGGTAGCGGAACCGGCTTTCAGCTCAGTCGCCCCTGGCAGCGGTGTGATCATGAAGCCGCCGGTCTCGGTCTGCCACCACGTATCCACGATCGGGCAGCGGCTGTTGCCGATTTTTTTGTAGTACCACTCCCAGGCTTCCGGGTTAATCGGCTCGCCGACCGATCCCATAATGCGCAGACTACTGCGGTCGGTGCCTTCAATCGCCTTGTCGCCCTCCGCCATCAGCGCACGGATGGCCGTTGGCGCGGTGTAGAGCAGGGTAACTTTATGCTTGTCGACCACTTCCGCCATACGGCTCGGCGCTGGCCAGTTCGGCACCCCTTCAAACATTAGCGTGGTTGCTCCACAGGCCAGCGGTCCATAGACCAGATAGCTGTGGCCCGTCACCCAGCCGACGTCAGCGGTACACCAGTAGATATCATCCGGATGGTAGTCAAAGACGAACTTGAACGTGGTCGCGGCGTAGACCAGATAACCGCCGGTGGTGTGAAGCACCCCTTTAGGCTTGCCGGTCGAACCTGAGGTATAGAGGATAAACAGCGGATCTTCCGCGCCCACTTCGGCTGCCGAATGATTGGTGCTGGCGTTCTGCGTCAGGTCGTGCCACCAGCGATCGCGGCCTTCCACCCAGCCGATATCGTTACCGGTGCGCTGAAATACCACCACGTTTTTCACGCTGGTCACGTGAGGATTTTTTAAGGCGTCGTCGACATTTTTCTTCAGCGGAATGGGGCGACCCGCGCGTATCCCTTCGTCGGCTGTAATGACCAGCGACGCGCTGGAGTCGACGATACGCCCGGCGACCGCTTCAGGTGAAAAGCCGCCGAAGATAACGGAATGAACGGCACCGATACGCGCACAGGCCAGCATGGCCACGGCCGCTTCAGGCACCATCGGCATGTAGATCGCCACGACATCGCCTTTCTTCACCTCCAGCAACTCCAGCACGTTGGCAAAGCGACAGACTTCGGCATGTAACTGGCGGAAAGTCAGGGTTTTGCTTTCACTGGCGTCATCACCTTCCCAGATAATGGCCGGGTGATCGCCGCGTGTCGCGAGATGACGGTCAAGGCAGTTTGCCGCCAGGTTGAGCGTGCCATCTTCGTACCAGCGAATATCAATGTTACCTGGCGCAAACGAGCAATTTTTCACTTTGCTGTAAGGCTTAATCCAGTCGAGGATTTTGCCCTGTTCACCCCAGAAACTGTCTGGATCATCGACAGATTGCTGATACATCGCCTGATACTGCTCTGCGGTAATCAGGGTGTTTGCTGCAATATTCTCTGGAACCGGATGTTTGTGTATTTGGCTCATGGCGGATCTCCTTGAAGTTGTTAATGATATGTCAATCAATAGTTAATTAAAGCCCGCCCGTGAGCTTTGTTTCTTTTTTGCGCCACAGATCACGGGATGAACCGCTCACCGTGAAGTGTGAAGCCATTCTGATATTTCCGTTGAACTCTCTGGGGTTGGTGGGGAATAAATAAAAGGTGTCAGACGGGAGTGAGCTGGATAAAAAGCAGGCAAACGCGCTGGCCGCGTTTTTAACCAACGCTGCATAGCTATGCGGAAATTCATCTAACTATTACTTTTCATAACAGCAGGTTAGGGATTTTTACTTCTGGCAGCACTTTATGCTACTCAGATGGCTAACTTTTAATCGGATCCGCCAGGGGTTGCATTTACCACAGCGAAAATGGTACTTATCTCGCCCCTGTTCTGCAGGTATCAACTCAGACAGCGTCTGAATATGGGTATGAGAATCATCAGATTTTCATACGAGGCGCTGTTTCAAGACACCCTCTAATTTACCGGGCTTTTTGCTCACTCCCTGTGTGTATTGTCTTCTGCACCTTCGCAGTAGAGAAAAACGGGTTTTGACTGAGGAAATTACGCGTTATGAAAGGTTTTAAAATCAGCCTGGCCTGGCAGATTCTGACAGCTCTGGTGCTTGGCATCATCGTGGGCGCTGTGTTGCATAATCAGCCAGACAATCGTGAATGGTTAGTCACCAACATTCTCAGTCCTGCAGGCGATATCTTTATTCATCTTATCAAGATGATTGTGGTACCGATTGTGATTTCATCCCTGATTGTCGGCATCGCTGGCGTTGGTGATGCAAAGAAGCTGGGACGCATCGGCGTCAAAACGATTCTCTACTTTGAAGTGATCACCACCCTTGCCATTGTGGTCGGTATTACGCTGGCCAACGTATTTCAACCCGGCACCGGCATCGATATGTCAACGCTGGCAACGGTGGACATCTCTAAATATGAAGCGACAACGGCAGAAGTTCAGGGTGGCCCACACAGCCTGGTGACTACGATTCTGTCGCTGATCCCGCAGAACATCTTCGCCTCCATGGCGAAGGGCGACATGCTGCCGATTATCTTTTTCTCGGTGCTGTTTGGCTTAGGCCTATCGTCACTGCCGTCAGCGCAGCGCGATCCGCTGGTGAATCTGTTCCGTGGCGTTTCTGAAGCGATGTTTAAAGTGACCCACATGATCATGCGTTATGCGCCGGTAGGGGTGTTTGCGCTGATTGCGGTGACCATTGCGAACTTCGGCTTCGCCTCGCTGTGGCCACTGGCTAAGCTGGTGCTGCTGGTTTACGTGGCGATCCTCTTCTTCGCCTTTGTGGTGCTGGGTGGGGTTGCGCGCTTCTGTAAACTGCGGATCACTACGCTGATGCGTATTCTGAAAGATGAGCTGATCCTCGCTTACTCGACCTCCAGCTCAGAAACCGTGTTGCCGCGTATCATGGAGAAGATGGAAGCCTACGGCGCGCCGAAAGCGATTACCAGCTTCGTGGTGCCAACCGGTTACTCGTTTAACCTGGATGGGTCGACGCTCTATCAGAGTATCGCGGCGATTTTTATTGCGCAGCTCTATGGCATCGACCTGTCGCTGACCGACGAGATCGTGCTGGTACTGACGCTGATGGTGACCTCAAAAGGGATCGCGGGCGTGCCGGGTGTTTCCTTCGTGGTGCTGCTGGCTACGCTGGGCAGCGTCGGCATTCCGCTGGAAGGCCTGGCGTTTATCGCAGGTGTTGACCGTATTATGGATATGGCGCGTACCGCGCTGAACGTGATTGGTAACGCGCTGGCGGTGCTGGTGATTGCCCGCTGGGAAAACCAGTTCGACGCCGAACAGGCGAAACAGTATGAGCTGCAGTTGCGGACACAGACCGCAGGCTGATTGCTGTTTTTGCGCAGAAGAGGGCTCAACGAACGTTGGGCCCTTTTTGTTTGCCGCGTTTTTACGGGCGTCTGGTCAGGAAAGGTTGCCACTCATATTTAGTGATGTTTTTATCACTAAAATTCGCTGTCCATAACGCTTTAATTTCTTTTATACTCTTTTTACTCATTGTTTAAACGGATGAAATGAAGGCGCTTTGACAACATGGAGTGTTGACGGATGCCAGAGATCAACTGGACGAAAAAAGCACTGAAACAGCTATATGGGCTGCCTCAGAAAGAAGGTAACGCCATTGAAGAGGCAGTAGAGGCACTGTCTGCGTGGCCGGATATTCCCCATCTGAAAGTCGAAAAACTCACGGATGACAAAGAAAAAAGAATGAAGCTGGTGGTGGGGCACTACCGCGTGCTGTGGAAAATAGAGAAAGGTCAGCCAGTGGTGATAGCGATTCTGGAAGTCGTGCGACGAACATCGGCGACCTATAAAAAGCGTTAGCATGCAGCTGGGAGCAGCCTGCGGCACCACTGCTTTTATAACAGTTAAGAACATAGCGATGTCGCGCCAGCAGACGAGCACAGGTCTGACGCGACAGTAAGGAGTCATGACTCATGAATGCGATACAGTTTCTGACAGATGAGCGCGGGAACCGCACCGGTGCCGTTATCCCCATCGAGCTGTTTAACCGGCTGATGGCCGACCGGCATTTAGAAGACGTATTTGAAGCTCTTCCCTGCAAAGCAGGCCCGGACGATGACGAAACGATTCCCCATGACGTCATGAAAATCAGCCGAAGGCAGTCTGTTCCTTTGCATGTTGCCTGGCGTTTGTATCGTCAGATGTCACAGGAAGAGGTCGCGAAAATATTAGGCATCACCCAGGCGGGCGTATCGATGCTGGAGTCGAGAAAGAAACCGCAGAAGAAGACGCTTGAGAAGCTGGCAGCCTTATATGACTGCAGAACGACGCAGCTTTACCTTGACTGAATGTCTCTGCTTTTCGCTCACAGGATGCCCGTTCCGCCGGAAAAAACACCTGTGTAAATCCTGCCAGAAGCCTTGTCAGCAACCACAGAGCAACCTGAAACGGAAAGGTTCACCTGAAAAAGGAAAGTGTCTCACGCAGGCAGGGCGTGGGCCGGGCGTCATGGATGACGAATGCGTTCTGAGAATCCAGTGAACTTTTTCTGACCGGCCCCCGTTTCGCATCGACGCCACTGATTGCAATGCACAACACTCAAATCTCATGTGCCGGACAGCCTGCGTAATTGCGCCGCTGCCAGGCCCAACCTCTCCAACATGACTTACTCCACATCCATTAAAAAAAGATCTCACTCAATGAATTAATCATTCGCTATTATGAATTATTATTTGAATAATTTATTCTTTAGCGGAGCCCGCCATGAAACTCGATCTCAGCCAGATGATCACCGAAGGCCGCAACCCGGCCAGCCAGAACATTGACGAACTCTCTACAGAAGCGATGCTGCGCGTCATTAATGATGAAGACAAAAAGGTGGCGCTGGCGGTTGAGGCCATTGTGCCGCAGATCGCGCAAGCCGTTGACGCCATCTGCGCGGCGTTTCAGGCGGGAGGTCGGCTGATTTATTGCGGCGCGGGCACCTCCGGAAGACTGGGTATACTGGATGCCAGCGAATGCCCGCCGACCTTTGGCACCCCGCGCGAGCAGGTGATCGGCCTGATCGCCGGCGGCCACCCCGCCATCCTGCAGGCGGTTGAAAACGCCGAGGATAACCGTGAGCAGGGTGCGCAGGATCTGAAAGATATTCACTTCAGCCGCCACGATGTGCTGGTGGGGATCGCCGCCAGTGGCCGTACCCCTTACGTACTGGGGGCACTGGCCTATGCAAACGAACTTGGCGCAACGACCGTGGCGCTCACCTGCAATCCGGGCAGCGCGATGTCACAGGTTGCCGCGATTGCGCTTACGCCGGTAGTCGGCCCGGAAGTGGTTACCGGCTCGTCACGTATGAAAGCGGGCACGGCGCAGAAACTGGTGCTCAATATGCTCACCACCGGATCGATGATCCGCAGCGGCAAAGTCTATGGCAACCTGATGGTGGATGTGGAGGCGACCAACCAGAAGCTGGTGCAGCGTCAGGTTAACATCGTCATGCAGGCGACAGACTGCGATGACACCACCGCCCGCGCCGCGCTCTCCACCTGCGGCGGTCACTGCAAAACCGCCATCCTGATGGTACTGGCCGATCTGGATACCAATACCGCAAAAACGCTGCTGAGCCAGCATCAGGGCTTTATCCGCCAGGCACTGCAGGCTGCGGGAGCACGCTGATGGCCAGCCTCACCGAAGCACTGTTGCCTGAGATCCTGCAGGCGGTCGGCGGCGCGCAGAATATCGCGGCCTGTGGGCACTGCATGACACGGCTCCGGCTCACGCTCAATCAGCCGGCGCAGGCGGACCTGAAGCGGTTAAAAAGCCTGCCCGGCGTGCTGGGCGTTATCGACAGCGATGCCCAGCTACAGATCGTTGTCGGCCCCGGTAAAGCGCAGACCGCCGCCGAAGGGATGCAGCGTCTGCTGGCGCAGGGTGACACCGCCCGGCCACCGCAGGATGGCACAATGGAACTCAGCCAGCTGGCGGCGCAGAACAAACAGCAACTGAAGGCGAAACAGACCGGCGGCGTACATCAGTTTCTGTCGCGCTTTGCGACCATCTTTACGCCGCTGATCCCCGGCTTTATCGGTGCCGGGCTGCTGCTGGGTTTTGCCACGCTGATTGAACAGAGTCTCCACCTCAATGCGCCCGGCGACCATGCGCCCTGGCTGCTGCACACCGTGGCCTACATGAAAGTCTTTGGTAAAGGGCTGTTCACCTTTCTCAGCATCCTGATTGGCTACAATGCTCAGAAAGCGTTCGGCGGCAGCGGCGTCAACGGCGCCATTATCGCCTCGCTGTTCATGCTCGGCTATGTGCCGACCGCCACGACCGGCTATTACAGCGGCATGGAAAACTTTTTTGGCCTGGCGATTAACCCGCGCGGCAACATTATCGGCGTGCTGATGGCGGCGATTATTGGTGCAGGGATTGAGAAACAGTTGCGCAGAATCATTCCTGACAACCTCGATATGATCCTCACCTCGCTATTTACCCTGCTGATTACGGGGGCCATCACCTATCTGCTGATCATGCCGCTGGGTGGCGAACTGTTTAAAGGGATGTCGTGGCTGTTTATTCATCTCAACAATAACCCCTTTGGCTGTGCAGTGCTGGCCGGGCTGTTCCTGATCGCGGTGATGTTCGGCATTCATCAGGGCTTTATTCCGGTCTACTTTGCGCTGATGGAGACGCAGGGCTTTAACTCACTGTTCCCGATTCTGGCGATGGCTGGCGCAGGGCAGGTCGGCGCCTCCCTGGCCCTGTGGTGCAAAGCCGAAAAGGGCGCGCTGCTGCGGGCGCAGATCAAAGGGGCAATTGTGCCGGGTCTGCTCGGCGTGGGTGAACCGCTGATTTATGGGGTGACGCTGCCGCGTCTCAAGCCTTTTATTACCGCCTGTGGTGGCGGGGCGCTGGGCGGTTTCTTCATCGGTCTGGTGGCATGGCTGGGCCTGCCGGTGGGGATGAATACCGTCTTCGGACCATCCGGGCTGGTCACGCTGCCGCTGATGACCTCCAGCCAAGGGATCTTCGCCGGTATGGCGGTTTACCTGGCCGGGCTGATCGTGGCGTGGGTTGGCGGATTTCTGCTGACCTGGTGGTTTGGCACCCGGGGTGTTGATCTGCGCTGACGGACGGCCCGAACCCTCCAGTCTGGCTAACCGATAACCTATCGGCGAAAGTGTAAAAGCCACTGCAGAGTGGCTTTTTTCGCGGTAGAAATTTAACAAATACATTAAAGAGAGCCCCAAATGATGCCGAAAACATAAAAAATGGTAATCGTTATCTCTCAGCCCGCCGTTTACACGCAGGCTTTCCGGCTCTCGCGTACAAAAGCCGGGTTTTTAAGGATCCGTAATGCGTAACAATCAACCTGTCTCCCAGCATGAGTATCTGTTCGACGATCATGCGACCCTGATGTCGACCACCGATCTCAACAGCCATATCACCTATGCAAATGATGCTTTTATTGAGGTGAGTGGATTTACTGCCGACGAGATCAATGGCCAGCCGCATAACATTGTTCGTCATCCCGACATGCCGCCAGAAGCCTTTGCCGACATGTGGGCCACGCTGAAGCAGGGCGAACCCTGGACGGCGCTGGTCAAAAACCGCCGTAAAAATGGCGACCATTATTGGGTAAGAGCGAATGCCATCCCGGTGGTACGGGACGGCAAAGTACAGGGCTTCATGTCGGTGCGAACCAGGCCCACAGCAGACGAAGTGCGTCAGAGTGAAGCGCTCTATCAGGATTTTCGTGAAGGGCGTGCCGGAGGACGGCGTTTCCACAAAGGCCTGCTGCTCCACAGCGGCTGGCGTCGTCCTTTCTCCCTTCTGAAAACGCTGCCCCTGCGCTGGCGGATCCGCAGCACCCTGCTGATGCTGCTCCCGCTCTCCATCGCCGGCGTCTGGGCGCTGGGAATGCCCCCTGCCGCGCTGGCTGGTTTTAGTGCGGGCATGGCTGGCCTGCTTCTGCTCAGCAGCCTGTGGCTGGAGCAGCAGATTTCTCGCCCCGTTGAACGGATGTGCCAGCAGGCGCTGAGCGTCGCCACCGGGGCGAATCACAAAGTAGAACAGATGGACCGGGTGGATGAGATCGGTGTGACGCTGCGCGCTATCGGCCAGCTCGGCCTGATGTTCCGCTGGCTGGTGGATGATGTCAGCGGCCAGGCAATCAATGTGCTCAGCGCCAGCGATGCCATTGCCCGCAGCAACAGCGAGCTGAGCCGCCGGACCGAGCAGGCCGCCGCCAATGTGCAGCAGACGGCTGCCACCATGAACGAAATGACCGCCACGGTGAAGAGTAATACCGAAACGGCCAGAGAAGTGAATATGCTGTCGGCCGACACCAGCAACGCGGCTATCAAAGGCGGCAGCGTAATGAACGAGATGATGGGCATCATGGGCGAAATCGCCGACAGTTCAAAGCGGATCGCCAACATTACCAGCGTGATCGACGGCATTGCTTTCCAGACCAATATTCTGGCGCTCAACGCCGCTGTGGAAGCGGCACGGGCTGGCGAGCAGGGCAAAGGTTTTGCCGTGGTAGCGGGTGAGGTACGCAGCCTTGCACAGCGCAGCGCCAAAGCCGCCAGCGAAATCAAAACGCTGGTGGAAACCAGCGCCAGCCGCGTCCAGTCGGGCAATAATCACGCCAGTGCGGCGGGCGTGACTATGCAGGATATCGTCTCGCAGGTGCAGAACGTGACCGCGCTGATTGCCCAGATCAGCGCCGCGACGGCGGAACAGGCGACGGCGCTCAGTGAGGTCAGCACCGCGGTGGAAGATCTGGATGATATTACTCACCAGAATGCCGCCCGCGTAACTGAAAGCGCCGAGGCGTCAGATCGTATGACCCATCAGGCTAACCGTCTGGTGGAAGCGATTAGCGTCTTTCGTTAACCGCAAAGCGTAAGCCGCCCGGTTAAGACGCCAGCGCCTGCGGGCCTTCGCGTCCGGCACGCAGTGCCCCGGGGGGCTGGCCGACAATCCGCTTAAAGGCGCGGCTGAACGCCGCAATGGAGCCGTAGCCGAGATGAAACGCGACGGCCTCCATCGCTTCACCGTTATTCACAATCCGCTGGACCGCCAGCCGCATCCGCAATTCCGTCAGATAACGCAGCGGCGTCATGCCGGTGGCGTTGAGAAACCGCCCGGCAAACACCGAGCGCGAACAGCCTGCTACGCTGGCCAGCCGCGCGACCGTCCAGTTCTGGCCGGGGTCGCGATGCATGGCCGCTATCGCCTGACTGAGACGGGGATCGCGCATCGCCTGCACCAGCCCGCTGGACTCACCACAGCCGTTCTCTACCCAGCCGCGCACGATCAGGGCGGCGACCACATCAGCCAGGCGGGACAGAATACCGGCGAATCCGGCCTGGCGGGTGCGGGACTCCCGCTCCATCGCCGCCAGAATCGGCTGTATCTCCGGATACTGCGACAGCAGTGTGCTCACCAGCATCACGTCCGGCATGGTGTTGATCAGCGGCTGCATCCCGCCCAGCTCAAACGCCATGCAGGCACTGAACAGCAGCACGCTGTGCTCATCATCGCAGGCGCCTTCCGGCGCGGCGATGGTACAGACGCTGTCGCAGAGCGGCTTGCTAACCATGTTTTTAACACACTGGCAGGCCACCTCTTCACTTGAAATCAGGCTGTGCGGCTTACCGTGCGGTACCAGCAGCGCATCGCCACTGTTGAGCGGAATCAGCTCGCCGGAGGCGCTGCGCACCAGCAGCGAGCCGCGTCCGACAAAGTGAAACTGCGCCCGACCCGGCGTATCGTCGTAATGCAGCCCGAACGGTGCACTTACTGCGATACGCTGGTAGTTAACGCCATACAGGCGCATGCCCATCAGCAGCTCGCTGGTCAGGTCTCCATAGTGACTCATAACATTCCAGACGAATTATCAAAAAGGAAGGTGTAAGCATCATAGATCGTCCTGATGCGACACTCTATGCTCACACTCACTTTTTTATCTTCCGGAGAAGCAGCATGAGTCTGACAACCGAAGTGGCTGATGAGGTTTCCTCGCCCACCCGTCCCGCGTGGGGCGCGGTCTTTGCAATGGCGTTTGGGGTATTCAGCCTGATTACCGCCGAATTTTTACCTGTCAGCCTGCTGACGCCGATGGCCCACAGTCTGGGCGTCTCAGAAGGGCAGGCGGGACAGACCGTAACCGTGACGGCGCTGGTGGCGCTGTTTACCAGCCTGGTCATCGGCAGCGTCACCCGCCGTATCGATCGCCGCATCGTGATGCTGGTTTTTTCACTGCTGCTGATCGCCTCGGCACTGATGGTGGCCTTTGCGGCTGACCTGACGGTGATCCTGCTGGCGCGGGTGCTGCTGGGGATGGCCATCGGGGGATTCTGGACGCTCTCGACCGCCATTACTATGCGTCTGGTGCCTGCCGACCAGGTGCCGCGTGCGCTTTCGATTGTCTTCAGCGGTATCTCACTGGCGACGATTATCGCCACGCCGCTGGGCAGCTATCTGGGCGGGCTGGTGGGCTGGCGCAACATCTTTATGCTGACCGCCGGACTGGGCAGCGTGGCGCTGCTGTGGCAGTTCTTCACGCTGCCCGATATGCCCGCAGAGAATAAAGATCGCAACGGCGGGGTGCTGGCGCTGCTTCGGATTGGCGTCATGCGCTGGGGTATGCTGGCTGTCATCATGATGTTTACCGGTCACTTCGCTTTCTTTACCTATCTGCGTCCATTCCTTGAAGGGGTTGCGCAGTTCAGTCTCAATCAGCTCTCGCTGGCGCTGCTGGCCTTTGGCGTGGCGAACTTTTTTGGCACCTCGCTGGCCGGTTATCTGGTGACCCGCAGCGTATCGCTGACGCTGAGCGGTATGGCGCTGCTGATGAGCGTCACCGCGCTGCTGCTGGTCACGTTTGGCGGTGTCGGCTGGATGGTCGGCGCGGGCGTGGCGATCTGGGGGATGGCGTTTGGTTCGATGCCGACCGGCTGGTCTACCTGGATTTCGCGCGCGGTGCCGGACGATGCAGAGTCGGGCGGTGGATTACTGGTCGCCACCATTCAGCTGGCAATTACCGTCGGCGCGGCCGCAGGCGGCTGGATGTTCGACCTGCGTGATGCGGGCGGCGTTTTTGTTGCCAGCGGGGTAATGATGCTGCTGGCCGCGCTGACTATTTTCAGCCGGGTCAGACACCACGGCTGATCGCATAAAGGCAGCGGGATATGCTGCCTTTTTTAGTGCGTCTGGATTATTAACCTTTTGAGCGAAAACTGTGCGAAATGTGCTTTTTATATTCAGTTTTACTGAATGAGTTAAGCAAATCACTCCGCTTTTTACTGACTGACTTCGGGGCTAATATATCTATCAACAAGGCAGCACGCCTTACCTGATAAAAATTAACCGAGGAATTGACCATGAAATCTATCAAAACTTTTGCAGCTGTTATCGCGCTCTCTGTTCTGCCATTCGCCAGCTTCGCGCAATCTGTGACCGCTGTCGACTCTACACTGGATGGTGCAGAAGCGAAAATCGCTGCTCAGGCGCAGGATGCTGGTGCTTCATATAAAATCACTGAAGCTTATACCAACAATGGCGTTCACATGACCGCTAAGCTGCTGAAATAAGTTGAGCTTTACCCTCTAAGCTGACAGGACGCCTTCGGGCGTCCTGGCTGCGTTTTCTGCAGATCTCTCTTTAAGCGCCTGATTCTCAGGTGAACGGCCAGCCATTCATTCATCCCGCGTTGTCCTCCATTTCTTTGTTTTCCTGCCCCGCTTCTATCCGGCGCAAAAGATGATCAGCAGCAGCCGGTAAGCTCAGGGCAGACGACGACCGTGCTGCTGGCCGCTGGTCACAAAAAAGCCCGCTTTCGCGGGCCTGACTATCACAGTTTTGCTGCCGGTATGATCGGCATTGAAAGTATCCTGCGACAGGACCGGGCATGACAGGCCGCGGCCCGGCCATCTTCTTTCCGTGGCTACACCTCTTCCGAGGCTTCGCGCATCACCTCATCATGCGGGACATCATCCAGGATCTGCTCAAAACTGCGCAGACGCTTGTAGATCGACATCAGTTCAATCAGCGTCGACCAGGAGGCAATCAGATACTGGAATGCGCCACGCACCTGATCAAACACGTTGGTAATCTGGTTGAGTAAACCCAGCGTGATGGTGCCGGCCACAATCGACGGGAACAGCAGGAACAGGCCAAATACGTTATCGACCTGCAGATAGAGAATGCGGGTGATGTTGAAATAGAGATAGTGGAAGTAGAGACGGAAGTAGTTCACCCGCACCTGACTGAACAGCGCCTTTACCGTCTGCGGCCTGGCGCGATCGGCATGATCTTCGCCGTAGACCAGCTCTTTACGGTAAGCCGCTTCCACCCGCTGATTGCGGAACTCCAGTCCCGGCAGCTTGATCCCGACCAGCGCCAGCAACCCGGTGCCAAACACCGACCAGAGCACCGCCGCAATCACCAGCGCATAAGGAATGTTGCCCAGAATCGGAATATCTTTAACGTGATGAGAGAGTGCCACCAGCACCGGTAAAAACGCCACCAGCGTCATAATCGCCTGGATAAAACTGACACCCCAGTTTTCCAGCGTGGTCGCAAACCGCATGGTGTCTTCCTGCACACGCTGCGCGGCCCCTTCCACATGACGCAGACGCTGCCAGTTGTGCATATAGTAATTGTTCATGGCGGTACGCCAGCGGAAAACCCAGTGACTGATAAAGAAGGAGTTCAGGACGCCAATGACCACCGCAATTAATGCGATGCCAAGAAAGGCGAAAATTTCATGGTAAAACGCCGCAATTTCCACCGATCCCGCTTTGGTCAGCGCCTTCTGAATTAAATCGTAGAACGGACCATACCAGGCGTTAATCGCTACACCGACCTGCACACCAAACCAGGTGACAAAGATAATCAGGGCGGAACCCCACACTGACCAGCGCTGCCACGGATGAGAATCGATAATCCGCCAGACCACGGCAAATATCGTGACCATGATCCAGTAATAGAGATAGAACCAGAGCTGGCTGGCGGCGATAAAACGTGTGGCCGTGGTGGGCAACGGCGCTTTGAGCGCGGCTTCAAATGTGGGCCAGATGCCCGGTAAATCGCTGGCAAAGCCAAACCAGGCAAAAATCGCAAGTAAGCTCCAGACAGCCGCAGAGCTGAAAAACAGCGCTGGCCGCGGAAAAAAAGATTTAAACATAGGCACTCCGCTGTTGTGTGTTGCCTGTTATAACGTTTTTGACCTGTCGCTGTCTGTAGTCTGTTGTTTCTGCTCATGACAGGCCGGGGAGGAATGTTAATGAAATTGTGCGATTTTGTTTCCTGGAACTAAATCTTTGTGAATGTCAGTGTTACAATATGGCGCTTTGTTACCGGTAACAACCCGGCTTCGGGCCGGTTTCTGCGGATTAAAATCATTACAACGCAACCACCACTTTTTTCATACCGCCAGTCAGCGCGGGAATGAGGCAATGTCATGTCAGAACAAAAAAAGGGTCATTCACGCAGGGATTTTTTGCTGAAGACAATTACCCTGGCGCCAGCAATGGCGGTAGGGTCCACCGCGATGGGGGCTCTCTCCCTGCCGCTGGCCGCACAGGCGGCAGAGACACCTGCGGCACCGCAGCAGGCGCGTGATTATCAGCCTGCCTGGTTTACAGCAGAAGAGTATGCCTTTATCACTGCGGCCGTCGCACGGCTCATTCCCAGCGATGAACGCGGACCCGGCGCGCTGGAAGCGGGAGTGCCTGAATTTATCGATCGTCAGATGAACACGCCATACGCCACAGGATCGAACTGGTATATGCAGGGGCCGTTTAATCCTGACCTGCCGAAAGAGCTGGGCTACCAGCTACCGCTGGTGCCACAGCAGATCTACCGTCTGGGGCTGGCCGATGCCGATCGCTACAGTAAACAGCAGCACGGCAACGTCTTCGCGCAACTGAGCGGCGAGCAGCAGGATGCCTTACTGCAGGCGATGGAGAGCGGCAGCGCCGAATTCAGCCAGCTGCCGGCAAAAGTCTTCTTTAGTTTCCTGCTGCAGAACACCCGCGAAGGCTTCTTCAGCGATCCTATCCACGGCGGTAATCAGGGCATGGTGGGCTGGCGGCTCATCAACTTCCCTGGCGCACGCGCCGACTTTATGGACTGGGTAGAGCGCGGCGAACGGTATCCGTTCCCGTCAGTGTCGATTCGCGGAGAGAGAAGTTAAGCATGGCAAACGAAATGAAAAAAGTGGATGCGGTCATTGTCGGTTTTGGCTGGGCGGGCGCCATTATGGCGAAAGAGCTGACCGAAGCGGGCCTGAACGTCGTGGCGCTGGAACGGGGTCCGCATCGCGATACCTATCCGGATGGAGCCTATCCGCAGTCGATTGATGAGCTGACCTACAACGTCCGCAAAAAACTGTTCCAGGATCTCTCCAAAAGTACCGTCACGATTCGTCACGATGCATCACAGACGGCAGTGCCTTATCGCCAGCTGGCCGCCTTCTTACCTGGCACGGGTACCGGTGGTGCGGGCCTGCACTGGTCTGGCGTCCATTTCCGCGTCGATCCGATTGAGCTGCGGATGCGCAGCCACTACGAAGAGCGCTACGGCAAGCATTTCATCCCGGAAGGCATGACGATCCAGGACTTTGGCGTCACCTATGATGAGCTGGAGCCGTTCTTCGACAAAGCGGAAAAAGTCTTTGGCACCTCCGGCAGCGCCTGGAGCATCAAAGGCAAGGTGGTCGGCAAAGAGAAAGGCGGCAACCCGTTTGCGCCCGATCGTTCAGATAACTTCCCGCTGCCTGCGCAGAAGCGCACCTATTCGGCGCAGCTGTTTGCCCAGGCTGCCGAATCGGTCGGCTATCACCCTTACGATCTGCCCTCCGCCAACACCTCGGCGCCTTATACCAATACCTATGGCGCACAGATGGGGCCGTGTAACTTCTGTGGTTACTGCAGCGGCTATGCCTGCTATATGTATTCCAAGGCTTCGCCAAACGTCAACATCCTGCCCGCCCTGCGTCAGGAGCCGAAGTTTGAGCTGCGTAACAACGCTTACGTGCTGCGGGTGAACCTCAGCGACGATAAAAAACGCGCGACCGGCGTGACCTATGTGGATGGTCAGGGACGCGAGCGGGTTCAGCCCGCTGATCTGGTGATCCTCTCCGCTTTCCAGTTCCACAACGTCCATCTGATGCTGCTGTCCGGCATCGGTAAGCCTTACAACCCTATCACTAATGAAGGTACGGTGGGGCGCAACTTTGCCTATCAGAACCTCTCGACGCTGAAGGCGCTGTTCGACAAAAACACCACCACTAACCCATTTATCGGCGCGGGGGGTGCAGGCGTTGGCGTGGATGATTTCAACGCGGATAACTTTGACCACGGGCCGCTGGGCTTTGTTGGCGGTTCGCCATTCTGGGTCAACCAGGCGGGTACTAAACCGATCTCCGGCCTGCCGGTGCCAACGGGCACGCCCAACTGGGGCAGTAAATGGAAGGCGGCGGTCGCGGATACCTACACCCATCATCTGTCGATGGATGCGCACGGTGCGCATCAGTCCTACCGGGCGAACTATCTCGATCTCGACCCCAACTATAAAGATGCCTACGGGCAGCCTCTGCTGCGTATGACCTTTGACTGGCAGGAAAACGACATCAAAATGGCGCAGTTCATGGTCGGTAAGATGCACAAAATCGCGGAAGCGATGAATCCGAAGATGATCATCGGCGGGGCGAAAAAGCCGGGCGCGCATTTTGACTCCACGGTCTATCAGACCACCCACATCAGTGGTGGCGCAATCATGGGCGACGATCCGAAAACCAGTGCGGTTAACCGTTACCTGCAGAGCTGGGATGTCCCGAATGTGTTTGTACCGGGTGCGTCCGCTTTCCCTCAGGGGCTGGGCTATAACCCGACCGGCATGGTAGCGGCGCTGACCTACTGGTCAGCCAAAGCGATTCGCGAACACTACCTGAAAAACCCCGGCCCGCTGGTACAGGCATAAGGAGATGGCGATGAAAAATGGCATTCTGGCTCTGATTCTGGGCGCGCTGTCGTTCTCTGCACTGGCGGAAAGCGGTCAGGACGATCTGCTTAAACGGGGTGAATATCTGGCGCGCGCCGGTGACTGCGTGGCCTGCCACACCAGCAAAGGCGGCGCACCCTTTGCCGGTGGGCTGCCAATGGCAACGCCAATTGGCACCATCTACTCCACTAACATCACGCCCGATCCTGAGACCGGTATTGGTGACTACAGCTATGACGACTTCCAGAAAGCGGTCCGTCACGGCGTGGCAAAAAATGGCGATACGCTCTATCCGGCGATGCCTTTCCCCTCTTACGCGGTAGTCAGCGACGAGGATATGAAGGCGCTTTACGCCTGGTTCATGCATGGCGTTGCCCCGGTTAAGCAGGCGAATCGGGAGAGCGACATTCCGTGGCCGCTGTCGATGCGCTGGCCGCTGGCGATCTGGCGCGGAATTTTTGCGCCCGATGTGAAAGCTTTCCAGCCTGCACCGCAGGAAGATCCGGTGCTGGCGCGTGGTCGCTATCTGGTTGAAGGGCTGGGCCACTGCGGCGCCTGCCACACGCCTCGCAGCATCACCATGCAGGAGAAGGCGCTGACCAACGAAGAGGGAAGCGACTACCTGTCGGGCAGCAGCGCACCGATTGATGGCTGGACTGCCAGCAATCTGCGCGGCGACAACCGTGACGGACTGGGACGCTGGAGCGAAGAGGATCTGCGTCAGTTCCTGCGCTATGGTCGCAACGATCAGACGGCCGCGTTTGGTGGCATGACTGACGTAGTGGAGCACAGCCTGCAACACCTGAGCGAAGAGGATATCACGGCGATTGCGCGCTACCTGAAATCCCTGGGCGCGAAAGATCCGCACCAGGCGGCGTTCAGCGTGGATGATGCAACTGCAAAAGCGTTGTGGAAGGGCGACGACAGCCAGACAGGGGCCGCAACCTATGTTGATAGCTGTGCCGCCTGCCACAAAACCGACGGCAGCGGCTATAAACGCTTCTACCCGGCGCTGCGCGGCAATCCGGTGGTGATGGCGGACGATCCGACCTCGCTGATCCATATCGTGCTGGTGGGCGGGCAGTTGCCTGGCGTCAATGGCGCACCCTCGACCATTACCATGCCGGCATTTGGCTGGCGTCTCAACGACCAGCAGGTGGCAGACGTAGTGAACTTCGTGCGCAACAGCTGGGGTAACACGGCGTCAGAGCCGGTCAGCGCGAAGCAGGTCGCCGCGCTGCGTAAAGATGAGAAAGATCGGCTGGGCAGTGCCGATATCCGGGTGCTGGAAGGTAAGTAACCGGCAATCGTTAAGGCCGTCACCGTCAGGGTGACGGCCTTTTTTTCAGATGTTTTCCAGATCGCGTCCCCGCGTTTTCGGTCCGTAAATCCCTACCGACAGCATTACCATCACCATACTCAGCACGATAAACGTGATCACCCCCGGCGTTCCGGCGTACTGCAATATCACCCCGATCAGAATACTGCTGAAAACCGTCGACAGGCGGCTGAAGGAGTAACAGAAGCCGACGGCCCGTGCCCGGATATGAGTTGGGAAAATCTCTGTCTGATAGGCGTGGAAGCTGAAAGTCAGCCAGGCGTTGGACCAGGTGATCAGGAAGCCGCAGAGGATCAGCAGTACCGGCTGTGTCTGAAAGGCGAACAGCGTACCGAAGACCACCGTCATCAGCGAGGACAGAACGATCTGCCACTTATTCTCCAGCCGGTCGGCGTAGCGGCTGCAGATCAGCGATCCCAGTGGATAGGCCAGCGTAATAAAAAAAGCGTAGAGCAGGCTGTGCGTGACCGTGGCACCGCGGCCCGACAGCAGCGCGGGCAGCCAGTTACCAAAACCGAAAAAGCCGATGGCCTGGAAAAAGTTCATAACGACCAGCATCAGCGTGCGCTGGCGCCAGGCAGGTGACCAGATCTCGCGGAAACGTCCCCGTGCAGGTAGCTGTGCGGCGGCATCGTCGGGCAGAACCGCAGGGCCGGCCGGGATACCACAGCGCTGCTCCATCGCAGACAACACCTCATGTGCCGCCTGATGACGTCCCTGCTGCGCCAGCCAGCGCGCCGATTCCGGCAGGTTCCGGCGCACCAGCCAGATCACCAGCGAGCAAACCGCGCCGGCAATGGCCACCCAGCGCCAGCCCTCCAGGCTGAGCAGGGTCTGCGGGATCAGCCACCACGACATCAGGGCGACCGCAGGCACGGACAAAAACTGCACGAAAAAGGCGAAAGCAAAGGCGCGACTGCGCAGATGGCTCGGCACCCATTCCGACAGGTAAGTATCAATCGTCACCAGCTCGACGCCCAGGCCGATACCGACCAGGAAGCGGAACAGGATGATCATCTCTGCACTCTGCTGAAAAGCCATCAGCAGTGAAAACAGTCCATACCACAGCAGGGCGCACATAAAGGTCAGACGGCGACCAAAGCGGTCCGCATAGGGGGCAAGCAGACTGGCTCCGAAAAACAGACCGAGAAAGGTCGCCGACGCGAAAGCTGCCTGATCGGAGAAGCCCAGCACGCCTGCGGTGCCAGTGTGAAACACGCCTGCCGACAGCAGCCCGGTACTGATGTAGCCGGTTTCAAAGAGGTCATACAGCTCAAAAAAGCCGCCCAGCGCCAGCAGGGTAATAAATCGCCACAACCCGGCGGAAGCGGGCAGCGCATCGATGCGCGCAGCCAGGCGGTTTTGGGGTGCCGGTGAAGCATGGCCCGGCGATAGCCTGGTGGAAAGAGTGGTCATATCAGCGTGAACCTCAGGCAGTGTGGATAGGACTTGCAGCGGTCAGAGGTTTATTAAAAGAGTTAACCGTTAGCAAGCGAAGAAATAGCAGAATAATCAATTCATCTGCGGTTGCCGAGAGAGGCGTTGCTGACGATTTAGCAACGTACGTTGCAGGTTCTGCCATCCGTGGCACTAAGCCTTAGGGCAATTGCGGCCAGACGCCCGGTCCGATTGGCAGTCCCAGCCAGTACCAGGCCACCAGGAGTGCTATCCAGCTGATAAAGAACACCAGCGGATAGGGGAAGATCAGCACGTAATAGGTGCCGAGCTGCGCATCCTTCTGGTAACGCTGTAAAAAGGCCAGGAACAGCGGCAGGAAAGGCGACATCGGGGCCAGGGGCAGGACGGCCGAATCGGCGATTCGGAAAATCATCTGGGCAAAGGCGGGATGAAAGCCGAGCAGCATAAACATAGGCACGAAGACCGGCGCCAGAATCGACCAGATCGCGGAGCCGCTGGCGATAAACATGCAGAGAAACGCGGACAGGAACATCAGCCCGAGAAAGGCGGGCGCACCACTGACGCCTGCGCTCTCCAGTATGTCGGTCAGCCCGATCGCCATGAATTTGCCCATGTTGCTCCAGTTAAAGAACGCCACGAACTGCGACAGCGGAAACACCATCACGATAAATCCCGCCATGCCTTTCATCGGATCAACCAGCAGCTGCGGGATATCATCCGGTCGGCGGATCTGCCGGGTGACCACACCGTAAGCAATCGCGACCACAAAGAAGAACAGGATGATGATCGGCACGATACCCTTAATAAAAGGCGAGGGAATGATGGCCCCGGTGGCGGGATGGCGAAGCGGTGCATGTTCCGGCACCACCAGCAGCGCCATCACGGCGATAAACAGCAGGGCGGCGATCCCGGCGGCGCGCAGACCGCGGTTCTCCAGCGGCGTCAGGGCCGCCAGCTTCTCACCATTGCCCTGCCATGCGGGCAGGCGCGGCTCGACAAATTTATCGGTCAGCAGCGCACCGACGATTGTCAGTACAATCACCGACGTGGCCATAAAGAACCAGTTATCGATGACGCTGACGTGTACCGTATCGCTGACCGCTTTAGCCGCTTCGGTGCTGATGCCGGAGAGCAGCACATCGGTGGTGACAATCAGCAGGTTAGCGGTGAAGCCTGAGGCGACACCGGCGATAGCCGCCAGCAGGCCCGCCACCGGATGACGCCCCACCGCCAGGAAAATCAGCGCGCCCAGCGGGGGCATCACGACCAGTGCGGCATCCGAGGAGATATGGCTGAAAAAGGCGATAAACAGCACCATATAACTGGCATAACGACGACTGACGCGTGACGCCATTTTCACCATCAGCGACTGCAGCAGTCCGACTTTTTCTGCCAGTCCCGCTCCAATTACCAGCGCCAGAATCGATCCCAGCGGGGTAAAGCTGCTGAAGTTCTTTATGATGTTGGGCAGAATCCACTGCATGCCTGCGACGCTCAGCAGGTTGTTTACCCGCACGATTTCGCCGTTAGCGGGATTCTTTACCGCCAGGTCCAGCGCGCTGATAATGGCGGTGGCCACCATCAGCACCCCGATCAGATAGACAAACAGTAAAAACGGATTGGGGACTTTGTTACCTATACGCTCTATCCAGCTGAAGAGCCGGCCAGGCGTGCGATTCCCGGATGTTGCTTCCATGGTATTGATTCTCGTCTTGTGTTCCCTTTATCCGCAAAGGCCCGGTCTGGCGCCGGTCCGGGTACGCGACAGGCGGTGAGTTCAGAAACGGCTTCGCTGAGTCAGGGAAGTGTTTGCAATATTGTTATTGTGGCTCGCGTCAGAGACGCGGCTATCGGCTTATCCGGCCAGTTTTGTTGGGGTAACCCCTGCCGGAATTGGACACTGATAAGGCTGCGCGGCGCGTATACGCTCAAACTCGGCCCGGCACGCAGCCAGCGCCTGCGGATCGGTCAGCAGGGTCAGCACCGTGGCCGCCATCACTTTACCGGCCAGAAACATCCCTTTATGCCCGATACTGGTGCGGCCCTGCGCCACCAGTTGCCAGGTGTGCAGCGGCGTGCCAAACGTAAAGCAGGGCGCAAAGCACTGTGCGGTCGGCGTCACCCAGCTGACATCGCCGACATCGGTGGAGCCATAAAGCAGCTCACGCGTGACCGTATAAGGCGCAACCTCATCCATAAACAGCTTATCGCCCAGTTGCTCAGCCCAGGCGTAACCGGCTTCGCCGCCGGTACGGGCGGCATTAAGCCGGGCATTGCGCAGATCGTCATCGGTCAGGGTGGCACGCAGTTCGGCCGCAAACGCGCGTTCTTCGTCGCTGTAGTCGGGCAAACCAAACGCATGCAAATAGCGCTCCATGACGGCTTCCAGTGCGCGATTAGGCACGTAGTCCGAACAGGCTTTGTCGAAGCGCACCGTCAGGGTTGTGTCCGTCATCAGTGCGGCCCCTCTGGCAATATTGATCACCCGTTCGTAAATCGCCTGGGCCTGCGGCAGTTCCGGGGCGCGGATCAGGTAGAGCACTTCCGCATCGGCCTGCACCACATTCGGTGAAACGCCGCCGCTGTTGGTGATGGCGTAATGCAGACGCGCCTCCTGGACGATGTGCTCGCGCAGAAAGTTGGCGCCAGTGTTCATCAGCGTAACGGCATCCAGTGCGCTGCGGCCCAGATGGGGTGAGTTGGCGGCATGGGCAGCGACGCCTTTAAAGCTGAACGCCGCCTGAATATTGGCCAGTGTGCGCAGATTGAACATGCCGCTGAAACCTTCGGGATGCCAGGTCACGGCGGCATCCACGTCATCAAACAGTCCTTCACGCACCATAAAGGTTTTGCCCGATCCCCCTTCTTCGCCGGGGCAGCCATAAAAGCGTACCGTGCCGCCGGGGTGATGCTGCGCCATCCAGGCTTTCACGGCGCAGGCCGCCGCGACACCCGCCGTGCCGAGCAGGTTGTGACCGCAGCCATGTCCGTTTCCGTTCGCCTCCAGCGGCTGTGGCCGGGCGCAGCCCGACTGCTGGCTCAGTCCGGCCAGCGCATCAAACTCGCCGAGAATGGCAATCACCGGCTTGCCGCTGCCCGCGCTGGCGATAAAGGCGGTGTCGATACCGCCCACGCTTCGTTCCACGGCAAATCCCTCTCCTTCCAGCGCATCGGCCAGCAGGGCGGAAGAGCGGGTTTCGGCAAAGCGGGTTTCGGGCGTGTCCCAGATGGCGTCGCTGAGCGTGCTGAAGCGGAGCTGATGGCGATCGATATAATCGGCAATAAAGGCTTCCATCATCGTGTACCCCCGAACTGTGTCTGATTCAGAGCGAGGGTGGCCAGCAGCGTGATGGCGTCCGGCATCACCCGCTCGTCAAAGTCGAATTTCGCATTATGATGACCCGCCGCCAGCGCACAGCCAAAAATAACGTAAGAGGCCTGACCGCCACGCGCGATGACACGCTCCATCATATAAGTCGCATCTTCCGAGCCCGCCGCCTGCGCTTTGCGATCGACCACCGAGTCGAAGAGACCGAGTGCCTCCGCCTGCTGGTGGATGAAATCGACCCACGGCTGGGTCGGGGTACAGCTGCGTGCCGCCCCCATCAGCGAAACCTGCTGTTCAACGCCATACATCGCCGCTGCGCCCGCTATCACCCGCAGCGCCTGCTGATAAACATCGTCGTTGACCTGATTAGTGACACCGCGGGTTTCAACTTTCAGCAGGGCGCAGTCGGCCACCACGTTACGACCGGTTCCCGCCTGCAGCACACCTACGTTAACCCGTGCCACGCCGCCGCTGTGCTGGGTTAAACCGTGCAGCGCCAGCGTCGCCTGAGCCGCGGCCAGCAGGGCATTGCGTCCCTCTTCAGGGCGGCCGCCCGCATGGGCACCGACGCCGGTAAAGTGGACATCCAGCTTGGTGGTGGCGAGGAAGCTGTCGCTGCCGCACACCAGTTCGCCTGCCGGCACGCCGGTGCCGATGTGAATTGCCGTAAAGTGCTCAACGTCATCGACCACGCCCGCCGCGACCATCGCTTTCGCCCCGCGCACCCCCTCTTCGGCAGGCTGAAAGATCAGTTTAATCGTGCCGCTAAGCTGATCTTTCATCGCCATCAGCACCGTGGCGAGCCCCAGTCCGATGGTGGTGTGACCGTCATGCGCGCAGGCGTGCATCATGCCGGGGTTGCAGGAGGCGAACCCTTCGCGCTGCGGCAGGTGATCCTCGGCCTGGCTTTCATTGAGATCCAGGGCGTCCATATCGACGCGAAAGCCCATCACCGGACCGGGACGACCGGTTTCCAGCGTCGCCACGATGCCGCAGAACCCGCCGGAGAAGTGGCTGATCCACTGCGGCAGCGCGCCCTGTTGCAACGCGCGTGCCTCCTGCTGCTTCAGCGTCGCGTCGTCGGGCAAGCCCATTCGCGCATCGGCGTCGATGACGTCACGGCCCAGCTTCAGCTGATAACCGAGCTTATGCAGTTCTTCCGCCACCAGGGTGGCCGTACGGAACTCCAGCCAGCCTGATTCGGCATAGTGATGGAAGTCGCGTCGCCACTGTTGCAGCCTGGGCAGCAGGGCGCTGACGTGCTCTGAAAGGGGTTTCATCGGCTTTTTCCTCGCTGTTGATTTTTTATGCACTGTGTCGAATCTACACAATGGTGCTGGCGGGCATAAGATGCGAATATCTTGTGACTGATAAACAACGGTTATCGCAAAACTATGTCTGCCAATCTTAAACTTCATCAGCTGCGCGCCTTCGTTGACGTGGCGCGACAGGGCAGTATCCGGGCCGCGAGCCGTCTTTCCGGGCTGTCGCAACCGGCGTTAACTAAAGCGATTCAGGAACTGGAGCGGGAACTGGGCGCAAAGCTGTTTAACCGTCGTCAGCAGGGCGTCGTGTTAACTGATATCGGTGATAACTTTTTTCGTCATGCCAGCCTGGTGCTGGCAGAGTTGCGGGTCGCCGAAGAAGATATTCAGCAGCGGCTGGGACTGGGTGGCGGACAGGTGAATATCGGGGTTGGCGGCAGCGTGGCCCGCACCATCATGCCGCAGGTGATAAACCAGTTTCATCGTGAGTATCCGCTGGTGAAGGTGCGCATCGTTGAAGGCCAGCTGGTGTCGATGGTGCATGAACTGCGTCAGGGCGCGCTTGATTTCACGATCAATACGTATGATCAGAGTCATCTCGACCAGGAGCTGACGTATGAGCGGCTGATGGAACGCGAATACAAAGTGGTGGTACGCAAAGGTCATCCGCTGGAACAGGCCCGTTCGCTGGCGGCGTTACAGCAGGCGGACTGGACGATGCCCACCCCGAAAGGCAGTTATTACCGCCTGCTGCACGATCTGTTTGGTGAGCGCGGCATGGCACCCAAAATTGTAGTGACCTGCGAAACGTTTATGGCCTGCACCAGTCTGGTCGCGCAGAGCGATTTCATCAGCATTCTCTCGGTTGACGTCATTGACGATCCCATTCTGGGCCGCTCTCTGGTGGCGCTGACGCTCGACGATCCTCTGCCGAAAGCCACCTTCTATCTGATTCAGCGGAAAGAGACGACGCTGACCCCGATGAGCAGTTATATGGCACAACTCTTTCGCCGGTATTGTCAGTAAAATCATAAGGTAAAAGCGATCGTCTACACTCTAAAGGTACTGTAAAAAATCCAACCGATAAATAGAGGTGAAGATGCAAGTCAGTCCTTATCTGTTTCTCTATGGCCGTTGTGAAGAGGCTATCGACTTTTACCTGCAGGCAACCGGGGGTGAGCTACTCGGCAAAATGACGTTCGGCGATATGCCGGATCAGGGTGAGCAGGTTGGTGACCAGTCTGCCGCGCCGCAGCCGCCAGAAAAGATCATGCATGCGCAGCTGCGCATCGGTGATGGCGAACTGATGCTGAGTGATGGCGATACCGCGAAGCCGCCAGCGTCTGAGCATGCCGGTTATGCGGTCAGCCTTTCCACCAATGATGTCGAAGAGGGTAAAGTCTGGTTTGAAAAACTGTCAGCAGGCGGCAAGGTAACGACGCCGTGGCAGGAGACCTTCTGGTCAGCGGGCTTTGCGATGTTTATCGACAAGTTCAACATTCCATGGCGTATCAACGTCGAGAAGTCGCAGGAGTGATGGCCGTGAACGGGTCGCGCTTAACTGCATGGCCTGTCAACAGACGCGCTGACCGGGAAGGGTAATGTCCTGCCAGCGCGGCAGCACAACAGGCGGCACGTTGCGCCGCCTGTTGTTATCAGAAGTTGTAACCCGCTACCAGGTAGTAACCCCAGCCGGTTGATTTTACTTCAAATGGACCTTTGCCAAAGTTCAGCTCCTGACCATCTGCCCACTGGCCGCCGTTGTGGAAATAACGCGCCACCGCAGAGATATGCCAGTGATCGTAACCCAGTGACAGAATGTGGCTGGAGGCGATGGAGTTGCTGGTGCGTGATGCCCCACCTTTTTCGTTCAGGTCAGAGCCCCAGTCGAAGTTGGTGAAGCCGACATAGCCCAGGTTACCGCCCCACAGCGTGGTGAGTGGTACGAAATATTTCACCTTGAAGCGATAGCCATCCCAGCTGTTTTCGTTGGCCGCACCGTAGTTTTCCCACTGGTATTTTGCGTAAACGTTCAGCGACAGGCCAACATCGCTGTGCGTATCAATATCGGTGCCCAGACCCATATACCAGGTATTCTGGCGATTGTCGCTGTTACGGCCCATATCGTAGATGTAGTTGTTGGCGAAGTACCACTCTTTGAACGGGCCAAAAGCCAGACTGGTGCCGGTCAGCTTATCGATAGAGAAGCGCGGCTCGATTTCCATGAACATCGGTGAGCCGTGGTCGAACACGCCGTTGGCGTTGCTGTTGCCCACGCCAAAGAAGTTAGGCACGTCGAGGTAGCCGTAAAAATCGAACCACTCTTTCTTCGCAAACGCTTCATATTCCAGATAAACGTCGTTATTGAACTGCGGTCCGAAGCGGGTGTGGTAACTGCCTACCACGTTAACGCTCTGATGCCACCAGTCTGAAACATACTGCGGATCGCTTTCTGCGGCCTGCGCAGCACCGGTCAGTGAACATGCCAGCGCGGCACCTGCTATCAACGTTTTATATTTCATTATCATCAGCCACATGCTTTTGACCGCCGCCCAGCAGAGGCAGTCAGAGAGATATCGGTCCCCTGAAAGGGAATGAGAGGTTCAGTAAAAACAGCCCGTTTTCAGCCCGCGTAGCGTGCCTGTAACAGTCCGATAGAAAATAGATTTTGCTCACGTTTGTCAAAAAGTGTTGCATTACAATTCAGCGAAATTGTGATTTGCTTCACAATAATGACCAGGATCGAACGGAACCAGGCAACCGTTTACGTTGTCTGGTTCGTGATCAAACGGGCGGGATCAGGGAAGGGTAACGCGAACCTGCAAACCACAAACGGTGCCCTGTGGCGTCAGGCAGTTGGAAAGGGCGACCTGCATCTGATATTTCTGTGCGACGTTGCGCACGATCGATAATCCGAGGCCGCTGCCCTGCGCTTTGGCGTCGGGCGAACGGGTAAAACGATCAAATGCGCGGTCGATGAAAGCGTCCGGCATGCCCGTGCCGTTATCAACAATATCGACCACCGTCCTGCCCGCAACCCGATGCAGCAGAACATCCACCAGACTGCCTTCCGGCGTGTGCAGCATAGCGTTACCAATCAGGTTGTCGAACAGGCTACGCAGTTCAGAGCGGCTGGCCTGCAGGCGGTACTGCGTGGTGCCGTTAAAGCCGATATCGATGCCGCGTTTATCTGCCACCACCATCAGCTGCTCAATGCTCTCTTTCAGCAGATCTTCCAGTTCAATATGCTCAACGCTGGCGACCACACTCTGGTCATCCTGGCGCGAGACGTTGAGCAACTGCGTAACCAGATGACGGGTGCGCGTGACGCCCGCTTCCAGCTGGCTGAACTGACGGCTCGCTTCACCGGGCTGAATATGCTGGCGCAGGTTTTCCAGCTGCAGCGTCACAGCCGTGACGGGTGTGCGCAGCTCATGGGCGGCATCCTCCAGGAACTGACGCTGGGATGACCAGGCCTCACGCAGCTTGCTCAGCAGCGAGTTATAAGCCGCCACCAGCGGCAGGATCTCATCCGGTAACCCTTCCGGTGAGACGATATGCGGATGATGCGTTTCCTGGGCCGCAATCTGCCGCGACGCGACCTGCAGATCCCGGGTGATCTTTCTGACTACCAGCCAGATCACCAGCAGCGAAAGCGGCATCATCAGGATCATCGGGACGATCGCCGACAGCGCCCGCTTGACCATTGAGGCCTTCATGTAGCTGAGATTGTGCATGACCTGAATGGTCCTGATTTCACTGCCAGGCATGCCCGGCCGGGTATAGATGCGCCATTCACAGTCGCCGCAGTGTCCCACATAGACATCACGATAGCCGCGCTGGTTTTGCAGCGGCGCCGTCAGTTCCGGCCATGAGCTGGCCCGTAACTGGCCCTGATCGTCCCAGAGCTGGACCACGAAGGCGCTTTTCGCCTTATCCGGCGCGATAAGCATCGGCATCAGGGCGGGCATCTGTTTATTGGTGGACCAGGCATCGGCGATTTTTGCCAGCTGATCGTCCTTCATGGTGCCGACCATATCGCCGTAGCAGCTGAAGAAATACCAGGTTACGCCGCCGATCATCAGCAGATGAATAATCAGCAGCGTAGAGAGTAATTTATTGCGCAGTGAGCGCATAAACGTGAAGGGTTTCATATTGCCGGCACCCGCCAGCCCAGCCCACGCACGTTGCGGATCACATCGTTATCAAGCTTGCGCCGCATACCGTGAATCAGCACATCCACGGCATTGCTGCTGACTTCATCGCCCCAGCCGTAGATACGATTTTCCAGCTGCTCACGCGACAGAATTGCGCCCGGCCGTTCCAGCAGTGCGTAAAGCAGCGCATACTCCCGCGCGGTGAGCTGTTCGCGCTGGCCTTTGTAGAGCACTTCGCGGGTCATCATATCCAGCTGGACATCGCCGCTGCCCAGCACCGAGTCCGCTGCGCCGTGGCTGCGTCGGGTGATGGCGCGCATCCGGGCCATGACTTCCTGTAAATCGAAGGGTTTGAGCAGGTAGTCGTCAGCGCCGCTGTCCAGCCCCTGTATGCGCTGCGCCACCGTGTCGCGGGCGGTCAGGATCAGTACCGGCGTCGCATCGCCGCGCCCGCGCGCCCGGCGCAACACCTGCAGGCCATCATCGCGGGGTAAGCCGAGATCCAGCAGCACACAGCTGTAGCCCCCTTCGCTCCACGCATTCTGGGCATAGACGCCATCGCGCACCCAGTCCACCGACCAGCCCGCGCCCTCCAGCGCCTGCTGAAGGTTCGCGCCGATCATTTCATCATCTTCAACCAGTAACACGCGCATGGCTGATCTCCTCTGCAAAGATGAGAAAGAGTGTACTCATCAATTGTTAGGTCAGAATTATCTGCCGTCATAGCTTGTGCGGCCGCCGCACGGAGGAATCCTGATTAGCTGTCTCTGCAGGTCCTGCCACTCTGCCGCCCGTCATCCGTCCCGCCTGCCCGCCGCCAATGCCCTTGTTGCTAATTCTGCGCTAATTTTCCGCTAATTAAGGGATAAATTTAAGCGGGTAGAGTGGTTCCACTGCACATCAGCATCAACGGGAGGAACCATGAATCAGCGCGAGTTTATTCGGAGTCTGCTGGACTGGATTGAGAATAACTTAGGACACGATCTGCATCTTGATGAGGTGGCGCGCCGCTCAGGCTATTCGCGCTGGCATCTGCAACGCCTGTTTCGGCAGCATACCGGTTTTTCACTGGCCGAATATATCCGTCAGCGCCGTCTGACGGAGTCTGCGCTCACGCTGCTGAGCAGCAATGAAGCGATACTGCAGGTGGCGATGAACTACGGCTTTGATACGCAACAGGCCTACACCCGTACCTTTAAAAATTACTTTATGATGACGCCGGGTCAGTTGCGCCGTCAGCGTCGCGTCGAGCCAGACCGGCTGCTGTTTCCCCTGGCGATGGCCAGTTGAAGCGCACTCAGGCCTTGCCGTCACCCCTTGCAGACGGGAAGGCCGGCCCACGCGCCATTGTTTCTCCGCCTCGTCGTCCTGCCATTTTTTACCTTTGATCCGCCGTGACACATCCGGACGTGTTAGCGTGTTGCCAGCCTCTCTTTCTGCCTGGAGTCAGGAAACATGGAAAACGGCGCGAATTTAACCGCCATGCTGGTCTTTGCGCGTGTTGTGGAATTACAGAGTTTCAGTGAAGCGGCCCGTGCGCTGGGCTGGTCAAAATCCCATGTCAGCCGGGAGATTGCCCGACTGGAGCTGCGCCTCGGTATCCGGCTGCTGCAGCGCACGACCCGTCGACTGGCGCTGACCGAGCTGGGTCAGGCGTACTATCCCTACTGCGTACGGATGCTGGCCGAAGTGCAGCGCGCCGAGACGTTTGTCCAGCAGCTGCATCAGCAGCCTGCGGGTCATCTCCGGCTGCAGGCACCTGTTACGTTCGGCTGTCAGTGCGTGGTTCCGGTGCTGAATCGCTTTCTGCACCGCCATCTGCATATTAACGTCGACCTCGATCTGACCGATCGCAATCATGATCGGCTCGACGATCAGACCGATCTGGCGATTGTGATCCGATCCCGATCGCCGCAGCAGGGCCATTTTCGGGTGCTGAGTGAGATCGAGTGGGGACTCTATGCCGCCCCTGCATACCTGTCACAGCGACCCACCATCACGCATCCGGAGATGCTGCCGCGTCACGACCTGCTGCTGTTTCATGGCCCGGCGCACACCGCCGCGTTGCCGTTCCGCCGCGACAAGCAGCGGCTGGCGCTGGATGTGCGTAGCCGGTTTCGCGCCAACAACAGTATGGCGCTGCTGAATGCGGCGCTGGCGGGCAGCGGTATCGCCTATCTGCCTTCCTACATGGCGCAGGAGGCGGTCACACGTGGGGAGATACAGCAACTGCTGCCGGAGTGGCAGATGGATCGGCTGCAGAGCTATCTGCTGCTGCACGACGCTTATGAACCGGCATCGCCGGTCACCCTGCTGTGCGATACGCTGGTTGCGGCGCTGAATCCGCGCTGATTGTTGCCTGCTGACAACAATCAGCGCCATGGAGTAACTATCGCGTCATGACTGTTGTTATCCGTTGCGCCTGGTTAGCCTGTCTCCCTGATCATTCAACGGACATTACTATGCAACAGTCACCCGATATGGACGAATTTCAGCACTGGCGACGTAACTTAGCGGTCTGCATCGCCGGCTCATTTACCACCATCGTAGCCATGACGCTGCTGCTGCCCTTTCTGCCGCTCTATGTGCAGCAACTGGGGGTAGAGCAGCCCGCCGCCATCGCCCGCTGGTCCGGTCTTGCCTACGGAGCAACCTTTTTCAGCGCGGCCCTGACTGCGCCGTTGTGGGGCAGGCTGGCCGATCGTTATGGTCGCAAGCTGATGCTGATCCGGGCCAGTCTCGGCATGGCGATGGCTATGTCGCTGATCGGCATGGCGACGGCGCCATGGCAGCTGGTGGCGCTGCGCCTGCTGGCAGGGTTACTGGGTGGCTACGCCTCAGGATCCACCATCCTGGTCGCGGCACAGACGCCAAAAGCACATACCGGCTGGGCGCTGGGGATGCTCGCCTCCGGCATTATGGCCGGTAATGTGGCCGGGCCGCTGCTGGGCGGTGTATTGCCGCCACTGATCGGTATCCGTCAGACATTCTGGCTGACCGGCGCAGTCATTTTTCTGGCCTTCCTCGCCACCGCCTTTTTACTCAAAGAGCAGCCACGGTCTGCTGCGCCAGCGCGCGCCAGTCAGCCAGCCTTGCCCGATGCGCTGCCGGTGAATCGTCGCCTGGTCCGGCTGATGTGGCTCTCCGGCATGTTGCTGATCTTCGCCAGTATGTCGATTGAGCCGATCATTACACTTTATGTGGGGGAATTCGTGCAGGGGGATCATCAGATCACGCTCACCGCCGGGCTGGTGATGTCTGCGGCGGCACTGGGTACGGTCCTGGCGGCTCCCCGGCTGGGACGGCTGGCCGATCGGGTGGGGCACTGGCGGGTGCTGACCGGCGGGCTGCTGGTGAGCGGACTGCTGCTGATTCCACAGGCGTTTATTACTGCGGCCTGGCAACTGGTGCTGCTGCGTTTTCTGATGGGGATGGCGCTGGGCGGGCTGATGCCCTGCATCACGGCGATCATCCGCCACAATGTGCCGGGTTCGCAGGTCGGACGGATGCTGGGCTATTCAACATCGGCGCAGTATATCGGTCAGGTGAGCGGGCCGCTGTTCGGCGGGCTGGTGGGGGGCGCATTCGGGATGCGGCCGGTGTTTCTGGCCACCTGCGCGGTGATGCTGTTTTGTAGCTGGCTCAACTGGCGCGCAATGCGTCACTAGCGCGATCAAAAAAGGCGGACCGGAGTCCGCCTGAGTTTGTTCACTGTTACGTGAATTACTTCTGGTCTGGCAGGGCGTAGGCAATCACATAGTCGCCCAGCTTGGTCCCGAACGAACCATGACCGCCTGCTGCGATAACAACGTACTGCTTGCCATTCGCTTCATAGGTCATCGGTGTCGCCTGGCCGCCTGCTGGCAGACGTGCCTGCCATAACAGTTCGCCGGTATCGGTGCTGAACGCACGCAGGTAGTTATCTGCGGTTGCGCCAATGAAGAAGACCTTGCCTGCGGTGGTGATAGGACCACCCAGCATTGGCATACCCATTTTAAACGGCAGCGGAACCGGTGCGCTGTCGCGAACGGTACCGATACGCTGTTTCCACACCACGTCATTGGTCTTCAGATCCACCGCAGAGATGTAACCCCACGAAGGCTGTTTACATGGCAGACCAAACGGTGACAGGAACGGATTCAGCTCGACGCCATAAGGTACGCCATACTGCGGCTGGATACCGGTTTCGGTACCTGAACCGCCTTCAGCGCCTTTCGGCGGCTCAATCGGGTTGCCCGGACCGCGTGGCACCAGTTTAGAGACAAACGGCAGCGCCATCGGGTTAGCAATCGCGATCTGACGGTTAGGATCGACAGCGATGCCGCCCCATTCGAACATACCGAGGTTACCCGGGAAGACCAGGGTGCCCTGCTCAGAGGGTGGGGTGAACGGACCTTCATAGCGCAGGCGCTTGAAGATCACGCGGCACACCAGCTGGTCAAACATCGTCGCGCCCCACATGTCCTTGTCCGTCAGATTCTGTTTCGGACGGAAGGTCAGCTCAGAGTAGGGCTGAGTAGCGGCAACGTGATCGCCTTTCGCTGCACCCTGTGGCACTGGCGTTTCTGGCGCAGGAACGACAGGCTTACCGGTACGACGGTCCAGCACGAAGATGTTACCGGTTTTCGCAGGTGCATAAACCACCGGCACGGTATTGCCATCTTTGTCTGTGATATCGGCCAGGGTCGGCTGCGACGGCAGGTCCATATCCCACAGGTCATGATGCACGGTCTGATAAGACCAGACCAGCTTACCGGTGGTGGCGTTCAGTGCCAGCACGCTGCTGGCGTAACGCTCCTGCTCTGGTGTGCGATTACCGCCCCAGATATCCGGTGTGGTCACACCCATTGGCAGATAAACGGTATCCAGTTTTGGATCGTAAACCGCCGGTGCCCATGAGTTAGGTGAGTTCATGGTGAAGGTGTGTTCATCCGCCGGAATCGCGTTGGGATCTTTCGCGCCTGGATCAAACACCCACAGCAGTTTACCGGTGTTTACGTCAAAGCCACGGATGACGCCTGACGGCTCGCGGGTTGAGTAGTTATCGGTAACTGCACCCGCCATCACGATAGTGGTGTTGGTGATCACCGGCGGTGAGGTCGGCTCATACATACCTGCGGTGGTCACAGGCTGTTTGTGCTGCAGATCCAGCTCGCCATTGATGCCGAATGCCG
Source organism: Pantoea sp. (assembly GCF_032114055.1). Taxonomy (GTDB): domain Bacteria; phylum Pseudomonadota; class Gammaproteobacteria; order Enterobacterales; family Enterobacteriaceae; genus Pantoea. The sequence goes on from NZ_DAMCTB010000002.1 coordinate 101,605, forward strand.
GGCAGCGTTCGCCGGTTTCTGCATCCAGCGCGAACAGACGGCCATCGTTGACAGGCAGGTAAATACGACGTGAGCAGAGCGCAGGCTGACTGTTTGCAGCATCAGCGGCAGCCGGCACTTCGTGATAAGAGACACCACGGCAGGTCACGTGCTGGAAGGTAGGGTTAACCTTCATGCCGGGATCGAATTTCCACTTCTGTTTACCCGTTGCTGCATCCAGTGCAAACAGGATCTGGTGTGGCGAACAGAGGTAGAGTGTGTCGCGGATTTTAATCGGCGTCACTTCGTCGGTGATTTCACCCGGATCGTTAGGGGTTTTCAGGTCGCCGGTCTGGAACTGCCAGGCAACCTGCAACTCTTTCACATTCTCGTGATTAATCTGCTTCAGCGGAGAGAAACGGGTTCCCTGCTGGTCACGCGCATAAGCGGGCCAGTCAGCATCCGGAATAGTGCTCAGTGGCGTAGCCTGCGGGGCATTATCGGCCGTTTCCGGCACGGAACCGTTGATGACCTGTGGATCGTTGAAGACGGCATAGGCCAGGACAAGGGCGCTGGCAATCAGCGCGACGGCCATGGTCCCCAGCGCGGCTTTGCTGCCAGCGTTAAAGCTGCGGTAAACAAACGGCAGAATAAGCCAGACACCGAAGATCACCAGCACGTCGGTGCGCGGTGCCAGTGCCCAGAAATCAGTTCCCACTTCCCAGACACCCCAGATCAGGGTCCCGATCAGCAGCAGCGCATAGAGAACCAGCGCGGTACTTTTACGACGGGAAAGCAGATAAGCGGTGATAAGCATAACCACACCGCCGAAAACGTAATACCAGGAACCACCAATGGCGGCTAACCAGCCACCGCCAATCAGCATAAACGCGCCTGTCAGCACTGCGAACAGTACGGTCAGGAAACGAACTACGCCAAAAGATGAGGAGTTTGTCCCCATAATATCGACCTCGTTTTGTTGCCATAAAACACGCGAAAACAACCAGATAGGCTGTTTCCAGTTATCAAGTACAAATGATTAAAGGTGTTCTTAAGTCTCTCTTCCGTTAAGACAACTGATCCGTTTGTGTTAAATGTTATAGCAAAATCAGATCGAGGTTTGATTTTTTTAGCTCAAAGCGCTTAACAAATGAAGTAATACGACATTTTATGGGGGATGGAAGGACGTTAAGCGCACCGCCGTGTGCCCTTAACGCCGGAAGGCAGGATTTGTGAATCAGCAGCTAATAAGATCGCCATCCGAACGTTGCTGTTGCCAGCCACTGATATTTATCTCAGCAAACTGCTCAGCCGTTAATGGGGGAGTCTGACTCCGCACAATAACCTCTGCCCCTTTATCCCGGAATGTCGCCATAAAAAAGGGAAAGGTAAATTTTTCATAATTGTCTTTGAAGAACGCTTCGGTTAAAACAATCCCTGAAAAAGGAAAGGATTCCAGTAGTCGCCAGTCAGCGCCCGGCGGCGCGAAATCATAAAGCCAGAAATCAAATTTATCTGTTAATTCAAGCAGTGACGCACTGTGTGCGGCTAAGCTGGAATAATTAATGCCTATACGGACGCGCCCATTCTGTAAATGCGACCAGGCCTCTGGCACAGCAATAATACCCCGTAGCCGAAAATCTTCGACCGGAATAATCATTAAGGCTGCTTCAGTGGCAAGTTGATTGTGCAGTGAAATAATGTTGTTTGTATTAAGTATATTGCGGCTTTCCTGGTTTGGCTGAAGATAAGGCACGCTATAGCAAATGCCGGTGACATTGCGTTTAACATGGTGAATAGGTTCAGTAACATAAGGGTTATATAAACTGTTTTTCATTATCTCTATGCAATGCAATAAAAAAGAAAGTGTTGATAATCAATCTTATAAAAAGTCGCACTTTTTTAAGCGCGTGAATAAATATAGATCAACTCGTTAATCCAAATCACCTCTTTATTGCGTGAAAATCTGAATCAATCATTAATCGGGCAACGATAATTCCTTTGGCATCTGATGATGTGCTGGAATATATTCAAGATTCGGGATCAGTAGGCTGATAATAATCAGTGGCGGACTGAACGGTCTGCTTCGGGAACGGAGGCGCAGAAGGCGCAGGCCGTCAGGGCAGACCGCTGGCTGCCGTGCGTCTGAGATTAACCCCCTCATTCACCACGCCGATAACACCCCGCGAAAAGGCGGCTTTCCTTACCTGAATCTGGAATGAGAGATGAAATTTATGACACTGGCAACGGAAGAATCGCTGTGGCGACATCGGACATTTGTCGCTTTCTGGACAGCGCGAACCTGTTCCTCCTTTGGATTCCAGATGTTCTCGGTCGCGATTAGCTGGCAGATCTATGCGCTGACCAACAGTGCGATGGCACTGGGGATGATTGGTTTAATGCAGTTTCTGCCGTCCGTGTTGCTGGCACTGCCTGCAGGCCATCTGGCTGACCAGTATGACCGGCGGCGCATTGTCCTGCTGGGACAACTGGTGGAATTTGCTGCCCTGCTGGCATTAGTGTTGCTTACTTTATTCCAGACTGCTGACAGGACCGCGCTATGGGGACTGGTCTTTATGATTGCGGTGGCAAAGGCGCTGGAGTGGCCTGCGATGTCTTCGATGCTGCCGTCGCTGGTGCCGCCTTCGATTCTGACGCGCGCGATGGCGATGAATTCCGTAGGCGGTCAGGCAGCGGTTATTGTCGGGCCGACGATTGGCGGTTTGCTCTATGTCGCCGGCCCCCAGGTGGTCTATGGCGTATCCGGGCTGTTTTATCTGATCTCGCTGATTCTGGTAAGTCTGTTGCGTTACCAGCGGCCGGCGCAGAGTCGCCTGCCGATGAATATGAAGAACCTGTTCGCCGGGATTCATTTCATTCGCGAGCGCAAAGATGTGCTTGGAGTCATTTCACTCGACCTGTTTGCCGTGTTGCTGGGTGGCGCAACGGCGCTGCTGCCGATTTTTGCCAAAGATATACTGCATACCGGACCCTGGGGGCTGGGGATGTTACGCGGCGCGCCATCGGTGGGCGCGTTGCTGGTCGGCATCTGGCTGAGCCGCCACAAACTGGAAAAGCATGTCGGGATGATCATGTTCGGATCGGTGGCGGGATTTGGTCTTGCCACGCTGGTATTTGCGCTCTCCACACAGTTGTGGTTATCGCTGCTGGCGCTCTGTGCGCTGGGCGGTTTTGATATGGTGAGTATGGTGATCCGGGGGGCGCTGGTGCAGCTGGATACGCCGGATGCGATGCGCGGACGGGTCAATGCGGTTAACGCCATCTTTATCAATACGTCGAATCAGCTGGGTGAGTTCGAATCAGGTCTGCTGGCGGCCTGGATGGGGGCGGCCCCGGCGGCGGCGCTGGGCGGCATCGGAACACTGATTGTGGTGGCGCTCTGGATGAGGCTGTTTCCGCATCTGCGGCGGCGTCAGACGCTGGAGAATGAGGCGGAAAAGGTTTAGCAGGGCAGACGCAGGGGGCTGGCAGGGATACATACGACGCGGGTTACGGGGCGTGCAGCATAAAAGTAACTGGCCCGGAGGCCAGTTGAGCAGAGAGCCAGTGATACTGCCAGTTCATGCCGGGGTCAGAGGGGGAGTCTGACCCACAGGCGGGAGGCCATCAGGCCCCGGTTTTTCCCAGGTTGGCGTCAAATGTCTGCCAGCTTTCACGCATATCCACTACGCTGCGGGTTTTGCGGGCTTCATCAATTTTGATGGCAGTGAGGCCTGCTTCCAGCGCGTCCACCACTGAAACCTTCAGCGGTGTTCCCTGTTTAATATGTTTAACAATTTCTGCGGCCATCAGCGCATCCGCCCCGTAATGGCCATCATAGGCGTTGCCGCTGTAGGCGGTATCGACCTCTTTTGCGCCACTGCGGGCATTGTGTACGCGGAAGTAGTTGCGAACGAAGTCGCCTTCCGCCATGCCATCGGTGCCTATCACGCAGAAACGGCGGAACTCATCCGGCACGTTCAGGTTGGCGTGGAAGGCGAGCGTCGCGCCACCTTCGTATTCGATCAGGGCGGTCTGGTAATCCACAATATCGGCATCGCTGTCGAACACCGCATCAGTACTGGACCAGCCGCTGGGTTTCTCATGATAGAGGGCGGAATCAGGCGTGACAGCGCCCTGCGGAGCATGAGCGGGTGTAAAGGATTTACGGCCACCGAAGCTGGCGACGCGGCTCGGGCGCTGCTGCAGCAGGCCCTGATAAAGATCGATGTCGTGGCAGCACTTCTCCAGAATATAGGGGCCGGCATACTTCTCCAGCCGTCGCCAGTCGCGCTGGAAGAAAGCACCGTGATAAGGCTTAATGTGCTCTGTCGCCTCAATAGAGGTGATCTCGCCCAGTTGCCCGGCGTCGCGCGCTGCCAGCAAATCGTGATAAAGCGGTGAATAGCGCAGCACCAGACCGACCAGGATACGCGCCTCGCCATACTCGCGCACCAGCTTCGCCATCGCCATGGTCTGCTCTTCATTGATTACCACCGGCTTTTCGGTAAAGACCGTATAACCGGCCGCCAGCGCCTGACCGACATGCTCCAGATGCAGAAAGTTGGGTGAGCCCACCAGCACCACATCCATTCCCCCCTGTTCCAGCAGGGCATCGATGGAGTCAAAGGCCTGACCCGGTGCGATACCAAAACTGTGCAGATTAGGCAGTCCGGCGGGGGCCGGATCGTAATAGCCCACAACGGAGAAGGTGTCGTCGGCTTTGCTGAACTCTTTGATCACGTGGGACAGACGAAAGCCGAGACCGATAATGCCTACTTTCATGTTAAACCCCTGCTTCTGAAATCGGAGGATACCTGGCCCGCCATAAGCGGCGTGGCTGTTGATAATCTGACCATCAACTTATTACGACAGAAAAACTAATGTCAACAACATGCTGCGCGTTTTGCGAAAGGGTTTTTTGTTATGATTATGTAAAGTAAGGAAAAACAGCCAATATCTTTTTGCCATATTTATTTGTGATTGCGATTTAAGTTTTTTTATCCTATCGTTCGCTCATTATGGCTATAACCCTTACTCAGGGAAGGAATCGCGTGCAACCACACTATCTTCTTGGCATTGATGGCGGCGGTACACAGTGTCGCGCGCGGTTAACCGATCTGCAGGGACGTCTGCTGGCTGAAGCCACAGGCGGCCCAGCCAACGTCTGGTCAGCCTATGACGCGGCGCTGACCAGCGTCGATCAGCTGATCGACCTCGTTTTCTTACAGGCGGGATTAAACGCAGAGGCGCTGGCGCAGACCGCGCTGGTTGCCGGCTTAGCTGGTGCTAATGTCGCCTCGGTGCAGGCACGGCTTGCCAGCTGGCAGCCCGCCTGTGCGGCGTTGCAGGTAGTCAGCGATGTGGAGATCGCCTGTGCGGGCGCTCACACGGGCGCGCCCGGTGCCGTCTTTATCATCGGCACCGGCAGTCAGGGTGCCGCGTGGGATGGCGAACGCTTTACGTTGCTTGGCGGCTGGGGTTTTGCCCTGTCGGATCAGGGGTCGGGCGCGGAACTGGGTCGTCGTGCGCTGCGCCTGGCGCTGCTGGCGCATGAGGCGATTATTCCGCCGGGTCCACTCACCCGTCAGTTGATGGCGCAGTTTAGCGACAGCCCGGAAACCATGCTGCTCTGGACCCGCTCAGCGACGCCCGCGGACTGGGCCCGCGTGGTGCCGCAGATCTTTGCGGCAGCCGACGCGGGCGATCGTCACGCACAGGATCTGCTGCGGCAGACCGCCGCCGATATCGGCCTGATGGTCCGCCGTCTGACCGCCCTGAGCAGCGGACCGGTGGCTCTGATGGGCGGAATCGCTACTCCGATCCAGCCCTGGCTGGATGAGGCGACTCAGTCGCGGCTGGTGACCCCGCAGAGCGATGCCCTGAGTGGCGCGCTGATCCTGGCCCGGCAGCTGACGCCTGTCCGATTACCGAGCTGAAGCAGGCTCTCCACTTTCAGCCCGCTAACCCGAGGAATTTATGACCGCTCCCAACGTAACCGCGCGCATACTGCGGTTGATTGTTGAAAATGCGCCAATCAGCCAGTCAGATCTGAAAGTTCGCAGCGGACTGAGCATGTCAACCGTCTCACAGGCAACCAATCGCCTGCTGGCGCAGGAGATTGTGCAGGAGCTGGGGCTGCGTCGCGTGTCGATGGGGCGGCCAAAAACCCTGCTGGGACTCAATCCTGACCGCGCCAGCGTGATTGGCATTCAGCTCAATGCCGAACGTAATCTGATCGTGATGACCGACCTCAGCGGCAACCTGCTGGGCGAGCAGCAGATGCCAAAAGGCACGCTGACGCCGCGTCAGCTCGGCGATGCGCTGGCAAAGTTCCTGCGCGGTGTGGAGGAGAAGCGGGTCGGTGCGATCGGCCTTGCCCTGTCAGGTCTGGTCGACGCCGAAAATGGCTACTGCATCCGCTCTAAGGTGCTCGACTGGGACAACGTGCCGATTGCGCAGCTGCTGGAAGATCGCTTCTCTCTGCCGGTATTTATTGAAAATGATGCCAACGCGATGGCGATGGCGGCGATGGTCTTTGGTCAGCTCGGCAACGCCCAGTCGGCGGTGATCGCCACCTACGGCAAAGGGATCGGGGCAGGGATTATTCTTAACCGTCAGCTCTACCGCGGACGTCACGGCAAGGCGGGGGAGATTGGCAACGGGCGGGTGGCGGACGGTTCGCTGCGGCTGCTGGAGGATGTCGCCTCGTCACGCGCCATTCTGCAACGGCTTGCGGAGCCGGAGCCGGATGAGGGCATCACGCTACAGGCGCTGGATCAGCGGCCCACACCCGAGGTGCTGGCGGTGCTGGAAGAGGCCGGTCGCGAACTGGGGATTTCGCTGGCGAACCTGTCGGTGGCCTACGATCCGGATGTGGTGTATCTGGCGATGGAGCCGCACATGGCGTCGCGCATCCTGCTCGACCACATCACCCAGAGTTTTCAGGCCTACCGGCTGAAACTGACGCCGCACATGACGCCATTGCAGTTCCTGACAGAATCGAACCGGATGTGGGCGCTGGGCGCGGCAGGCTTTGCCGTTAACCGGCTGCTGGATCTGCTGGCGGCGCAGGCTGATGAAGAGCCCGTCACCTGAGTAAGGTCCTCAATAGAAGAACGGGCGCCGCGGCGCCCGTTTTTTGTTTCTGCGCCTTCCCTAGCGCAGGCGCATTCCCTGCTCATCAAACAGCAGGCAGTGCGCAGCGGAAAAACCCAGTTCAACCTGGGTGCCCAGATCGCGCGGTGTCGCCTCGCGCTCCTCCACCACCAGCATCTGTTCACGCCCGATATCCAGATAGAGGTAGTTGGTGTGGCCCAGCATCTCGCCATAGGCCAGCTCACCACGGAAGTGCACAGCGTCTGGCGTCCGTGCAGCAGGCTGAAAGTGCTCAGGACGAATGCCCAGCGTCACGGTCTGCCCCTCGCGGCAGCTGGCGGCGATATTCAGGGTCAGCGCCTCTATCTTCAGTTCCGGCACCCGCAGCTGTACCTTACCCGCGCCCATCGCGCTGATTTCTGCCCGCAGAAAGTTCATTTTTGGCGAGCCAATAAAACCGGCGACAAACAGGTTATCCGGGTCGTGATAGAGCGTCAGCGGGGCGCCAGCCTGCTCAATGCGACCCTGACGCAGTACCACAATCCGGTCAGCCAGCGTCATCGCCTCCAGCTGATCGTGAGTCACATAAATCATGGTGTTGCCGAGTGAGGCGTGCAGGCGGGCGATCTCAATCCGCATCTGCAGACGCAGCTCAGCATCCAGGTTAGAGAGCGGCTCATCGAACAGGAAAATCCGGGGATGACGGATAATCGCCCGGCCAATGGCTACACGCTGTCGCTGTCCGCCGGACAGCGCACGCGGCAGGCGGTCAAGCAGTTCAGTGAGGTGCAGGCGGTCGGCTGTCTGTGCAATCGCCTGGCTGATTTCAGCTTTCGACTTTTTCATGACCTCCAGCGGATAAGCCAGGTTCCCGCGCACCGTCATGTTGGGGTAGAGCGCATAAGACTGAAACACCATGGCGATGCCGCGTTCAGTGGCGGGCTGCTGCGTCATATCCTGTTCATCAATCAGTAACTGACCGCTGCTGATCTCCTCCAGCCCGGCGATCATCCGCAGCAGCGTGGATTTGCCGCAGCCGGATGGCCCGACAAACACCACAAATTCACCGCTGTTTATCGTCAGATCGATGCCATGAATGACATTCACATGTTCATAGGATTTCTTCACATTCTGCAGGCGCAGGCTGGTCATCGGCTACCTCACTCAGAGTAACTGGCCCATGTAGATGGCATTGCTGCGCAGGATTGGAGTAAATCCCATGCGCTGATAAAAGGCACAGACCTGCTCATTCTGCAGGCTGACCCCCAGATGAACGCCGGTCACGCCGGCAGCACGCAGAGCCGCCAGCTCATGCTCAATCATCCGTCGGCCCCAGCCCCCTTTCTGAACCGCAGGCAGCAGGTTGATATGCAGATGCGCAGGCCACTGCGTGACCAGATTTTCTGCGGCCTGGTCGGGATGGCGGATGGCGTCGAGAATTTTGCTGTCGAGCGGGGCACTGGCGTGGCGGTCGCGATATTTCGCCTGCAGCTCAGGCCACCATTCGGCCGCCAGCCGCGCTTCAAACGCGCGGGTATCAGGTACTGCGACCACGTAACCCTGCACCTCGTCTTGCCGCTCCAGCACAAAGGCAAAGTCCGGCGCAAATCGCGCGTAGGGCACGGCAAACCGCTGGCCGGGGTAATCAGGATCGGAGTAGAGCGCACGGGCATCGCCGCCCGCATCGGCTGTCTCCAGGCAGATGCGGTAGAGCGCCGGAAAGTCCGCCGGTGTGGCCGGACGGATGACACCTTGATTCGCCATGGTGAATTCTCGTGAGTGAGTGAACCGGGCAGAGCGTGAACCGCTTCGCAGATGAAAGTTACGTTAATGAAAGCAGACTTAGTTTTCAAGATAGAATAATTACCTTATCGCACTAACCTGGTCGATTCGGCAATATTTACCGGTGTCAGGATCCACAACTGTGATCGTCAGCACGCCCGATAAAGAGCGGCTGGCCGGGAATGCACAGGGCCGGAAAGGGGGAAAGTGTGAGCGTGATAGGATTTTCGTATGTTTTATCAGAGCTTTATTTTGCGATTATCGCTCAGGCATCTTCTGCCGGATAACCGCAGGCAGGCGGGACGCCGCGCCAGATGATGAACGCAGACGCAGTGCAGCATGCTGAATTTTCCGCTTTTTTGTTGTTTATTTGCGCGTGCTCACAGCGTTGCAATTCCCCCTGCAGGCTGTTTGACTTTATTTTTTCATTAAAGTAAGTATGAGTGAGTGCGTTTGTGTGCGGCTGCAGCCTGCAGGATGTCAGGCGGTGAGATGCAAGGATGCCGATCCTGGTCTGAAGAAGGTGAGCATAATGTCTGTTTCCTCCGTTCGTTCGTTCCGAATTCGCAATGCAGGTCGGCTGCTGGCTGCAAGCCTGCTGGCGGGCAGCGTCTCGCATGTGGCCCACGCCGCCGTCACTCTGAATGAGTGGGATATCTACAACTACCCGCAGCAGACGGCCGCGGTGGATGAAGGGATCAAGGAATTTTCGCAGCAGAATCCCGGCATCGTGATTAACCGCTCGGTCCACTCCTTTGAAGATACCCGTATTCCGCTCAAGCTGGCGCTGACTGCCGGGGATGGCCCACAGATCGCCCAGGTGAATCAGGGCGGTGGCGATATGGGCTCTCTGGTGAAAGATAAGCTGCTGCTGCCGCTCGACAGTTATGCCGCCAGCAACGGCTGGACCACCCGCTTCCCGGACTCGATCCTGAAGCGTAACCGCTGGTCAGACAGCGGCGAGTTTGGCAGCGGTAAGCTCTACGGCATCGCCAGCCTGGGTGAAATGGTGGGGCTCTATTACAACAAAGCGGTGCTGGACAAGGCGGGCATTGCGGTGCCGAAAACGCTGGCTGAGCTGGAGAGCGCCATGGCGAAGCTGAAACAGCAGGGCACCGCCCCGATGATGCTGGGTCTGCTGGATGGCAACATGGGCCAGCAGCTGCTCAGTACGCTGTGGCAGGCGCAGATTGAAAGCCACGACCGCAAGACGCTGGACAACCTGATTTACGATGTGGGCGGGACATTTAAAGACAGCAAGCTGGTGAATGCCGCCACCATGATGAAGAGCTGGACCGACAAAGGCTACTTCTTCCCGGGCTTCCAGGGCATCGGCCATGACGATGCAGCGACCCTGTTCCAGAACGGCCAGGCGGCCTTTTTGGTCAGCGGCACCTGGTATCTCGGCCAGTTTAAAGACAACAAAGATATACACTTTGCCGCGATGCCTGCCGGGGAAGGCGTGAAACAACCGCTGATGGTGGGCGGAACCGATCTGGCGTTCTCCATCACCAGCACCGCCAAAGGCAAGGATCAGCAGGATGGCGCGGCGAAGTTCATCAACTATATGGTTTCCGATGCGATGGCGGATCGCTGGCTGAAGGTGGGCTTCCTGCCGGCCAGCACCAACAAAGCGGCTAAAATGCCAGCGGATAATCCGCTGCTGGCGGAAGCCTATCAGGTCTGGCTGACGCTCAATGATTATGACGGTCTGGGCCACTACGTCGACTGGGCGACGCCGACCATGAACGCCGAACTGAACCAGAATGTCCAGCTGCTGCTGGCGGGCCGTCAGACCGCCGATCAGATGGTGGTCAACTTTGATAATAACTACCAGCGTTACCTGAAAACTCTGAAACATTAAGCCGGAGGCCCGGCGACCGGCCGGGCCTGAGCATCGTTCCGAACCACGGGTAAGGTTATGTTGAATTTAAGCGGCTGGCGTAATTTTCTCTATGTTCTGCCTGCGGTGCTGGTGTATGCGGTGTTTCTGCTGTTCCCGCTGCTGGCATCGCTGGGCATCAGTTTCACCGAATGGGATGGTACCTCGCTGCCGGTGTTCAGCGGCGTCAGCAACTATCTGCGGATGTTCAGCGACCCGGTGTTCTGGATTGCGCTGGGGAACAACGCCATCCTGATGCTGTTTTACACCCTGCTGCCGATTGGCGTCGGCCTGCTGCTCTGCAGCTTTCTGTATGAAACGCGCAACAACAGCGAACGCAGCGTGCTGCGCATTCTCTTTTTCCTGCCCTACATCATGCCAATGGCGGTGCTGGGCGTGGTGTGGCGCTGGCTCTACAACCCGGCCTTCGGGCCGATCGATCAGATCCTTCGCGCGATAGGACTGCCGCAGCTGGCGCTCTCCTGGCTGGGGGATTTTACCTGGGCGCTGCCCGCCGTGGGGCTGGTCGCCACCTGGTACTTCTTTGGCTTCTGCCTGGTGCTGTTTATGGCGGGCCTGCAGCGCATGGATCCCTCGCTGCTGGAAGCCGCCGACCTGGATGGCTCATCGCGTCGCCAGAAGTTTATGCGGATTACGCTGCCCGGCCTGCGGCCTGAACTGCGGATTGCGCTGCTGCTGACGGTGATCGCCAGCCTGAAAGCCTTTGACCTGGTCTATGTGATGACGCAGGGCGGGCCGGGCACCTCGACCATGGTGACCAACATCTTTATGTATAAGCAGGGTTTTGACCTGCACTACTTTGGCTACGCCTCGTCGGTGGCGGTGTTCAGCATGGTCATTGTTTTAGGCATTAACTATCTGATCCATCTGGCCTTAAAGGAGCGTTACTGATGCGAAGCACGCCGGTCATTTCACGCGCGCTGATCTGGATTGTGGCGCTGATGACGATTCTGCCGTTTCTGATGGCGCTGATGACCTCGTTCAAAACCCAGATGGAGCTGTTTCAGGGGGTTTTCACGCTGCCCGCCTCGCTGAATTTTAAAAACTATCTGACCGCCTGGCAGCAGGGACATTTCAACGTTTACTTTCTTAACTCGGTGCTGGTGGTGATTCCGGTGGTGCTGTTCAGCGTGCTGCTGGGGATCCTGGCCGGATTTGGCTTTGCCTGGCTGAAGATTCCGGGGAAAAAAGTGATTGCCGCCATGCTGGCGCTGGGCATGGTGCTGCCAAGTGAAGCCTTTATCATTCCGCTCTATCACGAATTGCGCTGGATGGGGCTCACCAACACCTATCTGGCGCTGATCCTGCCGCAGATTGCGCTGTCGCTGCCCTTTACCACGCTGATGATCGCCAGTGCATTTCAGCAGGTGCCCAAAGAGCTGGTAGAAGCGGCGGTGATGGATGGCGCGTCGCGGGTAAAAATCCTGTGGGGCATCCTGGTGCCGGCCATCTGGCCGACCCTGTCGACACTGGGGCTGCTGCTGTTTATCTGGACCTGGAACGAGTTCCTGATCCCGCTGATTCTGGTCAACAAAGATGAGCTGCGCACGCTGCCGATTGGCATGATGTTTTTCCAGAATAAAAACACCATCGACATTCCGGTGCTGATGGCCGGTGCAATGATTGTGATTATGCCACTGATCGTGGTGTTCCTGATTTTCCAGCGCAAGTTTATCAGCGGCGTCACCGAAGGTGCCGTGAAGTAATCTGTGACAGCCCGCACAAAACGGCGCACTGGCGGCCAGACGAAGGTTTGCCGCGCCGCAGCATGCTGTCATTCCTCCTTATCAACCTGCGGGAGACGCATGATGCACCTTTCCCTTGCTGATTTTCATCCGGTCGCCGATGGCGAAACCGCCGACACCGGGGTGCTGCAACGCGCGCTGGATCAGATTGCCGCAGCGGGTGGCGGGCGTCTGACCCTGCCCGCCGGACGCTATCGCACCGGCTGCCTGACGCTGCCCTCTGATTTTGAGCTGCACCTGGAAGCGGGCGCGGAGCTGATCGCCAGTCACCGGCTGACGGACTATCAGGCCGTGCAGACGCTGAGCTGTGCGGAGAAGTCTCACAACGTGCTGCTCTATGCGCTGGGCCAGCGCAATATCACCATCAGCGGCAGCGGGCGCATTGATGGCGAGGGTGAAGCCTGGTTTGCCGCTGAGCGTGATGAGCAGGGCTACCGCCTGCCGCGCGTTGATCGGCCCCGAATGATCGTGTTTGAAGATTGCGAACAGGTGACGCTAAAGGCTTTTACCATCGTGCAGGCGCCGATGTGGACGGTGCATCTGGTGAGCTGTCGCCATGTGCATATCGACCATCTCACGATCGACAACAGCATGACGATGCCCAACACCGATGCGCTGGATATCGACAGCTGTGAAGCGGTGTTTGTCAGTAACAGCTACTTCAGTGCCGCCGATGACGCGATCTGCATTAAAACCACCTGCAAACCCACGGCGCTGCGGCGTGCGGCCCGGCAGATTATGATCACCAACTGCCTGCTGCGCAGCTACAGCTGCGCGTTTAAAATCGGCACGGAGACCTGGGACGATATCGAAGATGTCACGGTGACCGGCTGCACGCTGTTCGATTCCAACCGTGGCATCGGCATTCTGTCGCGCGACGGCGGGGCGATGCGGCGTCTGCTGTTCAGCAATCTGACCTTTGCCTGTCACCATGCGCCGCCCTGTCACTGGGGCAAAGCCGATCCGCTGCATATTTCCGTTCGCAGCCGCGATCCGGCAATCCGGCCCGGCATCGTCGAACTGGTGCAGTTCAGTAACATGACCGGCGTGGCGGAAGGGGCAATTAATCTGCATGCGGCAGAACCGGGCTGGATACGCGATGTGGCGATCAGCCAGCTTCAGATGCGGCAGACGGTGTCAACGATGGCCCAGGGACAGTATGACATTCGTCCGCCCTGTAATCCGGATGCCCCGACCGGTATGGGGCTGGACAACGCCTATAAACTGGATCCGGATACCGGCGAAGCCTTTGGCGTGGAACCCTATCCCGGCGGGTTGCCTGGCCTGTTCGCGCGTGGCGTGGAGAATCTGCAACTGCACCACCTGACGATCCACAGGCCCGCGCCGTTACCGGCGGGCTGGCATCCTGATTCGGTGGTGCAGTTACCGGCGTGATTTACAGCGCGGCGGCGATGGCGGCTCCCAGCTCTTCCGTGGTGGCGCTGCCGCCGAGATCGCGCGTGAGATGCTGACCCGCTCCCAGCGTGCGTTCAATCGCGTTCAGCACGGCATCGCCAGCCGCTTTGTAACCAAGGTGTTCCAGCATCATCGCCCCGCACCAGATCTGCCCGACAGGATTAGCAATCCCTTTTCCGGCGATATCGGGCGCCGAGCCGTGCACCGGCTCAAACAGGCTGGGGAACAGCCCTTCCGGGTTGATGTTGGCGGAAGGCGCGATACCAATAGTGCCGGTGCAGGCCGGGCCGAGGTCGGAGAGGATATCGCCAAACAGGTTGCTGGCGACCACCACATCAAACCAGTCCGGATGCAGCACGAAGTTGGCGGTGAGAATATCGATATGATATTTATCGACGCGCACCGCCGGAAACTGGCTGGTCATCGCCTCAACGCGGCTGTCCCAGTAAGGCATGGTGATTGCGATGCCGTTGGACTTGGTGGCGGAGGTCAGGTGTTTCTTCGGCCGGCTCTGCGCCAGCTCATAAGCAAACTTCAGAATGCGGTCGACACCGGTGCGCGTCATTACCGTCTCCTGAATAACCACTTCACGGTCGGTGCCGGGGAACATTGTCCCGCCCACGCTGGAGTATTCGCCTTCGGTATTTTCACGCACCACGTAGAAGTCGATATCGCCGGGCTGGCGGTTCGCCAGCGGCGCTTTCACGCCAGGCATCAGCCGCACGGGGCGCAGATTGACATACTGATCGAACTCACGCCGGAACTGCAGCAGCGAACCCCATAGCGACACATGATCGGGCACTACCTCAGGCCAGCCGACGGCGCCAAAATAGATCGCATCGAAGGCTTTCAGCTGCGGAAACCAGTCGTCAGGCAGCATTTTGCCGTGCTGCTGCCAGTAGTCGGCGCTGGCATAATCGAACCACTCCCAGCGCAGAGGGATATTAAATTTTTCTGCTGCTGCATTCATCACGCGGACGCCTTCCGGCATCACCTCTTTGCCGATGCCGTCGCCAGGGATTACGGCAATACGGTGTATTTTGTCAGTCACAGGGCACCTTTCCGGTTGATGTTCGAATTGTGTACGCAGTATAACTGTCGGTTCCGGGAAGATAATGAGTCTGGAACGCAACCCAGTGTTGAATAAAAGTAGAGAATCCCGCACCTCGACAGATGACTTAGCCTTCTTTGTCCGGCTGGCCGCGCTGGATAGCCTGACGGCGGCGGCGCACGAACTGGGCCTGTCGCTGGCGGCGGTCAGCAAACGTCTGAGCCAGCTGGAACAGCGCCTCGGCGTGCAGCTGCTGCGCCGCACCACGCGACGGCTTGAGCTGACGGCGGAAGGCCACCGTTATCTGGCGGGCGCCCGGCCACTGCTGGATCAGCTGGCGGCGCTGGAGGAAGCCGTCAGCGGGGAAACTGCTCAGCTACGGGGCACACTGAACATCAACGCCTCATTCGGCTTTGGCCGTCGCCATATCGCGCCCTGCGTATCGGCTTTTGCCGCACTGCATCCGCAGCTTTCGCTGTCGCTGCAGCTCAGCAGTCAGTCACTTAATTTTCCGGATGCGAATATGGATATTGATATCCGCGTCGGCGAACCGCCCGATTCACGGCTGGTGGCGCGCAGGCTACGAACCAATCCGCGCATTCTCTGCTGCTCGCCCGCCTATGCTGCCCGGCACGGTCTGCCCGCCACCGTGCGCGATCTTGCGCAGCACAACTGCATTTTACTGCGCCAGCACGACAGCGATTTTACCCTGTGGCGGCTGACCTGCGGCGACCAGAGCCTCACGCAAAAAGTGCGTGGTAGCCTGATTACAAACGATGGCGAAGTGGCGATGCGCCTGGCGATGGACGGGCATGGCATCCTGCTGCGTTCCTGGTGGGATGCGCAGCACAGCCTGGCGTCGGGCGAACTGCTGCCGGTATTACCCGACTGGCAGGCACCGGATGGCGATATTTTTGCTGTCTGGCAGGCGCAGCGTCAGCTTCCGGCACGGATTTCTGCGTTTGTCGCCTTTCTGCAGCAGCATCTTCAGTCGATTGATTAATGCGATGTCAGAACCCTCTTTAGCAGGGCTGAACACGTTATATACCGCATAATGCTGATTTGCGCGTTCGGACAGGCCGATGCATTTACACCGTTTTTGCCGATGCGTATGATTCTCATTCTTTTTATTTCAGCCTGCCGGGTCTGCTGCAGCCCGCCCGGAGCAGCAGATCGACAGAGGTGTTAAGCATGAAAGCGTTGTTCAGCCTGCATAAGCTGGCCCTTGCCCTGGCGGTGGTCAGCGTCTTCAGCCTGACCGGATGTCAGACCACAACGAAAAAAGTGGATGGCAGCGGTGCGGTGGTGATACAGCCCTCCAGTCCGGATAATCTGATCCAGCGTGAGCTGGAAGAGGGCGTGCAGAAGATGGTCTATCTGGCCGCAACCAACGCGCTTTACATCGCCAGTGCGCAGGCGTCAGAAACGATCAGCGGCGGCATGATCCATCGGCTTGATGCGACTACGCTGCAGAGTCGTGGGGCTGGACACTTCGATCTGAAAAATGTGGGGCTGATCGGCGAGCCGGACGGCAGTACGCTTTATGCCACCAACGCCTTTGATGGCGCGATCACCGCGATCGATCCGGCAAACGGCAGGGTGCTGAAACGCCTGATTCTGAATGAGAAAGATCAGAATGGTCAGCCCTGTCATCCGCATGAAATTTTGCTGCATGAGGGCCTGCTCTATGTGGGTGATGCCGGTGATTCGGGGGTGATCTGGGTCGTGCAGGCGAAAACCCTGAAACTGAAGGCCCGGATTACCGCGGCCGGAAACGCGATCGCCGGGCTCCTGTTTTCACCGGTCAGCGACCGGATTTACGCGACAAATGGCAGCGGAGAAATCCTGGTCATCAATCCGCGTAATCACCGGATTGAGCAGCGTCTGACGGCGGGTAATGGACAGGCCGATCCGTTCCTCCACATGGCCGAAGATCCGGCGACGGGCCGGTTGTTTGTCACGGCGCGTTCCCGGACCGGACAGGTACAGGTATTTGATGAGCGGAGTGGTCAGGTGATCCAGAGTCTGGTGCCGGGCGATTCATGGAGTATTAAATTTAACGGTAAGCGCAATGAAATCTACATCAGCCAGCGCGCGTCGAAGAAGGTACTGCAGCTGGATGGCACGACTTATGAGATTAAAAACAGCTGGTCATTCGAGGGGCATCCTGAAAATCTGCTGGTTACACCGGATGGGCAGACGCTGTTTGTTACCCTGAAACAGGAGCGCAGTGAGGATAACAGCGGCCGGGCGCAGGATGGCGTGGCGCGAATCAATCTGCAGTAAAAAAAGGCGGCGCGGCGGCCGCCCTGTTTTCTGCTACTTACTTATCGACACCTTCAACCAGCACGACGCGGTAGTTAGCGCCTTTCAGACGATGCGCTTTGGCCGCCTGATATTCCGGGCTGTCGTACCAGGCGTGTGCAGCTTCACGGCTCGCAAACTCCAGAATGACCACGCCTTCTGCTTCCTGACCTTCCAGCGTCTCCAGCTCGCCATAAAAAGCGAGTGGATTGATCTGATGATCACCCCGCGCCTGGCCCGCTTTTTCGGCGTAGATCGCCATTTCATCCTGGTTCAGGGTGTTATCACGAATAAAAACAACGTATGCACTCACAGATTTCTCCTTAGGCTTTTTTATCCTGAGTCCGGGTATCGAAGTCAGCAGCATCATGACGCTCATGCAGCTGATCGGCCGGATCACCCATCACACGGTTGACCTTGCGGCCACGTATAACGGCAGGGCGCTGCGCGATCTCTTTCGCCCAGCGCACCACATTTTTATAGGACTGCACATCCAGGAATTCGGCAGCGCCATACTGATCGTTCAGCACCATGTTGCCGTACCACGGCCAGGTGGCGATGTCAGCGATGGTATAATCCTCACCAGCCAGATAGCGGTTGTCTGCCAGCTGACGATCCAGTACGTCAAGCTGACGCTTCGCTTCCAGCGTAAAGCGATTGATGGCGTACTCAATTTTTTCCGGCGCGTAATGATAGAAATGACCGAAACCACCACCCAGATAAGGTGCGGAGCCCTGCAGCCAGAACAGCCAGTTCAGGGTTTCGGTGCGGGCAGCAATATCTTTCGGCAGGAAGTAACCATATTTTTCTGCCAGATAAAGCAGGATATTGCCCGACTCAAATACCCGGACAGGAGGCGTAGCCGAGTGGTCGCTCAGCGCCGGAATTTTCGAGTTCGGGTTCACGTCGACAAAACCACTGGAGAACTGATCGCCATCGCCGATACGAATCAGCCAGGCATCATATTCTGCATCGTTTACGTTCAGCGCCAGCAGCTCTTCCAGCAGGATCGTCACTTTCTGGCCGTTTGGTGTGCCCAGTGAGTAAAGCTGCAGGGGATGTTTACCGACCGGCAGCGCTTTTTCATGGGTAGGCCCCGCGAACGGACGGTTCGTCTTCGCACCGTTGCCTTTAGCTTCAGGATCCCAGGTCCAGACTTTTGCGGGCTGATATGCATTTTCCGACATAATGAAAGTTCGCCTTGTGATGTGAGGATTGGTCTGGAGTGTAGCAGGTGCTGCGAAGGCGGTTTAACTCTGCTGGCTGCGCGCAGGCGTGCCGCGCCGCGCCGGGGTCAGGCGGGCTGCGGCGTCAGAGAAAAGTGCATAAAAGTGTGTCAGGCGGAGGGGTGATGGTTCTGATCAGGCTATACCGTGCAGCAGGCGACCACTGCACGGCAGGCAGGTTTAAAGCAGTTCCCGCTCAATCCGTTCGCGGGTTTCGATAGCCTGTACCTTCATTTTTTCCGGGTAGCCAAACA
Source organism: Pantoea sp. (assembly GCF_032114055.1). Lineage (GTDB taxonomy): Bacteria > Pseudomonadota > Gammaproteobacteria > Enterobacterales > Enterobacteriaceae > Pantoea. Next base: position 120,363 of record NZ_DAMCTB010000002.1, read on the forward strand.
GAGACGCGGCGATAATCGATTCACCGCCCACTTTATGTGTCCGGGTGGCAAAGCCGGTGTCGCGCAGCGTTTTAAACAGAGTGCTGAAGTCCACTTCGCCTTCACCCACACCAACATGCTGGTGAACGGCGGCGTCCACCCCTGGTGGGTTTACGATGTAGCGGCAGTGCCGGGTGTGATTCATGGTATCGGCGATCAGCACGTGAGACAGATCGTCTCCGGCATATTCCAGCATCGGCTTCACATCCCCTTTACCTTTGTCATAAAAGAAAGTGTGGGGCGCGCTGTAGATATATTTAACATTGTCGCTGCGGAACGATTTAACGATATCGACCGTTTCATTGTTCTGTTCGCAGAAATCCCACGGATGTGCCTGAATTTCGACGCGAATACCTTCACGTTCGATGATCGGCAGCAGTTCCTCCATTGAACGATAGAACATCTCTTCACAGATTTCTGGCTCGTTAGGATTGCCGGAGAGCTCGGTGTTTATTACCTGCACGCCCATTTCAACCGCAATCTCTATCATCCGTTTCCAGTTTTTGACCGCGGCCTGACGACGCAGCTCATCCGGACCCGACCAGCGATAGACGACGATAAATGAGGAGATCTCCAGACCGGTGGAACGCAGGGCATTTTTGTACTCGGTGATGATTTCACGGCTGGCTTTAGGGTGCTTATAAAAGGGATTGATCTGCGGATGCGGCGATTGCTCGATATATCGGTATCCCCATTCCGCAACCTGATGAACCATTCGGGTGATGCCTGACTCTTTAATCACATCCACATCAAAAGCGATTTTCATCTTTCTGCTCCGGCAAGGTTGAAGAAACGGTCCCTGACTGAAGAGGACGCCTGTCTGTGCGCCGCTTTTGCAGGAGCCTTTCACCGGTTTTAGCAAATGACTGTTTTAAAGAGAATGCAGAAAGAAACAGATGTTTCATTTTTGCGAAAGCGATCAACTTTATGTGATGTTTTCTATCAAATCAATGAGAGGAAAAGGTGGCACCGCGATAGAGTGTTACTGCCACTAACCATAACAGAGCGTAAAGAAGGAAAAGGGGTATGCCAAAAGTGACGATGGCCGCCGTTGCACAGGCGGCGGGCGTAGGGGTAGCTACGGTGGATCGGGTGCTGAACCGTCGCGCACCGGTGCGCAGCACCACAGAGCAGAAGGTAATGGCGGCCGCCAGGTCGCTGGGCTATCAGCTGACACAGGCACACAGCCAGCATGTCGCGCCGCCCGCCGCGCAGGCGTTACGCTTTGGCTTTATCCTGCTGCCCGCGCGCTATTCGCTCTATCAGCAACTGGGCGAGGCGCTGAAACAGCAGGCGAAACAGCAGCAGCCTGCGGGCAGTGAACCGGCCTTCTGCTGGCATGACATCCATGACGTGGAGGCGGTTGCTCGTTCACTACGGCAGCTGGCGCAGTGCTGCGACGTGATCGCGCTGGTGGCACTGGATCATCCGCTGATTCGTCACGCGATTCAGGATGTTTCGCGGCTCGGCGTGCGGGTTTACGCTCTGTTCTCCGACTTCTCCGCCTGTGAACATGCGGGGTTTATCGGCATCGACAGTCAGAAGGCGGGACGCACTGCTGCCTGGATGGCCCGCCACCTGCTACGCCGGCCAGGATGCGTTGGCGTGCTGATCGGCGACCATCGCTTTACCTGTCAGGAGAGCAGCGAAATCAGTTTTCGCTCCTCCCTGCGTGAGTCGGGCATCAGCCAGCGCGTGCTGGAGCCGCTGAAAACGCACGAGACGGCAGAAGGGGGCTATCAGGCTACCCGGACGCTGCTGGAGAACCATGACGATCTGGTAATGATTTATGCCCCCTGCGGCGGCATTGAGGGCGTGGTACAGGCGCTGCGGGAGAGCGGACGCACGCAGATTGATCTGGTGTGCCACGGTCCGCTGCCCGGCGACGAGCTGGCGCTGATTGACGGCACCATCACGCTGATGCTGCGCCACCGCATTAAAGCGATGGCCGAAGCGGTGGTTGCAACCTGTGTGAACGGGCGGATAGAGCCGCGGGATCACTTTGCGCAGATTATCGTGCCCTTTGAAATTGTGACGCGGGAAAACCTGTAGAAATAAGAGGTTAGTTTTTGAGCGATAGAAAGTTATCATTAATTGATATTTTTAAAAGCGATCTTTATCAAAAAATGAAACTTTCATCGTTGTCTGAGATGAAATTTTTGTTTGATACTGCCAGCAGTTCTTACTGCAGAGGCAGACACCATGACCTTTCATATTGCTAATGCGCCCTGTAGCTGGGGCGTGGACGATCCCGCCAATCCCTGGCTGCCACCGTGGCAGAAGGTCCTGTCGGAGGCCGCGCAGGCGGGCTATCCGGCTATCGAACTGGGGCCGTGGGGCTACCTGCCCACCGATCCGGCTGAGCTGACCCGGCAGCTCAATGCGCATCAGCTTTCGCTGGTGGCAGGCACCCTCTTTGACGATCTGGTCAGCGAGGCCCATTTCCCCACGCTGGTGACGCTAACCCACAACCTCTGTCGCACGCTCGCCTGCGTCCCGACAGCGTCGAAAACCCCGGGGGCCAGCGCACCCTATCTGGTGATTATCGATTTCGGGAATCCGGTGCGGGCGAAATATGCCGGACAGTCAGATAAGGCCCCCCGGCTCTCTGCGGATGAGTGGCAGCGCATGATGCAGCACATTACCATTCTGAGCGAGATCGCCCGGCAGGAGTATGGTGTGCGGCCGGTAATCCATCCGCACGCCGGTGGCTGCATTGAATTCGCCGATGAGCTTGCGCAACTGGTCAGGGATATTCCACATCAGGTCGCCGGTTTATGCCTGGATACCGGCCACCTCTGTTACGCCGGGATGGACCCGGTTGCTTCACTGCAGCACTACTGGGACCGCATCGACTATCTCCATTTTAAAGACATCAATCACTCTGTCTGGCGGGATGCCCTTTCTCGCGGGCTCGACTTTTTCGCCGCCTGCGCACAGGGGGTAATGTGCCCGCTCGGGCAGGGCGCGATTGACTATCCGGCGGTGCAGAGGCTGCTAAGTGAGCGTCATTATCAGGGCTGGATCACCATTGAACAGGAACGCGATCCACGTCATGCCGACACCAGTCTGCGCGATGTTAAGGCGAGCCTGGACTATCTCCGATCAACCGGATTCTGAGGACAACAGGATGATTAATGGTAAAAAGGTTTTGAACCGTTCACTGCGCTGGGGCATGGTCGGCGGCGGCGGTACCAGTCAGATAGGCTATATTCACCGCTCTGCGGCACAGCGCGACGGTAATTTTACGCTGCTGGCCGGCGCGTTTGATATCGATGCGGCGCGCGGCGCGGCGTTTGGTCAGGCGCTGGGTGTGGAGCCTGAACGCTGTTACCCCGATTATGCCAGCCTGTTCGCCGGAGAAGCCGTACGCGATGATGGGATCGAAGCAGTGTCGATCGCCACGCCGAACAATACACATTTTGCGATTTGCCGGGCGGCGCTTAATGCCGGGTTGCATGTGGTGTGCGAGAAGCCGCTCTGTTTTACGGTCGAAGAGGCTGACGAGCTGGAAAAGCTGAGCCGCGAGAAGCAGAAGATTGTGGGCGTTACCTACGGGTACGCCGGGCATCAGCTGATTTATCAGGCCAGAGAGATGATTGCTGAAGAGGCGCTGGGTGAGATTCGTCTCGTCAACATGCAGTTTGCGCACGGTTTTCATCATGAAGCGGTAGAGCTGCAGAGTGAAAGCACCCGCTGGCGGGTCGATCCGCGCTTTGTCGGCCCGAGTTACGTATTAGGCGATCTGGCGACCCATCCGCTGTTTATCGCCGAAATCCTGCTGCCAAAACTGAGGATGACGCGCCTGCTCTGTTCGCGGCAGAGTTTTGTTGCCTCGCGTGCGCCACTGGAGGATAACGCCTTTGTGATGATGGAGTATGACAATGGTGCCGTCGGTACGCTCTGGGCATCGGCGGTCAATGCCGGATCGATGCACGGGCAGAAGATTCGGATTGTCGGGTCGAAAGCCAGCCTGGAGTGGTGGGATGAGCAGCCTAACCAGCTCCGTTTTGAAGTACAGGGCGAACCGGTGCGGATTCTGGAACGCGGTATGCCCTATCTCAGTCCGAAAGCGCTGGCAGAGGATCGTATCGGCGGCGGACATGCTGAAGGTCTGTTTGAAGCCTGGTCGAACCTTTATCGCCGTTTCGCGCTGGCAATGGACGCTACCGATCGCCGCGACCTCGCTTTTCTGCAGGATTTCTGGTATCCCGATGTCCATGCAGGGGTAATGGGCGTGCGCTGGGTCGCCAGGTGTGTGGAATCAGCGGATGCCGGCGCGACGTGGGTTGCATGCTGAAGGCGCTTAAGCCAGCGTGGAGAGGGGGATGTCCGCCGGACAGGGCATCCGGCGTTCACCTGTGACCAGTTATAAAGGCGCGGGCTTCGATTTTAAAAGCCCGCGATAGCCGGTCTGTGCGCACTGTTTACTGATAGGAAAAAGTAATACTCGCCAGAGCATTTGCGGTGCCGGGAACCAGGTCACCTGTACGGATATAGTGCGTCTGGAAAGGCAGTGACAATACCTGTTTTGCTGACGACGTGGTCTGGATAAAGAACTGGTTAAGCGTACCTGAAGCCGAACTGTCGGGGCCCATATTCAGCGGGCCGATACCATTGTAGAAAAACTGGACCCCCACGCCTGAGGCCGTTGAATCGCCGGTCAGTGTGACCACCGACGAGCGATTAGCGGGCGTCGTCTGGTCAGTCATCACCGCATTGACCGCAATCTGCTGGTCACAGGTCAGCGTGACATTGAATGCCCCGGCCGGTGAGGTACTGCCAACCGCAGACAGTGTACGGATGTCGAGCGTGCCCAGATCGACATTGGCACTTTTAGTATTGACCGTACAACCGCTGGCAGCCACCGTAATAGTGGCAGGATTAATAATGACCTGCGCCGTTTTGAATTCACTATTGTAATTGTAAGCAGTCAGAATGGCGGCATGGATAGTTGGTGTGGTGTACACGCCCGATTTCAGTGCGGCTCCCGTTTTAATAAAGGTTACTTTTGCTGACCAGCCCAGATCCTGCGCAAGGCCTGCTGTTCCTTGCGCGGGATAACTCTGAGTAACGCCCGATTGCAATGGAACATAATTCGAGCCGTTAAAATCTTTCAGGCCAATAATGTAGCCTACGCCAGGTACGCCTGTTTCAAAAATCGTGTAGTTAACGCCATCGACAGTCACTGTCGCACCGCTCAGTATTGCCGAAGGAGAAGGCTCAAGCGTGCCCTTTGTACAGACCCATAAAAAATCGCACCAGAAAACCTGATTGACATCAGCGGTCGCGCTCCAGGCAGAGCCAATGATCTCACCGGGTATTACGGAGTCTGCTGGCCCGGAATATTGCATGGGTTTGGGGGAGAGGATGATGTCTGATTTCCACTCCAGCGCCATCGCACCGGCTGAAGTGAGAAAGCAGGCAAGCAGCAGTAAAATACGCATTATTGGTACTCCGTGGTCCAGGTGGCGATAGCTGAAACGTCGCCAGCGGTTACGTCAGGGCCTGTAGCGGCGAGTCGGGCATAGAAACTTATCTGGACGCTGTCACTTCCTGCGACACCATAAGTTGTCGTCTGTGTGCCCAGCGGGACAAGTGCCCCCTCTTTATTCAGAATTTGCACGGCCACGCCGGTTGCGCCGCCTTTTGCCGTTTTGAGCAGTCGCGGATCAGTATCATCCGGTGTGCCGCTGAAGCGGATCTTCACCCCGGAAAACGTCGGCCCGCACGCTTCCAGCGTCAGGGTAAAAGGCGTCTTGATATTGCTTACCGCGCCCGCTTTGTTTAACTGTCTGGTACCGATGGCGCCAAGCGGAACATTTTTTTCCAGCGAATCCGCAGCGACCACGCAGGTATTGGCGATCAGATTGCCCGTAACGGAAACCAGCACATCGTAGCCACGGACCGGCATCGTGCAGGTCAACAGCAGGGTAAGGCACACCAGGCGGCGGATTACTGACATGTTCCCTCCAGGGTATAGAGGCCCGTACGGACATTGAAATCCTGCTTACTGAGCTGATAGTGCACAGTACAACGTGCTGCGTTATCTTTTCCCCAGACCGCGTTAAGGGTGCCTTTCAATGGCAGACCCGATAAATAGACGCTGCCGCCATCACCCACGATGCTGCTAATTTCGCTGTCTGCTAATGCAACGACGCTACCAAACGGTAAATCTGTACCCTGCTGCCGCAGAATAAACATCGCTTTTGCACCACGCTGAGTGGCGATAGTTGCTCTGACCAATGCGCCGTCAGTTGGCGTTGTGCTGATCATGGCGTTATCAAGTTCCACATCACTGCCTGCAGTTGTGGCATCGAGTCCGACCCGATTCACACGATAGGCTGTGGCATAAGGAATAACGGCATAACCTCTGCTGTCGGTTTTGATACTTCGATGGTTGAGAACGGAAACGTCGCTGGCACCGGGTGCTTTGATCAGAATATTCGTGTTGCCCAGCGGCTGGCTCAGCGTCAGGCCATCTTCGTGCAGTACTGCTCCTCCGCTGATGCCGTAACTCAGGTTGCGGGCATCATGTCCATAGCTGTAACCCAGATTGTACTGGCCACGCTGGTTTTTATATTGCAATGCAGCATCGCCGCCATACTGTTGTTGTGCGTTGTAGCGCTGACTGACGCTGTAATAGAGCTCATCGGTGCCGGGCACATAGCCGCTGACGCCACCGCTGTAGGTGGTGCCTGCTGATTTTCCCTGCGTGGTAGAAAAATGCGCGCGTGTCGAATTTCTGGCATCGCCAAAAGGTAGCGAAAGCGAAAACGCCACAATGTTATCCTTTTGGTCATCGTACAGTGTGGTACTGCGCTGGAAACTGACGCCCAGCGAAGCCATACGGAAGGTTGTATTCCACGCGAACTGGATGCTCTGAGTTGTTTGCGGGGTACGCCAGTAGGTTTGCTGGTTCCACGACAGAGACAGCGAGCCATATTCGTCCACCGGCTGGGTGAGCTGTAGCTGATTTCTGGTCTTGCGTGACATGCGGAGGTCATAGACTTTTTCATAGCGGGTTGTGACCGTGCCATCCGCTGCCACGACCTGCTCGGGTCTGCCACCATACATTCTTTTATACGCAGTATCGCTGAGGCTATAGAATCCCTGTGTGGAGTAACGCAGTGAATAGAAGTTAATGCGTGTTCCGATATCATTGAGCAATTTGCTATAGCGCAGACGCAACGAGTCCCCGCTATAGCGTCTCTCATCAGCAAGCTGACTCAGGGCATGAGTGACATCCAGCGAATAGGCCCCCAGATGCCCCAGGTTCTGACCGATACCCGCTGCAACGCCGCGATAGCGTTCAGATAACTGCGCACCGCCATAAAAAGTCAGTCCATATTTCCAGCCATAAAACAGTTCACCCTGGGCAAAGGCTGGCGCGTCCTGATTATTTACCGGCTGGAATTTTCCCGCACTGAGGGCATATTTAGTCTGACCGGGTCGGATCAGATTCGGAACGCTGGCGAAAGGTACGGTAAACCGGCTTTCGTAACCGTCACTCTCTTTGACCGTCACCGAGAGATCGCCACCTGAAGAGGTGGGGTAGAGGTCACTGAGAACAAAGGGGCCGGGTGACACGCTGGTCTGATAGATAATATTGTCATTCTGCCGCACGGTGACGACAGCACTGCTACGCGCAATTCCCCGGACTTCCGGTGCGTAACCACTCAGACTGGCAGGCAGCATATTGTCATCGGTTTTCAGTGTCAGTCCGCGAACCCCTACGGTGTCAAACACCTGCGATGAAGTGTAGGTTTCCCCGGCATAAAACTGTGCGCCCAGCGCCGGAATATCGCGCTGCAGCCAGGTCTGAACGTGGTTGAGTTTATGCGTATCTTTGGTCCATGTGGAGTAGTCGCGCAGCCGCCATGCGCCAAGATTTATACCGCTGTTCAGGCTGGCAAACAGCTGTTGATCGCGGGTTTCAGTCCTGCCTCTGTAAGTGTTATCTGAGCCATTGATGACATAGTTCAGCCATCCGGCGCGAATGCCATATTCCCAGCTCTCCGGGCTGACATAGCCACGTGGCAGATTGTGCATCCTGCTCTGAGGCAGAGTGATATCAAGGGTAAGGGTTTGCGTCCTGTAGTCGGTACTGCTGTCAGGGAACAGTGTTTTAAGAAAATAGCACTGCTTAGCCAGCGGCAGCGTGACCCCCTTTGCTTGTGACATATCTACACCCAGTGCATCAAGCTGGCTGGCTGTCAGACAGGGAGCCGTGACATCTTCCCCATTGGATTTATCCACTGCAAAGGTGACATTACCGGTGAAGGCATAATTCTTATTGATGTAAACATTGATATTATATTTGCCTGGCGGTAAATCGCTGCCTGTGTTGACCCAGGATAAGTCAGCCGCTGAAGCATTCTCGCCATTCAGAAAGGCGGGATTAAAGTGTAAATCGCTCTCCGCGGCGGTGGTATATCCGATAGCATGGCAAGCCACCACCGCACAAACGATTTTCTTTTTCACGCATTTCTCCCTTAATGAGTCTGGTTACGGTTCAATGGAGCGCGGGTTTCAGGTGTCCATGCACCGTAGTCATTGATGGTCTGAAAAGTCAGTGAGGCTGGCTGGCTGAATTTTTCCGCCAGTGTGAGCGTTGATTCTGGCGGCAACATCACAGGCTTAACCGCCTTACCATCTACTTTCATATTTATAGTGGTGATGAAATAGGGCGTTGGGTTGCGGAGGACGACATTTCCCGCCCTGTATTCGGCAGTGACTTTTTTCCATGCCTGGTTAGCATCTCCTCGCAATGAAATGGGACGGTAAAATACCTTAATGCGATTTGCAGAGGCGAATTGCAGAGAATTGCCTGCACTATTTTCCATTTGTTGCGGAATCGCCTTAACCGTCAGCCAGTAGAGAGATTCACGATCCTGTGGCAAAGACTTACCGTTGAAAATAATTTTCACCACGCTTTCAGTTGATGGTTTCAGAACATAAAGCGGCGGGGTAATAACAAAATCCTGTGTACGCGCACCGCTGGATGTTTCCATCCAGGACTGAATTAAAAATGAGGCGGTCGTATGGGTATTTCTGACCTGAAGGGTGGATTGCTTTGAATCCGAGGAGTAGACCATCCGTGTCGCACCTAATCCCACACCACCCGCCTGTGCTGTGGATGAAAACAGTATGGCAGTCAGAAAAAACCAGATAAAAGAACGCATTTTTTCTCCGGAATTCTATTCATGCCCGGTTGTTAAGCCGGGCATGACGATTACGAGTAGGTTACGGTATACGTGGCGACGGCACTGGCATCACCTGCAGTCGCCCCACCGGTTGGTGAATAGTATTTAGCGCTAAAGTTCAGTGTGTTAGAGCCTTTACGCAGAGGAATCGCTGCCGCCGACTCACCCAGCTTCACGACATTGCCCTGCTCATCATAAAGACGAATTGCCACGTTCTGCGCGGATGTTGAGCTGCCGTTTACCCCGGCAGCCAGGCTGTTGGCGTCATGAATGTCTGGTGTTCCTGAAAAGGTCACTGCGACTGTTGTAGCGGCAGCAGAATTCGCACTGGCAGACGCTGAAGTATCAGCAATGGCGCAATCTTCAAGCGCGATAGAGAATGTTTTACCCACCTTTGCTTCACTGCCTGCAGCGGCCAGCGTAGCCGTGCGGACCTCACCCATATCAACATCGATGTTTGCGCTGTTGGCACTGATGGCACAGGCTGATGTCACGACGCTTCCGTTAAAATTAACAGAGCCACCACTGGTGGTTGCCGCCAGGGCTGAGCTCATTGGAACAAGCGCTGAAATACCTAATGCCAGGAGATGTTTTTTATTAAATTTCATTTTCATAAGATTACCTTTATTGTTGGGCTCGCTTTATTTTTAAACCGCAATCGACAGTAAACAGAGAGAGTATTTTTACTGTAAATATATGAGATAGCCGTGCTGAAAGAGTTACGCATTACTTTTCGGCATTGATTATTACTGTCTTGCAGAACATTAAAGGATGGTGTGTGAGGGCTGGCTTCCTCCTGTTAATGAACAAGACGGAGGCATTATATAATTTATTTACTAAAAAAAGCATCTGCGGGTTTAATTATGTGCTAAGACAGAGAGTAAATAATCATTCTATATTTAAGTTTAATGTTAAAATTTTATTTATTTTTCTCCCTTTCTGGCAGGTAAATAAATCTTTCATTAATGTCAGTCGTCAAATTGGAATTTTAGGGTCTGTTTGCAAGAGGTTTAATCACCGTTTAATTTAAAGCTGAAAATAAGAATGTTATCTCTCGCCTTGCGAGTCTGTTCTGACAACGATCAGAAATAATCGTTTTAACTGTTAATGCGAAGCTTTCCGGATCTCCGGACAAAAGGTCCAGACCACAAAAGGCGCAAACAGCAGCATCCTTTGTAGAACAGATAGGATTATCGCTTGATCTGTGTAGCCAGAGAGGCTGACGGAATAAAGAGGCTGAGTGAGGGGAAAGAAAGCGAATTGAAACGTCAGAGAATGAAAAGATTGTTATGCCAGATATGCAGTCTGGCCAGACAGGGCAGGCTGCATATCTGACTAAAAAGAGGAGTGATATCACGTTGCCGGGGAAGGCAGATTTGCAAGGCCGCAAAGAAATCTCAGGAAAACGCTTTGTCGGATGCTGTTAGTCGAATTCGTCAGGAGCAGCACTTTGCCGCATGCAGCGGAGGTCGCAGGACGACTGAAAAGGGGAGTGGCAGCAGAAAAGCAAAAACCCGCCAGAGGCGGGTTCTTTAAATATGGTGCCCGAACCCGGAATCGAACCAGGGACACGGGGATTTTCAATCCCCTGCTCTACCGACTGAGCTATTCGGGCAACGGGGCGCATTAAACCGTAAAGGCCGCGGGTCGTCAACGGCTTTCACGAAAAAACCCCGGAAAACGTGACTGATTGCCTGATTTTCAGTCAGACTCCGTAAAACCTCAGGCCAGCGCACCCTGTTTCCGGCACAGCGCGATGCTGTAAACATCCTCCGCCAGACGCTGCGCGGTGGCGACATCCTGCACATTTCGTTTCACCAGCAGCTTGCTGAGACAGCCCTCCAGGATCAGCTCCATCTGGTCGGCGACCATGCTGGGGTTATCGAGCTCCTGCGCCAGCAGAATGTCATGGGTGAACTGCCAGGAGCCGCGTTTCTGCTTTTCCGCCAGTTGATGGATGGGCTGGTCGGGCTGCGGATAGAAGCTGCAGGCGGCAATAAACAGGCAGCCAGGGAAGCGGCCTTTGCTGACCTGCTCAGCCAGAACTTCGTAGCGTGCCATCAGCTTCTGATCCGGCGACAGCGACGTATCCAGCAGGATCTGACGTCGCCAGGTCTCAATCTGCTGCCCGTGATAGCGCAGCGCATCATAAAGCAGGGCGTCACGGTCGGGCCAGAAGAGCTGAAGCTGTTCTGACGATAATCCGGAACCCGCCAGGGTTTCCAGTGAGAGGGTGGCGGCGAGGCCGTTCTGTTCAAGCACATTCAAGGCATGCTCGAGTATCTGTTCACGCTGCAAGTGTCTCTCCTCTGGTCTGCAGGCCCGGCTATATCACCGGGCAATAATCTGACTCCAGTGTTGTTTATGGGGAAAGTTTCTGCAAATGCGCCCGGAAGTCGGCGGCATTGAGAAACCCGGTGAGACGCGATCCGGGTATTTCGTGGCCCTGCGCATCAAAGAATAATAGGGTCGGTAATCCCAGCACCTGAAGATGCTGCAACAGCGCGTTGTCGCTGGCACTGTTGGCCGTAACATTGGCCTGGAGTAACTGAACCTGACTCAGGCTATCGCGCACGGCGCTATCGCTAAAGGTATATTTCTCAAACTCTTTGCAGGCCACGCACCAGTCAGCATAGAGATCGACCATGGTAAGACGGCCCCCGGCTTTCTGCAGCGCGCTGTCGAGCTGCTGCGGCGTCTGAACTGGCTGAAACGGCAGCGCGGCCGCGGCCTGCTGCGCGGCAGAAGCGCCAAAGGCCCAATCCTGCAACGGACGGGCGCTGATCAGCGCAGCGGCCAGCATGATGATCTGCACCACACGCCATTTACCGCTGCTCGTGCGCAGGCTGACGCTGAACGCCCAGCCGAAGAAGGCCACGCCCAGCAGGCTCCAGAGACGTAATCCCCAGACATCGCCGATGACCCGCTCCAGCAAAAATACCGGCAGGGCCAGGATGACAAATCCGAACCCTTCTTTAACGGTCTGCATCCACGGGCCGCTTTTCGGCAGCAGACGGTTACCAAAGAGGGTAACGGCGATCAGGGGTAATCCCATCCCTACCGCATAAAGCCACAGCGTACCGGCACCGGCCCACAGATTGCCGCTCTGGGCGATGTAAAGCAGGATGGCGCTGAGCGGGGCAGTGGTGCAGGGCGAACAGATTAGTCCGGCCAGCGCCCCCATCAGGAAGACGCCGGGCAGCGATCCTCCCTGCTGACGATTGCTCCACAGGGTCAGGCGGGTTTGCAGGCTGGCAGGCAGCTGCAGCGTAAACAGGCCAAACATCGACAGGGCCAGCACGATAAACAGCACGGAGAGCGTCACCAGTACATAAGGGTGCTGCAGCGCCGCCTGAAAACGCAGACCGGCGGCCGCGACGATCAGCCCCAGCAGCGTGTAGGTCAGCGCCATGCCCTGCACATAGACCATCGCCAGCGCAAACAGCCGGCCCAGCGAATAGTGGCGCTGTCCGCCAAGGATAATGCCGGAAATCAGTGGATACATCGGCAGCACGCAGGGCGTAAACGCCACACCGATGCCGATTAGCAGCGCCCAGAGCGGAGAAAAAGGCAGCGGGCTTGCGGGCACGGGCTGAGCGTCAGTGGCAGTGGTGGCTGCCTCCGGCTTCGCTTGCGCGGGCACGCTGCTGGCGGCCACCGCGTTCAGCGGAACGGTGCGGGTTTCTGGCGGATAGCAGAACCCGGCGGCCGCACAGCCCTGATAGGTCACGCTGAGCGAGGCGCCGCTGGCGGCCTGTTGCAGCGTGACCGGGAGCGTCAGATCCTCAGGATAGATCTCACTTTTGCCAAAGAACTCATCTTCATGCGGCTGCCCGGCAGGCAGCGTCAGCGGCGCAATTGTCGCGTTCTGCGGCGTGATGTGGATCTGCTGGCGATAGAGGTAATAGCCTGATTTGACCCTCCAGTGCAGGTTGAGCTGCGCGCCCTGCTGGTCGAAGTCAAACGTAAACGCCTGGTCGACCGGCACGAAGCGGCGGGTCGACGGATCAGAGAAGAGGGATGCGTGCGCCTGCAGGCCGATAAACAGTGCCAGCAGGAGCGTAATTAAGCGAGAGATGCGTGCAGCCATGACAAGTATTCACTGTCTCCATATTGAACCGGCAGAGCCAGCAGTTCGGGTACGTCGTAAGGATGAGCCGCTTTGAGCAGGTCACACAGCGCCTGCTGACGATCGCTGTCGCACTTCAGCAGCATCTGAACCTCGCGGCTCTGCTCGATCTTTCCCTGCCAGCGATACCAGGAGGTCACCCCCGGCAGCAGAGTTACACAAGCCGCCAGTCTGGCATCCAGCGCCAGGGTCGCGAGCTGTTGCGCCGTGGCCTGATCGGGCGTTGTGCAGAGGATAACGACAGCATTCATCCGAAAACTCCTGTTTAAAAGAGCGTCGATGATAGCACGCTCCTTCGCTAACACGATGCGGCGCTACAGCAGCAGCCCGCCGAAGAGAAAGCTCGCCAGCACCGTCAGCGCAATGGCGATCACGCCCGGGATAATAAAGGCGTGGTTAAAGACAAACCTGCCAATCCGGGTGGAGCCGGTGTCATCCATTTCCACCGCAGCCAGCAGGGTCGGGTAGGTCGGCAGGACAAACAGCGCCGACACCGCCGCAAAAGAGGCAATCGCCGTCAGCGGGCTGACGCCCAGCAGCAGCGCGGCGGGCATTAACGCTTTGGTGGTGGCAGCCTGCGAGTAGAGCAGCATGGAGGCGAAAAACAGAATCAGCGCCAGCATCCAGGGATAAGTTTTCAGCGTGTCGCCCGCCAGGGTCTGAATATCGGCCAGATGCGCCTTCACAAAGGTATCGCCCAGCCAGGCGACGCCCATCACGCAGATGCAGGCGCTCATGCCTGACTTAAAGGTACTGGCGCTGAGAATTTCGCTGGTATCAAGTCTGCAGCTCAGGCTGATCAGCGTGGCGATGGTCAGCATAAACACCACAATAGCTTCATTGCGCGGCAGAGGCGGATTAACGATCAGGCCGACGCTGGCGCTGGTCGCGGTGGCATAGAGCACCACAGCCACAATGCCCGTCAGGAACAGCAGCACCGATCGCTTTGCGCCCGGTTTTGTCTGATAGCGCGTGGCACCGCGCAGGGTGGTTTCCCCTTTGGCAAGCCGGGCCTGATAAACCTCATCATCTTTTAACTCTTTGCCGAGGAAGTTTGTCACCAGCGCCGCCAGGAACAGACCTACCATCGTGGCGGGAATGGTGATCGCCAGCAGGGTGATGTAGCTGACGCCACGCGGTTCAAGCAGCGTCGCGAAGAAGACTACCGCCGCTGAAATCGGTGAGGCAGTAATCGCAATCTGTGACGCTACGACTGCAATCGACAGCGGCCGGGAGGGGCGCACCCCTTGCTCTTTTGCCACTTCAGCGATCACCGGCAGCGTCGAAAATGCGGTATGTCCGGTGCCGGCCAGCAGCGTCATCAGGTAGGTCACCAGCGGGGCCAGCAGAGTGACGTGACGCGGGTGACGACGCAGCAGGCGTTCCGCCAGGCTCACCAGATAATCCATCCCGCCCGCCACCTGCATGGCCGCTATCGCCGCGATCACCGCCATGATGATTTCAATCACATCAAAGGGGATCGCGCCGGGTGCCATGCCAAACCCCAGCGTCAGGATCAGCACACCCATGCCGCCTGCAAATCCGATGCCTATACCACCAAGGCGGGCACCTAACCAGATCGCCATCAGGACGATCAGTAGCTCAACCACAAACATGAATCACTCCTGAAAAGTAAACCGGTAATGACTGCGGCGTTATGTATCAAAAAAAAAGGCACACCGTGTTGATCGCGGTGTGCCTTTTGTTAACCAGCGCAGGTCAGACCTTACTGCTCATTTTCGTCGGTATAACGTTTCGCTTTATAGACGGGATACATCAGGTTCTGCACCGAGAAGATATCATCCAGCTCACTTTCCGTCAGCAGACCGCGCTCCAGCACCACCTCGCGTACGCTTTTGCCGGTTTCAGCACAGATTTTACCAACGATGTCGCCGTTGTGATGGCCGATGTAAGGGTTAAGATAAGTCACGATACCAATGGAGTTAAAGACATAGGCTTCGCACACTGCGCGGTTGGCGGTGATGCCGTTGACGCACTTCTCCAGCAGGTTGTAGCAGGCGTTGGTGAGAATGCTGATTGACTCAAAAAGTGCCTGGCCAATTACCGGCTCCATCACGTTAAGCTGCAACTGACCGGCTTCAGAGGCCATGGTGACCGTAATGTCGTTGCCGATCACCTTGAAGCAGACCTGGTTAACCACCTCCGGCACCACCGGGTTGACCTTGGCGGGCATGATGGACGAGCCTGCCTGCAGTTCTGGCAGGTTGATTTCGTTCAGACCCGCGCGCGGACCGGAAGAGAGCAGGCGCAGGTCGTTACAGATCTTGGAGAGCTTCACCGCCAGGCGTTTCAGCGACGAGTGAACCATCACATAGGCGCCGCAGTCGGAGGTCGCTTCGATCAGATCTTCCGCAGGCACCACCGGCAGGTTACTCACTTCCGCCAGACGCTGAACCGCCAGATGCTGATAGCCATCCGGTGTATTAAGGCGGGTGCCGATAGCGGTCGCGCCCAGGTTGACTTCCAGCAGCAGTTCGGCGGTGCGCAGTATGCTTTTCGTCTCTTCATTCAGCAGCACGCTGAAGGCGTGAAATTCCTGACCAAGCGTCATCGGCACCGCATCCTGCAGCTGAGTACGGCCCATTTTCAGGATGGTCTGAAACTCATCGGCCTTATGCTGGAAGCCTTCAGAGAGCTGGCTGATGCCATCCAGCAGTTTCAGCAGTGAGCTGTAAACCGCGATACGGAAACCGGTCGGGTAGGCATCGTTGGTTGACTGGCATTTGTTCACATGGTCGTTGGGATTCAGGTACTGATATTCCCCTTTCTGGTGGCCCATCAGCTCCAGGCCGATATTCGCCAGCACCTCGTTGGTGTTCATATTGACCGAGGTTCCCGCACCGCCCTGATAGACATCCACGGGGAACTGGTCCATACAGCGGCCGTTGTTCAGCACTTCATCGCAGGCCTTGATGATGGTATCGGCAATGCTGCGCGGGATGGTCTGCAGCTCTTTGTTGGCCATCGCGGCCGCTTTTTTCACCATCACCATACCGCGGACAAATTCAGGTATGTCGCTGATTTTACTGTTGCTGATATAGAAATTCTCAATCGCACGCAGAGTATGAACGCCATAATAGGCATCCGCCGGAACTTCGCGCATACCTAACAGGTCTTCTTCGATACGAATGTTGTTCGCCATGATAACCTTCTTGTTGTTGCCGCTAACCATCACAGAGGATGTGTTTATTTTGTCGTGGTGCACCCGTGCCAACATATTATCCGTCTTCACAGAGGCGTGTGCGATCATATTCTGATGCCAGTGAAAATCATGCATGCAGATCACTTAATGCTGCAGCCTGGTTAACGATATGTGAAGTGGGTTACAAAATTAACCCCGCAGGATAAATTTGACAGAATCGGTTGAAAATGTCGGCGCGGGTGCCCATCTCTTTTCTTATCATCTGTAGGATGAACGCTTTCTGCTGACCGGCACGCTGCCGTTCAGCCCCTAAATACAGGAGAGTTCGGTGCGCTGGATACCGTTAGTCGTCTTTTTTGTTCTGGCCTGGATTGAGATTTCCCTCTTTATTCAGGTTGCACACGTCATGGGCGTGCTGCTGACCATGCTGCTGGTGATCTTCACCTCCTGCATCGGGGTTTCGCTGGTGAAAAACCAGGGCATGAAAAACTTCATGCTGATGCAGGAGAAGCTGGCGCGTAATGAAAGCCCGGCCAATGAGATGATCAAAAGCGTATCGCTTATTATCGCCGGTTTTCTGCTGCTGCTGCCGGGCTTCTTTACCGACCTGCTGGGTCTGCTGCTGCTGCTGCCGCCGGTTCAGAAGCATCTGACGCTGAAACTGATGCCGCATCTGCGCGTGTGGCGCGGCCCGGGGGCCGGTCCGGACAGCGGCTATACGGTGGATGGTGAGTTCGAACGTAAAAACAGCGATCGCCTTGAGCACCGCGACGATCATCAGGATCGTTAACGGTCATCCCTGACTGTGAAAAGCGCAACCTTCGGGTTGCGTTTTTATTTGCTCTGCCGACTGTTTAAAAAAGAGTCACCTCTCCTGTCGGGATAAAAAATTTGTTGTCCGCCCCCTTGAAAGTGGATGGGTGTGGCCCTATCTCTCAGGTCACGAGGCCGGAAGCCATGCAGCCCGGTGTTCAACCCCAAAACTGAATGATTGGACTTCTCAAAGGAGAGCTATCAAATGAAAATTCGTCCATTGCACGATCGCGTTATCGTCAAGCGTAAAGAAGTTGAAGCTAAATCAGCTGGCGGCATCGTGCTGACCGGTTCCGCAGCCGGCAAATCCACCCGTGGTGAAGTACTGGCTGTCGGCAACGGCCGCATCCTTGAGAGTGGCGACGTTAAGCCGCTGGACGTGAAGGTTGGCGATGTTGTGATCTTCAACGAAGGTTACGGCGCGAAAACCGAGAAAATCGATAACGAAGAGGTGCTGATCATCTCTGAGAGCGACATTCTGGCGGTTGTTGAAGCGTAATTTTTTTCGCGTAATTCACTGAACGAAACGAATTTAAGGGATATTTAAAATGGCAGCTAAAGACGTAAAATTCGGTAATGACGCACGCGTAAAAATGCTGCGTGGCGTAAACGTACTGGCAGATGCAGTAAAAGTTACCCTGGGCCCGAAAGGCCGTAATGTGGTTCTGGATAAATCTTTTGGTGCACCGACCATCACTAAAGATGGTGTTTCAGTCGCACGTGAAATCGAGCTGGAAGACAAGTTCGAGAACATGGGCGCGCAGATGGTTAAAGAAGTGGCCTCTAAAGCGAATGATGCAGCAGGCGACGGTACCACCACTGCAACTGTCCTGGCACAATCTATCATCACCGAAGGCCTGAAAGCGGTTGCAGCGGGCATGAACCCGATGGATCTGAAGCGCGGTATCGACCAGGCCGTTCTTTCTGCAGTTGAAAAACTGAAAGCGCTGTCTGTGCCATGCTCAGACTCTAAAGCGATCGCGCAGGTGGGTACTATCTCTGCTAACTCCGACGAAACCGTGGGCCAGCTGATTGCTCAGGCGATGGAGAAAGTCGGCAAAGAAGGCGTGATCACCGTTGAAGAAGGCACCGGCCTGCAGGACGAGCTGGATGTGGTTGAAGGTATGCAGTTCGATCGCGGCTACCTGTCACCGTACTTCATCAACAAGCCAGAAACCGGCGCGGTTGAACTGGAATCTCCGTTCATCCTGCTGGCTGACAAGAAAATTTCTAACATCCGCGAAATGCTGCCAGTGCTGGAAGCCGTTGCGAAAGCAGGCAAACCACTGCTGATTATCGCCGAAGATGTTGAAGGCGAAGCGCTGGCGACGCTGGTGGTCAACACCATGCGCGGCATCGTCAAAGTGGCTGCGGTGAAAGCACCAGGCTTCGGCGACCGTCGTAAAGCGATGCTGCAGGATATCGCTATCCTGACCGGCGGTACCGTAATCTCTGAAGAGATCGGTATGGAGCTGGAAAAAGCAGCGCTGGAAGATCTGGGCCAGGCAAAACGCGTTGTCATCAACAAAGACACCACCACCATCATTGACGGTGTGGGTGAAGAGGCGACAATCCAGGGCCGTGTGACCCAGATTCGTCAGCAGATCGAAGAAGCAACCTCTGACTACGACAAAGAAAAACTGCAGGAGCGCGTAGCGAAACTGGCAGGCGGCGTGGCCGTTCTGAAAGTAGGCGCAGCGACTGAAGTTGAAATGAAAGAGAAGAAAGCCCGCGTTGAAGATGCGCTGCATGCAACCCGTGCTGCCGTCGAAGAAGGCGTGGTTGCTGGTGGTGGTGTGGCGCTGGTTCGCGTTGCCGCTCAGCTGGCTGAACTGCGTGGTCAGAACGAAGATCAGAACGTCGGTATCAAAGTTGCGCTGCGCGCAATGGAAGCACCACTGCGTCAGATCGTTTCTAACGCGGGTGAAGAGCCATCTGTTGTTGCTAACAACGTGAAAGCGGGCGACGGTAACTACGGTTACAACGCACAGACTGAAGAGTATGGCAACATGATCGACTTCGGTATCCTGGACCCAACCAAAGTGACCCGTTCTGCACTGCAGTACGCGGCCTCTGTTGCCGGTCTGATGATCACCACCGAATGTATGGTCACTGACCTGCCAAAAGGCGATGCACCTGATTTAGGCGCAGGCGCTGGCGGTATGGGTGGCATGGGCGGTATGGGCGGCATGATGTAATCGCCGTTGACGCCTTAAGTCAGCTCAGAGCCCCCGACCGGAAACGGTCGGGGGTTTTTCTTTTGGGCAGGAAAATAGTATAAGTAGTGGCGCAATCGTTCGTCTTTTCTCTTGATATCTCCCGCTGTCTGCACGCTGGCTGTTGCCTTACCGGATGACCTGCTGTGGTAAGTTCATCGGAACGCGCCAGTCTGCCAGCCTGAGCACAGTATGAAATATTAAGGTGATATAACGGGACCAAGGCAATGAATGGTCAGAAAAGAATGATCTTTTTCTGCTACGCTGCCACCCGACTCTGATGATAATAAATGGGGATTACAATGCGGATTAACCTCTTGCCCGGACTGATCGCTGGCGCGTTATTGCTGGCGGGCTGCAGCAGCTCTACGCAACTCTCTTCAGCCGGACAGCGCGTGACCTTTGCCGATCAGCAGCCTGGCAGCACCTGTCAGCTTCTGGGTAACATCACCGGCTCACAGAGCAACTGGCTGAGCGGTGCGGGCGGCGAAACCAGCGCACTGCGCGGTGCGGCCAATGACCTGCGCAACCGCGCAGCGGAGATGGGCGGCAACGTGATTTACGGCGCGACCAGCCCGACGCAGAATCTGCTGTCCGCGTTTGCACCACTCGACAGCAAAATGAGCGGCCAGGTCTATAAATGCCCGTAATCTGAAGCGGGCATCCTGTCCCATCGGCCAGCCTGTTGCTGGCCGTTTTTATTCCTGTCGCAGCTGCAGATCTAACGGCGTTTTGCTGGGCTCGCCACCAATCTCACGCGCCAGCTTCGGTACCAGATAGCCGGAAACCTGAGACAGAAGTGTCCGTACCAGCTGACGAGCCTCATCATCGGAGACAAAAAAGTGCGCGGCACCCTGAACCTTATCCAGCACGTGCAGGTAGTAGGGCAGAATGCCGGCATCAAATAAGGCGTTGCTGAGGCTGGCCAGCGTCTGCGCATTATCGTTGATGCCGCGCAGCAACACGCTCTGATTCAGCAGGGTGACACCGGCCTGCTTCAGGCTGCGCATCGCCTCACGCAACGCTTCATCGATTTCCTGCGCATGGTTGATGTGCGTTACCATCACGACCTGAAGACGCGTCTCGCACAGCATCTGACAGAGCGGGTCGGTGATGCGCGCCGGTATCACCACCGGTAAACGGCTGTGAATACGCAGGCGTTTCAGATGCGGGATCCGCTCCAGCGCGGCAATCAGCCAGGCCAGTTCATGATCTTTCGCCATCAGCGGATCGCCACCGGAAAAGATGATTTCATCCAGCTCAGGATGGGCGGCGATATAGTCCAGCGCCGCCTGCCAGCTGCGCTTATTGCCGGGGTTATCCTGATAAGGAAAATGGCGACGGAAGCAGTAGCGGCAGTTGACGGCACAGCCGCCTTTAACCAGCAACAGTGCCCGGTTCCGGTATTTATGTAGCAGTCCAGGCACAACGTTGCTTTGTTCATCGAGCGGATCGGTGCTATAACCGGGCGCATCGATGAATTCCTCGCGACGGGTTAACACCTGAAGCAGCAGCGGGTCGTGCGCATCGCCCTTTTTCATCCGGCGGATGAAGGCGTGCGGAACACGCAGGGCGAAAAGACGTCGCGCATCCGCCCCTTCAGCCAGCTCTGTGTGCTGATCAAGGGCTAAAATTCGCAGTAATTCATCAGGTTCGGTGACAACATCCGCAAGTTGCTGCAACCAATCTTCTCTGGAAGGTGTTTTTAGGGTTACAATGTGTGCCATTTTTTTGGCTTAGTACCAGTGTCAATTTTCGTAGAGGGCCTTCATGGCGACTTATTCTAGCAACGATTTCCGTCCCGGTCTTAAAATCATGTTCGAAGGCGAACCTTATGCCATCGAATCCAGTGAGTTCGTTAAACCGGGTAAAGGCCAGGCCTTCGCACGCGTTAAAATGCGTCGCCTGCTGACGGGTTCTCGCGTTGAGAAAACCTTTAAATCGACCGACTCTGCCGAAGGCGCAGACGTGGTTGATACCAACCTGAACTACCTGTACAACGACGGTGAGTTCTACCACTTCATGCACCCGGAAAGCTTTGAGCAGTTCCCGGTTGAAGAGAAGACCGTGAGCGAAGCAGCAAAATGGCTGCAGGACAACGCGGAGTGTATCGTTACGCTGTGGAACGGCCGTCCAATCGCTGTTCAGCCGCCGAACTTTATCGAAGCTGAAGTCGTTGAAACCGACCCAGGCCTGAAAGGCGACACCGCTGGTACCGGCGGCAAGCCCGCTAAACTCTCTACCGGCGCGGTAGTGAAAGTGCCACTGTTCGTACAAGAGGGCGAAGTGGTAAAAGTTGACACCCGCTCTGGCGAATACGTGTCACGCGTAAAATAAGTTTCGCAGGCGCATCTTCGGGTGCGCCTTTTTCTTGTCTGAGAGAAAAAAATGTTCAAGCTGGCAAAATTAATCGCGTTCGCGTTGCTGGTCTCCTCTGCATTAAGTGCCTGCAACACATTCCACGGTTTTGGCGAAGATGTCTCCCACCTGGGCGGTGCCATTTCGCGTGCGGCAAAATGACCTTAACGGATAGTCCTTTTTAGCGTTCTGACGGCAGCAACCGACGGAAATCCGGCTATGCTTAAGACGCTGTACTTTACATCCATCAAAAAGGACATTGTCATGTTAAAGAAAAGTATCGCCGCAATCTTCTCTGTACTGGTGCTCTCTTCTCTGCTGACGGCGTGTAATACCACGCGTGGCGTCGGTGAAGATGTCGAAGCGGGTGGCCAGGCTATTCAGAACAGCACGAAGTAACCTGTTATCCCAACCGGTACGAAAGGCTTTTCGTACCGGCTTCTCAGTCCGCTCACTCTTTCTGTTTTACCCAGATTAACGCTTCGACCGGGAAACCCTCCCGACGCGCCTGTTCAATCAGCTTCTCTTTAACGTCCGGCTCCAGTTGAGGTGTACGTGACAGTATCCAGAGGTAGTGGCGATTCGGGCCACACACCATCGCATAGCGGTAGTCGGGGTCAAGGGCAATGACGTTATAGCCGCCGTAGAAGGGGCCAAAGAAAGAGACTTTCAGCGAGGCACGCTGTGGATCACCGGTAAAGTATGCTTTCCCGACGCTCTCCTGCCAGCGCTGTTTTTTAACGTTATAACCACGATTGATCACTTTCAGGCCGCCATCCTCACGCGGGCTGTAGTTCGCCGTGACCTGTTCCAGGCCGCGCTCAAAAGGGTGATTGAGGCGGGCAATCTCATACCACTGACCGAGGTAACGCTGGCTGTCAAAGTTATCCACGACCGTGACGTTCTTAGGGGGCGTGTTGCTACAGGCGACAGAGAGGAAAGCACTCAGGCTGGCAACAACGGTTTTCCATGGAGACATAGCAGGATTCCTTTGTGATTTAACCGCTTAAGTATAGAAGCCGAAACGCGGTTTTTGGCTGCGCAGGTGCGAGATTGTTTGCCGCAGACATTGCAGGTAGACTGCCTCCCCTCATTTGCATCAGGAGTCATCACCATGAGCGAAACGGCAAGCTGGCAGCCAAGCGCATCCATCGCCAATTTGTTAAAACGCGCCGCTATTTTAGCAGAAGTGCGTCGTTTCTTTGCCGATCGCGGCGTGCTGGAAGTGGACACGCCGGCAATGAGCCAGGCCACGATTACCGATATCCATCTGGTGCCTTTCCAGACACGATTTGTCGGCCCTGGCGCGGCCCAGGGACGCGATCTCTGGCTGATGACCAGCCCGGAATACCACATGAAACGGTTGCTGGCGGCGGGCAGTGGCCCGATCTATCAGATGGGGCGCAGCTTCCGTAATGAAGAGGCGGGACGACATCACAATCCGGAATTTACCATGCTGGAGTGGTATCGGCCGCACTACGACATGTACCGTCTGATGAATGAAGTCGACGACCTGCTGCAGCAGGTGCTGGAGTGCGACAGCGCAGAGTCGCTCTCCTATCAGCAGGCCTTTATCCGCCATCTGGAGCTGGATCCGCTTTCTGCGGATAAAGCACAGTTGCGTGAAGCGGCAGAGAAGCTGGGTGAAGGCGAACTGGCGCGAGCAGAAGAGGATCGCGATACGCTGCTGATGCTGCTGTTTATGCTGGGTGTCGAACCGAAGATTGGTCAGGATAAGCCGTGCTTTGTGTACCATTTCCCGGCCAGTCAGGCCGCTCTGGCCGAGATCAGCACCGAGGATCACCGCGTGGCCGAGCGCTTCGAGGTCTACTATAAGGGTATTGAGCTGGCCAACGGATTCCGTGAACTGACCGATAGCCGTGAGCAGCGGCAGCGTTTTGAGCAGGATAACCGTCGCCGTGCGGCGCGGGGTCTGCCCGTTCATCCTATCGATACCTATCTGCTGGATGCACTGGCGCACGGCATGCCCGCCTGTTCCGGCGTGGCGCTGGGCGTGGACCGCCTGATTATGCTGGCGCTGAAAGCGGAGTCACTGAGTGAGGTGATCGCGTTTCCGGTGGATCGCTGCTAATCAGTTATCTGCAAACGATGACGGATTACGGGGGGAAGGGATGGCCCGGCTGAAGAGCAAAGCGTCCGAGCCAGGATGGCGAGGCCGATAGCCAGGGATGGCGGCTTTCTTTGCGATCGGCCGGGCCATCCCTGACCTTGCACGGATGTTCAGTTAGCTGCTGCTGTCCGGAAACTCCTGAATGGTCACCGGCAGCGTCAGCTTCTGATCGTTGCGCAGCACCTGCACATCAATCACCGACCCCGGACGAATCTCCGCTACCTGATCCATCGTCTCCTGCGCAGAGATAGCCGGTTTGCCGTTCACGCTAAGCAGGACGTCGTTGGTCTGAATCCCGGCTTTATCCGCAGGCCCGTCTGGCGTAATCCCACTGACAATAATGCCCTGCACCCGATCCAGATTGCTGCCCTGACCATGCAGGGGCGGGATTTCACGCCCGGTAATGCCGATATAGCCACGGATCACGCGGCCATCGCGAATCAGCTTGTCCATAATTTTCGAGGCCAGAACGGTAGGGATAGCGAAACCGATTCCTTCCGGCGTTTCGCCGTCGTTGCTTTTATCGAAGGTCAGGGTATTTATGCCCATCAGCTCACCCAGCGAGTTGATCAGCGCACCGCCGGAGTTACCCTGATTGATTGACGCATCCGTCTGCAGGAAGTTCTGTCGGCCTGAAGAACTGAGCCCTACCCGGCCTGTTGCACTGATAATACCCTGTGTCACCGTCTGACCGAGGTTGTAGGGATTGCCAATCGCCATAACCACATCCCCGATATGCGCCTGACGATGTGGGTTGATCGGAATCACAGGCAGGCCGGAAGCGGTGATCTTCAGCACCGCCAGATCGGTCATGCCATCGGAACCCACCAGCGTTGCCTCAAAGAAGCGGCCATCCTGCAGCGCCACAATAATCTGGTCGGCATTATTGATGACGTGCTTGTTGGTCAGGATGTAGCCTTTTGCATTCATGATCACCCCGGAACCCAGAGTGGTGATGCCGCGATTGTTGTTGCCGTGGGCGCTGCGATTATACACGTTAACCACGGCGGGCACGGCGCGGCGCACCCCCTGATTAAAGCTAAAGGGCGTTTCGTCGTTAATATCTTCGTGGTTATAGAGGGCGTCGCTGCCCATACGCAGTGCAGGCAGTGCTGCGAGTAAAATACCCGCTACAATCAGGCCCAGCACCACGGAACGCAAAAGTTTAAGAAACATGGTGTTAAATCACGCCAGGGGAGATCGCAGGGGAGAATAGCATGAGAGCGGCGGACACACACGTGCTTGTGTCCGCCGTAATGCGAGGCTTATCTCAACAACAGATAGATACTTTCATCGCCGCGTACCACATTCAGTGCCAGGACCGGCGGTTTGCCTTCCAGAATTTTGCGCATTTCAGCGATAGTCTGCACCCGGCTGCGGTTAACGCCGATAATCACATCATCTTTCTGCAGACCAACCTGTTCAGCTGGCGTGCCTTTTTCGATGGTGTCGACCTTCACACCTTTGTCGCCGGTTTTGGTCTGTCCGTCACTCAGTGTGGCACCCTGAAGGGCCGGTGACATCAGCTGTGCGCTGGCGGTGGACTGTGCGCTCTGCTCCAGCGTTACGGTTACGGTTAACGGCTTGCCTTCACGCAGCAGGCCGAGCTTGACCTGTTCGCCTGGCGGTGTGGTCCCTATTTTTACGCGCAGCTCAGCAAAGCTGGTAATTGGCTTGTCGTTGATCGACGTAATGATATCGCCAGACTTCACGCCCGCTTTCTGTGCGGCAGACTGCGGTAACACTTCTGAAACGAACGCACCACGCTGTGCATCGACATTGAACGCTTTGGCCATGTCCGCCGTCATTTCAGTGCCTTTGATGCCCAGCTGTCCCCGCTTCACTTCGCCAAATTTGATCAGCTGCTGCGCCAGGTTCATGGCCATATCGCTCGGAATAGCGAAGCCAATGCCGATGTTGCCACCGCTGGAGGCGAGAATGGCCGTGTTGATGCCGATCAGTTCACCGTTGAGGTTCACCAGCGCACCGCCTGAGTTACCGCGGTTAATGGCGGCATCGGTCTGGATAAAGTTTTCCAGCCCTTCCAGGTTCAGGCCACTGCGACCCAGCGCCGAGATAATCCCGGAGGTCGCCGTCTGACCCAGACCAAACGGATTGCCGATCGCTACCGCGAAATCACCCACTTTCAGCTGGTGAGAGTCTGCGACTTTAACCTGTGTGAGGTTTTTCGCGCCCTGAATCTGGATCAGCGCGATGTCGGTCTGCTCATCATGGCCGATCAGTCTGGCTTCATATTCGCTGCCGTCGCCCAGCTGGACGTTGATCTTGTCTGCGCCATTAACCACATGATTGTTGGTCAGCACATAGCCTTTGGCGGCATCAATGATGACGCCAGAACCCAGCCCCTCGAAAGGCTGCGGCTGGCTGTTTCCGCCGGGCATCTGACCGAAAAAGCGTTTCAGCGGCTCCGGAATATCCTGCGCCTGCGCACCGGTATCGGTGCCTTCAACGTGAACACTGACCACGGCAGGCAACACTTTTTCCAGCATCGGTGCCAGGCTTGGCAGCGGCTGATCCGCGACCTGTGCCGGCAGCGTAGCCATCGCGCCAGGCGCGGCGGCAAGGCTCATCCCGATACTCAAGGCTAATGCGCTAAACAGGCGTGCTTGTTTTTTCATTGCTACAACGCTCTCGCTGCAAAATGTGGGAGGAAGTAATGAGTGTGACAGTCGTTTGTGGTCAGGGTTCGCAAAAACAGCGGGCGCAGACGGGCTGCGCCCCAAAAAGATTAGTCGCGGGCAGGGCGTTCGCCGCGCAGTAAACCGGAGGCGCCTTCAGAATAGTCGCGCGGCATCTGCACCGGGGCCTGGTCGTTATCCGCTTCGGCCTCAGTAAGCTGATAGGCAAACGGATTTTTCTGGCCAGGCAGATTTGGCAGCAGATCATTTGAGCCTTTTGCCATGTGTTGATAAAGCTGGCGATAGTCGCGTGCCATGTTATCCAGCAGCTCTGCGCTCTGCGCAAAGTGGTTGGTCAGCTCTTCGCGATAATCGGCCAGCTCCGCTTTCGATTTTTCCAGCTCATACTGCATGCTGCGCTGCTCACGCAGCTTTCTGTTGCCAAAACGCATGGCGACTGCGCCGACAATAATACCTACCACTAAACCAATTAGCCCGTATTCCCAGGTCATAATGACTCCCGTGTTATTTCCATTGTTCCGTAGGGCATTGCACCATTTCAATAATAGTCACTATACCCGTTAATCTTATGGTTGTGGAACTCCGGAGCAGCATCGCTTAGTGTAGAACGGCCTTTTTTTCAGCAACCGTGGTATGAATCAGACACCATTCAGGGACTTTGAAACAACAATGCAAACCTCAACTCCGCTTGCACGCTATGAGCAGGCGCTGTCGCAGGGCGAATTCAGGCCCGATGACGTACAACGCGAAGCCATTACCCGTTTAGACGCGCTGCAGCAGGCGCTGGTCGCCCGACAGCAATCTGCTGTGCCAGCCGCCTCCGGCCTGCTGGGGCGCCTGTCGAAATTGATTGGCAAAGAGAAAAACGCGACGCCAGAGCCGGTGCGTGGGCTCTATATGTGGGGCGGGGTCGGCCGCGGAAAAACCTGGGTTATGGATCTCTTTTTTCAGTCAATTCCTGGCGATCGCAAACTGCGTCTGCACTTCCACCGCTTTATGCTGCGGGTGCATGAAGAGCTGACGCAGCTTCAGGGACAGAGTGATCCGTTACTGATTATTGCGGACCGGTTTAAAGCCGAAACGGACATTCTCTGTTTTGATGAATTTTTTGTCTCCGACATTACCGATGCGATGCTGCTCGGCACACTGATGGAAGCGCTGTTCGAACGGGGCATTGCCCTGGTCGCGACGTCGAACATTCCGCCGGACGATCTCTACCGCAATGGTCTGCAGCGCGCGCGCTTCCTGCCAGCGATTGAACAGATCAAACGGCACTGCGATGTGATGAATGTCGATGCCGGAATTGACTACCGTCTGCGTACGCTGACCTCCGCGCATCTCTGGAACTATCCGCTGAACAGCGAAACCCACGCTGAAATGGCGCGGATGTTCAGTGCGCTGTCCGGCAGTAAGCCTGACGCGGCGCCAGTGCTGGAAATTAATCATCGCCAGATGGCAACGCTGGGCGTCAGCGACGGCGTGCTGGCGATTAACTTCACAACGCTGTGCGGGGAAGGGCGCAGCCAGCATGACTACATTGCGCTGTCGCGCCGTTTTCACAGCGTGCTGCTCTATGATGTCCCGGTGATGATTTACAAAACGGAGGATCAGGCGCGCCGTTTTCTGGCGCTGGTCGATGAGTTTTATGAGCGCCATGTGAAGCTGGTCGTGGCGGCGGAAACCTCCCTGACCGAGATCTATCAGGGCACGCGGCTGAAATTTGAGTATCAGCGCTGCCTCTCCCGGCTTCAGGAGATGCAGAGCGAAGAATATCTGCGTTTACCGCACCTGCCGTGAGAATAATCGGGATAAATACCGAAATAGGGTTCGATTTTTATTATCGACTTCTCTATAATCTTGCGACCCCACGTTACAGCAAAGGATTTTTTTCCCAAATCCTCTGTGTTCCAGTAACTCTATCCGAAGGGGTGGCTTGCTGGTCAAAATGGTCGTGTGAGCCTCATTCGTTTACTTAAGCGTTTGGGATTTCACCAACGTGTAACTTAATTTGGGTAAGCTTTTCGATGAAAACTTTTACAGCTAAACCAGAAACCGTCCAACGTGACTGGTTTGTAGTTGACGCAACAGGCAAAACTTTGGGTCGCCTGGCGACTGAACTGGCGCGCCGTCTGCGTGGTAAGCATAAAGCGGAATACACTCCGCATGTTGATACCGGTGATTACATCATCGTCCTGAACGCAGACAAAGTTGCTGTTACCGGCAACAAGCGTACTGACAAGATCTACTATCACCACACCGGCCACATCGGTGGTATCAAACAGGCGACCTTTGAAGAGATGATTGCTCGCCGTCCTGAGCGTGTGATTGAGATCGCGGTTAAAGGCATGCTGCCGAAGGGCCCGCTGGGTCGTGCTATGTACCGTAAACTGAAAGTTTACGCAGGCAACGAGCACAACCATGCGGCACAGCAACCGCAAGTTCTTGACATTTAATCGGGATTAAAGGCAATGGCTGAAACTCAAAACTACGGCACTGGTCGCCGCAAAAGCTCTACCGCTCGCGTATTCATTAAGCCGGGTAGCGGTAACATCGTAATTAACCAACGTTCTCTGGAACAGTACTTCGGTCGCGAAACTGCCCGCATGGTCGTTCGTCAGCCGCTTGAGCTGCTGGACCTGGTTGGTAAATTCGATCTGTATGTCACTGTTAAAGGTGGCGGTATCTCTGGTCAGGCTGGTGCGATCCGTCACGGTATCACCCGCGCTCTGATGGAATACGACGAATCACTGCGTGGCGAGCTGCGTAAAGCTGGCTTCGTAACGCGTGATGCGCGTCAGGTTGAACGTAAGAAAGTCGGCCTGCGTAAAGCACGTCGTCGTCCTCAGTTCTCCAAGCGTTAATTGTTTGCAGCTCCGGCTGCATCAGTTGGCACAAAAAACCCGCTTCGGCGGGTTTTTTATTTTCTGTTTTCCGCCGGACGCCGCGCAAAAATCGTAACGCCGCGCTCAATTTACCTGCAAAGATACATTCCACGCCCACAAGCAGCCTAAAATCTGGTAAACTCTGTGTCACTTTGCGCCCGCAGGCCGGTGCGTTATGCGCCTCCCCACTGTCGGGGCGTCAGTATCTGTGGGGCAGCTAACCAGGTTGCGTGCGAGTTCGATGAGCAAGTGAGTCGCCGTGTGGTTGGCCATTCGCAGTATCTTTTTGTGAACAAACTTGGAGGTTTTCATGGCTGTCGCTGCCAACAAACGTTCGGTAATGACGCTGTTTTCTGGTCCTACTGACATTTTCAGCCACCAGGTTCGTATTGTCCTGGCGGAAAAGGGTGTCAGCGTAGAGATCGAGCAGGTCGAAATGGATAACCTGCCGCAGGATCTGATTGACCTCAATCCGTATCGCACGGTACCGACGCTGGTAGATCGTGAGCTGACGCTGTATGAATCACGCATCATTATGGAATACCTTGATGAGCGTTTCCCGCATCCGCCTCTGATGCCGGTTTATCCGGTTGCACGTGGTGACAGCCGTCTGATGATGCACCGCATCGAGCAGGACTGGTACAGTCTGATGCGTAAAGTCGAGAACAGCAGCGGTCAGGAAGCGGAAGCCGCACGCAAGCAACTGCGTGAAGAGCTGCTGGCCATCGCCCCCCTGTTTAGTCGTACGCCTTACTTCATGAGCGAAGAGTTCAGCCTGGTAGATTGCTACCTGGCACCGTTGTTATGGCGTCTGCCTTCTATGGGCATCGATCTGATTGGCTCTGGTTCAAAAGAGCTGAAAGGTTATATGAACCGCGTATTTGAGCGTGACTCTTTCCTCGCTTCATTGACTGAAGCTGAACGTGAAATGCGCCTGCAAGCCCGGGCTTAACGTATGGAAATGTCGCAACTGACTGCACGTCGTCCCTATCTGCTGCGCGCCTTTTATGACTGGCTGCTCGACAACCAGCTGACGCCGCATCTGGTGGTCGATATTAATCTGCCAGGTGTACAGGTGCCGCTGGAGTATGCGCGTGATGGGCAGATCGTTCTGAACATCGCGCCACGCGCCGTGGGCAATCTGGATCTGGCCAACGATCAGGTGTCGTTTAATGCCCGCTTTGGCGGCGTACCACGCCAGGTAAATGTGCCAATGGCGGCCATTCTGGCTATCTATGCGCGTGAAAACGGCGCCGGAACCATGTTCGAACCGGAACCGGCTTACGAGCTGGGTACGCAGGAGATGTCAGAAGGGCAGGAAGAGACCATGATGTCCGTGATTGATGGCGATCGTCCTGACGATGCCAGCGATGACGAGACACCGCCTGACGACGATCCGCCGCCGCGTGGCGGACGGCCTTCACTGCGCGTCGTGAAATAGTCTTCATCTCATCGTAAATACCCGTCTGACCGACGGGTATTTTTTTGCCTGTCAGCCATAAAAAAATCCGGCTGCCTGCGCAAGCCGGATTTTCTCAGCGGACCCGTGCGATTAATAGACGTCGCGCAGGTAGCGTTTTTCCTTTTTCAGCTGATCGACGTAGTCTGCCGCGCGCTCGGTAGAGAGCCCGCCAAACTGCCGCACGACTTCATACAGCGCGTTATCCACATCCTTCGCCATGCGCGAGGCATCACCACAGACATAGAAGTAAGCCCCTTCCTGCAGCCAGGCGTAGAGTTCGGCACCCTGCTCAAGCATCCGGCTCTGTACGTAGATTTTCTTTTCCTGATCGCGTGAGAACGCCAGGTCCAGACGGGTCAGGAGGCCGCTATCGCGCCAGGCCAGCAACTCATCCTGATAGATAAAGTCATGTTCCTGATGTTGATCGCCGAAGAACAGCCAGTTTTTCCCCTGTGCGCCGGTTGCCTGGCGCTCCTGCAGGAAAGCGCGGAAGGGGGCGATGCCGGTGCCCGGTCCCACCATGATCAGTGGCGCGCTGTTGTTGGCCGGCACACGGAAGGCTTTGTTAGGTGAGATAAAGATGGCAGGCTTCTCGCCGCGACGTACGCGCTCGGCCAGATAGGTCGAGCAGACGCCACCGCGATTACGGCCACCGCTGTGATATCGCACCGAAGCGACGGTCAGATGAACCTGATCGGGATGCGCTTTAGAGCTGGAGGAAATTGAGTAGGCGCGATGCTGCAGCGGACGCAGCAGGGCCACAAACTCAGGCACCGTCAGCGTGCGTGTCAGCTCAAGCTGCAGCAGGTCGAGGGTATCTTTGCCCCACAGCCAGACGCCCAGCGCATCTTTATCATCATGCTGTAACACATGACGCAGTTCCTGATTAGTGGTGTTCTGGCCAACCCATTCGATGAGTTTGCGTGACGGCTCGGAAATCTCAAACTGGTAGGTCAGCAGGTCGCCGAGACTGCGGTCAAAGCCCGGAACCGGCGTCTGGTAGTCAGCGTTGAGCTGAGTCAGCAACAGGCTGACCAGCGATGGCTCGTTGACCGGGATGACACCCAGCGCATCGCCTGCTTCATATTTCAGGCCGCTGCCAGCGAGATCAAACTCGAAATGACGAATATCTTTGGCCGACTGCTCGCCCGACAGGCGTTTATTGGTAATCAGCGCGGCGGCATACGGATTAGATTTGTTGCTGCCCGGGATCACCGGCGCTTCTGGCGCGCTCTCCAGTACGGTGCCGCTGCTGCCCGCGCTGGCGGCAAACTGTGGCATGGAGCTGCTCAGCCACTCACTGGAAGGCTCCTCAAAATCGATGTCGCAATCAATACGATCCACCACGCGCTTCGCACCCAGCTGCTCCAGACGCATATCAATAAACTTACCCGCCTGACAGAAGCCATCGTAGCCGGTATCACCAATCGCCAGCACGGCGAAGTGCATCTGCTCCAGACGCGGGGCAGTACTGGCCGAGATGGCATCCCAGAACAGCTGCGCGTTGTCCGGCATTTCGCCTTCACCATAGGTCGAGGTAACGATGAGCACATGACGCATGGTGGCGAACACGTCGAGGTCGACATCGCCCATCGCCTGAACTACCGGCACCAGGCCTTTTGCACGGGCTGATTTCGCTGCGGTCTGCGCCAGTGCCTCAGCGTTTCCGGTCTGTGAGCCATAAAGGATATGCAGTTGCGTAGTGGCAGCCGCGCCGGTGCCTGCAGCAGGTTGCTGTTTGTCTTCTAATACCAGCAGTCGGGAGTGAAGGCCGGCAAGAAAGCCCGCCAGCCAGTACTTCTGATCGCCGTTAAAAGGTGCATCTTCTGGAATATATGGAATTTTCATGGGTACTTTTACTCAATCCCGTTCTCGCCCGGCATCAGTGGCGTTGTCCGGTGTGAAAGCGGTTCCGCTTTCCCGCGCCGCAGCGTTTGCAGCAGGGGAGAGCGGTTCGGCTTCTGTCCGGTACAACGATTAACCCGGGCTATGATCATTAATAATATTCAGTTCCGCCTGGCCCGTATCACGGTCAGGAGAGTTTACCCACTGCCGCTGCGATTTCCGGCAGTGCCGCACGTGCAAACAGCTCTTCAAAGTCTGGCAGGTGGCCCAGCACTTCCCGGTTACAGGCATCCTGATACATGATCCAGCCATAGGTTGCCAGGCTGTCCATGGAGCGGATATTACGCTGCGTCAGGGCGGCTTTGTAATCTGACATGCGTTTGGAGCCAATCAGACTGGCCAGCTCATCATCACTGTAACTTTCGATGGCGGAACGGGCATGGCGCTGCAGTTTGCTGACCAGCGCAAAATCTTCGGTCATCAGCAGATTACGCACGGCTTTTTCCACCGCCGGATCTTCGACCGGCGTGCCTTTCGGCAGCTTCGCCAGGGCCAGCTGCTGGGCAAAGCTCAGCACGGTGTAGTTGTTCAGCAGGACAAACATCTCCAGCGTGTCGGTCGCACCATAGGCCGGAACAGCGCCGTTGGCGATGGTTTTACCCTGACGCCATGCCGCTTTAAACTTCGCAACCTGATGCGCTGCCAGCGCCGTCGACAGCTCTTCGAGCAGGTCTTTGCGGCTTTTGGCTTTCAGGATCTCGCCGCCATCCTGGTAAAGCAGCAGCGAACGCGGCATCACGTAAACAAAGTGGTGACACTCGGTTTCCCAGTTTTCCAGCAGCCATGCGGCGCGTGGCGACTGTGTCGCCGCCAGATGCCAGTGCAGCATGGTCAGCACCGCCTGTTTATGCACCTGCGCCATCTCGTCCTGATCGGCAATCGAGCCGAACCGCACGGAATCACCGGCTGCATGGCTGGCCAGTGCGCCATACGGGTCGTACTGATAGGCAAAGCCACCGCTCATGCCATTACCAAAGCCTTTACCGAACGTTCCCAGGTTGAGGATGGCACCGTTAGTCATATATTCGCAGCAGAAGTCACCGACGCCTTCAACGACAGCCGTTGCGCCGGAGTTACGCACCGCGAAACGGTCACCCGCCTGGCCCTGCACGAACAGCCGGCCGCCGGTTGCACCGAACAGCGCAAAGTTGCCGATCAGCACGTTGCCATCGCTATCCTGCGCGCCACCGCCGGGCGACTTCACGATCAGTTCACCGCCGCACTGACCTTTGCCAACACCATCGTTGCAGGTGCCGTAGTGGGTCAGTTGCATACCATCGTTGCAGAATGCACCAAATGACTGCCCGGCGGATCCGGTCGTGGCGATCTTCACGCTTTCCGGCGCCAGATAGCGGCGGCCGCGATCGTCGGTCAGCACGGCAGGCATCGCCTGCAACTGCTCCGCCGTCAGCTGATGGTTAAGCATGCGCTCGATATCGATCGCCAGCTGGCCGCCAACGCTTTTGTTGCGGTTATTCAGCACGATGTTGTCACCCAGGGCGACGTCAGGATTCCCCTGATCCACCAGCGACAGCTTCAGCTGCTCAACCCAGCCATCATCCAGCTCAAAATCTTTTTCCAGATAGACTGGTTTGTCGATTTTCAGCTCCGGCACCACGGTAAGCATGGCGCGTAAGTCGAGTTTGCCCACTTCCAGCGGGTGATCCATCAGGTGCAGCAGGTCAGCGCGTCCGCGTGCTTCACGCAGAGAATGCAGACCCATACGCGCCAGAATCTCACGCACTTCATGCGCAAC
Organism: Pantoea sp.; assembly: GCF_032114055.1. Classification (GTDB taxonomy): domain Bacteria; phylum Pseudomonadota; class Gammaproteobacteria; order Enterobacterales; family Enterobacteriaceae; genus Pantoea. Next base: position 155,083 of record NZ_DAMCTB010000002.1, read on the forward strand.
GTTGAGGAAATATTGTGCCAGCTGACGCGGATCGCCATCAAAGGCTTCGGCATTGGTGGTTAATCCGGCCGGGCACTTCACATTACAGTTCTTCGCCATCACGCATTTCAGCATCATCAGTGCCGTGGTGCCGAATTCGAAGCTGTCACCGCCCAGCAGTGCCGATTTCACTACGTCGCTGCCGGTCTGTTGCGCGCCTGAGCAGCGCAACTGCACTTTCTCGCGCAGGCCGTTCGCACAGAGCGCCTGGTGGACTTCGGCGATGCCGATCTCCGCCACACGTCCGGTATATTTCAGGCTGGTCACCGAGGCTGCGCCGGTGCCGCCGGTGTTACCCGCGACGTTGATTACGTCAGCACCCGCTTTCGCCACGCCGACCGCGATGGTGCCGATCCCTTCCGACGAAACCAGCTTAACAATCACGCGTACCCGTGCGGCTTTGCAATCGTGGATCAGCTGCGCCAGATCTTCGATTGAATAGGTATCGTGATGCGGTGGTGGCGAAACCAGCTCGACACCAGGCGTACCGCCACGCGCCGCCGCAATCTCGACGGTGACTTTGGCAGCCGGTAGCTGACCGCCTTCGCCGGGCTTCGCGCCCTGGCCGATTTTAATCTCCAGCTCTTCCAGCATCGGATCGGCCAGGTAAGCGGCCCAGACGCCGAAGCGGCCAGATGCCAGCTGCTTAATCCGTGAGGCACGGATGGTGCCGTGACGCGAGTAGTGTTCGCCACCTTCGCCGCAGTTACTCATGCCGCCGACCATATTGGTGCCGTGGGCCACCGCTTCATGCGCGGGCGCGACCAGCGCACCGTGGCTCATCGCTCCGGAGGCAAAAGTCCGGGTAATTTCACAGGCTGGCTGCACTTCGCTCAGCGGCAGTGAGGGCAGGGTGGTGAAAATACGGGACAGATAATCTGCCGCTTTGCCGTATGCGGTCACCTTCAGGCCACCCGTGATCACCTCGCTGCTCTCGATGTCGTCGCCAAAGCGCGATTTCAGCGCGCGGGAGAGGTTCTGCAGGCGTTCGCTTTCAGGTTTCAGCCCCTCAATGGCATCGGTCAGACGCAGCATAAAGTGGTTCAGGCTGCCATCCACCGCCTCACACACCATGCCACGAATGGCAAAACCGTTGTTGGTCAGTGAGTAGCGGCCCAGCTTGCGGCGGAACTCCGCTTCGCTGTCGATATGGGTCAGATCCGCCGGGAAGGTCAGAATGTCGCGCAGCGCCGCCGGACGACGTTTGCGCTCTTCATACATCAGGCTTGAGAACTGACGGTAATCGGCCGTGATGGCAAAATTATTGATGACTTCATCCGGGATGCGCTCGAAGCTGCTGTCTTTAAACGTCTCTGGCTTGATGCCAAAGGCGTTATCGAGTCGGGCCAGCGTCATCAGCCGAATAAAGTTATCCTCTTCGCGGGCTTTGTCAGCAAAGCGAATCGGCTCTTCGGTCATGTCGATAAAGGTGCGCACGGCAATAGTGCCGTAGGAGTGGCCGGCCCCTTCCGCACGCTCTTTAAACAGGCCCAGCAACGGCACGTCAGACTCACCCTGAATCCTGAGCGCGCTCTGGTGCCAGTCGACGGCCATCTGGGCGATAGTGGCGAAGCCTGCGCCGCCCACTGGCGTTTTAATGTTCGGGAAATACTTTTTCAGCACCGGATCGTCGGTGTTGAGGAAGTTAGGCTCAAAGAACTCGCCGCAGCTGTAGCTCTCTACGGTACAGAGGCCCACTTTACCCATGGTTTTCATCAGTGCTTTTTCGGCGGCTTTGGCATAGCGTTTAAAGGCTTTGTTGCCCTCTTCGCCTTCACCATATTTCTCCTCTGCACGCATCTGAACGCCCAGCGGATAAATCGCGGAGGCCCCGAAGCCAAGGGTCGCAGCGATGTGGTGCGAGGAGATGCTCTGGCCGCTTTCCACCACCAGCGAAACATCCAGACGCAACCCTTCCTGAACCAGACGCTGGTTGATGGCAGAAACCACCAGCAGCATCGGGATTGCGGCGTGTTTCGAGGAGATGTGGCGATCGGTCAGTACGGCGATGCCGCCCTGAGCGCGGGCAAAATCCACCACCTGCTGTGCCAGGTCATCGATCGCTTTTTCCAGCGCGTTGGCGTTTGCGGTCATGCTCAGCAGATCTTTGCCGACCACGGGCTCATAGAGCATCTCAAAACGGGCATACGGCGCAAGGGTCTGCTCGCGTAAGCGCAGCATATCCAGATGGCTAAGGATTGGGGTGGGCACCACAATCTGACGGCCTTTGCTGCGGCCCAGATGCGGTTTCGCGCCCAGCGCGACACGCAGCGTCATGCCATCCGCTTCACGGATGGAGTCCAGCGGCGGGTTAGTGACCTGTGCAAAGCGCTGAGAGAAGTAGTGCGCCATGCCACCTTCGTGATCGGATAAGCCATTGATGGCGTTGCCGTAACCCATCGCAGAGATCTTCTCTGCGCCGGTATTCAGCATCGGGTCCATCATGAACTTGAAGCTTTCCTGGTTGTAGTAGTAGGCAACAAAACGCTGATAGGTTTTCAGATCGCCACGATAGCGCAGCGGTGAACCCTGCTGTTCTGCCGGGATCTCGGGCAGGTCATCCAGTCCGACGCGGGCTTCTTGCAGCAGCGCCAGATAATCTTTTTCCGCAGCCAGTTTTTCCAGCGCCTGCAGCGTGGTGTAGCTGCGTTTTTCACGATGATCGAAATAGAGCATCCCGCCCGCTTCGATACGGCCACGACGCAGCACGCTTTCCGGTGGGAAAGCGATCTGGCCCGCTTCGGACATCGCACCGATATATTCAGCGGTTTCGACGGAACGCAGCGGGCGCAGGCCAAGGCGGTCAAGACGCGCACCGATCACTTCGCCGTTGCCGAAGATTAACGCGGCAGGGCCGTCGTTTTTCTCTTCGTACAGGGAGAAATACTCCAGCATGGCACGCACTTCGGGCGACAGCTCGCTGTCATTTTCCCAGGCGGGCGGCATCATGGAAACCACGGCGGTGATCAGATCGAGGTTGTCCTCCATCAGGCGGCTGTGGATGCTCTGATCCAACCGTGAGCTGTCTGACTGACCTTTTGGCCGCACGATTTTCTTGCCACGGGCCAGCGCCAGCGCGGCTTCCGCGATGCGGTTTTTACGGTCCGTGTTCAGCTCACCGTTGTGCGCCATCAGCCGGAAAGGCTGCGCCATCGTGGTATGCGGATCGGTGTTAGTTGAGAAGCGGGTATGGAAAAACAGCCCGCGCACCTGATGATCGGGATCGGTCAGATCTTTGAAGTAAGGGATGACTTCATTGGAGTTCAGGCGGGCTTTAAACACCTGTGTGCGCGAGGAGAGCGACAGCGGATAGAGGCCGCCAAATTCGCTGTCGGTAAACGCACGGGCCTCAATGGTTAACAGGGCGCGATAGATGCGTTGTTCGAAGTCGTTCTGATCGACCACGTCCTGTGGAGCAGTGAAAATCCATTGCAGAATCGGTAACTGGAACTGCACGGCGGCCGGGCGTGTTACGCTGCTGTCCAGCGGCATATCACGCTTCATGATGACTGGCAGACCAAAGCTGCTCAGCGTCTCATCCACCAGGCGCTCGGCGTTTGCCCGCAGCTCCGCATCTTTCGGTACAAAGAAGTTGCCGACGCCAAAGCGACCCGCTTCCAGCGGCTCACCGGTAATCTTGCGGAAGAAATGCAGCGACAGGTCGACGTTGACCCCCGCGCCGTCACCCACGCCTTCTGCTGACATACCGCCGCGGTGAGGGACCGTACACAGGGCGCTGTGCGCCATCTGCAGAATCTCATGGGTCTGCTCGCCGTCCTTACGCGTAATGAAACCTACACCACAGCTGTCACTGCCTGCTGTCGGATCATACAAGCCATAGGATTGAGGTTTTTTAGTGGACATTGAGGGTCTCCTTAAACTGCTTTGACATTACCTGCACTGTTTCGGGGTCTGGGCGCAACCAGGGCGCAGCTTCATTTTCCCGCCATGATCTGTCGGGCACGCGTCACAGCCCTGAGCATTTCTCTCCAGACATCGGTAAAACGTCTTTTATTGAGCTGCTCTGATTTCCGGTCTCATAAAGGAGATGACTTAAACCACGCGGGAGTCTTCTTGTTGCATAGATATGCCGAGACAATGACCCGTCTGGAAAGCTTTCAGCGGATTTCCAACTTATCGGGAAAGCGTAATCAGGTCAAATAGGGCGGTCAGACGAGGTAATCAGACGTTTTATTGGTGTAATATCATGAATAGTAAAGATATTAAGGTTTAAAATGTCTCACTCTGGCATCAGGTGATCGGCTGATAAATGTGAACTGACTCACTGTAGGGCAGGCATCAGATCTCTGCACCATGCTGGCGATAGGGGGATAAACAGCATGAAATGCTGTTAAGCACAGATGATACATCGCATGTATCTGTTTTTCTTATGTCCGGTTTTTTGAATGAAATCAGGCGAGGTTATAAGAAAAATTAATCGGCACAGGCATGCTTAAAATAGCATTAAAGGTGAATGAGTATTCATATAGGCGGGGTGGTCCTGCGCAACAGAACGTTGCCAGGATATTGAAAAGAGGCCGTACAGAGAAATCTGAGATTCGCTGGCGGCCTTACAGATTATTCATTTGGCACAATCAGTCAAGGGTTTTAACCGTTTTGTCCTTAACGTCGCCGAACGGCTATGCGAATGCACCATAATAGCGCATCTGCGTCCTGATCTCCGCGTGACAGGCTGCGACGTCGTCGGGCTAACTGCGTTATAGTGAGGCGGTTTCTCTTTCAGGGAGTGGGTATGAAGCAAATTCGGCTATTGGCGCAGTACTATGTTGATTTGATGGTCAAGCTGGGACTGGTGAGGTTCTCGCTGCTGCTGGCATCGGCACTGGTGGTGCTGGCAATGATTGTCCAGATGGCGGTCACGATGGTACTGCGGGGTCATGTTGAGAGTATCGACGTGGTACGTTCGGTTTTCTTCGGGCTGCTGATCACGCCCTGGGCGGTCTATTTCCTTTCGGTAGTGGTCGATCAGCTGGAGGAGTCGCGGCAGCGGCTGGCCCGGCTGGTGGATAAGCTGGAGGAGATGCGCACCCGCGATCTGGAACTCAACCAGCAGATGAAAGAGACCATTACGCAGCTGAATCAGGAGATCAGCGACCGTAAAAAAGCGGAGCTGGCACGTGAACAGGTGATGGATAAGCTGCGTGAAGAGGTGACGCGCCGCGAACAGGCGCAGATTGAGCTGGAACAGCAATCCTCTTTCCTGCGCTCCTTCCTGGATGCCTCACCCGATCTGGTGTTCTACCGCAATATCGACAAACAGTTCTCCGGCTGCAATCGGGCGATGGAGCTGCTGACCGGCAAAAGCGAAAAACAGCTGATTGGCCTGACACCACGCGATATTTACGATGAAGAAGCGGCAACCAAGGTGCTGGAAACGGATGAGAAGGTGTTCCGCCACAACGTCTCGCTGACCTATGAACAGTGGCTGCAATATCCCGATGGCCGGAAAGCCTGTTTTGAGATCCGTAAAGTGCCTTACTACGATCGCGTCGGAAAGCGTAGCGGGCTGATGGGCTTCGGCCGCGATATAACCGAACGTAAGCGCTATCAGGACGCGTTAGAGAACGCCAGCCGGGAAAAGACCACCTTTATCTCAACGATCAGCCACGAGCTGCGTACGCCGCTTAATGGCATTGTCGGGCTGAGCCGGATTCTGCTGGATACCGATCTGAATCAGGAACAGCTGAAGTACCTGAAAACTATCCATGTCTCGGCCATCACGCTGGGCAACATCTTTAACGATGTGATTGAGGTGGACAAGATCGAGCGCCGCAAAGTACAGCTGGATAATCAGCCGCTCGACTTCACCGGCTTCCTGGCCGATTTAGAAAATCTCTCCGGTCTGCTGGCACAGCCTAAAGGGCTGAAGTTTGTACTCGCGCCGCAGCTGCCACTGCCGCACATGATCTCCACCGACGGCACACGTCTGCGTCAGATTCTGTGGAATCTGATTGGCAACGCGGTGAAGTTTACGCAGCAGGGGGAAATTCTGGTGCGGGTGACCTATGAGCAGGATGAGACGCTGCGCTTCGAGGTGCAGGACTCCGGCATGGGGATCCCGCAGGATGAGCAGGATAAGATCTTTGCAATGTACTATCAGGTTAAAGATCAGCACGGTGGTAAACCGGCGACCGGTACCGGTATCGGCCTGGCGGTGTCACGCCGTCTGGCGCAGGCGATGGGCGGCGATATCCGCGTTCACAGTGCGCCAGGTCAGGGCTCCTGCTTTACCGTTGAGATCCATGCGCCGCGCATTGCGGAAGAGGTGGAAAACGAAGGCGTGGAAGACAGCCTGCCTCTGCCCGCTCTGCACGTCTTACTGGTTGAAGATATTGAGCTGAATGTGATCGTGGCGCGCTCGGTTCTGGAAAAGCTGGGCTGCAGCGTAGAGGTTGCCATGACCGGCCAGGAGGCGCTGGCGATGTTTGACCCGCTGGAGTTTGATCTGGTGCTGCTGGATATTCAGCTGCCGGATATGACCGGGCTGGATGTCTCACGCGCCATCCGCCAGCAGTATCAGGGCAACGATCTTCCGCCGCTGGTGGCGCTGACCGCTAATGTCCTCAAAGACAAAAAAGAGTATTTCGACGCGGGAATGGATGATGTCCTCAGCAAGCCTCTGGCGGTACCGGCACTGACGGCGATGATCAAAAAGTACTGGGATTATCAGTCTGAACCGGCAGAAGAGGCATCCGCCGCGCGCGACGATAAAAGCCGGATGTTGCTGGATGTCGCCATGCTTGAACAGTATATCGAGCTGGTTGGACCCGGCCTGATTACTCAGAGCCTGACAATGTTTGAAAAAATGATGCCGGATTATCTGGCTGTGCTGGAATCAAACCTGATGGCGCGTGATCAGAAAGGGATTGCTGAAGAGGGTCATAAGATTAAAGGCGCGGCGGGTTCAGTCGGGTTACAGCGTTTACAGATGCTGGCGAAACAGATCCAGAGTCCGGAGCTGCCGGCATGGTGGGATAACGTGACCGAGTGGATCGATGAACTGAAGCACGAATGGCGACACGATGTGCAGGTATTGCGCGACTGGGTAGCAGAACAGAAAACCTGATACGCCAGAAAAAAATGACCCCAGCCGAGGCCGGGGTGCGCGAATACTGCGCCAACACCAGGGAAAACGTTGCGGCCGCTATGATCTGAATAATTAATGCAGCCGCAGGGTATTGGTTAACACTGTCATCACCTTAGCAAATCCATCTTCACATGTGACAAGATTCATTAAAAATTGTGATATTGAGCAGCGTTTAAATACAGAAAACATTAATTTGGCAACACAGTCAAGTAAGGAATCAATTTACACGCTGCATTGCTGTAAATTTAGCCAGAATTGCCCTTTTTCGCCTGGTTTTAACGCGGCTGTGGAAGGAGAGAGAGGCGCAGAGGAGGCGGGTGACGCCACCGTTAACGTCCGTGTCACCCGCATCGCTAAGACGCTGATATTGCAAGTAAGCGCCATAAAATGACACGAATAATTCAAAACAATCCGGAATGGTAAAAATGAATCTGACGCTTTCTGTTTTTAACCGGAGGGCTAAAGTACAGTGACTCAGCAAAAACAGGGCCAGCCCAGAGATGACGGCCGTCATCAATCGCTGTTTATTTAAACGTTATAACGATAATTCTGATTAATATATAGTCTGCGAAAGAATCAGGAAAAAATCAAACTTAAGACAGATGAATGTTTTTATCCGACGCTTATTACCCATTATTAAGTGTTTATCTGGAAAGGATAAGGAAGATCCTGACGAATGGAACCGATTCCTTTTTGCCGGAAGTCCTTGAACTATTTCGAACTGTTGCGGCATGTTGATGCAAAATGTTTGAATAAAGTCTGGAAACTGTCGATTGGATTTCATGAAAAATTGAAAAAGTCCTGCTTTTCGGGCAGTGATTACATGTGTGATTGATTAATGTCTGAAACAGGTATGGGAAGATTGCATGAACAAGCATAAAGGAAGCGTCGGGCAGCGTATCAGGCAGATAGCAGGCCGTATTGTGCTGGTATGGCTGGGCCTCTGGCTGGCAGGCATTTTACTCTTTGCTTTCCTGCCGGTTCCGTTCTCCGCAGTGATGGCGGAACGGCAGATCGGGGCCTGGCTGCGGGGTGATTTTGATTATGTTGCCCATTCTGACTGGGTCGGGCATGACGAGATCTCGCCCTGGATGGGGCTGGCGGTCATCGCCTCAGAGGATCAGAAGTTTCCCACGCACTGGGGTTTTGATGTGGCGGCGATTGAGTCTGTGCTGGATAAGAGGGATAGTCAGATGCGTGGCGCCTCCACGCTGTCACAACAGACGGCGAAAAATCTTTTTCTTTGGGACGGACGTAGCTGGTTACGAAAAGGTCTTGAAGCGGGCCTGACGGTAGGAATGGAAACGGTCTGGACGAAACGACGCATTCTGACCGTCTATCTCAATATCGCCGAGTTCGGGCCGGGGATCTTCGGCGTAGAGGCGGCATCACAGCGCTATTTCCACAAACCTGCCAGCCGGCTCACTGCCGCAGACGCGGCGTTACTGGCGGCAGTGCTGCCTAATCCGATTCGTTATCGTGCGGCGGCGCCCTCCGGCTATGTCAGAGAGCGGCAGCAGTGGATCCTGCGCCAGATGCGCCAGCTGGGTGGAGAAGGCTTTTTGCAGCGTAATCAGCTCGACTAGGCCTTAATCTTCATCAAAGCCCGCTTCGAACAGTTCGATGACCGCCGCCAGCGCCGGAACCTCTTCCGGGCCGCTGGCTTCAATCTCAATGTGCCCGCCTTTTGCCGAATCGAGCATCAGCAGCGCGATCACGCTGCTGGCTTCGGCTTCAGTACCCGTTTCGTTGCGCAGTAGCACTTCAGCGTCAAAGCTCTGCACCAGCTCAAAGAGCTTCATTGCCGGGCGGGCGTGCATGCCCAGCTTGTTTTTGATTTCTACAGTTTGTCTGACGGTCATGATTTGCGCTTTTCCAGCGTGCGATGGCGTGACTGCACATTCTTACCGCGCGAACGAAAGTAATCGGCCAGCTGCTCGGCGATATAGACTGAGCGATGTTTACCACCGGTACAGCCAATCGCCACGGTAAGATAGCTGCGGTTATTGGTCTCCAGCATCGGCAGCCAGAGTTCTAAATAGCTGCGCGTCTGGTAGATAAAATTATGCACTTCAGTGTGACGATCAAGGAAGGCCGCTACCGGACGATCAAGTCCTGTCATCGGTCGCAGCTTGGGATCCCAGTGTGGATTGGGCAGAAAGCGCACGTCAAACACATAGTCCGCATCAATAGGGATGCCATGTTTGAAACCGAAGGATTCAAACACCATGGTCAGCTCCCGCTCCCGCTTACCCAGCAGGCGGGTACGCAGCATCTCGGCCAGCTCATGTACCGACATCTCAGAGGTGTCGATGATCAGGTCAGCGCGGGAGCGCAGCGGCTCCAGCAGATCGCTCTCTTCATCGATCGCGCTCTCAAGCGACAGGTTTTTGCTGGAGAGGGGGTGCAGACGGCGCGTATCACTGTAACGCCGAATCAGGGTATTGCGATCCGCATCGAGAAAAAGCAGCTGCGGTGAAAAGGAGTCAGGCAGGTTATTCAGCGCGGTTTCAAAGATTTCAGGGGATTCAGGCATGTTTCGGACATCGATACTGACTGCTGCGGAAATATTGCGCTCAGCCAGCGAATTCGCTAACTCAGGCAGCAACACGACCGGCAGGTTGTCGACGCAGTAGAATCCCATATCTTCCAGCGCACGGAGCGCCACCGACTTCCCCGAGCCTGAACGACCGCTAACGATCATCAGCACCATGACCTTTTCTCCCGTTTTAAAACCGGCACCCGGCCGGTAAAGACGCGTTACTGCTCTGTCTGGATTTCCGTAATAATGGCATAGAGCTCTTCGTCACTCTGCGCTGCACGCAGGCGGCGGCAGACCGTTTTGTCTGCCAGACGTTTTGCCACCAGCGAAAGGGTATGCAGATGCGTTTTGCACTGGTCAGCCGGCACCAGCAAGGCAAACAGCAGATCGACCGGCTGGTTGTCGACGGCATCGAACGCAATGGGCTGTTCGAGGCTGATAAAAACCCCGACTGCACGCAGCGTATCCTCTTCCAGTTTGCCGTGCGGAATGGCAATGCCGTTGCCGATACCGGTACTGCCCATACGTTCACGGGTCAGAATCGCTTCGAAAAGCGTCTGGTGCGGCAGGTTGAGCTGCTTAGCGGCCAGTTCGCTGATAATTTCCAGCGCACGTTTTTTGCTCTGGCAGTGTACGCCGCTGCGGGTGCAGTCTGGCGAAAGCACCGTGCTCAATTCCAGTGTAAGATCGTTGTTCATCATCGTTTCACTTGCGAGTTCACCAGGCCATTCACCGCCAGCGCGTTCAGACGCGGCAGACAAACGGCGCCTCTGCTCAGATGACAAAACGGGGCGGATTATCCGCCCCATCCTGTCGGCTCTGCGCGGCAGGCGCGCGTAGCTGGCGTGAAGGTTAGTGTTTTTTCAGTTTGTCTTTATGTTTGGTCAGCTGACGGGCGAGCTTATCGATCAGTCCGTCAACGGCCGCATACATATCTTCCGCTTCCGATGTGGCGTGCAGCTCGCCACCGTTCACGTGAAGCGTTGCGTCCGCCACCTGAGTGACTTTCTCAACTTTCAGGACAATATAGACCTGATTGATATGTTCAAAATAGTGTTCCAGTTTGGCAAATTTACCGCTGACGAATTCACGCAATGGTTCCGTGATTTCAACGTGTTGCCCGGTCAGGTTCAGCTGCATAGGTCTTCCTTCTCATTTCTGTCAAACCAGCTGTTTACGCTGGTTCGATGGCGGGATGGATAAAGACTCACGATATTTGGCGACGGTTCGCCGTGCCACCATAATGCCCTGATCAGATAACATGGAGGTCAGTTTACTGTCGCTCAAGGGTTTGGCTGGGTTTTCCGCCGAAATTAATTTTTTCACCAGTGCACGAATCGCGGTGGAAGACGCTTCACCGCCGCCTTCTGTATTGACGTGACTGGAGAAAAAGTACTTCAGTTCGAAAATGCCCCGCGGGCTGTGCAGATACTTCTGCGTCGTCACACGGGAAATGGTCGACTCGTGCATCTCAACGGCCTGGGCGATATCGGCCAGCACCATCGGGCGCATAAACTCTTCGCCCTGCTCGAAAAAGGCCTGCTGCTGTTCAACAATGCAGCGTGTCACTTTCAGCAGCGTATCGTTACGGCTTTCCAGGCTCTTAATCAGCCAGCGCGCTTCCTGCAGATTACTGCGAATGAACTGACTGTCGCTTTCGTTTCGCGTAGCGCCACCCATGGCGGCATAGTGCTGATTGATTTTGAGGCGCGGCACGCTGTCGGCATTCAGTTCAACCGTCCAGCGGCTGCCCGCCTTGCGTACCAGCACATCGGGAATGACATATTCCGGTTCGCTGGTGTTGATCGACTGGCCCGGACGCGGGTCCAGCGACTGAATCAGCAGCATTGCCTCTTTCAGTACCTCTTCTTTAAGGCGCGTGACCCGCATCAGGCTGCGAAAATCGTGATTAGCCAGCAAATCCAGATGTTCACTGACAATCAGGCGCGCCTCTGCCAGCATCGGCGTTTCAGGCGCATACTGCGAAAGCTGTACCAGCAGGCAGTCACGCAGATCGCGTGCGCCGACGCCGATCGGATCAAAACGCTGGATGCGTTTCAGCACCGCTTCTACTTCATCCACTTCCAGCTCATCGTTGCCAATGCTGTCAAGGATCTCATCAAGCGAAACGGTAAGATACCCGGTGTTATCAATAGCGTCGACGATAGAGGTCGCAATCGCGCGATCGGTGTCACTGAACGGCGTCAGCCCGACCTGCCACATCAGATAATCCTGCAGGGACTGGGTGGTTTCGCCCTGATAAACCGGTAACTCATCATCCTGATAATCGGTGCCGGTGCCTGAAGGCGTACCCGCCGTGTAGATCTCATCCCAGGTCGCATCCAGCGGCAGCTCATCGGGCATCTCTTTCTGCTCAAGGGCTTCACGCGTGTCCAGCGCCTCGGCTTCAGACGATTCCCGGGCGTCAATCTCTTCGTGCAGTTCGGTCTGCTCAAGCAGCGGGTTGCTTTCCAGTGCAAGCTGTAACTCCTGCTGGAGTTCAAGCGTAGAGAGTTGCAGCAGGCGAATGGCCTGCTGCAGTTGTGGCGTCATTGCCAGCTGTTGGCTGAACCTGAGTTGTAAACCTTGCTTCATAGACAGGATGATAGTTCCCAGGTAAACATCAGTATTAACGACACCTTATCAGAGTCTGAACTCTTCACCCAAATAAACCCGCTTCACCTGCTCATCGGCCAGGATCTCGTTCGGGGTGCCGTGCGCGATAAGATGACCCTGGCTGACGATGTAAGCGCGCTCACAGACTGCTAAGGTTTCACGCACGTTGTGGTCGGTAATCAGCACGCCCAGACCACTGTCACGCAGATGTTCAATAATCTTTTTGATATCAATAACGGAGATCGGGTCAACACCGGCAAAGGGCTCATCCAGCAGGATAAACTTAGGATTTGCCGCCAGCGCACGCGCGATCTCGACGCGACGGCGTTCCCCGCCTGACAGCGCCTGGCCCATACTGTCACGCAGGTGCTCAATATGAAACTCTTCCATCAGTTCGCGGGCACGATCCTGGCGCTGCTCTTCCGTCAGATCGTCGCGGATCTGCAAGACTGCCATCAGGTTATCGTAGACACTCAGGCGACGGAAAATAGACGCTTCCTGCGGCAGATAGCCGATACCGCGACGCGCACGAGCATGCAGCGGCAGGATACTGATATCTTCATCATCGATGACGATGCGACCCGCGTCGCGGGGCACGATACCAACCACCATATAAAAGGTGGTGGTCTTACCGGCACCGTTCGGGCCCAGCAGGCCGACAATCTCGCCGGACTTTACCTGCAGACTGACATCTTCTACCACGCGACGGCCTTTATACGCCTTCGCCAGGTTTTCTGCGATTAATGTGGCCATAGCTATCAGTTACTCTTCTTTCCGCTGGTGGACGAACCTTTGTCCTGAAGTTGCGACGGCACCAGGACGGTGGTGACGCGCTTGTTCTGACCCTGACTGTAAGCCTGCATTTTCTGCTCTTTCACCAGGTAGGTAATACGGTCGCCTTTGATGTTGCTGTCCTGCTGCTCAATAAACGCATTGCCGGTCAGTTCAACGAAGTCATTCGCCAGTTCATAGTGCAGTTTTGCGGCATGACCCTGTACCGGCTTACCGCTGTCCTGCATCTGATAGAAGGTGGCAGGATTGCCGTAGGCGTCGACGATGGTTTTCTTACTGTCGCCGCCCGGACGGGTTACCACGACTTTATCAGCCGTAATTTTGATTGAGCCCTGGGTCACGATGACATTGCCGGTAAAGGTCGCAACGTTGCCCTGCAGGTCCAGCGCCTGATTCTGTGAGTCAATATTTACGGGCTTGTCCGAGTCACCGGTCAGGGCCAGCACAGGAACACTGGTTGCCAGCAGTACCGAGGCCAGCAGGAGCTTCAGGCTATTTTTGTTCATTTTGAATTTCATAAGAGGTTTTGACCTTCTCGATTAACTCGGCGTTTTTCGTCCGTAAATTGCCGCGCATTTTCATGCCAGTGGAGTTAAAGCTGCGGCCATACAATGTCACCTGATCATCAGAGGTAACGTCCTGAGTGACAAGATTGATCTGCGCATTATCTGTTTTGATGCGCTCAAGTTGAGAATCCTGCGTCAGGGTATTCAGCTCAACATGGCCATAAAGATAAAGCATACGATCTTTAGTGAGCTTTGCTTTATCTGCCTTTAGCGACCAGGTCGGAATTTTATTCTCATCAAAGGTGATCATCACCGGATTGTCGAACCAGCTCAGTTCGTCGTCCGAGAAATAGGTCACTTTGTCAGAAGTCAGTTTATAGGACAGCGCGCCCTGCGGGTTATAAACCACCGTCTGTGAATCGGCACTGGTATAAGTCGGCGACTGCGTGCCATTACCGACCAGGGTGCCATCATCATCCTGGTTGGTAAGATTCCAGCCGATCAAAACCAGTGCAATCAAGGTCAGAATCAGCGTTATCCAACGCCTGCTTTTACTCATACTGATTGCCCTTTGGCATCCTCAAATTTGTTCTGCGCCATTAAGATCAGATCACACACTTCACGTACCGCGCCGCGTCCGCCGGCGATCCGCGTGACATAGTGCGCGCGCGGCAGCAGAATCGGATGTGCATCCGCCACCGCCACGCTTAATCCGACTTTCGCCATTACCGGCCAGTCGATCAGATCGTCACCAATATAGGCGACCTGGTCGTCGGAAAGAGACAGTTTATCCAGAAGTTCACGATAGGCCAAAAGCTTATCTGATTGTCCCTGATAAAGATGGCGGATGCCGAGCGTTTTGCAGCGATCTTCCATCAGTCGGGCATTGCGGCCGGTAATGATAGCCACTTCCACATCGGAGGTCAGCAGGCAGCGGATGCCGTAGCCATCCCGCACATTAAAGGCCTTGAGCTCTTCGCCATTGTTCCCCATGTAGATCACGCCGTCGGACATCACGCCATCGACGTCGCAGATCAGCAGACGGATCCGGCTGGCGCGCGCCATAACGTCGGCGCTAACCGGACCGTAGCAGGTGTCAATCGGGGGAGTTGCCTGTTGCATTTTCTCTTCCTGTTCAGACTACGCCAGCGCGCAGCATGTCGTGCATATGTACCACGCCGAGCAGATGGTCGTCATCGGCCACCAGAATCGAGGTAATGTTTTTCGTCTGCATCAGATTCAGGGCTTCCACCGCCAGCATATTCGGCCGGACGCGGATGCCGCCCCGCGTCATCACTTCGCCAATCGTGGCGCGCTGAAAGTCGATGCCCATGTCAAAGATGCGGCGCAGGTCACCATCGGTAAAGATCCCCTCAATTTTCATCAGGTCATCGACGATAACCGTCAGTCCCAGATTTTTGCGGGTAATCTCCAGCAGCGCATCGCGCAGTGAGGCGTCGCGGGTAACGTGTGGCAGTTCGTCGCCGCTGTGCATGATATCCGCCACATGCAGCAGCAGCTTGCGACCCAGCGCACCACCCGGATGAGAAAGGGCAAAATCTTCCGCCGTGAAGCCGCGTGCTTCCAGCAGTGAGACCGCCAGCGCGTCCCCCATGACCAGGGTCGCGGTGGTGCTGGTGGTCGGAGCCAGACCCAGCGGGCAGGCTTCCTGCGGAACGTGAACGCACAGATGCACATCCGCCACCCGCCCCATGGCGCTTTCGGGCCGTCCGGTTATGCAGATCAGCGCAATGTGCTGACGTTTCAATACCGGAATCAGCGCGAGGATCTCGTTTGATTCTCCGCTGTTGGAGATGGCGATCACCACGTCATTTTTGCTCACCATACCCAGATCGCCATGGCTGGCTTCTGCCGGGTGAACAAAGAAAGCGGGCGTACCGGTGCTAGCGAAAGTCGCCGCCATTTTTTTACCGATATGTCCGGACTTGCCCATGCCCATCACCACCACTTTACCCTGGCAGCCATAGATCAGGGCGCAGGCGCGGGCGAAGTCATCATTGATATATTGATCGAGCTGTTCCAGTCCTTCACGCTCAATGCGGAGCACAGTCTTGCCCGCTTGCTGGAAATCAAAGGCCGTTGGTTGCTGATATGACATAGTGCGTCTGTCCTTGTTAACCGTTCATGAATGCCGGCTGTATCCACAGCAGCATCACCCAGACGAAGAAACCACAGAGTAAAATCAGGCCCGCCGTACGGCCAACACGTCGGCGACGAAGCAGGCAGAGCAGGGCAAACAGCACGCTGACGCCCAGCATGACCCAGTAATCACGGGCAAAGGCATGATAATCGACGCTGCCCGGATGAATCAGTGCCGGCAGTCCCAGCACGATGGCAATATTATAAATGTTGGCGCCAATCAGATTGCCGATCGCAATATCATCTTCGCCTTTCAGCGCGCCAGCAAGTACCGTTGCCAGTTCAGGCAGACTGGTGCCTACAGCAATCAGCGTCAGGCCCATCACCAGCTCACTGACGCCAAAATAGTCGGCAAAGGCTGTAGCATTGTCGATGACCATGCGTGTCGACATTGGCAGAATAATCAGCGCGACCGCCAGCCAGAGAAAGGCCACGGTGTTTCCGCTCTCTTCACGCGGCAATTCAGCCAGCTGCTCGCGTGTCAGGGTGTCGTTGTTATCCTGTTCCGCTTTACGCGCGATGCGAATGACCACCATCAGATAAATAGCGGCTATCGTAATCAGGCCAATTCCATCAAGTCGGCTAAGCTGATTGTCAAACAGCATACAACCGCTGAGCAGGGAGACCAGTAACATCAATGGCAGCTCACGGCGTATCAGATTGGAATGCACAGTGAGCGGATGTATTAGCGCAGCGGCACCCAAAATCAGTAAAATGTTGGTAATATTCGAGCCCAGCGCCGTGCCGACAGCCAGATCCATCTGGCCATGCTGCGCTGCAGAAAAGGAGAGGATCATCTCTGGCAGCGAGGTGCCAATGCTGACAACGGTCATGCCGATAATCAATGGCGGAATGCCCAGTGAACGACACAATATAGAGGCGCTAAACACCAGACGATCGGCACCATAAGCCAGTAAAAGCAGACCGATAATCAGCAGTGCAGAAGCTACAAACATGAAAAATCCTTGCATAAAAACCTGGGCCGGCAATGCCTTTCCCGGCCGGTTTATAATTCTGTTTGGCGAGACAGGCGCTGATTTTGACCGTCTGAGCGGCAAAAGTAAATTTAATGACCATTTTCGGCAAATCTTAGCGGTAAGTTTCTGTAAAGCTATCGTGAATCATGACCGGACAGGCTACCATCGTACCCCATGTTTACGCCCGATCCTGACAAGAGGTGACAATGATCCAGCAGCAAACGAATCTGGTTGAGGTTCGTGGCGTGAGTTTTTCGCGCGGAGATCGCACAATCTTCGATGACATTTCGCTGACCGTGCCGAAAGGCAAAGTGACGGCGATAATGGGACCTTCGGGGATAGGAAAAACCACTCTGCTACGCTTGATTGGGGGGCAGCTTCAGCCGACCCAGGGTGAGATTCTGTTTCGTGGCGAAAATATTCCGTCATTATCCCGCGCCAGACTGTACGAAGCGCGTAAAAAAATGAGCATGCTGTTCCAGTCCGGCGCACTCTTCACTGACTTGACGGTCTATGAAAATGTGGCCTGGCCACTGCGCGAGCATACACAGCTGCCTGCGCCGTTGCTGCACAGCACCGTGCTGATGAAGCTGGAGGCGGTGGGCCTGCGTGGCGCCGCGCAGCTGAAACCGGCTGAGCTGTCGGGTGGCATGGCTCGTCGTGTGGCTCTGGCGCGTGCTATCGCACTTGAACCGGAACTGATCATGTTCGACGAGCCTTTTGTCGGTCAGGATCCCATCACTATGGGGGTGCTGGTGAAGCTCATCGACGAGCTTAACCATGCGCTGGGCCTGACCTGCATTGTGGTTTCGCACGACGTACCGGAAGTACTGAGTATCGCGGACTACGCCTATATCGTGGCCGGACAAAAAATTATCGCACAGGGCACCACGCCCGCACTGCGGGAGAATAACGACCCGCGTGTTCGCCAGTTTATCGATGGCGAAGCCGATGGTCCGGTTCCCTTCCGTTTTCCTGCCGGCGACTATCTCGCAGAGTTAACTGGCTCAGGGAGTAATTAAACAGATGGTCTTGAAGGCACTGGCGTCGTTTGGTCGTCAGGGAATTGAAACGTGTGCCAGTTTTGGACGCGCAGGCTTAATGCTGTTTCACGCGCTGGTCGGAAAACCGGCGTTCCGCAAACATGCGCCGCTGCTGGTTAAGCAGCTTTATAGCGTGGGCGTGTTGTCGTTACTGATTATTGTTGTCTCGGGCCTGTTTATTGGCATGGTCCTCGGCCTGCAGGGGTATCTGGTACTGACCACTTACGGCGCTGAAACCAGCCTGGGTATGCTGGTGGCCCTGTCGCTGCTGCGTGAACTGGGTCCGGTGGTGACGGCGCTGCTGTTTGCCGGACGGGCGGGCTCCGCACTCACTGCTGAAATCGGCCTGATGAAAGCCACTGAACAGCTCTCCAGTATGGAGATGATGGCGGTGGATCCGCTGCGCCGCGTTGTTTCGCCACGCTTCTGGGCTGGATTTATCAGCATGCCGCTGCTGGCACTGATTTTTACCGCCGTGGGCATCGCAGGTGGCGCGCTGGTTGGCGTGAGCTGGAAGGGGATTGATCCGGGCTTCTTCTGGTCAGCCATGCAGAACGCGGTCGATTTCCGGACTGACGTCGTTAACTGCATTATCAAAAGCGCCGTATTTGCCGTCACGGTGACCTGGATTGCCCTCTTTAATGGCTATGACGCGATTCCCACCTCTGAAGGGATCAGTCGCGCGACGACGCGTACCGTAGTACATGCTTCACTGGCGGTACTCGGATTGGATTTTGTGCTGACAGCACTGATGTTTGGGAATTGATGCAATGCAAAGCAAAAAAAGCGAAATCTGGGTTGGCATTTTTATGATTATGGCGTTGATCGCCGCACTCTTTCTCTGCCTGCGCGTCGCCGATCTCAAGTCGATGGGCACCGAACCGACGTGGAAACTCTACGCCACCTTCGACAACATTGGCGGTCTGAAAATCAGTTCGCCGGTGAAAATTGGTGGCGTCGTCATTGGCCGGGTGACGGACATTGAACTGGAGCCGAAAACGCTGCTGCCACGGGTCACGATGGATATCAGCGATCGGTATGCTGATAAGATTTCTGATACCAGCTCGCTGGCGATCCGCACACAGGGCCTGCTGGGTGAGCAGTTCCTGTCGCTTAACTTAGGATTTGACGATCCTGAACTGGGTTCGGCGATGCTGAAAGATGGCGATACGCTGCGCGATACGAAATCAGCCATGGTGCTTGAAGATCTGATCGGCCAGTTCCTTTATAAGAGCGGCGATAGCAAGCAAAACAGTGACAACAAGGATGCGCAGGAGGGCAGCAGTGCTGCGCCTGCGGCACCTGCTCAACCTTAAAGAAGAGGGTATACCATGTTTAAACGTTTACTGATGATCGCCATGCTGGCGGTGACCGTGCCGCTGACGGCAACGGCCGCCGATCAGAGCAATCCTTACAAACTGATGAATCAGGCGGCAGAGAAAACCTTTACCCGTCTGAAAAATGAGCAGCCAAAAATTAAGCAGAACCCTAACTATCTGCGTGAGATCGTGCGTCAGGAACTGCTGCCCTATGTCCAGATCAAATATGCCGGCGCGTTAGTGCTGGGTCGCTACTATCGCGATTCAACACCGGCTCAGCGTGAAGCCTACTTCAGCGCCTTTGCTGACTATCTGGCGCAGGCTTATGGTCAGGCTCTGGCACTTTACAACGGGCAGAGCTATCAGGTGCAGCCTGAACAGCCGCTGGGCGATGCCAACATTGTTGCCATTCGCGTCTCTATTATCGACCCGAATGGCCGTCCGCCGGTTCGTCTCGACTTCCAGTGGCGTAAAAACAGCCAGAGCGGTAACTGGCAGGCTTATGACATGATCGCTGAAGGCGTCAGCATGATCACGACCAAGCAGAATGAGTGGAGCGATCTGCTACGTACCAAAGGGATCGATGGTCTGACGGCGCAGCTGAAATCCTCCGCCGCTCAGCCTATCACGCTGGATAAACAACAATAATGCATGAATCGTTACGCTGGGAGCGGCAAGCCAGCACGCTACTGCTGAAAGGCGAACTGGATCGCGATACGCTGATGCGTCTCTGGCAGCAACGTGAGACGGTAATCAGGGATGTCGACACTATCGACGTCTCGGCGCTGGAGCGTGTGGACTCTTCCGGGCTTGCTCTGCTGGTGCACCTGCGGGAAATTGCGCGTGCACAGGGTAATACCCCACGTTTTACAGGCATCAGCGACAAACTGCAGTCGCTGATTACGCTTTACAATCTGCAACAGATTATTGTTTCTGCGGATAAAAGCGCCTGATTTCCGCCTGTTATGCTAAGCCCCTGTTTTTGACAGGGGCTTTTGCGTATTTAAGAGTCAGCCGCTTTCCTCTACTATGTCAGCCTTATTATTATTAAGCGAAGTTAAGACCAATGGAAAACAGTGAAATTCAGGCTGTGCTGATGGCAGCACTGCCTTTAGACGAAGTGCATGTAATGAGCAATGACGGCAGTCACTTTCAGGTCATCGCCGTTGGCGAACTGTTTGGTGAACTGAGCCGCGTGAAAAAACAGCAGGCTGTCTATGCGCCGCTGATGGAGTTCATTGCAGATAACCGCATGCATGCTGTCTCTATCAAAACCTACACTCCCGCTGAATGGGCGCGTGACCGTAAACTCAACGGTTTCTGATCCCCGGCGTGGTGAACTCGTCGTGAGCGAGTCCAATTTTTAGCTAGTTAATTGAGAGCCGTGTTAATGGACAAATTTCGTGTGCAAGGCCCCACCCGCTTAAGTGGTGAAGTGACCATTTCCGGGGCGAAAAACGCCGCGCTGCCTATTCTGTTTGCGGCCCTGCTGGCCGAAGAGCCGGTAGAGATTCAGAATGTGCCAAAACTGCGTGATATCGACACCACTATGAAGCTGCTGAGCCAGCTGGGTGCGAAGGTGGAACGCAACGGTTCGGTGCACGTTGATGCCAGCGCGGTCGATGTTTTCTGTGCGCCTTACGATCTGGTTAAAACCATGCGTGCCTCTATCTGGGCGCTGGGGCCGCTGGTGGCACGTTTTGGTCAGGGTCAGGTTTCCCTGCCCGGTGGCTGCGCTATCGGCGCGCGTCCGGTTGACCTGCACATTACCGGTCTGGAACAGCTGGGTGCAGAGATCAAACTGGAAGAGGGCTACGTTAAAGCCTCCGTCAATGGCCGTCTGAAAGGCGCGCTGATTGTCATGGATAAAATCAGCGTTGGCGCAACTGTCACCATCATGAGTGCGGCAACACTGGCAACCGGCACTACGGTTATTGAGAATGCGGCGCGCGAGCCAGAAATTGTTGATACTGCGAACTTCCTGAATACCCTGGGCGCTAAAATCAGTGGTGCAGGCAGCGACAAAATCACCATCGAAGGCGTAGAGCGTCTGGGTGGTGGTGTCTATCGCGTACTGCCTGACCGTATCGAAACCGGAACTTTCCTCATCGCGGCGGCCATCTCAGGCGGCAAAGTAATGTGTCGCAACACCCAGCCTGATACGCTGGATGCGGTACTGGCTAAGCTGCGTGATGCAGGTGCCGACATCGAAACCGGTGAAGACTGGATCAGTCTGGATATGCACGGTAAGCGGCCAAAAGCGGTCAACGTGCGTACTGCTCCGCATCCGGGCTTCCCGACCGATATGCAGGCGCAGTTCACACTGCTGAACATGGTGGCGGAAGGCACAGGCGTGATCACCGAGACCATCTTCGAAAACCGCTTCATGCATATTCCGGAACTGATTCGTATGGGCGGCCATGCAGAGATCGAAAGCAACACGGCGATCTGTCATGGCGTTGAAACCCTTTCGGGCGCGCAGGTGATGGCGACCGATCTGCGTGCGTCAGCCAGCCTGGTTCTGGCAGGCTGTATTGCAGAAGGCACGACGTTCGTTGACCGCATTTATCATATCGATCGTGGCTATGAGCACATCGAAGATAAACTGAAAGCGATGGGCGCGAACATTGAGCGCGTCAGCGAAGAGTAATCCCGCCGAAACGCCAATAGCCAGCCCCCCGGGGCTGGTTTTTTTTCGTCTGGAGAGCGTGTGCGACCTCAGGCTTTACCGGAATGATCGGCCGGTGCACGGATACGTTTTTTGCGCTCCAGCAGGCAGTGGGTTTCAGGATCATAATAGCGACTGGGCCAGATTTCACAGGGATGAACCTTGAGTGCATCCGCGATCAACCATTCTCCTTTAGGCCATGGGCGGGTCAGTGCGTTGGCCAGCGTAGACGAACTCAGACCGGCCGCACGCGAAAGCGCCGCCAGCGTCATACCGCGCTTATGCAAGGCAGCGATAATATCAGCGGTGTGCCAGTCTTCCCTCTTTTCATGCATAACCTGTTCTCCTTTTCCTTGTTATTGCGCCATCCAGCGAAACGCCGGGTTCCCTTTTTTATTACCTGAAAAGGTGACTTTTTATAGCAAATAGTTTCCGGTAATTTCCAGTAAAATTTGCCTCTGGTGTCCGGTCCGTGTGACAGGGCGCAAAAGCGATGCAACCGCATCGCGGTAACAAAAAGAAGTGAGAGAACGGATGTAAAAACGGAGCTGGCTGGCTCCGTGAGGGATTAGAAATCGCGCTGAACAGACATGTGCGCCAGCGACTCCAGTGCGCTGCGCCAGGGGGATTCAGGCAGGATGCGTAACGCCTCAATGGCTTTATCCGCTTCCTGTTCTGCGCGACTGCGCGTCCATTCCAGCGAACCGCACTGATGCATTGCTTCCAGCACCGGCTCCAGCAGATGACGACCGTTGCCCTGTTCAATGGCTTCCCGAATCATCTTCGCCTGCTCTGGCGTACCGTGCTGCATCGCGTGCAGCAGAGGCAGCGTCGGTTTGCCTTCGCTCAGGTCATCGCCGGTATTTTTACCCAGCGTCTCACCGTCAGCACTGTAATCCAGTAAATCGTCGATTAACTGGAAAGCCGTTCCCAGATAGCGCCCATAATCCTGCAGTGCTTTTTCCTCTGCCGGGGTCGCGTCAGCCAGTATCGCAGAGGCCTGGGAGGCGGCTTCAAACAGGCGCGCCGTCTTGCTGTAGATGACGCGCATATAGCTCTCTTCGGTAATATCGGGATCGTTCACGTTCATCAGCTGAAGGACTTCGCCCTCAGCGATCACGTTTACCGCTTCTGACATCAGCGCCAGGATACGCAGCGAGCCCATGCTGGTCATCATCTGGAAGGCGCGGGTGTAAATAAAGTCACCGACCAGCACGCTTGCCGCATTGCCAAACGCCGCGTTCGCGGTCGCTTTGCCACGACGCATATCGGATTCATCCACGACATCGTCATGCAGCAGCGTGGCGGTGTGGATAAATTCGATCAGCGCCGCATTGGTTACGTGCAGATCGCCCTTGTAGCCCATGGCGCGTGCGGAGAGCACGGCAATCATGGGACGGATACGCTTACCTCCACCGCTGATGATGTAGTAGCCCAACTGGTTGATGAGCGAGACATCTGAATTCAGCTGGTCGAGGATGGTCTGGTTAACGGCAGCCATATCCTGTGCGGTTAATTCATTAATCTGTTCTAAGTTCATTCGTCTTTTCAGCTATGACTCGTTATCTCTGCCATGGTAAGTGGTTTACCCAGCCAGCGTTCAGGTAATCTGTTACTGATTGTACTTGAATTTTGAGGCTGAGAAACGGTTGCATTTGCCCTGTGTTTTTTTTCTGCAAGAGTGTGCAAAGTGCTCTTGTCTTCTTCTGGAGTTTTGCGTAGAATTCGCGCCCTATTGTGAATATTTAGCGCGCCGCCTGATGAACTAAAAAAGGCAAGCGCAGAAGCGGAGTTTTATATGTACGCGGTTTTCCAAAGTGGTGGTAAACAACACCGAGTAAGCGAAGGTCAGACCGTTCGCCTGGAAAAGCTGGACATCGCAACCGGTGAAACCATCGAGTTTGACCAGGTTCTGATGATTGCTAATGGCGAAGACGTGAAAATCGGCGCGCCACTGGTTTCAGGCGGTATGATCAAGGCAGAAGTTGTTGCTCACGGTCGTGGCGAGAAAATTAAGATCGTTAAGTTTCGTCGTCGTAAGCACTACCGTAAGCAAGCTGGCCATCGCCAGTGGTTCACTGATGTGAAAATCACTGGTATCACGGCGTAAGAGGAGATCTGACAAATGGCACATAAAAAGGCTGGTGGTTCGACTCGAAATGGTCGTGACTCCAATGCAAAACGTCTGGGTGTTAAGCGTTTCGGTGGCGAATCTGTTCTGGCAGGTAGCATCATCGTTCGTCAGCGTGGCACCAAATTCCACGCAGGTAACAACGTAGGTTGTGGTCGCGACCACACCCTGTTTGCTACCACAGACGGCAAAGTTAAATTCGAAGTTAAAGGTCCGAACAACCGTAAATACATCAGCATCGTTGCTGAGTAAGGTTGTCGTGACGCAGACGTTTAACGTCTGAACGCACGAATTAAAGGCCCCGCAGCTCCTGCGGGGCTTTTTACATTCTGCGCTCTGTTGCGGCTACGTAACGCATCACAAAAGATTGCTGTAC
Organism: Pantoea sp.; assembly: GCF_032114055.1. Lineage (GTDB taxonomy): Bacteria > Pseudomonadota > Gammaproteobacteria > Enterobacterales > Enterobacteriaceae > Pantoea. Next base: position 179,360 of record NZ_DAMCTB010000002.1, read on the forward strand.
ACTTTATGTACGCACTGGCGAAAGCCAATTCTGATTTATCCGCCGCTGGTCAGCGCAGAAGACCCTGGCGGACCCGCCTGCAGAGTGCTGCAGGCGATTGTGTGACGGAGAGTTAAAATGAAGTTTGTTGATGAAGCGACAATTCTGGTCGTCGCCGGTGATGGCGGTAATGGTTGCGTCAGCTTCCGCCGCGAAAAATATATCCCGAAAGGCGGCCCTGACGGAGGGGATGGGGGTGACGGCGGTGACGTTTATCTGATTGCCGACGAAAACCTCAATACCCTTATCGATTATCGTTTCGAAAAATCTTTCCGCGCCGAGCGTGGGCAGAACGGCCAGAGCCGCGACTGTACCGGCAAACGCGGTAAAGATATCGAAGTTAAAGTGCCGGTCGGTACCCGTGTTATCGACCAGGGAACCGGTGAGACACTGGGCGACATGACGCGCCACGGCCAGAGACTGATGGTCGGCAAAGGCGGCTGGCATGGCCTGGGTAACACCCGTTTCAAATCGTCGGTGAACCGCAGCCCGCGTCAGAAAACCATGGGTACGCCAGGCGAGAAGCGCGATCTGCAGCTGGAGCTGATGCTGCTGGCAGACGTCGGTATGCTGGGCCTGCCAAATGCCGGTAAATCGACCTTTATCCGTGCCGTCTCAGCGGCCAAACCTAAAGTGGCGGACTATCCGTTTACGACACTGGTGCCGAGCCTAGGTGTGGTGCGTATGGACAGCGAGCAGAGCTTTGTTGTTGCGGATATTCCTGGTCTGATCGAAGGCGCGGCCGAGGGCGCTGGCCTGGGCATTCGCTTCCTGAAGCACCTTGAGCGTTGTCGTGTATTACTGCACCTGATCGACATTGATCCTGTCGATGAAAGCGATCCGGTTGAGAATGCCCGCATCATTCTGAGTGAGCTGGAAAAGTACAGCGAGAAGCTGTTCAACAAACCACGCTGGCTGGTCTTCAACAAGGTTGACCTGATCGGTGAAGAAGAGGCGCAGGCGCGGGCGAAAGCGGTGGCTGAAGCACTGGGCTGGGAAGATAAGTATTACCTGATCTCTGCCGCAAGCCGCACCGGCGTCAACGAACTCTGCTGGGACGTGATGAGCTTCATCAACGCTAACCCGAAAGAAGCGGAGCTTGAAGAGAAGCAGCCGGAGAAAGTGGAATTCATGTGGGATGATTACCACAAGGAAACCCTCGAAAACGCGGCGGAAGCCGAAGATGAAGAGTGGGATGACGACTGGGATGATGAAGACGACGAAGGTGTTGAAATTATCTATCAGCGTTAATCCGTACGCTGCGTTAACGTGAAATCCGATGCCCCCTTTCAGCCTGAAAGGGGGCATCGCTGTTTTCGGCGCCTGTCACCGCTACGTACATGTTCATCAGCGGCCAGAGTGCGCGAAAAAACGCAGCAGGGCAGTGGCCCACTGCGTGCGTCAGCGTTGCCAGTCAGTTGTTCTGATTGATATCGCGATAGAGCCGGCTTTCAAAGCGCACCAGCGGAATGCGACGGGTCCGTTGATCTTCCGGCGGAACCGCATAGCCGGAGAGAAACTGGACAAAGGCGACCCGGGTACCGCTGGAGGTCGTGATAAAGCCCGCCAGGTTATAAACGCCCTGCAGAGAACCGGTTTTTGCCGAGACTTTGCCATCGAGCCCTGCCTCATGCAGCCCGCCACGATACTGCAGCGTGCCATCATAGCCCGCCAGCGGCAGCATCGAAATATAATCCAGCGTGTTGTCATTCTTCGCAATGAACTGCAAAACCTGCATCATGGTCTGCGGCGAAATCAGATCGTGACGCGACAGCCCGGATCCATCGACCTGAATGCTGTTACCCATGTCGATACCGGCTTTCGCTTTCAGGATGCGCCGAACGGCATCCTGTCCGGTGCGAAATGTGCCAGGCACATTAAAGTAGTGATGGCCGATGGTGCGAAACACGGTGTCAGCAATCATGTTGTCTGATTTCTTCAGCATGGTGTGCAGCAGCGTATGCAGCGGTGCGGACTGCGTCGAGGCCAGTACGGTGCCCGGTTCAGTCACCTGAGTCTGGCGCACCAGATGGCCGCTGTAATCGATCTCGGATGAGCGCAGTTCTGCTTTAAGTATCTCGCCCGCCCAGGCGGCGCCATCCTGCACGGCAAAGGCCAGCGGCAGCGGTTCAGCACGCTGGCGCATACAGCCGGTCAGGGTGTAGCGGTTCAGTTCACCTGGTACCACATCCAGCTCACAATACTGTCCTTCGCCGCTGTTGCGCCCGATGGTGCGCACCTGGCTGTACATGTGGGCCGGATAATAGGAGGCGATGCGCACGAAAGCGTTCTCGCCCGGGGTATTTGCACTGTAAAGCGACACTGAGAAGCAGTTTTTATCCACGATAGCTGCGCCCGGCGGGGCGCTGAAGCACTGGGTCAGATCGTTCCACGGCCAGCCCGGCGCCATATCGTGACTGGCAAAGACCGAGGTATCGACAACCAGATTGCCTTTAATATGGTTGATGCCCTGCTTTTTAAGTGCCGCCACCATATTGCGCAGATCCTGACGGCTTAAGGTCGGATCGCCGCCGAAACGCGCCACTAAATCGCCGTTCAGGGTGCCATCAATAATGGCGCCGCGGGTTTCAAACGTCGTCTGAAAACGGTAGTCGCCACCCAGTTCCAGTAACGCCGCCAGCGCCGTCACCACCTTCATGGTACTGGCGGGCAGGGCCATCTGTTTGCCGTGGTAATCAATGATTGGGGTGGAAGCCCCCACTTTCTGCACCATCAACGCCAGATTGGCGCCGTCTGGCAGGTACTGCATGTATTCATCAACTGGCGCTGCGTGCGCCTGCAGCATAAATGCGCAGCTTAATCCGGTAACAAGTCGTGAAAATCGCATAATCTCGCGGTAACTGGCAGGTGAGGGCGTCAATACTACGTCGCTGGACGGGTCAAAGTAAACGATGACCCGCAGGGAACTCTGGGGTAAAATACGTATCAAATTGCAAAACCCTTTTCTGGCCTGGAAGCAACTCCGGGTCAGGTTTCTTTTATTTGCAAAACGGGCTAATGCGCTGCAGAAGCGTTTTTCTGCAGTCACCGGTCAGGATGACATCGTAAAACAGGAAAGATGGCGAGGAGCTTAAATGAATCAGATTCCGATGACGTTAAGAGGCGCTGAAAGATTGCGCGAAGAGCTGAACGAGCTGAAAACCGTGAAGCGTCCGCGCATTATCGCCTCTATCGCTGAAGCACGCGAACATGGCGATTTAAAAGAGAATGCGGAGTATCACGCAGCGCGCGAAGAACAGGGCTTCTGTGAAGGCCGTATTCAGGAGATTGAAGCCAAACTCTCCAACGCGCAGGTCATTGACGTGACGCAGATGCCGAAAACCGGTCGGGTAATCTTTGGTGCCACCGTTACCGTCCTGAACGTTGAAACCGATGAAGAGGCGACCTATCGCATCGTGGGCGATGACGAAGCGGACTTTAAGCAAAATCTGATTTCGGTCAATTCGCCAATGGCGCGAGGCCTGGTGGGCAAAGAGGTCGATGATGTGACCGTCGTGAAAACCCCCGGCGGCGACGTAGAGTATGAGATCCTGAAGGTGGAATACATTTAAGATGTTGCTACGCTTTGAAAAGCGTTAATACACAATGTAAAGAAAGGAAAAAGGCCGCGTTGCGGCCTTTTATCTGAGGTAAGAGCATGTCACTTTCTTTGCCCACCTAGCGTGGCAGAGAAATCTTGCTCTCTTTAGACGGGCGATACAGCACCAGCGTTTTGCCGATCACCTGTACGTTGCTGGCACCGGTCTCACGCACGATAGCCTCAACGATCAGCTGCTTCGTTTCACGATCTTCTGAGGCGATTTTTACCTTGATCAGTTCGTGATGTGACAGAGCCTGCTCGATTTCGGCCAGCACGCCTTCAGTCAGGCCATTACCGCCCAGCATAACGACAGGTTTGAGCGGATGGGCGAGGCCCTTGAGGTGCTGTTTTTGTTTGGTACTTAGATTCATCGTAGTTTTTTACTTACTCAGGGATTGAAAACGGTTCATTCTACCGCCATCTCGGGTATATCACCAAATCGACGCAACCCATTGCGTGCAGGTTTATCGCTACGATGACGATTTAGTTGGAAATATTATGACGGGTAAAAAGCGTTCGGCCAGCTCCAGCCGCTGGCTTCAGGAACACTTTAGCGATAAATATGTGCTTCAGGCGCAGAAAAAAGGGTTGCGTTCGCGCGCCTGGTTTAAACTTGATGAAATACAACAGGGTGACAAGCTTTTCAAACCCGGTATGACCGTGGTAGATCTGGGGGCTGCACCGGGTGGCTGGTCGCAATATGTTGTACAGCAAATCGGGAGTAAAGGGCGCGTTATTGCCTGCGATATCCTGCCAATGGATCCGATTGTCGGTGTCGATTTCCTTCAGGGCGATTTTCGTGAAGAATCGGTGATCAATGCGCTGCTTGAGCGTGTTGGTGATCAACAGGTTCAGGTCGTCATGTCTGATATGGCACCGAATATGAGTGGTACACCTGCCGTAGATATTCCCCGGTCGATGTATTTAGTTGAACTGGCGCTGGACATGTGTCGGGATATTCTGGCACCTGGCGGTAGTTTTGTAGTGAAAGTGTTTCAGGGAGATGGCTTCGATGAATACCTGCGGGAAATTCGCTCCCTGTTTACGAAAGTGAAAATTCGTAAGCCGGACGCTTCACGTTCACGTTCACGTGAAGTGTACATTGTGGCGACTGGGCGCAAACTATAACCAAATTGCTGGAGAAGTCCGCAGCGTTGCTGCGATTCCATGTATGCAGGATCTATAGTACCCTACGCTATCTGTTAACACCGTTGTAATATGAGGTTAATCCCTTGAGTGACATGGCGAAAAACCTGATTCTCTGGTTAGTCATCGCGGTCGTGCTGATGTCAGTATTCCAGAGCTTTGGGCCCAGCGAGTCGAATGGCCGTCGGGTTGATTATTCAACCTTCCTGTCGGAAGTGAACCAGGATCAGGTCCGCGAGGCACGTATTAACGGGCGTGAAATTAACGTTATTAAAAAAGACAGCAATAAATACACGACCTATATTCCTGTCAACGATCCTAAGTTGCTCGATAACCTCTTGACCAAAAACGTCAAAGTGGTGGGTGAACCGCCTGAAGAGCCAAGCCTGCTGGCCTCTATCTTCATTTCGTGGTTCCCGATGCTGCTGCTGATCGGCGTATGGATCTTCTTTATGCGTCAGATGCAGGGCGGCGGCGGAAAGGGCGCGATGTCCTTCGGCAAGAGCAAAGCCCGCATGCTGACGGAAGATCAAATCAAAACCACGTTTGCTGACGTAGCCGGCTGTGATGAAGCGAAAGAAGAAGTCGGTGAGCTGGTCGAATATCTGCGTGAGCCAAGCCGTTTCCAGAAGCTGGGTGGCAAAATTCCAAAAGGCGTGCTGATGGTGGGGCCGCCGGGTACCGGTAAAACCCTGCTGGCAAAAGCGATTGCTGGTGAAGCGAAGGTGCCGTTCTTTACCATCTCCGGTTCTGACTTCGTGGAAATGTTTGTCGGTGTCGGTGCATCCCGTGTGCGCGACATGTTCGAACAGGCCAAAAAAGCTGCGCCCTGCATCATCTTTATCGATGAGATCGACGCCGTCGGTCGTCAGCGTGGTGCCGGTTTAGGCGGTGGCCACGATGAGCGTGAGCAGACGCTGAACCAGATGCTGGTTGAGATGGATGGTTTCGAAGGTAACGAAGGTATCATCGTTATCGCCGCAACAAACCGTCCTGACGTTCTGGACCCTGCGCTGCTGCGTCCGGGCCGCTTTGACCGTCAGGTCGTGGTTGGTCTGCCAGATGTTCGCGGTCGTGAGCAGATTCTGAAAGTCCACATGCGCCGTGTACCGCTGGCCACTGATATCGATGCTGCTATCATTGCACGCGGTACGCCAGGCTTCTCGGGTGCTGACCTGGCTAACCTGGTTAACGAAGCTGCACTGTTTGCCGCCCGCTCCAACAAGCGTGTGGTTTCTATGGTGGAGTTTGAGAAAGCGAAAGACAAAATCATGATGGGTGCGGAACGTCGCTCCATGGTGATGACGGAGTCGCAGAAAGAGTCAACCGCCTATCATGAAGCGGGGCACGCTATCATTGGTCGTCTGGTACCTGAGCACGATCCGGTGCATAAAGTGACCATTATTCCGCGCGGCCGTGCGCTGGGTGTGACCTTCTTCCTGCCTGAAGGCGACGCGATCAGCGCCAGCCGTCAGAAGCTGGAAAGCCAGATCTCTACGCTTTACGGCGGTCGTCTGGCTGAAGAGATCATCTACGGTGCCGAACACGTCTCAACCGGTGCGTCGAACGACATTAAAGTTGCGACTAATCTGGCGCGTAACATGGTGACGCAGTGGGGCTTCTCTGAAAAGCTGGGTCCGTTACTGTACGCAGAAGAAGATGGCGAAGTCTTCCTTGGACGCTCCGTGGCGAAAGCGAAGCACATGTCTGATGAAACGGCTCGCATCATCGACCAGGAAGTGAAACACCTGATCGACAGTAACTACCAGCGCGCACGTCGCATTCTGGGAGAGAACATGGACATTCTTCATGCGATGAAAGACGCGCTGATGAAGTATGAAACCATTGATGCTCCGCAGATCGATGACCTGATGGCCCGTCGCGAAGTGCGTCCGCCAGCAGGCTGGGAAGATCCAGGCAGCAACTCAGACAATAACGGTACGCCAAAGGCGCCACGTCCGGTTGATGAACCGCGTACGCCGAATCCAGGCAACACCATGTCTGAGCAGTACAATAAATAAGAGATAACATTGTCAGACAAAACCCCGGCTGGTCCGGGGTTTTTTACATCCGGATAGTGACCAGTAAGGAGTTTGTGCCATGAAGTTGTTCGCCCGTGATTCCCATCTCGATTTATCGTTTCCGCATGTGATGGGCATTCTGAATGTCACGCCGGACTCCTTCTCAGATGGCGGCAGGCACAACGCGCTGGTCGATGCGCTGACGCACACCAACGAGATGGTCAATGCTGGCGCGACGATTATCGACGTAGGGGGGGAATCAACCCGTCCTGGCGCAGATGAGGTGAGTGAAGAAGAGGAGCTGGAGCGGGTGATTCCGGTCATTGAAGCGATCGCCCAGCGTTTTGAGGTCTGGATCTCAGTCGATACCTCCAAGGCGGCGGTGATCCGTGAAGCAGCGCGAGTGGGTGCTCACATCATCAATGACGTCCGGTCGCTCTCTGAACCGGGTGCGCTGGAAGCTGCGGCCGCGACTGACCTGCCTGTCTGTCTGATGCACATGCAGGGTGAACCGCGCACCATGCAGGAGGCTCCCCGGTATGAAAATATTCTGAGCGAAGTGGACGCTTACTTCGCTCAGCAGATCGCGCGCTGCGAGGCGGCAGGGATTAAAAAAGCGCGACTGATACTCGACCCGGGCTTCGGTTTCGGTAAAAATCTCAGCCACAATTATGAACTGCTGGCGCATCTCGGCGATTTTCATCACTTCGGCCTGCCACTTCTGGTGGGAATGTCGCGTAAATCGATGATTGGCCAGCTGTTAAATGTCGGTCCGTCGCAGCGTTTAACCGGCAGCCTGAGCTGCGCGGTGATTGCTGCCATGCAGGGTGCGCAGATTATTCGCGCGCATGATGTCAAAGAGACGGCCGAAGCGATGCGCGTGGTCGAAGCGACCCGAAGAGCAAAAGGATAAACATGAGTAATCGTAAATATTTTGGTACAGACGGCATTCGCGGCAAAGTCGGTGAAGCCCCCATTACGCCCGATTTTGTCCTGAAGCTGGGCTGGGCCGCAGGTAAAGTGCTGGCGCGTCACGGTTCAAAAAAGATCATCATCGGTAAAGATACGCGTATTTCTGGCTATATGCTGGAGTCTGCGCTGGAAGCGGGCCTCGCCGCCGCTGGCCTGACGGCCGCGTTTACCGGGCCGATGCCGACGCCCGCCATCGCCTATCTGACCCGTACTTTCCGTGCAGAGGCGGGAATTGTCATCTCAGCCTCGCATAACCCATTTGATGACAACGGGATTAAGTTCTTCTCATCCGAGGGCACCAAACTGCCCGATGACGTCGAAGAAGCAATTGAGCTGGAGATGGAGAAGCCGATTACCTGCGTTGAATCTGCGCAGCTTGGTCGTGCCAGCCGCATCGTGGATGCCGCGGGACGCTATATTGAATTCTGCAAAGGTACTTTCCCCAGCGAACTGAACCTGAATGGCCTGAAGATTGTGGTCGACTGCGCCAATGGCGCCACTTATCACATCGCCCCGAATGTCCTGCGTGAACTGGGTGCCACCGTAATTGCTATCGGCGTTCAGCCGGACGGCATGAACATTAATAAGGCGTGCGGTGCCACCGATCTGGAACTGCTTCAGCAGCGTGTTCTGGCGGAGAAGGCCGATATCGGGCTGGCCTATGATGGCGATGGCGACCGTATCATGATGATTGACCACCTGGGCGAAAAAGTGGATGGCGACCAGATCCTCTACATCATTGCCCGCGAAGCTCTGCGTCAGGGGCAGCTGCGCGGCGGGGTAGTCGGGACGCTGATGAGTAACATGGGGCTGGAGCTTGCGCTGAAACAGCTCGGCATTCCGTTCACCCGTGCCAAAGTGGGCGATCGCTATGTGCTGGAGAAGATGCAGGAGAAGGGCTGGCGTCTCGGTGCCGAGAACTCCGGCCATGTCATTCTGCTGGATAAAACCACCACGGGTGACGGCATCGTTGCCAGTCTGCAGGTGCTGACCGCCATGGTCCGTAACCACATGAGTCTGCACGACCTCTGCAGCGGTATGAAAATGCTACCTCAGGTATTGGTCAATGTCCGCTTTGCGGGTGAACATGATCCCCTGCAGAGTGATGCGGTGAAAAGTGTCACTGCCGACGTCGAAAAAGTGCTGGCGGGACGCGGACGCGTGTTGCTACGCAAATCGGGTACGGAACCGTTGATTCGCGTGATGGTTGAGGGCGAAAATGAGGCGCAGGTGACCGAACTGGCTAACCGTATCGCCGATCAGGTCAAAGCGGTTTAATGCAGTAACGGGCAGTTACGCGTGCGCAGAACTGCCTGTAAAATCACCGGGATGGCGCTTTTTTCTGCAATCAGTGCAGGCGGTGAAAATTGCACTTGCAGAGATATGCGCCTTTGGTTAGTATTCACACCCGCTTCTGATGGGTGATGACGAGACTCCCCATCAATACTGGTTGAAGCTTTAACTGTACGATTATCGTGCAAGGAACAGGTTGAATATGTACGAAGCTCTTTTAGTTGTTTTCCTTATTGTAGCGATCGCCCTCGTGGCTATGATCATGCTGCAGCAAGGCAAAGGCGCTGATATGGGAGCCTCATTTGGTGCAGGCGCATCCGGTACAGTGTTTGGTTCTTCGGGTTCAGGTAATTTCCTGACACGTACGACCGGCATTTTAGCGGCACTGTTCTTCATCATCAGCCTGGTTCTCGGTAACCTGAACAGCAATAAGTCTTCGAAAGGAAGCGAGTGGGAAAATCTTTCTGCGCCGGCGCAGTCTTCTCAACAGACTGAAAAGCCAGCTCAACCGGCAACACCGGGCAGCGATATTCCTAAGTAAGGTCGTCAGCACAACGCATCGTTGTGGTCAGTGCAGTGCCGTGGTGGTGGAATTGGTAGACACGCTACCTTGAGGTGGTAGTGCCCGATTGGGCTTACGGGTTCAAGTCCCGTCCTCGGTACCAAATCGTAGTATCCCTTGCATTTTATGCAGGTCTGGCGTATTATTCGCCACGTTTTCGGACGCGGGGTGGAGCAGCCTGGTAGCTCGTCGGGCTCATAACCCGAAGGTCGTCGGTTCAAATCCGGCCCCCGCAACCACTTTCCCTTTGAGTTCTTTTTCAAATATACTGTATGCATCGACGGACGCATTCACGGCTATTTTTTGAAAGAAAATTCTTTGGATGGAGTCCGGGCCGCTTAGCGGCATACAGGGTCCAGTGATTAAAAGCCCCGACTATTCGGGGTTTTTTGTTATTAGCGAATCGTAATACTGGGCTATAGGCCCTTTTTTTATGTCTTGGGGGTGGGCTTGTCCACATTAGAGCAAAAATTGACAGAGTTGGTATCGGCTCCCGTAGAAGCGCTGGGTTACGAACTGGTTGGAATTGAATTCGTTCGTAGTCGCACATCTATCCTGCGCATCTATATTGATAGTGAAGATGGCATCAATGTCGATGATTGCGCCGATGTCAGCCACCAGGTAAGCGCCGTAATGGATGTAGAAGATCCTATTACTGTGCCTTACAACCTTGAAGTCTCTTCACCGGGACTCGATCGTCCTCTGTTCACCGCAGAACACTACACCCGCTTTATGGGTGAGGAAGTGAGTCTGGTGTTGCGTATGGCCGTTCAGAACCGCCGTAAATGGCAGGGGATCATTAAGTCAGTTGATGGCGAAATGATCACGGTGCACGTAGAGGGTAACGATGAAGTGTTCGCGCTGAGTAATATTCAGAAAGCGAACCTGGTCCCCCACTTTTAAAAGTCCGGATTGAGGCTAACCAGGATGAACAAAGAGATCTTAGCTGTTGTAGAAGCCGTTTCTAACGAAAAAGCCCTGCCGCGTGAGAAAATCTTCGAAGCGCTGGAGAGCGCGCTGGCGACTGCGACCAAGAAAAAATATGAGCAGGAAATTGAAGTACGCGTCAGCATTGATCGCCGCAGTGGCGACTTCGATACTTTCCGCCGCTGGGAAATCGTTGAAGAGGTAACTCAGCCGACGCGCGAGATCACGCTGGATGCGGCCCGCTTCGAAGATGAAGCATTCAATCTGGGCGACTTTGTTGAAGATCAGATTGAATCGGTCACCTTTGACCGTATCACGACTCAGACCGCTAAGCAGGTTATCGTGCAGAAAGTGCGCGAAGCCGAGCGCGCGATGGTGGTTGATCAGTTCCGTGAACAGGAAGGCGAAATTATCACGGGCGTGGTGAAGAAAGTTAACCGCGACAACATTTCCCTCGACTTAGGTAACAACGCTGAAGCGGTCATTCTGCGCGAAGATATGCTGCCGCGCGAAAATTTCCGCCCGGGTGACCGCATTCGCGGCGTTCTTTACTCTGTCCGCCCGGAAGCCCGTGGCGCCCAGCTGTTTGTGACGCGCTCTAAACCCGAAATGCTGGTTGAACTGTTCCGCATTGAGGTGCCGGAAATCGGTGAAGAACTGATTGAAATTAAAGCCGCCGCCCGTGATCCGGGTTCACGCGCTAAAATTGCAGTCAAAACGAATGACAAACGTATCGACCCGGTGGGTGCCTGTGTGGGCATGCGCGGCGCACGCGTTCAGGCTGTTTCCAGCGAACTGGGCGGCGAGCGTATCGATATCGTGCTGTGGGACGATAACCCGGCGCAGTTTGTTATTAATGCCATGGCGCCGGCTGATGTGGCGTCAATCGTGGTGGATGAAGATAATCACACGATGGATATCGCCGTCGAAGCTGGCAATCTGGCTCAGGCGATCGGCCGTAACGGCCAAAACGTGCGTCTCGCTTCGCAGCTCAGCGGCTGGGAGCTGAACGTGATGACCGTCGATGATCTGCAGGCGAAGCATCAGGCTGAAGCGCATGCAGCGATCGATATGTTTACTAAACATCTCGACATCGATGAAGAGTTCGCCACCGTTCTGGTGGAAGAGGGCTTCTCCTCGCTTGAAGAGCTGGCATACGTGCCAATCAACGAGCTGCTGGAAGTCGACGGCCTCGACGAAGAGACCATTGAAGCCCTGCGTGAACGAGCAAAAAATGCGTTAACCACCCTGGCACTGGCGAAAGAAGAGAGTTTTGGAAATCAGGAGCCCGCTCCGGATCTTCTGAATCTTGAAGGCCTCGATCGTGCGCTGGCGTTCCGCCTGGCGTCAAAAGGCGTCTGCACGCTGGAAGATCTCGCTGAGCAAGGTGTTGACGATCTGACGGATATTGAAGGCCTGTCTGATGAACAAGCCGGCGCGCTGATTATGGCCGCGCGTAATATCTGCTGGTTCGGCGATGACGCGTAATAACAGGAAGGAACAGCATGACAGATGTAACCGTAAAATCGCTGGCCGCAGAAATTCAGACTCCGGTCGATCGCCTGGTACAGCAATTTGCTGATGCGGGGATCCCTAAGTCTGAAAATGACGCCGTGACCCAGCAAGAGAAAGAAACCTTACTATCTCACCTGAACCGTGAACACGGTCAGGTCGGTTCAGCTAAGCTGACGCTGCAGCGTAAAACGCGCAGCACCTTGAATATTCCAGGCACCGGGGGTAAAAGTAAGTCGGTGCAAATCGAAGTCCGCAAAAAGCGTACCTATGTGAAGGGTGATGCAGAGGCTGAGCAAGCTCAGGCAGAAGCTGAAGCCGAGGCGCAGCGTGAAGCGGAAGAGCAGGCGCAACGCGAGGCTGAAGAAAAAGCCCGTCGCGAAGCTGAACAAAAAGCGCAACGTGAAGCCGAAGACAAAGCCAGGCGCGAAGCCGCTGATAAGGCCAAACGTGCAGCAGCGGAAAATGACAAAGTGACAAATCAACCTACCGACGAAGTGACCAAGGCTGCGCAGTCAGATAAAGCCCGTCGCGAAGCTGAAGCCGCTGAACTGAAGCGTAAAGCTGAAGAAGAAGCCCGCCGTAAGCTCGAAGAGGCTGCCCGCCTTGTAGCAGAAGAAGCCCGCCGTCTGGCTGAAGAGAAATCAGCAGAGTGGGAAAAACCGGAAGAAGAGGATAAAGGCGACTATCACGTCACTACCTCAACTCACGCCCGTCAGGCAGAAGATGAAAACGATCGTCAGGTAGAAGCGGGCCGCGCACGTGCGCGCACGACCGCTAAAGCCACGCGTCCGGCGAAAAAAGGCAACAAGCATTCTGAAGCCAAAACTGACCGTGAAGAAGCGCGTGCGCAGGTTCGTGGCGGTAAAGGCGGCAAGCATCGCAAACCAAGCGCACTGCAGCAGGGCTTTAACAAGCCAGCGCAGGCCGTTAACCGCGATGTGGTGATTGGCGAAACCATCACCGTTGCTGAACTGGCAAACAAAATGGCCGTTAAAGGTTCTCTGGTCATTAAAGCGATGATGAAGATGGGCGCAATGGCGACTATCAACCAGGTCATCGATCAGGAAACCGCACAGCTTGTCGCCGAAGAGATGGGCCACAAAGTGACCCTGCGTCGTGAAAACGAGCTGGAAGAGGCGGTAATGGACGATCGTGACACTGATGCAGCGCAGGAATCACGCGCGCCAGTGGTGACCATTATGGGCCACGTCGACCACGGTAAAACGTCTCTGCTGGACTATATCCGCTCCACCAAAATCGCCTCTGGCGAAGCGGGCGGCATTACACAGCACATCGGTGCTTACCACGTTGAAACCGATAATGGCATGGTCACCTTCCTGGATACCCCGGGCCACGCCGCGTTTACCGCGATGCGTGCACGTGGTGCACAGGCAACGGACATCGTTATCCTGGTTGTTGCTGCGGATGATGGCGTGATGCCACAGACCATCGAAGCCATTCAGCACGCGAAAGCGGCTAAAGTGCCGGTTGTGGTTGCAGTGAACAAGTGCGACAAACCCGAAGCGGATCCGGATCGTGTTAAAAACGAACTGACTCAGTACGGCATCATCCCGGAAGAGTGGGGCGGCGAAAACATGTTCGTCAACGTCTCTGCGAAAGCAGGTACCGGCATTGATGATCTGTTAAATGCTATCCTGCTGCAGGCGGAAGTTCTGGAACTGACTGCTATTCGTGCAGGTATGGCGAGTGGTGTGGTCATCGAATCGTTCCTCGACAAAGGTCGTGGTCCGGTGGCTACCGTACTGGTGCGCGAAGGTACGCTGAACAAGGGCGACATCGTTCTTTGTGGCTTCGAATATGGCCGCGTTCGTGCAATGCGTGACGAACTGGGTCGCGAAGTTATGGAAGCGGGTCCGTCTATTCCGGTTGAGATTCTGGGTCTGTCCGGCGTGCCGGCTGCGGGTGATGAAGCAACGGTTGTCCGTGATGAGAAGAAAGCGCGTGAAGTGGCACTCTATCGTCAGGGCAAATTCCGCGAAGTGAAACTGGCTCGCCAGCAGAAATCGAAGCTCGAGAACATGTTTGCCAACATGACCGAAGGCGAAGTGTCTGAACTGAACATCGTCCTGAAGGCGGACGTTCAGGGTTCTGTGGAAGCGATCTCCGACTCCCTGCTGAAACTCTCTACCGACGAAGTGAAGGTGAAGATTGTGGGTTCAGGCGTGGGCGGGATCACCGAAACCGACGCGACGCTGGCGGCGGCATCCAATGCCATTCTGATTGGCTTCAACGTTCGTGCCGATGCCTCTGCGCGTCGTGTCATTGACTCAGAAAGCCTGGATCTGCGCTACTACTCCATCATCTATAACCTGATTGATGAAGTGAAAGCGGCAATGAGCGGTATGCTGGCACCTGAATACAAACAGCAGATTATTGGTCTGGCTGCGGTGCGCGACGTGTTCAAATCTCCGAAGTTTGGCGCCATTGCGGGTTGTATGGTGACGGAAGGTAACATCAAGCGTAACAATCCAATCCGCGTTCTGCGTGACAACGTGGTGATTTACGAAGGCGAACTGGAATCTCTGCGTCGCTTCAAAGATGACGTCAACGAAGTGCGTAACGGCATGGAGTGCGGTATCGGCGTGAAGAACTATAACGACGTTCGCGTTGGCGATATGATCGAAGTGTTTGAAATCATCGAAATTAAACGCACCATCGAGTAATAGACTGCTGATGTGTTGCAATTTGGGAGGCCTCTGGCCTCCCGAATTATTTGGGAGAAATAATGATGGCGAAAGAATTTGGTCGCCCGCAGCGCGTGTCACAAGAGCTGCAGAAAGAGATTGCGATAATCCTGCAGCGTGAGATCAAAGATCCTCGTCTGGGCATGATGGTCACTGTGTCAGGCGTAGAAGTGTCACGCGATCTCGCCTATGCAAAAGTTTTTGTCACTTTCCTCAACGATCAGGATGAAGACGCGGTTAAGCAGGGTCTGAAAGCTCTGAAAGAGGCGTCCGGCTATATCCGCATTCTGCTGGGCAAAGCGATGCGTCTGCGTATCGTGCCTGAGCTGACCTTCTTCTACGACAACTCACTGGTTGAAGGGATGCGCATGTCCAATCTCGTGACCAGCGTCGTGAAAAACGATGCAGAGCGTCGTGGCCCGGACGCCACTGGCGATGACGAGGAGGCGTAATGAGTCGTCCGCGTCGTCGCGGCCGCGACGTTCATGGCGTGTTGTTGCTGGATAAGCCACAAGGCGTCTCGTCGAATGATGTTCTGCAGAAAGTAAAGCGCATCTTTAATGCGAATCGCGCAGGACACACCGGCGCGCTGGATCCGCTGGCGACCGGTATGCTGCCGATTTGCCTGGGCGAAGCGACCAAGTTTTCGCAGTACCTGCTGGACTCTGACAAACGCTACCGTGTGATCGCCCGGCTGGGTGAGCGGACCGACACCTCTGATGCCGATGGCAACATTGTGCAGACGCGTCCGGTCAGCTTTACTCAGGCCGATCTGGATAGCGCACTGGAGAGTTTCCGCGGCGACACGCTGCAGGTGCCTTCCATGTTTTCGGCGCTGAAGCATCAGGGGCGTCCGTTGTATGAATATGCGCGTCAGGGCATTGAGATTACGCGCGAGCCCCGTCCGATTACGGTCTACGAGTTGCAGTTTATTCGCTGGCAGGGTAACGAGCTGGAGCTGGAGATTCACTGCTCCAAAGGCACCTATATTCGTACCATCATTGATGACCTGGGTGAAAAGCTGGGATGTGGCGCGCATGTGATTATGCTGCGTCGCGTACAGGTTGCGCGTTATCCCTTTGAACGGATGGTGACACTGGATCAGCTCAATACGCTGCTGACAGAAGCCACCGAAGCCGGTATCCCACTGGAGACGCAGCTTGATCCGTTGCTGCTGCCGATGGACAGTCCTGCATCCGATTTCCCGGAAGTGAATATTCCTTCGGCGGTGGCAGACTTCTTCCGTATGGGACAGCCGGTGCAGGCCAGTCACGCGCCTGCGCAAGGGCTGGTAAGGGTATCTGAAGGCGAAGCACGCAAATTTATCGGCATGGCTGAAATTGCAGCCGATGGCCGGCTGGCACCACGCCGTTTAGTGGTTGAATATCAGGATTAAGGGGTGCCTTCACTTTTCGCTGATAGGGCATTTGCGTTGCTATCAGGCGCGGAGTAGAATAGCGCCGCTTTAAAGCGGGATGCTGAATTAGAGATCGGCACCCATACATTCATTTATTACCGGAGTTTATTATGTCTCTAAGCGTAGAAGCTAAAGCAGAGATCGTTGCTAAATATGGTCGTGGTGCTAACGACAGCGGTTCAACCGAAGTACAGGTTGCCCTGCTGACCGCGCAGATCACCCATCTGCAGGGTCACTTCTCTGAGCACAAAAAAGACCACCACAGCCGCCGCGGCCTGCTGCGCATGGTATCTCAGCGTCGTAAGCTGCTGGACTACCTGAAGCGTAAAGACGTTGCACGCTACAGCAGCCTGATCGAGAGCCTCGGTCTGCGTCGCTAAGTCTGAAAAATCTGGTCGTCGGGGCGTCACGCGGGCATTTGCACGGTGTGCAGCTTACGATCAGATTTGTGCGAGTTTCGTGAAGAGGGGGCCTTTAAGGCCCCTTTTTTCGAGCAAGCGGCAGCAATCCGGGCCAAACTGATGTATTGTTGCTTTGTGTGATCTTGAGTTTGCAGAATTTCGCGCGGCTAATGAGAGGCTTTACCGCAGGGGCGGTCGAGGGTTGTCATTAGTCGCGAGGATGCAACTGAAGATTGGTAATCAATGGCGGGCTACAGATAGCCTTGCCCCGAAGTTAAGGACTTTGATTTTGCTGAATCCGATCGTACGCAAATTCCAATATGGTCAACATACTGTCACGCTGGAAACCGGCATGATGGCTCGTCAGGCGACCGCCGCGGTCATGGTGAGCATGGACGATACTGCTGTATTCGTCACCGTAGTTGGCCAGAAAAAAACCAAACCAGGTCAGGATTTCTTTCCACTGACCGTCAACTATCAGGAGCGTACCTACGCGGCTGGTCGTATTCCGGGTAGCTTCTTCCGTCGTGAAGGTCGCCCAAGCGAAGGCGAAACGCTGATTGCGCGTCTGATTGACCGCCCGATTCGCCCACTGTTCCCGGAAGGTTTCATCAACGAAGTCCAGGTTATTGCGACCGTTGTGTCTGTGAACCCACAGGTTCATCCGGACATCGTTGCAATGATCGGTGCTTCCGCTGCGCTGTCTCTGTCTGGCCTGCCATTCAACGGCCCAATCGGTTCTGCACGTGTAGGTTACATCAACGACCAGTACGTCCTGAACCCGACTGCCGATGAGCTGAAACAGTCCCGTCTGGATCTGGTTGTTGCCGGTACGCAGAATGCCGTTCTGATGGTGGAATCTGAAGCTGAGATCCTGTCAGAAGAGCAGATGCTGGGCGCCGTGGTCTTTGGTCACGAGCAGCAGCAGGTTGTAATCGAAAACATCAATGCTCTGGTTGCAGAAGCGGGTAAACCGCGCTGGGACTGGCAGCCAGAAGCTGCCAACACGCCACTGATCTCGCGTGTTGCCGCACTGGCCGAAGCGCGTATCAGCGACGCTTACCGCATCACGGATAAGCAGGAGCGTTACACCCAGGTTGGCGTCATCAAAGACGAAACCATTGCGGCGCTGCTGGCTGAAGACGAAACGCTGGATAGCGCTGAGATTAGCGATATCGTGCACAGCCTTGAGAAAAACGTCGTTCGTACCCGTATCCTGAATGGCGAGCCACGTATCGATGGCCGTGAAAAAGATATGATCCGCGGTCTGGACGTGCGCACTGGCGTTCTGCCACGTACTCACGGCTCATCACTGTTTACCCGTGGTGAAACGCAGGCACTGGTTACGGCAACGCTGGGTACGACCCGCGATGCGCAGAACCTGGATGAGCTGATGGGCGAACGTACCGACAGCTTCCTGTTCCATTACAACTTCCCTCCTTACTCTGTCGGCGAAACCGGCATGGTAGGCTCGCCGAAGCGTCGTGAAATTGGTCACGGTCGTCTGGCGAAGCGCGGCGTGTTAGCCGTTATGCCTAAAGTGGAAGATTTCCCTTACACCGTGCGTGTCGTCTCTGAAATCACCGAATCTAACGGCTCTTCTTCAATGGCCTCAGTCTGTGGTGCCTCTCTGGCACTGATGGATGCCGGTGTACCAATCAAAGCCGCCGTTGCAGGTATTGCGATGGGTCTGGTGAAAGAAGATGAGAAGTTTGTTGTTCTGTCTGACATTCTGGGCGACGAAGATCACCTGGGAGATATGGACTTTAAAGTAGCCGGTAGCCGTGAAGGTATCACCGCGCTGCAGATGGACATCAAAATCGAAGGCATCACGCGTGAGATCATGCAGGAAGCACTGAACCAGGCTAAGGGTGCGCGTCTGCACATTCTGGGCGTCATGGAGCAGGCTATCAGCACGCCACGTACTGAGATTTCTGAATTTGCACCACGCATCTACACCATCAAAATCAGCTCTGACAAGATTAAAGATGTGATCGGTAAAGGCGGCTCAGTGATTCGTGCGCTGACCGAAGAGACCGGCACAACCATCGAAATCGAAGATGACGGCACCGTGAAAATTGCTGCGACCGACGGTCTGAAAGCGAAAGAAGCGATTCGTCGTATCGAAGAGATCACGGCAGAGATTGAAGTTGGCCGCATTTACAGCGGTAAAGTGACGCGTATCGTTGACTTTGGCGCCTTCGTGGCCATCGGCGGCGGTAAAGAAGGTCTGGTTCACATCTCACAAATCGCAGATAAGCGCGTTGAGAAAGTGACTGACTATCTGCAGATGGGTCAGGAAGTACCGGTTAAGGTGATGGAAGTTGATCGCCAGGGCCGCGTACGTCTGAGCATCAAAGAAGCGACAGAATCTAAGCCGCAGACTGAAGAAGCTGCAGCGGTGACCACGCCTGACGCAGAATAAATCGTTGCTGATTTGCCCTTCTCTGCCTGGCAGAGCAGGGCATTTGTATCATCGCGAGGGCGGGAATCCTTGTGCAGGGCATGCGGATGACAGGATGGTTGTCCCAATGTTTGTATTCGGGAGTGGGAAATGAAGCCTTTTCTGCGCTGGTGTTTTGTTGCGACAGCTCTGACGCTGGCAGGATGCAGCAACTCCAATTGGCGTAAGAACGAAGTTCTTGCAGTGCCTTTACAGCCCACACTGCAGCAGGAAGTGATACTGGCGCGCATGGAACAAATACTTGCCAGTCGCGCCCTCACCGATGATGAACGCGCACAGCTGTTATATGAGCGCGGAGTGTTGTATGATAGTTTAGGTCTGCGGGCATTAGCGCGGAACGATTTTTCGCAAGCGCTGTCTATAAGACCAGATATGCCTGAAGTGTTTAACTACTTGGGCATATACTTAACGCAGGCGGGCAATTTTGATGCCGCCTATGAAGCGTTCGATTCTGTACTTGAGCTTGAACCAACTTACAACTATGCGCATTTAAATCGTGGTATCGCCCTCTATTACGGTGGTCGGTACAAGTTAGCGCAAGATGATCTGCTGGCGTTTTATCAAGACGATCCTAACGATCCTTTCCGCAGTCTGTGGCTCTATCTCGTTGAACGTGAGATGGATGCCGATAAGGCAAAAGTTGCGCTTCAACAGCGCCACGACAAAGCGGTCAGAGATCAATGGGGATGGAATATTGTCGGGTTCTACCTTGGAGATATCAGCGAGAAAACGCTGATGGAAAGTCTCAAGGCGGACGCAACGGATAACACCTCGCTCGCTGAACATCTCAGTGAAACCAACTTCTATTTAGGTAAGTACTACCTAAGTCTGGGGGAGAAGGACGACGCGAAAGCGTTGTTCAAACTGGCGGTGTCTAACAATGTTAACAACTTTGTTGAACACCGATACGCATTGTTGGAACTGGCGCAACTCGGCCAGGCACAAGACGATTTATCAGAATCTGACCAGCAATAGCTGACGAACTTAATTTGCCTGTAACACCTGTAAAGTCATCATCTATAAGGATGAGGGCTTTTCTGTTCGTCAAAACTTCTAATTTGAGCCGGTTCACACTTTTTGATGAAAATGACTGAAAGTTTTCACGACGAGTTATGTAGACTGGCCGCCGCAATCTAAGAGGCACGTGTACTACATGACTGATATTCAAACCACTTTTGCTGACCTTGGCCTGAACGCCGACATCCTTGAATCACTGAATGGTATGGGCTATGTAAAGCCTTCTCCGATCCAGGCTGAGTGTATTCCTCACCTGCTGGCGGGCCGTGACGTGTTAGGTATGGCGCAGACCGGGAGTGGTAAAACTGCGGCGTTCTCTCTGCCGCTGTTAAACAACATCGATCCTGCTGTTAAAGCACCTCAGATCCTGGTGCTGGCACCGACCCGCGAACTGGCGGTACAGGTTGCTGAAGCAGTAACTGAATTCTCAAAACACATGCGTGGCCTGAACGTGGTGGCCCTGTATGGCGGCCAGCGTTATGACGTGCAGCTGCGCGCACTGCGTCAGGGACCACAGGTTGTTGTGGGTACCCCTGGCCGTCTGCTTGACCACCTGAAACGCGGCACGTTAGATCTCTCTAACCTGCGCGGCCTGGTGCTGGATGAAGCGGATGAAATGCTGCGTATGGGCTTCATCGAAGACGTTGAAACCATTATGGCGCAGATTCCGGAAGGTCATCAGACCGCACTGTTCTCTGCAACCATGCCGGAAGCGATTCGTCGCATCACCAAACGCTTCATGAAAGATCCACAGGAAGTGCGTATTCAGTCAAGCCTGACCACGCGTCCTGATATCAGCCAGAGCTACTGGACTGCTTACGGTCGTAAAACTGATGCACTGGTTCGTTTCCTGGAAGCGGAAGACTTCGATGCTGCCATCATCTTCGTGCGTACTAAAAACGCCACGCTGGAAGTGGCTGAAGCCCTGGAGCGTAGCGGTTACAACAGCGCGGCACTGAACGGTGATATGAACCAGGCACTGCGTGAGCAGACGCTGGAGCGCCTCAAAGATGGTCGTCTGGACATCCTGATTGCCACTGACGTTGCGGCCCGTGGCCTGGACGTTGAGCGCATCAGCCTGGTTGTGAACTACGACATCCCAATGGATGCGGAATCTTACGTTCACCGTATCGGCCGTACCGGCCGTGCCGGTCGTGCCGGTCGCGCGCTGCTGTTCGTTGAGAACCGCGAGCGTCGTCTGCTGCGTAACATCGAACGTACGATGAAACTGACGATCCCTGAAGTAGAACTGCCTAACGCAGAACTGCTGGGTCAGCGTCGTCTGGCCAAGTTCGCCGCTAAAGTCCAGCAGCAGCTGGAGAGCAGCGATCTGGATCAGTACCGCGCTCTGCTGACTAAGATGCAGCCGGAAGACGAGCTGGATCTTGAAACGCTGGCCGCTGCGCTGCTGAAAATGGCCCAGGGCGAACGTCCTCTGATTCTGCCACCAGAAGCACCACGTCCGCCACGTCGCGAATACCGCGATCGTGATGATCGTCGTGACAGCCGTGACGCTCGTGGCCCGCGTGAAAGCCGTGATGGCGATCGTCCACGTCGTGAACGTCGTGACGTGGGTGAGATGCAGCTCTACCGTATCGAAGTGGGTCGCGATGATGGTGTTGAAGTGCGTCATATCGTTGGCGCTATCGCTAACGAAGGCGACATCAGCAGCCGTTACATCGGTAACATCAAGCTGTTCGGCAACCACTCGACTATCGAGCTGCCAAAAGGCATGCCAGGCGATGTGCTGCAGCACTTCACCCGTACACGTATTCTGAACAAGCCGATGAATATGCAGTTGCTGGGTGATGCACAGCCTCACGAAGGCCGTGGTGATCGTCGTCCTGCGGGCGGTGATCGTCGCAATGGTCCTGGCGCGGGCAACCGTGAAGGCGG
This sequence comes from Pantoea sp., assembly GCF_032114055.1. GTDB lineage: Bacteria > Pseudomonadota > Gammaproteobacteria > Enterobacterales > Enterobacteriaceae > Pantoea. The sequence goes on from NZ_DAMCTB010000002.1 coordinate 201,336, forward strand.
TCGTCGCTTCTCCGATCGCCGTGAAGGTGGTCGTGAAGGCGGACGCAGCTTCAACCGTGAAGGTGGTCGCGGTCCACGTCGTGAAGATGGCGCAGCGGCTCCACGTCGTCGCGATGCATAACGACATCATGTCGTAATAAAAAGGGAAGCCACGGGCTTCCCTTTTTTTATGCCTTTCAGGCCCCACCGCTGATGATGACGCGCTCGCCGCTGATCCAGGCGGACTCTTCCGACGCCAGAAATAGTGCAACCTGCGCCACATCCTCCGGCAGTCCAAAGCGTCCCAGCGGCGTTGCCGCCAGCAGCTGTGCCCTGAGCTGCGGACTCATTTTCTTCGCAGCCAGTAGCCCCTCTGTCAGAATCATGCCCGGTGCCAGCGCATTAACCCGGATATGTTTTGGGCCCAGTTCGCGCGCCAGACCCTGAGTCAGACTATCTATCGCACCTTTGGTCGCCGCCCAGAGGACGGAGCCGGGCGTACTGTTCTGGCTGTTCAGGGCACTGAGGTTAATAATGCTGCCGCCGTGGGCAGGAAAGTGACGGATCGCCTGCTGGCAGACCAGCAGCGTGCCTGACAGGTTAACGTTAATCTGTTGCTGCATCTCCTCCGGCGTCAGCGTCTCAAACTCGCCATGGTGAAAGCTACCCGCATTGTTCACCACGATGTCGGGTGCACCGAAACAGGCGAGCGTCGTGTCGAAGAGCCGTTCCACCTCCCGATACGAAGCGATATCCGCCTGTATCGCCACAGCTTCACTGCCCAGTTCTGTGATATCGCTGACCACATCCGCAGCACCCACCTCATCCTGACGATAGTTCACCACGACCCGGGCCCCCGCCGTGGCAAAGGCGATGGTGATCGCTGCACCAATGCCTTTCGATGCACCGGTCACCAGTGCGACTTTATTCTGCAGTGCCTTCATTATGTTGTTCTCCGCCGTAATGATTGCGTCGACAGACTATGCGCGCTGGGGCAGAAAAGCAGGTAGCGCAATCCTGCAAGCTTTTTGCACGATCCTGCAAATCTGAGGTGGCGGAACAGGCATTTCGCTTTACGTCAGGTACTATCAGCGAAGGGTACGACAGGGGAGAGCAGAATGAGCGAGAGTGACAAGTGGCAGGTGCTGGCAGAGCTGATCGCCCGTCATGCACCCGAAGATGGCCGACACGGTAGTGCAATAGACTGCCTGTTCTTTGGCCGGGTTTCTGCACCGACTGAGCCGATGCACTTTGCCCAATGGGCCAGTTTTGCACTGGTTGCACAGGGCGGCAAGGCGCTGCATATCGGGGATGAGGTGCTGCATTACGGCCCGGGCGATCTGCTGCTGGTGACGCTGGATATGCCGGTGCGCGCCTGCGTCACCCACGCCACGCCGGAAAAGCCGAATCTGGGGATTGGCATCGCGAGCAATGAGTCGCGACTGAGGCGCTACCTCGAACAGTTTCCGCCGACGCTGCCGCTGGCGACCACAGACAACGAGCGGGGTATCACCGTGCATAAAGTGTCACCGTTATTGGTGGATGCGGTGATCCGGCTGGTCCGCCTGCTGGATCACCCCAGCGATATCAGGGCGCTGGCCCCGCTTATCGAGCAGGAGATCTTTTACCGGCTGCTGACCGGACCGGAAGGATCGCGGATATTGAATATGGCGCTGGCCGAACGGCCCGGCAACCGGGTGGCGCAGGCGGCGCGCTGGCTGCGGGAAAATTTCCATCAGCCGCTGAAGATCGACCGGCTCGCCAGCAGCGTCGGCATGAGTATCTCTTCGCTGCATCATCACTTCAAAGCCGTCACGGCGATGACGCCGATGCAATATCAGAAACAGCTACGGCTGAACGAGGCGCGGCGTCTGATGCTGGTGGAAAAGCTGGATGCCGGTACGGCAGGCTATCGGGTGGGGTATCAGAGCGCGTCACAGTTCAGCCGGGAGTATCGCCGCCTGTATGGGCAATCCCCGGCCCGGGACAGCCGTCAGTTGGTGGTGAGTCAGGATAACCTGCACCCACCACAAAATTAGTTACAGGCTGTTCGCTGCTTCCATCGCAATCGCAAAGGAGCGCAGGCGGGCCTCAGAGTCAAAAATCTGGCCATTGACCATAATTTCATCCGCCTGGGTTTCACGCATCAGTGAGGCCAGACCGTGACGCACCTTGTCACTATCGCCGACCAGCGACATGCTCAGCGCCTGCTGAACGCCATACTGTTCTGACGGCGACCAGAGGTTATCCATGTTTTCCACAGGCGCCGGTAGCGGACCCGGTTTGCCACGGCGCAGGTTAATAAACTGCTGCTGCTGCGAGGTAAACAGGAAGCGCGCATCACGTTCACTGTCAGCCGCGATCACATTAATGCAGACGGTGGCATAAGGCTTGTCGAGGCGCGCCGAAGGCTGGAAATTCTCACGGTAAACGTGCAGCGCCTGGAACAGCTGGTCGGGCGCAAAGTGGGAGGCAAACGCAAACGGCAGGCCCATTTTTGCCGACAGTTGCGCGCTGTAGAGGCTGGAGCCGAGCAGCCAGACCGGGATCTTCAGGCCCAGACCGGGCACCGGCTGAACGGGGAGCTGCGCACCCGCCTCGGCATCAAACCAGCTGATCAGTTCGGCTACATCGTCGGGAAAGGTATCGGCGTGCAGATTAGCCTGGTGACGACGCAGCGCCATCATCGTGCGCTGGTCAGAACCCGGCGCTCTGCCCAGACCGAGATCGATACGGCCGGGATAGAGAGAGGCCAGCGTGCCAAACTGCTCGGCGATCACCAGCGGCGCGTGGTTAGGCAGCATGATGCCGCCCGACCCTAGCTTCAGCGTCTCGGTGTTGGCCGCAAGATAGCCAATCAGCACCGCCGTAGCGGCGCTGGCGATCCCCGTCATGTTGTGATGTTCAGCCAGCCAGTAGCGTTGGTAGCCCAGTTTTTCGGCCTGACGTGCCAGCGCCAGCGAGTTGTGGAACGCATCGCGTGCGGTCGCGCCCTGAGGAATCGGCGCAAGATCCAGCACAGACAGGCGAAGAGGTTTTTTATCAGACATGGCTACTCCCGTTGTATGGCACAGGCATAAAAAACCTGCACCATTTAGTATTACGCATCATGTCTTATATTAAAACTGCTAACCTCAGCAGGAATATAGCCGGTATGTGCTTTTATTCAGGATACCAGCGTCATGCCTGCCAGTTTACGCCAGTAACCGTTACAATCGCTGCCTTTCGCGACCATTATCGGCGCCTCACCATCTTCATTGGCGCGGAAACGATCAATTTCGGCCAGCGTCGACGAATCCTGCGGAGAAAGCCGTACGCAATCGACATGGTTCCGCATACCGGTCAGGTCGTTGCCCAGGTTATAGCAGTAGCCACTCATGGTCTGGATACCGTTGAGGACAAACACCTGCTGTCCCTCCTGAGAGTTGACGCGACGGCCGGTGGGATAGCGGATGCAGCAGGTTTCGCAATCATCTTTAGCGCGGTTTTCCGAGCGGGCGGTAAAGCAACGCGCGGAGAGCGCCAGGGGCAGATGACCGTAGCCCAGCACCTCAACGTCGAACTGCTGGCGAATCCCCCGCGCCTCGCACTGCGCCAGCAGTTGCAGCAGCCAGTCACGCGACATCTCAACCGGCATGCACCAGCGCGTCATCCCCTCTTTGAGCAGCAGTTGCAGCGCATCGGCGTTATAAACATTCAGCGTTGGCCCCGCGACAAACGGCAGATGGCGCTCAGCGGCCATGTTCACCGTGCCGATATCATTGGCCTCGATCAGAAACTCACCGTTGTCGACGTAACGTTGCAGCTCTTTCAGCTCGGAAGGCGACTGCAGCAGCGCCAGCGTACTCAGCACCACCTGCTTGCCGCTGGCCGCGACCGCGCGGGCCAGTTCCATCCAGCGTGCATAGGGCGTGGCGCGGCGTTTACTGCATACCGTTTCGCCGAGATAGATAATATCCGCGCTGCTGCGGACGGCTTGCTGATAAAAATCGTCCAGCTTTTCGGTTGGCCAGTACCAGAGCACCGGCCCAAGGGCATATTGCATCATTATTCCTCATTGCCATTCACGGTGATAAGCACCCAGCGTGGTTTGTGTGCCTTCAGAGAGATCGCCCAGCGTCTGCATCCAGTGCGGCGCGATCGCAAACTGTTCCGGCTGTGCCTTGCAGCGATCGATCGCCTGACGCCAGACGCGCGCCACATCGGCGACGTAGGCGGGACTGCGCTGGCGGCCTTCGATCTTCACCGAGGCGATGCCCGCCCGCAGCAGTTCCGGCAGCAGCGCCAGGGTGTTCAGGCTGGTGGGCTCCTCCAGCACGTGAAAGCGCTGGTCGTTAACCTCATACCGTCCTTTGCACAGCGTCGGATACCCGGCGCTTTCATCCGGGGCGTAGCGGTCAATTAAGACCTCATTCAGCCGCGACTCCATACCGTGCGGGGTCTGCTGCCAGCGTACAAACTTCGCCGGTGAACAGGCGCCAGCGCTATTAGGGGATTCGCCGGTGAGCCAGGAGGAGAGATAGCAGCGGCCTTCCGCCATGATGCACAGGCTGCCAAAGGCGAACACCTCCAGCGGTACCGGCGTAGTGCGCGCCAGCTGTTTCACCTGATGAATCGACAGCACGCGCGGCAGCACCACGCGCTGCAGATTAAAGTGGCGATGGTAGAAGCGGATTGCCTCCGGATTGGTGGCGGACGCCTGCACTGACAGATGGCGTTCAACCTTTGGATAGCGTGTCGCGGCATATTCCAGCGTGGCGATATCCGCCAGGATCAGCGCGTCGGCCCCGTTCTGCGCCGCCACATCTATCGCCCGCTGCCAGCGTTCCATCCCATCCGGATGGGCAAAGGTGTTAATCGCAACGTGCAGTTTGCGGCGATGCTGATGCAGATAGCGCGCCGCTTCCGCCAGCTTTTTATCGGTGAAATTCAGGCCTGCGAAATGGCGGGCGTTGGTGTCATCTTTCAGCCCAACATAGACCGCATCCGCGCCATTCTCTACGGCGGTGCGCACTGCGGGTAAGTTTCCTGCCGGACAGAGCAGTTCCATAGGTGTTCCTCTCAACATGCAGACGGGCGTCGAGTTTAGGCATCTGGCCCGATTAGCATGTTGATTTAAGGCAGTGAAATGCCGGTTCACCCGCACGGGTGGCGCTTTTTTTTCCGCCTGCGACGGCGGTTTTTATTGATCCCGGATGAGGCGCGTCAAAAAGGATATGGCAATATACGTAAAATTTTCTGAAGGGAGTGATGAAAGTGTTAAAGCGGTTACATGCCCATCTTGTGAAAAAAGCTCCTGAAATCTTAGGGTTACCCGCAGCGATCACCCCATTCCCGCTCAGGAAGCGGTTTCTGCAACAAATCCTGAACTGGCAATTTCATCATGCTTTGGCTGAAGGTGAGTTAGACTTTCTTAACGGTCGCCTGCTGGGTATCCGGATTGCCGATCTTAATCTGCAATGGGTAACCACGCTGGAGGATGGCCGACTGGCGGTATTGCATCAGACCGAAGCGGATGTCTGGTTTCGGGGCAATGCCAATGATCTGTTGCTTGTGGCAGCACGTAAAGCAGATCCTGATATGCTGTTCTTTCAACGCCGGCTGGTGATTGAAGGGGACACTGAACTGGGACTTGAGGTGAAAAACGTAATGGATGCTATTGAACCCGAGGCTATGCCCACCGCATTACGCACGGCCATCCAGCAGATGGCCGCGTTTGTTGAAGCCGGGATGAAACAGGACGCGAAGGCCACACAGGCGCGCGCAGGTGCCGCATGTTGATCCGTAGCGAAATTGGTGTTGATGCGGCAGGTATCGACGCGCTGCTGAAGCGCTGCTTCCCCACCTCCGCTGAGGCGGAACTGACGCAGGCGCTGCGTGAAGATGGCCTGCTGACGCTGGGCGTGGTGGCCACAGACGATGAGGGGCAGGTGCTGGGCTACGCCGCGTTCAGCCCGGTCAGCGTGCAGGGCGAAGATCGCGGCTGGGTCGGGCTGGCCCCGCTGGCCGTCGATGAGACACTGCGCGGCCAGGGTATCGCCAGCAAGCTGATTTATGAGGGGCTGGATACGCTTAATGAGTTTGGCTACAGCGCCGTTGTGGTGCTGGGCGATCCGGCACTGTTCGGCCGTTTTGGCTTTGAACCGGCGGGCCATCACGGTCTGCAAAGCCGCTGGCCAGGCTCGGAGACAACATTCCAGGTTTACCGTCTGGCGGATAACGCCTTTGACGGGGCTGAAGGACAGATCGACTACGCCGAACCGTTTAATCGTCTGAGGTAATCCCCAGCCAGCGCGCCAGATGGGCAGGCTGACCCGCGACCAGCAGTAACTTCTGCTGCCGGGTCAGCTGCTTAACCTGATATTCCAGTCTGGAGGCGCTGGCGCGATCGCCCGCTTCGCAGTGAAACATCAGCTCCAGCGGACCTTTACCGCGCAGCGCACGGGCGCCGCGCCCGCTCTGATGCTGAGCAACCCGACGCGCCACATCGGTGGTGATGCCGGTATAGAGACTCCCTTTCGCCGTCCGGACGATGTAGAGTTGCCACTGCTGATTCATCGCAATTACGTTCCCAGAAAAGAGGCCGCCAGTGTAACGCGCTTCACGCTGCCGTGCCCAGCCAGGAGTTTATCTTGTCCGATCACGCCCATCTGGTTCGCTACCTCAAAAAGCAGCATGTGCTGTCACTCTGCTGCACCGCTGACAATCAGCTATGGTGCGCGAACTGCTACTACGTCTTTGATGAAAAACGCATGGCCTTCTGGATCATGACCGAACCTGATACCCGCCACGGTGCGTTAATAGCGCAGAATCCGCAGGTTGCAGGCACTGTCAACGGCCAGCCCCGAAGCGTGCTGCTTATCAAAGGTGTGCAGTATCGTGGTCATATCAGACGGCTGGAAGAGGAGACAGAGCACGTCGCCCGAGCCGCATACCAGAAACGTTTTCCGGTTTCACGAAAAGTGTCGGCACCGCTGTGGGAGATTTCGCTGGATGAGGTGAAGATGACCGATAATGCGCTGGGTTTTGGCAGGAAGATCAGCTGGCAGAGAGAAGAATGACACGCCCTTTTCAGTGGAAAAGGGCGTTACAGGCTTACAGCGCTTCGAGGATCCGCAGGGATTCGCGGTTAAAGGCTGGCAGATCGGCCGGGGTACGGCTGGTGACCAGCTTATCGCCGTCGACGACCACTTCTTTGTCGTGGAAGTCAGCGCCCGCGTTGATCAGATCAATAGCAACGGCTTTAACTGTCGTCATCTTGCGACCGCGCACACCGTTGGCGCTGATCAGCAGCTGAGGGCCGTGGCAGATAGCAAAGATAGGCTTGCCGCTGGCGACAAACTCTTTGGTAAAGGCGACAAAACGATCGTCACCGCGCAGGGTATCGGGTGAGTGACCGCCTGGCAGTAACAGGGCGTCAAATTCAGCCGGGCTGACATCATCAATACTGCGATCGATGGTCACTTCCGCTTCGCCTTTTTTGCCCTTAACCACATTACCGGCTTGTTTCTCGATGGTGACCACGTCGAAACCCGCGCGTTTGTAGACCTCAGCGGGTGAGGTAAACTCTGAGTCTTCAAATTCATCGGTAATCAAAACCGCAACTTTCTTGCTCATTTTTTTCCTCCTAAGACATGCAGAGCGCAGGGCGCGCTTTCCGTTAACGCTCTAAGCCTGGTCGCTCAGCGTGAGAACGCAAGCCAGCCCGTTAAGATCAGCTATCTTTTAACCTGTCAGCCGCGAAATAAGGATGAATCTGAGATGAACCGCGTATTACTGACCGGAGCGACCGGTCTGGTCGGGTCGCATCTGCTGCGCTTACTGATTGAGGACCCGCGTGTCGATGAGATCATCGCGCCCACGCGCCGGCCACTGCCCGCGATGCGCAAAGTGGTAAATCTGGTTGAGGCCGATCTGACCGATGTCCTGGGGCCGCTGCAGGGGGCGCTGGATACGGTATTCTGCTGCCTCGGCACTACCCGCAAAGCGGCGGGCAGCAAACAGGCCTTTATTCACGTCGATTACACGCTGGTGGTGGACACCGGTTTAAGTGGAATACGTCTGGGGGCGAAGCAGATGCTGGTGGTCAGCGCACACGGCGCTAACCGTCACTCACCATTTTTGTATAATCGCGTTAAAGGCGAGATGGAGAATGCGCTGCGTCATCAGGGCTGGCCGCGCCTGACGCTGGTACGGCCCTCTCTGCTGCTGGGCGAGCGCGCGCAGAAGCGCGAAGGAGAGAGCCTGATGGCCCCCTTCTTTTCACTGCTGCCGGGCAACTGGCGGGCGGTGGAGGCGCGTGACGTAGCACGCTGTCTTCACCAGCAAGCATTTACGCCAGGCGGCGAGCGCGTCACGATCGTGGAGTCGGGTGCGATTCCACGCCTTTCAGCGTAGCTGCCAGAGAATCTGATTACGGCTGCCGCGCCATTGCAGCGTGGCATCCTTCTCCGCCTCGACAAAACGGCCATCGATCAGTACGTCCAGATAGTCCAGCACCGCACGCTGCGCCGCGTCCAGCTCCTGCATCCGGTAACCGGTCCAGAGCCAGATATCTTTATCCGGACAGGCCTGCCGCACCCGTTTAACCAGACGACGAATGTGCGGCACGTTATGCGGATGCAGCGGATCGCCGCCGCTCAGCGACAGCCCCTGGCGCGGAATGCGTGTGTCCTGCAGATCGGCCAGCAGCTGCGCCTCCATCGCCAGCGTAAAGGGAACACCGGAATCGATGCGCCAGGTGCTCTGGTTGTAACAGCCGCGGCACTGATGTTCACAGCCCGCGACAAACAGCGTGCAGCGGGTGCCCGGGCCATTGACGATATCCACATCATAGTAGCGATGAATATGCATCATCCCAGTGGCCCCGCTCCAAGATGTTTCACCCGACGCTGAACCTCCTGCTGCTTTCCGGCATTGAAGGGCCGCGCATCCGGGCTGCCCAGATAGCCGCAGACCCGCCGGGTCACCGAGACGCGCGCCGGGTCGTGGTTGCCGCAGTGGCGACAGGTAAAGCCGCGACTGGTGCAGGCGAATTCGCCGTTGAAGCCGCAGTCGTAGCACTCATCAATGGGCGTATTCGTGCCGTAGTAGGGCACCCGGTCGTAACTGTAATCCCAGACATCCTCCAGCGCCCGGAGGTTATGCTGTACGTTCGGGTATTCGCCGTAACAGATGAACCCGCCGTTCGCCAGCGGCGGATAGGGCGCTTCAAAGTCAATTTTGTCGTACGGATTGACCTTCTTTTCAACGTCGAGATGGAAGCTGTTGGTATAGTAGCCCTTGTCGGTGACGCCCGGCACCACGCCGAACTGCGCGGCATCAAGGCGACAGAAACGGTCGCACAGGTTCTCGCTCGGCGTACTGTAGAGGCTGAAGCCGTAGCCGGTTTCCGCTTTCCAGCGGTCGGCCGCCTCGCGCATACGGGCAATGATCTCCACCCCTTTGGCACGCAAAGCCGCGTCATCGTAGGGATGCCGCTCACCGCCGCTGAGCGCATTCAGGGTTTCATGCAGGCCGATAAAGCCCAGCGACAGCGACGCGCGGCCGTTGCGGAAAATCGGACCCACCTCATCATCTGCATTGAGCCGGACGCCACAGGCGCCCTCCATATAGAGGATTGGTGCGACGCGCGCTTTGGTTTTCTCCAGCCGCGCCACCCGCGTCATCAGCGCCCGCTTAGCCAGCAGCAGTCGCGCATCGAGCAGTGTCCAGAAGCGCGCCTCATCGCCCCCCGCTTCCAGAGCGATGCGCGGCAGGTTTACGCTGATCACGCCAATGTTGTTGCGGCCCTCGTGAATCTGTTCCCCATTTTCTTCATATACGCCCAGGAAGCTGCGGCAGCCCATCGGGGTTTTAAAGGAGCCGGTGACTTTCACAACCTGATCGTAATTGAGAATATCGGGATACATCCGCCTGCTGGCGCACTCCAGCGCCAGCTGCTTGATGTCGTAATTCACGTCACCGGCCCGGCGGTTCACGCCTTCACGAATCGTGAACACCAGTTTGGGGAACACGGCGGTTTTATGATTTTTGCCCAGGCCGGCCAGCCGGTTACGCAGAATGGACTGCTGTATCAGCCGGGCAGCCCAGCAGGTGCCCAGGCCGAAGCCAAAGGTGACAAACGGCGTCTGCCCGTTGGCGGTGTGCAGCGTATTCACCTCATACTCCAGCGACTGAAATGCGTCGTAGCACTCTTTCTCCGTCCGCTGGCGCGCATACTGTTCAGCCTGCGGGATCTGCCACTCTCCGGCAATCGCCAGATGGCGGGCATAGCTCAGCTCAACAAACGGCGCCAGCACTTCATCGATGCGGTTGATGGTGGTGCCGCCATAAATGTGGCTGGCGACCTGGGCGATGATCTGTGCGGTCACGGCAGTGGCGGTGGCGATCGATTTCGGTGGCTCGATCCCGGCATTGCCCATTTTAAACCCGCGGGTCAGCATCCCTTTCAGATCGATCAGCATGCAGTTGAACATCGGGAAAAATGGGGCGTAGTCGAGATCGTGATAGTGGATCTCGCCGCGCTCGTGCGCCAGCACCACATCGCGGGGTAGCATCTGCTGCTGCGCGTAGTGCTTCGCGACGATCCCGGCCAGCAGATCGCGCTGGGTCGGGATCACTTTGCTGTCTTTATTGGCATTCTCATTCAGCAGCGCCGCGTTAGTCTGATCGACCAGGCCGCGAATAGCGTGATGCAACCGGCTCTGACGATCGCGGGCGACATCGCGATCGTGGCGGTATTCAATCCATACACGGGCCAGCTGCGGATACGGCCCTGCCATCAGTGTCTCTTCGACCGCGCACTGAATCTCATGAATGGCCACTTCCGGACGGTCGGCCAGCTGCCCGGCTACCTGCTCCGCGACCTGCGCGCACCAGGTGCTGTCTCTGACATCTGCTGCCCGCGCCGCGGCCGCCACGGCCTGCTCAATACGCTGCGCATCAAAGGTCGTCCGGCATCCATCCCGCTTGATTACCACCGTTGCCATTTTCGCTCCGTAAACTATATGTAGGTGTCGGATGGATTCTATTATCTATATGTAGTGATTTCTGCACATTAATACGCGCTGATTTGACCTGAAACAAGGAAGCCGCAACCCGGCAGAAAAAGGGTGGACGAGGGCAGAACCGGCGTCCGTTTCAGGTGACGGGCGGGGGAGGGATGCCAGCGGCAGGTGAGGCTGCCGCAAAGAAAGGGGAGGAGAGGCTTACACGGCGGCCGGCAGAACCGGCCACGATGGTGTCAGGCGGGTCCGCTGACGGAGTGGCGGCGCACCAGCGTCGGGCTGAACATGTGGGTCACTTCCGGCAGCGGCAGATCGTTGGCCAGCGCCAGTGCCAGCTGCGCTGCCTGCTGCGCCATCGTGACAATCGGGTAGCGGACGGTAGTCAGGCGTGGTCGCACATAGCGGGAGACCAGCACATCATCGAAGCCGATCAGCGACATCTCTTCCGGTACACGGACGCCGTTGTCGCTCAGTACCGCCAGCGCACCCGCCGCCATTGAGTCGTTGTAACAGGCCACGGCGGTAAAATTCCTGCCACGCCCCAGCAGCTCGGTCATCGCCTGCTCACCGCCCACTTCATCCGGTTCACCCCAGGTAACCAGCCGGTCGCTGCACGGCAGACCGTGCTCTTTCAGCGCGTCATAATAGCCCTGCAGGCGATCTTCGGCGTCGGAGATAGTGTGGGTCGAGCAGATAAAAGCGATATTCTGATGGCCGAGCTGGATCAGATGGCGGGTCGCCAGCCAGGCGCCATAGCGGTCGTCGAGGGCAATGCAGCGCTTTTCGAAGCCTTTAATCAGCCGGTTCAGCAGCACCATACCCGGCACCTGCTTCATCAGCACTTCCAGTTCCGCATCGGGAATTTTCTTGGCGTGAACCACCAGCGCCGCGCAGCGATGCCGCATCAGCTGTTCAATCGCCTGCCGCTCTTTTTGCTCATTATGGTAACCGTTACCAATCAGTAAGAAATTACCGGTGTCGCCGGCAACCTCATCGACCGCTTTCACCATCGCGCCAAAAAAGGGATCGGAAACGTCACCGACAATCAGGCCGAGCGTCTCGGTCGATTGCTGCGCCAGCGCGCGTGCGTTGGCATTCGGGTGGTACTGAAGCTGCTCCATTGCCTCACCTACGGCCTGTCGGGAGCTGTCGCTGGCTTTGGGAGAATTATTGATTACACGGGAGACTGTGGCGACAGAAACGCCAGCCAGTCGCGCAACATCCTTTATGGTAGCCATGCGTTGACCTGCCTGGGGGAAAACGTTTACACATCGCATCAGTGTTACGGAAAAGGGCGGACACATCAACCCGACAGAATGTCAGCGTCGTCGCAAAAAGGGGGAAAAATGGCTGTCCCTGCGCATCTTCTGTTGAGGCGCCGCGCCATGTTATGCTCAATCTCTCACCTGGCAACCGTGAAAAACCATAATGAAAACCAAAGTGCCACACCTGGCGCACTGGGGGGCGTTTACCGCCGTCACTGAAAACGATCGCCTGACGGGCTGCGAACCCTTCTTCGCCGATGCCGATCCGTCACCGATGATCCACACCATTCCTGAGCTGGTCTATTCCGACCGCCGTATCCGCCAGCCGATGGTGCGACGCTCGTGGCTGAAGTCGCGCGAGAAAAGTGATCGCACGCTGCGCGGCCGGGAGGATTTTGTCGCCGTAGACTGGGAAACCGCGCTGGATCTGGTGGCGGACGAGAATCGCCGCGTCCGTGAGCGCTATGGCGCGTCGGGCATCTTCAACGGCTCTTACGGCTGGTCATCGGCGGGGCGCGTTAATCACGCCCGCACCCTGGTGCGTCGCTTCTACTTCCAGGGCGGCGGCGGCGTTGACCAGCAGGGCAACTACAGCTGGGGCGCCGCGCAGTTTTTCCTGCCCTATGTGATCGGCACCTATATGCCGCTGACCGGACGCGTCACGGAATGGCCGCAGGTGGTGGAGCATGCCGAGATTTTTGTCGCCTTCGGCGGACTGGCGCTGAAAAACGCCCAGGTCGCATCGGGTGGCGCCGGGCAGCACAGCCTGAAACCGGCGCTGATGCAGCTGGCCGCTAAAGGCACGCCAGTGATCAACATCAGCCCGATGCGCGATGACTGCCCGGAATTTGTTAACGCTGAGTGGATCCCGATTCGCCCGAACACTGATGTGGCGCTGATGCTGGCGCTGGGGCATGAGATCACCCAGCGCGGCGCAGTGGACGAGGCGTTTCTTGCCAGCCACTGCACCGGCTGGCCGCAGCTGCGCGCCTATCTGCTGGGCGAAACCGATGGCGTGGTAAAAACCGCGGGCTGGGCCAGCCGCATCACCGGCATTCCGGCTGACCGCATTGTCCGGCTGGCGCAGCAGCTGACCGGCAAGCGCAGCTTTATCACCTGCTCCTATTCGGTTCAGCGCGCCCATCGCGGCGAACAGCCTTACTGGATGATGATCGCGCTGTCGTCAATGCTCGGTCAGCCTGGCCTGCCAGGCGCGGGATTCTCCTTTGGACACGGTTCAATGAACAGCGTCGGCAACCCGCGTCAGGAGGGGCCTGCGCCGATGATGAGCACCGGCCCGAATCCCTGTGGGCTGTCGATTCCGGTTGCGAGGATTAGCGATATGCTGCTCAATCCCGGCCAGCCTTACCGCTTCCAGGGCGAAACGCAGCACTATCCTGACATTCATCTGGTCCACTGGGCAGGTGGTAATCCGTTCCACCATCACCAGCAGCTGAACCGGCTGGTGGAAGGCTGGCAGCGGCCGGACACGGTGGTGGTGCAGGATATCGTCTGGACACCTGCGGCGCAGATGGCCGACATTGTGCTGCCGGCCACGACCACGCTGGAGCGCAACGATATCGGTGGCTCCTCCCGGGATCGCTTTGTGCTGGCGATGCATCAGGCGATTAAGCCGCAGCATCAGGCGCGCAACGACTTCGATATTTTTGCCGATCTGGCCGAACGCCTCGGCTATCGCGACACGTTCACCGAAGGGCGCAATGAGATGCAGTGGATTGAACATCTCTATCAGCAGTGCGCCACCGCCCATCAGCGCAAAGGCATCGATTTCCCTGAATTTGAGGCGTTCTGGCAGCGCGGCTTTGTGGAAATCCCGGAAGGCGGCAAGCCTTATCAGTTTATGGAAGCGTTCCGGGCCGATCCCCTGACGCATCCGATCCGGACCGCCAGCGGCAAAATCGAGCTGTTCAGCCAGACCATCGCGGACTATCAGCTGGATGACTTCGCCGGGCATCCGGAGTGGCGTGAGCCGCAGGAGTGGCTGGGTTCGCCGGTCAGCCGCGACTATCCGCTGCACATGATCTCGATTCAGCCTGCCGACCGGCTGCATAGCCAGCTGGATGCCACCGATACGGTGCAGGGCAATAAAACTGCCGGCCACGAAACGCTCTATATGCATCCGCAGGATGCGGCGGCGCGCGGGCTGGCGGAGGGCGATGAGATCGAGGTGAGTAACGCCCGTGGCGTGATGCTGGCAGGCGTACGGATCACCGACGGCGTGACGCAGGGCGTGGTGATTATCGCCACCGGGGCCTGGTTCGATCCGGGATTTGGCAAAGCCTGGCAACCCTGGGACCGTGCGGGTAACCCGAACGTACTGACGCTCGACATCGGCACCTCGTCGCTGACGCAGGGACCCAATGCCATGAGCTGCCTGGTGGAAATTAAAAAACATCAGGATTGCACATTAGCGTAAGGATCTCATGGCTGGTTACATTTTGCGGGTAACTGTTGCGTTTGAGTGATAGCAGCCGATCGATCCCCCTTGCTACATTCAGGGTCCCAGAGGTATTGATGGGTGAACATCAATAGATTTTCTTGATTACACCAACCTGCGCGGATGCGCAGGTTTTTTTTTACCCGCTATCTGCGGCCGATAACGAACTGATACACAGTTTTCCTGTTATACGGCCAGCGCTTTCTTTATAACTGCTGGCACCAGCCCTTTCTCTTTATTTTGCGCAGCGGAATGCCATGCCCCGGATTAAAAAACTACTGGGAAAAGACCAGATAAAAGCGCCCTTTAACCCTTTTCGTTTTCGGCTGATCTGCCTTGGCGTCACGACCTGTCTGGTCGTACTGCTGGCGCGCGTCGCGGACCTGCAGTTTCTGAACCAGCCGATGCTGGAGCACGAGGCGGATCAGCGTTCGCTGCGAACCGTAACGCTGCCCACCAGCCGCGGCACCCTGCTGGATCGCAACGGCGAAGCGCTGGCACTCAGTGTGCCATCGCGTGATGTCATCGCCGATCCGCAACGCGTACTGGAGAGCAACCCCGACTTTACCAATGCCAAATGGGCCTATCTGGCCGCCGCGCTCAATACCCGTCCCGAAGAGCTGGCCGCGCAGATCACGGCTAACCCGAAGCGGCGCTTTCTCTATCTGGGACGCAAAATCGAACTGGGCATCGCCAAAGATATTAAAGAGCTGAAGCTCAAAGGTATCAGCGAAGTCTATGACGACAGCCGTTTCTATCCGATGAGCGAAGCCTCTGCGCCGCTGATCGGCATCGTCGGCGCAGATAACGTGGGCCTGAACGGACTGGAAAAAGGGTTTGATAAGGTGCTGCAGGGTGAACCGGGCAAAGAGGTTTATCGTCAGGATGCGGCAGGCAACATCATCGCGATGATCAACTATCAGCCGCCGACCCAGCCGCCAACCGTTCAGCTCAGTATCGACAAATATGACCAGTACACGCTCTACAGCAAACTGCGCGACGGCGTGCTGCTTAACAAGGCGGACTCCGGTGCCGCGGTGCTGGTGAAGATCGACACCGGTGAGATTCTGGCGATGGCCTCCTATCCGTCGTTCAACCCCAATAACTATGAAGGGGCTACCCCGGCGCAGATGCGTAATGCCGCCATCAACGACAGCTATGAGCCGGGGTCGACCGTTAAGCCGCTGGTGGTGATGGAGGCGCTGGAGCGTCATCTGGTGCGTCCGGACTCGGTGATCGACACCACGCCCTACAGCGTCAATGGCCACCTGATCCGCGATGTCGGCCACTGGCCGCGCCTGACCATGACCGGTATTCTGCAGAAATCGAGTGACATCGGTGTTTCGCACATGGCGCTGGCGATGCCGGCTGAAGCGCTGGTGAATACCTATCACGCTTTCGGGCTGGGCAAACCGACCGGCCTGGGATTGACGGGCGAAAGCGTCGGCTATTTTCCACTGCATCGCGCCCGCTGGGCGGATATCGAACGAGCCACTTTCTCGTTTGGCTATGGTCTTCGCGTCACGCCGCTGCAGATCGCCCGTGAATATGCCACGCTCGGTTCCTATGGTATCTATCGTCCGTTGTCGATCACCCGCGTGACGCCACCGGTGCTGGGCAAGCAGGTGGCTAATCCGGAAACGGTGAAAGAGGTGGTGCACATGCTGGAGAGCGACGTCCTGCCGGGCGGAACCGGGCTGAAAGCCGCCGTGCCGGGCTACCGTCTGGCGACCAAAACCGGTACGGCGGAAAAGATGGGCGCCAGCGGCAAGTATGATGGCGGCTACGTCAACTATACGGCAGGTCTTGCCCCGGCCAGCCATCCGGAAGTGGCGCTGGTGGTCATGATCAACCATCCTACTGCAGGCGATCACTTTGGTGGCTCGGTTGCGGCGCCGGTGTTCGGCAATATCATGGGACCGGTACTGAAACACATGAACATTGCGCCGGACGCCATCTATACCAGACCGGCAGCCAGCTCTTCGGATAAATCCTAGTTAAATCAGAGTGTAAGCGCGGTGTGAGAGATATACACACCTCGTTGCACTTCCCCGAATTCGGTTGCGTTTTCCTGCTGTCTCCGCGCAGTCAATCAGTGCGAGGATAGGGGTCCCAGAGGTATTGATGGGTGTGAAAACAACACCGCTTCGGCAGTGAGAACCCTGTTATTACACCAACCCACGCAGAAGCGTGGGTTTTTTTTGCCTGTCAGCAGGCTGAACGTAATACCGTCGGGCCGCATTCTTCCTGTTGCGCCGGGATTGTATTCCCACCGCACTTTCAGTGGCGTTACGTCATCCCGTCTCTTCCGGTTCTGAATGCTCGCCTGTCGCGATGGCCGGTAGTGCAGAGCGCCTCCGGCGGAGAAGAGCCAGCGATTGCGCTGGCTGGCGAACCCCTTGAGGAAGCTCTCTGGTCGCCGATAATTCTGTTGTCGAACCGTGTTAAATCCTGCATCGTGAGGGGCTATTTTCAAGATGCTAAGGAGCCGGCATGGTTTTCACACTTTTGCGCCTGATATTTCGCCTGTTGTGGCGGGTCGAACTGCGGGGCAATGTCGCCGAACTGAATAAACAGAAGGTATTGATCACGCCGAACCATGTGTCGTTTCTCGACGGCATATTGCTGGCGCTTTTTTTGCCGATCAAACCGGTCTTCGCTATCTATACAACCATCAGCGAAAGCTGGTTTATGCGCCTGGTGAAACCTTTTATCGACTTTGTCCCGCTGGATCCGACCCGTCCGATGGCGCTGAAGCAGCTGGTCAGGTTGATCGACAGCGGCCGTCCGGTGGTGATTTTCCCGGAAGGCCGGATTACGGTGACCGGCTCGCTGATGAAGATCTACAGCGGCGCAGGCTTTGTTGCGGCGCGTTCCGGTGCCAGTGTGGTGCCGATGCGCATTGAAGGCGCAGAGTTCACGCCGTTTGGTCGTCTGGCAGGCGTGTTTAAACGTCGTCTGTTCCCGCGTATCACCCTGACTATTTTGCCCGCCACCCGCATTCCGATGCCGGAGGCGAAACGGGCACGCGATCGGCGTGTGCTGGCCGGTGAGCACCTGCACCATGTCATGATGGAAGCGCGCATGGCGGTGCGGCCGCGTGAAACCCTGTTCGAGGCGTTTCTGGCGGCACGAACGCGTTATGGCGCGTTTAAGCCCTGCATCGAAGATGTGAATTTCAGACCCGACAGCTATAACGGCCTGCTAAAGAAGTCGCTGGGCGTGGGGCGTATTCTGGAACGCTACAGCCAGCCGCGTGAAGTCGTGGGACTGCTGCTGCCCAATACCACCGTCACGGCGGCGGCGATTTTCGGTGCCACGCTGCGCGGGCGCGTGCCAGCGATGCTCAATTACACTGCGGGCGTTAACGGTATGCGGGCGGCGCTCACCGCCGCGCAGATTAACACAGTCTTCACCTCGCGCCAGTTTCTGGATAAGGGCAATCTGTGGCACCTGCCGCAGGGCCTGAACGAGGTGCAGTGGATCTATCTGGAAGATCTGAAAGAGACCGTTACCGGTAAGGACAAGCTGTGGATCCTCGCTCATCTGCTGATGCCGCGCCGTGCGCAGCTGCCCCAGCAGCCGGAAGATGCCGCGATGGTGCTCTTTACCTCCGGCTCGGAAGGCAATCCCAAAGGGGTGGTGCACTCGCATAAAAGCCTGCTGGCCAACGTCGAGCAGATCCGTACCGTAGCAGACTTCACCCCGCGTGACCGCTTTATGTCGGCGCTGCCGCTGTTCCATGCATTTGGCCTTACCGTGGGGCTCTTTACGCCGCTGATGACCGGTGCGCAGGTCTTTCTCTATCCCAGTCCGCTGCATTATCGCATCGTGCCGGAGCTGGTGTATGACCGTAACTGCACCGTGCTGTTTGGCACCTCCACCTTCCTGGGTAACTACGCACGCTTTGCCGCACCTTATGACTTTGCCCGTCTGCGCTACGTGGTTGCGGGAGCGGAAAAACTGCAGGAGCAGATCCGCCAGACTTACATGGAGAAGTATGGCATCCGCATACTGGAAGGCTACGGCGTGACCGAATGCGCGCCCGTGGTGGCGATCAACGTGCCGATGGCCACAAAGGCGCACACCGTGGGACGGATTCTGCCCGGCATGGATTCCCGGCTGATGTCGGTGCCCGGCATCGAGCAGGGCGGACGGCTGCAACTGCGCGGCCCCAACGTGATGAAGGGCTATCTGCGGGTTGAGAATCCGGGCGTGCTGGAAACGCCGTTCGCCGACGATGGCGAAGGCAATATGGAAGCGGGCTGGTATGACACCGGCGATATCGTCAGCTTTGACGAGGGCGGGTTCTGCCAGATTCAGGGGCGGGCCAAACGCTTTGCCAAGATCGCCGGAGAGATGGTGTCGCTGGAGATCGTCGAGCAGATCGCCCTCAAAGCGTCGCCGGACAGGCAGCATGCCGCCTCGCTACGTCCGGATGGTCAGCGCGGTGAGGCGCTGGTGCTGTTCACCACCGATGCTGAGCTGGCGCGCGACAGCCTGCAGAAAGCGGCCCGTGAACTGGGCGCACCGGAGCTGGCGTTGCCGCGCGACATCCGGGCGGTGAAACAGCTGCCAGTGCTTGGCAGCGGCAAACCTGACTATGTCACGCTGAAGAAAATGGCGGAAGAGGAGAAAGGATGAGTCTGGATCGTCATGCGCCGCTGATGTCGCGCGGCATGGTCGCCGTGATTATCGCCCAGTTTTTTTCGGCCTTTGGCGATAACGCGCTGCTGTTTGCCACGCTGGCGGTGCTGAAAAGCCAGTTCTATCCCGACTGGAGCCAGCCGGTATTACAGATGCTGTTTGTCGCCGCCTATATTCTGCTGGCGCCGTTTGTCGGCCAGGTGGCGGACAGCATGGCAAAAGGGCGGGTGATGATGCTCGCCAACAGCCTGAAGCTGCTGGGTGCGCTGGTGATCTGCTTCGGCTTCAATCCCTTCGTCGGCTATACCCTGGTGGGCGCGGGGGCTGCGGCCTACTCACCGGCCAAATATGGCATCCTGGGGGAAATCACACACGGCGACAAGCTGGTGAAAGCTAACGGGCTGATGGAAGCGTCAACCATCGCCGCCATCCTGCTCGGCTCGGTGGCGGGCGGGATGCTGGCCGACTGGCACATTCTGGCGGCGCTGGGGATCTGTGCGCTGACTTACGGCATCGCTGTCATTGCCAACCTGTTTATCCCGAAGCTTGCGGCGGCTCGTCCCGGTCAGAACTGGCAGCCAGGCATGATGGTGCGCCGCTTCTTCGGTGCCGTCATGCTGCTGTGGCGTGATGCAGAGACGCGCTTCTCGCTGCTGGGGACCAGCCTGTTCTGGGGCGCAGGCGTGACGCTGCGTTTCCTGCTGGTGCTCTGGGTGCCGGTGGCGCTGGGCATCACTGACAACACGACGCCAACGACCCTGAATGCCATGGTGGCGGTCGGGATTGTGATGGGCGCGGCGGCGGCGGCGAAGCTGGTGACGCTGGAGACCGTGCGTCGCTGTATGCCGGCCGGCGTGCTGATTGGCGTCATGGTCGTGGTTTTCTCGCTGCAGCACGCCTTGCTGAATGCTTATCTGGTGCTGATGCTGATTGGGGCGCTGGGCGGTTTCTTTGTGGTGCCGCTGAATGCGCTGCTGCAGGCGCGGGGCAAAGAGAGTGTTGGCTCAGGTAATGCCATTGCGGTGCAGAATCTGGGCGAGAACAGCGCCATGCTGATCATGCTGGGACTCTATACGCTGGCGATCAGGGCGGGTGCACCTGCGGTGGCGACGGGCATTGGCTTCGGCGTGCTGTTTGCACTGGCAATAGCGCTGCTGTGGCTGTGGCGACCGGCCAGGCGGTGAAACGTCACCGCCGCCTGCCTGAGTTCACGGCAGGCGGCGTACACGCTTAGCGACGGACGGCAATCGCTTCGATTTCGATCTTCACATCTTTTGGCAGACGCGCCACTTCAACGCAGGAACGCGCCGGGAAGTGGGCCTGATGTTCGGTGAAAAACGCTTCATAGGTCGCATTGACCGTAGCAAAGTCATTTAAATCTTTGACGAAAACCGTGGTCTTCACGATATCGCCCACCTTCAGACCCGCCGCTTCTACAATCGCCTTCACGTTTTCCAGCGACTGCCGCGCCTGGGCGGCGATGTCATCGGCTACCTGGCCGGTCGCCGGATCGACCGGGATCTGGCCCGAAGTGATGATCATGTTGCCCAGATCGACACCCTGAACGTAGGGACCGATAGCGGCAGGGGCTTTTTCAGTACTGATTTCACGAGACATCCTGGCTCCTTTGATTATGTCGTCAGGCGGCGATGCCGCCGCTCCAGCCCATTATAAGGTCGGGCAGGGCGATTACCAGTGACCCAGCACCACGTGACGGGCGAACTCTTTCTCGCAATATTTGCACTTCAGGTGCACATCATCGGCGCGCTGCTTGACGGCAAAGCTGGAGAAGACCGGCTCGCTGCGGCTGATGCAGTTGCTGTTAGGGCAGGTCAGCACCCGCTCAACGTGGTCCGGCAGCGTCGGGGCGATCTTGGCCACCACTTCATAGTCATCAATGCGGTTGACCGTGGCATGAGGCGCATAGACCGCCAGCTGATTTACCTGATCGTCAGTGAGAAAGGTGTTCTCAATCTTGATCAGATCCTTGCGGCCCATTTCTCCGGATGGCAGGTTCAGGCCAATGGTAATGCGCTGGTCTGTTTCGGTCAGCCGGAACAGAGAGAGCAGTTTAAAGCCGATCTGCGCCGGAATATGGTCGATAACCGTGCCGCGTTTAATCGCTTCGACCTGCAATTTGTTGTCCTGTGTCATGGGGTTTCTCCTTACAGGGCGGGTTCGCTGTTTAAAACCAGTGCCAGCAGAGCCTGGCGGGCATAGATGCCGTTACCCGCCTGCTGGAAATACCAGGCGTAAGGGGTCTTATCGACATCGGTAGTGATCTCATCGATACGCGGCAGCGGGTGCAGCACTTTCATGTTGTCGCGCGCGGTCGCGAGATCGGCCGCGCGCAGAATGAACTGCGCTTTGACGTTGGCATACTCGGACGGGTCGAGTCGCTCTTTCTGTACCCGTGTCATGTAGAGGATGTCGAGCTGCGGCATCACCGCCTCGAAGCTGTCGTGGCGTGACCAGGGGATCTGCTTCTCATCCAGCATATCGGTAATGTAGGCAGGCATCGCCAGCGCATCGGGCGCAATAAAGAAGAAGCGGTTGCCTTCAAACTTCGCCAGCGCCTGCGTCAGGGAGTGGACGGTGCGGCCATACTTCAGGTCGCCGACCATCGCCACATTCAGCTGATTCAGACGGCCCTGAGTCTCCTGGATAGTGAAGAGATCCAGCAGCGTCTGTGTCGGATGCTGGTTCGCTCCGTCACCCGCGTTGAGGATGGGGATGCCGCCGGAGAATTCGGTCGCCAGGCGGGCCGCGCCTTCCTGCGGATGACGCATGACAATCGCATCAACATAGGTGCTGATGACTGAAATGGTGTCGGCCAGGGTTTCCCCTTTCTTGCCCAGTGAGGTATTGCTGCCATCGGCAAAGCCAACCGCCGACGCGCCGAGGCGATGGATCGCGGTTTCAAACGACAGGCGGGTACGCGTCGATGCCTCAAAGAAGCAGCTGGCGACCACCTTGTGCTTCAGCAGTTCCGGCTGCGGATTGGCTTTCAGCTGCGCCGCGGTCTGCAGCGCCAGTTCCAGCTCTTCGCGACTGAGGTCGTTGATTGAAATAATGTGCTTGCGATATAGCGGGTTAGCCATAGCTGTCTCCTCTGCGCGGCCGGATTGCGGGCAAAAAAAAGCCCCTGCTTAAGGGGCTTTTTTAAGATCGGGTCGATGACCGAAAGAAACAGCAGCACCGCCTGCGGTCAGGCGTGATTGAGCATCAAATTGTCCGCTGTGCTGTCGCATATTTCCTCCGGCAAATTGGGCCGCATTATACCCGTTCGCCACAGAGCAGCAAGAGGAAAACGTTTGCGGGCCTGTCGCGGGCGCATGCGCGGAAGCGGTCATGCCGCGGGTCATGGCGGCTGGGGCAGGCGCTGTCCGGTGAGAACAGCGCCCTGGGACGTCCTGTCAGTACTGGCCCAGCGTCGCCACCATTACCGCTTTGATGGTGTGCATGCGGTTCTCGGCCTGATCGAAGACGATGCTGTGCGGTGACTCAAAGACCTCATCGCTGACTTCCATGCCGTTGGGCAGATCGTACTGTTCTGCCATCTGCTGGCCCAGCGTGGTCTGATCGTCATGGAAAGCCGGCAGGCAGTGCAGGAATTTCACCTGCGGATTGCCGGTCAGATCCAGCATCGCCCGGTTGACCTGATAGTCACGCAACAGGGCAATCCGCTCGGCCCAGACTTCCTTAGCTTCGCCCATCGACACCCAGACATCGGTGTAGATGAAATCTGCGCCTTTCACGCCATCAGCAATATCGTCGGTGAGGGTAATTTTTCCGCCAGTCTGCTGCGCCACTTCACGGCACTGCGCCACCAGTTCATCCTCCGGCCAGCAGCTTTTCGGGGCCACCAGACGCAGATCCAGACCAACCTGGGCGGCAGCCTCCAGCATGGTATTCCCCATGTTGTTACGCGCATCACCGACATAGACCAGCGTCATCTCGCTGAGTTTTTTACCTGGCAGATGCTCCTGCATCGTCAGCAGGTCGGCCAGCAGCTGGGTCGGATGAAACTCGGTGGTCAGGCCGTTCCACACCGGCACACCGGCATGTTCCGCCAGCGTTTCGACCAGCGCCTGACCATAGCCACGATACTGAATGCCATCGTACATCCGGCCCAGTACGCGGGCAGTGTCGCGCATCGACTCTTTATGGCCGATCTGACTGCCGCTCGGGCCAAGATAAGTGACGTTTGCACCCTGGTCATAAGCGGCAACTTCGAAAGAGCATCGGGTACGGGTCGAGTCTTTTTCGAAGATGAGCGCGATGTTTTTGCCTTTCAGATACTGCACTTCGCTGGCGCTTTTTTTCGCCTGTTTTAATTCAGCAGAAAGCGAAAGCAGGTGTTCAATTTCGGCGGGGGTAAAATCCAGAAGTCTGAGGAAATGACGCTGATACAGCTGACTCATACAACACTCCGGTAAGCATTAAAGTGAATTAAAATTCAATCTAACCGTATGAATATTCATTTTCAAGTGTGAGAGCGAATAAACTTTTCGTTTTGTGTAGTGGCGCGACAGGCAGTGTGGGAAAATAATTGTTTATTGCCGAACTCAGAGAGGACATCGTTATGGCATATGAAGCATTACTGGAAGAGCAGCAGGAAGAGACACGGCAGATCATCGAAGAGCTGCTGGAAGATGGCAGCGATCCTGATGCGCTCTATACCATCGAGCACCATCTCTCCTGCAATAACTTCGACTCACTGGAAAAAGCGGCTGTTGATGCGTTCAAGCTGGGTTATGAAGTGACCGAGCCGGAAGAGCTGGAACTGGAAGATGGCACCACCGTGATGTGCGTCGACATTATCAGCGAATCCGCGCTGAAACCGGAACTAATCGATGCGCAGGTTGAGCAGCTGGTGAATCTGATCGGTAAGTACAACGTTGATTACGACGGCTGGGGGACCTATTTCGAAGATCCCGATGCCGAAGATGAAGATGACGAAGACGACACCATTGAAGATGAAGACGATAATGGTGTTCGTCACTAAGTAGCCGGGGCGGAGTTCTCTCCGCCTGTCACCTCAGCCACGCCTTTTTGACATCATGAACTACGCACCTTTACTTGACCGATCTATCAGTTTCTGCACTGCCGCACGCCCCAGGCCTGGATTGATGAGGCGCGCAAGCCGGAAAATCTGACCCTGCTGTTAACCGACCATCTGGTCTGCGAGCTGCAAACAGTGATGGGCATATCTGATGCGGATAATAATATTTTGGAATAATTTATTTTTTAATTAACGCTCTAGGGCTAAAGCTGGCTGATGACGCTTTCAGTTATCGTTAATTTACAAGGTCAGAGATTATCTTTCTGACCAGATTTTTAGTATCATTGCAATCCACTTCATTAGCTTTTACATCAATAATAAAGCCATTTTTCGCCAGTCGAAGGCTGGCTTCAGAATATAGTTTTATAACAAAGACGAGTTCAAAATCCAGACATACACAGCTTGTAATTATTTGATCAAGATTAGGTACGGCATGGCCGTTTTCTATTCGTGACCAGGTAGCCTGAGTTATTTCAAGATTTTTGGCCATTGCTCGCTGATCGAACCCCTTCTTTAACCTCAAGGTATAAAGAATCGATCCGAAAACAACAGCAGGGGACAAGCTAAGGTTAGAATTTTGCGTCATGTCTTGTATTCGTTTAACGTATACGATAATGTTAGCTAACAGGTTTATCTGCAGTATACCTGATAATAAAATCCCTTACGAGGTACTTAATGAAGCAAAAATCTGCACGTTATGAGATGCATAAATATTGGGGGAAAAAACCTTCAGGCGATTTGCTACATTTAATTGAAAAATACTCAAAAAAAGGTGATTTAGTTCTTGATCCTTTTGCCGGTTATGGCGTTTTCGTGTGCGAAGCATACATCAATGGACGTAACGCTATAGGTAATGATCTAAATCCTGCGTCAGTATTTATACAAGAACAGTTGCTCGAAAAAAATATCGATATTGATGAATTTAAAAATGAAATTAATGAAATACTTAAAGATTTAAACTACTTAAATGAGCGATGGTTCACTACAATTTGCCCATCATGCGGGAAAAAAGCCGCCGTTATAGCTACGCTTAGAGGAAAAGACGATTCACCGCTAATGAACAAAGTCAATTGCTCCTGCTCAAAAGCGGGGGTTGAATACAACTTTGAAAAGAGTGAAGCCTTAAAATTAAAAGAGTCAGAAGATAATATTGTGATGCCACCTCATCCATGTGCAGAACTAATACGGAATGGCCGGATTAGCGCGTTGGACAATATGACAACTGATTCATTGTTTACGAAAAGAACGCTGGTTTGTCACATTTCATTATTCGATAGAATAAAGAGTATCGAAAACAAATTAGTTCGTGACTTTGCGATGCTTGTTTTTACCTCTAATTTAGCTAATTGCTCTAAACTTGTACCGCCAATAAATTCACGTGGACCTATGGCTCCGGGAGCCTGGATGACAGGGTTCTACATTGGCAATACTTATCTTGAAAACAATGTATTCCACTACTTTAAAAACAGAGTCGCAAAGGCGATCGCTGGCAAGCTTGATTTTTACCAAAAAGATAATAATGTAAGCTGCATAACAGATCTGGGAAAAGTAATTGATACAAAAAAGTTCACTAATAGCACTCGTGGTTATTTGATTACTCAAAGTGATACAAAAAATCTTCCATTTCAGGATAACTCAATTGATTACATATTCACAGATCCACCATACGGAGACTCTGTCCCTTATTTTGAACAAAGCATAATATGGAACACCTGGTTGCAAAAGGAAATTGATTACAGTAATGAAGTTGTTGTAACTGACGCTAAAATAAGAAATAAGAGAATTGAAGAGTTTACCGATGATATAAATAAGTGCGTAAAAGAAATATATCGGGTTCTTGGCCCTGAAAAATATTTCAGCATTACATTTCACTCTATATCAGGTGGTGAATGGTATGCTATAACCCGTGGTTGTCTTGAAGCTGGCTTCACTTTACATGAGCTAAAACTGTTGACGCAAAAAACGTTTTCGCCACGTCAGTTGAACAGGAAAATGACCATTAAAGGCGATGTTTTAATTACGTTTAAAAAAACCAAAGAAAGGCCGACTCTTACTGAGTTAGGCCTCGATGAAACGATAAAACTGGTAAAATGGAAGACGCAGGAGCTTTTAGAAAAGCGATCTGCAACAACCAATGAGATTTTTATGCATCTTCTCGTTCATATCTTCAGTAATCACATTCTTTTCCATAATGTTAATTTTATGTCGGTGCTTTTGGATAATTTTGTTATTTCTGAAAATGGATTGTGGGCACCAAAAATGACAGCGGCGTAAAGCCACTGTCATTTTTACGCGTTAATCTGTTACCAGCACCGATACCGAATTAACTATATAGGCGCCTTCAAGTCCTTTGTCTTTAGTATAGTAGTATTTTATTTCATTTAAATTGCCACTGGATATGTCATTGAGTTTCTCCGTAACATGTTTAGAAATTTCTTCTAAATTACCTTTTAGTGGCCTTGCATCTTCGAGTGAATCCTTATAAGCCAAAAACACAAAAAATCTATTGTTATTTTTGAAAAGACGCTCACCCTGAAATTTATAATTCCACCACTCAACTTTTTTTAGATGTTTAGAAAGTTTATTAACCAAATCTCGTCTGTTTTTAAAAAAATCGTTAACAAAATCATTGCTGACATCAGGCGATTTTTCTAGCAATATTTTAATAAGTTCATCTTTTTTAAGTCCTCCAAAATTTGGAAGGTTATAAGATTTTTTATATTTTTTATAGTGGTTTTTTATTATCTCTATTTCCGAAGCATTTTCGCCGATTGAGAATGAGTCGTCACCACCAGATGATTCTGAAATTCCTTTTGTGAATAAGTCAAAAAATTCATCCGATATATGGGTGATTTTCAGATCAAAAGGAATGATTTTATCATCAATTTTGACCATGAAATCTACGTATTTTATCTTCCGGAGTGTAGGAATTACATTAGCATGGTTATTAAATATATGTTCTACAAGATCATTTGTCACCTGATTATAGTACTGCCAAAGAATATATCCTTTGATCGTTCCCTGAAGTAATTTATCGACTTTAATCTCCAGATCTTGCTTAGTTCTAATGCTTTTATCGCGAACAAGCTGTTTAGCTGTGTCATTAAGATTGTCATTTCTGACACCACATTTAACTTCACCATACTCCTTGATTATCTCCGGAAGATGAATCTCTTGCTCAAGCCTTTCATCGCGAACTTCAGGATATTTACACTTAATATAATCTATTAAATCGTCTTCCGAAACATCGGAATTGAATATTTTCTCATATAAGAGAACGGTTTTATTACTTTCTGATTTCTGAATGCCGTTTTTTTCCAGTAGCTCCATTAAATGATGGCTATCCAAAGAGCGTACCAGCAAATATCTGCTAAAATTTTCTTCCTTTTGAAGTGTATGTAAATCCGTATCGTTTTTTTCAAAAAGTCTATGTAGTTCATTGAATTGCATAGTGTCTTATCCCCTTGAATTTTTAAATCAACAAACACTAACATTATACTTTAAAATACAAAAAAGCTTTTTTGTTGAGCTGATCAACATATACTGTTGATGAGGCCCTGAAGCAACCGATGTTTAGGTTTACATTCCGCCATTAGGTTGTAATATTTTCCTGTATTAACCATAACCAAGTGTAAGTTTTGCTGAAAGCTAGCCTGAAGGCTGAAAATCGATAACAGAAAATATGTCGAAACTCAATCTTGCGGAAAATATTTAATGGATAATACTGATTTTGAATTGAAATGAACAGAGCGTCTTTTACAATACTTTGATTGGGTATTTTCCAGTTGTTTATTAATTGTTCATTTGATGCGCAATATATGACCCAGTATAAATTTCACATCGGATATTTGGTGTTTTTTACGTAGTTTAGCTCTTTGTTGAAAAGAGGTTTTTAGCCAAGAGAAGCTGACATGCTTTTTTTCAGGCGACTCACAGGTGAAAACGGCGTAGCTATGTTCATTTTTTACTAAAAAGTATTAAGCCGTAACACTTCCCCTCTGTCCGGAGAAACGGATGACATTCTTATATAGCTTCTCCTGTTTCAGTCGGTTTTATTTTTATTTCCTGTCGTTTCGCGTTTACGCTAATATTCTATTTATGGAGCAAAATCCTTTTTCCTGCACT
Source organism: Pantoea sp. (assembly GCF_032114055.1). Classification (GTDB taxonomy): domain Bacteria; phylum Pseudomonadota; class Gammaproteobacteria; order Enterobacterales; family Enterobacteriaceae; genus Pantoea. Next base: position 229,884 of record NZ_DAMCTB010000002.1, read on the forward strand.
GCCAGATGTATGATCGTTTTTACGTAATTGGCTGGCTGGGCAAAAACTGGTTTAACTGGCCTGTGTCAGCGGTTTTTTCGCGAGCAATCTATTGTGATGGACCACATTATACTGAACTGATGCGACTTTAATAGTCTCACTGAAACGGCTAATTAATATTTTAAACCTCATCATTAAAATATTTCTCATTTTAGATTGAAAATCGTCAGCAGAATTGGCAGTAAGAGAGCAACTCATTAGCCTGCGAGCGTTTTGCCAGCCTGGCGCCTTATCTTGATGATGAGCTGGCGAAGTTCTATCTGTCGCTGCTGCGCTCCGAGGCGCGGCACTATCAGGACTATCTGACCCTGGCGGCGCAGATTGCGGCGAAAGATATCACGCCACGGGTGCAGGCGATTGGCGTCACGGAAGGGCGGTTAATCAGCGAGCCGGACACCGAACTCCGTTTTCACAGCGGCGTGCCGGCGTTCTGAACCTGTTCCGCTGTTACAGCGCTTTCAGCATTCGCACTTCGCAGTCAACATGGCCGGTGCAGCCCATTGCGGCGTCGATATGTGCAAAGCCCAGCGACTCATACAGTTTAATCGCCCGCGTCAGGCTGGCAGTGGTTTCCAGATAGCAGCGGCGGAAGCCGTGACGGCGTGCATGTTCCATCGCCCGCAGCGCCAGCTCGCGCGCCAGTCCCTGACCGCGTATGGCTGGCAGAAAATACATCTTCTGCAGTTCGCAGATATCGGGTGCGCTGCAGGCGAGGGGGGCGACACCGCCTCCGCCGACGACCTTACCCTGAAACTCAATGATCCAGTAGGCGCTCTGTTCGGCACTGTAGAGCTCAAACAGCTGGTCGAGCTGAGGATCGGAAACGGTATAACCTTTGTCCGCCGTCAGGCCGAACTCGGCGGAGACATCACGGATCACCTGGGCAATATGCGGATTATCGGCGGCAGTAATTGGCCGCACCTGGAGGTCAGAAAGCGGGTTGGCGCTGGTCGTCATCATCTCTTCCGGATTTGTACGAGGTCAATAAAAAAGCCGGGCAAGCCCGGCTTTAAGAATAAGCTGTCAGCTAAGACGCTTACAATGCCGCAATGACCGCCTGCTGTTCAATCAGTTTTGCTTTTGACTGCTGCAGATCAGCGACGCGCTCGCGCTCTTTCGCCACCACCGCTTCCGGCGCGCGCGAAACGAAGCCTTCGTTCGCCAGCTTGGTCTCGATCTTCTCGATCTCCACATCCAGCTTAACCAGCTCTTTCGCCAGACGCTCCAGCTCCGCGGTTTTATCCACCAGATCCGCCATCGGGATCAGCAGCTCTGCGCCTTCGACCAGCTTGGTCACTGACACCGGACCTTTCTCGCCCGCAGGCAGGATGGTCAGGCTTTCCAGACGCGCCAGGCGCGACAGGAAGTTGCGGTTCGCCTCGACGCGACGCAGCGCGGCAGGGGAGCAGTCACGCAGCAGCACATCCAGCGGCTTGCTCAGAGCGATGTTCATTTCGGCACGGATATTACGTACCGCCACGATCGCCTGTTTCATCCACTCGATGTCCGCTTTCGCTTCGGCATCTTCTTTCGCCGCATCGTACTGCGGGAACGGCTGCAGCATGATGGTGTCGTCGCTGATGTTTTTCAGCCCTTTGACACGCTGCCAGATGGTTTCAGTGATAAACGGAATGATCGGGTGCGCCAGACGCAGCAGCGCTTCCAGCACATGTACCAGCGTATGGCGGGTGCCGCGCAGTTCCGCTTCGCTGCCGCTGTTCATCACCGGCTTGGTCAGCTCCAGATACCAGTCACAGAACTGGTTCCAGGTGAAGTCATACAGGATGTTGGCAGCGATATCAAAGCGATAGCTGTCCAGCGCTTCGCGGTACGCTTTCACGGTATGGTTGAACTCGGTCAGGATCCAGCGGTCGGCCAGCGACAGCGTCATTTCGCCGCCGTTCTGTCCGCAATCCTGATCTTCGGTGTTCATCAGCACGAAGCGGCTGGCGTTCCACAGCTTGTTACAGAAGTTGCGATACCCTTCCAGGCGCTTCATATCCCAGTTGATGTCGCGGCCGGTAGAGGCCAGCGCCGCCAGGGTGAAACGCAGCGCATCGGTGCCGGATGGCTCGATGCCGTCCGGGAACTGCTTCTCGGTACGTTTACGGATCTTCTCTGCCAGCTGCGGTTGCATCATGTTGCCGGTGCGTTTTTCCAGCAGATCTTCCAGCGAGATGCCATCGACCATATCCAGCGGGTCAATCACGTTGCCCTTGGATTTCGACATCTTCTGACCTTCTTCATCACGGATCAGGCCGGTCATGTAGACGGTTTTAAAGGGCACCTGCGGTTTGCCGTTTTCATCTTTGATGAAGTGCATGGTCAGCATGATCATGCGGGCAATCCAGAAGAAGATAATGTCGAAGCCGCTGACCAGCACGCTGGTCGGGTGGAAGGTGCGCAGCGCCTCGGTGTTTTCCGGCCAGCCCAGAGTGGAGAAGGTCCACAGGCCTGAGGAGAACCAGGTATCCAGTACGTCATCATCCTGACGCAGCGCCACATCGGCGGCCAGGTTGTTCTCTGCACGCACTTCGTCTTCGGTGCGGCCAACATAGACGTTACCGTTCTCGTCATACCACGCCGGGATACGATGACCCCACCAGAGCTGACGGGAAATACACCAGTCCTGAATATCACGCATCCAGGAGAAGTACATGTTTTCATACTGCTTTGGCACGAACTGGATGTCGCCGTTCTCCACCGCTTCAACTGCGACTTTCGCCAGCGGGGCCGTGCGCACATACCACTGGTCGGTCAGCATCGGTTCGATCACCACGCCGCCACGGTCGCCGTAAGGTACGGTCAGGTCGTGAGGTTTGATCTCATCCAGCAGGCCCAACGCATCGACGGCGGCGACAATCGCTTTACGCGCGGCGAAGCGTTCCATTTTCTGGAACGCGGCCGGAATCTCGTCAGAGCAGGCGTCGCTCGCTTCACCGTTGGTGTCATAGACCTGCGCGCGTTCGCGGATATCACCATCAAAGGTCAGGATGTTGATCATCGGTAAGCGATGACGACGACCGACTTCATAGTCGTTGAAGTCATGCGCCGGGGTGATCTTGACGCAGCCGGTACCTTTTTCCATGTCGGCATGTTCGTCACCGACGATCGGGATCAGACGGCCCACCAGCGGCAGCATGACAAATTTGCCGATCAGATCTTTGTAGCGTGGATCTTCCGGGTTAACGGCCACACCGGTATCGCCCAGCAGGGTTTCCGGACGGGTGGTCGCCACCACCAGGTAATCTTTACCGTCGGCCGTTTTTGCACCCTCAGCCAGCGGATAGCGGATGTGCCACATCGAGCCTTTGCTCTCGCGGTTTTCCACTTCCAGATCGGAGATCGCAGTGCGCAGTTTCGGGTCCCAGTTCACCAGGCGTTTGCCACGGTAGATCAGGTTCTCTTTATAGAGGCGAACAAACACCTCTTTAACGGCGTTGGAGAGCCCTTCGTCCATCGTGAAGCGTTCGCGCTCCCAGTCGACGGAGTTACCCAGACGGCGCATCTGACGGGTGATAGTGCCGCCAGACTCGGCTTTCCACTGCCAGATTTTGTCGATGAAGGCGTCGCGGCCATAATCCTGGCGCGTTTTTCCCTCTTCAGCCGCAATTTTGCGCTCAACCACCATCTGCGTGGCGATGCCCGCGTGGTCGGTACCTGCCTGCCACAGCGTATTTTTTCCCTGCATGCGCTGGTAACGGATCATGGTGTCCATGATGGTTTGCTGGAAGGCGTGACCCATGTGCAAGCTACCGGTAACGTTCGGCGGCGGGATCATGATGCAAAAGCTTTCCTGGCGGGTATCGCCATTCGGTTTGAAGTAGCCCTGCTTTTCCCAATGCTCGTAAAGCGGCTGCTCGATATCTTGCGGGTTATATGTCTTTTCCATTTCTGCTATGTCGTTTGCGGCTGTGGTGGCGCTGCCGTATTCAATTGGAATCCAACGCTGCGATACGCTTTATAGCGGTCGCGCGCCAGTTGTTTGAGAGCATCCTCGTGAGGAACGAAGTCTATCACTTCATGGAAAGCAGTAGCAAAATCTGCGAAGTGGGGCAGCAGGCTAATCAGCAGGTCGCGCGGGGCACTGCCGCGACGCTGAGGCCAGGCCAGCTCGACGGGCGCACCATAGCGCGGGCCTTCACCCGCCAGGTTATGTGGCACAAAGGCGTTCGCCGGCCGTTGCCACAGTGCCTCATCCAGACGAATGGCCTGCTGCTCATCTTCGCAGGCGATCAACACCCGCTTTCCGGCCCGCCAGCGTGTTTCTGCCAGATCGCACACCAGCGCTTCAACGGCGCTCAGGCCATCACTGGGGGCATCGGTTTCCAGCACGTAGAAGGTTGCGTTTTTCATCGGTTAGCTCATCAGAAGATTAAGGGCGGAATCAGATCCGCCCCTGCTGCCAGAAAAGAGGGCGCTTAATCGTCGCCGTTTAATCCAGCCCGATTTAACAGGAACTGCGACAGCATCGGAACCGGGCGGCCGGTCGCGCCTTTGGCTTTGCCGGAGCGCCAGGCGGTGCCAGCGATATCCAGGTGTGCCCAGTTATATTTGCGGGCAAAGCGGGCCAGGAAGCAGGCTGCGGTAATCGCGCCACCGGGACGGCCGCCAATGTTACCCATATCGGCAAAGTTGGACTCCAGCTGCTCCTGGAACTCATCTGCCATCGGCAGACGCCAGGCGCGGTCGCCCGACTGCTCCGAGGCGCTGATCAGCTCATGCGCCAGCGGATTGTGGTTCGACAGCAGGCCGCTGATGTGGTGGCCCAGCGCGATCACGCAGGCACCGGTCAGCGTCGCTACGTCAATCACTAATTCCGGATCGAAACGTTCGACGTAAGTCAGTGTGTCGCACAGCACCAGACGACCTTCGGCATCGGTATTCAGCACTTCCACCGTCTGGCCTGACATGGTGGTCAGGACATCGCCCGGACGCATTGAGCGGCCATCCGGCATGTTTTCACATCCGGCCAGCACGCCCACCACGTTCAGCGGCAGATTCAGCTCTGCCACCATCCGCATTACACCATAGACAGCCGCCGCGCCGCACATGTCATACTTCATCTCGTCCATGCTGTCGGCAGGCTTGATAGAGATGCCGCCGGAGTCAAAGGTCAGCCCTTTACCCACCAGCACAATCGGGCGCGCATCGGCGTCCGGATTGCCTTTGTATTCGATCACGGACATCAGCGATTCGTTTTGCGAACCGGCACCGACGGCGAGGTAGGCGTTCATGCCCAGCTCTTTCATCTGCTGTTCGCCAATCACCCGGGTCGTAACATTTTTGCTGAAGGCATCAGCCAGCTGACGCGCCTGCGACGCCAGATAGGCGGCGTTGCAGATATTGGGCGGCATGTTGCCCAGATCTTTCGCAGCTTTCATACCGGCAGCAACGGCTAATCCGTGCTGAATCGCCCGTTCGCCGCTGGTGAGTTCACGGCGGGTTGGCACATTAAAGACCAGTTTGCGCAGTGGACGACGGGGCTCGGCTTTATTGCTCTTAAGCTGATCAAAATTGTAGAGCGCCTCTTTTGAGGTCTCCACCGCCTGACGCACTTTCCAGTAGGTATTACGGCCTTTGACGTGCAGCTCGGTCAGGAAGCAGACCGCTTCCATTGAACCGGTGTCGTTAAGCGTATTAATAGTTTTCTGGATCACCTGCTTGTACTGACGCTCATCCAGCTCGCGCTCTTTACCGCAGCCAATCAGCAGAATACGCTCAGACAGGATATTTGGCACATGATGCAGCAGCAGTGTCTGGCCCACTTTTCCTTCCAGCTCGCCGCGGCGCAGCAGGGCGCTGATGTAGCCGTCGCTGATTTTATCCAGCTGCTCGGCAATCGGTGACAGACGGCGCGGTTCGAAAACACCAACAACAATGCAGGCACTGCGCTGTTTTTCCGGGCTTCCGCTTTTTACACTGAACTCCATGCACTCTCCTGAATCTTAAAGACAACGGCCGCTGCTGCCGCTAGAATGTAGCGCGCTCATGACCCATTTATTCATTGTCGCAGCATGACATTCTGCCGCTGGAGGTCATAATGAATCAGGGTGACAAGATGTTGTTTTTTCACCACCCGGACGCGTTTTTCATACAATTTTAGCTACGACGACGGCCATTGATGAAGAAAAATGGCTGATAAGCGTTGAAACTAGCGATTTTCCTGCAAAAAGACAAGTTTTCACAGGCGTACTAAGCGTGATCATCATTAGATATCTGGTTCGGGAAACGCTCAAAAGCCAGCTGGCTATCCTGTTTATCCTGCTGCTCATCTTCTTTTGTCAGAAGTTAGTCAGGATCCTGGGTGCCGCGGTGGATGGCGAAGTGCCGACAAATCTCGTTCTGACCTTGTTAGGACTGGGTGTGCCTCAAATGGCACAACTTATACTGCCCTTAAGTCTGTTTCTGGCGATCCTGATGACGCTGGGACGACTCTACACGGAAAGTGAAATTACCGTGATGCACGCCTGCGGCCTGAGCAAGGCCGTGCTGGTCAAAGCCGCGATGGTGCTGATGCTGTTTACCTCACTGGTAGCAGCCGTCAACGTTATCTGGCTGGGGCCCTGGTCATCCCGCTATCAGGATGAGGTGACGCAGAATGCCAAGGCGAACCCGGGTGCAGCGGCGATGGCTGCCGGACAGTTCCAGACCTCCAGCGACGGCAACGCCGTGCTCTTTGTCGAGAATGTAAAGGGTAACCAGTTTGGTAACGTCTTCCTGGCGCAGCTGCGGCCAAAAGGCAATGCACGGCCTTCCGTGGTGCTGGCCGACAGCGGTCATCTGGAGCAACGTAAAGATGGCTCTCAGGTTGTGACGCTGGATAAAGGCTCGCGCTTTGAGGGCACCGCGCTGCTGCGCGACTTCCGCATCACCGACTTCCACGATTATCAGGCAGTGATTGGCTACAAAGCACCGACGCTCGATCCCAACGATTCCGAACAGGCGAGTCTGCGTGAACTGTTCGCGAATAAAACCCCTGATTTCAGGGCTGAACTGCACTGGCGCCTGACGCTGGTCTTCTCGGTGCTGGTGATGGCGCTGATGGTAGTGCCGCTCAGCGTGGTGAATCCACGCCAGGGCCGGGTGCTGTCGATGCTGCCTGCCATGCTGCTCTATCTGATCTTCTTCCTGCTGCAAAGCTCGCTTAAGTCGAGCGGCGCGAAAGGACGGCTGGATCCGGGCATCTGGATGTGGGTGGTGAATATCAGCTATCTGGTGCTGGCGGTGCTTCTTAACCTGTGGGATACGGTGCCGATGCGTCGGATTCGCGCCCGCTTTACCCGCGGAGGGTCGGTCTGATGTTTCGCGTTCTTGACCGCTATATCGGTAAAACCATCTTTAATACCATCATGCTGACGCTGTTCATGCTGGTGTCGCTCTCCGGCATCATCAAGTTCGTCGACCAGCTGCGCAAGACCGGCCAGGGCAGCTACAGCGCCCTGAGCGCCGGTTATTACACTCTGCTCAGCGTGCCTAAAGATATTGAGATTTTCTTCCCGATGGCGGCGCTGCTGGGTGCGCTGCTGGGGCTGGGCGCGCTGGCGCAGCGCAGCGAGCTGGTGGTAATGCAGGCGGCGGGCTTTACCCGCATGCAGGTTGCGCTCTCCGTCATGAAAACAGCGATTCCGCTGGTGCTGCTGACGATGGCGATTGGTGAGTTTGTGGCACCGTCGGGCGAGCAGATGGCGCGTAACTACCGGGCTCAGCAACTTTACGGCGGCGCACTGGTTTCAACGCAGAACGGTCTGTGGGCCAAAGATGGTAACAACTTCATCTACATTGAGCGCATTAAAGGCGACAATCAGATTGATGGCGTCAGCATCTATAACTTCAACGATCAGCGTCGTCTGCAGAGCGTACGTTACGCGGCGACGGCGACCTGGGATGCGGCTAAAAAGCGCTGGCTGCTGTCGCAGGTGGATGAGTCAGACCTGACCGATCCGAAACAGATCACCGGCTCCCAGAGCCTGAGCGGCGAATGGAAGACCAACCTGACCCCAGACAAGCTGGGTGTGGTGGCGCTGGATCCCGATGCGTTGTCGATTCGCGGCCTGCACAGCTACAGTAAGTATCTGAAGCAGAGCGGTCAGGAAGCGGGACGTTATCAGCTGAATATGTGGAGCAAAATCTTCCAGCCACTGTCGGTGGCAGTGATGATGCTGATGGCGCTGTCGTTTATCTTTGGTCCACTGCGTAGCGTGTCGATGGGCGTGCGGGTGGTGACCGGTATCAGTTTTGGCTTCCTGTTTTACGTACTGGATCAGATATTCGGCCCGCTGAGCCTGGTTTATGGTCTGCCGCCGGTTCTGGGCGCGATTCTGCCAAGTTTCGCATTCTTCGCGATCAGTATGTTTATGCTGATTAAGCGGCGTTAAGCGAAGTAAAGGCAGTAAAAGGAAAGGCCGCGATAGCGGCCTTTTTTGTACCCGGGCTACAGGGGCTCCCGCGGCTTTACGCCTGGGCGTCGTCCGGCGTAGCGGTGACCGTGTGGCCATCCGTGGCCCGCTATGGCAGCAGGAGGTGTGTAACTCTCATTTTAGGTCCGGCAGTCGTCCGGCGTGACGGTGACAGCGGCTGTAAGTGACTTCAGGCGATGCGGCTTATCCAGCCTGAGACCACCGGCAGCGCCGCGGGCAGCTGCGACAGCAGATAGAGGATCAGGCCGATGGTGCCGCCCACCAGCGTGCCGTTGATACGGATAAACTGCAGGTCTTTGCCGATATTGAGTTCGATCTGCTGCGACATATCGCGCGCGTCCCAGCTCTTCACGGTGTCGCTGATGTGACGCGTCAGGAAGCTGGCGAACTCCGGCGCCACGCTGCGCGCCGCCTGCTCCAGATGCTGGTTCATAGAGTCGCGCAGTGCCGGATCGGCCGCCAGCGTTTCCCCCAGCCACAGGGCTGCACCACGCACTTTCTCCTGCACGCGCGAATCCTCGCTGCTGAGATCGGCCTTGAGCCAGCTGCGCATATCATTCCACAGCTCGCCGATGTAACGGTTGAAGGCGGCATCCTCTTTCAGCCAGCCTTTAATCTCTTCGGCGCGTGCGGCCATTTCCGGGTCGTTCTGCAGTCTGACAATCAGCTTCTCTACCGCCCGGTTAAAGCCCAGGCGCAGCTCATGCCCCTGATCCCTTGCCACATCATCCAGCAGGGAGTCGACCGCGTTCGCTACCAGCTCGGCGCTGTGTTCGCCCAGCCACTCGGTCGGCAACATTTTGGCTTTGATGGGATGCTCGCGCTTCAGCCAGCGCACCAGCTGCAGGGCGATAAACTCGCGGGTCGCGGGCTTGTGCAGCAGCTTCAGCAGCTGATCGATGGCCGCGTCCAGCAGCGCCTGATGGCGGTTATTCCGGGTCAGGCTCTCCAGCACCATGGCGCTGGTCTGGCTGAGATCCACCTTGTCGATAGCGCGATGCACCGCACGACGCATAAAGGTCTGGATGCGCGCGTCATCGGTGAGATCAAGAAAGCCGCGCATCACCTGCAGCAGATGGCGGCCGATACGGTCGGCGTTACCGGGCGTATTCAGCCACTGCGCCAGCAGCTGTGAGGGATCGTGGCGGCGGATCAGATTCAGCAGCGAATCGGTATCCAGAAACTTCTCCTGGACGAAGCGGCCCAGGTTTTCACCGATGCGATCTTTGTTGCGCGGAATAATGGCGGTGTGGCGTGAGATAAAGGGTACCGGCACCCGCCGGAACAGCGCCACGACGGCGAACCAGTCTGCCAGGGCGCCGACCATGGCGGCCTCGGCAATCGCTTTAACCCCGCTGACCCAGAAGCCGGGCGGCAGAAAAAGGGTGACAACAAAGGTGGCGGCGGCCAGCAGCAACAGCAGCAGGGCCAGGCGCTTCATCCGTTTCAGTTCGTGTTGTTTATCCATAACCTGATCTTAGCAGAGAGCCGGGTTTACCGGCGACGACCACCCAGCAGGCTGCCGAGTACGCCACGGATGATCTGATTGGTGATCTGGCGGGTGGCGCTTTTCGCCATCGTCTGCACCACCCCATCATGTCTGCCGCCGCGCGGGCCGGTATGACCAAACAGGATATCTTTCAGTCCGCCGAGGATGCCGTTGTCGACGGCAACATCGCTGCCTTTGGCCGGCGGCGCGCTGGCCTGCTCGCTGGCGGCCTGGAAACCCTGTTGCAGCTTTTCAAACGCCGATTCGCGGTCGACTTCAGTATCATATTTACCATACAGCGGGGAGTGATTGATCAGACCGTTGCGTTCATCGCCGGTGACCGGCCCCATGCGCGAACCGGGCGCAATCACCATTGCGCGTTCCACCACCGACGGGCTGCCTTTTTCATCCAGGAAAGAGATCAGCGCTTCACCGGTGCCCAGCGCCTGAATCGCTTCCACGCTGTCAAAAGCCGGATTGGTGCGCAGGGTTTCGGCCGCGGTTCTGACCGCTTTCTGATCCCGCGGCGTAAAGGCGCGCAGGGCGTGCTGGACGCGGTTGCCAAGCTGGCCCAGCACCCGGTCAGGGATGTCGGCCGGGTTCTGCGTCACAAACCAGACGCCGACGCCTTTCGAGCGGATCAGCCGCATCACCTGTTCGATCTTCTCCAGCAGCACCGGCGGCGCGTCGTTGAACAGCAGATGCGCTTCGTCAAAGAAGAAAACCAGCTTTGGCTTATCAGGGTCGCCCGTTTCCGGCAGGCGTTCATAGAGCTCCGACAGCAGCCACAGCAGGCTGGTGGCGTAGAGCTTCGGCATCTGATAAAGCTTCTCGGCGGAGAGGATATTAATGACGCCTTTGCCGTTGCTGTCGACGCGCATCCAGTCGGCGATATCCAGCATCGGTTCGCCAAAAAAGTGTTCCGCGCCCTGCTGCTCCAGCGTCAGCAGTCCGCGCTGGATGGCACCGACCGAGGCGCTGTTAATGTTGCCATAGTGACTCTGAAAACTTTTCGCGTTGTCACCGATGTACTGCGTCATGGCGCGCAGGTCCTTGAAGTCCAGCAGGAGCAGCCCCTGGTCATCGGCGATGCGGAAAATAATCTGCAGTACGCCGCTCTGTACCTCATTCAGATTCAGCAGCCGCGCCAGCAGCAGCGGCCCGAGATCGGAGACGGTGGCGCGTACCGGATGACCTTTCTCGCCGAAGATATCCCACAGCACCACCGGATTGCTCTGCGGCTGCCAGTCGGTCACGCCGATTTTTGCCAGTCGCGCCTGCAGCTTTTCACCGGACTGACCCGCCATCGCCACACCGGTCAGATCGCCTTTCACGTCGGCCATAAAGACCGGCACGCCGCTGGTGGAGAACGCTTCGGCCAGCTTCTGCAGCGTGACGGTTTTACCGGTCCCGGTCGCGCCGGTGATCAGGCCGTGGCGGTTGGCCATCTGCGGTAACAGATGAAGTTCGGTGTCGGGGGTACGCGCAATCAGTAGCGGGGCAGTCATGCTTTTCACTCCTGGCTAAAGGGTATGCCTGAAGGATAGCAAGCCGGAGGTCTGCACGAGGAGAACAATCTTACAGAAAAGGGGCCGCTGCCTGTCACGCAGCGGCCTGAAGCGGGTTTACTTCTGTACCGCTTCGAAATTAAGCAGGCTGACACCGATGCCCTGCTGCAGATGGCTGAGATTGCTGCGAACCGCCACCTGAACCGCGCCCTGTAACAGCACGACAAACGGCGAATCCTGCTGGATGCGGGTCTGCAGCCCGGTGTAGAGGCTGCGGCGCTTCACTGCGTCGCCTTCTCCGGCGGCGGCACGGGTCTGCGCGCTTAATTCCGGGATGGACCAGCCGACGCGCCACGCCAGGGTTTTGCCGCCGCCCGGCACGTTAAAAGCAAAGGTACTGGCGTTGGTATTGGGATCAATATAGTCCGCGCCCCAGTAAGTGAAGATTGCCTGGAAGTCACGGCTGCGCATTTTGCTCCAGAGCGCTGATTCCGCCACCGGCTGGAGATCGAGCTGCACATCCGCTTTGGCAAAGCTCGCCTGCAGCGCCTGCGCCACGTCAATGTAAGGGGGCTGGTTCACCACCGTCAGTGCGATGCGGGTGCCCGGCTTAATGCCGCCTTTCTGCAGGATCGCCTGCGCCTTTTTTAGATCGTAGTGGAACGGCGTACTGTTCAGCGCGCCGTCGAACCCGTCTGGCAGGAAGCTCTGATGAATGCGGTACTGACCTTTCAGCAGCTGGTTTGCCAGGCTGTGATAGTCGACCAGCCAGCGTGCCGCCTGCCACAGAGCCGGATTGCCCAGCGCCGGTTGCTGCGGGTTTTGGGTGTTAAAGCCGACGTAGTAAATCAGGCTGGACGGGAAAGCATCCACGCGCACATCCGGCACGCTTTTCAGCGCCGCAATCTGGTCCGAGCCGAGCTGATAAGCCACATCCACATCGCCCTGCTGGAGCAGCAGGCGGCGGCTGCCGGGATCGGCGACCCCTTTCAGCAGCACCCGTTTCAGGTGCGGCTTCTGCGTACTGTAGGGGTTCGCCTCCAGCACCAGCGCCTGCAGCGGCACAAACTGTCGGATGGCATACGCCGCGCTGCCGGCGGAGTGCGTTTTCAGCCAGCCGTTGCCGTAGTCATTATTGCTGGCGTGCTCCCGCGCCACGTTGCTGTCGACAATCGAGGCGACCGGCGCGGTCAGCAGACGCAGCGCCAGATCGCTGCCGATCTGCGCAGGCCAGCGCAGTTCAAGCTGATGATCGTTGATCACCGTGAATTGCTGGTCGATGTTTTCCGGCGTCCAGCCAAACTCGGCCAGGATAAAAGAGGGCGCTTTGTTGAGCTTCACCGCACGGGTTAAGGAGAAGACGACATCCTGGGCTGTCAGCGGATTGCCGCTGGCGAAGCGGGCCTGTGGGTTAAGGTCAAACACCAGACTGTGAGGCGTTTTCCCCGGCTGCCAGCGCGTGGCCGCCAGTGGTGAGAGCTGCTGCGGATCCTGATGATCCGGCGCCAGCAGCGTCTGATAGATATTGCGCAGGCTGCTGTTGCTGACCGTTTCAAAACTTTCGGCCGGGTCAAAACTGATAATGCCATCCAGCGGAACGGCGACCACCAGCGTATCGGCAGGCGTCGCGGCGTGGGCGGCGTGAGACAGCGCCAGAGCGGTAAAGAGTGAGAAGAGCGTTTTGCGCATCGGAAAAGGTCCTGAGTCGTCGATGTGCTCTACACTACCGGGCGGCGGATAATCTCAAAATGCCGGTTTTTTCTATGCTTTGCACAATATTTTGCGTCGCCAGCCAGGCAAAAAATAAAGCATAATAGTATCTTTTCGTTATTATACCGTGACGCAAAGAACAGGAGGAATTAAAAAAGCTGACCGCAGACGATGACAGATTGCACATTGTCTGATGGCATCTTCATGGATATTACGCCAGGATAAGTACCTGGCAGGATAATCGTGCAGGAAAATATGATATTTTTTTATTGGTTATTTTGGGTGATGATGACGGAATGAAAATAACAACCCTCATTTTTGCGTTAAAACAGCTAAATACCCGATGTTTATAAGGTTTTATTGGCAATTTCCCCGTTATAAATCTTTAACCTCTTTGTTACCCCTCCGCAACAGCATGATAAACCTTTACTCTGAAATATTTTAAATTCAATTTTTACATTCAGAAATAGTTATATCCCTAAGATTGCCAGGTTATTAACCGATATGTTCCGTTAGTCACCGAACCATAATTTTACCTGCCTTTCCCTGTTCTGCCGTCGTCTGTCTTGTGTGTTTATCTCTGCGGACCCTTTTCCGCCGGCACGCATTTTTTCGCGCCAGAACGGATAAGCCAGGTATTCAGCAGATGAGAGTCGTGCGGATATGCTGTTAGAAAAACCCACCACCAGGCGTAAATTTTTGCTCGGTTCACTGCTTGCGCTGCCGCTCAGTGAACTGGTCTTCAAAGGCCTTACTGCGGCGCAGGCTGCAGAAATGGCCGCTCCCGAGTTAGCCGATTACAAACCGATCTTTTTCAGTGCGGATGAGTGGCAGTTTATTCTGGCCGCGACGGACCGACTGATTCCGGCGGGCGGCAAAGGTAAAGCGCCAGGCGCGCTGGAAACCAACGTGCCGATCTTCATCGACCAGCAGCTGCACAGCGAAGATTTTGGCAGCGAGATCTATCTGCAGGGGCCATTTAATACCCAGGCACCGGCGACGCTGGGCTACCAGATCCCGTTTCGTCCTCAGCAGATCTACAAGACCGGGATCCGGCTGATCGATCAGTGGTCGCAGAACACCCACCAGAAAGCGTTCCATGCGCTGACGCTGGAGGAGAAAGATGCGGTGCTGACCCAGGTAAACAAAAACCAGATTGATTTTGCCGCGCTGGGCGAGGCCGATCTCAAACCGGCTCACTTCTTCAGCCAGCTGCTCTCAGATACCAAACATGGCTACCTGGCCGACCCGATGTACGGCGGTAATAAAGGCATGAAAGCCTGGATCGCCATCGGCTTCCCTGGCGCGCGTGCCAGCTTCACCGAATGGGTGAAACAGCACAACGTGCCTTATCCGCTGGGCCCGGTCAGCATCAAGGGCGAACGCGCATAAGGCGCTTCCACATCAGGTAAACAGGATTATCATGGCACAGGTTACTAAGAAAGAAGTCGACGTCGTGGTCTGCGGCCTCGGCTGGGCAGGCTCGCTGATGAGCATCGAGCTGGCGCTGGCAGGTCTGGAAGTACGCGCACTGGAGCGCGGCGGCGAGCGCGATTATGACGAATTCGCCTACCCGAAACCGGCGGATGAATATGCTTATGCGGTGCGCAACAAGGTGTTTGCGACCCCCGCCGAAGTGGCGGTCACCGTGCGCTACAACAGCAGCCAGACGGCGCTGCCGACCCGTAAGTGGGGCGCGTTTGCGCCGGGCACGGGCGTGGGTGGCGCCGGGATGCACTGGACGGCGGTTTTAATCCGTCCGACCCCGACCGATATCAAACTCAAGACCTACGTGGATCAGGCTTACAAGCCGGGGATCCTGCAGGAAGATATGCGGGTGATGGACTTCCCGTTCAGCTGGGAAGAGATTGAGCCTTACTACTATAAATTCGAACTGATCTGCGGTCAGTCGGGCAACACAGGCAACCTGCGCGGCAAAATTCTGGAAGGCGGCGATCCCTTTGAAGGTCCGCGTTCTGAGCCTTATCCGCTGCCTGCGCTGGATGACACGCTGAACAACGTGATGTTTAAAGAGGCGGCCACGAAGCTGGGTTATCATCCGTTCCCGAACCCGTCGGCCTGTGTGTCGCGCGCGTGGAAAAACCCCTACGGCAACCAGATCGCCCCGTGTAACTACTGCGGCTACTGCAGCAAATACCCCTGCCTGAACTACTCCAAAGCCTCGCCACAGACTGCGGTAATGGATTCGCTGAAGCGTATGCCGAACTTCTCCTATGAAGTGAACGCAGAAGTGATCAAGGTCGTGCTGAACGATGATAAGAAAACCGCGAAAGGGGTGATCTACATCGATGCGCAGGGCAACGAGTGCTTCCAGCCCGCTAAAATCGTGGTGCTGAGCAGCTTCCAGCTCTACAACGTGCGTCTGATGCTGCTCTCCGGTATCGGCAAGCCTTATAACCCCATCACCGAAGAGGGGGTGGTCGGCCGCAACTATGCGTTCCTGTCGAACGGCGGCGCGACCCTGTTCTTCAAAGATAAGCACTTCAATCCTTATGCCACCGCGGGCGCGACCGGCCAGATGTTCAACGATATCTCGCCAGGCAACTTCGACGGTCCGTCGCTGGGCTTCCTTGGCGGCGCGAAGATCCACAGCTCTCAGGCGACCGGAACGCCGATCAGTACCGCGCTGCCAAAAGGCACGCCATCCTGGGGCATGGGCTATAAAGAGGGACTGGAGGAGTGGTACGGGCATTCGATGAAGATCAGCATCACCACCACCTGCCAGTCTTACCGCGATATCTATCTGGATCTCGATCCGAACTACAACGATCACCGCGGACTGCCGCTGCTGCGCATGACCTTTAACTGGAAAGAGAATGAGCTGAAGCTGCAGCAGCACCTGAAGGGTATCGTCGGCAACATCGCCAAAGAGCTGAACCCGGACAGCATGAGCATGAGCTTCCTGCCGATGGGCGCGGATTTCGATATCACCAAATATGTCTCCACCCACAACGTGGGCGGGGCGGTGATGGGCGATAACCCGAAAACCTCGGCGCTCAACAAGTACCTGCAGAGCTGGGATGTGCATAACGTCTTTGTGCCGGGCGGCAACGCCTTCCCGCAGAACTTCCAGGCGAACCCGACCGATACCATCGGTGCGATTACCCTGATGGCGGCACAGGCGATCAAAGATCACTACCTGAAAAATCCCGGTCCACTGGTACAGGCATAAGCGCATGAATAAGCTGAAACTGAAATCTATTATGTTCGCCAACGCGGTGCTGCTGGCCAGCGGTTTTGCGCTGCCGGCTCACGCCGAAGATGAGGCGCAACTGATCAAGCAGGGCGAATATCTCTCCCGGCTGGGTGACTGCATGGCGTGCCACTCGCTGCCCGGCAAGCCTGCCTATTCCGGTGGCCTGGCGATTGAGTCGAACCTCGGCACCATCTTCTCGACCAACATCACACCGGATAAACAGCACGGCATCGGTAACTACAGCGAGCAGCAGTTCTCTGATGCGGTGCGCAAAGGGATCCTGCCGGACGGCTCACGCCTCTATCCGGCGATGCCGTACCCGGATTACGCGAAAATCAGCGATGCCGATATCCATGCGCTCTATGTCTACTTTATGAAAGGCGTGCAGCCGAGCGCGGAGCAGCCGCCGGAAACCGATCTGAGTTTCCCGTTCAGTCAGCGCTGGGGGATGCGGTTCTGGAACTGGGCGTTCACTTCCGATAAGCCGTTCCAGCCGATTGGCGGCGCGTCCGCCGAGATTAATCGCGGCGCCTATATCGTTGAGAGCCTGGGTCACTGCGGCAGTTGCCATACGCCGCGCGGGCTGGGCATGAACGAGAAAGCTCTGGACAGCGGTGACGATCAATTCCTGGCAGGCGGCAGCCTGAACCACTGGGAAGTGCCGTCACTGCGCGGGATACCGCACTGGAGCCAGCAGGAGATAGTGGATTACCTGCAGACCGGGCGCAACGATAAAGCGGCGGTTGGCGGAGAGATGACCTCGGTGGTGGAACACAGCAGCTCACACATGACCGACGCCGATCTCAACGCCATTGCGGCGTACCTGAAGTTCCTGGGCGGTAACCCGTCGTTGCAGGCGGTCAACGTGCAGGCGCAGCAGGCGACCGAAGCGAAACTCACCGCCGCGAAGAACCTCAGCGAAGGCGAGCGTCTCTATCTGGATAACTGCGGTGCCTGTCACTTCGTCACTGGTAAAGGCGCCCCGGGCGTCTTCCCGGAGCTGGATCAGGCGACTATCGTGAACGCTAAGGATCCCACCGGGCTGATCCACACCATTCTGGCCGGGGCGCAGCAGCCCTCGACGGAGAAAGCCCCGTCAAAACTGGCGATGCCAGGCTTTGCCGGACGGCTGAGTGATGATGAAGTCGCGCAGCTGGCGACCTTTATTCGTCAGGGCTGGAGTAACACCGCGCCTGCGGTGAGTCGCGATCAGGTTGCTGACGTGCGTAAAACGCTGAAGTAACCGGTCAGATGGCCCCCTCTGTTAAGGTGAGAGGGGGCTATCTCTTAGTGAAAGGTGTGCGCCACTTCCAGTACGCCATTAATGACAAACTGCACGCCCATACAGACCAGCAAAAATCCCATCAGGCGCGAGATCGCCTCAATGCCACTTTTCCCGACCAGCTTCATGATGGCCCCTGAACTGCGCAGTGAGATCCAGAGGATCAGGCTGACCAGCAGGAAGGTCAGCACCGGCGCGACGCTGATCACCCAGGCGGGAAAATCAACGCCGCTTTTTACCGTTGAGGCAGAAGAGATGATCATCGCGATCGTACCCGGCCCGGCGGTGCTCGGCATCGCCAGCGGCACAAACGCGATATTTACCGGCTCTTTGGCCTCATCCAGCTCATCCAGCTTCTGCTTCGCCTCAACCGAATGACCCGCCGGCTTCGCCGGGAACAGCATCCGGAAACCGATAAAGGCGACGATCAGCCCGCCCGCAATGCGCAGGCCCGGAATGGAGATACCAAAGGTATGCAGCACCGCGTTGCCCGCGTACCAGGCCACCATCATGATGGCGAAGACATAGAGGGACGCCTGGCGCGCCTGACGGTTTCGTTCCTGGAAGTTCATCTCGCCCGCCAGCCCTAAAAACAGGGCTACGGTGGTGAGCGGATTAGCCAGCGGCAGGATGACGACCAGCCCCAGGCTGACCGCTTTAATCAGTTCCAGCATCGGTGATCTCCCCGATTAGTGTTTCGGCCGCTCCAGCGCCTCAAGCAGTTCCGGGAAGAAGTCCTGCAGGATTTCGGGCGTCATCAGTTCGGGATACTGCATCAGATGTTCGCGGATACGTTCGTTTACCTCCGGCAGCAGACGCTGCGCGGCGGCGCTGGCGGTGATCCGGTGCTTCTTCATGGCGCGCAGCAGGTCGGCTGACAGCGTGTCTTCATCGGTGTCATCTTCCACCATCTCCAGCGCATCCAGCTCATCGAACATCTCCATCAGCGCTTCGGTCTGCGGGGTACGCGACTCATATTCACGCGGATGTTCATCTTCCAGGAAGCGCAGCATCGCGCGCATAGGCGTGCCATCGGGCGTCGACGGCGGCTCTGCGGCGAACCAGCTCAGTAGCTGGTGCATGGTGACCTGATGGACGCGATATCCGCTGTCGACCAGCTCATCGGCCAGCAGCTCGGCGGTTTCATTTTCAATCAGGCAGATGTGGGTACGGTTGGGTTCGTACTGCTCCAGCCACTGGTAGATTTCTTCAATCACGCCATCGTCATACTCGAATTTTTTACTGAGATAGCTGCCATCCTGTTGGTGAACGCAGGCCTGAATCTGATCGGGGTCGAAGTAAAGTGCGATGTTGATGCCTTTCATGCGTGCTGTCCTGTAGAAACCAAAACAACACTATAGCGCCCAACCCCAGGTTAAGGGAATGTCAGGCGTCACAGCATCGGGGCATTTGATACTCCCCTCGCGGCAGAGAGAGGAGCAGAGAGAAGGGGATCAGGAGATGAAGTTTTTGCCCTGCTTCAGGACGACGTCACAGGCTTTGGTTTTCAGCTTCTCACCCATCGGCGAGTTGCTCAGGCTCTGCAGGTTAAGCTGCTGGCCGTTGCCGGTATTGAGCAGGCCTGCCACACCCTGGGTGTAATCGGTTTTCTGCTCCTGCGCGGTAGTGGTGTTCAGGCCAAGCTTGCTCAGTACCTGATCTTTCACCGACTGCACATTGTTTTTCACCACGTTGTGCTCGACGCAGTACTGCATCACGCCAGCGGCGTTAGTCATGCTGTTGGCACTGACCGCTTTGTCACCGCCGCCCAGCAGGCTGGTAATCGAAGAGAGCGACAGCCCGCCGTTCTGCTGGGTGGCGCTGCTGGTGGTGTTAGCGTTGTTCTGCTGGCTGAGTTGCGACGCCGCGCTGCTCAGTTGATCCTGCCAGCTTGCCGCCGAAGCACTGCCTGCCACCAGAAGCGCAGCCAGTCCCCATCCCCACACACTGCGTTGTGCCTGTTTCATCTTTACCTCGGTATCTGCTTATTCAGTTTTGCTAAGAGAAGCAGAGGCGCAGAAAGTTCCTGAACTTTTTTATTTAATTCGACTTTAAGACTCTTCTGTAATAATGGCGAAAAATAACAGAATGCAGCGCGGCTTTGGTTATTTCGCCGCGAAATGTGATGTTCGTGTAAATAAAGATCTGGCGCTGAAATATTATTTAATATTCTCGCCCGTTAAGGCAGGAATTGTCCTGGTTGCTGCTAATTTTTTTGGCATTTTAGCGATGTGAATTATAACGTAATGTACCTGTCGGCAACTATTTATTGGTGAAATTATCTGATTTTATCTCGCTGTTTTTAATGTATTTTATATTTTTAGCGTAGCGGTTAAAACAGGGTTTTTAATTTTAACGATGTTAACGATCGGGCTGAATATAAATTTTACCTGCTGGAAATTTTATTATTCCGGCTTGCGAAATCAGCGAGAGTGTTCATGCTTAATCACTGTGTCAGGCAGTTGTGGCAGATATTTAATCTTAACGGGAGAATCAATATGGCTGGGCAGCCAGAACACAATAATTCTGCAGAGGTCACGCTTAAACTCGCTGAAGAGGAAATAGCCCTGACGAAGCAAAAGATTGTGGATGGACATGTCCGGGTCACCCGTTCCACAACGGAGCATGACGAGGTCATCAGTACACTGCTTAACCGGGATAAGGTTGAGGTTGAGCATGTAGCAAAATCACAACCCGTAGAGACGATGCCCGACATCAGGGAAGAAAATGGTGTACTGATTGTCCCGGTAGTTGAAGAAGAAATCCAGATTGTCAGAAAACTGGTGCTTAAAAAGGAGATCCACATCCGAAAAGTGCAGGAAAGTGTTCCTTTTCAGGAAGTGGTAACACGACGTGAGCAGCAGGTAAAGGTTGAAAGAGATGACGATCAAAACCGCTAACAGAGAGGAACCTATCATGGCACAGGAAAAAATCGTAACACTGTTCGATTCTGCAAATCAGGCAGAGGCCGCGAAAAGAAATCTCGTAAAAGCAGGCTTTTCCGATCGGGACATCAGTCTTATCAGTGGAGAACGTTTAGAGCAGGAAGGGCAGTCAGTCCGCCATCCGAGCCTGTGGCAGCGCCTGTTTGGTCATACCGTCGATCAGGATCAGGCGGATGTTTATACCCGGGCGATGGACAAGGGCGGCGTAGTGCTGACTATCCGTACTGAGGAGGAGAAGCTGGCTCGCGCCATGATGATTCTCCATTCGCATGACTCGGTGGATGTACCATCAAGAATGCAGAGTTCACTGGAAGGCGGCACCAGCGCGCCGGGCATCAACCCGACAGCCGGTAAGCAGTTTGCCGGTGAGACGAACGAACGCCAGGCGGAACCGCGACGCACCTCGCTGACCGGCGATGAGAGCGAAGCCGATATTCTGCGTCTGGCTGAAGAGCAGATAGAAGTGGGTAAACGTCTGGTCAGCGAGGGCTCCACGCGTGTGCGCCGCTATACGGTAACCGATACCGTCTCTGAAGAGATCTCACTGCATGAGCAGCACGCCGACATTTTCCGCCGCTCGGTGAACGAACCCGCGCTGGCCGGCGAAGTGGACTGGTCGGAGAAAACCGTCGAGGTCGCTGAGACCCATGAGCAGCCGGTGATTAACAAAACGGCGCATGTGAAAGAAGAAGTGGTGGTACGCACCGACGGCAGCGACCGTACCGAGACCATTAATGATACAGTCCGTCGTCAGGAAGTGGATATCGACCATGCACGAGGTGGTCTGGAAAGTGAGTTGCCGGGTACAACGGCAGGGGTGAAACCTGCAGCCGCTTCGCAGTCACCCGGCGCACATAACCGCGACCATAAAGAGAGCCTGACGGAGAAGGTAGGCGAGAAAGCCAGCGAAGTGAAGGATAAGGTAGAGAACAAACTGCATCACCGCGATTATGACCATTCGCACTGAGGCACCGATCCTGACAACCGGTGCTGACGGGTATCACTGATAGCCGATGCTGAAGATGCAAGGAAGAGCCAGCCGCAAGGCTGGCTCTTTTGCGTTGGGGGAAAATAAAACGGATAACTGCACAATACCTTCTTCGATATAATCAGACGCTATCCGCGCGGACCGGGCAGACATAAAACCTGAGGGAATAAAGTGAACTGTAAACCGATGCTTTTCGTGCTGGCGGCGTTCTCTCTGTCGGCTCAGGCCGCTCAGAGCGGAACAACGCTTCAGCATAAAGACTGGGAAGTCGTCTGTGATAATACGCTGACCTGTCGCATGGCGGGTTATGGCAAAGAAGAGGATCCCTCCGGCTCCATTCTGCTCACCCGCGCCGCAGGCCCCGCAACGGAGACGGTGGGAGAGGTAACGCTGGGCGATACCGAAGATGACAGCGAACCCGCGGAGAAGCTGACGCTGTGGATCGACGGCAAGTCAGCGGGCGATCTGACGGCGGCCGATGACAACTGGCGGCTGTCAGCCAGCCAGACCGCTGCGGTCATCAGTGCCGTTAAAGGCAATGGTAAGGTCGAATTTAAGGGCGGCTCAAAGCCATTTCAGCTTTCCGGCGAAGGTGCATCTGCTGTGCTGCTGAAAGCCGACGACGTACAGGGCCGTATCGGCACGCCAGGCGCGCTCACCAGAAAAGGCAATAAGCCCGAAAGCAGCGTGGCTAAGGCCGTACCCGCACCGGTCATTCAGGCGGCAAAAACTCTGAGCGGCGAACCTCGCTTGCTGACCGCACAAGAAGCCGATGCGCTGAAAACCCGGTTGCTGGCATCGGTCAATCACAATGACGATGACACCTGCGACAGCCTGTTTTCACCGGCCGAGAACAGCGATCCGGAGACGGATGGACTCTCTTTGACGCCACTGGATGACGGCCACGCTTTACTGTCGGCGCTCTGCTGGCGAGCTGCTTATAACGAAGGCTATGGCTACTGGGTCATCGATAAGCAGCTAAAAGACAAGCCTGAGCTGGTGACCGTTTCCGGGTCAGATTACGACAAGGGCGAGATTACCAGTGTGCAGAAAGGCCGGGGCATCGGGGACTGCATGAGCCAGGAGAGCTGGGTCTGGGATGGTCAGGCTTTCCGTAAAAGTTATGACGGCGGAACCGGCATGTGCCGCTATATCCATGCGGGCGGCACCTGGGACTTGCCGGCGCTGGTCACTGACGTGAAGCCTGTTGCGGAGTAGATCGGCTGGTTAACAGAATATCAGCGTTTACTCATTCGGCTGTAAGGCCATCCGTTTCACTGCGCCCAGGCTGTTTCGTCACGCTGTGCCAGTGAAACCAGCGTACTGAAGCAACTGTTCAGCGCGGACAGGGGAAAGGGCAGGATTCCAGCCAGAGAGGCTATGCGGCGTGGATGAGAACTTGGAAGACGTTTTTTTCAGCAGTTGCATCGGCGTCTGCGGATAAGGGTTGCGGAAACAGGGGGCAACGGTATAATCCACAACGTTTTCCGCATCCCTTCAGTGCCGAAGTGGCGAAATCGGTAGACGCAGTTGATTCAAAATCAACCATCGAAAGGTGTGCCGGTTCGAGTCCGGCCTTCGGCACCAGTATCCTGTCCATCCTCGTCCGAGGAAGTACAAAAAAACCTTTAAAATCAACATGTAGTCCGACTTTATCATCCGGTGTCTTCCGAGCACATCCGTTGCAATCCAGACCCTGCTGGGGGCATAATTGGGGGCATCCCCACTTCGATAAGAAATGTGCCCCCAAAATGAAGCTGAATGCCCGCCAGGTCGATACTGCAAAGCCTAAAGAAAAAACCTATAAAATGGCTGATGGTGGCGGTTTGTACCTTGAGGTCACTACCAAAGGATCAAAGTACTGGCGTATGAAGTACCGACGGCCAGCCGACAAAAAAGAGGACCGGCTTGCCTTTGGCGTCTGGCCGACAGTCACGCTTGCTGAAGCGCGTGCTAAGCGTGATGAAGCCAAAAAAGTATTAGGGCAGGGGATTGACCCCAAAGCTGAACAGAAAGAAGCCCAGGCTGAAAATGCAGGGGCTTATACTTTTGAAACGATAGCCCGCGAATGGCATGCCAGTAACAAGCGCTGGAGCGAAGACCATCGTTCACGCGTTCTCCGTTATCTTGAGCTTTATATCTTTCCGCATATTGGTACGTCAGATATTCGCCAGCTCAAAACCAGTCATTTGTTAGCCCCGATTAAACAAGTTGATGCAACGGGTAAGCACGATGTTGCGCAGCGTCTTCAGCAGCGCGTTACGGCCATTATGCGTTATGCCGTACAGAACGATTACATTGACTCAAACCCGGCCAGTGATATGGCTGGCGCGTTATCAACAACCAAATCGCGGCATTACCCGGCATTACCTTCCAGCCGCTTCCCTGAATTCCTAGCTCGTCTTGCGGCATACCGTGGCCGTGTAATGACGCGCATTGCGGTTGAGCTATCGTTGCTGACCTTTGTTCGTTCAAGTGAGTTGCGTTTTGCGCACTGGGATGAGTTTGACTTCGATAAAGCTATATGGCGCATACCTGCAAAGCGGGAAGAAATTAAAGGCGTACGTTACTCATACCGTGGCATGAAGATGAAAGAGGAGCACATCGTTCCCCTCAGTCGTCAGGCTATGGTTTTGTTAGAGCGGCTTAAGCAGATTAGTGGTGATAAAGAGCTGCTGTTTCCAGGGGACCACGACGCAACTAAGGTCATGAGTGAGAACACGGTGAACAGCGCCTTGCGTACAATGGGGTATGACACGAAAACCGAAGTTTGCGGTCATGGATTTAGGACGATGGCACGTGGTGCGTTGGGTGAGTCAGGGTTATGGAGTGATGACGCTATAGAACGCCAATTAAGCCATTCAGAGCGTAACAATGTACGTGCGGCATACATCCATACATCTGAGCATTTAGATGAGCGACGTATGATGGTTCAGTGGTGGGCTGATTTTCTTAAAGCTAATGAAGATGCTGCTATCAGCCCCTATGATTTTGCTAGAAAAGAAATCAATAGTTAGTTACTGTAACAGACTAAGGCCTTCCATAAAAATAATGAGATTTAACAAATAATTGTGAGCGCCCCTGCAACTTTTCAAGATTGCTTAGGCACTATCAATGGCGATTTACAGGAGTAAGTTGTGGCTGAAAACAGAGGATCCAATACTCATAATAAAAATTTGGCCTTATGTGATGAGGTTAATGGGCTTTGCCCGAAATGTAACAAAGCACTTTTGAAAAAAGCAAAAAAGTCGTTGGTTAAAGTTTATGAAATTGCACACATATATCCTCACTCTCCGCTTCCACATGAAGTTACTTTATTAAAAGATGAAGAGCGATTAACTGAAGATGCTGAAGATATTGGGAACTTAATTGCACTGTGTAAGGATTGCCATAAAGTTTTTGATAATCCACGCACAGTTGAAGGCTATCGAGAAATGTGTAAGTTGAAAAAAGCATCTTCTCAAAATGCTTTGATCAAAAACAGCTTATCTACTTTCCATTTAACTGAAGATATTAATTATCTTATCGAAAAGCTTTCAGAATTATCGGGTAATTCCAGAGTTAAACTTGAGTTCGATGCAAAGACCATTGAGACCAAGCTACCTAATGAAAAAGAGTTCCTTCTTAAATTCAAAGTTCAAGGTTATGTAAATTATTTTTACCATGATATTTTTAGACTATTTCAAGAGGTTGAGCAATTAAAGCCAGGGACATCGGAATTGATTTTTACGGAAGTGAAAGTGCATTATTTAAGTTTGAGGCGAGACGGTGTCGAAAAAGAAAAGATATTTGATTCTTTAGTGGAGTGGGTTCATCTAACTTGTGAGTCTAAAAATAGGATAGCATCTGAAACGCTCATTTCTTTTTTCATTCAGAATTGTGAGGTGTTCTGATGATAGTCCCAAACAAAAGCATTCCGCTTAAAAATTCAATTATTTATAAAATGTTGGTGGTGCTCGAAGAAAAATTCGATGTTATTGATTTAATTGATTTGTATGATAGGGTTTCAGTTTCATTCTCAAATCTTGATGAATTTGTGTATTCTTTAGATGTTCTGTATATTTTGGGTAAAATAGAATTGATTGAAGGTAGAAGGATTAAAAAATGCTGACGTCAATATATTGTGATAAGTTATCTCGTAATTTTCTAAAGTTTAACAAAGGATTGAATGCAATTCTTGGGCCAAGGAGTGGAGCTAACTCAATCGGCAAGTCTTCAGTCCTTTATTTGATCGACTTCGTTTTTGGTGGAACATCTTTCATTGAAAAATGTGCTGATGTAATAGATAGAAAAGGTCATTTAACTATCTATGCAACGTTCCAGTTTGATGAGGTTTGCTATAGAATTTCAAGGGATACTGAATCACCAAATGAAGTTTTCTTTTGTGTAGAAAACGGTAAGAAGTCTATCGAAGAGTTTAGGGAGTTCCTTTTTCAATCATATAATTTTTCAAGTGGGGGACCTAGTTTCAGAAATCTTACATCCAGATTCATTAGAATCTGGAGGAAGGGAAATGAAGACCCAGAGCATCCCCTGCATAGTGTTCCATCAGAAAAATATAGTGATATAAAAGATTTTTTGATTAAAACCTTTGGTTATTCTGATGTTTTCGAAGAAATGAATAATAGTAAGAAAAAACAGGATGCATTGAAAAGCAGCATTGATGCAGCAATAAAACAAGGAGTTATAGTAAAGGCGGGTAAGCGTGAAGCTAAGGCTTTAGAAAAGGAATTGCATGAGATTGATGATAAGATCAATTTCATAAAAAACGATTTGACCGGCTACATCAATAATATTGAAGAAATTATTAATGAGCGAAATTTAGAGCTTGTTAAGGAAAAGAGTGAATTGCTCGAAACTAAATCTTCTCTATGCAATAAAGTGCTTAGGTTGAAAAATAATTTAAACCATTCAAGACCAATCAATGAAAAATACTTTTCTAAGCTAATTGACTTTATACCTTCAATAAATATCGAAAGGATCAAGGAAGTCGAGGAATTTCATTCCGGAATTGCTAAAATATTGAAAGATAAAATTAAGGAAGAGCTTGATTCTTTGCAGTTACAACTCGATGAGGTTGATAATGCATTGAAAGAAAAGACCGATGTCATAAACCTCTCTGTCGGGATTGTTGATAAACCAACTCAGGTTGTTACTGATATCCTAACATTAACTATTAGGAAAAAAGATATTGAAAGCATTGTTACATATACAAAACTCAAAGAGAAAGTTGATAGTGATGTCAAAAAGATTAAAGAAGATATAAATGAAAAAATAAAAGAAACCCTTGATTCAATTGAAGTGTTGATTAATGCCGCTGTCGGGATAATTTGTGCTGAAATATATCCAGAAGGAAAGCTTTACCCTAAAATTAAGTTGAGTGACCGAAACTATTTTTTTGAGCACTTTAACGACTCTGGTACAGGAAAATCATATTCTGATCTAATGGCATTGGACTTGGCTATGTTGAATATTACATCTCTTCCAATTTTGATTGAAGACTCAATCATGTTTAAAAACATTGAATCTCAAACAAATGAAAAAATCATTGAAGCCTTCTTAAAAAGTCATAAGCAAATCTTCATCGCTATGGACCAGTTAAGCCTGTTAACAGAGAAGACCCGATCTGCATTGAGGAGAGCGAGTTTTATGCGTGTAAGTCGTAAAATTCCCGCCTTTGACGAGTTATGGAACCTCAAAGGTTGAGTTTATTAATTCTAGCGTAATCGCTAGCGCGCAATGCTATCCCCGCCACGCCTGCCCGCTTTATGCATCACTTTTCATGCAGGTGCATGATACGGGCCGGACCGCGCCCGCTGTGGCCTGAACGGGGGAAAGCGGTGCATGGTTTTGCATGCAGATCCATGCGCGCTATGCATGCATCACTCTTTACAAAGCGGCTGGCCAAAAAAAGGGCTTCAGAAAGGCAAAGGACAGACACAAAAAAGCCGCTGGTCGGGCAGCGGCTATGCGGGATTAATGAACCTGGCGGAATGCAGAACCGTAACGGCCCAGCGTCTGACGTTCTCTTACCGGCTCCGGCGGTGCTTCCGGTACGTTTTCCGGCTGTGGCGGTGCGGTGATAACCTTTGTGATGCTCTCATTCGTCTTGAAGGTGCAGGAGCAGTCCAGGTTAGTGCACTGGTGATAGCGCTCTTTCACCTGCTCAGACATATAACGGCTCGATTTGGTATGTGCCGCGCTTTTACAGTAGGGACAGTGCATCATTTCTGGCTGCCCTCCTGAAGTTTTGCACGCTGCGCCCGGATTGATTCAGCCAGCTTCTGGCGGCGCATAGGATGGCGGTAAAGCTCCATATCAATACCGGTAAGCGGCGGGCGATACAGACCAATATTCTCCAGCAGCGGAGCCTCATTTAGCATGCTGTCTGGCAGAGCAGCAGCCGCCCGCGTCAGCGCTTCACCGACCAGATAAGCCACGTCCTTAATACTATCCCGGTCGTCTCCGGCAAACGTCGGGGAAAGCTCTTCACGACGGAGACGCAGCTTAATGGCCCACAGCAGCGACGGACTTACGTTACGCAGAGCTGACTGCCAGTGCGCATCCGCGAACCCGGTAAAAGCCTCCCGGTGCGATTCAACATACTCTTTCCCACTGCCGCAGCATTTCAGCATCGCCTCCTGCTTATCCAGCGCCAGCTCTTTCAGCAGCCCGCCGAACTCATCGGCCAGTTCCCGGCTGGCGATGCGCTGAGAATGTTCGGCGCGCAGCTCGTCGGTGAGATTGCCTCGCAGGTTGCGAAAGCTCGTGCGCCAGTTGCTCTCGGCTTCTTTCCCTGCCTCGATGGCTGCCTGCTGCTCTTTTTCACAGCGGGCGATATCGGCGCAGATACCGTTATAGGCTTTCATCCTTTCGGTATGTTCAGCGCGGGCTTTCTCGAAGCGTTCCAGTGATGCAGGTTTCTGTTCCGGGGTGGTCATGATTGTCTCTCATCGTCTGTAAAGGATGAGGCCATTCTGTCGTGTACCACAGGACAGCGCATTTCATTGCTTTCCGCCTGTCGATGAACAAACAAGGGCATAACCGGTAGGGGATGGCCCTTAACTGATAATATTTCTTATATAACTGTTCACTGGTATTCACTGAGATAAAAAAGATAATAAATACAGTAATTAATGCAGTGAATACTTTTAAGTTAAGTCTTCACAGAGTATTCACCAGTGTTCACACAGTCTTAGACAACAGCTTTTTCTGGCGAGCCTTTTCCAGCGTTTAATCCTATCAATAACATCCTTTTGATTGCCTGAAACTTGTAAATGGCAAATGTTTGCAGTTCATTGCAATTTAATGGCAAACGATGGTCAAAAAACACTCACTCGTGCTTATCTCAGCAAGCCGGACACTTGTTTACTTACCGAAAAATATTCTCAGAATAGGGGGTTACCTGAAGACGCCACCGGAACCGGACAGCACCGGCCGGACTCATAATGAGGTAACACCATGCACGCAGTTTCATCCGTACCGGCCCCCGCCATTCCTGCAATCCGCGACGCCGTTTTCCCGCGCGACCGCTTCATGCGCCTGCCGGAAGTCATCAGCACCTGCGGCCTCTCACGCTCAACCATTTACGACTTGATCAGTCGGGAGCAGTTCCCGTCGCAGATTTCCCTCGGCGGTAAAAACGTCGCCTGGCTGGCGTCAGAAATTGACGGCTGGATGCAGGCCCGCATCGCACAGCGCGCCGGAGGTACAGCATGATTACGCTGAATGCCGGCACGAAAACTTGTCCGCTCACTCGCGAAAAAGCCGCCTTTGTCGCAGAAAGCCTGACGGCAGCCGTCAGCCTAGTAACCGCACCGGCCTTTACCAGCGGAATGCACGGTCACATTTTCGTTATGGGTAAAAAAGCGAAGCCTGTCAGGCAGCGGGCGAAGAAAGAGAGCGGGGAATTCCGATCAAATCCGCCGCAATCCGATCACGTCCTGACCGGTTGCTGAGGAAATCGCCCCGATGTGTGAAAAAAGGCTTTTCTCTGGCGAGCGGCCGTTATACAGTTTTTGTGCTGCCGCAAAATCGGCAGCCGGGCGTGGAAACCCGAGTTACTCAATGGCGACACCAGACGCGCCTTGCGTCTTTTTTTGTGTCTATGCCCTCGTGCACCTGTCTTTTGCACACCGGTTTTTATGCCGTTGTGTATCTCGAGTAATGGTGGCCCGGGCGGGGCAGCCTTCGGGCTGGCCGGTATCCATTGAGGCCGGTTTTCCACCCCCGTTCGGGTCACCACCAGAGTGTGGAAACTTCGGTGGTGGCGTTAACCGCTACTCAATGGAGATTGTCCTCATGACAACGGCCCTTATTGCCGCTCACTCTGAATTTACCTTTATTTTTGCCGCCGTGCGCCGCACCGATGCCGCCGCACGTCCCTGTATGCTGCGCACCGTGGCAGGCGATGAGCGAAGCGCCCGCGCCAGCCTCGCCCGCGATTACGTCCTGTCCTTTGCCGGTCGTCTGCCGGTTAAGGCGGTAGTCGCATGAACACGCTCACAAAACGCCTGAATAACAGTGAGACCTACCCTATTCCACACGCTGACTACCTGCGCCTGCTGCACGCGCACGCGGTCGGCGTGACCGTGCTCGATATGTTCGACTCAGTGAACGGCATGAGCGCACGAGGCTGCGTGCCGGACGGCGCGGCGCTGGCCTCGGTCGTCGCCCTGCTCACCGACCAGCTCGGTAAAGTCGTTGAAACCTGTGAATCCCGCATGTTAGCCACGGAGGCCCGCCATGATGACCGTTAATCACTCCTGCCTGCCCGTTGAGGTACGCACCGCCGTTTACCGCCGCGCGCTGGCGCAGGGCTATCTGAATGCCTGCAAAAACCTCGGCATTACCGTGTCAGCCACGCTCGATGAGCTTCAGATGACCATCGCCCTTGAGCTGGAAAGCTTTTATGTGCACCGTCACGGCCCTGATGCGGGCATGGAGATGGCCTGCACCATGCTGGGCGATATGGTCGAGCCTGATTTGCTGACCGCGCCGCCGCGTCTGACACTGCTCGGCGTCACCATGATGGATGAGCTGTTCCGCAGCCAGCTTGCGGCCGCCAGCCGCATCACGCTGAACTAAGGGAGAACATGCACATGAAACATATCGTCTCTGACACCGTAAAGGCGGCCACCGGATTCTGGCCGCAGCTTCTGCCTGCCCTCGGTATCAGCGTGCTCGCCGGGGGGCGACACGGTGCCTGCCCGGCGTGCGGCGGTAAAGACCGCTTCCGTTTTGACAATCAGGACGGGCGCGGAACCTGGCTGTGTAACCAGTGCGGGGCCGGTGACGGCCTTAACCTGGTGGAAAAGGCGCTCAGTATCAGCGCTAAAGAGGCCGCCATGAAGGTAGCCGGAATGCTCGGCACGCTGCCGGAGTCAGCCCCGGTTATGCATTATGAGGCCGCAGACAAAAGCCGCGCGCAGGCAGCCGCCGCACGGGCGCAGGCACTTATTGCCGCCGCCGTCAGCCGCACGGACAACGCCTACCTTTTAGCTAAAGGGCTGCAGGGTACGCAGGCGCTGACGCTTTCTGATGCGCTGCGCTGTGGTGGCATCAGCTTTGCCGCCGGGGATGTACTAATACCACTGACCGGCGAAAACGGTACGGCCGTAAACGTGCAGCTCATCAGCGCCGCAGGCGATAAGCGCACCCTGCCCGGCGGACAGGTGAAAGGCACATACTGGCTTGCAGGCGAGCCGGACGGCAAAACGCTGTGGCTCACTGAAGGATACGCAACCGGCCTGACCGTGCACCGGCTGACCGGCCAGGCGGTATACGTGGCGCTGAGCGCCAACAACCTGCCCGCGCTGGCAAAGCGGCTGCGTGAGTCATACCCAGGCGCGATGATGCTGATTGCCGCCGACCGCGACGACAACGGCACCGGCCAGTTAAAAGCAGAGGAAGCGGCAAAAGCCTGTGGCGGGAAAGCCGCACTGCCGCCGGTTACGGGTGACTGGAACGACGTGTGGCAGGCGCAGGGCGATATCGCCACGCAGGCGCAGCTCACCGCCTTTACGCAGCCGCAGCCACTCAGCCCGTTTGAGTCCGTCAGCGAGGCCGACCTGAAGGCCATGAGCGCCAGCCAGAAGGCGGAGCTGCTGGTCGCCCACTACGGGCAGGCGCTGGCCGTGCCGCCGGTCGGGGAGGAAATCTGCCGCTATGAGAACGGCGCATGGCAGGTGATGGAGGCGAAGACGCTGCGCCGGGAAATCGCCGCGCTGTTTCAGAAGGTGCGCGCACCGTTCTCGGCCGCCGGTATCGGCAGCGTGCTGGACACGCTCAAGCTGATGGTGCCGCAGATGGGTGAACCGTCCCGCCGCCTGATTGGTTTCCGTAACGGCGTGTATGACACCACAACAGGCACCTTTAGCCCGCACCGCCGCGAGCACTGGCTGCGCACCGTCAACAGTGTGGACTACACCGCCCCGCGTCCGGGTGAAAACCTTGCAGACCACGCCCCGGCCTTCTGGCACTGGTTAACGCGGGCCGCCGGGCATAATCACGACAAGCAGGAGCGCATCCTCGCGGCGTTATTTATGGTGCTGGCAAATCGCTATGACTGGCAGATGTTTCTCGAAGTCACCGGCCCCGGCGGCAGCGGTAAAAGCGTCATGGCTTCGATAGCCACTCTGCTGGCCGGAAAAGACAACACCACGTCCGCCACCATCGACACGCTGGAATCCTCGCGCGAGCGCGCCAGCGTGGTGGGCTTTTCATTGATTATCCTGCCTGACCAGGAGAAATGGAGCGGCGACGGCGCGGGCATCAAGGCGATTACCGGCGGTGATGCAGTGGCAATCGATCCGAAATACCGTGACGCTTATTCAACGCACATCCCGGCGGTGATTCTGGCGGTGAATAACAATCCTATGCGTTTCAGCGATCGCAGCGGCGGCGTGTCGCGCCGTCGGGTAATCCTGACGTTCCCGGAGATGATACCGGCAAAGGAGCGTGACCCGCAGTTGCTGGATAAAATCAGCAACGAGCTGGCCGTTATCGTGCGCCACCTGATGCAGCGCTTCAGTCAGCCGGAGGAGGCCCGCTCGCTGCTACAGGCGCAGCAGACGTCCGGCGAGGCGCTGGAGATTAAACGCCAGGCTGACCCGCTGGTTGATTTCTGCGGCTACCTGATGCCGTTGAGCACACCCAATGGGCTGTTTATCGGTAACGCCAATATCCGCCCGCTGAATCCGAAGCGCTACCTCTATCATGCTTACTTGTCGTTTATGGAATCGCGAGGACATCAGCACCCGCTTAGCCTGACCGCGTTCGGCCAGGCAGTGCCGCAGACGCTAAAAGAGTATGAGCGCATCCTGCTGAAGCGCAGAACAAATAACGGCGTCCAGACCAACCTCACCCTACATGAAGACAGCGAGGCCGACTGGCTGCCCGCGTGCAGTCAGTAACCCCCGCAGCAAACGAACCGGCTCAGGCCGGTTTTTTTACGTTTCAGCCCAGAGTGATCACTCTAAATGAACACAAGTGTACACTCAAATCTTAACTCTTAACTCTTAACTATATAAGTAATTGATTTATATGTTTAAGTTGTGAGGGTGAATAGTGTGAACAGTAACACGGAAAAAAATTTTACTGGTGTTCAGTATCACCCCGATTTGGATCTGCATGACGGAACCAAACCGATGGATGCAAAATACCTCTTTCCTGATAAATACCAATTACTTATGGAATTATGGAACATAAAAAATCATGGGGGCACAAAAGGGGGCATAAATTATCTTGATTATGATAAATTTGTTATTTTTCATTGTCTTGTTTTTAATTTTGAGTCCGGCCTTCGCACCAATCACTCAAAATCCATACAAATCACTAAGCGCACTTGCTTGCGTCAACAACCTGACGCTGCCGATCCTGGCAAAAGCCTTCCGGGGTGAACTCATTGCTCCGTGGTGTGCAGAAAACCCGGAATTAATCAGCGGAGAAAACAGTGCCGCCGCGTTACTGGAAAAAATAAAAGCCGAACGTGCAGCCAGTACAGGTAAAAAAGCCACACGCAAATAATCCTGATTCTTATTTTTTCGCGCACCTTGCTGGTGCGCTTTTTATTGTTTTATTTACCAAATAAACCTTAATATTTATATTCAAATGATTTTATAAATAGCGTATTTCACGCTGTTCCAGGCTGGACTTTAGTTCTGTTTCCTGATGATATGTACAGGTATTTAGCGCGGCGCGGATGTGCTGCAACACACCAGCGCCGCTAATCACAATCACTATTTAGAAGGAATAGTAATCATGACTGACGCTCATTCTATTGCACATCCGTCTGAACCAGAAGTCTCGTCTTCAAATAACCGCCAGTTAACGGTTAGTTACGCGAGTCGCTATCCGGATTACAGCCGGATACCTGCTATTACTATGAAAGGACAATGGCTGGAAGCTGCCGGTTTTGCCACAGGTACAACAGTAGAGGTAAAGGTCATGGAAGGTTGTATTGTGCTCACCGCCCGGCAGGAGAGCGAACTGATGCAGTCGCTGCGCCAGGTCTGCAAACTGTCGGCGCGGAAACAAAAGCAGGTGCAGGAGTTTATTCAGGTGATATCCGGTAAACAGAAAGTAGCCTGAATGAGCAACCGCTCCCGACATTGTTTCGGGAGCGGTTAACTGTCAGGACGCAATCACTTTCACCAGTACACCCATTGCATCCCCTTCATACAATATCAATGTACCCGCATGCCATCGCGGATGAACGAATATTCAGCCGCTGCTGACATTTTTCAGTCGAATAAATAAAGAGTATGCCTTTGCAGACTTCAGGCTTTAAATACCTGCGTCTGATGCCACTCAACAAACCGCTCAGCAGGCCACAGCATTTTATCTTTTGGCAGATGAAGCCTGTGTCCTTCAAATGCCCAGAAAAGCTGGTCCACAATCGGACTGCGATTGACTCCACCTGATATCTGAATCCTGAAATCTTCATCAACGCCGATAGCGCCCCTGTCGAAAGCAGAATGGTGTACGGAACAGAGGGCCAGTCCGTTACTGACTTCACAAGGGCCACCATATTGCTTCCAGCGGATATGCGCGGCCTCAAGTCCCACCAGCGCGCCATCCAGTCGCAGGTCATATCCGCAGATAGCGCACTGTGAGTGATAAGCCCGTAAAATCATGTCGCGAAAACGAGGGTCGCGGGCTCTCATCAGCGTAACAAAATCGAAGTCCAGCAGTTCGGCCAGCTTTATCTGGAGACTTTCCGGAAAGCGCTCAGTCAGAATCTGCTGCGCCAGTCTGTCGATCAGATCTGGATTTTTTTGCAGAGTCTGATAACTCTCTTCATCAAATCCGCCACGAACCTGATTTTCAATCAGCTCGCGTTTCGTCGGCTGAGTGTTACCTTTACGAGGTCGGCAATTCTCTGTGTTTTCCAGCGTCCAGAACCCATCTGTCCTCAATCGCCAGAAAGGCATATTCGGATAATACTCTCGCCGCTTCGGACCAAACTCTGTCAGCAGCCTGGTCAGCGGTTCGTTAATCTCATTTCCATAATTAAACAGCCGCGAGTGTCCTTGTTTGTACTGAGATAATACATACAGCAGCAGAAGAGGTTTATGAGGGGCACATTGATCGCCCTGGCGCCAGATCGTGACATCAGAAATGGCAGTCTTTAGTGATTCGGCTGGAGTCATGATCGGGTCTGAATAATGAATAACTTTTGCGATCATGCTCTTAAAAATACTGAGATTCAATGCATGCTTTTAATGGCACATGGCGAGTTGCTTCCGTTCCCCGACTCCAGAGTCTCTGTTATCCGAAAAGGTGTACGGCACACTCAAAATATTGATCCATGCAAAGCAAACCTAAGAAACTGCCCTCCAGCCTCGATCGCCTGAAAAATAATCGATAACATTCCCGGGCAAACTACATAGGGAGATGCAAATATGAGCACCAGAAGGGAAATTAAGGATGGGGCACTCTTTGACGTACTCGACAGAGGCCTGGTGTATACCGAGGTTCTGGGCTGGATTGATATGGGCCATGCCCGTGGCAATGATGTCGCTGTACTGAGGCGTCAGTTCGCGGAAGGCGAGCGTAGCGGCCAGCCATCGTATTCAGTCATGTACCGGCAGGATATGGGCATACTGAAGTTCAAATCGCGGTTTGGGGTCGGCAAATTCTCTCGCTGGGAGATAAAGCGAGGCCGGAGTAGCGATGAGATCAACAGAATGATGCTGGCGATGATGATGAACACCGCGTCCAGATTCGAAAGCCTGCAAAGCCTGCGGTCATTCTCATGGTATACCGATAGTGGTTTTAGTGGCGAAGATTTGGTGTCTGATCTGTTCGGGTTTTATCGGGCTATCATACCTGGCCAGTATGGTTATCAGCTCAGGTCAGTCAGCTATGGTTCAGCGATTCGCCGCTGGGATTACTACGGTGCTATCGGTACCCATAAAAACCATGGATTCCGTCCGATCCTTTTTCCTGACCCGGATGAACCATGCGTGCGGCACCAGCCATATCTCGCCACTCTTCCACATTTTATGACCTGGCTCAGGCCATGGAACGATTTCACATCCGGAACCGTCAGGGTCGTTACCCATGATGGGACATCCCTCTCATTAATGGGGAAGACACAATGAAGAACCTGATTAAATGGTCTGCTGCTCTGGCTGCCACCGTGCTGATTTGTGTCGGTCTGTTTACCGGGTTTATCGCGTCGGGTTCGAATGACGTGATCGTTTACACGCAACGCGATTTTTTTAAATACCACACGCTGACAGATATGGATATTGAAAACGCCCCGCGTATTACGGAGCACTACTATTTTGAAGCCCATCCGGGAGACGGATATTCTCCTTCAAATAGCATCATATTTAAGGGGGCAACAGAGACGGCACCGCTGCGCGCTTATCTCGAAAAGCTGGGATACGTGAAGCAAAAACGCAGTCTGGGTGAGAAGGAGATATGGGCGAATCCTGATAAGTCAGATGGCGATCTGTTCTATTTGCATCTTGATCTCATAACCCATCAGGTTGAGCTTACTAAGGTTCTGAACAATTGAGTCGCCTGAATCGGAGATTGTTAAGGCTATGCTGCTCGCTGCCGCTGGTCATCGCGCTGCTGCTGACAGGATGCGCCCGCTCTGACGCGCTGTGGACGGTCACGCATGACCTCTGCATGACTCACTATCACTACCGGCGCGATCCGGCTCCCTGCCAGCAGGTCTATCAGCCGCAGGACAGTAACAAAGGCTTCAGTATCATCCAGAATCCTCGTTACAGGCTGCACTTTCTTCTGGTCCCCACCATAGCGATCTCCGGCATTGAGAGCATCACGTTATCGCGCCCCGGGCGTCCCGACTATTTCGGTTACGCCTGGCTTATGCGTTATCGGCTGATGGCTGCCTATGGGGCCAGAGTGCCGGAGGATCGACTCGGCATGGCGCTGAATTCCGCTTATGGGCGCAGCCAGAATCAACTACATGTTCATCTGACCTGTCTGCGGAAGGATGTTTATCGCCAGCTTCAGGCCGAGCGTCCCTATATTCAGGATGAGTGGCGGCCCTTGCCTGACCGTCTGCTGAAACATACATACTATGCCCGTCGCGTTATACAGCCGACGGCGATGGGGATTTATCCTGTCAGCTCCCTGGCGCGGTATCTCCGGCTGTCGCCGCCGCAGCTCGCGGAATGGGGCGTAGCGCTAATCCCGGCGACGTTCTCAGGCGAAAAAGGGTTTATTCTGCTGGCTACCCGACGCGGTCTGGATAAGGGCAATCGGGCCTCCGTTGAGTCGCTACTGGATAAGCGCTGCGCGATCCTGTCAACGCCACCAGCAGAGGTTTCAGCCGGCGATTAGCCAGACACCATTACTCCGAACTTTCAGCAGGCTGACCCTCACCCAATCCTCTGATCACCGGAATCAGGCTGATGGCGAGAGTAATGATAACGATCGTCAGCACAGAAAAGATCAGCACATGACTCATGCCGTAACGGCAGGCCAGTGGCCCGGCGACCTGGCTCTGCAGCAGCGTGGGCAGGCCGCATCCTTCGCAGCGTTGCGCTAAAGATCCGGTGCTGTAAGAGTTTTGCACAAGCACCGGACTACCGAAGAGGAGCAGGGTAGTCATCCA
Source organism: Pantoea sp. (assembly GCF_032114055.1). GTDB lineage: Bacteria > Pseudomonadota > Gammaproteobacteria > Enterobacterales > Enterobacteriaceae > Pantoea. The sequence continues at coordinate 267,581 of NZ_DAMCTB010000002.1, forward strand.
CAACGGAATCAGTTTATTCATAATGGAGTGCTTCCTGTTACCTTGTCAGTTTTTTATCGTGCAAAAGTGGTCATGGCTATTCCTGATGGTTAATATCGCGCTTACCTTAACGGTAAGCGCAAAGCTGTTAAACGCCTGAGCAATATAAGCGGAGAGGGGAGAAGAGAGGGTGCTTACAGAGCCCGGCTAACCGGCTCAGTTGCTCCAGCATATTATGACCTCCTCTGTGGATAATCTGCATAAAGAGAGTCTGCAGATGATGTTCCATCAGGAACGCCTCACAGGCAGGAAAACAGGCATTTCTGCATCCAGACAAATCATGACTTAAACCAGGGGCGGCGCGTTTCTATATCTACAGGAGATAACCTGAACGTGTCATGATTTGTTTCATCTTTCGCACAGTTTAATTCATAAAAACCCCAGTAATCAGCATTCGAAAAATAAACCGTATACTTATCACTGTTAAAGCCAAAGTAGCGCTCATCGTTTCTTTTTATTTTCAGCTTTCCGCATGTCACTTCATCGCGCCACTCAAAGCGGGTAGCCTGATCAAGAACTGAGCCAAGTATATTAGCGCCCCAGTGAGGAATCGCAGTCATTATAAATGAAGCGGACAGAAGTAATGCGAGCAACGTTGCCGTCTGATACCCTTTGGTTTTATCGGTCTGAGTAATAAATACCAGGTAGGTTAAGGGCTGAAATAGTAAGGAAAGCGCCATCACGGAAAAAACAAATTTCCAGACAAATTCAGTGTAGGGAGCCGATGAGAGACTTAATGCACTTATCTGTAGGAAGTAGCTGGATGCCAGCGCATTTGTAAAGATAAAAAATATCGGCAATACCAACCAAAGACCCAGCCGAATCCTGCGGACAGACAGATTACCGCTTTTTTCTAAGTCATAAAAAGTCAGAATGCTGCCGAACAGGGTAAAGATAATAAACGCGATCAATAAAATGCGGCCTGCGACCAGAAACCCAAGCGGAAGCAGCAGATAGGTTAATAAGAAAGCCAGCCAGGATAGCATTGCAAACGTTCCGGCGATTTTTCTGAGTGTTCTTTCTTCATATCGAAAGATAAAAAAACGAAGTATTGCAAGCGCCCGGTGCGGCAGAAAGATGACTGACGAGATGATGATAATCATGCCAGCTGCACCTGTAATTTCTCTGAATGTCTGGCTAAACCCAGAAGAACCGATGACAGAGATAAGTGTAATGAAAATAATCAGGTCTAACCTGTTATTTTTCGAGATAGTCTTTATTTTTTCCATAACTGACATACTACATCCTTTATTTTTCTGAAATTAAAACTGCACTGCTTTATCTAATAAGTCGTCATCGGGTTAGAGAAAGTAATAGAAATAAAAGGTTCTGCTTTTCTTAGGTCAGGCTCAGGATGCAACTATTCCGGTCCTTTGCATTGAGAAGGGTCTGGATTGCAAATCGAAGGGCTGCTTATCGCAGCCCTTAGAACAATCAGTGCAGGCAGCACTGCTTATATTTTTTACCGCTGCCGCACGGGCAGGGATCGTTGCGGCCTGGCATTTTCTCGGCCGATACGGGCTTCTGCGGAACCGGAATGGCTTCGGGCTGAGAGATCCAGTGGTCGTGCAGCGCCAGGGCCGCCGGACGAATCGCCTCGATGCTGGCTTCCATCTCCTCCGGCGTCATCGCGTCGATTTTGTCGAGGTTCTCTTCCGTACCGTGCAGGGCGATGGCGTCCAGCGCAGGCTGTAGCTCTGGCGGCAGACCAGACCAGTCGCTCAGCGAGACACCGCGCATGTAGCCAAAGCACCACTCTTCCACCACGGTAAACTCCAGACCTTCCATCTCGCGGATGCCAAACAGCGGTTCGAACTGCTCCGGGAATTCCGATAAGCGGTCAGCCACGTCATTCATGTGCTGGAAGCAGAGCGACATAAAGCGGGTCATTTCACGCTCATTGCTCCATTTGGGAATATGCTTCTCGCCACCCCACAGTGCGACCAGCCACTGGCTGGGTTCGATGGTCACGGGGCCAGAGAGCACGGCAGTCAGCAGACCATCCAGCTCGGAGACATCAATAATTGACGCTTCGCTGCCATATTTTTCCAGCATATCTTCCAGCCATTGCAGCTCTTTTTCAGACAGTGGGCCTTCTTTCATGCGGTTGCCTCCCGGGCGTATCAGATTTCAGCGTGGCGTTGAGCCTTAAAACCGCAGCAGTGTACACCCTTGCGGGCCACAAGACAGCTAACCCCGTTGCGGCGTCGCTGGCGGTTAAACGGCGTTTAGCCCCTGTTTCCGGTCGTTAAGCAGGCGATAGCGGGCTGCACTTTGTGGTACATTTTTGCGCTACCGCCCGCCTGATACATGCTTTAAAGCGTTAAGTTAATGATTAAATAATGAAAAATGGATTTAGGCTCTGCCAGGCGGATGCCGGATTACGCACGGAATCTGTCTCTCCCCGCTGCCGGGCCAGCAGAGTGCTCAGGCTGTTCACACCAATTATCCTTTTCCTGCTGGCAGGCTGTGGCTCCCTGTCGCAAACCTCCGCGCCGGTAAGCGACCGTGTTTATCTTACGCATGCCACCTTTGACGAAAACGTCGATGACATCGTGCAGCATTACATGCAGCAGAAGCAGGTTCCCGGCATCAGCATTGCGGTCATCCATCATAATGGGCCGACCCGCTTTTATCCCTTTGGCGTCACCGACCGCGTGCATCGCCATCCGATCACGCCGGATACCCTGTTTGCGCTGGGATCGCTGAGTAAAGGCGTAACGGCAGAGGTGATTATTCAGCTGGTGGAGCAGGGCAGGCTGCGCTGGAGCGACACTCTGGCCGACCTGTTGCCGGAAAAGGTCACGCTCAGCGCGGATGCGCGGCGCATCACCTTGCTGCAGCTGGTGACGCATACCTCCGGTCTGCCGCGTCAGGATATGGATCTGCCGATGCTGGCGCAGTTTATCGGTTATCTGGGCACGGGCGAGAATTTCTATGGCAATCTCGACAGCGACACGTTGCTGAGTTATCTGGCAGATTTCACCGCGCCCGCCGTGCGCGTGCCGCACTACTCTAATCTGGGCTATGCGCTGCTCGGTTATATCCTGCGCACCCGTTTTCATCAGGACATCCAGACGCAGGCGTCAGCGCTGATCTTCTCGCCGCTGAAGATGAACCAGAGCAGTTTTGTGCCGGAAACGCTCGCGGGCTATCCGCTGCGCGCGCTGGGGCATGCCGGCGATCAGCCAAAATTGATCCGTCGCGGTGCGCTGACGCCCGACTGGCATTTCCACGGCAACATGGTGGCCGCAGCCAGCCTCTACAGTAATGCGCGCGACTTAAGTACCTATCTGCGCGCGCATCTGCGGGCTACCGGCGACAGGTCGCGGGATCGCGCGTTCGCCGCAGTCGGGCAGGCGTGGTATCAGCAGGGCTCACAGACGCAGAATATTGCCTGGGTAACCGACAGGGTCGGCGGGCAGCAGATCACCTATCAGGTAGGCTACATCGGCGGTTACGCCAGTTTTATCGGCTACGATAAACAAAACGGGAATGCGATAGTGGTGCTGCAGAACGGCTTTAACTGGAGCAACTATTTGGGCATTGCGCTGTTGGTCGATCTGGCAACACAGGATAAAGTGGTCCCACAGTAACCGGTCAGCTGGCCTGTGTGCAGTGAAGTGCGTCGCGCTGTTTTCTCTGCAAAGCACGTCAGCGCACCGGAACTGAAGTGCGATAAAAATTGTCTTTAGCCTGACTGTCAAAATTTAACGTGGAAATCATTATGCGCAGGACTCAACGTGTACTTTTATCAATGGGATTACTGGCTGGCTCGCTGAGCCTGATCCCCGCTGTTCAGGCCGCTGGCGAAGCAACGGATAACGTTCCGCCACCTCCCCAGGTTCAACCCGCGAATCCTGGCACGCAGCCTGCTGCGGGCACTGCTCAGCCGGATGCCGGTGCTGCGCAAAGCCAGGCACCAGCCAGCTCACAATCCAATGATGGCATCACGCCAACCACTCCTGCACCGTCCAACGGCGGGCGTCCGAATTACGAACTGAGCACCATCATCATCGATTACAAAGAGTATAAAATCGGTGATACCGTGCCAGAGAAGTACACCGGCAAAACCTACACCATCGGCGAATGGCAGAAGCGTAACCTGCCTGCACCGCAGGAAAATACCCACTGGGCCTATATCAACGCCAACTACATTCTGATTACCAATGACACCGGCAAGATCGTCATGGGTAAATCAGGTGATATCTTCTTCCGTGGCTGAGTGAAAAAGCCGGTCGTGATGACCGGCTTTTTTTTAGCGGCTCCGGCTTCGGTTATGCGGCGTCACCAGACGGGCTATGCTATCCCTCTCAATCCACATCGCAGATCCCATGCCAGATTAATCCGGCCAGTCCAGTAACCGGCCCAGCAGGCGCGTGGCCGCCGTGATTTGCGTGTCGCTGCTGTTGCCATAGCCCATCACCAGCCCGGATTGCGCCGGTTCAGCCAGATAAAAGGCTGAGAGTGCCGAAGGCGCGAAACCCGCCTGAAGCAATCTGCGGGCGATGGCCACGTCATCCCGCTGCGCATCAAGCGGCAGCACCAGATGCATACCGCTTTCACCGCCCAGCAACGGCACGGGCCGACCCGCCGCACGCTGCAGCTCGCTGCGCAGCCAGGTCTGACGCTGACGGTAGAGACGACGCATCTTGCCGAGATGACGGCGATAATCCCCATTGAGAATAAAGCGTGTCAGCGCCAGCTGCGCCAGACGATTACCGCCCCGCAGCAGCTGATCGAGTGCCGGACGCAGACGGCTGACGAGTGAGGCGGGCAGCACCATGAAACCAATCCGCAGCGCTGGAAACAGTGTTTTGCTGAAGGAGCCAAGATAGATAACGGGTGCATTGCCGCTCATGCCCTGCATCGCCGTGATGGGTTCACCGTGATAATGGAAGTCACCATCGTAATCATCTTCAATAATCCAGGCCTGCTGCTGGCGCGCCGCCGCAATCAGCGCCAGACGCCGGGCGGCGCTCATGACTGCACCGGTGGGGTACTGATGCGTGGGCGTGGTGTAGATGAGACGTGGTGGCGTCAGCGTCCAGTCGGATGGCCGGGGGGCCATACCCTGATGATCGGTCGGGATCGGCACCACGTTCAGTTCACCCGTCCGGAACGCCGCTCTGGCACCCCGATAGCCCGGCTCTTCGAGCCAGCCACTGTCGCCCGGATTGGTCAGCAGGGCGACGCACAGCATCAGCGCCTGCTGCGTTCCTTCGGTAATGACAATCTGTGCGGCATCACAGCGCACCCCACGCGTAATACGCAGCTGTTGTGCCAGCACGGTCCGCAGTTCGGGCTCGCCGAGCGGATCGCCATAACCGAGCCGCTGCGGAGAGGTCTGACTCATGACCTGACTCATCGCCCGTCGCCAGGCTGCCATCGGAAAGTGGTTAAGGGCCGGGATGCCAGGGCGCAGAGGCAGCGCGCCGCTGTCGATCCACGGGCTGCGGTGAAAGGCGTCAATGCGGTTTGCCAGAGGCCAGCTGTCGGGTGTGACTTCCTCCGCCTGCCTGACGGGCAGAGCCAGCGGGCTGACGCGGCTGCCCTGTCTGTCGCTGGTGAGATAGCCCTCCGCCTGTAGCTGGGTCCAGACGTTAAGCACGGTATTGCGCGACACGCCCAGCTCCAGGGCCAGCTGCCGGGTGGCCGGCAACCGCGATCCGGCCGCAAGCTGTCCCTGCAAAATAGCCTGTTTTATGCGCTGATAAAGCTGCTGCTGCAGCGTCGTTCCGGCGGCCGCCGTTAAGGGCGCCATCAGCAGGGCGGTGATCTCTGACGTCATGGTCTGCTCACGTGGATCTATCATTTTTACTGATTGTGGTACTTTTTAACCTGCCAGGGTAGTGGCAATCTGCTGACATCATCCGCAGCCGGGAGGCGATATGTCACAGCAGATCAATGAATATGGACAGCCGGTGGGGGCGTCTTTACCTGACTGGCAACCCCGTCCTGTACCGGAACATCAGGTTTTCACCGGCGAGACGTGCCGGCTGGAGCCGTTCAGTCTGGCACGGCATAGCGAAGCCCTCTTTGCGTGCTGGTCCCTGGCGGAAGATGGCCGTGACTGGACGTATATGTTTATGGGGCCGTTTAACGATCGGCAGGCGTGGCTGGATTATGCCCGTCAGCTCGAAACCAGCCGCGATCCGCTGCATTTCGCCGTTATCGATCTGGCTACGGAGCAGGCGACCGGCACACTGTCATTAATGCGCATTCAGCCTGAACATGGCGTGATGGAGGTCGGCCATGTTGCCTTTTCACCGAGGCTGAAACAGACCCGGATGGCAACGGAAGCCCACTTTCTGCTGATGCGTTATGCGTTTGAGACACTGGGCTACCGGCGCTATGAGTGGAAATGTGACAGCTGCAACGCTCCCTCCCGCAAAGCGGCAACACGGCTTGGTTTCCGCTATGAAGGTGATTTCCGTCAGGCCATTGTTTACAAAGGGCGCTCGCGTGACACCAGCTGGTTCTCCATTATCGACAGTGAATGGCCGCAGGTGGAAAAGGGTCTGCAACGCTGGCTGGCAGAAGATAACTTTACGGCTGACGGTCAGCAGCGTGAAAAGCTGGAGGCGCTGCGCAATCGGGCCTGATCGGCCGCAGGCTATTTGTCAGGACCGCCGCCAGCAGGGGGGCGCGCTTTGCAGAAAAATATATGACAACCGGTAACGTGCAGTGTGCGTCGCAATGGTTTGCGGCAGGCAGGGCGTCACGCCTCTGCGATCGTCCGCAGAGGCGTGAGGCGAAAAGGCGTTAAGACTGCGGTACGATTTTAATTTCGACCATGCCAATGCCGAGTCTGCGGGGATCCTGACCCGTGATATTACCGGTGTTGCTCAGTTGCGGTTCAGGCGGGGCAATCACCAGCTGATGACTGGCACCGGGATTGTCAAAATGCAGGGTTTGGGTGGATATCTCTTCACCCAGCGACAGCAGCTGCTCCTGATCGCCCACCCGGACCGGAATCGCCCGGTGTGCGTTAGCGCCGTAGGCGCGTGCGGTGATCACCAGATCGAACTTCGCCGGCAGCGCATCGACATAGTCGATCCGTACCTCGGGCGCGAGATTGGCGTTGGACCAGCGGCCCCAGCTCTCGGGCCGGGAGATGCCGCTGAAGCTTTTCACGCTTTCGGGCGCGCCCGGCACGTCGAGCCTGAAGCTGTCGGCGCTGTAACGAATATTGTTATCTTCTACCCGGATCTGCGCCAGATTCTGCTGGTAGCGCGCTTCTGTGACGGGTGCTGTCGGGAACTGCACTTTTCCTTTCCACTGCGGTTTATCGACGAGCGTAACCGATGGCGTACCGCCGGGCTGCCCCATCGCCACACAGAGATCGCCGGAGAGCGCCAGCGAAGGCTGCCAGAGTCGCGCCATCTTAAAGCAGCGATCCACCCAGACGAATTTATCATCGCGGGCAAAATCGGCGAGCTGATAGCGTAGCGGGGCGGAGTATTCACCTTCTGGCATCGGCTCAACATGTTTATCGCTGATGCGGAACAGGATCGGCAGCTTAAAGGTGGTTCCGGAGAAGCTGAAGGTATTCTTCGCCTTGTCTATCGTGAAGTTGTCCATCTTCTTCGGGAAGTTCCACAGCTGAATAATATCGGGCTTCCAGCTCGACACCTTGCTCTTCATATCGTCGAACTGGGTCGAGAGCGAAAGCGAGGAAAGGCTGCTGCGACCCAGGCCAATCGCGTTGTCGCCGCCGAGAATATCCAGCAGCGTGGCGCCGTTATCCAGCGTGCTGCGCTTCGCCTCCATCAGTTCCGCCTGCGGCCTGTCACCCCGGATCACCATGAACAGGTTGCGGCGCGGCTGCTTAATCAGCCAGGGGTGCGCCGTATTGTTCATGGCCAGATGATCCGAACTCACCACGATCACGGTGTTCCGGAACCACGGCGACGCTTTGATGCGATCAATCAGACGCGCAACGTGCTCCTGCGAACAGGCGACTGCACTAAAGGACTGATTGAGTTTGCCCTCCATGCTGTAACTCCTGCGTTTGCAGCTGCGCGAGATAAATCCGTCGGGATGATGGGTATCGACGGTCAGCGTAAACAGCGCAAAGGGCTTACCGGCTTTTGAGAGTTCCTGATACTTCTCAAAGACTTCGTCCAGCACCGTGTCGTCGTAATAGCCCCAGTTGTTGCGGTAGGTCGGATCGGCGACGCGGCTTTTCAGCTCCTGTGAGCCATAAAGGTTTTTGGGATCAAAACCGTGAGATTTCAGGAAAATATCCTTACCGGCAAAGCGCAGATCGGCACCCTGAATAAACCAGTTTTCGTAACCTGAATTTTTCAGGATGTCGCCCAGGCAGACATTCTGTGGATAGAAGCTGGAGAGCGAGGCCGATGCATTGCCGTCAAACGGCGCAAAGAGCGGGATACCGCACTGTGAGGCGACCATGCCCGCAATGGTGTAATCGGTGCCCGGCAGCTGTTCGGTCTGGCTGAAGTCGATGCTCTGCGCTTTCTGACGGCCCAGCTCCGGCGCTAACCCCGGGAAAGCCGTGGCGTCGAAATAGGTGCGCTCCAGGCTCTCACCGTAGATGTAAACCACGTTGAGATGCGGCTTCTCAATGTGGTTGCGCGGCACTTTATAGAAGTTATCGAAGTCAGAATCGGCCAGCTGGGTGTGTGACACCACCAGAGTCGCGACCTGACGAAAGGCGGGCGTCGTCTGAACCGAACCCAGCGCGCAGGCCGCCGCCAGCAGCGACCAGCCCAGATGATGCGGACGCTGATGCCGCCGCAGGATCCACGACAGCAGGCAGAACAGCAAAAACAGCACGATGATCAGGCCAATCGCCGGCACCACATATTTACTGACGCCCGCGCCGGTCAGACTGTTGGTAAGGGTATAAAGCACCGCATCATTAATGCCGTCACCGGTAAAATAGTTACTGGCATACAGGGTGGCATTCAGGACAACGAATAGCACCAGCAGCAGAAGAACAAGTATGAACCAGAATTTATTACGCCCGGCTTTACAGGAATAGATTGCAATAGCGGCCAGAAATAACGCCACGGACACCAATTCGGACAACGGAAAATCCTCTCTCTCAAGGCTGCGCGAGGCGTCGCGCAACCAGCCACCTTCGTGGGATGGTTTTTCGACAATCTATATGGGCTGTCATCGGGCTGCAAGATATCCGGTCCGATTTGTGCAGTGATGAACAGATTGGCTGAGGGTCATATAAGAAGCGAGGTTATCAGGCGTGACGGTGGCTGGCGCGCACCGTCAATCGCGCGGGGATCAGGACGCTTTTCAGAGTTTGCCAGTGAGATACTGCGCTTCGCCATCGGCAAAGCTCCAGTCACCTTTTTCGTTGGTAATAAAGCTGATCATCAGGTCATTGCCCTGGACGCCACAATGCTCACGCAGCTCCCGCGCCAGTTCGGCCATAAAGTGCTGTTTCTGTTCAGTGCTGCGCGGGCTGGTATAGACCCGGACCATCACCAGATTGTCGCTGCGGCTGAATCCCAGCCCGGTATCCTGAAACACCATCTGATAACGCTTGTTTTCCTGAACAATCTGATAGCGATCGCGTTCCGGCACCTTAAACGCGGTCAGCACGGCACGGTGCGCCGCATCCAGCAGAGTGCGAAGTTCTGATTCTGAACGGCCTTCAATTACATCAAATTGCAGCAGCGGCATAGCAGATTCCTCATTGGGGTTAAGGACCCTATGGTGAACACTTTATCCGGGGGGAAAAAGCGCGTAACCTGAATTGATTATTCATAATCGTGAACAATGATGAAAGAGATGAAAACCGATACGCTGTGGGAGCATCTGCACTGGCTGACCGTGCTGGCCGACCAGGGCAGCTTTACCCGTGCGGCTGAGCGGCTCGGCGTCAGTAAAGCGGCAATGAGTCAGAAAATCAAAGAGCTGGAAGCGCAGGCCGGTGTGCTGCTGGTGCAGCGCACCACGCGCAGCGTCCGGCTGACCTCGGCGGGCGAAAAGCTGGTGGAAGAGCTGCGTGATCCCTTTAACCGCATCGAACAGAGTTTTTTCAGCGTGCGCGACAGGGCAGGGCCGGTGCGGGGGCTGGTGCGTATCACCGCGCCAGTGGCCTTTGCCCGTCAGCAACTGGTGCCGCTTATCGGGGAGTTTTTACGTGACTATCCTCAGGTCCGTCTGCAACTGGATGTCACGGATCGTCTTGTCTCGCTGAGTCACGAGGGGTATGACCTGGCGATCCGGCACAGTGACACGCTACCGGAAACGCATGTGGCGCTGCCGCTGTGTGACACGCAGACGTTGCTGGTGGCATCACCCGCTTATCTCAGAGCGCAGGGCGTCCCGCAGCGCCCACAGGATCTGGCGCAGCATAACTGCCTTTACTATCCGCGTGGTGTGGAGTCACCACGCTGGCGATTTGTCACGCCTGCAGAGAGTGAACCGGTGCAGGTACAGATTGCGGGCAGCTTTGCCACCAACAACAGCGAGTCGATCCGCGATGCGGCTCTTCAGGGGCTGGGGATCGCCATGCTGCCCGATTTCAGCGCCCGTGAGGCGCTGGCGGCGGGAACTCTGCGGCGGGTGCTGTCCGAGTGGCAGCCGGCGGAGGCCTTCGCGACCCGCCTGTGGATCGTGCGACCCTGGGCGGCGCAGGTGCCGCGCGCAGTCACCACCTTTACGCACTGGCTACGCGCGCGCTTTGGCCATTGATGGCAGGGCCAGCGCAGAGGGCGCGGTGTGCATCATTGCCCCAATCAGGCTGCTGCGATTATAGAGGCCGAGCCGCAGATTGAAGTCGAGATGCAGCCGCTCATTGCCGGTTAATTTAATAATGGGTGGCGGCGTCTGCGGCCGCTGATGAAACATGACTGACTGCGCAAAGGCGCTGCTGCTGTCGGCGTGGAGACGCTGATAATACCAGGCGCTGGCTTCGCCTTTTCGCAGATAGAGGTTGGCCCGCCGGTATTCCCGCATCGCGGCCTGCTGCGCCATCGCCAGCAGATGGCGGGCGGGATTCTCCAGACTCTGCACGATGAGTGGAAAATCGTCGCGTTTCTTCAGTTCGTGGAGATAGTTGCGGATACCGAGGTTTTTGACCGGGGCCAGCTGCTTCAGCCATTCACGAATAAACGGATTTTGCGCGGGTGCGGCAACAAACCAGCTCTCGATAACGGGTGCCAGCAGGTTCATCGTGGCCTGCTCACGATAATAGCCAATCAGATCCATCGGACGCGCTTCATGCGCACGATGTACCCATGCGAGATTTTCAAACAGCAGGGTGCTGCAATCAATGCCGATGCCACCGTAGCGATGAATCAGCTCAAGCCGGATAATGTCACTTTTATGGGCCAGCGTCAGATCGGAAGAGGTCAGGCTGAAGTCGGGCAGCCATTGCGACAGCGTGCGCTGAGTCACCAGATAGACCTGGTGGTCCGGGTTATCCCGCCGGATATTACGGATGTTCAGTGCCATTGAGGCAGGCAGGCGATCGTGATGCCATACCATCCAGACAATTTTGGGAATGGCCGGTAATGCTTTCTGTTGTGCGACTAAAACCACGTTATTTTCCTGCCCCGGATCATATTCCGGCGCCTGAAGGCGGCTCTGCTGTTTTTTATTCCATAACATCTGGCTACTGAACGAGATTCTTTTCCAGTTGCGCCAGATTTTATGTGCCGGACGCTGACGAAGTGAAGTCATGGTACACCTGTTATTTTTATTTTCCCGTTATCGTGCAGGCTCTCTCCGTTCCGCCAGAGGCGCAAACGTGCGGGGTTGCAGATCGGCTGCAAGCCCATGATTACGGGAAGCGTTGAATAGTTTTCCCTGGTGGCGACGCAGTGCGAAAGCGCGCGATAGTTTCCTCACGGCGGATTAATTGCACTGCATCTTTTTAATAAAACATTATTTACGCGTTAGCTATCTCTTTTTTTGACTTTAGGATAATACGGAAATAATCCGGTCACTTTCTGCGAATAATAATATCGACAGCGTTAACCATTTATTTAAATACCGCAACCGTTCAGTTTAAGGAATATCTGAAGATTATCTGATGCAGGTGGGATGAATAGCGGGCAGGTGCGCGTCTCAGGCTACCGTTGGCCTTAAAACGGGGCGTAAGCGTGGCTCATCAGTGCGCAGAACCGGACAGCATCAGAGAGCATTGTCTACGCTTAAGAAGAACTTACTGAGAAAGGAGCACGCATGCAGAGTGAATCCTATGGGTTACTGGCGGTTGATAAGCAGGGCAATCGCGTCCTGTTCCTGAATCCGGAAACGTTCGCCGTCGAACGGGAACTGAATGCCTTTCCGCCACGCCCGCATGAACTCCTGATGCTGGCACCGTGGGGAAAAGCGTACGTGCCGATCTATGGCGACGGCGTTCACGGTGATAATCCGCATCCGGGGCACAAAGTCGCCATTATCGATTTACAGCATCGGGCAATCAGCGGCTTTATCGATCTGTCGCCGCTGCGGGCCCCGCACAGCGGACAACTGGGGCGGGATGGCAAGGTCTATCTCTGCTGTGAGCAGAGCGCAGCCGTTGCAGTGATCGATCCGCAGACCGACAGCGTGGAAAAAGTGATTCCGATCCCTTCACATAGTGCTCATCGTCTGACGCTGTCACCCAGCGGGCGCAAGCTGTTCACCGATAACGAAGAAGATGCGACCATTACCGTGGTAGATCTTTGTGAGGCAGAGGGACGGGTCATTGATACGATCCTGCTGCCCGGCCCGATTGCGGGCATCGCCGCCTCGCCAAAACACCCCTATCTGGTCGCCAGCGCCGCCGATGCACCGCTGCTCTATGTGATTGACCGACAGAGCCACCGTATCCGTCAGCGCCTGACGCTGCCGGGCCATCAGCAGCCCTGTCAGGTGGTGCGTTTCAGCGCAGACGGAGAACAACTGGTGGCGATAGGCAACCAGGAGCCGCTGGTCACACTGTTTGACGATCTGCTCAATCCGCTCGGCGATATCGGCACGGGCCGGATGCCGATGGACGGGTGCTTCACGCCCGACAGGCAACAGCTGCTGATTGCCAATCAGGGCGACGGCACGCTGAGCGTAATCGACCTGGCACAGCGTAAAGTGATTGCCACGCCGCATGTCGGCACAGGCTGTGAGGTGCTGGGCTATTTTCCACGCGATCAGATAAATGGCCGGTGATAGATAGCGGAGCTCCAGTGACGACTGCTGGCATGCTTTTCCGCCTGCCAGCCGCGCTTGCGTAATTCGCGCGCAATCATTTTGTTCATAATGCCATGTCCCAGCAGCAGTACCGTGCCGCGTTCTGAGTGCGCGATTAGCTTCTCCGCCGCTGCCGAAGCACGGCTGCGGGCATGGTGCAGTGACTCCGCTTCACCCGCATATCCGCAGAACCATAGCAGGCGCAGCAGGGCCAGCCAGCACAGCGTGGGCAGCTCTATCGCGCCGCGCCGCAGCAGGGGCACAGCGACTTCGCTGAACAGCGCATCAGTCTCATGCGGCTGCAGGCCGAGCTGGCTCAGGGAAGACTGCGCGCGGGGCAGGGGGCTGCAGACTACCACTGTGGCCTGGCGTGCAATCGCCACGCTGCGTGGCGGCGGACCGTCACTGACCTGTGACTGATCATAAGCTTCACACCACTCCGCCAGCGTCTGCACGTTGTGGCGGCCCGTAGCCCGGTGATCAGGTTTACCGTGTCGCATCAGAATAATTGTCATCGCATCTCTGTCCGGCTTTTTGCCAAGAGTAACGCATTGTCTTCTTCTTGCAGCCATTTTCAGTACAAAAAGGGTATGTCATCAGACGGTCATGGCGCTGTGCGATAACTGACTGTGATGAAAGGAACGTGGCCCTGTCTTCTGCCGCATAATGATTAGAGAAAGTGGTAATTTACTCTCATGGGTGATCTTTTTTTATGCGATGAGGAGCAGTTAACTGCCTGAATTTGCGATAAAAATATATGGTGACGGGAAGTTATTGTGAAGTTTTACTAACAATTTTCGTCTGGATCTCTTGATTTATCTACGCGCGTAGATACACTAGGTCCCCAGTGATTGCTCACGGTGCCTGATGCACAGTCGGCTCCATTGATGGTTAAGTTACATTTGTTCAGTTTAAGCGACCGGTGAAAAAAACATCGGCGAAACGGGGCGATGAATATGATTCCAACACCAGGGAATCCTTTAACCTTTCATCATGGTTAGTCAACTGAACGTCCTCATTGTGGGAATTCCGCTTTGATTAGGGAATCGACCCATGGAGGGGCGTTTATCGATCTGCACAGGCATTCAGGGACAGGATTATGACGGCACACAACTCCGTTAAGCAGCAGGCATCACTCTCTTCACCTTCAGCCGCCGATGAGCGGTTTAATACCTCTTCTGGCCGCAAAGATTTCTGGCGCGCCACCTTCTCATGCTGGCTGGGAACGGCAATGGAGTATGCGGATTTCGCGCTCTATGGTCTGGCTGCCGGTATCATCTTTGGCGATGTTTTCTTTCCGGAATCGACACCCGCGATGGCGCTGCTTTCGAGCTTTGCGACATGGTCAGTCGGGTTTATCGCCCGGCCCATTGGCGCGCTCTTTTTCGGCTGGCTTGGCGACCGTAAGGGCCGCAGGGTGGTGATGATCACCACCATTATTCTGATGGGCGCCTCCACCACCTTTATCGGTTTAATCCCGGGCTATGCCGCCATCGGTGTCTGGGCACCTGCCTGTCTGGTACTGCTGCGTTTTACGCAGGGTTTTGGCGCGGGTGCTGAGCTTTCAGGCGGCACGGTGATGCTGGGAGAATATGCCCCAACCGCGCGTCGCGGGCTGGTCTCTTCCGTGATCGCGCTGGGCTCCAACAGCGGTACGCTGCTGGCCTCGCTGGTCTGGCTGCTGGTGGTACAGATGGACCAGCAGAGTCTGCTGGCATGGGGCTGGCGTATTCCTTTCCTCAGCAGCGCCCTGATTGCGCTGGCTGCGCTGTGGATTCGGCGCCACCTGCGCGAAACGCCGGTCTTTGAACGCAGAAAAGCGGAAATGGAAGCGGAACGGGCGGACGTACTGGCCGCGCCGCTGACCGATGAGCGCCCTTTCTTTCAGCGCACCCGGGCATTCTGGACGATGGTGGGCCTGCGTATAGGTGAGAATGGCCCCTCTTATCTGGCCCAGGGCTTTATGGTGGGTTACGTCGCCAAAGTGCTGCTGGTCGACAAGTCGGTGCCGACCACCGCGGTATTCCTGGCGTCCCTGCTCGGTTTTCTGATCATTCCTTTTGCGGGCTGGCTGTCGGATCGCTTTGGTCGCCGGATCGTCTACCGGGTGTTCTGTCTGTTACTGATGATCTACGCCTGGCCCGCTTTTACGCTGCTGGACACGCGTGAGCCGATGGTGGTGATCCCGGTTATTGTAGCCGGCATGGCGCTGGCGTCGCTGGGCATCTTTGGTGTGCAGGCGGCCTGGGGCGTCGAGATGTTCGGCGTACACCACCGTTATACCAAAATGGCGGTGGCGAAAGAGCTGGGCTCGATTTTATCCGGCGGCACGGCACCGCTGATTGCCGCTGCTATGCTCTCTTATACCGGACACTGGTGGCCCATTGCGGTCTACTTCTCGGCAATGGCCGCTATTGGATTTTTTACCACCTTTGTTGCGCCCGAAACACGAGGGCGAAATCTCAACCTGCCTGAAGATGCCATCTAGACTGGTCTGAGCAGGCCATCTGTCGGAATCGGGTGAAAAGCAGCAGGCCGTGTAACGCGGCCTGTTTTTTTTATGGAGGAACGTGATGTGCCTAAGTCGTTAACGGGAAAAGTGACCCGCAGTGAAGTGGCGAAAGCGGCAGGCACGTCAGTGGCAGTCGTCAGTTATGTCATTAATAACGGACCACGCCCGGTCGCTGAAGCGACCCGTCAGCGCGTACTGGAAGCGATAAAAGCAACCGGCTACCGGCCGAATGCGGCTGCCCGCGCGCTGGCCTCCGGTAACACCAAAACCTTTGGCCTGGTGGTGCCTAACATCAGTAATCCTTTTGTCGCCTCCATGGCACACGTGTTGTTGCAGGAGTCGATGAATCACGGTCACGTCATGCTGTTAGGGGATGCAGGGGACGATCGCAGGCGCGAGCTGGAATTAATCCAGGGGCTGCTGAACCGGCAGGTTGACGGCCTGTTTTACAACAGTGTAGATCGCCATCCCTATATCGATCTGATTAAAGCCAGCGGAACGCCACTGGTCATGCTGGAGCGGGTTGAACCGCAACCCGGCGTGAATATGCTGCGGGTCAATGAGCGTCAGGCGGCCTGGCAGGTGACGGCGCATCTGCTGAGCCATGGCTATCAGCAGGTCGGCATCATCAGTGGCCCGCTGGAGATGCTCAACGCGCAGGATCGTATTCAGGGCTGGCGCGATGCCATGCAGGAGCGCGGTCTGCCTATCGATGAGTCGCTGATATTTCCGGCCAGCTATACCCCACAGGGGGGATACGCCGCGGCTCAGATCATGATTGCCAAACGCTGCGTGCCTCGTGCACTGTTTGCCAGCAATGAGGGTCAGGCGATTGGCGCGCTGCGCGCCTTTTCCGAACATCAGATCCGGGTGCCTCAGGATGTGGCGCTGGTCTGCTTCAACGGCACCAATCACTCGTCATTTCACGTGCCGACATTAACGACCGTACGCCAGCCACTGCGTGAGATGGCCCGCTCCGCCATTCAAATGCTGAAAGAGGGACAGAGCGAAGCCCAGCTAAAGGAGTTTCCACATTATCTTGAAATCGGTGAATCATGCGGCTGTCAGCCGCAAAGTCAGAGTTAAACTATAAGAACATGAAAAGAATTATTATTGATTGCGATCCCGGCAATGGGATTGCTGGTGCCAACACCGATGATGGGCTGGCGATTGCGCTGGCCTTAGCGTCACCCGGACTGTCGCTGGAATTAATCACCACCGTAGCCGGTAATACGCCCAGTGAGGTGGGCGCGCGCGTTGCGAAAGATCTGATTGTCCGGCTGGGATTAGCCATCCCGGTCGTTCAGGGCGAGACGCGCGCACTTCAGGAAGATCCTGCGCCCTGGCGCGAGACGCTGGATAACCGGGTAAATCAGCTTGCGCTCAGTTCACTCTGGCAGGATGTGCCACCGCCCGCGGCACTGACGGCCGATGCCTTTGATGCCGCCGACGCTATCGGCAGACTGATTTGCGATAATCCGGGGGAGATTACCCTGGTCGCGATTGGTCCGCTGACTAATGTGGCGCTGGCAATGCAGCGTTATCCCGCGATGGCTGAATCGGTCGCCGAGATTGTGATTATGGGCGGCGTGTTTGCGCTGGATGATTACATCAAAGATACCAACTTTGGCCTGGACCCCGAGGCGGCGTATCAGGTGTTGCACAGTGGCGCCGCCGTCACGCTGGTGCCAATGGATGTCACGACGCAGACGCTGCTCACTCAGCAGGATTTGACCCGCCTGACCGCGGTGAACCATCCGCTGACCGCGTTTATACGCGATACGCTGCGGCCCTGGATCGACTATTCAATAGCGACCCGACAGCTTGAGGGATGCTGGATCCATGATGCGCTGGTGGTCGCCTGGCTGCTGAATCAGCGGGTGGCATCAGGCATTGATTACCAGGTTGATATCGAACTGCGACCGGGTGCAACGCGCGGCAAAAGCTGGCGTTACCGTCAGCCGCTCCGGCTGACGGTAGGCGTACCTGAAGCGTGCGGTGCTTCGGTACATGTACTGCATCGGGTTGATAACGCACTGCTGCTGTCGATTATCGAAGAGGCATTTAAGCGCCTGAAAATGTAACGCCTCGCAGAGCAGATAAACCGGATGACGGGCCGCACCGGATCGGGCCTGGGCCCGCAGCGCGGCTCCGTTTGTCGGAGCCATGCATCTGGCGGTCAGCGGCGTAGCGGCGCAGGCAGAAAGGGCAGGAGAAGTCCGGGTTCAGATCGCCTCGCAGACGTCGATCCAGCGGGCGTTGGTCAGTTCAGCCATCTGCTGTGGCGAAATGCGAACGGCGCTGTGGATCGCACCCGCAGCAGGCAAAACTTCGTCGAAACTGCGCAGTGAAACATCGCAGTAGACGGTCAGCGGATTTTCCAGACCAAAAGGACAGACGCCGCCCACCGGATGGCCGGTCCAGTTGATCACTTCATCAACGCTGAGCATCCGCGCCTTCGCGCCGAGCGCCGCTTTCAGTTTGCGGTTATCCAGTCGGGCATCACCGCGTGTCACAATCAGCACCACATCGTTTTTTACTTTCAATGACAGCGTTTTCGCAATCTCTCCCGGCGTCACGCCGTGGGCGCGGGCAGCCATGGCGACCGTTGCGGTACTCCCGGCCAGTTCAATAATTTCAATTTCAGGGGCGTGTTCGGCGAAGAACTGGCGCACGGACTCCAGACTCATCTTTCTCTCCAGGCTGATCGAAGGCGTAAAAATTGCCACAAGCCTCAGTGCCTGTAAACGAGATAAACGGAGAATTCGCGGGAATGATCTCTGTTCAGCTGCCGCTCAGAGTGCAGTTGCCGCATTGTTCGACATCCGGAATGCGATAACGCTGGCAACAGCTGCGACGGACCAGCTCACCGTTTCGTGGGATCATGGTGCGGTAAAGAGGATTTTCGCTGCCATCCAGCAGCCGCTGACTGAAGAACAGTGCCTGCTCCAGCTGCAATACCTGCGCCTCATCGATCTGGCTTTTCAGCTCACCCAGAAACCACTGGAATGAGTAGCCCATGTTGTTCCAGATCAGGCGGGCATTGATATCACCATGCTGCGTAATGCCGTTCACAACCGGAATAAGATGCTGCTGAATCAGGCGATCAATGCGCTGCCGGGGATTCAGATAGCGCGCCTCCTCATCTTCCTGTACATCAATCCAGAACGTTGCCGGATGACCATGCTGATGGAAGCCGACGCGGATATGCTCAGGCGAGCAGTCCAGCGCGCGGGACTCCTGCAGCAAGGCCATGATCAACGGCGGCAGCAGCAGGCCAAAATACCATTGCGCCCAGAGTGACAGCACCGGCTTCGCTTCCCGAACCGCATCAGGATGGTCGCGATAGAGATAATCGCTGTAGCGCTGAATAAGCGAGGTAAAGTTTGCGGCCTGTGACCATGCAGCGAGTGTCTGCGAGTCATGGGGGGCAGGCTGACTGAACTTCGTTGATTCAAGCAGATAGCTGCGCTGCTGTTGCAGTTGCTCATGCAGGCTTTCCGCCAGCGGGCGGTCGTTCTGCCGGAAGATCATCAACTGAGCGTTGAAACGCTGTTCCTGAACTGAAGCGGTTGCCATGACGACTCGCGAAATGTGTAGATAAGAAAGCAAATGATAATCGTTATTGATTAACTCTACAAGTCGTGCAAAAAATCTTCAGCTGGCAGGGGGATGCGCAGGCGATAACGGGGGAGATCAGCGCGGACAGGGCAGGGCCTGTCACGGCAGAATCTCCTGATAACGGACAGACATGTGATTATTCAGGTTGGTTCGCTGGCGGTCTGTTGCGGTTTCCGTGGCAGATCTTCCCAGGCAAGGATCGTGTTCCGCCCCTGATTTTTGGCCACATAGAGGGCACTGTCAGCATTGGCGACGGCTTGATCGAACTCGTCATCATAAATAGGCGCGATCCCGGCGCTGATGGTGACGTGGGTTGAAACGGTTTCGTTGAAAAGGTGAGGAATTTCTAAATCCACCACATACTGGCGAATGCGTTCAGCCAGTTTCAGAGCAATTGAGCTGTTCACGTTGGTCATCAGCACCAGAAACTCTTCGCCGCCATAGCGGGTGACGACATCACGTGAACGCACCGCATCGCGAATGGCGACAGAGACGCGCGCCAGCGCCTGGTCGCCCATCGCATGGCCATAGTTATCGTTATAGGCTTTGAAGTGGTCGATATCCAGCAGCAGCACATAATGACTGCCCGCGTGGTTTTTCAGAATATTATCGAGCCGGTTCTTCAGGCCACGGCGGTTATAGAGCCCGGTCAGCGGGTCGAGCATGCTGAGGTCACTGAAGCTCTCTTTCTCTTCATAAAGCTGATGCATCAGGCGCAGCGTAAAATTGTCGGCGCGTCGGCGCATGAAATGCTGAAGCGAAAAGCCTATGAGCGGCAGGGCAATGGTCAGCATAATCAGCGGCAGATGTTGCGCATTATCGAGCAGTACCACGGTCAGTACCGGTGGTGTCACATGCAGCCAGAAAGCCGCCAGATAATCGCTGAGAGCGATCGCACTGATAAATAACAGACTGATTAAGCTGATAATAAGAAAGCCCCCATCAAAATAAAATATCTGATGAAAGCGATAATTAATGTGCCAGGCCCAGAGCATGCCGAGCAGCAGCGCCACGGGATTTAACAGGGGAAGTCTTGCTTTAGGCCAGATTAAATAGGTTATTAATATGATACCGCTGAAGGCCATGATACAGACGAGCGGCAGGGTGGTATCACGCTTTTCAACGTTAATTATTGGCAGAAGAAAAAAAAGTGAAATGGCGAGATTAAGAAAAAGAAAAAGCATGACCGACAGCCGGTATTTGCTCTGTTTAAGCTCTTCATAAGATTGTAATTTCATTGTAAATACTCGCGGCGACCCTGAAATACCAAAGCGCAAGCCGGCAGAATAGCTTCTGCCAGTCAGATAATTATTGCTGTTATTAAAAGTCTTATCGGCCGCAATCTAGCATTTTCCAACTGGTCTGTCATCTTTGGTGCCGGCACTGACAAAAACACGCTGCAGCATGGGCAAAACTGCTATATGATAATGGGAATGCTTATCATTTGGGATTTCTGTCATGGGAATAGCGATTGTTGCGGCCTGCGGCCTGTGGGGTGTCAGCTGGATGCTGGGGAAAAAACTGGACAGTGCCTGGGGCGTTCTGCTGCCCTGCATCGCGCTGCCGCTGTTCGCCTTATGGGAACCCAGCTTCAGCCAGTGGCGGATGGTGATGACCGTAGCATTGCTGCTGACCGTCGTCATGCTGTTTAACCATCGTCTGCGCCATTACCTGCTGCTGCCGTCGTGTCTGGCGTTAGCGGGCGGACTGGCGGCGGTTTCTGTAAACTTTCAGCTGAACTAGCGCAGCAGAGGCGTTGAAAAACGAAACAGGGCAATTCAATAAAAACTAAGCGGGGTGAAAAGGTAAAAGGGAATAGCTGAGGAAGAGAAGCACGGCCGGAAACGACCTGAGGATGACAACGCTGGTGCGAAGAGAGGGACTTGAACCCTCACGTCCGTTAAGACACTAACACCTGAAGCTAGCGCGTCTACCAATTCCGCCACCTTCGCGCAGTGCTCGCGATATGAAATCTGTGATTTTGGTGCGAAGAGAGGGACTTGAACCCTCACGTCCGTTAAGACACTAACACCTGAAGCTAGCGCGTCTACCAATTCCGCCACCTTCGCATACCCGTAACACCCTGAGAATGTTACAACCACGGAGGCGCATTCTAGAGATTTTACTCTTTGCGTCAACAACTATTTCATCGGGCTGAAACGATCGCTGCAAAAAGCAACGTTTTCAGCCCGGCAGTGCGATTAATGGCGAAAAAAGCGCTTAGCGCGCCTTCGCGCCACGACCATAGACGGCACGATAAACTTTGAAGCGACCGGTCTGGGCAATGACTTCGTGGCTGCCAAAGGTTTCATCCAGCACCTGAGGGTAGGGCAGGAAGGTGTTGGCCACGATACGCAGCTCACCGCCGGTGTTCAGATGTTTCACCGCACCCCGGATCAGCGCCTGCGCCGCATCGAGGCTGGTCTGCGTCCCTTCATGGAAAGGCGGGTTAGAAATAATCATGTCGAAACGGCCGGTGACATCAGAGAAGACGTTGCTGGCAAAAACCTCGCCCTCAATGCCGTTGGCCGCCAGCGTCGCTTTACTCGCTTCAATCGCTGCCGCGTGCACGTCGCACAGCCACAGACGGACTTTCGGTGAAACGGCAGACAGCGAAGCGGCCATCACGCCCGCGCCACAGCCCATATCCAGCACTTTACCTTTGGTGTGCGGGGCAAAGGTCGAGAGCAGCAGGGCACTGCCGCTGTCCAGACCGTCACGGCTGAAGACGCCAGGCAGGGTGTGAATCGTCAGATCATCCAGCTGATACTGATGACCAAAGCTGCTGGCATCAAACTCAGGCTGTTTGTCGAGGCGACCATGGTAGAGCCCACAGCGACGGGCGCTGTCGATTTTCTCCAGTTTCACCCATGACGCCGCCATACCTTCGGCACTGCGCACGCCGCTGCGGTTTTCACCGACCACGAATACGTCGCAGCCTACCGGCAGCAGTGACAGCAGGTTCTGCAGCTGGAACTGTACTTCCGGCTTATTCTTCGTCCAGAAGTAGATCAGCGTATCGCACCCCTGCACATCTTCCGCCTGCGCCACCATGCCGTAACGCGCCTGCTCGCCCATACGACGGCTGAGGTTTTGCCAGTGATGATACTGCTGGGTATGCACACGCGACGAGGCGGTTTCCAGCTGAGCGGGCAGGTCATCCTGCAGATCGCCAGCAAATAAGACATGGCGGGCGGTAAATTCATCACTGTGGCGCAGAATAACTTCGCTGGCCGGGGAAAAAGCAGACATGTGGGGCTCCTGTAAGATCTGAGCGGGGATTATAGTGCTTTGTTGGCGCATGTTCGATGGGTTTGCTAGCATAGCGTCGCAATCAGGCAGCAGAACAGGTAACACCATGACGTCCAGGCGCGACTGGCTTTTACAGCAAATGGGAATTACGCAGTATCAACTGCGCCGCCCGCGCGTGCTTCAGGGCGAAATTGCCGTCACGCTGGCCCCGGACACGAAGTTAATCATTGTCGCTGAGGTGCCGCCCGGTCTGGAAGAGCCGCTGATGCGCGACGTGCTGCATGCCCTCCATCTGCAGCCTGCTGAGGTGATGACCGTCACGCCGGATCAGCTGCAGATGCTGCCGGAAACGCTGAACTGCGCGGGCTGGCTGCTGGGTGTTGAGAGCGAACAGACCTTCAATGGCGTGGCACTGAGCAGTGCCTCTTTTAATGAACTGATCAGCAGCGGCGTCGCCAGACGCGCGCTCTGGCAACAGATGTGTAACCATGACAGCCATCTCTTTCCTCACCCCTGACGATCTGGCGGAAGCCTTTGCCATTGAGTGCCGCAGCCACGCATTTCCCTGGCGTGAGCAGACCTTCGCCAGCAATCAGGGCGAACGTTTCCTCAATCTGCGACTTGACGTCGGCGACAAAATGGCCGCGTTCGCCATTACCCAGGTGGTCCTCGACGAAGCCTCTCTGTTCAATATTGCGGTCGATCCTGCGTTTCAGCGTCGGGGATTAGGCCGCCAGCTATTGCAGCATCTGATTGCGGCGTTGATCGAACGCAATGTGCTGACGCTGTGGCTGGAAGTGCGGGCCTCAAATCTGCCCGCTATCGCGCTCTATGAGCAGCTTGGCTTCAATCAGGTCAGTCGTCGTCCCAACTATTATCCCACTGCCAGCGGCCGTGAAGATGCCATTCTGATGGCGCTGACGCTGTAGCCGCATAGAGGAGTTTTCATGTCAGAACACTGGGATTGCATCCTGTTTGATGCAGACGATACCCTTTTTCATTTCGACGCGTTCGCCGGTCTGCAGCGCCTGTTCGCGGGTTACGATGTGCAGTTCACCGACCAGGACTACAACGACTATCAGGCAATAAACAAGCCGCTCTGGGTCGATTATCAGAACGGCACGATTTCGGCGTTACAGTTGCAGACGCAGCGTTTTAATCACTGGAGCGAAAAGCTCAGCGTCGCCCCTGAGATCCTCAACAGCGGTTTCCTCAGTGCAATGGGCGAGATCTGCACACCGTTGCCGGGCGCAGTCAGCCTGATGAACCAGCTGCATGGGCGGGTGAAGATGGGCATCATCACCAACGGTTTCACCGCGCTGCAGCAGATCCGTCTGGAGCGCACCGGTTTCCGCGATTACTTTTCGGCGCTGGTGATCTCTGAGCAGGTCGGGGTGCCCAAACCGGCGGCAGCGATTTTTGATTATGCGCTGGAACAGATGGGTAATCCGGATCGCCAGCGGGTGCTGATGGTAGGTGATACCCCGGAATCGGACATTCTGGGTGGCATGAATGCGGGGCTGAAAACCTGCTGGCTCGATCATGGCACCCGGCCGCTGCCGGAACAGATTAAACCGACCTGGCAGGTGAAATCGCTGGCGGAGCTGGGAGCGTTGCTGATCGGCTGACCGGCGACGCACGCACCTTGCGATCAAAAAGGCCCGCTATGCGGGCCTTTTTGTTTATCATGATCGCAGTGCCAGCGCGCTACGCTTTCTTCTCGTCGTCGTCGTCACGATCCTCTTTCACCGGCGTGCTGGCGGTCAGCAGAAACGGCGACTGCTGCCAGCGGGTCCGGCGATGACGCAGCAGAGTACGGGAGAGGATAATGCCGATGGCCAGCGCCAGCAGCATCATCAGGCGCAGAATATTGGTGGTGTTATCGACCTGATGTGAATCAGTGACCAGCACATGGGTGTCGAGCGTTACGCGCAGAAAGCCCAGCGGACCCTCGTCTCCGGCCAGCGGCTGCACGATCTGATGATTGAAATAGCTGCCCGCACGCTGACCGTCGAGCGCCAGCCGATCGCGGACGTTGATATTTTCGCCGCTGTGGGCCACCAGGCTGCCGTCGCCGTCGTAGACTGACGCATCCAGAATACGGCTGTTTGCCGTCATCTGGTTCAGAATCGCCTCGATCTGATTACGGTTGTTTTCACTGTTGTCCATCAACGGCTTAAGGCTGAATGCCACCTGACTGGTGAGGGTATGCGCCAGCTCCTCAACCTGCTCAGAGCGTGCCGTCTGATGACCCAGACTGAACCAGGAAGCGCCCTGCATCAGGACGACCAGCAGCGCCATCGAGATGAGCACGATCACGGTTCGATGCAAGCGAAATTTCAGTGCGGTTTTAGCCATTAATCATCCGGGTCATATCACAACAGAAAGCCTGGAGATTATGTTGCCAGAAGCGGCGCAGACAAGGTAGCCTCTTGCGTGGTTTTGTTGTCCCTACAGGAGCTGTGATGCCAAATCGTTTAACCTGGTGCGATCTTCCCGCCGATGTCTCTCTCTGGCCGGGTTTGCCCCTTTCTCTTAGCGGTGATGAAGTGATGCCGCTGGATTATCGCGCTGGCCGCACCGGCTGGCTGCTGTATGGCCGCGGGCTGGATAAGCAGCGCCTGACTGATTATCAGCATCAGCTGGGTGCCGCGATGGTGATCGTCAGCGCCTGGAATGTCGATGAGTATCAGGTGATTCGCCTGGCGGGATCGCTGACGCCGTTTGCCAGCAAGCTGGCGCACGATGCCGGGCTGGACGTGGCGCCGCTGGGTAAAATCCCGTGGCTCAAAGCGCCGGGCCTGCTGGTAATGGATATGGACTCCACCGCCATTCAGATCGAATGCATCGACGAGATCGCAAAACTGGCGGGCTGCGGCGAGCAGGTGGCGGACGTCACGGAGCGCGCAATGCGCGGGGAACTCGACTTCGCCGCCAGCCTGCGCCAGCGCGTCGCAACCCTGCAGGGCGCAGACGCCAATATCCTGAAGCAGGTGCGTGATAACCTGCCGCTGATGCCGGGGCTGACGACGCTGACGCAGAAACTACAGGCGCTGGGCTGGCAGGTTGCCATCGCCTCCGGCGGCTTTACCTACTACGCCGAATATCTGCGTGACAGGCTGCATCTGTCTGCGGTGGCGGCTAATGAGCTTGAGATTCGCGACGGCAGACTGACCGGCAAGGTGCTGGGGCCGATTGTCGACGCACAATACAAAGCCGATACCCTGAAGAAGCTGGCGCAGCGTTTTAACATTGCGCCGGAACAGACAGTGGCGATCGGCGATGGTGCCAATGACCTGCTGATGATCAAAGCCGCAGCACTGGGCATTGCGTTTCATGCTAAACCTAAGGTGAATGAGCAGACTGCGGTCACCATTCGTCATGCCGATCTCATGGGGGTGTTCTGCATCCTGACCGGCAGCCTGATCCACGAAGAGCGTTAACTGAGGTATTGATTTGGCCAAAGCGGCAAAACGCGCATTTGTCTGTAACGAATGTGGCGCAGATTACCCACGCTGGCAGGGGCAATGCAGCGCCTGTCACGCCTGGAACACCATCACCGAGGTGCGCATCGCCGCCTCGCCCGCGGCTGCGCGCAATGAGCGCCTGAGCGGTTACGCCGGCAGCGCCGGCACCAGCCGGGTTCAGAAACTCTCTGAAATCAGCCTGGAGGCGCTGCCGCGTTTCTCAACCACCTTTAAAGAGTTTGACCGGGTGCTGGGCGGCGGCGTAGTACCGGGCAGCGCCATCCTGATTGGCGGCAGCCCCGGCGCCGGTAAATCGACGCTGCTGCTGCAGGTGATGTGCCGGTTGTCAGAGGGGATGAAAACCCTCTACGTGACCGGTGAAGAGTCACTGCAGCAGGTGGCGATGCGCGCCCATCGTCTGGGATTGCCCACCGAAAATGTGAATATGCTGTCGGAAACCAGCATTGAACAGATCTGCCTGATCGCCGAGCAGGAGCAGCCGCAACTGATGGTGATTGACTCGATCCAGGTGATGCACATGGCAGAGATCCAGTCGTCACCCGGCAGCGTCGCCCAGGTGCGTGAAACCGCCGCCTATCTGACGCGCTTTGCCAAAACGCGCGGTGTCGCCATCATCATGGTCGGCCATGTCACCAAAGATGGCTCGCTGGCGGGTCCGAAAGTGCTGGAGCACTGCATCGACTGTTCGGTTCTGCTGGATGGCGATGCCGATTCCCGCTTCCGCACCCTGCGCAGTCATAAAAACCGTTTCGGTGCGGTCAACGAGCTGGGCGTATTTGCCATGACGGAGCAGGGCATGCGCGAAGTCAGCAACCCGTCAGCGATCTTTCTGTCGCGCGGCGAAGAGATTACCTCCGGCAGCTCCGTAATGGTACTGTGGGAGGGGACGCGACCGCTGCTGGTGGAGATTCAGGCGCTGGTTGATCACTCGATGATGGGCAATCCGCGCCGCGTGGCAGTGGGGCTGGAACAGAACCGTCTGGCGATTCTGCTGGCGGTGCTGCATCGTCACGGTGGGCTGCAGATGGCGGACCAGGATGTGTTCGTCAACGTCGTCGGCGGCGTCAAAGTCACCGAAACCGGTGCGGACCTGGCGCTGATGCTGTCGATGGTGTCGAGTCTGCGCGACCGTCCGCTGCCGCAGGATCTGGTGATCTTCGGCGAAGTCGGGCTGGCCGGTGAAATCCGCCCGGTGCCCAGCGGTCAGGAACGTATCTCTGAGGCGGCGAAGCACGGCTTCAGACGCGCGATTGTGCCTGCCGGTAATGCGCCGAAAAAACCGATTGCCGGAATGCAGGTATTTAGTGTGAAGAAGCTGGCCGATGCGCTGGCCATTCTGGACGAACTGTAACGCGCCTGCGGCCTGGCATTCTGAATGCGTGACAGGCCGCTCCCACCTTAACCGCACCGATGCAGGAGGCACGACATGTCGTCGTTTGAATATCTGAGAACGGCCATCCGCCAGCAGGGTCACACGCTGCAACAGGTCGCTGATGCCAGCGGCATGACGAAAGGCTATCTGAGCCAGTTGCTCAATGCCAAAATCAAAAGCCCCAGCGCCCAGAAGCTGGAGGCGCTGCACCGCTTTCTGGGCCTGGAGTTTCCGCGCCGCGATAAACGGATAGGGGTGATATTCGGTAAGTTCTATCCGTTGCACACCGGCCATATCTATCTGATCCAGCGCGCCTGCAGCCAGGTGGATGAGCTGCATATCATCATGGGCTACGACGAGCCGCGCGACCGTGAACTGTTTGAGAACAGCGCAATGTCCCAGCAGCCGACGGTCAGCGATCGTCTGCGCTGGCTGCTGCAGACCTTCAAGTATCAGAAAAATATCCGCATCCACGCTTTTAATGAAGAGGGGATTGAACCCTATCCGCACGGCTGGGATGTCTGGAGCCGGGGCGTCAGTGCATTCCTCAGCGAACAGGGGATACTGGCGGACTGTATCTACACCAGTGAAGCGCCCGATGCCGAGATGTATCAGCAGCATCTGGGGATTCAGACCGTGCTGGTCGATCCCAGCCGATCCTTTATGAGCATCAGCGGCGCGCAGATCCGTCAGGATCCGTTCCGCTTCTGGGACTACATTCCCACCGAAGTAAAACCGTTCTTTGTCCGCACCGTGGCGATCCTCGGTGGCGAATCCAGCGGCAAATCGACACTGGTCAATAAGCTCGCCAATATCTTCAATACCACCAGCGCCTGGGAGTATGGCCGCGACTACGTCTTCTCCCATCTGGGCGGCGACGAGATGGCGCTGCAATATTCGGATTACGACAAGATCGCACTGGGGCAGGCGCAGTACATCGATTTTGCCGTTAAATATGCCAACAAAGTGGCGTTTATCGACACCGATTTCGTGACTACGCAGGCGTTCTGCCTGAAGTATGAGGGGCGTGAACATCCCTTTGTGCAGGCGCTGATCGATGAATATCGCTTTGATCTGGTGATTCTGCTGGAAAACAACGTGCCCTGGGTTGCCGATGGGTTGCGCAGTCTGGGCAGTTCGGTGGATCGTCGGGAGTTTCAGTCGATGCTGGTGACGATGCTGCGGGAAAATAACATCGATTTTCTGCACGTCCAGGAAGATGACTATGATACCCGCTTCCTGCGCTGCATTGAGCTGGTGAAGGCGATGCTGGGCGAGAAAAACGCCCAGCCGTAACGCCTGCGGTGATCCGGTCTGCCACCTGGCAGCCGGATCGGGACGTTAATAGACCATTACCACTTTACCGCGCATGTGGCCTTCCAGCACCCGCTGGTGGGCGGCTTTCAGCGTCTCCACGCTCAGGCCGTGCAGCGTCTCGCTCAGCGTTGTCTGCAGTTTTCCCTCATCCAGCAGCGCCGACACCGCATCCAGAATCTCACCCTGGCGCGCCATGTCCGGCGTGTTGAACATGCTGCGGGTATACATCAGCTCGAAGTGCAGCGCGGCGCTTTTCAGCTTCAGCTGATCCATCGACAGCGGATGTTCGTTTTCGACGATGGTGCAGATATGGCCCTGAGGGGCGATCAGTTTTGCCATGGTTTCCCAGTGACCGTCGGTATCATTCAGGCAGAAGATATAATCAACCTGCTTAATCCCCTGTTTCTCCAGCTCGCCAATCATATCTTTGTAGTTGATCACCCGATCGGCACCGCGATCGCGGCACCACTGCGCGGAATCTTCACGTGAGGCGGTCGCGATGATCTGCACCTTGCTGCGCAGTTTTGCCAGCGGGATCGCCAGCGATCCGACACCGCCCGCGCCGCCGACGATCAGCAGCGTCTGGTCGGCCGTGGCGTTCTCCAGGTTCAGTCGCTCAAACAATCCTTCCCAGGCGGTGAGGGCGGTCAGCGGGATCGCTGCCGACTGAGCCCAGTCCAGGCTTTCCGGTTTATGACCGGTAATACGTGAATCCACCAGCTGCTCGGTGCTGTTGCTGCCTGGACGGGTCAGATCACCGGCATAGAAGACTTCGTCGCCAGGCTTAAAGTTGCTGACTTTGCTGCCGACTTCCAGCACCACGCCGCTGGCGTCCCAGCCGAGGATCCGCGGCTGCTCAAGGCCATTTTTCATCGCCCCTTTGTGTACTTTTGTATCGACCGGATTGACCGACGCCGCTTTCACTTCGACACGCAGGTCATACTCACCGGGCGTCAGGGATTCAGGGAAAATCTCTGTGAAGTTTTCAGGACTTTCCGGATTAACTGCGATAGCGCGAATAGACATAGCATTTTCCTGTTTAATCAGGCTTTCAGCCTGGAACGTGTCTTTGCCATTCTGACCCTGGCGCGGCGAACCCTTTGCCGGGCTGCGCCATGCTTCACGTCACAGAATGGCGAATCTTTCAGAACCGGCTTTAAGTGTAGAACCTGGATTTAGCGGTGATAAGATGGACAATCTTTCATAGAGTGTTCGTCTGAGGTGAACAATGGCATTTCGGCAGTGGCAGGATATGGCGCTGTTCGCGCTGGTCGCGGAGTGCGGCAGCTTTACCGCTGCGGCGGAACGGGCCGATCTGCCGAAATCGAGCGTCAGCCAGCGCATCAGCCAGCTGGAGCAGCGGCTGGGGATCCGGCTGCTGAACCGCACCACTCGTCAGCTCAATCTGACCTTTGCCGGTGAGCGTTATCTGCTGCACTGCCAGGAGATGATGCAGGCCAGTGAACGCGCCGATCAGGCGATTGCCAGCCTGCGTGACAACCCCAGCGGCCGCCTGCGTATCACCAGCCCGGCGGGTATCGGCGCCACGCTGCTGGCGCGCTGTAACGCGGCGTTTTTACGCCTTTATCCTGATGTGACGCTGGATGTGTCGATATCGGATGAGATGCGCGACCTGGTGCAGGAGGGGTTTGATGTGGCGCTGCGCACCGGTCAGCCGCAGGAGTCGTCGCTGATTGGCCGCCGGATAGGCAACTGCCCGCGACGGCTGGTCGCTTCACAGCACTATCTCGGCCAGCATCCCCCGCTGGTCCATCCCCAGCAGCTGTCGGCCCATCGCTGTATTGCGCACCGTGCCTGGAATGAATGGGTGCTGCAGCGCGATGAAGAGTTCTATCGCTGGCTGCTGCCGGCAGGCCATCTTACGGATAATCTGCTCTACGCGCGCGAATCGGCGCTGGGCGATGCGGGCATTACGCTGCTGCCGCATTTCCTGACCGACGGGCCGATGGCCGACCCCCGGCTGGTGCCGGTGTTGCCGGAATGGGAGGTCGAAGGCAATGAGCTGTGGCTGGTCTATCCGGGCCGCAAACTGCAGTCACCTGCGCTGGCGCGCTTTATTGAGTTTGCGCTGCAGTCAGAGGTATTCAGGGCGTTTTATCGCTGAGCATTAAATAAAAGGTCTGACCCTCTCCTTTAACTTTGATCCTGGTCGCAGAAAATGATGTTGCAGTAAATATGCTATCCGTTCTTATCATGCTCAGATAAGGAAAATTTTATAGGCGATTAAACGTTAAATAATGCATGAATCTAAAATTTATTGAGAAATGGATTGTCTGAAAAAAGAGTCTGAGAATCCAAAGATAGATAATCCGGATTTTTGTCGGCTGCTTTTCTTTGTGAAGAAGACAACGGATATTAATACAAGGAGTGTATAAAGATGGCTGCATTACAGTTTCCCTTCGCCCTGTGCCGGGAAATTGTATAGAAAAGGATAAAGTTTTTACTGTCAGTTACGGCAGAAATTTAGGGCTTTCTTTTACGACGGATGATGCAACCTATCGCATGAAAGAAAATGGGGCAATAGTAAAGGACCAATCTGGCCAGGCTTACCTTACTTCCCGCAAACAGCAGCATCCCGCCATTTTACAGCAACAACAGCCATAAAAGGGCGGCATCGCTGCCGCCCTTAAAGCGCTTACTTCGTCATACGCTTGTACTTGATGCGCTTCGGCTCCAGCGCGTCTGCGCCGAGGGTACGCTTCTTGTACTCTTCATATTCGGTAAAGTTACCTTCGAAGAATTCGATTTTGCCTTCGTCCTGATAATCCAGAATATGGGTGGCGATACGGTCCAGGAACCAGCGGTCATGCGAGATCACCATGGCACAGCCCGGGAACTCCAGCAGGGCGTTTTCCAGCGCGCGCAGGGTTTCGATGTCCAGGTCGTTGGTGGGC
The DNA here is from genome assembly GCF_032114055.1 of Pantoea sp. GTDB lineage: Bacteria > Pseudomonadota > Gammaproteobacteria > Enterobacterales > Enterobacteriaceae > Pantoea. The sequence goes on from NZ_DAMCTB010000002.1 coordinate 299,264, forward strand.
TCATCGAGCAGCAGCATGTTGCCGCCAACCTGCAGCAGTTTCGCCAGGTGCAGACGACCGCGTTCACCGCCCGACAGTTCGCCGACGCGTTTACCCTGATCGACGCCTTTAAAGTTAAAGCGGCCGACATAGGCGCGGCTTGGCATCTCGGTGTTACCGATACGCATGATGTCCTGACCGCCGGAAACCTCTTCCCATACGGTTTTGGCGTTATCCATGCTGTCACGGAACTGATCGACGGAGGCCAGCTTCACGGTTTCGCCCAGCACGATGCTGCCGGAATCGGGCTGTTCCTGACCGGACATCATACGGAACAGCGTCGATTTACCTGCGCCGTTCGGACCGATGATCCCGACAATCGCACCCTTCGGCACGGAGAAGGAGAGGTCATCAATCAGCACACGATCGCCGTACGATTTACGCAGGTTGCTGACTTCCAGCACTTTGTCACCCAGACGGGCACCTGGCGGAATGAAGAGTTCGTTGGTTTCATTACGCTTCTGGTAGTCCGTGTTGTTCAGCTCTTCAAAGCGTGCCAGACGGGCTTTGCCTTTAGACTGACGGCCTTTGGTACCCTGACGCACCCACTCCAGCTCTTTCTCGATCGACTTACGACGAGCGGCTTCGGTAGAAGCTTCCTGTGCCAGACGCGCATCTTTCTGCTCCAGCCAGGAGGAGTAGTTACCTTCCCACGGAATGCCCTCGCCGCGGTCCAGCTCCAGAATCCAGCCCGCCACGTTGTCCAGGAAGTAACGGTCGTGCGTAATCGCCACGACGGTGCCTTCGAAGTCATGCAGGAAGCGCTCCAGCCAGGCGACAGATTCGGCGTCCAGGTGGTTGGTCGGTTCATCCAGCAGCAGCATGTCTGGTTTTTCCAGCAGCAGGCGGCAGAGGGCGACACGGCGGCGTTCACCACCGGACAGGTTCGCGATTTTCGCCTCCCAGTCTGGCAGGCGCAGCGCATCGGCTGCACGTTCCAGCTGCGTATTCAGGTTGTGACCGTCGTGCGCCTGGATAATCTCCTCCAGACGACCCTGTTCAGCGGCCAGCTTGTCGAAATCTGCATCCTCTTCGGCGTACAGGGCGTAGACTTCGTCCAGGCGCTTCAGGGCGCCAACCACTTCGGACATCGCCTCTTCAACCGACTCACGCACGGTGTGTTCAAGGTTCAGCTGCGGCTCCTGCGGCAGGTAGCCAATCTTGATGCCTGGCTGTGGACGCGCTTCCCCTTCGATATCTTTATCGATGCCGGCCATGATGCGCAGCAGGGTAGATTTACCCGCGCCGTTCAGACCGAGGACGCCGATTTTTGCGCCAGGGAAGAAGCTGAGCGAGATGTTTTTCAGGATATGACGCTTCGGCGGAACCACTTTGCCGACGCGATGCATGCTATAGACGAATTGAGCCACGTTGGTTTGAGCCTCTGGGTCTGTTGGTCGTTGGAATGATGTCGAAGTTTAGCCTTTTTCACCGTCTAATCCCAGCCGGGGGGCGGCGAATATTACCCGGCGGGGGAATGACGGACGGCGCAGCGCGTCAGCGTCTGATTTCATCACCACCTGGCAGACAGGCGGCAGCGGCGGGGATCAGGGCAGGCGCAGCGGTATCGCCTGCTGGGTCAGCCAGTGTTGCAATGCCTGATCGGGCGCGCTGTCGCTGACCAGCAGATCAAAGCGCTGCAGTTCGGCGATACGGGCGGGCAGTACCTTGCCATATTTGCTGCTGTCGGCCACCAGCACTGACTTCCGGGCGCGCAGCATGGCGTGATGCTTCATCATCAGCTCATTGGTGTTGTAGCAGGTTGCCCCCTGATCTTTGTCGATGCCTGCGGCAGAGATAAAGGCCAGCGTCGGACAGAGATCGTCCAGGATGGTGTGCACGCCAATCGGCGTAAACAGGGCATTGTCAGCGTGGAACTCACCGCCGCTCAGGATCACGTTGCAGGCCGGTTTCTCTTTCAGCGTCAGAAAGGTGTTCATGGCGCAGCAGATGGCGGTAAACGCCAGGGTATCGGGGATCGCATCCACGATGTAGGGCAGGGTGGTGCCGCAGTCAAAAAAGACCGTATCGTTTTCCGTGATCAGGCTCGCCGCAGCCTGGGCCAGCCGCTGTTTCCGGGCGGCATTCTGCCCATGCTGATCGCTGACAAAATAGTGGCTGGCGTGGCTTTTTGGATCGCTGACGATGTAGCCGCCCAGCAGAACGATGCTGGAAGCCGGTTCGGATAAGTCGCGACGCACCGTCATCTCTGAGACGCCCAGCAGCTGAGCCGCATCTTTCAGATGCAGTTTATCGGTGCGTTTCAGCGCCTGCGTCAGCTTGTGGATGCGTTCGTCGCGCCGGGTTTCCATGGTCATCTCTCTGTTACCTATCCTGCAGTGCGGAACAAGGACGCCGGAACCGGCATCAATACGCGACAAACCTCACAGATTTTAATGAGTTGCGTCTCATCCGCCAGGCTGGCAATCAATCTTACCCGCAATCCGTATGGGCCGCAAACCTCCGCTGCGCGGTCAGCGCCGTATCCCAGCATCGCCGCAGGCGGGCGGGGGAGAAGGGCATCCCCCGAGTGGTTAGTGATGTTGTCTTGTTACAATAATAACACTTTGCTTCCCGGCTATCGCCGCCCGAGGCGGTTATCTGCCGCTTCAGGATGTGGTTATTGTCACATATTTAACCTTTAAGAAAGGCTATTGTTAATTTATTAACATTAAGTCTGGCATTACACCCGGGAGAAACCGTTATGACAATCGCGGTGATCGGCTCAAACATGGTCGATCTGATTACTTATACCAACAGTCTGCCGAAAGCGGGCGAAACCCTTGAAGCCCCCGACTTTGCCATCGGCTGCGGCGGCAAAGGCGCAAACCAGGCGGTCGCGGCGGCAAAAATGGGGGGCCGCGTAATGATGGTCAGCAAGGTCGGCGACGATCTCTTCGCGCCCAACACCGTGGCAAATCTGCAACAGCAGGGGGTCGATACGCGCTTTGTGACCACCGCCGCGGGCACCTCCAGCGGCGTGGCGCCGATTTTTGTCGATGACCAGTCGCAGAACCGCATTCTGATTATCAAAGGCGCCAACCAGCAGCTGAAACCAGCGGATATTGACGAGGCGGCAGAAGCCCTGAAAGCCTGCGAACTGATCATCCTGCAGCTGGAGATCCCGCTGGAAACGGTCTACTACGCCATCGACTTTGCCCGCCAGCATCAGATCCGGGTGATCCTTAATCCGGCTCCGGCCGTCGCCGCGCTGGACATCGACTATGCCTGCAAATGTGACTTCTTTATGCCCAATGAAACCGAGCTGGAGATCCTTACCGGTCTGCCGGTCAGCAGCGATGAAGAGGTGATGCTTGCCGGCCAGTCGCTGCTGAAGCGCGGCCTCAAAAATCTGATTATTACCCTGGGCAGCCGGGGATCGGTCTGGATGAGTGGCGATCGGGTACATCGTGTAGCGGCCACACCGGTTCAGGCGGTAGACACCAGCGGCGCGGGCGATGCCTTTATCGGCTGCTTTGCTTATCTGCTGACCGAAACCGGCGATGTGGCCGCCGCCATGACGCAGGCGTCTGCTTATGCGGCCTGCAGCGTCACCGGGCGCGGCACCCAGCGTGCATACCCCGACGCAGCGGCTTTCCAGCGTTTTCTTAACCGTAACTGAGGTTCTGCTATGCAACAGAAAATAGTTCAGCAATCTGATGGCTATCTGAATAAAACGCCGCTGTTTCAGTTCATTCTGCTGTCATGCCTCTTCCCGCTATGGGGCTGTGCGGCGAGTCTCAACGATATTCTGATCACCCAGTTTAAAAGCGTCTTTGCCCTCAGCGACTTCGCCAGCGCACTGGTGCAGAGCGCCTTCTATGGCGGCTATTTTCTGATTGCGATCCCGGCCTCACTGGTGATTCGCAGAACCAGCTACAAGATGGCAATCATGATCGGTCTGGCACTCTACATCGCGGGCTGTATTGCCTTTTATCCCGCATCGCACATGGCAACCTACACCATGTTCCTGGCGGCGATTTTTGCCATCGCCATTGGCCTGAGTTTTCTGGAAACCGCGGCCAATACCTACAGCTCGATGATTGGTCACCGTGACCACGCCACGCTGCGCCTCAACGTCAGCCAGACTTTCTATCCGATTGGGGCGCTGATGGGGATTGTGCTGGGTAAATATCTGGTGTTTCAGGACGGAGAGAGCCTGGAGAGCCAGATGGCGGGCATGACGGCGGAGCAGGTGCATGCCTTCCGGCTGACCATGCTGGAACACACGCTGGAGCCCTACAAATTTCTGGTAATGGTGCTGGTGGTCGTGATGCTGCTGTTTATGTTTACCCGCTATCCGCACTGCAAGCCGGAAAGCCATGCGACATCGCGCCCGTCACTGGGTGAGACCTTCCGCTATCTGGCCACCAATCGCCACTTTAAACGGGGGATCGTAACCCAGTTCCTCTATGTTGGCATGCAGGTGGCGGTCTGGTCATTTACGATTCGTCTGGCGCTGACGCTGGGCGCAGCCAATGAGCGTCACGCCTCTAACTTTATGATCTACAGCTTCATCTGCTTCTTTATCGGCAAGTTCGTGGCGAATTTCCTGATGACCCGCTTCCGGGCCGAGAAGGTGCTGATCGCCTACTCCGTGCTGGGCGTACTGACGCTGGCCTATGTGATGCTGGTGCCGGACTTCACCGCCGTGTACGCCGCCGTGTTTGTCAGCGTGCTGTTTGGCCCCTGCTGGGCCACCATCTATGCCGGCACGCTGGCGACGGTGGACAACAAATATACCGAGGTCGCGGGCGCGTTTATCGTGATGGCGATTGTCGGCGCCGCCTTCGTTCCGGCGCTGCAGGGGCTGGTTTCTGACTCCCTGGGATCGATGCAGCTGGCATTTGGCGTTTCGCTGCTCTGCTTCGCCTGGGTCGGCTTCTATTTTTATGGCGAGCTGCGTCATAAAAAGCAGCCGGTTGCGCGCGGGCGTCTGGTGGAGGAGTTGCCATGAAAACCCGTTTACCCCTGGCGCGTGACCAGTTTCACTCCACGCCGTCGACGCTGCTGGAGAGCGAGGCATTCCGGGTTGAGCTGTTTCGCTATCCGTCAGGCATTGAGGCGGTGCGCCTCCATAACCGTCGCGGCAGCGTAACCGTGCTGCCGTTTCTCGGACAGATGATCTGGGAGGTACAGTTCGACGACCATAACCTGACGATGGGCCACAGTTTCAGGCAGCCGCTGCCGGCCCGTTCGATCATCGATACCTATGGCTGTTTTGCATTTCACTCGGGATTGCTGGCTAACGGCTGTCCCGCGCCAGAGGACGATCATCCGCTGCACGGCGAGATGGCCTGCGCCCGCATGGACAGCGCCTGGCTGGTACTGGAGGAGCAGACGCTGTCACTGGAAGGGGAGTATGACTATGTTAAAGGCTTTGGTCATCACTACCTGGCTGCACCGGCCGTGCGTCTTCAGGCCGATCGCCCGCGACTGACGATCGACATGACGGTCACCAATCTGGCCGGTGCGCCGATGCCGTTGCAGTACATGTGTCATATCAACAGCGCGTGGATCGATCAGGGGCGTTTCCGGCAGTCGATTCCCGATAGCGCCTTTCAGCTGCGGCAGTCGATCCCGGCCCATCTGCGACCGACGCCCGCCTGGCGCGACTACACGGATCGGCTGGCGCGCGATCCGCTGGCCCTGCAGCAGCTTGATCAGCCGCAGCTCTGCGATCCGGAGATCGTCTTTTTCGCGGACGATCTGCCGCAGTATGGCGATGAGGTGCAGTTTGAGCTGCACGCGCCGCAGGGCTATGCGCTGATGACGCGCTTCTCCACCGCGCAGTTCCCGCACGCCACCCGCTGGCTGCTGCATAATCCCGACCAGCAGGTGGCGGCCTATATTCTGCCCGCCACCTGCCGGCCGGAAGGCTTTCTGGCAGCGCAGCAGGCAGGTACGCTGATCACCCTGAAACCGGGCGAACAGCGCCACTTTTCCGTCGAAACGGGCCTGCTCTGATCGCCAGTTAAATCCCTACGAGGCCGCGCACACCCTCTGCTTCCATGGTGTCGCCGCGGCCACGCTGCACAATTTCCCCGCGTGACATCACCAGGTAGCTGTCCGCCAGCTCGGCGGCGAAATCATAAAACTGCTCCACCAGCAGGATCGCCATATCCCCGCGCTGCGCCAGCTGGCGGATCACGGCACCGATCTCTTTGATCACGGAGGGCTGGATCCCCTCTGTGGGTTCATCCAGGATCAGCAGCTGAGGGCGACAGGCCAGCGCCCGCCCGATCGCCAGCTGCTGCTGCTGACCACCCGAAAGATCGCCGCCGCGACGTGACTTCATCGCCAGCAGTACCGGAAAGAGCTGATAGATCTCCTCCGGCACCTCGCGCGCCTGCGCCGCCGGAAAACGGGAGAGCCCCATCAGCAGGTTCTCCTCCACCGTCAGACGCGGAAAAATGTCGCGCCCCTGTGGCACATACGCGATGCCCGCCTGCACCCGCTGATGCGGTTTACGGCCATTGATCCGCTGCTGCTGCCAGTGGATATCCCCGGACTTTGCCGGGATCAGCCCCATCAGGCACTTCAGCAGCGTGGTTTTCCCCACGCCGTTGCGTCCCAGCAGGCAGGTAATCTCACCAATCCTTACCTCAAACGACAGGCCGCGCAGGATATGACTGCCGCCATAATATTGATTCAGTTCAGTAACCTGTAACATCTCAGCGCCCCAGATAAACGTCGATAACCTGCTCGTTGGCCTGCACGTCGCGCAACGATCCCTCTGCCAGCACCTGCCCCTGATGCAGCACCGTGACATGGTCGGCGATGGTCTCCACAAAGCCCATGTCGTGTTCCACCACCATCAGTGAGTGCCTGCCCGCCAGGCTGCGGAACAGCTCGGCGGTGTAGTCCGTTTCAGCGTCGGTCATGCCCGCCGCAGGCTCATCCAGCAGCAGCAGATGCGGCTCCTGCACCAGCAGCATGCCGATCTCCAGAAACTGCTTCTGGCCGTGCGACAGCAGCCCCGCCCGGCGCTGACGTTCACCGCCCAGTCGCAGCAGCTTCAGCACCTCATCAATGCGATCGCGCTGTTCGCTGTTAAGACGGGCGCGCAGGCTGGCCCAGACCGATTTATCGGTTTTGAGCGCGATCTCCAGATTCTCAGCGACCGTTAACGCCTCAAACACCGTGGGCTTCTGAAACTTACGGCCAATACCGGCGCGGGCGATCTCCACCGGCGAAAGGCGGGTCAGATCGCTGCCCTGGTCATAGATCACCCGGCCCGAATCGGGACGGGTTTTGCCGGTGATCACATCCATCAGCGTGGTTTTGCCCGCGCCGTTGGGGCCGATCACGCAGCGGAGTTCGCCGACGCCGATCTGCAGCGACAGATCGGTGAGCGCACGAAAGCCCTCGAATGAGACGTTGATCTTCTCCAGCTGCAGCACCGGATCGCGCTGCAGACGGTGACGATCCGCCCGCTGGGGCTGGGTAAACAGGGCATCACTCATGGTTTTCTCCGGCGCAGCAGGCCAATGACGCCACAGGGCAGAAACAGCGTCACCAGAATGAACATCAGACCCAGAAAGAACAGCCAGTACTCCGGGAAAGCAACGGTGAAGAAGCTGCGTGCGCCGTTGACAATCGCTGCGCCCAGCAGCGGGCCAATCAGCGTGCCGCGTCCGCCCAGCGCCACCCAGATGGCGGCTTCTATCGAGTTGGCGGGTGACATTTCACCCGGATTAATAATGCCGACCTGCGGCACATAGAGCGCCCCGGCCAGGCCGCACAGTACGGCGGAGAGCGTCCAGACAAACAGCTTAAAGCCACGCGGATCGTATCCGCAGAACATCAGGCGGTTCTCCGCGTCCCGTACCGCAGTCAGCACCCGGCCAAACTTGCTGCGCGCCAGCGCAAAGCCGATCGCCAGGCTCAGCAGCAGCAGCAGCACCGTTGCCACGAACAGCCCGATACGGGTGCCTGTCGCCGTGACGGAAAAGCCGAGCAGGGTGGTGAAGCCGGTAAACCCGTTGTTACCGCCAAAACCGGTTTCATTGCGGAAGAACAGCAGCATACCGGCGTAGGTCAGCGCCTGGGTGATGATGGAGAAGTAGACGCCTTTGATTTTTGAACGGAAAGCGAAGAAGCCAAACAGCCAGGCCAGCAGGCCCGGCACCAGCATGCTCAGACAGAGCGCCCAGGCGAAATATTGGGTGCCGGCCCAGAACCAGGGCAGCTCATGCCAGGAGAGAAAGGACATAAAGGCGGGTAAACCCTCGCCTGCGGCCTGGCGCATCAGGTACATGCCCATGGCATAGCCGCCCAGTGCGAAAAACAGGCCGTGCCCCAGCGACAGCAGACCGGCATATCCCCACACCAGATCCAGCGCCACCGCGACCACCGCATAGCAGAGGATTTTGCCGACCAGCGTCAGGGTATAGGTCGAGAGGGCCAGCGGATGCGTGGCGGGCAGCAGCGCCAGAAACGGCATCAGCAGCAGCGCCAGCACAACCACCAGGCCGAGGCTGAGTGTCAGGCGCGGCGCGGTGCGCGCCACGCGAAGCGTCATGGGTTGCGTCATCAGTCAGTCACCCTTCCTTTAACCGCAAACAGGCCCTGCGGGCGTTTCTGAATAAACAGCACGATCAGCATCAGAATCAGGATCTTGCCCAGCACGGCACCCATCTGCGGCTCCAGCACTTTGTTAAGAATGCCCAGGCTGAACGCTGCGACCACGCTGCCCGCCAGCTGACCGACACCACCCAGTACCACCACCAGAAACGAGTCGATGATGTAGCCCTGGCCCAGCTCCGGCCCGACATTGCCGAGCTGCGACAGCGCCACACCACCCAGCCCGGCGATACCGGAGCCGAGGCCAAACGCCAGCATATCAACGCGACCCGTCGGCACGCCGCAGCACTCGGCCATCGCACGGTTCTGGGTCACGGCACGCACGTTCATGCCCAGACGTGTGCGGTTCAGCAGCAGCCAGGTCAGCGCCAGCACAAACACCACAAACAGGATCACCGCGATACGGTTCCACGGCAGCACCAGATTGGGCAGCAGCGTCAGGCCGCCCGAGAGCCACGCCGGATTGGCCACCTCCAGGTTCTGCGCCCCGAACAGCACCCGGACCAGCTGAATCAGCATCAGGCTGATCCCCCAGGTGGCAAGCAGCGTCTCCAGCGGACGGCCATAGAGATGACGGATTACCGTGCGCTCCAGTGCCATGCCGATGGCGGCGGTAACCAGAAAGGCGACCGGCAGCGCCAGCAGCGGATACCAGGCTAAATAGTGCGGCGCGAACTGCTGAAACAGGCCCTGCACCCACCAGGTTGCATACGCGCCGAGCATCAGCATTTCACCGTGCGCCATGTTAATCACCCCAAGCAGACCGTAGGTGATCGCCAGGCCCAGCGCAGCCAGCAGCAGAATCGAACCGAGCGACAGGCCGCTGAAGGCCTGGCCCAGCAGATCGCCCCACATCAGCCGCTTCTGAATCTGTTGCAGGCTCTGCGCTGCCGCCGCCCGCACCGTGGGGTCCGGCTCATTGGCGGCCTGGGTCAGGCGCTGCAGGCTGGCCTGAGTATTGGGATCGCCGGACTCTGCCAGCTGCTGCACCGCCCGCAGACGCACCATCGGCTCGCGATCGGCCAGCTGCAGATTCGCCAGCGCCAGCGCTAACGCGGCGTGAACCCGGCTGTCCGGCTCGGCGGCCAGACGCTGTTCCAGCAGGGGCAGCTGGTCCGCCACCCCCTCGTTTTGCAACTGCTGCGCCGCATGCAGGCGCAGGGCGGCATCCGGGCTGACCAGCTGGTGGGCGGCCAGCGCATTGTTGACCAGCACCCGCAGCCGGTTGTTCATAAACAGCTTTTTCAGGCTGCCGACAGGCTGCGCCACCGCATCCAGCGGCTGCAGCGTCGCACCCTGCTGGCTGAACGGCTGCCTGTTCTGGTCGGTAACCACGGTTTCGGCATGCAGCGCCGCCAGCAGCGGCAGGCGCTGACTGTCGGGCGCCGCGGCCCACTGCTGCAGCAACGCGGCCTGCTGGCTGCGGCTGGCGGCCGCGAAGTCCGCAGCCGGTCCGGCGCTGGCCATCAGCGGCATCAGCAGCAGCAGGCTGAGGAAGCAGCGACATAGATTCATAAAGAGAGCCTCATCAGGGGTGAGCATCGCGGCCGCGTCACAGCGGGTGACGCGGCTGGGTTATCCGCCGCGCACGATTACTGCGCAGTCTTCACCGGGTGATCGGGCTTTTTGTCGTTACCGGCGATGTACGGGCTCCACGGCTGCGCACGGACCGGCTGATCGGTCTGCCATACCACGCTGAACTGGCCGTTCTCTTCCACTTCACCGATCATGACCGGCTTATGCAGGTGGTGATTGGTCTGATCCATGGTCAGGGTAAAGCCATCCGGGGCCTTAAAGGTCTGACCGGCCATGGCCGCCCGCACTTTGTCGACGTCCGTAGTGCCCGCTTTTTCCACCGCCTGCGCCCACAGATGGATACCTACATAGGTGGCCTCCATCGGATCGTTGGTGACGACGGTGGCGGCGTTCGGCAGGTTGTGTGCTTTGGCGTAAGCGCGGTAATCGGCGACGAATTTCGCATTGACCGGATTATCGACCGACTCGAAGTAGTTCCAGGCCGCTAACTGACCCACCAGGGGTTTGGTGTCGATGCCACGCAGCTCCTCTTCGCCCACCGAGAAAGCGACTACCGGAATGTCTGTGGCCTTGATCCCCTGGTTCGCCAGCTCCTTGTAGAAGGGGACGTTGGAGTCGCCATTGATAGTGGAAACCACGGCCGTTTTGCCGCCCGCCGCAAACTTTTTAATGTCCGAGACAATGGTCTGGTAATCGCTGTAACCGAAAGGCGTATAGACCTCTTTGATATCGCTGTCTGCCACGCCTTTGCTGTGCAGAAAGGCGCGCAGGATCTTATTGGTGGTACGCGGATAGACGTAGTCGGTGCCCAGCAGGAAGAAGCGTTTTGCACTGCCGCCATCTTCACTCATCAGATACTCCACGGCCGGGATCGCCTGCTGATTCGGCGCGGCACCGGTATAGAAGACGTTGGGCGACATCTCTTCCCCCTCATACTGCACCGGGTAGAAAAGCAGGCCGTTCAGCTCTTCAAACACCGGCAGCACCGACTTACGTGAAACCGAGGTCCAGCAGCCAAACACCACCGCCGCCTTGTCCTGCGTCAGCAGCTGACGCGCTTTCTCGGCAAACAGTGGCCAGTTGGAGGCGGGATCGACCACCACCGGCTCCAGCTTTTTCCCCAGCACGCCCCCTTTGGCGTTGATCTCATCGATCGTCATCAGCGCCACCTCTTTCAGCGGCGTTTCAGAAATCGCCATGGTGCCGGAGAGCGAATGCATGATCCCCACTTTGATGGTGTCCGCAGCCTGCGCACTCCAGGTAAAACCCAGACTGACAACGGTGGCGGAGAGCGCAAAAGCCTTGATCAATGAACGTCTTTTCATCATCTGAACCCCTGAGTGGTAGTGGTATTAGTCGGTGAGCTGGAGCCGGGCCTGCTGGAGGCGGTGCAGCGTGATCTTCCGCACTTCCGCCTTACTGACGGCGATGTGATCGGTCAGGATCTGTTGTGCCCTGGCACTCTGCTGCTGAAAAATGGCCTGTAAAATCTGTGCATGTTCCTGATACGTGGCGCAGATACGGTCGTCGCGGGTAAAGTCGAGGCGACGGATGATGCGGATCTTCTCCGTGAGTTCGGTGTGAATGCGCGCCATTTCCGGATTACCGGCGGCGGTGACCAGCGTGATATGAAACGCCTCATCATGCTGCGATACCACCAGTCCGTCAGCGAGCGGGGCTGACGCACACCAGAACTGGCTGAGTTCGTCGAGCAGTGCGGCACACTGCGGCGCGGGCAGGGCGCAGAGGCGTTTTACCGCCTCGCACTCCAGTACAGTGCGCAGGTCATAGAGCGATTCGAACCAGGCGAAATCGAAGGTTTTGATCTGCCAGCCGCTGCGGAACCAGACGTCCACAAAGCCTTCACGCTCCAGCCGGAACAGCGCCTGCCGCACCGGAGTGCGGCTGACCGCCATGCGTGCGGCAATCTCACTCTCGCTGAAGCGATCGCCCGGCATCAGGCGAAAGGCAAAAATATCGGCCTTCAGGGACTGATAGACCCGCTCGGCCAGCGCTTCAGGGCGCGCTTTCGGGGGATGTGCGCTCATTCTGCCCCCGGATCAAGCCATAACAGGGTGTCGCCGGGCGTGACCGGCCGCCCCGCCTGACAGCGGATCCGCGTCACGCGGCCCGCCTGAGGCGCGACGATCGCCAGCTCCATCTTCATCGCCTCCACGATGATCAGCGTCTGACCAGCGCTGACCGCCTCGCCCGGCTGCACCAGCACTTTCCAGATGTTGCCATTGAGATCAGCCTGCACGGCCAGGCCGCGTTGATCCTCGTCACTGACGCCGGTGGCACCCTCCTGCACGGGCGGGACGTTCTCCTCTTCCTGCGCCCAGTGCTGCACTTCCTGTTCAAAGGCGGCGGCCTGACGCTGGCGAAACGCGGCGATCTCAGCGGCGTGATCGGCGAGGAACTGCTGATGGGCAGCGAAATCAAACTCGGTTTCTTCAATCCGCAGGCTGGCGCGACCCTCCCGGAAATCTTCGCGCAGCTGATTCAGCTCGCTTTCGCTCACCGGATAGAAGCGCACCTGGTCGAAGAAGCGCAGCAGCCACGGTGCATTGGCCGCGAACTGCGGGTTTTTCAGGAAGGTGTTCCAGATCGGCAGCGTACGACCCACCAGCTGATAGCCGCCAGGCGAGTCCATGCCGTAGATACACATGTACATGCCGCCGATGCCGACGGTGCCTTCGGCGGTAAAGGTGCGTGCCGGGCTGTATTTGGAACTCAGCAGACGATGACGCGGGTCGATCGGCACGGCGCAGGGCGCACCAAGGTAGACGTCACCCAGCCCCAGCACCAGATAGCTGGCGCCAAACAGGGTGTCGCGCACCTGTTCACGGCTGCTCAGGCCATTAATGCGCTGAATAAAATCGACGTTGTTTGGCAGCCAGGGCGCACTGGCGCGCACCGTCTCCTGATAGCGGCTGACGGCGCCCAGCGTGGCGCTGTCTTCAAACGCCATCGGCATCCACACCACGCGCGACGGCACTTTAAGGGTGCTGACATCACCCAGTGTGGCCTCCAGCGCCAGCAGCAGCGACATCAGCTTCGCCTGGCTGATGACCAGGCTGTCGTAGCGCACCTGCAGCGACCGCACACCTGGCGACAGCTCCTCAATGCCCGGTTCAGCCTGCGCCTTCAGGGCATTCATCAGCAGGTGCACGCGCAGGCGCAGCGCCAGATCCAGCACGTTATCGCCATACTCAATCAGCACATATTTGTCACCCGCCTGGCGGTAGATCACGGTCGGTGTGCTGCCGGTTGCGTCCCGCGCGGCCAGTATCGTGGCGGAGCCGTGGGCGTTTTCGGCCAGCGACGGCACGGCAAAGGCGGGCGGATGCTCCGGGCGCAGGGTGTCGATCAGATGCTTCTGCGCTTTTTCCCGCGCCAGCGCATCGTCTGCGGTCATCGGGTGGAAGCGGATGGTATCGCCAGGTTTGACCTGGCCGACCTTCCACAGCTCCGCGCTGGCGATGGTTACCGGACAGACAAAGCCGCCGAGGCTCGGGCCGTCATGCGTCAGGATCACCGGAAAGTCGCCGGTAAAGTTGACCGCGCCGATGGCATATTCGCAGTCGTGTACGTTAGAGGGGTGCAGGCCCGCTTCACCGCCGTTGGCTCGGGTCCAGGTGGGTTTCGGGCCGACCAGCCGCACGCCGAGGCGGTTGGAGTTGTAGTGCACCTGCCAGTCGCTGGCAAAGAACTCATCAATCGCCGCCTGGGTGAAGAAGTCCGGCGCGCCGTGCGGGCCGTAGAGAACGCCGATACGCCATTCGCTGCCGTAGTGCGGGATCAGCGCCGCATCGAGCGGCTGCGGCGCGCTGACCGGAGCAGGGGTGGTGCAGGCCGCCTGTTCAGGCCGGGAGATCGGCAGCATATCGGCCACCCGCAGGGTGCGCCCGGCGTGCCCGCCAAACTGGCCCAGCGAGAAGGTGCTGCGGCTGCCCAGATAGACCGGCACGTCGAAGCCGTTGCGCACCGCCAGATAGCTGCGACAGCCCTGCCGGGCGCGGCCCAGCGCCAGGGTCTGTCCCGCTTTTACCTTCAGCGGCTGCCAGTAGCTCACCGGCTCGCCATCAAGCCGGGCGTCGCAGTCCGCGCCGGTCAGCGCCAGCGTGGCATCGCAGTGGAAGCGCAGGGTCGGCCCCTGCAGCGTAAACTCCAGGCCCGCCGCCGACGCATGATTCCCGACGATGCGGTTAGCCAGCCGGAAGGCGAAATCATCCATCGGGCCGGAAGGCGGCACACCGATGTCCCAGTAGCCGAGGCGGCCGGGATAATCCTGAACTGAACTAAAGGTGCCAGGCTGCAGGACTTCCACCACCGGAGCGGCGGGCACCACGCTGTCGAGATAGCGTGTCCAGACGCTGCCGCTGCGAAACGTATCGCTGGCGGTGATCTGCCGCAGGTAATCCAGGTTGGTGGCGATGCCGTGCAGCTGGGTGGCGTCCAGCGCCTGCTGCAGTTTTTCCAGTGCCGACGCGCGGCTGTCGGCGTGCACAATCAGCTTGGCGATCATCGGATCGTAGAAGCTGGAGACCTCGCTGCCGGTTTCGACACCGCTGTCGATACGCACGCCCTCAGGAAAGACGACGCCTGTTAACAGGCCGGGGCTGGGGTGAAAGTTTTTCAGGGGATCTTCAGCGTAGAGGCGAACTTCAATCGCCACCCCCTGCGGCGCCTGCTGCAGACGTGCCCAGTCAACTGTATCGCCCGCTGCCACCTGCAGCATGCACGCCACCAGGTCCAGTCCGGTGACGCACTCCGTGACCGGATGTTCCACCTGCAGGCGGGTATTGACCTCAAGAAAGTAAAAGGTCTGCTGGCTGACATCGTAGATATACTCCACGGTGCCCGCGCTGCGGTAGTTCACCAGCTCACCGAGCCGCACCGCCGACGCCAGCAGGGCGTCCCGCGTGGCGGGCGACAGGCCCGGCGCAGGCGTCTCCTCCACCACCTTCTGATTACGGCGCTGCAGCGAGCAGTCGCGTTCGCCCAGTGCCACCACGGTGCCGTTGCCATCACCAAAAATCTGCACCTCGATGTGACGGGCGCGATCGATACAGCGTTCCAGAAATACCCCGGCATCACTGAAGAACTGCTCGCCGAGGCGGCGTACGCTCTCCCAGGCGCTGGCCAGCGCCTGCGCATCGGCGCAGCGTGTCAGGCCAATGCCGCCACCGCCTGCAGTGCTTTTCAGCATCACCGGATAGCCAATCTCATCGGCGGCCTGCAGCGCCGCCTCAAGGGAGTCCAGCAGCGGCGTGCCCGGCGTCATCGGTAAACCCGCACGGGCAGCCAGTTCGCGCGCGCGGTGCTTGCGTCCGAACTCGCCAATCTGCTGCGCGGTGGGGCCGACAAAGGCGATGCCTGCCGCTTCGCAGGCTTCGGCAAACGGCTGGCTTTCGGAGAGAAAACCGTAGCCTGGCCAGATCGCCTGCGCGCCACTCTGCTGCGCCGCCGCCAGAATTTTGTCGATGCGCAGATAGCTGTCGCTGGCTTTGTCGCCGCCCAGGGCGATAGCCAGATCCGCCTGCCTGACGTGCTGCGCGTTGCGGTCGGCGTCAGAGTAGACCGCGACGCTTTTCACGCCGAGGCGCTTCAGGGTGCGGATGGCGCGACAGGCAATCTCGCCGCGGTTGGCAATCAGTACGGTGGTGAACATGATCAGTGACTCCCCTGTGATGCCAGCCAGTTGCGCCAGCCGCCGGTTTCAGTAATTTCCAGTGCGCCGTTCAGTGCCGCCCCTTCGCAGATAAAGCCTTTGACGACACGGCCATCGGCCAGCGTCAGGCTGCCAATCCCCAGCGGCGCCGGGATCTCTGCCACAAACTCGCCGAAGCGCGCCAGCGGGATGTCCCACAGCTCCACGGCGATCGCGGCGCCCTGTTCATCACGCATCAGGCCTGGTTTTTTGATCGCCCCCTCCAGCAGGGCAAACAGGCGGTAATGGGGCGCGGTCTGCGTCTCTTCGACCCACACCGCCTGGCGTTCGGTGAGCTGGAAATTGAGCGGCATGCCGGTGAGGTGGGCACCCACCACCGCCAGCCGGACGTGATCGTCTGAGACGGGCAGCGTGGCGCGTCCGGTCGGGAAGGGCTGACCGGTGGCACCCAGCGGCAGCGCCAGTTGCTGCTGCCAGCGCAGGCCAAACTCAGCCAGCGCCCGATCGTGCCAGGCAGGCGCGATCAGCGTGATGCCGGCGGGCAGGTCGTCGTTACGGAATGGCGCAGGCAGTGCCAGCGCGCAAAGATCGGCAAGGTTGGTAAAGTTGGTATAGGTGCCAAACTGCGAGTTGTAGTGGACGGGCTCCTGCTGCATCTCTTCCAGGGTATGAATGGTCGGCGAGGTCGGCACCACCAGCGCGTCAAAGGGGGCCAGGGCCTGCTGGATCTGGCGCGTCAGATCGGCACGCAGATACTCCGCTTTATACGCCTCCACCGCGCTGTATTTCAGCCCGCTGGCGATGATGCTCTGCACGACCGGCTCCATCTGGTCGAGCATGTCGCCCACCGCCGCCGTGCGTTCGGCGACCCAGGGGCCGTAATAGAGCTGTTCAGCCAGCTGGCGGAACGGGGTGAAGTCGATGGGATGCAGCGTCGCGCCGCCCGCCTGCAGGGCCTCCAGCGCCCGATCCCAGGCGGCTTCGGCGGCAGCATCATCAAAAAATGCCGGATCGGCCGGAATCGCAAAGTGAGGACGGGCGGGCAGGCGGGCCGGTGCGGTGCGCGGGTTGATCCGCGAATAGGCATCCCCGCTGTCATACCCGCCCATGCGCGTGGCGACGTTAAAGGCATCTTCGGTTGTCAGCGCAAAGATCGAGATCGTGTCGTTAAGCCGACAGGCGGGCACCACGCCGCGCGCAGAGAACCAGCCTTTAGTCGGTTTCAGGCCGACAATGTTGTTAAAGCCGGCCGGAACGCGACCCGATCCGGCTGTATCAGTGCCGAGTGAAAAGGCGACCAGTCCCCGAGCCAGCACCGACGCCGAGCCAGAACTGGAGCCGCCGCTGACATAGTCAGCATCGAAAGTATTGCAGACCGCCCCGTAAGGCGAACGGGTGCCCACCAGGCCGGTCGCGAACTGATCGAGGTTGGTTTTGCCAATGACCACCGCACCGGCAGCTTTCAGCCGGGCAACGGCTACGGCATCCTCCTGCGCGGTATAGGTAAAAGCAGGACAGGCGGCGCTGGTGGGCCAGCCCGCCACATCAATATTGTCTTTAACCGCGAACGGAATACCAAACAGCGGCAGTGCTGCGGGATCGCGCTGATAGTGTGCCAGCAGGGGCGTGATCTGTGCCGTTAACTGCGCCGGTGTTGCCAGGGTGATCCAGGCGTTATCCTTTGGATCGATCTCCGCCAGGTGTGCGTGAAGCAGAGCGCCAGTCTGTTGTGGCGCCTGCTGAATGCGCTGCTGCCAGGCGTGAAGCGTCAGGCCAATCGTTGATGTCATAACAAGAATTCCGGCTGGTATACAAGATGGCATTCAACAGAGCAAAGGGTATGCCAGTTTTTTAACGCGCTGATTCAATGGGTTAATAGCGTCTGCGATAAGATTTACTGATGATAATTTGCACAATGGCAGCGCGCAGGCTGAGCGATGACGGTGCGCAAGGACGCCCGGTGCGTAAATTTTGTGAAGAACATGGCAAGAGTCCGATGGCCTGGTTAGCATGAAGACTGTCTGGCAACTCGCCGGGCCCAGCAACAGAGGAGATTTACGTGGTGAAGTGGCGTAACTGGATGATAGGGATCTGCCTGGCCGGCACGGCCAGCAGCGCATGGGCCGATTCGCTTGATCAACAACGGCAACGTTATCAACAAATTAAACAGGCCTGGGACAGCAACCAGATGGCCACTGTGGAGCAGCTTCTGCCGACGCTGCAGGATTATCCGCTGTATCCTTATCTGCAGTATCGCCTGCTGGCGCAGGATCTCGACCAGGAGACCGCGCTGGCTGTACAGAACTTTATTCGTCAGTATCCGACGCTGCCGCCTGCGCGATCGCTCAGTACCCGCTTTATCAACGTGCTGGCTTACCGCCAGGACTGGCAGGGTGTGCTGAACTTCAGCCCCACCGAACCTAAGCCAGTGCAGGCGCGCTGCAACTGGTATTACGCAAAATGGGCCACTGGGCAGCAGCAGGCCGCGTTTGACGGCGCGAAGCAGATCTGGCTGCGCGGCACGGCGCTGCCTTCGGACTGCGATAAGCTCTTCTCGGTCTGGCAGTCCGCAGGTCAGCTCTCACCGATTACCATCCTGGAGCGCATCCGGCTGGCGATGAAAGCGGGCAATGACAGCCTGGTAAGCTATCTGGCGAAAATGCTGCCGGCCGATTATCAGACCATGTCTGACGCGGTGCAGGCGCTGCAGCAGGATCCGCTGACGGTCAGTACTTTCGCCAGCAGCGTCGGGCCGACCGACTTCACCCGCCAGGCGACGATTTACGCCTTTAGCCGCGTGGCGCGGCAGGACATGGAAAATGCCCGCAGCCTGATTCCGATTCTGGTCCGGGCGCAGAAGATGGGGCCGGAAGATGAGCAGGCGCTGAAGGAGATTGTTGTCTGGCGCATGATGGGCAGCGATCTCACCTCTGAGCAGGCGCGCTGGCGTGATGCGGTGGTGATGAACAGCGAGTCGACCGCGTTGCTGGAACGCCGGATTCGGCTGGCGCTCACACAGCTTGACCGGCGTGGCCTGAACACGTGGATCGCCCGCCTGCCGCTGGAAGCCAAAGAGAAAGATGAGTGGCAATACTGGCAGGCTGACCTGCTGTCTGAAAAAGGGCGCAAAGAGGAAGCGGAAGAGATCCTGCGCAAACTGATGCAGGCGCGTGGCTTCTATCCGATGGTGGCCGCCCAGCGTCTGGGCGTGGAGTATCCGCTGCAGGTGGATGAAGCGCCGAAGCCAGACAGTGCCACGGTGCAGGGCCCCGAACTGGCTCGCGTTCGTGAGCTGATGTACTGGGGACTGGATAACCTGGCACGCAGCGAGTGGAGCAATCTGATTGGCAGCCGCACGCACATCCAGCAGCAGATGCTGGCGCGCTATGCGAACGAACAGGACTGGTGGGATCTCAGCGTGCAGGCGACCATCACGGCCAAAATGTGGGACAGCCTGAAGGAGCGTTTCCCGCTGGCGTGGCAGAGCGTCTATGAGCGCAATACTGAAGTGAAGCAGATCCCGCCAAGCTATGCGATGGCGATCTCGCGTCAGGAGAGCGCCTGGAATCCCAAAGCCCGTTCGCCGGTCGGCGCCAGCGGTCTGATGCAGATCATGCCCGCTACCGCGGCGCACACCGTGAAGATGTATAACATGCCGGGCTACAGCAACGTCAGCCAGCTGCTCGATCCGGAAACCAATATCCAGATCGGCACCCAGTATCTGGAGTATGTCTATCAGCAGTTCAGCCAGAACCGGATCTTTGCCTCCGCGGCGTACAATGCCGGGCCGGGCAGGGTGCGTAGCTGGCAGAAAACCAGTGCCGGCAATCTGGATGCCGTGGCCTTTATTGAGACAATCCCCTTCTCAGAAACGCGCGGCTATGTGAAGAACGTGCTGGCCTATGACGCCTACTATCGTCACTTCATGGGCAAGCCGGACAACATCCTGTCAGATGCTGAGTGGAATCGCCGTTACTAGCTGTGCTAAGCTTCCGTACTCTTTAGTGAGTACGGAAGCCTCTCCATGACCCATTCTGATTCCCCCTCTGCCAATGCGCATCCGACAGAAGATAGCTGGCAGCGCGTTGTCCTGCTGATGCAGCAGGCTTTTGCGGATGGCCATGCGCTGCCTCTGCTGCAGCTGATGATGACACCCGACGAGCGCGAAGCGTTCGGAACCCGTCTGCGGATTATTGAAGAGCTAATGAATGGCGAAATGAGCCAGCGCGAGCTGAAAAATGAGCTCGGCGTCGGCATCGCGACCATTACCCGGGGATCTAACAGCCTGAAAGAGGCGCCGCCAGAGCTGAAACGCTGGCTGGAAGCGCGTCTTGGCCGCGCCTGATTACTGCTGATAGAGCGGATGGACGAACGGGCAGAGCGCCAGAATCAGTGCCTGATGATAGACGCTGGAGCGGCTGAGCAGACCCTGCGTAAATGCGCCTATCGCGCCGCCCTTGTGTTTAATATTTTCGATGCCGGTTAAGCGTGCCATCTCCTCGCCCAGTTCACGACCTTCACGCAAACCCGCCAGCACGACCGGTGGCAGGGTGAAACTGGCGGAACGCGATTCGCCGCGCTGCTTCTGATTTTCCACCACCATCCAGGCAAACGCACAATCCTCTTCAATCCCCGCCTCAATCGCGACCCAGAACGCCGCTTCAGGGCGAACCTGTCGGGCATTCATTACGCGCTGGCGTGCGCCGGTTCGCGTTTCGAGATGGGTTAACGGCTGTGCGGCAACGCCACTCTCGACCTCGACCCCTTCGATATGGCAGGATCCTTCGCCGAAAACGTCGCTGAATGCCTGCGCAATCGCGTGAATCTTCGCTGGGTTGGTTGTGGCTGCGACAACATGGTACATAATTGATTGAACCCTCAGGTGATTAAGCGCCTGACCCGCAGGCCATTTTATCTGTCAGTCCGGGCTCTGGCAGTGTTCACGCTCCTCACGTACCTGCTGTACGCCGGGCTGTTGCGCACTGTCTGCATGGACTGACTGCAACAATGACGCCTGCCGGGGCAGGCTCTGACGCGATTTTGTCGCAGTATAACGGAAACTAACATGCTACAGGTCTATCTTGTTCGTCACGGTGAAACGGTATGGAACGCGGAACGCCGCATTCAGGGCCAGTCTGACAGTCCTTTGACGGAAAAAGGTGAGCAGCAAGCCCGGCAGGTGGGTGAGCGCGTAAAACAGCTGGGGATTACCCATGTGATCGCCAGCGATCTGGGGCGGACGCGCCGCACCGCAGAGATTATTGCGGATGCCTGTGGCTGCGCCGTGACGCTGGATGCGCGGCTACGCGAGCTGAATATGGGGGTACTGGAGAAACGTCCGCTGGATGGTCTGACCGCTGAAGAGGAGCAGTGGCGTGCCACGCTGGTCAACGGTACAGAAGGCGGTCGCATTCCGGAAGGCGAGTCGATGACAGAGATGGCGACGCGCATGCACGGCGCGCTCAATGCCTGCCTTGATCTGCCTGCCGGCAGCCGTCCGCTGCTGGTCAGTCACGGTATGGCGCTGGGATCGCTGGTCAGTACAATTCTGGGGCTGCCCGCCTATGCAGAACGTCGCCTGCGCCTGCGTAACTGCTCACTGTCACGCGTGGATTACCAGCAGAGCGCCTGGCTGGCAGAGGGCTGGATTGTGGAAATGGCGGGAGATATTTCTCATCTCGATGCCCCTTCACTCGACGAGCTGCAACGCTGATCCTGCAGGCTGCCGTCATGACAACGGCAACCCCGATCTTAGCTGTCGGCCGCCTGGCGGCGGATAGGGATCAGATAGTCACAGCGGATCTCCGTCGGTGGCTCGGCGCGCTTTTTACCGCCGTGAGTATAAAAGCGTTCGATGTCCTGCCCCTGACGGCGGGTCAGCCCCAGCGTTGGCATGCAGGTGCCGTAGAGTAACAGGATAAACTCCTGCAGGCTGGCGCGGGGGCCGCTGTAGCTGAACTGCACATAATCCCCGGCTTCCAGAATCACATTGTGGCCGGAGAAGAGGCTGGATGCGTTGTCTGCCGGCACGGCCGTGGTGTAGAGAATCTCCTGCTCGTCATCTTTCTCCTGGCTGGCACGTACCTGATGCAGGCCATACAGCACCGGCGGCACCGTGTCGGTTTCCAGCAGGAACTGCTTCCAGAAATGGATACGCATCTCATCGCGGTAGCTGGAAATCTGCTCCAGCGTACAGGTGTAGCTCTGGGTCTGGCCCACCAGCACCGTTTCCGGCAGCGTGACAAACGACCATTCCGGCTGCACCTCATTATCCAGACGGATAGGAGGGCGGATACCGAATGAGTTCCAGTCAGACGCGCGACGATACCAGGCCGGGGTCTGAGCAAACTGCTTTTTGAAGGCGCGAGTAAAAGTC
This sequence comes from Pantoea sp., assembly GCF_032114055.1. GTDB lineage: Bacteria > Pseudomonadota > Gammaproteobacteria > Enterobacterales > Enterobacteriaceae > Pantoea. The sequence goes on from NZ_DAMCTB010000002.1 coordinate 321,475, forward strand.
TGTTGCGAATCAAAGCGATACTGAAGCGCAATATCCAGGATCGGGCGGCTGGTCAGGCGCAGCGCCACGGCAGCTTTTGACAGACGACGGGCACGGATATAGGCACCGATGGCGTGTCCGGTCACGTCTTTGAACATCCTCTGCAGATGCCACTTGGAGTAACCCGCTTTCTGGGCAACGTTGTCCAGTGAAAGGGGTTGATCAAGATGGCTCTCCAGCCAGACAAGCAAATCGCGAATGATACCGGCTTGGTCCATAAAACATCCTCATACTCTGGTGGGGCAGCTAAACGCACTCGAAAATTAGCACTCGTTGCTCAAAAGACGTGGGCCGTTTTCCGGGGAAGGTTGTGCTAAAACATAGCGGGTTAAACCCGTTTTGGTTTGGTCATTATATCGATTAACAGTACATTACATTTTCATCTATTCCATTTGCAATGGTAACTCCATGACAATATCGCGTCTTATATTAGCTGCGCTCACTACGCTGAGCTTTTCCAGCCCGCTGTTTGCCGAGCAGATCGGGTCGGTCGATACCGTGTTCAAGATTTTCGGCCCTGACCATAAGATTGTTGTCGAAGCTTTCGATGATCCGGACGTGAAAAATGTAACCTGCTATATCAGCCGGGCAAAAACAGGCGGAATCAAAGGCGGGCTGGGGCTGGCAGAAGATACGTCTGATGCCGCGATTTCCTGTCAGCAGATTGGACCGGTCGAGCTGAGTGAGAAGATTGCGCAGGGCAAAGCGCAGGGTGAGGTGGTCTTCCGCCAGCGCACCTCGCTGATTTTCAAAAAGCTGCAGGTTGTGCGCTTTTTCGACCAGAAGCGTAACGCGCTGGTCTATCTGACCTACTCCGATAAGGTCGTCGATGGCTCACCGAAAAATGCGCTCAGCGCCGTGCCAATTATGCCGTGGCACTAAACCGGTCATTTTCAGGTTAAAAAAAACGCCCGCAGGGGCGTTTTTTACTGGTGGCCTCTGACGGCCGATTACTCCTGCAGGTCGCCGCAGAAGCGATAACCTTCACCATGAATGGTGGCGATGATCTCTGGCGTATCCGGCGTCGATTCGAAATGCTTACGGATACGGCGGATTGTCACATCGACGGTGCGGTCGTGCGGCTTAAGATCGCGGCCGGTCATTTTCTTCAGCAGATCGGCGCGGGTCTGGATCTTGCCCGGATTTTCGCAGAAGTGCAGCATGGCGCGAAACTCACTGCGCGGCAGCTTGTAGTGCTCACCGTTCGGGTTGATCAGTGAGCGGCTGTTGATATCCAGCTCCCAGCCGTTGAATTTGTAACTTTCAACCTGGCGACGCTCTTCACCCGGCATCGCCAGATTCATGGTACGCGACAGCAGGTTGCGGGCACGAATCGTCAGCTCACGCGGGTTAAACGGTTTGGTGATATAGTCATCAGCGCCAATTTCCAGACCAAGAATTTTATCGACTTCGTTGTCACGGCCGGTCAGGAACATCAGTGCGACGTTAGCCTGCTCACGCAGTTCACGGGCCAGCAACAGGCCGTTTTTACCCGGCAGGTTGATATCCATAATCACCAGGTTAACGTCATTGTCGGTCAGCACCTGATGCATTTCAGCACCGTCTGTCGCCTCATACACCACATAACCTTCCGCCTCAAAGATACTTTTGAGGGTATTACGCGTGACCAGTTCGTCTTCAACGATAAGAATGTGCGGGGTCTGCATGTTTAGCTACCTAAAATTTGCCAACAAATTGAAAACAGGGCGTACAGCGGTATGGCGTTCTCCATCATCGAGAGCAGCGGGCCGCGCAGAACCGTTGTACGAAATCATCTTTTGATAAACCATCTATCAGCGTCAACAACAGTATTAGCTCAGCCAGTCAGGATGAAAATTGCATGCCCCGGGCGTTAATGATAATGGCGCATATCCTAACTGTATTAACAGCAACCTAACAGCACCAACTACAACCGATAAGCATAAAAAAAACGCTTCGTTGACTTATATCAAATGCAATTGTAGCACGTTAACACTTTTGTGAAAAACTTCTCTCATATTGCCTGTTTAGCTCACAAAAAGCATCATTTTCATTACATTTTCTGCGCGTGTACGCCAAAATGAAACCCGAATGTAATGACATTCCATCCTGTTGAACTTTAATGAATTAATAATGTTTTCTTTAATAATCGCCGCTTCAGTGATAAAACGATTCCGGCTGCGATTTTTTAAAGATTTTTAACATCGTTAACACTCTGTTTTCTTATTAGCTTCTGGCCGCTGAATCATTAACAGCCATGTTAATATGGCGTTATGTAAATGGACCAATGGAATAAATATGCTTTTTCCCCTGATTCTCGTCTCGCCTGCGCGGCCAGAAAATATCGGCGCTGCGGCGCGTGCCATGAAAACAATGGGATTCACCCAGCTACGTATCGTGGCCAGTGACGCCTGGCAGGATCCCGCTGCGCGCCGGGTCGCCCACGGTGCGGGTGAGATCCTTGATAATGTGCAGACCTTTGCCACCCTGGCCGACGCATTAGCGGATATCGACTTTTCAGTCGCTACCACGGCGCGCAGCCGGGCAAAGTTTCGCTACTACGCCACACCGGAACAGGTTGAAACGCAGCTGCAGGAGAAACGGCAGTGGGTAAACAGCATGGCGCTGGTGTTTGGCCGCGAAGACAGCGGGCTGACCAATGAGGAGCTGGAGCAGGTCGATCTGCTGACCGGCATCCCGATGGCGAATGACTATCCGTCACTCAATCTTGGTCAGGCGGTGATGGTCTACTGCTATCAGCTGTCGAAACTCAATCAGGTCGAGGCACCGGCCGTCGAAGCCGCCGACGGACAGCAGCTGCAGGCGCTGCGTCAGCGTTTCCACCAGTTACTGGCACAACTCGGGGTCAGTGACGATGAAAAACTGTCTGACTGGATCGATCAGCGGGCAGGGCTGCTGGAACAGCGCGACAGTGCGATGCTGCATCGTCTGCTGCACGATATTGAAAAAAAGCTGGCAGATAAATCCTCGGCAAAAAGCTGATTTTATAGCACCAGATCGTACCTGATTTCGTGATGGCAAACGATCAAACACCGTTTCCGGCTTTCACCGGAGGCTGTGCGCAGTGGTGAAGATCTGTCCGGCGGACAAATCGGGTTGACTTAATGTGCGCTTTGCTTTACTTCTGGAGCCAGACGGACAGAAAAGACAGACAGAAAATAAATCTTAATGCGTAAAATCAGCCTGAACACCACAATTATTACCACCACCATTACCCCAGGTAACGGTGCGGGCTGACGCATACAGGAAAAACAGAAAAAAAGCCCGCACCTGAACAGTGCGGGCTTTTTTTTCGGCTTAAATTCAGGAGAGTGAATATCATGCGAGTGCTGAAATTCGGCGGGACCTCGGTAGCGAATGCGGAGCGGTTTCTTCGCGTCGCTGACATTCTGGAAAGTAATGCGCAACAAGGACAGGTTGCAACCGTGCTCTCTGCGCCAGCAAAGATCACTAACCATCTGGTGGCGATGATTGAAAAAACCATCAGTGGTCAGGATGCCTTGCCGAATATCAGCGACGCTGAACGCATTTTCAGCGAGCTGCTGCAGGGCCTGGCTGAGGCGCAGCCTGGCTTTGAATACGATCAGCTGAAAACCCGCGTCGATTTGGAATTTGCCCAGCTCAGGCAGGTGCTGCACGGCATCAGTCTGCTGGGACAGTGCCCGGACAGTGTGAACGCGGCGATTATCTGTCGCGGTGAAAAGCTCTCGATTGCCATCATGGAAGCTCTGCTGCAGGCACGCGGCCATGGCGTCAGCGTGATCGACCCGGTAGAAAAACTGCTGGCGGTGGGCCACTATCTTGAGTCTACCGTTGATATTGCTGAATCGACCCGTCGCATTGAGGCAAGCCAGATTCCGTCGCAGAACATGATTCTGATGGCGGGTTTTACGGCCGGTAACGAACGCGGTGAACTGGTCGTGCTGGGCCGTAATGGCTCTGACTACTCTGCAGCCGTGCTGGCTGCCTGTCTCCGCGCTGACTGCTGTGAAATCTGGACGGATGTGGATGGTGTCTACACCTGCGATCCGCGTCAGGTGCCGGATGCGCGCCTGCTGAAGTCGATGTCCTATCAGGAGGCCATGGAGCTCTCCTATTTCGGTGCGAAAGTCTTACATCCCCGCACCATTGCGCCAATTGCGCAGTTCCAGATCCCCTGTCTGATCAAAAATACCGCCAATCCGCAGGCACCCGGTACCTTAATCGGCGCAGAGGGTGGCCAGGATGAGCTTCCGGTGAAAGGCATCACTAACCTGAACAACATGGCGATGGTCAATGTCTCCGGTCCGGGTATGAAAGGGATGGTGGGCATGGCGGCCAGAGTCTTTGCGGCGATGTCCCGCACCGGTATCTCTGTCGTGCTGATCACGCAATCCTCCTCCGAATACAGCATCAGTTTCTGTGTGCCGCAGAGCGAGCTGGCACGGGCGCGTCAGGTGCTGGAGGAGGAGTTCCATCTGGAGCTGAAAGATGGCCTGCTGGACCCGCTGGATATTATCGAAAACCTGGCAGTGATTTCGGTGGTGGGCGATGGCATGCGCACCCTGCGCGGCATCTCAGCTAAATTCTTCTCGGCGCTGGCACGCGCCAATATCAACATCGTAGCGATTGCCCAGGGCTCCTCCGAACGCTCTATCTCCGTCGTGGTCAACAATGATGAGGTGATCACCGGCGTTCGCGTGGTGCATCAGATGCTGTTTGCCACCGATCAGGTGATCGAGGTGTTCGTGGTCGGTGTGGGCGGCGTGGGTGGCGCACTGCTGGATCAGTTGCATCGCCAGCAGGCGTGGCTGAAGCAGAAGCATATCGATCTGCGGGTCTGTGGTATCGCCAACTCGCGTGCGCTGCTAACGAACGTCCACGGCATCGATCTGAGCAACTGGCAGGCGGCATTAGCCGAGGCCAGAGAACCCTTTAATCTGGGTCGCATGGCGCGTCTGGTGAAAGAGTACCATCTGCTCAATCCGGTGATTGTGGACTGTACCTCCAGCCAGGCGGTCGCCGATCAGTACGCCGATTTTCTCAGTGAAGGCTTCCATGTGGTAACGCCGAACAAAAAGGCTAATACCTCATCCTGGCATTACTACCAGCAGATGCGCGCCGCCGCCGCTAAATCACGGCGTAAATTCCTCTATGACACCAATGTGGGGGCCGGGCTGCCGGTGATTGAGAACCTGCAGAACCTGATGAACGCTGGCGACGAGCTGCTGCGCTTCTCCGGTATTCTCTCCGGTTCGCTCTCCTTTATCTTTGGTAAGCTGGACGAAGGGATGTCGCTGTCGCAGGCGACTCAGATGGCGCGTGAAATGGGCTTCACCGAGCCTGACCCCCGTGACGATCTCGCCGGAACCGATGTAGCGCGCAAGCTGCTGATTCTGGCGCGTGAAGCGGGTCATCAACTGGAGCTGAGTGACATTGAAATCGAGCCGCTGCTGCCCGCCAGCCTGATCGACATTCAGGATGTTGAGCAGTTTATGCAGCGCCTGCCCGAACTGGATAACGTGTTTGCCAGCCGGGTGGCGCAGGCGCAGGAGACCGGTAAGGTCCTGCGTTATGTGGGCGCGATCGAAGAGGGCGGTATCTGCAAAGTGAAGATCGAGGCCGTTGACGGCAACGATCCGCTTTATAAAGTGAAAAACGGCGAGAACGCGCTGGCGTTTTACAGCCGCTACTATCAACCGATTCCGCTGGTACTGCGCGGATATGGTGCAGGAAATGATGTCACAGCGGCCGGTGTCTTTGCCGACCTGCTGCGTACGCTGTCATGGAAGTTGGGAGTTTAATCATGGTAAAAATTTACGCACCGGCCTCGATTGGTAACGTCAGCGTCGGCTTCGATGTGCTGGGCGCGGCGGTTTCGCCGGTTGATGGCTCCCTGCTGGGTGACTGCGTTTCCGTTGAAGCGGCCGATCGGTTTTCACTGACCAACGCTGGCCGTTTTGTCAGTAAGCTGCCCGCCGATCCCCGCGAGAATATCGTCTATCAGTGCTGGCAGCGTTTCTGCGAAGCGGTGGGCAAAGAGATCCCGGTAGCGATGACGCTGGAAAAGAACATGCCTATCGGCTCGGGGCTGGGCTCCAGCGCCTGCTCGGTGGTGGCCGGTTTAATGGCGATGAATGAATTCTGCGGCAAGCCGCTCAGCGACAGCGTCCTGCTGACGCTGATGGGCGAGCTGGAAGGACGAATCTCCGGCAGTGTGCATTATGATAACGTCGCGCCGTGCTTCCTGGGTGGCATTCAGCTGATGCTGGAAGAGAATGACATTATCAGCCAGGCGGTGCCGGGCTTCGACGACTGGCTGTGGGTGATGGCTTATCCAGGCATCAAAGTCTCGACTGCCGAAGCGCGCGCCATTTTACCTGCGCAGTACCGCAAAGAGGATTGCATTAAGCATGGCCGCCTGCTGGCGGGCTTCATTCACGCCTGCCATACGCGTCAGCCTGCGCTGGCCGCTAAACTGATGCAGGATGTGATTGCCGAACCCTATCGCACCCGGCTGCTGCCCGGCTTTGCCGCGGCGCGCCAGGCCGCTAAAGATACCGGCGCGCTGGCGTGCGGGATTTCAGGTTCCGGTCCGACACTTTTCGCCGTTTGCAATCAGATGGAAACGGCACAGCGGATGGCTGACTGGCTGAGCCAGCACTATCTGCAGAACGATGAAGGCTTCGTCCATATCTGCCGTCTTGACACGGCTGGCGCACGACAATTGGGATAACGCATGAAACTCTACAATCTTAAGGATCACAACGAGCAGGTCAGCTTCGCCCAGGCGGTGAAACAGGGTCTGGGCTCACAGCAGGGTCTGTTCTTTCCGCTGGAACTGCCCGAGTTTGAACTGACCGACATCGACGCGATGCTGGAGATGGATTTTGTCAGCCGCAGCAGCAAAATCCTCTCGGCGTTTATTGGTGACGAGATCCCGGCCCAGCAGCTGCATGAGCGCGTGAAAGCTGCGTTTGCCTTTCCGGCACCGGTCAAAGCGGTCAGCGAGGATATCGCCTGTCTGGAGCTGTTCCACGGCCCGACGCTGGCGTTTAAGGATTTCGGCGGCCGCTTTATGGCGCAGATGCTCTCTTACGTCTCTGGCGCCGATGAACAGATCACGATTCTGACCGCTACCTCCGGCGATACCGGTGCCGCCGTAGCGCACGCCTTCTATGGCATGGAAAACGTGCGTGTCGTCATTCTCTATCCGCAGTGCAAAATCAGTCCGCTGCAGGAGAAACTCTTCTGCACCCTGGGCGGCAATATCGAAACCATCGCAATCGACGGCGATTTTGATGCCTGCCAGGCGCTGGTGAAACAGGCATTTGATGATGAAGATCTGAAGCAGGCGATTGGCCTGAACTCGGCGAACTCAATCAACATCAGCCGCCTGCTGGCGCAGATCTGCTACTACTTTGAAGCGGTTGCCCAGCTGCCGCAGGAAAAACGTAATCAGCTGGTGGTCTCTGTGCCAAGCGGCAACTTTGGCGATCTGACGGCTGGTCTGCTGGCGAAATCGCTGGGCCTGCCGATTAAACGCTTTATCGCGGCCACCAACGCCAATGATACGGTGCCGCGCTTCCTGGGCAACGGTGAATGGCAGCCTAACCAGACGATCTCTACGCTGTCGAATGCGATGGATGTCAGCCAGCCAAACAACTGGCCGCGTGTGGAAGAGCTGTTCCGCCGTAAAACCTGGCGCCTGACCGATCTGGCCTGTGGTGCCGTTTCTGATGAAACTACGCGCGCCGCCATGCGTGAACTGGCTGAGATTGGTTATGTGTCCGAACCGCACGCCGCCATCGCCTGGCGCCTGCTGCGCGATCAGCTGCAGGAAGGGGAGTATGGTCTGTTCCTGGGAACGGCCCATCCGGCCAAGTTCCGCGAGAGCGTGGAAGCGATCCTGGAGCAGACGCTGACGCTGCCGCCGGAGTTAGCGGAGCGCGCCGATCTGCCGCTGCTGTCGCATCAGATGAAGGCGGATTTCGCCGCGCTGCGGGCGTTCCTGCTGAAGTAATCGTACAAAAGGCTTCCCCGGTGAGGGGAAGCCCAGGCGCGCGGCGTTACTGCTCCGCGCGCTTAAACACCAGTTCGCTGTCGCTGCTGCTGGCGGCATCAAAACGATACCCTTCCAGATCAAACGCTTTAAGCTGCTCCGGCTTCGTCAGCTGCTGCTGAATCACAAAGCGACTCATTAATCCGCGCGCCTTTTTGGCATAGAAACTGATGACTTTGTAGCTGCCATTCTTCTCGTCGAGGAACACAGGCTTAATCATCTGCGCCTGCAGTTTCTTCGGTTTAACCGCCCTGAAATATTCATCTGAAGCGAGATTGATCAGTACCTCGTCGCCCTGTTCCGCCAGTGCGGCGTTCAGCGTTTCGGTAATGAGATCGCCCCAGAAGGTATAGAGATCTTTGCCGGCCGGGTTTGTCAGGCGAATCCCCATCTCCAGACGATAAGGCTGCATTAAATCGAGCGGACGCAGCACGCCATAGAGGCCAGACAGCATGCGCAGATGCTGCTGAGCAAAATCGAAATCGCGATCGCTGAAGGTTTCCGCCTGCAGGCCGGTGTAGACATCGCCTTTGAACGCCAGAATTGCCTGACGGGCGTTCTGAGGCGTGAAGTCGGGCTGCCAGCTGTTAAACCGCTCGGCATTCAGGTGCGCCAGTTTGTCGCTGATGCTCATTAACGAGGCGATGCTGGCAGGGGACAGATCGCGGGCAATCTCAATCAGCTGTTGTGATTTTTCTAACAGCGCAGGCTGGGTGTAGCGCGTCGTCGCCAGCGGGCTTTCATAATCCAGCGTCTTGGCCGGAGAGATCACCATCAACATAGTCGTTTCCTCGATTAATAGCTGGTTTAACAGGAGATTGGCTGCTTATCTGGGCTGGCAGTGTAGCAAAAAAGCGGTGAAGAATGACGAATCACACCTATTTGTCCGCGCTATCGTAAACGGCATTCCCTGACCTTGCGCCACCGTTGCTGCGTGATATTATCGCCACAGCCTTTTTTCACACTGACAGTTAACTAAGAGAAAAGAACATGACGGACAAACTTACCTCCCTGCGTCAGCTCACCACTGTCGTTGCAGACACCGGTGATATCGCAGCCATGAAGCTGTACCAGCCTCAGGATGCCACCACCAACCCTTCTCTGATCCTCAACGCCGCACAAATCCCTGAATACCGTAAACTGATCGATGAAGCGATCGGCTGGGCGCGTGAGCAGAGCAGCAACAAAGAAGAGCAGCTGCAGCTGGTTTCTGACAAGCTGGCCGTAAACATTGGTCTGGAAATTCTTAAACTGGTGCCGGGCCGCATCTCGACAGAAGTCGATGCACGTCTCTCTTACGATACAGAAGGCAGCATTGCCAAAGCCCGTAGCCTGATCAAGCTCTACAATGATGCCGGTATCAGCAATGACCGCATCCTGATCAAACTGGCCTCTACCTGGCAGGGTATCCGCGCGGCAGAGCAGCTGGAAAAAGAGGGCATCAACTGTAACCTGACGCTGCTGTTCTCCTTTGCCCAGGCGCGTGCCTGTGCCGAAGCGGGCGTGTTCCTGATTTCGCCGTTTGTTGGCCGTATCCTGGACTGGTACAAAGCGAACACCGACAAAAAAGAGTATGCCGCGCACGAAGATCCCGGCGTGATTTCCGTCTCTGAAATCTACAACTACTACAAGCAGCACGGCTATGAAACCGTGGTCATGGGCGCCAGCTTCCGTAACGTGGGCGAAATCATCGAACTGGCAGGCTGCGACCGTCTGACCATCTCTCCTGCATTGCTGAAAGAGCTGGCAGAAAGCGAAGGCACGGTGGAACGTAAACTGAGCTACAGCGGCGAAGTGAAAGCGCGTCCGGCCCGCATGACCGAATCTGAGTTCCTGTGGCAGCACAACCAGGATCCGATGGCCGTCGCGAAGCTGGCTGAAGGTATCCGCAACTTTGCCATCGACCAGGGCAAACTTGAGAAGATGCTGGCAGAACTGCTGTAATCTGCTGACCGTGACGGCGCAGGCTGTCACGGTTTCCCTTTTGCGACCCTTTCACTTTGTATTATCCTCTCTGCCAGTCCCCTTTTACTCCACCGCACCGCGGTAAAGCACAGCGAAAACCATCATGAATACATTACGCATTGGCCTGATCTCGGTCTCCGATCGCGCCGCCAACGGCATCTATCAGGATCAGGGGATCCCCGCGCTGGAGAGCTGGCTCAGCAGCGCTATCAGCACGCCGTTTGAGGTTGAGTCCCGCCTGGTGCCCGATGAGCAGGTGATGATTGAACAGGCGATTTGTGAACTGGTCGATGAACGCTTCTGCCATCTGGTGCTGACCACTGGCGGCACCGGTCCGGCCCGCCGTGATGTCACGCCTGACGCGACTCTGGCGATTGCCGACCGCGAGATGCCGGGATTTGGTGAGCAGATGCGCCAGATCAGCCTGCAGTTTGTGCCGACTGCGATTCTGTCGCGCCAGGTGGGCGTGATCCGCAAACAGTCGCTGATCCTGAATCTGCCGGGCCAGCCGAAGTCGATTAAAGAGACGCTGGAGGGGCTTAAGGATGCGCAGGGCAACGTCAAAGTACACGGGATTTTTGCCTCTGTACCCTATTGTTTACAGCTACTGGAAGGGCCCTATGTCGAAACCTATCCGGAAGTAGTAGCAGCATTTCGCCCTAAAAGCGCCATCCGTGAGATAAATAACTAAATATTCCCCATTTCAGGCATAAGCTATAGCCTTGCTGGTGTGGCAAAAGATTGACGGTATAGTAATTATATCGTTACAACCTTGTCGCTTTTGCCTCTGGAATATTATGAATCCAACTCCTGTTCAGCGCCTGTCCGGCAAAGATTACCGTACGCTGGCGCTGGCCGCCCTGGGTGGCGCCCTCGAATTTTACGACTTCATCATTTTTGTCTTCTTCGCCACCGTTATCGGCGAGCTTTTCTTTCCTGCAGATATCCCGGAATGGCTGCGCCAGGTACAGACGTTTGCCATTTTTGCTGCGGGCTATCTGGCCCGTCCGCTGGGCGGTATCGTGATGGCGCATTTCGGCGACAAGCTCGGCCGCAAAAAGATGTTCAGTCTGAGCATTCTGCTGATGGCGCTGCCGACCCTGATGATGGGCGCATTACCTACCTGGCAGACCATCGGGATTGCGGCACCACTGCTGATGCTGCTGATGCGGATGCTGCAGGGGGCGGCGATCGGCGGTGAAGTGCCGGGGGCCTGGGTGTTTGTCGCCGAGCATGTGCCTTATAAGCGCATCGGCATCGCCTGTGGCACGCTGACCGCCGGGCTGACCATCGGCATTTTACTGGGCTCGCTGGTGGCGACGCTGATCAATAGTTCGATGTCCCAGCAGGCGATTCACGATGGCGGCTGGCGCATCCCGTTCTTTTTAGGCGGGCTGTTTGGGCTGGTCGCAATGTACCTGCGCCGCTGGCTGCATGAAACGCCGGTCTTTGTGGAGATGCAGCAGCGTAAAGCGCTGGCAGAAACACTGCCGCTGAAAACAGTGCTGGCGGAGCATAAAAAGTCGGTTGTTATCTCCATGCTGCTCACCTGGCTGCTCTCCGCCTGCATCGTGGTGGTGATCCTGATGTCACCCGTCTGGCTGCAGAAGCAGCAGGGCATTGCGCCCGCGCTGACTCTGCAGGCTAACAGCATCGCCACCCTGATGCTCTGCGTGGGCTGTATCCTTGCCGGACTGGCTGCCGACCGCTTTGGCGCCAGCCGCACCCTGGGTGTCGGCAGCCTGCTGCTGGCGATATGCAGCTGGCAGTTTTATCACCTGACCGCCTTCTATCCGCAACAGCTTTTCCTGCTCTATGGGCTGGCGGGGCTCAGCGTTGGTGTCGTCGGCGTCGTGCCGTTCGTGATGGTGCGTGCCTTTCCGGCAGAGGTGCGTTTCACCGGGCTCTCGTTTTCCTACAATGTCGCCTATGCCATCTTCGGCGGGCTGACACCTGTCTGTGTCTCGCTGCTGATGGGCGTCTCGGCCATGGCACCGTGCTGGTATGTGATGGCGCTGGCGCTGGTGGGGTTAGTCACCGGGATCTGGCTGCGGCGCGATATCAGCGACGAACGCGGGCGGGTGCAGGAAGTTAAGCCCCTCTCCTGAGCAACGCCGAACCTGGCTCTGTGTCATGCGAATACGCTGTTCCGGGAGCGGGCCTGTTGCGTTGACAGCATGTCAGCGTGGCGATGGTTCTGCTCTCGCGTTCAGCTTGGCACTGTGGTGTTTAGCCTGGCAGCACCACCAATAAAAATTTTTTTTAGTTTAACCCTTGATGCGCATCGAAGCGGCCCCATTTACTTCTCATCGAGCGTTGTGAACGCTGGAAAAAAAGCATGTGCTGGCAGGTTGAATGCAAACAACCTGCCCACATAAAAGGTTCACAACCCAAACTTGGCAACGAATTTAAGTGGGAGATGTTTAGATGGGTAAGATTATTGGTATTGACCTGGGTACAACCAACTCTTGTGTTGCGATCATGGATGGCACCAAAGCACGCGTGCTGGAAAATGCCGAGGGCGATCGCACCACGCCTTCAATCATTGCGTACACACAGGATGGCGAAATTCTGGTCGGTCAACCGGCTAAACGTCAGGCAGTGACTAACCCGCAGAATACCCTGTTCGCAATTAAGCGTCTGATCGGTCGTCGCTTCCAGGACGAAGAAGTACAGCGTGACATTAAAATCATGCCTTACAAAATCGCCAGCGCCGACAACGGTGACGCCTGGCTGGAAGTGAAAGGTCAGAAAATGGCACCGCCGCAGATCTCGGCTGAAGTGCTGAAAAAAATGAAAAAGACCGCCGAAGATTACCTCGGTGAGCCAGTAACTGAAGCGGTCATTACCGTTCCGGCCTACTTCAACGATGCGCAGCGTCAGGCGACTAAAGATGCCGGCCGTATCGCAGGTCTGGAAGTCAAACGTATCATTAACGAACCGACGGCGGCTGCGCTGGCGTACGGTCTGGATAAAGGCCAGGGCAACCGCACCATCGCGGTCTATGACCTGGGTGGCGGTACTTTCGATATCTCCATCATCGAGATCGACGAAGTTGACGGCGAAAAAACCTTTGAAGTTCTGGCGACCAACGGTGACACCCACCTGGGTGGTGAAGACTTCGACAGCCGCCTGATCAACTATCTGGTTGCAGAATTCAAGAAAGACCAGGGTATCGATCTGCACAACGATCCACTGGCGATGCAGCGTCTGAAAGAAGCGGCAGAGAAAGCGAAAATCGAACTCTCTTCTGCGCAGCAGACCGACGTTAACCTGCCTTACATCACGGCAGATGCGACCGGTCCTAAGCACCTGAACATCAAAGTGACCCGCTCTAAACTGGAGTCACTGGTTGAAGATCTGGTTGCACGCTCAATCGCGCCACTGAAAGTTGCGCTGCAGGATGCGGGTCTGTCTGTTTCAGACATCAACGACGTTATCCTGGTCGGTGGTCAGACCCGTATGCCACTGGTTCAGGCGAAAGTGACCGAGTTCTTCGGCAAAGAGCCACGTAAAGACGTGAACCCGGACGAAGCGGTTGCAGTCGGTGCGGCCGTTCAGGGTGGTGTACTGGGCGGTGACGTGAAAGACGTACTGCTGCTGGACGTTACCCCGCTGTCACTGGGTATCGAAACCATGGGTGGCGTGATGACTTCGCTGATCAGCAAGAACACTACCATCCCGACCAAGCACAGCCAGGTCTTCTCAACAGCAGAAGACAACCAGTCAGCCGTGACCATTCACGTGCTGCAGGGTGAGCGTAAGCGCGCCAATGACAACAAGTCACTGGGCCAGTTCAACCTCGACGGTATTCAGGCTGCGCCGCGCGGTATGCCGCAGATCGAAGTGACCTTCGACATCGATGCGGACGGTATCCTGCACGTGTCAGCGAAAGATAAGAACAGCGGTAAAGAGCAGAAAATCACCATCAAAGCCTCTTCAGGTCTGAACGATGAAGAGATCGAAAAAATGGTGCGTGATGCAGAAGCGAATGCGGAATCTGACCGTAAGTTCGAAGAGCTGGTACAGACGCGCAACCAGGGCGACCAGATTGCCCACAGCACCCGTAAGCAGCTGGAAGAAGCAGGCGACAAACTGTCTGCTGATGACAAAGCGCCAATCGACGCTGCACTGGCCGCGCTGGAAACGGCGCTGAAAGGCGAAGATAAAGCGGAAATCGACGCGAAGATGCAGGCGCTGATGGAAGTTTCTGGCAAGCTGATGGAAGCAGCACAGCAGTCTCAGGCAGGTGCGGCGGATGCCGGCGATGCGTCAGCGAAGAAAGACGATGACGTTGTCGATGCTGAATTCGAAGAAGTGAAAGACAACAAGAAATAATTGCCCCTGACCGGGCGCGACGGCTGGCCTGACAGCCGTTGAAACCAGCACGGGCGTAGGAGATCTCTCCACGCCCGTGCGATCATGTTAAGGGCTAAATAAACATGGCGAAGAGTGATTACTACGAGATTTTAGGCGTCGCCAAATCCGCGGACGAGCGTGAAATCAAAAAGGCTTACAAACGCCTGGCGATGAAATATCACCCGGATCGTAATCCCGGTGATAAAGAGGCCGAAGCTAAATTCAAAGAGGCCAAGGAAGCCTATGAAATCCTGACCGATGCGCAGAAGCGCGCGGCCTACGATCAGTATGGTCATGCAGCCTTTGAACAGGGCGGCATGGGTGGCGGTGGATTCGGCGGCGGCTTTGGCGGCGGCGGTGCAGACTTCAGCGATATCTTTGGCGACGTATTCGGTGACATCTTTGGTGGTGGACGCCGTCAGCGCGCCGCCCGTGGCGCTGATTTACGCTACAACATGGAGCTGTCGCTGGAAGAAGCGGTACGCGGCGTGACCAAAGAGATCCGCATTCCTACGCTGGAAGAGTGTGACGTCTGCCACGGCAGCGGGGCAAAAGCGGGTACCAAACCACAAACCTGTTCAACCTGTCACGGTGCAGGCCAGGTGCAGATGCGTCAGGGCTTCTTTACCGTTCAGCAGGCCTGTCCGACCTGTCACGGCCGCGGCTCGGTGATTAAAGATCCGTGCAACGCCTGTCATGGCCATGGCCGCGTTGAGAAGTCGAAGACGCTGTCAGTGAAAATTCCGGCAGGGGTGGATAACGGCGATCGCATTCGTCTGAGTGGTGAAGGCGAAGCGGGGGAGCAGGGCGCACCGGCTGGCGATCTCTACGTCCAGGTTTCCGTGAAGAAGCACCCTATCTTCGAACGTGAAGAGAACAACCTCTACTGTGAAGTGCCGATCAATTTTGCGATGGCGGCGCTGGGCGGAGAGATCGAAGTGCCCACGCTGGATGGTCGCGTGAAGCTGAAAGTACCGGCAGAAACCCAGACCGGTAAGCTGTTCCGCATGCGCGGACGTGGCGTGAAGTCGGTCCGCGGTGGCGCGGTCGGCGACCTGTTATGCCGTGTGGTGGTGGAAACCCCGGTCAGCCTGAATGAGAAACAGAAAACGCTGTTGCGTGAACTGGAAGAGAGTTTTGGCGGCCCGAGCGGTGAACATAACAGCCCGCGCTCAAAAAGCTTTTTCGACGGCGTGAAGAAGTTCTTTGACGATCTGACCCGCTAAGCGGTGACGGATAAAACGGAGCCTCTGGCTCCGTTTTTTTTGCTTCTTCGGGCCCTGTCTACCTGTTTTTAAACCTCGCCTCGTTTCAGACCCGCTTTTCCCGACTCAGTTAAACCGAACTAACAGCGTGGTATAAGCTGCTTTTAACGAGCTATAGGAGCCGTTACACTCATATTCTTTCTATCGCTGATCAGGAAGATAAACGTTGAATAAGCCTCGCAGACTCAAAAATCTTTTAAAAAGCTTCATTGAGAGTGACGCCAGCAATGGCATGGTATTAATCCTGGCAGCCGTGGCGGCTATGATTATGGCCAACACTGCGGAGACCGCCGGGAGCTATCAGGCGTTTCTCAATGAACCCGTCCAGATCCGCTTTGGCGCGCTTAATATCAGCAAAAATCTGTTGTTGTGGATTAACGATGCAATGATGGCGCTGTTCTTCCTGCTGATTGGCCTGGAAGTCAAACGCGAGCTGATGGTGGGTGAACTGGCAAGCCGCGATAAGGCGATTTTTCCGGTTATCGCCGCCCTGGGGGGCATGGCGCTGCCCGCTCTGATCTTTCTCGGCTTCAACCATGGTGATGAGATTGCCCGCAACGGCTGGGCGATTCCCACGGCGACCGATATCGCTTTTGCGCTGGGGGTGCTGGCCCTGCTGGGCAGCCGTGTTCCTGCGGCGTTGAAAGTGTTCCTGATGGCGCTGGCGATTATCGATGACCTGGGGGCGATTGTGATTATCGCCCTGTTCTACACCAGTGGCCTCTCGGTTCTCTCTCTGGGTGTGGCGGCTGGGGCGATCGTGGTGCTGGCGCTGCTGAACTACTTTAACGTCCGTAAGATCTCGATCTACATCCTGGTGGGAATTGTGCTCTGGACCGCCGTGCTGAAGTCGGGCGTTCACGCCACGCTGGCGGGCGTTATCGTGGGCTTCTTTGTGCCGCTGGAGAAAAGAGAGGGACACTCGCCTGCGGAGCATCTGGCGCACGGTCTGATGCCGTGGGTAAACTGGCTGATCCTGCCGCTGTTTGCCTTTGCTAATGCCGGTATCTCCCTGGCGGGCATTACGATGGGTGACATTTTCTCGCCTGAACCGTCAGGCATCATCCTTGGTCTGTTAATCGGTAAGCCGCTGGGCATTACGCTGTTCTGCTGGCTGGCCGTCCGGCTCCGCCTGGCCGTTCTGCCGGATGGCACAACCCTGCGTGACATCATGGCGATTGGGGTGCTGTGCGGCATCGGCTTTACGATGTCGATATTCATTAGCTCACTGGCCTTTGACGCAGCCCATGAGCAGCTGGTGACCTTCTCTAAACTGGGAATCCTTACCGGCTCTCTGCTCTCTGCTGTGATCGGATATATCCTGTTGCGGGTCAAACTGCGTTAATGGAGAGGAGGCGAAAGCCTCCTTTTTTCGATGAATCATATCAACTACAACCACCTCTACTACTTCTGGCACGCCTGTCGTGCAGGCTCGATAGCGGGGGCCGCAGAGGTGCTTTCGCTGACGCCGCAGACCATTACCGGGCAGATCAAGACGCTGGAGGAGCGCCTGCAGGGCAAGCTGTTCCGGCGTCAGGGCCGGGGGCTGGTGCCGACCGAGCTGGGTCAGCTTGTTTTCCGCTATGCAGATCGCATGTTTATGCTGGGTCAGGAAATGCTGGACATTGTTAACTATCGCAAAGAGTCGCATCTGCTGCTGGATGTGGGCGTGGCGGATGCGCTCTCAAAGCAGCTGGTCAGCAAGGTGCTGGAGACGGCGGTGGTCGCAGAGGAGAAAATCCATCTGCGCTGCTTTGAATCGACCCATGAAATGCTGCTGGAGCAGCTCAGTCAGCACAAGCTGGATATGATTATCTCTGACTGCGCCATCGATTCGACCCGCCAGGAGGGGCTGTTTTCGGTCCGGCTGGGAGAGTGCCCCGTCAGCTTCTGGTCAACCGAGCCGCTCTCCGGCCCCGCTTTCCCGGCCTGCCTGGCATCGCGCCCGCTGCTGATCCCGGGCCGTCGCTCCATGCTGGGACGCAAGATCCTTAACTGGATCAGCACGCAGGGACTGCAGGTGGAGATCCTGGGGGAGTTTGATGATGCGGCATTGATGAAAGCGTTTGGCGCCCGACAGAAAGCCATTTTTGTTGCGCCTTTGCTGGATATCGGTCAGCGGGAGGGAATTTATAAAGTCGGACAGCTCAGTGCCGTATCAGAGGAGTATCACATTATCTTTGCGGAACGAATGATTCAGCACCCGGCG
This sequence comes from Pantoea sp., assembly GCF_032114055.1. Classification (GTDB taxonomy): domain Bacteria; phylum Pseudomonadota; class Gammaproteobacteria; order Enterobacterales; family Enterobacteriaceae; genus Pantoea. The sequence goes on from NZ_DAMCTB010000002.1 coordinate 339,353, forward strand.
GTACAGCGGATCTGCCGTGCAGACTTCAGTGCGCTTTTTCCCCGCCAGAATCGGGACGAAAAAAAACCGGCATAAGCGCCGGTTCTTTCAACAAAGCGATAAACAACGGCGATTAAGCCAGTTTGTTGATCTGTGCAGTCAGGTTTGCTTTATAACGTGCAGCTTTGTTTTTGTGGATCAGACCTTTAGCAGCCTGACGATCCACGATTGGTTGCATTTCATTGAATGCGTTCTGCGCAGCAGCTTTGTCGCCTGAAGCGATCGCCGCGTATACTTTCTTAACGAAGGTACGCATCATAGAGCGGCGGCTAGCGTTATGCTTACGGCGTTTCTCAGATGTTACGGCGCGTTTCTTAGCTGATTTGATATTAGCCAAGGTCCAACTCCCAAATGTGTTCTATAGAGACAAATCAAAGGCCGAGGACTATGCCCTTCTAACCCAATTTTGTCAATGGATTTGTGCAAATAAGCGTCGCTCGGTGAGCAGCACTCGGTTACGTATTTGATGGCGCAAGATTCTACCAGCTTCCCCTCCCTGAATACAGTATTTAGCGACAAAATTCTTAACATGCGCCTCTGTAACAGGAAATGCAGCCTGTAAAGCATGAAAGGCGTGCTGACGGGTTAACCTGAGTCACTTTCAAGGGTATAATCCGCCGATTTCCACCGGTTTGGGCCAGCCATGAAGTTTATCCGCGGTATTCATAATCTTAACGAGCAGCATCGCGGCTGCGTTCTGACCATTGGTAATTTCGATGGCGTTCACCGTGGGCATCAGGCGCTGATATCCCGGCTGTGTGAAGAGGGACGCAGGCTGAATCTGCCGGTGGTGGTGATGGTTTTTGAGCCACAGCCGCTGGAGCTGTTCGCTGGTGACAGAGCCCCGGCTCGCCTGACCCGTCTGCGCGACAAACTGCGCTACATGGCGGAAGCGGGCGTCGATAATGTGCTGTGCGTGCGGTTTGACCGTCGCTTTGCGGCGTTGTCCGCCCAGCGTTTCATCAGTGACCTGTTAGTGGAAAAGCTGAACGTTAAGTACCTTGCGGTAGGCGATGACTTTCGCTTTGGCGCGGGTCGCCAGGGCGATTTCCCGCTGCTGCAGAAAGCGGGTGCGGAGTATGGCTTTGAGGTTGTCAGCACGGAAACCTTCTGCGACGGCGGTAAGCGCATCAGCAGCACCGCCGTCCGTCAGGCGCTGGCCGCAGACGATCTGGTGCTGGCGCAGTCGCTGCTGGGTCATCCTTTCACAATTTCAGGCCGCGTGGTGCACGGCGACGCCCTGGGACGTACGCTGGGCTTTCCGACGGCAAACCTGCCTCTTCGCCGCAGCGTTTCGCCGGTGAAAGGGGTCTACGCGGTCGAAGTGCGGGGCCTCACGCCCGAGCCGCTGCCGGGCGTCGCCAACATCGGCACCCGCCCGACGGTAAAAGGTTTGCGCCAGCAGCTTGAAGTTCACCTGCTTGACATCAATATGGATCTTTATGGTCGTCACATTGATGTGGTGCTGAAACAGAAAATACGAAACGAGCAGCGCTTTGCCTCACTGGAGGCGTTGAAAGAACAAATTGCAGACGATGTGGTAACGGCCCGACGTTATTTCGGGCTGCTTTAACCTGAGCGAAAAACGGAATCGAGAATCTGATGAGTGACTATAAATCTACCCTGAATTTGCCGGAAACGGGATTCCCGATGCGTGGCGATCTGGCCAAACGCGAACCGGGAATGTTGCAACGCTGGTATGCCGACAACCTCTACAGCGTCATCCGCGAAGCCAAAAAAGGGAAAAAAACCTTTATCCTGCATGATGGCCCTCCCTATGCGAACGGCAGCATTCATATTGGTCACTCTGTTAACAAGATTCTGAAAGACATTATCGTTAAGTCGAAAGGCATGGCGGGTTATGACGCGCCCTATGTGCCGGGCTGGGACTGTCATGGTCTGCCTATCGAGCACAAAGTGGAGCAGATGATCGGCAAGCCAGGCGAAAAGGTCACTGCAGCCGAATTCCGCGAAGCGTGCCGCAAATATGCCGCCGAACAGGTGGAAGGCCAGAAAGCGGACTTTATTCGTCTGGGCGTGCTGGGCGACTGGGATCGTCCTTACCTGACCATGGATTTCGGCACCGAAGCCAACATCATTCGCGCGCTGGGCAAAATCATCGGCAATGGTCATCTGCACAAAGGCGCGAAGCCGGTGCACTGGTGCCTGGACTGCCGTTCAGCCTTAGCCGAAGCCGAAGTCGAATATTACGACAAAACGTCACCGTCGATTGACGTGATGTTCAACGCCCTGGATAGCGATGCAGTACGTCAGGCGTTTGGTGTGACGGAGGTCAGTGGCCCGATTTCGCTGGTGATCTGGACCACCACGCCGTGGACGCTGCCAGCTAACCGCGCGATCTCCCTGCACCCTGAATTTGAGTATCAGCTGATCCAGATCGAGGGCCGTGCCCTGATCCTGGCGAAAGAGCTGGTGGACAGCGTCATGAAGCGCGCCGGTGTCAGCGAATGGCAGGTGCTGGGCGAATGCAAAGGCGCGGCGCTGGAGCTGCAGAAATTCCAGCATCCGTTCCTGGCAATCGCGTCGCTGGTGGTGCTGGGCGAACACGTCACGCTGGATGCCGGTACCGGTGCGGTGCACACCGCGCCAGGCCACGGTCCGGATGACTATGTCATCGGTCAGAAATATGGCATCGAAACCGCCAACCCGGTCGGTCCGGATGGCACCTATCTGCCAGGCACCTTCCCGACGCTGGATGGCGTGAACGTCTTTAAAGCCAACGACATGATCGTTGAGCTGCTGAAAGAGAAGGGCGCGCTGCTGCACGTTGAGAAACTGCTGCACAGCTACCCGCACTGCTGGCGCCATAAAACACCGATCATCTTCCGTGCGACCCCGCAGTGGTTCATCAGCATGGATCAGAAAGGTCTGCGCGCGCAGTCACTGAAAGAGATCAAAGGCGTGCAGTGGATCCCGGACTGGGGCCAGGCGCGTATCGAATCGATGGTCGCGAACCGTCCCGACTGGTGCATCTCCCGCCAGCGTACCTGGGGCGTGCCGATGGCGCTGTTCGTGCATAAAGAGAGCGAAGAGCTGCATCCGGACACCCTGGCGCTGATGGAGAAAGTCGCGCAGCGCGTCGAGCAGGACGGAATTCAGGCCTGGTGGGATCTTGACCCGCGTGAGCTGATGGGCGATGACGCCGATCACTATGTGAAAGTGCCGGATACTCTGGATGTCTGGTTTGACTCCGGTTCAACCAGCTACTCGGTGGTTGATGCGCGCCCTGAGTTTGACGGCCATTCGCCGGATCTCTATCTGGAGGGCTCCGACCAGCATCGCGGCTGGTTTATGTCCTCACTGATGATCTCGACGGCGATGAAGGGCAAGGCGCCTTACCGCCAGGTTCTGACGCACGGTTTCACCGTCGATGGACAGGGCCGCAAGATGTCGAAATCGATCGGCAACACGGTGTCGCCGCAGGATGTGATGAACAAGCTGGGTGCCGATATTCTGCGTCTGTGGGTCGCCTCAACCGACTACTCTGGCGAGATGGCAGTGTCAGACGAGATCCTCAAGCGTTCTGCCGACGCCTACCGTCGTATCCGCAACACCGCACGTTTCCTGCTGGCGAACCTCAGCGGCTTCAATCCGGCCACCGATCGGGTGAAACCGGAAGAGATGGTGGTGGTGGATCGCTGGGCAGTAGGCCGTGCGCAGGCGGCGCAGGCCGACATCGTCGCCTCCTACGAAAACTATGACTTCCATGAAGTGATCCAGCGTCTGATGCAGTTCTGCTCTATCGAGATGGGCAGCTTCTATCTGGACATCATCAAGGATCGTCAGTACACCGCGAAAGGCGAAGGCCTGGCGCGTCGCAGCTGCCAGACCGCGCTGTGGCATATCGTTGAAGCGCTGGTTCGCTGGATGGCACCGATCATGTCCTTTACGGCGGATGAGATCTGGGGCTACCTGCCGGGCGAGCGTGCGAAGTATGTCTTCACGGAAGAGTGGTATCAGGGTCTGTTCGGCCTGGCCGAAAACGAAGCGCTGAATGACGCCTACTGGGCTGAGCTGCTGAAAGTGCGCGGCGAAGTGAATAAGGTGATCGAGCAGGCGCGTGCAGATAAACGTATCGGTGGCGCGCTGGAAGCGACCGTCACGCTGTATGCCGATCCGGAGCTGGCCGCTAAGCTGCAGGCGCTGGGCAATGAACTGCGCTTTGTGCTGCTGACCTCGGGCGCACAGGTGGCGGATTACGCGCTGGCCAGCGATGAAGCGCAGCAGAGTGAAGGGCTGAAAGGTCTGAAAATCGCTCTGCACAAGGCGGAAGGCGAGAAATGTCAGCGCTGCTGGCATTACACTACTGACGTCGGCCAGAATCCTGAGCACGCTGAGGTGTGTGGTCGTTGTTATACTAACGTAGCCGGTGACGGTGAACAGCGTGAATTTGCCTGATGCGTAAACCTATTTTATCAACCGGATTGCGCTGGCTCTGGCTGGTGCTGGTGGTGATTGTTGTCGACTTCGCCAGTAAGCAGTGGGTGATGAACAACATGATGCTGCATGAAACCCAGCCGCTGATTCCGTTCCTGAACCTGTTCTACGCGCACAACTACGGCGCGGCGTTCAGCTTTCTGGCGGACAAGGGCGGCTGGCAGCGCTGGTTCTTTGCCGGTATTGCGCTGGCCATTGTGGTCTCACTGATGGTGATGATGTACCGCAATCGTGCCAGCCAGAAGATCGCCAACATCGCGTATGCCCTGATCATCGGCGGCGCGATAGGCAATCTGTTTGATCGTTCCTATCATGGCTTTGTGGTCGACTTTATCGATTTCTACGTCGGTAACTGGCACTTCGCTACATTTAATATCGCCGACTGCGGCATCTGTATTGGTGCGGCACTGGTGGTGCTGGAGGGGTTTTTAAGCCCCAACAGCAAACAGGCTAAACAGAAAGGGTAAGTAATGACTGAGTGCGTACAGCGCGAAAGCGCGGTGTTGGTGCATTTTACGCTGAAGCTGGAAGATGGCTCGACGGCGGAATCGACCCGTGCAAACGGTAAGCCCGCGCTGTTCCGTCTCGGTGATGGCAGCCTCTCTGCGGCACTTGAGCAGGCACTGCTGGGACTGAAAGCGGGTGAGACAAAACAGTTCACCCTGGCGCCGGAAGAGGCGTTTGGTGGCGTCAGTCCTGACCTGATCCAGTATTTCTCGCGTCGTGACTTTATCGACGCGGGAGAACCGGAAGTGGGTGCCATCATGCTGTTCAGCGGCATGGGTGGCAGCGAAATGCCCGGCGTGATCCGCGAAGTCTCCGGTGATTCCATTACCGTGGACTTCAACCATCCGCTGGCAGGCCATCGTATTCAGTTTGATGTAGAGGTGCTGGAAATCGATCCGGTCCTGGAGGCCAACGATGCAAATCCTGTTAGCTAACCCGCGCGGTTTCTGCGCCGGCGTCGATCGCGCCATCAGCATTGTTGAACGCGCGCTGGAGATGTATGGTGCGCCGATCTATGTTCGTCACGAAGTGGTACACAACCGCTACGTGGTGAACAGCCTGCGCGAGCGGGGCGCCATCTTTATTGAAGAGATCAGCGAAGTACCGGATGAGGCGATCCTGATCTTTTCTGCGCACGGCGTGTCTCAGGCGGTGCGTGCGGAAGCGAAAGCACGCAACCTGACGATGCTGTTCGACGCCACCTGTCCGCTGGTGACGAAGGTACACATGGAAGTGGCCCGCGCCAGCCGTAAAGGCGTTGAGGCGATCCTGATTGGCCACGCGGGTCATCCGGAAGTTGAAGGCACCATGGGGCAGTACAATAACCCCAACGGCGGCATGTATCTGGTGGAGTCACCGGAAGATGTCTTCAGGCTGACCGTTAAAGATGAAAATAATCTGAGCTTCATGACGCAGACGACGCTGTCGGTGGATGATACCTCAGACATTATCGATGCCCTGCGTCAGCGTTTTCCGGCGATCATCGGGCCGCGCAAAGATGATATCTGCTACGCCACCACTAACCGTCAGGAAGCGGTGCGGACACTGGCGCAGGATGCCGACGTGGTGCTGGTGGTGGGGTCAAAGAACTCCTCTAACTCTAACCGTCTGGCGGAGCTGGCGCAGCGTGCCGGTAAACTGGCGAAGCTGATCGACTCTGCGGATGATATTCAGGAAGAGTGGGTAAAAGGCGTCGGCTGCATCGGTGTCACGGCGGGCGCGTCCGCGCCGGATATTCTTGTGCAGCAGGTCATCCAGCGGCTGCGTGAGCTGGGCGGCGAAACCGCGATTGAGCTGATTGGCCGCGAAGAGAACATTGTCTTTGAAGTGCCTAAAGAGCTGCGCGTCGAGGTGCGTAACGTCCAGTAAGCCCGCGAAAAATCTGATAAAAGGCCGACTCTGTTCGGCCTTTTTTGTTTTTTCAGCCCGGGCATCGGGCCGGAATGTGCTGCGGTGATTGCTTTTACTGATAATCAGCAGCGGCTGGCATAAAATTCTTATTATCACGGATTAATAGTGGCGTGACGGTTAACGCATCGTTAACCTGATGACGCTTTGGATGCATAGTTTTGTCTTAGGAATGAATAAATATGAATACTATCCGCATTGCTGTGGTGGGTGCGCCGGGCCGTATGGGCCGTAATCTGATCGAGGCGACGCAGCAGGCAGAAGGCGTGGCGCTGGGGGCGGCTCTGGTCCGCCCCGGTTCATCACTGACCGGCAGTGACGCCGGGGAAGTCGCCGGTATTGGCAGGAACGGTATCCTGATCGCCGACGATTTACGCGCGGTGATCAACGACTTTGATGTGTTGATCGACTTTACCCGCCCGGAAGGGACGCTGGAGTATATGGCGATTTGCCGTGAGCATGGCAAAGCGATGGTCATTGGCACCACCGGTTTTGATGAAGCTGGCAAAGCCGCGATTCGTGCGGCTTCTGAAGAGATCGCCATCGTGTTCGCCGCGAACTTCAGCGTCGGGGTTAACCTGGTGCTGAAGCTGCTTGAGCAGGCCGCAAAAGTCATGGGTGAGTATGCGGATATTGAGATTGTCGAAGCGCATCATCGTCATAAAGTGGATGCGCCGTCAGGCACCGCGCTGGCGATGGGTGAAGCGATCGCCGATGCGATGGCGTGGAAGCTGGATGAGCATGCGGTCTATGCCCGCGAAGGCCATACCGGCGAGCGCCAGCCGCAGACTATCGGCTTTGCCACCGTGCGTGCGGGCGATATCGTCGGTGAACATACCGCGATGTTTGCCGATATTGGCGAGCGGGTAGAGATAACCCATAAGGCTTCAAGCCGCATGACCTTTGCAAAAGGTGCCATTAAGTCAGCTGTATGGCTGAACGAAAAGAAAACCGGTCTTTTTGATATGCGGGATGTGCTTAATTTGTCAGATTGATGTGTTGTGAACCATCGTGATGTGGTTATTTCAATCGTTAATTCATTGATTGAGAAGGGCGATATTTTTATCGCCCTTAATTTTATTGTTTATATGTCTTATCATCCTTTTTCTTTCTGTAATTCCTTTTTTTCTCACTTTACGCCTCTTTTCAATCTGCGCAGATGCTAATTTTGACCATTTGGTCAAAAAAACAGGCCCGCCCTCGCCGGATTCGCGTTTTTTCGGCATAGCAAACGATTATTCCAATGAGTTTCCTCCTCTTTTTGCCCTTTATATTGCGTATTTTCCTCATAAGGCGGATAAACATGAAAAAAAGTGGCGTCAGGGTAGACAATGACCAGGGGGATCATTAGAATGCGCGCAATTTGCCAAAAATCGACAATTCAGGCGGTTTTTGCATTGATTCAACCGGCTATTTTGAATTAATATGCAGATATTATGACTGTTTATTCCCTGGAGGATGTTTTGATTAAGTCAGCAATCCTGGTTCTGGAAGACGGAACCCAATTCCACGGTCGGGCCATCGGGGCAACGGGGTCGGCAGTGGGGGAAGTCGTTTTCAATACCTCAATGACCGGTTATCAAGAAATCCTCACTGATCCTTCCTATTCCCGCCAAATCGTTACTCTCACTTATCCCCATATCGGTAATGTCGGTGCCAACGCCGCCGATGAAGAATCCAGCCAGATTCATGCGCAGGGCCTGGTCATCCGTGACCTGCCGCTGATTGCCAGCAACTTCCGGAGCGAAGAGGGCTTATCCGCCTGGCTGCAGCGCAATAACATCGTGGCCATTGCCGATATCGATACCCGCAAGCTGACACGTCTGCTGCGTGAGAAAGGGGCGCAGAACGGTTGCATCATCGCTGGCGACGCGCCGGATGCGGCACTGGCGCTGCAGAAAGCCCAGGCGTTCCCCGGCCTGAAAGGGATGGATCTGGCGAAAGAGGTCTGCACCACCGAGACTTACAGCTGGCAGCAGGGCAGCTGGACGCTGAAAGCAGGTCTGCCAGAGCAGTCATCGGCAGAGGCGCTGCCTTACCATGTTGTGGCATACGATTACGGTGCTAAGCGCAACATCCTGCGCATGCTGGTCGATCGCGGCTGTCGTCTGACGGTCGTACCGGCACAGACGCCTGCGGAAGAGGTGCTGAAGCTGAACCCGGATGGCATTTTCCTCTCTAACGGTCCGGGCGACCCGGAGCCGTGTGACTACGCGGTCAGCGCCATTCAGTCGTTCCTGAAAACAGAGATTCCGGTGTTTGGTATCTGCCTGGGTCATCAGCTGCTGGCGCTGGCCAGCGGGGCCAAAACCGTGAAGATGAAGCTTGGCCATCACGGCGGCAACCATCCGGTCAAAGATCTCGACAGCAACCGCGTGATGATCACCGCGCAGAACCACGGTTTTGCGGTTGATGAGAATGATCTGCCCGCGAATCTGCGTGTGACCCACATTTCGTTGTTCGATAAGACCGTGCAGGGCATTCACCGCACTGACAAGCCTGCCTTCAGCTTCCAGGGACACCCGGAAGCCAGCCCGGGACCGGGTGACGCAGCGCCGCTGTTTGACCACTTTATCGAATTGATTGACGCATTCCGTCTGCAAGCGAAGTAATCAGGAGCTAATTCATGCCAAAACGTACAGACCTGAAATCCATCCTGATTCTTGGGGCCGGTCCGATTGTGATCGGACAGGCCTGCGAATTCGACTATTCCGGTGCGCAGGCGTGTAAGGCGCTGCGTGAAGAGGGTTACCGCGTCATTCTGGTGAACTCTAACCCGGCAACCATCATGACTGACCCGGAAATGGCCGATGCAACCTATATCGAGCCGATCAACTGGGAAGTGGTGCGCAAGATCATCGAAAAAGAGCGCCCGGATGCCGTTCTGCCGACCATGGGCGGTCAGACCGCGTTGAACTGTGCGCTGGAGCTGGAACGTCACGGCGTGCTGGAAGAGTTTGGCGTCACCATGATTGGTGCGACCGCTGATGCGATCGACAAAGCGGAAGATCGTCGCCGTTTCGACGTGGCGATGAAGAGCATCGGTCTGGACACCGCGCGCTCCGGCATTGCGCACAGCATGGAAGAGGCGCTGGCCGTGGCCGACGATGTCGGCTTCCCCTGCATTATCCGCCCCTCCTTTACCATGGGCGGCACCGGTGGCGGCATCGCCTATAACCGTGAAGAGTTCGAAGAGATCTGCGAACGCGGCCTCGACCTCTCTCCGACCAATGAGCTGCTGATTGATGAGTCGCTGATTGGCTGGAAAGAGTATGAGATGGAAGTGGTGCGTGACAAAAACGACAACTGCATCATCGTCTGCTCCATTGAAAACTTCGACGCCATGGGGATCCACACCGGTGACTCCATCACGGTCGCGCCTGCGCAGACGCTGACCGACAAAGAGTATCAGATCATGCGTAACGCCTCGCTGGCGGTACTGCGTGAAATCGGTGTGGAAACCGGCGGCTCCAACGTCCAGTTCTCGGTGAATCCGAAAGATGGCCGTCTGATTGTCATTGAGATGAACCCGCGTGTTTCACGCTCCTCGGCGCTGGCATCAAAAGCGACCGGCTTCCCGATTGCGAAAGTGGCGGCCAAACTGGCAGTGGGTTACACCCTCGATGAGCTGATGAACGATATCACCGGTGTATTAACCCCGGCGTCGTTCGAACCCTCCATCGACTATGTCGTCACCAAGATCCCCCGTTTCAACTTTGAAAAATTTGCCGGTGCTAACGACCGCCTGACCACCCAGATGAAGTCGGTTGGTGAAGTGATGGCGATTGGCCGCACGTTCCAGGAATCCATGCAGAAAGCGCTGCGCGGCCTGGAAGTCGGCGCGAACGGCTTCGACCCGAAAGTTCACCTGGACGATCCGGACGCCTTAACCCGCATCCGCCGCGAGCTGAAAGACGCCGGTTCCGACCGCATCTGGTACATCGCGGATGCGTTCCGTGCCGGCATGTCAGTGGATGGCGTCTTTAATCTGACCAACATCGACCGCTGGTTCCTGGTGCAGATCGAAGAGCTGGTGCGGCTGGAAGAGCAGGTGGCGCGTGAAGGTGTTAACAGCCTGGATGCGACCTTCCTGCGCGTGCTGAAGCGCAAAGGCTTTGCCGATGCGCGTCTGGCCACGCTGGCCGGTGTGGCTGAAAGCGAAATCCGCAAGCTGCGTCAGCAGTTTAACCTGCACCCGGTCTACAAGCGCGTGGACACCTGCGCCGCCGAGTTCGCAACGGACACCGCCTACATGTACTCCACGTATGAAGAGGAGTGCGAGGCCAATCCAAGCCCGGATCGCGAAAAGATCATGATTCTGGGCGGCGGACCGAACCGTATCGGCCAGGGTATCGAATTTGACTACTGCTGCGTTCACGCCGCCCTGGCGTTGCGTGAAGATGGCTATCAGACCATTATGGTCAACTGTAACCCGGAAACGGTTTCGACCGATTACGACACCTCCGATCGCCTCTACTTCGAGCCGGTCACGCTGGAAGATGTGCTGGAAATTGTGCGCATCGAGCAGCCAAAAGGCGTGATCGTTCAGTATGGCGGTCAGACGCCGCTGAAACTGGCGCGTGCGCTGGAAGCGGCAGGTGTACCGGTCATCGGCACCAGCCCGGATTCGATTGACCGCGCGGAAGACCGTGAGCGTTTCCAGCAGGCGGTCGATCGTCTGAGCCTGAAGCAGCCAGCTAACGCCACTGTTACCACACTGGAGCAGGCCGTTGAGAAAGCTGCTGGCCTGGGCTATCCGCTGGTGGTGCGTCCTTCTTATGTGCTGGGCGGCCGTGCTATGGAGATCGTCTACGACGAGCTCGACCTCAAGCGCTATTTCCAGACCGCGGTGTCGGTATCCAACGATGCGCCGGTTCTGCTGGATCGCTTCCTGGATGATGCAGTCGAAGTGGACGTGGATGCGATCTGCGACGGTGAGCGGGTGCTGATTGGCGGCATCATGGAACACATCGAGCAGGCGGGCGTGCACTCGGGTGACTCCGCCTGTTCACTGCCGGCCTACACCCTGAGTCAGGAGATTCAGAATGTGATGCGTCAGCAGGTTGAAAGACTGGCATTTGAGCTGAACGTGCGCGGTCTGATGAACGTGCAGTTTGCGGTGAAAGAGAACGAAGTCTATCTGATCGAAGTGAACCCACGCGCAGCGCGTACCGTACCGTTCGTCTCTAAAGCGACCGGTGTACCGCTGGCGAAAGTGGCAGCACGCGTGATGGCCGGTAAAACCCTGGCCGCGCAGGGCGTCACCGAAGAGGTGATTCCGCCGTACTACTCCGTCAAAGAAGTCGTACTGCCGTTTAACAAGTTCCAGGGCGTTGACCCGATTCTTGGCCCGGAAATGCGTTCGACCGGTGAAGTCATGGGCGTAGGCCGCACCTTCGCCGAGGCTTTCTCCAAAGCGATGCTGGGTGCGCAGAGCAACATGAAGAAGTCGGGCCGCGCGCTGCTGTCGGTGCGCGAAGGCGACAAGAAGCGGATCGTTGACCTGGCCGCTAAGCTGCAGAAGTTTGGTTTTGAGCTGGATGCGACACACGGTACGGCGGTCGTGCTGGGCGAAGCGGGCATCAACCCGCGTCTGGTCAACAAAGTGCACGAGGGCCGTCCGCACATCCAGGATCGCCTGAAGAATGGCGAATACAGCTACATCGTCAATACCACGGCAGGCCGCCAGGCGATTGAAGATTCGAAGCTTATCCGTCGCAGCGCGTTGCAGTACAAAGTCCATTACGACACCACGCTGAACGGCGGCTTTGCCACCGCGATGGCGCTGAATGCGGACCCGACGGAGCAGGTTATCTCCGTTCAGGAGATGCATGCCCAGATAAAGGCAATGTAATGTAAAAACGGCTCCTGCGGGGGCCGTTTTTTTCGCCTTGTTTCTGGCGATAATCTTAAAATCAGGTCCGGAAAAAGCAAAGAGTTTGCGTTAAAGTTACTGATTTGACTTATCTTTTTAGCTATAGGTGCGAAATGGGGCGGTTCGCACAAATCTATAAAACGAAACGCTTCCTGAACGCATTTCTCGCCAGTACTATGCCTGCCGCTCATCACCAGAGCGTATCAGGACACGAATAAAAAAATGAAAATGCGTACTTTTTCTCTGAGTGCAGTGGCTGCACTGATGGCTGTTCTTCCTTTCGCCAGCCAGGCGGAAATCACCCTGCTGAAGCAGGATCCGCAGGCGGGCGATCCGCTCAGCCGGCTTAACTTTGCGTTTGGCGGCAGCATTCGTGCTCAGGTCAACCATCAGACCGGCGTGAATGACAAATCCTATAAGCGCGACGGTTTTGACGGCGGCACCCGTTTCCGCTTTGGCGCGGACTACTACCTGTTCGATGATGTCAGCTGGATCAGCTACTACGAGCTGGGCGTTAACGTCCCGGCTCTGTTCAGCTGGGATGGCCACTATGCCGACGGGGCCAATAACACTACCCGCCGCCAGCTTTACACCGGCCTGAAAAGTAAAACCTGGGGTCAGCTGACCTTTGGTCAGCAGAACAGTGTTTACTACGATACCGTGGGCGCCAAGACCGATATCTGGGATTACGACATGATCGGCCAGGCACCGGGTAACGGGATCAACGGCGACTATGACGGCTCTTACCGTTCACGCAAGCAGCTAAAATATAAAAACAGCGTCGGCGATGTGGATCTCTTCGCTTCATACCTGTTCGATGACAATGAGTTCCTGCCGGGTAACGGCCTGCGCTACAAGCGTAAAGGCGGCGGCTCGCTGGGTGTGGATTACCACATCACCAACGATCTGAGCTGGGGCACCGCGTGGAACTACACCCGCGCGGCGATGCGTAACCCGAACAGCGGGGACAGTAAAACCTACGATCAGAACATCTTAGGCACCGCGCTGAGCTGGACCCCGGGTCACTGGACGCTCTCCGCTGGCGGTGGCTGGTATCAGAACTTCATGACCACCAGACGCAAAGATGTGCATGACTACTTTGCGGGCGATGCGTGGGGCCTGGAATATTTCGCTGGCTACAAAATTCCGGTCGCGCAGTATGGCCTGAAAGCGGTTCAGCCTTATGTGATGGGCGATCGCATCGAGTACGCGAACGGCCGTGACTACCAGCGCATCGACAACGGTCTGGGTGTGACGCTGTTCCTCAATTACGGCTTCCGTGTCGATTACGAACATGTCTTTACCTCCAGCAGTGATAACCTGGGCGACATGAACCTGATGCGTCTGCGCTACGACTTCTGATCATCCTGACGGCTCCTGCGGGAGCCGTTTTCTTTTGCGTCCCCTGTTTGTGCCAGACGGAGGCCGTTTGCTGGCGAGCTGCAGCAAACTAACGCGATTAGGCGGTGAAAAACGCTGCACAGGCCATGAAAAACGGCATCATAAAAAGCTTTACGCAAATAGACCGATCCCCCTATCGACGAAACTTTCACCTTTACGTATCATGGCGCCAATTTTTTTCAGTGAGTGGTTAACATGATTAGTCTTATCGCGGCATTAGCAGCAGATCGCATTATTGGAATGGAGAACGCCATGCCGTGGGACCTGCCTGCAGATCTGGCGTGGTTCAAGCGCAATACGCTGAAGAAACCGGTGATTATGGGCCGACTGACCTTTGAATCGATTGGCCGTCCTCTGCCTGGCCGCCTGAATATCGTGGTCAGCAGCCAGCCCGGCAGCGCAGAAGGGGTCACCTGGGTCACATCGCTGGATGAGGCGCTTCAGGCTGCCGGTGATGCAGAAGAGATTATGGTGATTGGCGGGGGCCGCGTCTACGAGCAGATGCTGAAGCGAGCCGATCGTCTCTACCTGACCCATATCGACGCAGAAGTCGAAGGGGATACTCAGTTCCCGGATTACGAGCCGGATGAGTGGCAATCCACGTTCAGCGAGTTTCACGACGCTGACGCGCAGAACTCCCACAGCTACTGCTTTGAGATCCTCGACCGCCGTCGCTAATCCCGCCTCCGTCAGGCTGTAACCTGGCTGTCATCATTATTCATTAGCATTGCTTCTTTTCTGGGATCGTGACAAAGGAAGCAATCACCAATGAAAAACGAATTATCCGCATTAAGCACTGACCGCCTGCCTGATCCACTGCGCCGTAAGTTTCTTGCCGGTTCCGGTGCTCTCGGGCTGACCGGCTTTCTCAGTGGTGGTCTGACGCTCTCATCCGGCGCGCGGGCCGCAGAGACACCGGCAGGCAGCGCGCTGCTCGGCTTTCAGGCCATTGCCGCCTCGACCGCCGACGAGGTGGTGGTGGCGCCCGGCTACCGCGCCGAGGTGCTGATCTCCTGGGGCGATCCGCTGGTAAACGGCGCTGCCGCGTTTGATCCGCACGGCAACAACAGCGCGGCGGATCAGGAAAAGCAGTTTGGTGACAACAATGATGGAATGAGCTTCTTTGCCATCGACGAGCATCGCGGGCTGATGGCAATTAACAATGAGTATGTTAACGAGCCAACGCTGTTTGCCCACGGTGGCAGTAAAGCAACCAGCCTGGAAGATGTGAAAAAGTCACAGGCGGCGCACGGTATTTCGGTGGTGGAAGTGAAGCGGGGCGAGGATAACCGCTGGCAGGTAGTGCGTCCGTCTGACTACAACCGCCGCATTACTGCTAACACCCCGATGCGCTTTTCCGGTCCCGCCGCGGGAGACAAGGCGCTGCAGACCGCAGCGGATCCGCAGGGCATGAACGTCCTCGGCACCTTCGGTAACTGCGCCAACGGCAAAACGCCCTGGGGCACCTATCTGACCTGCGAAGAGAACTACGACACCTATTTTGGCACCCGGCAGGCGGACTTCACGCCAACGCCGCAGCAGAAACGCTATACCCTGAATGCCGCCGAGCCAGAGCGGAACTGGGCCGACTTCGATCCCCGCTTTGATGTCGCAAAGAACCCCAACGAATTTAACCGCCACGGCTGGATAGTGGAAATCGATCCCTTTGATCCCCACTCTGTGCCGGTCAAACGTACCGCGCTGGGCCGCTTTAAACATGAGAACGCGGCGGTCACGGTGGCTAAAACCGGTCAGCTGGTGGTGTACATGGGGGATGATGAGCGCGGCGAGTATATCTATAAATATGTCTCTGACGACCGGGTTACCCCGGATGATGCGAAAGCCAGTCATGGGCTGCTGGACAAGGGCACGCTCTATGTGGCGCAGTTCAATGGCGACGCGCAGGGCACGCCATTAAAAGGCACCGGGCGCTGGCTGGCGCTGAAGTGGGGCGAAAACGGGCTTACCGCAGAACGGGGCTTCAGCAGTCAGGCTGACGTCCTGATCAACGCGCGCGCGGCGGCCGATGTGGTTAACGCCACCCGTATGGATCGGCCGGAATGGATCGCTGTGAATCCGCATGATGGCCGCGCCTACTGCACACTGACCAACAACAACAAGCGCGGCAACGAAGGGATGCCGATCAATGCGGCTAATCCGCGGCCAAAAAATATCTACGGCCAGATTATCCGCTGGGATGAGAAGGGCGATGCCACCGCACTGTCGTTTGAGTGGGATATTTATGCGCTGTGCGGCAATCCGATCGCTCATCCTGAGGGGATCTATCGCGGCACGCCCAACATCACCGCAGAGAATACCTTCAACAGCCCGGATGGTCTGGGCTTTGATGCCGCAGGACGCTTATGGATCCTGACCGATGGCAAATACAGCAATAAAGAGGATTATCAGGGGCAGGGCAATAATCAGATGCTGGTGGGCGATCCTGACAGCGGCGAGATCCGCCGCTTTATGGTCGGCCCGAAATCGTGCGAACTGACCGGCATTACCTTCACGCCCGATTACAGAACGCTGTTCGTTAATGTGCAGCATCCCGGCGAAGAGGGAGACTCCCATTTCCCGCACAACAGCCCGCGTCCGCGCTCATCGGTGATCATGATCACCCGCGAAGATGGCGGTGTTATCGGGGCCTGAGACAACATGCTGGCCTGACGGCCAGCATTATCGTTACAGCGCAGGCGGGGCCAGGCTGTCGCTGCCATCCAGCGCTTTTTCGCGGTTAGAGGGCTGCACGACGTAGCGCTGCGTTTCCCAGTGCAGCAGGGTCAGCGTACCGCCCCAGCAGCAGCCGGTGTCCAGACCGATTATCCCTTCAGGCGTGCCTTTGCCTTCCAGCGAGGCCCAGTGACCAAAGATAATGGTGTAATCGCGTGCAACCGGCCCTTCAATGGTAAACCAGGGCTTCAGCGGTGGAAGTGCCGACTCCGGCGCATCTTTGCAGATCATATCCAGCTGACCATTCGGGAAGCAGTAACGCATGCGGGTCAGGGCATTGGTGGTGAAGCGCAGACGGGCCAGGCCGGTCAGGTCTTCACTCCAGTTGTTCGGCATGTCGCCATACATGGCATCCAGAAACAGCGGATAGCTGTCGCTGGCAAGCACCGCTTCGACCTCACGCGCGCACTTTTTCGCGGTCTCGATATCCCACTGCGGTGTGACGCCGGCGTGGCCCATCACCAGCTTCTTCTCTTCATCCACCTGCAGCAGGGGCTGACGACGCAGCCAGTTGATCAGCTCGTCCGCATCCTCCGCTTCCAGCAGCGGCGTCAGACGATCTTTGGGCTTGTTGCGGCTGATGCCCGCGTAGACCGCCAGCAGATGCAGGTCGTGATTACCCAGTACCAGACGCACCGCATCGCCCAGCGATTTGACGTAGCGCAGAACCTCCAGCGAGCCGGGCCCGCGCGCCACCAGGTCGCCGGTCAGCCACAGGGTATCCTGCTCAGGGTTGAAATCGACCTGTTGCAGCAATGCCCGTAATTCATCGTAGCAACCATGAACGTCGCCAATCAGGTATGTGCTCATAACGTTTTATCCATCGGGAAGGTGCCCGGCTCAGCGGGCAAAAAGCGTGTGAATCAGTGAATGTGGGTCTGAACGGCGAGGCGGAACACCGGGATATCGACGTGAAAGGTTTCGCCCTGTTCGTCGATCATCACATAGTGTCCCTGCATGGTGCCCATCGGGGTTTCAATCACGGCACCGCTGGTATACTGAAACTCATTGCCCGGGGCGATATGGGGCTGTTCCCCCACCACGCCTTCGCCCTGGACTTCTGTTTCGCGGCCATTACCGTTGGTAATCAGCCAGTAGCGCCCCAGCAGTTGCACAGCGGAACGACCCAGATTGCGTATCGTGATGGTATAGGCGAAGACGTAGCGATCCTCATCCGGCGAGGACTGAGAGGCGACGTACTGGCTCTGCACATGGACGGAGACGCGGGCCGTTTCACTCATGACTTACTCCTGCGATTTTCCCTGATGATTTGCCAGCCAGTTGGCCAGCTGACAGTATTGCGCAACCGAAACGTTTTCAGCGCGCAGGCCGGGATCGATGGACAACTCTTCCAGCGCACCCGCCGTGACCATGTGGTTCAGACTGTTTCGCAATGTTTTGCGGCGCTGACCAAAGGCTTCGGTCGTAATGCGGCTCAAAATACGCACGTCGCTGACCGGATGAGGCGGCTCGGCAAAAGGCACCAGGCGCACCACCGCAGAGTCCACTTTCGGTGGCGGAGTAAAGGCGTGCGGCGGTACTTCCAGCACCGGGATCACCTGGCAGTAATATTGCGCCATCACCGTCAGGCGGCCATAGGCTTTACTGCCCGGACCGGCAACCAGACGGTTAACCACCTCTTTCTGCAGCATGAAGTGCATATCTTTGATCGAACCAGTATAGCTGAAAAGATGGAACATCAGCGGGGTCGAAATGTTGTACGGCAGGTTACCAAATACCCGCAGCGGCTGGCCTCGCTCCTGCGCCAGGGCGGCGAAGTCGAAGGTCATGGCATCCTGCTGGAAGATGGTCAGTTTCGGGCCAAGGAATGGATGGGTCTGCAGACGCGCGGCGAGATCGCGGTCCAGCTCGACCACCGTTAAGCTATCAAGGCGTTCGCCTACCGGCTCGGTCAGGGCACCCAGGCCGGGACCGATTTCGACCAGCGCTTCATCGCGCTGAGGATGAATAGCGGAGACAATGCTGTCGATAATGTACTGATCGTTCAGGAAGTTCTGCCCGAAACGTTTACGGGCGTAGTGCCCCTGATGGACGCGATTATTCATTACTGCTCTTGATCATAGTGATGGCGAGGTTAAGCGCCGTGATGAAGCTGCCCGGTTCCGCCTGACCCAGCCCGGCGAGTTCAAGCGCGGTGCCGTGATCCACGGAAGTCCGGATAAAGGGCAGGCCCAGGGTAATATTTACCGCCCGGCCAAACCCCTGAAATTTAAGTACCGGCAGGCCCTGGTCGTGATACATCGCCAGAACCGCATCGGCATGTTGCAGATACTTAGGCTGGAACAGCGTATCGGCAGGCAGCGGGCCGGTCAGTCTGATGCCCTGCTGACGCAGTTCATCCAGTGCCGGTGTAATCGTCTCGATCTCTTCGCGACCCAGATGGCCACCTTCACCCGCGTGGGGGTTAAGACCGCAGACATAGATGTGTGGCTCGGCAATCGCAAACTTCTGCTGCAGATCGCGATGCAGAATCGTGATCACCTCATGCAGGCAATCGCGCGTTACCGCCGCGGCGACATCCTTCAGCGGCAGGTGGGTCGTCGCCAGCGCGACACGCAGCGCTTCGGTCGCCAGCATCATCACTACGCGATGACCGCCTGCGCGGTCGGCGAAAAACTCGGTATGGCCGGTAAAGGCGATACCGGCATCGTTGATCACGCCTTTATGCACCGGACCGGTGATCAGCGCCGCAAATTCACCGGACAGGCAGCCGTCACAGGCGCGCGTCAGCGTGGCCAGCACATAGTCACTGTTGGCAACGCAGAGTTCGCCTGGCGTCACCGGTTCGGCGGTTTCAACGGGCAGAATCGTCAGCGACCCCGCCTGCTGTGGCTCAGCGTCCACGCCAGGCTGATAAGGGCGCAGGGTCAGTGGCAGACCGAGCTGCGCCGCACGCTGCCGGAGCAGGTCCGGTGAGGCGCACACCACCAGCTCAACCGGCCACGCCTGCTGAGCCAGCTGAACGGTGAGATCGGGACCAATCCCGGCGGGTTCGCCGGGCGTGATCACCACACGATTACTGCGCATTGCCATCCAGAATCTTCACGTAGGCGCTGGCACGCTGTTCCTGCATCCAGGTCTGCGCTTCTTCTGCAAACTTACGGTTGAACAGCATGCGGTATGCGCGCTCTTTCTGGGCCGCATCGGTCTTATCCACCTGACGGGTATCCAGCAGCTGAATCAGATGCCAGCCGAAAGAGGAGTGAACAGGCTGACTGAGCTGGCCTTTCTGCAGACGCAGCAGCGCGTCGCGGAACGCCGGATCAAACACTTCCGGTGAGGTCCAGCCGAGATCGCCGCCCTGGTTTGCTGAGCCCGGATCGTCAGAGTACTGTTTGGCCGCGGCGGCAAAGGTGGTTTTTCCGCTGCGGATGTCGGCAGCGATCTGCTCCAGCTGCGCGCGCGCCTGGCTGTCAGTGAGGATCGGGGATGGCTTCAGCAGGATATGACGTGAATGCACTTCGGTAACGGAGACATTTTTGCTCTCGCCACGCAGGTCGTTCACTTTCAGGATGTGAAAACCCACACCGGAACGGATCGGCCCGACAATATCGCCTTTTTTAGCCGTTGCCAGCGCCTGAGCAAACAGGGTCGGCAACTCTTCAATTTTGCCCCAGCCCATGTTGCCGCCTTTCAGCGCCTGGGAGTCGGCAGAGTAGGTGACAGCCATCTTGCCAAAGTCAGCGCCATTTTTCAGTTCGCCAACCAGCTGTTTCGCCAGCGTTTCCTGCTCATCAACCTGCTGTTGCGTTGGGTTTTCCGGCAGCGGCAGCAGAATATGGCTGACGTTCAGCTCGGTGCCCTGGCTGTTCTGAGAGCCAATCTGAGCAGCCAGCGTATCCACTTCCTGCGGCAGAATGGTGACGCGGCGACGCACTTCGTTGTTGCGGACTTCGGCAATCGTCATCTCTTTGCGGATCTGCGCACGATAGACGCTGTAGTTCATGCCGTCATAAGCCAGACGGCTGCGCAGCTGATCGAGGCTCATACGGTTCTGGGCTGCAATGTTCTGAATAGCCTGGTCCAGCTGCTCGTCGCTGATCTGAACGCCCGCTTTCTCGCCCATCTGCAGGATGATGTTGTCCATGATCTGACGTTCCAGAATCTGATGGCGCAACGTTTTATCATCGGGCAGCTGCTGATTTGCCTGCCGGGCCTGAGATTTAACCGTGCTCATCATGCCGTCCACGTCACTCTCAAGAACCACGCCGTTATTGACTACGGCAGCAACTTTATCAACGACTTGTGGTGCCGCGAACGCGGTGTTGGCACTCAGTGCCACACCAAGAATCAGCATTCTCCAGTTCTTCATACTTTATCCATTGTTGGTTCCGCACTGCGGGATTGCCTGTCAAACATCACAACATCAGAAAGCGGGCTGGTAAGGGATAATGCCCTGACGCAGCATATCGTTGGTACCTAAGCCGTAGTTAGGACTCAGACCACGCAGCTCAATGTTGAATGAGATTTGGTTGTCATATTTACTGTCGTTGTTTTCCCAACCGTTAATTTTGCGTTCGTAACCGACCCGGATCGCATAACAGCATGAGCTGTATTGCAGGCCAACCAGCTGCGATGCCGGACGCGTGTTCCGGGTATCGTAGTAGTAAGCGCCTACCACAGACCATGCATCGGCAATCGGCCAGCTGGCCGTGGTGCCCACCTGTGAAATTCCGTTTTTGTAGACACGGTTGTTAACCAGGTTGCTATCGTTCAGCGCAGCCGCGACATATTCCGGGCTGCTGTAACGGTAGTTCAGCTGCACCATGCGGTCGGCATCGCGACGGTATTCCAGGACGGTATTGCCCTGAGAGACGTTGTCGAGTTTGGTGTCATACTGCAGACCACCCCGGACGCCCCAGCGATCGCTGATTTTCCAGTATGTATCGCCAGCCCAGATCAGGCTGCCGGTATCATCTTCTTTGCTGGTTTGATTCACACCAGTACGAGAAGGGGTAAACGAGTAGATTTGACCCACAGAAACGTTAAAACGTTCAACCAGATCGGTATCATAAATACGGGAGGTGACGCCGGTCGCCACTTCATTCGCAGAAGCAATGCGATCCAGGCCGCTGTAAGTACGATCGCGGAACAGGCCGGTGTAGTCAGTTTGCAGCAGCGTGGAGTCGTACGGATAGATGTTGCTCTGATTGCGATACGGGATATAGAGGTACTGCACCCGTGGCTCCAGCGTCTGGGTATAACCCACCGCCGAGTTCATCTCACGGTCAAAGACCATCCGGCCATCGACCTTAAACTGCGGCAGCGTACGGTTAACGGACTCTTTAAGCTGGTTGTTGCGATCGGTGTCGATGTTGTTGTTGTAATACTCAACATCATCCTGCTGATAGTGCGTCGCCAGTAATTTTGCTTCCGTATCCAGGCTGGCCCAGCCGTTTGACAGCGGCAGATTCAGGGTCGGCTCAATATGTAAACGGGTCGCTTCAGGATAGCGATCGCTGACGTTGGTAAATTTTACCGCCTGCGCATAGATCCGGCCATCAAACGGACCGATGTCATTCTGATAGAGATTGACGTCCAGCTGCGGCATGGCGCGGTAGACGTTGCTATTACTGGTGTTACCAAATACCTGGAAATCTTTGGTGGAAAGCGTGGCGTCCCAGTTAGTATCTGCATAACCAATACTGAATTTTTGCGTGGCGTAGTTATCGGTCGAGCTGTAGTACTTCGAGTCGAGATCGTTGAAGTAGTAGCTATCGCTGACCTTGGTGTAGTCCGCATTGAAACGCCAGTTTTTGTCATAGACGCCGGCATGACGCCAGTAGAATAACCAGCGATCAGAACTGTCATCTTCGGCGATGCCGCGCAACGCTTTGTCTTTGTCGTACTGCTTGTCTGAGCCCAGGTAGTCGAACTCCATCAGACCTGCGCCCAGTTCAGTCAGATAACGGAATTCATTCTCAAACTTCATGCCGCGCTTGCTGATGTAGTGCGGCGTAATGGTGGCATCGGCCTGCGGCGCGATGTTCCAGTAATAGGGCAGCATGAACTCAAAGCCATTGTTGCTGCCATATTTTGCATTCGGAATCAGAAAGCCGGAGCGACGACGATCGCCAATCGGTAACTGCAGATAGGGGCTGTAAAACACCGGCACGGAACCGATCTTAAAGCGGGCATTCCAGATCTCAGCTACTTCTTCCTCGCGATCCTGAATCACTTCAGATCCCACCACACTCCAGCTGTTTGAGCCCGGCAGACAGGAGGTAAAGGTGCCGTTTTCCAGGATGGTGTAGCGGTTGTCGCCGCGCAGCTTCATCTGATCGGCCGTGCCGCGTCCCTGACGATCCACCATCTGATACTGACCGTTCCAGACGTTGGTATCTTTGGTGTTGAGGTTTGACCAGGCTTTCGGACCTTTCAGGATGACCTGGTTGTCATCGTAGTGCACATTACCCAGCGCATCGACGGTGCGAACCGGGGCTGTCTGGTCATTCTGCTGACGCTGATGAAGCTGAACTTCATCGGCCTGCATGCGGCTGTTACCCTGCTCAATATTTACGTTGCCGGTAAACACCGCATCGTCGGGATAGTTCCCTTTGGCGGCGTCAGAATTGATGGTAACAGGCAGCTGATTCGCATCGCCATTGACCAGCGGGCGGTTGTAACTCGGCACGCCTAACATACACTGCGACATCAAATCGTCGGCAAAGGCTTGCTGGCTAATGGCTGCGCCGATCAGTGTGGCCAGCAGGGTAGGTATATGTTTTTTCATACGCGGTATCGAGAATTCCATGAAAACTGGCATCATGCCGACAATCGGGTCAGAGACTAACTTACTGCCCGGCGTTGCGCCAGTGTTAATCCTGGTCTGTCAGCGTTGCTGTTAGGCGCTGAGGTAAATGACAGGTATGATAATGCAATTTTCAGCCGCAAGCATGGCGAATTGAGGAGTTTATGCGCTACTGGGGAAAAGTTGTGGGTCTGGCAGTGGGATTACTTTCCGGCGCAGGCTTTTGGGGTATTGTGATCGGTTTGATCATTGGCCATCTGATTGACAAAGTACGCGGTGCGCAAGGCAGGGCTTACTTCTCAAACAATCAGACCCGGCAGACGCTGTTTTTCAGCACCACCTTTCAGGTGATGGGCCATCTGACCAAGTCAAAAGGGCGCGTTACCGAAGCCGATATTCAGATTGCGTCGCTGTTAATGGAGCGGATGCAGCTGCACGGTGAATCGCGCACGGCTGCCCAGCGCGCCTTCCGCGAAGGCAAACAGGCGGATTACCCGTTACGCAGTAAACTGCGTGAACTGCGCAGCGCCTGCTTTGGCCGCTTCGATCTGATCCGGATGTTTCTGGAGATTCAGATTCAGGCCGCTTTTGCCGACGGGTCGCTGCACCCCAACGAACGCCAGGTGCTTTATGTGATCGCCGAGGAGCTGGGTATCTCACGCGTGCAGTTCGATCAGTTTCTGCGCATGATGGAGGGCGGTCAGCAGTTTGGCGGCGGCCAGCACGGGTCGGGCGGTTTCCAGCAGGCGCAACGCGGACCGACGCTGGACGACGCCTGCAGCGTGCTGGGCGTGAAGCCGGGTGATGACGCCACCACGATTAAGCGCGCCTATCGTAAGCTGATGAGTGAGCATCATCCTGACAAGCTGGTAGCGAAAGGCCTGCCGCCTGAGATGATGGAGATGGCGAAGCAGAAAGCGCAGGAGATTCAGGCGGCGTACGATCTGATTCGTAAAGAGAAAGGCTTCAAGTAATTTCCGGCTGCATGACCTCTTCTGTTACAGAGGAGGCTATGCAGGCGCTGGCAGGATGGGCTTCTCAGAAGTCGGCGGGCTGACGGAACGTCATCGCATTACCAAACACCGGATGCGTGATGGTCAGCGACTCTGCATGCAGCAGCAGGCGCGAGGCCATTGCTCTGGCGTCCGGATGGGCATAGAAGTTATCACCCAGAATCGGATGACCCAGCGCCAGCATGTGGACCCGCAGCTGGTGTGAGCGGCCGGTAATCGGCTTCAGCGCCACCCGCGCGCTGTTATCGTCACGGTATTCCAGCACCTGATACTCCGTCTGCGCAGCTTTACCGTTCTCAAAACAGACCATCTGCTTCGGACGGTTCGGCCAGTCGCAGATCAGCGGCAGATCAACCACACCCTCTTCCTTTTCCGGATGTCCCCAGATGCAGGCCACATAGGTTTTAGCGGGCTCACGTTCGCGGAACTGGCGTTTCAGTTCACGCTCGGCATCTTTGGTCAGCGCGACGACCAGCACGCCGCTGGTCGCCATATCCAGCCGATGAACCGACTCCGCCTGCGGGAAATCACGCTGAATCCGCGTCATCACGCTGTCTTTGTTTTCAGGTAACCGGCCGGGTACCGAGAGCAGGCCGCTGGGTTTATTAACGACCATGATATGCGCATCCTGATAAAGAATGTGCAGCCAGGGTTCACGCGGCGGATTGTAAGGTTCCATGGGGCTTTCCAAAAAAGAGGGGCCAGACGGCCCCTGAGCTTACTGGTGAGTCACGACAATCAGGCGCAGCGCATCGAGACGCCAGTTAGCCTGATCGAGACTTTCCATCACCTGTTCGCGGTTGCTTTCCAGCGCCTCGATCTCATCTTCACGGATGTTCGGGTTGACGGCTTTCAGCGCGTTAAGACGCGAGAGTTCTGCACCCAGCTTCTCGTTCGCTTCAGCACGGGCCGCGTCAATCAATGCACGGGCTTCGCTGACGACGCACGCTTCACCCTGAGTCAGAATCGCATGCACATCCTGCTGTACCGCATTGACCAGTTTGCTGGCGGTATGACGGTTAACCGCGTTGAGCTGACGGTTGAAGCTCTCGAACTCGACTTTGCCCGCCAGGTTTGTGCCTTTGGTATCCATCAGCAGACGGATTGGCGTCGGTGGCAGGAAACGCGTCAGTTGCAGGTGCTTCGGCGCCTGCGCCTCCACGACATAGATCAGTTCGACCAGCAGCGTACCCACCGGCAGCGCCTTGTTCTTCAGCAGCGACAGTGCGCTGCTGCCGGTATCCCCCGACAGAATCAGATCCAGACCGTTGCGGATCAGCGGATGTTCCCAGGTAATGAACTGAGTATCCTCGCGTGACAGTGCCTGATCGCGATTAAAGGTGATGGTGCAGCCATCTTCCGGAAGACCAGGGAAATCCGGTACCAGCATGTGGTCAGAGGGCGTCAGGACGATCAGGTTATCGCTGCGATCTTCCTGATTAATACCGACGATATCAAACAGGTTCAGTGCGAAGTTGACCAGTGCGGTGTCGTTATCCTGCTCGCTGATGGCATTTGCCAGCAGCTGCGCGGCTTCACCGCCGTTGGAGTTCAGCTCCAGCAGACGATCGCGGCCCTGTTCCAGCTGTGCTTTCAGCGCGTCATGCTGTTTGCGACATTCGCTGATAAACGTATCAAAGCCTTCGCTGTTTTCCGGCGCGGCAAGATAACCGATCAGTTGCGAATGGACGCTGTCATAAATGGTGCGGCCGGTCGGGCAGGTATGCTCAAACGCATCCAGCCCTTCGTGATACCAGCGCAGCAGCACCGCCTGAGCGGTCTGCTCCAGCCACGGCACCAGAATCTGAATATCGTGCGCCTGACCGATACGATCCAGACGGCCGATACGCTGCTCCAGCAGGTCGGGGTTGAACGGCAGGTCAAACATCACCAGACGGCTGGCGAACTGGAAGTTGCGCCCTTCAGAGCCGATCTCGGAGCACAACAGCACCTGCGCGCCATTCTCTTCAGAGGCGAACCAGGCAGCAGCACGGTCACGTTCAATGATCGACAGACCTTCGTGGAATACGGCGGCCCGGATGCCTTCACGTTCGCGCAGTACCTGCTCCAGCTGCAGTGCCGTGGCGGCTTTGGCGCAGATCACCAGCACTTTCTCTTTGCGGTTGCTGGTGAGATAGCCCATCAGCCACTCGACGCGCGGATCGAAGTTCCACCAGGTGCCGCTGTCGCCTTCAAATTCCTGATAAATCTGTTCCGGGTAGAGCAGGTCACGCGCCCGCTCTTCGGCGCTTTTGCGCGCGCCCATGATGCCGGAAACTTTAATCGCGGTCTGATACTGCGCGGGCAGGGGCAGACGGATCTGGTGCAGCTCGCGTTTCGGGAAGCCTTTAACCCCGTTTCGGGTGTTACGGAACAGAACGCGGCTGGTGCCATGACGATCCATCAGCATCGAGATAAGCTCCTGGCGCGCTTCCTGTTTGCCATCGCGATCGCTGTTAGCGACCTGCAGCAGCGGCTCGATATCCTGTTCGCCGACCAGGTCGTTAATCCGGTTCATCTCCTCCTGAGAGATCGCTTTGTCTGCCAGCAGCGCCGTCACGGCGTCGGCAATCGGGCGGAAATGCTGCTGCTCTTCAACGAAGGCGTCAAAATCGTGGAAGCGATCCGGGTCAAGCAGACGCAGACGGGCGAAGTGACTCTCCATACCCAGCTGCTCCGGCGTCGCGGTGAGCAGGAGAACGCCGGCGATTTTCTCTGCCAGCTGTTCGATGACCTGATATTCACGGCTCGGCTCGCCTGCTGACCAGGCGAGATGGTGCGCTTCATCGACCACCAGCAGATCCCATTCGGCATCAGCCAGTTTCTCAAGACGCTGACGGTTACGGCGCACAAAGTCGAGCGAGCAGATAATCAGCTGCTCGGTTTCAAACGGGTTATCGCTGTCGTGCTGCGCTTCGGTGTAGCGGTCATCATCAAACAGCGCAAAGCGCAGGTTGAAGCGACGCAGCATCTCGACCAGCCACTGGTGCTGCAGCGTTTCAGGCACCACAATCAGGACACGCTCGGCCCGGCCAGCCAGTAACTGCTGCTGGATGATCATGCCGGCTTCAATGGTTTTTCCCAGACCCACTTCATCGGCCAGCAGCACGCGCGGCGCATGGCGGCGGCCCACATCATGAGCAATATGCAGCTGGTGAGGGATCAGGTTGGTGCGCATACCGCGTAAGCCGCTGATCGGCAGGCGGTACTGCTCACTCTGATATTTACGGGCGCGGAAGCGCAGGGCAAAGCGATCCATCCGGTCGAGCTGGCCGGCAAACAGGCGATCCTGGGGTTTGCTGAACACCAGCTTGCTGTCGAGCATCACTTCGCGCAGCATCACGTTGCTCTCTTCGGTATCCAGACGGGTACCGATGTAGGTCATCAGGTCATTTTCGTTGCGGACATCATCGACGCGCATCTGCCAGCCTTCGTGGCTGGTGATGGTGTCACCCGGGTTAAAGATGACGCGGGTAACTGGCGAATCGTTGCGGGCGTAGAGGCGGTTTTCCCCCGTGGCCGGGAACAGCAGGGTGATCATGCGGGTATCAATCGCCACCACGGTGCCCAGTCCCAGTTCACTTTCCGTATCACTAATCCAGCGCTGACCTAATGTAAAAACCATATATTTTTTGCTCGAATTTTAACGTTTTTAGAGGTGTTTCCCAAAACTCAGACAATAGCGTTACCGCCAGACAGCGGGGTCTGGAGCGTACTTAAGAGCGGTGAGTTTCAGGAAGGGCGCTATGGTACTGGATGGCAGGGCGTTCGTCACCTGTCAAAAAAGACCCAGCTGCCCGGTAATCAGTGTAGCAAAGTCTCCGTCAACAAAGGGCAGGATCCCCTCAGCCACGGGCTGAAGTTGCCGGGTTACGTAGTGATCATAGTCCAGTGGTGTGCTGCGCGCCTCCAGTGGCTCGGGCCCGGCCGTCGCCATGACGTAACGGATCCGGCCACCGTTCTGATACTGTAGCGGGCGGTTTAATTTGCGATTCTGCTCGTCGGCCAGCCGCGCTGCGCGGACGTGAGGCGGCACGTTTCGTTCATACTCTTTTAGCGGACGCCGCAGACGTTTTTTATAGATCAGCTGATCGTCGAGTTCTCCCGCCAGCAGCTGCGCTACGGTTTCCCGGATGTAATCCTGCCAGGGTTCCCGGTGGAAGATGCGGTGATAGAGCTGCTGCTGAAAGGTTTTGGCCAGCGGCGTCCAGTCGGTCCGCACTGACTCCAGCCCCTTGAAAATCATGCGCTCACCGCCTGCGTCACGGATCAGGCCCGCGTAGCGTTTTTTGCTGCCCTGTTCGGCCCCCCGAATCGTCGGCATCAGAAAGCGGCAGAAGTGGCTTTCATACTCCAGCTCCAGCGCGCTGGTCAGCCCCAGGGTCTGCTGCAGATGGTCGCGCCACCAGGCGTTCACTTTCTGCACCAGCTGCTGCCCAATCGCCGCTGCGGCTGCTTCGCCGTGAGCCGACTTCAGCCAGACAAAGGTGGAGTCAGTGTCACCGTAGATGACATCGTAGCCTTCCGCCTCAATCAGCGCGCGGGTCTGCTGCATGATGGCGTGACCGCGCAGCGTAATTGAGGAGGCGAGGCGCGGATCGAAGAAGCGACAGGCGCTGGTGCCCAGCACGCCGTAAAAGGCGTTCATGATGATTTTCAGCGCCTGCGACAGCGGCTGGTTGTTCTGCTTTTTCGCCGCTTCACGGCCCAGCCAGATCTGCTCAACCATCGCCGGCAGGCAGTGGGTCTGCCGCGAGAAGCGCGCTTCACGGAATCCCGCCACTGAATCGGCATCATCGGGATGGGCCAGGCCTTCCACCAGCCCGACCGGGTCGATCAGGAAGGTGCGGATAATAGAGGGATAGAGGCTCTTATAGTCCAGCACCAGCACCGAGTCATACAGGCCCGGGCGCGAATCCATTACATATCCGCCCGGACTCGCTTCCGGCGCAACCTCTCCCCTGTTGGGCGCGACAAACCCGGCGCGGTGCATGCGGGGAATATAGAGATGACTGAAGGCCGCTACCGATCCGCCGTGGCGGTCCACCGCCAGGCCGTTGACCGCCGCGCGCTCCAGCAGGAACGGCATAATTGCCGTTTTGTGAAAGATGCGCGTAACCAGCTCGCAATCTTTCAGGTTATAACGCGCCAGGGCCGGTTTATCGTTGGCAAAGCGCCAGTTAATCTCCTCCATGCGATGCCAGGGATTATCGATCGCTTTCCCTTCACCCAGCAGCTGCTGTGACACCGACTCCAGGCTGAATGAGGGAAAATCCCAGAACGCTGATTTAAGAGCCTCAATGCCGTCGATAATCAGGCGACCGCTGGCCTGGGCGAAGAAAACACCCGGCTTAAAGCCATGCTCACGCCACTCCAGCACGGCCTGCTGGCGCCCCAGACGCAGCGGAATGCCGTAGCGATCGGCATGTTTCTGCAGCACGCGCAGGTCAAACTGCACCACGTTCCAGCCAATCAGGACATCCGGATCGTGCTCTGCAAACCACTGGTTCAGCGCCTCAATCAGCTGAGGACGGCTGTCGAGATAGATCAGGTCGAAATCGATGGCGCTGGCGTCGCCGTTGGCCGGGCCGAGCATAAAGACCTGACGCTGACCACAGCCTTCCAGCCCGATGCAGTACAGCTCGCCGTGCTGGGTGGTTTCGATATCCAGCGACACCCATTTCAGCGGCGGGCGATAGTCGGGATGTGGCTTGAGCCGCGCATTTACCACGCTGTCACCCTGCTGCTCGCCATCAAACCAGACGGGTGCGGTGATGAAACGTTCCATCAGATAGCGATCCGGCGGGCGGATGTCTGCCTCATAGACCGGAATACCCTGTTCGCGCAGCTGTTTTTCGATGCGCTGAAGCTGCCGGTTCTGCGGACAGTAGAGGCCGAAAACCGGGCGGCGGCGGAAATCTTTCAGCGCCAGCGACTGAATCCGAAACTGACGTTCATCCTGGAGTAACGCGCGGACCTGCGCCTGAAACGCCTCAGGAATAAAGGCCACGGACTCCTGCACCGGCAGCACCACGCGCTGCGGGCCCGCATCGGTGGCGAGCCAGAGGACAATTTCCGTGCCATGCGGGCTGTCGCGCCAGTGGCGGGTGAGCACAAAACCTGCGCGGGGCATCATCAGCAGTTCTCCGGACTCAGCATTTCAGGGATGAGAAAACCCGTTAAGTATACCATGGATATTTATACAGTTCCCGCGGCTGGCTTTTGTCAACATTGCCCTACAATTCTTGCCTTGACGCTGTGTGGCTGGCTCAGGACAATCCAGCCTTCTGCTTTTACTAAGGATGATTATGGAAGCCTGGATCCAACAACTCATTACGCAGTCCCTGGAATGGGCGCTGTTTGCCGTGGCGCTGGTGACGTTTCTGGAGTCGCTGGCGCTGGTCGGGCTGTTGCTGCCAGGCACGGTGATGATGGCCAGCCTGGGCGCGCTGGTCGGCAGCGGCGAGCTTGGCCTCTATCCGGCCTGGGCTGCGGGCTTTGCAGGCTGCCTGATTGGTGACTGGGTTTCCTACGGTATCGGCTGGAAATTTCAGGGCCCGCTGCATCGCTGGAAATATCTGCAGAAGTACAGGGGGCTGCTGGATAAAACGGAGCATGCTCTGCATCAGCACAGCATGTTTACCATTCTGGTCGGGCGCTTTGTGGGGCCGACGCGACCGCTGATCCCGCTGGCAGCCGGCATGCTGGAGCTGCCGGTACGTAAGTTCCTGCCGCCGAACATCATCGGCTGCATCCTCTGGCCGCCGCTCTATCTGCTGCCCGGCATTCTGGCGGGCGTGGCAATTGATGTGCCAAAGGCCGCGCAGGGCGGCAGCTTCAAGTGGCTGCTGCTGGGGGCGGCACTGCTGATCTGGCTCGGCGGCTGGCTATGCTGGCGCTGGTGGCGCAGCGGCAAAAATCGCGACTGGGCGACGGCCTGGCTGCCGCCGGAGCGTCTGCGCTGGGCAGGCCCGCTGGGGCTGGTGGTCGCTGTTGCAGCGTTCATCGGCATTCAGTTCCATCCAATGATGCCGATTTTCCGCCACCTGCTGTGGCAGGTCTTTATCGCCTGACCTGCTTAACGACGCGGGATACCGAGGACATCGGCTTCCCGCGTCTCGCCCGACAGCAACTGTCGGGTTTCGCCATCCCAGTAAACCCGGCCATCCACAATCACCACGCTGCGCGCCGCAATCTGCTCTGCATCTTCCAGACTGTGCGACACCATCAGCAGGGTGATCCCGCGCGCGTCGCACACTGAACGCACCAGCTGCAGCATCTCTCCGCGCAATGCCGGATCCAGCGCAGAGAAAGGCTCATCCAGCAGCAGCACCGGCCGATCCCGCAGCAGGCAGCGAGCCAGTGCGACGCGCTGTCGCTGTCCGCCCGACAGCTCACCCGGCAGACGCGTCAGCAGATCGCTCAGGCCCACCTGCGCAGCCAGCGTGACCAGTTCCTGACGCTGCTGTGCCGTAAGCTTTAATCCCGGATGCAGCCCCAGCCCCATATTCTGTTCCACGCTGAGGTGCGGAAAGAGGTTATTTTCCTGAAACAGCATCGAC
Source organism: Pantoea sp. (assembly GCF_032114055.1). GTDB lineage: Bacteria > Pseudomonadota > Gammaproteobacteria > Enterobacterales > Enterobacteriaceae > Pantoea. The sequence goes on from NZ_DAMCTB010000002.1 coordinate 371,120, forward strand.
ACCGGTCGTCTGGCCGGGACGCTGTGCGTATGATCCTGGCCTGCGATGACCAGGGAGCCCTGGTTCACCGGCAGGAAGCCGGCGATCAGGCTCAACAGGGTACTTTTACCCGCGCCGCTGGGCCCGAGAATGGCAATGCGCTCGCCGCGTGCGGCATGAAGGCTGAAGCGCATCGGCAGATGCTGATAAAGGTAGGTAAGATTATCGAGTGTCAGCATGGCGACCTGGCAATTTTTCCATTAGCGTGAACAGCAACAGGCAGAGCAGCAGCAGCAGCAGGGCGGTGACTGCACCATCCGCGCCGCGATAGGCGCCTATCTGCTGATAAAGGTAGAACGGCAGCGTGCGGAAGTCGGCACTGCCAAACAGCGCGACCACGCCAAAATCGCCCACCGACAGGACGCAGGCAAAAGCCAGCGCCTGCGCAAGCGGACGCTTCAGCGCCCGCAGTTCAATCAGCCGCAGCCGGTTCCAGCCGCGGATAGCCAGGGAATCGCAGAGTCTGCCATAGCGCTCCGCCACATCCCGCATCGGGTTTTCCAGCACTTTCATGGCATAGGGAATGGCGATCAGCGCATTGGTAAAGATCACCAGCCCCTCTGCCGAGTCGGGCAGGCCAGTTGTGGCGTTGAACAGCAGGAAAAAGCCGGTGGCGAGGACGATGCCGGGCATCGCCAGGATCAGCATGCCGCTGGTGTCGATCAGCTGTGCGGCCATTGGGCGCTGACGCAGCCGCAGCTCGCGGCTGCTCCACAGCAGCATCATGGTCAGCACCACACAGAGCAGCCCCGCGCCCGTGGCGATTCGCAGCGAGGTGAAGGTCGCCTGCCAGAGGGCAGGCTGCGCCAGCGCACCCCGCAGGCCGCCGTGCAGACCCTCGACGATCACCGCAGCCAGCGGGGGCAGCAGCAGGAGCAGCGCCAGCAGGATCAGCAGCGCATCGATCAGCTGTGCCGCGCGCGAATCCTGCGGATCGCGCCAGCCGCTGAGCTGGCTGCTTCCGGCAGGGATCGCTTTGGTGAAGCGCTGACTGAGCAGCACCAGCATCAGACAGCAGCCGAGCTGGATCATCGCCAGCAGGGCGGCGCGGCCAGGATCGTAGTCATAACTCAGTGCCTGGAAAATCGCCAGTTCGATGGTGGTCGCCTGCGGACCGCCACCCAGCGACAGTACGGTGGCAAAACTGGCAAAACAGAGCATAAAGATCAGCGCCCCGGCTGGCAGCAGCTGGCGCCGCAGCCACGGCCACTCCAGCAGACGAAAGTGATGCCAGCCGCGCAGGTCGAGCTGGGCCGCCAGCTGACGCTGCTCTGCCGGGATCTGCTCCAGCGCCTGCAGCAGCAGACGCGTCGCCAGCGGCAGGTTAAAGAAGACGTGCGCCAGCAGAATGCCCGACAGCCCATAAGGTGAGAAGTGATAGCCGATCCCGGCCCACTGGCAGAGCTGGGCCAGCCAGCCGGTGCGCCCGTAAACCGTCAGCAGGCCAAATATCGCCACCAGCACCGGCAGCACCAGGGTCATGGCGCACAGGCGCAGCAGCAGCGGACGGCCCGGAAAGCGGCGGCGATAGAGCGCCCGCGCCAGCGGCAGGGCGGGCAGCAGCGACAGCAGCGCGGAGAGCAGTGCCTGACCGAATGAGAACGCGATGACATGGCGCAGGTAATCATCCTGCAGCACGCTGCGCAGGTCGGTTTCCGGTGCGGCGTGCCAGAGTGCGCCGAAGGCCAGAAACGCCACCAGGGTTAACAGCAGCGTGGCGAACGATCCGGGCAGCAGCCAGCGTGGCATCAGCGACTGACTGCGCGTTGCCACTGGCTAATCCAGCCGGCGCGCTGGCTGGCGACCTCTTCCGGCGAGAACTGCAGTGCGGTGGCAGGCACCGTCAGGGCGTTAAAACCGGCGGGCAGCGGGGTGGCGATCACCGGGTACATCCAGTTGCCGGTCGGAATGGTGCGCTGGAAGTCGGAAGAAACCATAAATTTCATGAACTGCTGCGCCAGTTCGGGCTGCTTGCTGCTGGCTAACTGTGCGGCAACCTCGACCTGCAGATAGTGCCCTTCGGCAAACGGGGCGGCCGCATAGTTCTCTTTCTTCTCTTCGATAATGTGGTAAGCCGGTGATGTGGTGTAGCTCAGTACCAGATCGCTTTCCCCCTTGAGAAACAGGCCATAGGCTTCACTCCAGCCTTTAGTCACCGTCACGGTTTTCTGCGCCAGCTTCTGCCACGCCTGCGGTGCCTGATCACCATAGACTTTCTGCATCCAGAGCAGCAGCCCTAAACCGGGGGTGCTGGTGCGGGGATCTTCATAGATCACCCGCCATTTCTGCGGGCTGTCGACCAGCTCTTTCAGGCTTTTCGGCGGATTTTTCAGCCGGGTCTTGTCATAGACGAAAGCGAAGTAGCCATAGTCAAAGGGGATAAAGGTCGTGTCATGCCAGCCGCCAGGCAGGGTTAATTGTGTGGTGTCGACCTGACTTCTGGCGAACAGGCCGGTTTTCTGCGCCGCCTGCACCAGGTTGTTATCCAGCCCCAGCACCACATCCGCCTTGCTGTTTTTGCCTTCCATTCGCACGCGGTTCAGCAGCGAGACGCCATCTTCCAGCGTGACAAATTTCAGCGCGCAGTTGCACCGGGCTTCAAAGGCTTTTTTTACCGCCGGGCCGGGGCCCCAGTCAGCAGAAAAGGAGTCGTAGGTATAGACCGTGAGCACCGGCTTAGCCGCCAGAACGGGGGCGGAGAGTAACAGCAGGACCGGCAGAACTTTGTTTAACACTTTGCGCTCCTTCAGGAGGATAGGGGATGAGTCGCAAAGGATCTGAGTATGGAGGCCTCTCAAATCCCTACGTCGGTATTAACCGAATCAGGTTCGACGGGTCTCTCTCAGCTGCTTGCTGGTGGCAGGCGGCACCCCGTTGAGAACGCCACATTCTAGTCATTTCAGCGGCGTGGCGAAAGCATTACAGCGCCGGTGGCGCGAACCAGGCTGATTTAAAATCGAACCAGCCCAGCGTATTCATCCGGACGCCGCGCATACTGCGCTGACCTTCGAGCAGCAGCCAGTGGTGGAACAGCGGATGCAGGCCTGCCTCTTCAACTAACTGTTTGCTCCATTCGGCCAGCGGCAGCGTGTTCTCGCGCCAGCGCGCGGCTTCCCCGTGCCAGTCGACGGGCAGACAGTGGTGCAGCAGCGGGATCTCATAGAGCTGTGCAAACAGCGACCAGTTCAGTGGCAGGGTGAAATTCACACTGCCGAGCCAGAGGTCACTTTCCGCCTCGCCCTGATACCAGCTTTCGTAGTCGATCTCGCGGGTCACCAGCGTCACGCCATGCTGAGCCAGCAGCGGCCGCAGGGCATTGGCGATACCCTCATGCTCAACGTGCTGGCTGTACCAGGTCAGCGTCAGGTGGGTCAGGCCTGGCGGCTTTTCGACCGGCGTCAGGTCGCGGCGGTGGTGCCAGCGCGGCAGCAGGCCATAGGCCGGGAACCAGTAACGCTGATATCCGACGCCTGCGTGGTTAAGCAGGGCGATGGGGTTAAACAGATAGCTCACCCAGCGCCGGATCGCCGCGTTGCGCCCCTGTGCGGAACGCTGGTCGAACAGCAGGTAGTAGCATCCCTCCTCCAGACGGCTCTCCTCCTGAACTTCATCGCTGCTCTCGCTCTCGCCCTGCAGACGGACACCGGCATAGACCAGCTCATCGCTGATGTCGGGCAGCACCCAGATAGAGACATCGTCGATCAGAGCGCGAAAACCAAAGTAGTCATCAAAGGCTTCAATCTTCAGCTGGCTCGCCTGATTGCGGATCACCCGGTAGGGGCCGGTGCCCACCGGCTGGCGGGCAAAATCGGGCAGGGTGGGCCATTCGCGTGGCAGGATCATCGCGCTCACGCTGCCCAGCAGCCAGGGCAGCCACGCGTCGGGCTGGCTTAAGTGGATATCGAGCGTCCAGGGGGCAGGCGAGGCAATCTCTGCAATGTGGGCGAAGAGCGGGTGAGGCCGCTGGCGTGCCAGCGTGGCTAGCACGTCCTCCATTTCCAGCTCTCTGCCGTGATGGAAACGAATGGCCGGACGCAGAAAGAAGCGCCAGTGAAGCGGGGAGGTCTGCTGCCAGTGATGCGCAATGTCCGGTTCGGCTTCCCCGTTTTCCTCATTTATCCGCGTCAGACCGTTGAAGATCTGGCGGGCAATATGGGTTTCCGAGCGTCGCAGCGGTGAGCCGGGCAGCAGATTGAGCAGCGGACGATAGTAGAGCACCCGCAGGATATGTTTGCCCTGGCGGAAACTGCGGCCCAGATGCGCACCGATCATCTGGCGCACCTGATTTTTGTCCCCGACCAGCTGAACCAGCTGATCGATGCGATCCTGATCCAGCAGGTCCTCGGCGCGCTGCTGCTGTAAAGCCAGTCCGGTGTAGCAGAAGGTGAGCTGTGAACGCTTGCCACGTCCGGCCTCAGCCTGCCAGATCAGCCAGCCCGCGGCCTGCATCCGGTTGAGCAGGTTGCGCATGTGGCGGCGTGAGCAGTGCAGCCGATCGGCCAGTTCGCTGAGGGTGATCGCCTGCGTCTGCCCCTGACAGCTCTGCCACAGGCGGATGAACTGCTGCTTCAGTCGTGATGAGGACATAAAAGAGGAACTCCTGCTGAAAAGCGCTCTGTTTTTCCTGCCCTATTTTAAGAGCAGACTTTGTGCAATGGGAAGAGCGGGAGGCATTCCGCAGGGAATGGCGTTCGACCCTCACGCCGCGCTTTAGCGACGTGCTTTTCTGAGTAGGGTGCATTTTCACCGCCAGCAGAGGATCTCTGCTGGCTTTTTTCATGTTGCGCGGTATCGTCTACCCTTCTTTTTTCCCCTGTTTGTCCTGAAAGGGATTTCGCTATGAAATCGCTGTTAACGCGGCAGCGCCGCATCAATCCGGTTTATCTCGCCTTTATGGTCGCCTCTTTTATGCTGGGCGTGGCCGGTGCATTGCAGGCGCCGACCCTCAGCCTGTTTCTGACGCGTGAGGTGCAGGCGCGGCCCTTCTGGGTTGGCCTGTTTTTTACTATCAATGCGGTGGCCGGGATCGTGGTGAGTATGCTGGTGGCAAAGCGCTCTGACAGCGTAGGCGACCGTCGTCATATTATTCTCTTCTGCTGCCTGATGGCGCTGGCCAATGCGCTGCTGTTCGCCTTTACCCGACACTATCTGACGCTGCTCACCCTTGGCGTACTGCTGTCGGCGCTGGCCAGTGTCTCTATGCCTCAGTTGTTTGCGCTGGCGCGGGAGTATGCCGACCAGTCAGCGCGCGAAGCGGTGATGTTCAGTTCGGTAATGCGCGCGCAGCTCTCGCTGGCGTGGGTGATCGGCCCGCCGCTCTCCTTTGCCCTCGCGCTGAACTACGGTTTTGTCACGCTATTTATCGTGGCGGCCGCGCTGTTTCTGCTCTGCATCCTGCTGGTCTGGTTTACCCTGCCGTCGGTGCCGCGCAGCCAGCCGCTGATGCAGAGCGGCGGGCTGCCAGTCAGCGGCTGGCGCGACCGGGACGTGCGCCTGCTGTTCATCGCCTCGGTGGTCATGTGGACCTGCAACACCATGTATATCATCGATATGCCGCTCTATATCAGCACCACGCTGGGCCTGCCGGAGAAGCTGGCCGGTCTGCTGATGGGTACGGCGGCCGGGCTGGAGATCCCGGTCATGCTGCTGGCGGGACATTACGCGCGGCGTATCGGTAAGCGGCGGTTAATGCTCATCGCGGTAGCGGCAGGCGTGCTGTTTTATCTGGGGCTGGTGCTGTTTAACTCCCGTGCATCGCTGATGGTGCTGCAGCTGTTTAACGCCGTGTTTGTCGGGATTATTGCGGGTATCGGGATGTTATGGTTCCAGGATCTGATGCCGGGGCGGCCTGGCGCTGCGACCACACTGTTCACCAACTCAATCTCGACCGGCATGATCCTGGCGGGCGTCATTCAGGGCACGCTCAGCGAGCGGCTGGGCCATGAGGCGGTTTACTGGCTGGCGTTCGGGCTGGCGGTGGTGGCGCTGGTGATGTCGGCGCGGGTGCGCGACGTATAAAGAAGAAGGGCGACAGGATGTCGCTCCTGGATTTCTGACAAACTCTGATTCGCGTGAGTCTGACCGCAACAACACGCTTTACACGAAAGAAATACGGGCAGAGGAGGAAATCGTCCCGCGCCATGGACAAAAACGCCGGGAGCGTTTTTGAACAACGCAGAGCGTTGGCCCGGTAACGGGCGCACCTCAGGGATGAGGTGCGTAATCGCGCGGGCCGAGCGGCCAGGGAAGGTTTAAGCAACTTTCCGATCTGACCGTGTTGCCTTCGCAGGCCCGATCTCATCGCGGGCCAGAACCGGGGTTGCCAGCAACCTCAGGCGACGGGATGCCGCCCTGTTCTGACGCAATCAGCGCAGGAAAGCGGGCTGATTCTGCTCATACTGCGAAATAGACGCTTCATGCTGCAGCGTCAGGCCGATGCTGTCGAGGCCGTTAATCATGCAGTGGCGGCGGAAGCTGTCCAGCTCAAACGGATAAACGTTATCGCCTGCGGTAACCGTCTGCGCTTCCAGATCAACGGTGAAGCGGATGCCTGGCTGAGCCGCAACCAGTCTGAACAGCTCATCCACCTGCTCTTCGCTTAATTTTACCGGCAGCAGCTGGTTGTTGAAGCTGTTGCCGTAAAAAATATCCGCAAAGCTCGGCGCGATGACGACGTGAAAACCGAAATCGGTCAGTGCCCAGGGAGCATGCTCGCGTGAGGATCCGCAGCCAAAGTTCTCGCGCGCCAGCAGGATGCTGGTGCCTTTGAATTCAGGCTTGTTCAGTACGAAGCCGGGCGTGGGTACTGTGCCGGCGTCATCTTCAAAACGCCAGTCATGGAACAGGTGCTGGCCAAAGCCGGTACGGGTGACCTTCTGCAAAAACTGTTTAGGGATGATTGCGTCGGTATCCACGTTCGCGGCATCCAGCGGCGCGACAATGCCGGTGTGCTGAGTAAATTTTTTCGCCATGACTTAAGCTCCTGTCGTCAGTTCACGAATGTCGGCAAAGTGGCCGGTCACGGCAGCTGCCGCGGCCATCGCCGGGCTGACCAGGTGCGTCCGGCCACCACGGCCCTGGCGGCCTTCAAAATTACGGTTGCTGGTGGATGCACAACGTTCGCCCGGATTCAGACGGTCGTTGTTCATCGCCAGACACATTGAACAGCCTGGCAGACGCCATTCAAAGCCCGCTTCCAGGAAGATTTTATCCAGACCTTCCGCTTCAGCCTGCGCCTTCACCGGACCGGAACCTGGTACCACCATCGCAATCACACCCGGCGCGACCTTGCGGCCTTTGGCAATCGCCGCCGCTGCGCGCAGATCTTCAATACGGGAGTTGGTGCAGGAGCCGATGAACACTTTATCGATGGCGACGTCGGTCAGTCGGATGCCCGGCTGCAGGTTCATATAGGCCAGCGCTTTTTCTGCAGAGGCGCGCTCAACCGGATCGGCAAACGAGGCCGGATTCGGGATCAGCTGATCCACCGCGATCACCTGGCCCGGGTTGGTGCCCCAGGTCACCTGCGGCGCAATCTCTTCCGCCTGCAGCGTGACTACCGCATCATACTGCGCGCCCTCGTCAGACTTCAGGGTGCGCCAGTATTCCACGGCCTGTTCCCATTTCTCACCCTGCGGCGAGAACTGGCGACCTTTCAGGTAGCTGAAGGTCGTCTCATCCGGTGCAACCAGGCCCGCTTTCGCGCCCATTTCAATCGCCATGTTGCACAGTGTCATACGGCCTTCCATGCTCAGCGCCTGGATCGCCGGGCCACAGAATTCAACGACATAGCCGGTGCCGCCGGCACTGCCGGTTTTGCCGATGATCGCCAGCACGATATCTTTTGCGGTAATGCCGGTGGAGGCCTGGCCCAGCACTTCGATCTTCATGGTTTTAGCCCGACCCTGCTTCAGGGTCTGAGTGGCAAACACATGCTCGACTTCAGAGGTGCCGATACCAAAAGCCAGCGAGCCAAAGGCGCCGTGCGTCGCGGTGTGCGAGTCGCCGCAGACGATGGTCATGCCGGGCAGCGTCATGCCCTGCTCAGGGCCGATAACGTGGACGATGCCCTGGAAAGGGTGGTTCAGGTCATACAGCTGGACGCCAAACTCCGCGCAGTTCTTCATCAGCTCCTGCATCTGAATACGCGCCATCTCGCCGGAGGCATTGATATCTTTAGTCTGCGTCGAGACGTTGTGATCCATAGTGGCAAAGGTTTTGCCCGGCTGACGGACTTTACGCCCATGTGCGCGCAATCCATCGAAAGCCTGCGGCGAAGTCACTTCATGGATCAGGTGGCGATCGATATAGAGTAACGGCGTTTCATCCGGCGCTTCGTGAACGACATGTGCATCAAATAACTTCTGGTATAAGGTTTTCATTGTTTTATTTTTCCTCGGCGATAAAGCGGGCAATGATGCTGCCCATCTCATCTGTGCTGACCGCTGGGCCATCACCGGCTAAATCTTTGGTGCGGTAGCCCTGTTCCAGCGCACGGCTGATGGCGCGTTCGATACTGTCGGCAGCCGCATCGGCATTCAGGCTGTAACGCAGCAGCAGCGACAGCGACAGGATCTGAGCGACCGGGTTAGCAATATTCTGTCCTGCGATATCCGGCGCGGAACCTCCCGCCGGTTCAAACAGGCCGAAGCCCGCTTCGTTCAGGCTGGCCGAGGGCAGCATCCCCATCGAGCCGGTGATCATGGCGCATTCGTCAGAGAGGATGTCACCAAACAGGTTGGAGCAGAGCAGCACATCAAACTGGGAAGGATCCTTGATCAACTGCATGGTGGCGTTGTCGATATAGATGTGGCTAAGCTGCACGTCCGGGTAATCTTTAGCTACCTCGTTGACGATCTCGCGCCACATGACCGAGGTCTGCAGCACGTTTGCTTTATCAACTGACGTGACCTTGTTGCGACGCTTGCGTGCTGATTCGAAGGCGATGCGGGCAATGCGCTCGATCTCAAACCGGTGATAAACCTCAGTATCGAAAGCACGCTCTTCCGGGCCGCTGCCTTCGCGTCCTTTCGGCTGACCGAAGTAGATGCCGCCCGTCAGTTCACGTACGCACAGAATATCGAAGCCTTTGGCGGCGATGTCGCTGCGCAGCGGGCAAAATGCCTCCAGTCCGCTGTAAAGCGCCGCCGGACGCAGGTTACTGAACAGCTTAAAGTGCTTACGCAGCGGCAGCAGGGCGCCGCGCTCGGGCTGTGAAGCCGGTGGCAGGTGTTCCCATTTCGGGCCACCAACGGAACCGAACAGGATCGCGTCGGCCTGTTCGCAGCCAGCCACGGTTGCTGGTGGCAGGGGTTCGCCATACTGGTCGATAGCGATGCCGCCGACCGCATATTCCTGAGTGGTGATCTGCATATCAAAGCGCTGACGGATCGCCTCCAGCACTTTCATCGCCTGTGCCATCACTTCCGGGCCGATGCCGTCACCGGGTAAAACTGCGATATGAGAGGAGCTGGACATGGTTATACGGTTTCCTTCTGATCTTTAAATTTGCGCTGCAATTCTTGTTCAACCTGACGCGCACGCCAGATGTTGTTCAGGGCGTTGACCATCGCTTTGGCGGAGGACTCGACGATATCCGTCGCCAGACCGACGCCGTGGAACTTGCGGCCGTTATAGGCGACCACGATATCGACCTGGCCCAGCGCGTTTTCGCCATGGCCTTTAGCGGTCAGTTTGTAGTCAACCAGCTCGGCGTCAAACTGCGTAATCCGGTTAATCGCCTGATAGACCGCATCCACCGGACCGTTACCGGTTGCCGCATCGGCTTTGGCCTCATCACCGCAGCCCAGATTGACGGAGGCGGTGGCGGTAATGCCGGAGCCAGTCTGGACGTTGAATTCGTGCAGCTGAAAATGCTCCGGCTCTTCGTTCTGTTTGTTGATAAAAGCCAGCGCCTCCAGGTCGTAGTCGAAGACCTGACCTTTTTTGTCGGCCAGCTTCAGGAAGGCGTCATACAGGGTATCCAGGTTGTAATCCTGCTCGGCATAGCCCATCTCTTCCATACGATGTTTTACCGCCGCACGACCGGAACGAGACGTCAGGTTCAGCTGAATTTTGTGTAAGCCGATCGACTCCGGCGTCAGGATCTCGTAGTTTTCGCGGTTCTTCAGCACGCCATCCTGATGGATGCCGGAGGAGTGAGCAAAGGCGTTGGAACCGACTACCGCTTTATTGGCCGGGATCGGCATGTTGCAGATCTGGCTGACCATCTGGCTGGTGCGATAGATTTCCTGATGATGGATATTGGTGTGGACGTTCATGATCTGCTGGCGGGTTTTAATCGCCATAATCACCTCTTCCAGCGCACAGTTACCGGCACGTTCGCCCAGGCCGTTCATCGTTCCCTCAACCTGACGTGCGCCAGCCTGAACCGCTGCCAGGGCGTTGCCGGTCGCCATACCCAGATCGTCATGGGTATGCACAGAGATGATCGCTTTGTCGATGTTTGGCACGCGGTTCATCAGTTCACTGATGATATGGGCATATTCGCCCGGCAGAGTGTAGCCGACGGTGTCAGGGATATTGATGGTGGTGGCACCGGCATTAATCGTGGCTTCGACCATCCGGCACAGGTCATCAATTGGGGTACGGCCGCCATCTTCGCAGGAGAACTCTACATCGCTGGTGTAGTTACGCGCACGCTTTACCATATGCACCGCGCGCTCAATCACGTCAGGCAGGGTGCTGCGCAGTTTGGTCGCGATGTGCATCGGTGAGGTAGCGATAAAGGTATGAATGCGGAACGCTTCGGCCACGCGCAGCGACTCGTACGCGGCATCAATATCTTTCTCCACGCAGCGTGCCAGACCGCAGACTCGGCTGTTTTTAATGGTGCGTGCAATGGTCTGTACGGACTCAAAGTCGCCAGGTGAGGAAACCGGGAAACCCACTTCCATTACATCCACGCCCATGCGCTCCAGCGCTAACGCGATCTGCAATTTTTCTTTCACACTCAGGCTGGCCTGTAAGGCCTGCTCACCGTCGCGCAGAGTGGTATCGAAAATAATGACTTGCTGACTCATCGTAATCATCCTTATGCGTTTTCTGGCCTGGCAACGAGCATAAAAAAACCCGCGACAGGCGCGGGTTTTTAACTTTCAGCAGGTTTGAATCAGTGTTTGATTCCGCCCACAAGTCTACCGCGCAAGCTGTGTGCGTTTAGTAGTAGACCGAGAAGGCGAGCAAAAAGAAACATGGATTCAAACCTTATAAAATTTTGTGCTGCACATATTGGTACTGGAATCACCGGGGGATGTCAACCATCAATGCAGGGTTATTCTCTATGGCGCTGAAGGAAGATATTCTGTTATTTAACGGCCAGGCAGCGGATTAAACAACGCGATAACAGCAACAGTGGTCACTGCCTCGTCGTGGCCAACTTATTTATCTCCTTTATGAATTTATCTGTTTGAAATGTATTGTTTTTTATCATGACGGGCTCCTGCTGCGCACAGGATTTATCACCCCTTTATTAGCATAATCGCATGTGACTGACTGATTTAGTGGTTAATTACGCCAGAAAAGAAAAGTGTCAGGCGATTGTGGACTGGAGACCGGCGTAATAAGTTTTTGTTATTTCTTATATCACGCTGAAAATAATTTCTTATTCAGCATTTTCCGCTGCGGTTCTGCGGCGAAATTAGTTTAATCCGCGCAGCCAATTCTTTTCGGGCAGAGCCTTTACACCCCCGCCTTTTAATTTACGCCGGTTTGTGGTTTGCCTGCCCGGTTAAGTGCGGTTATGGTAATCGACCTACTCTCAGAACAATGAACGCAGCAGATTTCTCTGTAACCGGACCGCGACCGCTGGGTCGCTGTCGTGAATAAACATACGTTTTAGATTGGCAAAGCAGGCACCGGCGCGGTGCGATATGCCCGGCGGGCATATCAGCAGCGTCAGGTTCTGCAGCCTGGAGGCAGAAGATGGAGATGTTGTCAGGAGCCGAAATGGTCGTCCGTTCGTTAATCGATCAGGGCGTTAAGCAGGTATTCGGTTATCCCGGTGGCGCAGTGCTGGATATCTATGATGCGCTGCAAACCGTCGGCGGTATCGATCACATTCTGGTGCGTCACGAGCAGGGTGCGGTGCACATGGCGGATGGCCTTGCGCGCGCAACCGGCGAGGTTGGAGTGGTACTGGTCACATCCGGCCCCGGCGCCACCAATGCGATTACCGGTATTGCCACCGCTTACATGGACTCGATCCCGCTGGTTATTCTGTCGGGCCAGGTTCCTTCGTCACTGATTGGCTATGACGCCTTTCAGGAGTGCGACATGGTCGGCATCTCCCGCCCGGTGGTGAAGCACAGCTTCCTGGTAAAAAGCACCGAAGAGATCCCCGGCGTGCTGAAAAAGGCGTTCTGGCTGGCTGCCAGCGGACGCCCTGGCCCTGTGGTCATCGACCTGCCAAAAGATATTCTGAACCCGGCCAATAAGCTGCCTTATCACTGGCCGGAAACGGTCAGCATGCGCTCTTACAACCCGACCATCCAGGGGCATAAAGGGCAGATCAAACGCGCCCTGACCACCCTGCTGGCCGCGAAGAAGCCGGTGATTTATGCCGGTGGAGGCGCCATCACCGCAGGCTGTGAAGCGGAGCTGCTGCAGCTGGCTGAAAGCCTGAATGTGCCGGTCACAACCTCGCTGATGGGGCTGGGCGCGTTTCCGGGCACCCACCGTCAGTGCGTTGGCATGCTGGGCATGCACGGCACCTACGAAGCCAATATGACGATGCACAATGCCGATCTGATTTTTGGCGTTGGCGTTCGCTTCGATGACCGCACCACCAACAATCTGGCGAAATATTGCCCCAACGCGACGATAATGCACATCGACATTGACCCGACCTCTATCTCCAAGACGGTGGCGGCCGATATTCCGATTGTCGGCGATGCGAAACAGGTGCTGCAGCAGATGCTGGAGTTACAGGCGCAGAGCGACAGCCCAACGGGCAGCGAGAGTCTGCACGACTGGTGGCAGGCGATTGAAGGCTGGCGCAGCCGTCACTGCCTGGAGTTTGATCGCACCAGCGACAAAATCAAACCGCAGGCCGTGATCGAAACCATCAGCCGTCTGACCCGAGGCGACGCCTATGTGACGTCGGATGTTGGTCAGCACCAGATGTTTGCTGCGCTCTATTATCCTTTCGATAAGCCGCGTCGCTGGATCAACTCCGGCGGTCTCGGCACGATGGGCTTCGGCCTGCCTGCCGCCCTTGGCGTGAAGATGGCGCTGCCGGAAGAGACGGTCATCTGCGTAACAGGCGACGGCAGTATCCAGATGAATATTCAGGAGCTGTCGACCGCGCTGCAGTACGATCTGCCAGTGCTGGTCCTGAACCTGAATAACCGGGTGCTGGGCATGGTGAAGCAGTGGCAGGATATGATCTACTCGGGACGTCACTCCCAGTCTTATATGGAGTCGCTGCCTGATTTCGTCCGCCTGGCAGAAGCCTACGGTCACGTTGGCATCGCCATCGAACATCCGGCGGAGCTGGAAGAGAAGCTGACGCTGGCGCTGGAGACCCTGGCGAAGGGGCGTCTGGTCTTTGTGGATATCACCGTTGATGGTAGCGAGCACGTCTACCCGATGCAGATTCGCGGTGGCAGCATGGATGAGATGTGGTTAAGCAAAACGGAGAGGACATAATTATGCGTCGTATTTTATCAGTTCTGCTGGAGAATGAATCCGGCGCATTATCCCGTGTCGTCGGCCTGTTTTCGCAGCGCGGCTACAATATCGAAAGCCTGACCGTGGCACCAACTGACGATCCGACTCTGTCGCGGATGACAATTCAGACTGTCGGCGACCAGAAGGTGCTGGAGCAGATCGAGAAGCAGCTGCACAAGCTGGTCGATGTCCTGCGCGTTACTGAACTGGGGCAGGGCGCCTACGTTGAGCGCGAAATCATGCTGGTGAAGATTCAGGCCAGCGGTTATGGCCGGGAGGAGGTAAAGCGCAATGCTGAGATCTTCCGCGGTCAGATTATCGACGTGACGCCGACGCTGTACACGGTTCAGCTGGCAGGCACCAGCGACAAACTGGACGCCTTCCTGAACTCCGTGCGTGAAGTCGCCGAAATTGTTGAGGTGGCACGCTCCGGAATAGTAGGGGTTTCCCGCGGCGACCGCATTATGCGTTAATCACGCAGCGTCATCATCAATCCTGACCTAACCCGGCGAAATGCCGGGTTTTTTTATTTTTTATGCGCCAGGCGGATTACAATCAGAAAAGCGGTTGCTCCGCGCACTTTTCTGCTGTTAGATGAGAGTCATAGGTTATCCATAGCGTAACTGCGGCTATTTTGCCGCAACGCGGAGTTGAGGGTGGGATTATCGTGAAGCTGGATGAAATCGCGCGTTTAGCAGGCGTATCGCGCACTACGGCCAGTTATGTGATCAATGGTAAAGCGCGGCAGTATCGCGTCAGCGATAAAACTGTTGAGAAAGTGATGGCGGTGGTACGTGAGCACAATTATCACCCCAATGCGGTGGCCGCCGGATTGCGCGCCGGGCGCACGCGGTCGATTGGATTAGTGATTCCCGATCTGGAAAACACCAGCTATACCCGTATTGCGAACTATCTGGAGCGCCAGGCGCGTCAGCGGGGCTACCAGTTGCTGATCGCCTGCTCGGAAGATCAGCCCGATAACGAGATGCGCTGCATTGAGCATCTGCTACAGCGGCAGGTCGATGCGATTATCGTCTCAACCTCGTTACCGCCAGAGCATCCCTTTTATCAGCGCTGGATTAACCATTCGCTGCCGATCATCGCCTTAGACCGGGCGCTGGATCGTGAACACTTTACCAGCGTCGTCGGTGCCGATCAGGACGATGCACAGACGCTGGCGGCTGAATTGCGTCAGCTGGATGTTAAAAATGTGCTCTTCCTGGGGGCATTACCTGAGCTGTCCGTAAGTTTCCTGCGTGAAATGGGCTTTCGCGACGCCTGGAAAGACGATCCCCGTCCCATCGACTACATCTACTGCAACAGTTTCGAGCGGACAGCCGCTGCGGCGCTGTTCGAACGTTATCTTGAAGACCACCCGATGCCGGAGGCGCTGTTTACCACCTCCTTTGGTTTGCTGCAGGGGGTGATGGATGTGACGCTGAAACGAGACGGGCGTCTGCCAACCGAACTGGCCATTGCTACGTTTGGTGACCACGAACTGCTCGATTTTCTTGAGTGTCCGGTGCTGGCTGTCGGGCAGCGACATCGGGATGTGGCAGAGCGCGTGCTGGAATTAGTTTTAGCGTCGCTGGATGAGCCCAGAAAACCCAAACCAGGTTTAACCCGCATTCGCCGTAATTTATACCGTCGCGGACAATTAAGCCGAAGAGTGAAATGAATGTCTGGCGGGTATTAGCCTACCCGCCCGTTTTATTTAACTGATTAAATAAACAGGTCGACGTAAAAAAGCGTAAATTCTTCTCATCAAATCTGACAAAGCAGAAAGAGCAGATTTTATTATTTGCTTACAACTTCTGCACACTTCTCATCCCCACAGAACCTGAAGCCACCAGACTTCCTTTCGGAAATCCCCTAAAATGCCGCTGCTCTCTGCCAGGCCGTGATAAATATTAAGTCGGTCACATTGTTTCATTTTTAAGCGTTTTTTTACGGGGCATTTTTTTTATTCAATTATTCATTAGCTTATTTTTTTACTTTTCTTTTTCATTCGATTATATCGTCGCCAGAGATTAATTTTGCGCTCTGTAAAGAGTGATATTCAGCTACCGCTCCGGCTTGACAATGATTTCCCCGGATCCTTAAACTCGTTTCGTGGTAAAAAGTGGGATAAAGTGGTGTAAACGGGTGACCAGGAGGAGAGACTGGCATGTTCCGCGGAGCAACGTTAGTCAATCTCGACAGCAAAGGGCGGCTTGCCGTACCCACGCGCTATCGCGATTTGCTGATCGGGGAATCTCAGGGGCAGATGGTCTGTACCATCGACCTTCACCAGCCATGCCTGTTGCTTTATACCCTGCCCGAATGGGAAATCATTGAAAAAAAGCTGGCACGCCTTTCCAGTATGAATCCACTTGAGCGTCGTGTGCAGCGTTTGCTGCTGGGCCATGCCAGTGAATGTCAGATGGACAGCGCGGGCCGCCTGCTGTTGGCGAATACGCTTCGGCAGCATGCAAAATTAACCAAAGAAGTGATGCTGGTTGGACAGTTCAACAAGTTTGAGCTGTGGGATGAACAGACCTGGTATCAACAAGTCAGGGACGATATTGACGCAGAACAGTCGGCTCAGGAGCCTTTATCTGAGCGGTTGCAGGACTTGTCGCTATAGCTATGCAGGAAAATTTCAAACATACCACCGTACTGTTGGATGAGGCGGTTAACGGCCTCAATATCAGGGAAGACGGTATTTACATTGACGGCACCTTTGGTCGCGGTGGTCATTCACGCCTGATTCTTTCCCAACTGGGAGAGAAGGGCAGACTGATCGCTATCGATCGGGATCCGCAGGCAATTGCTGCCGCCGCCGACATCACTGACCCGCGCTTTTCCATTATTCATGGTCCTTTTTCCGCCCTCGCAGAGTATGTTGCTGAACGTGATCTGGCTGGAAAAATTGACGGCATCCTGCTGGATCTGGGCGTCTCATCGCCGCAGCTGGATGACGCGGAGCGCGGCTTTTCGTTTATGCGCGACGGACCGCTGGATATGCGCATGGACCCAACGCGCGGCCACTCCGCTGCAGAGTGGTTGCTGAATGCGGAAGAGGCTGACATTGCTTTCGTCCTGAAGACCTACGGTGAAGAGCGATTTGCTAAGCGCATCGCCCGGGCCATTGTTGAACGCAATCGTGAACAGCCGATGACCCGCACCCGCGAACTGGCTGAAGTCATTGCCGTTGCCACACCGGTGAAAGATAAGTTTAAGCACCCGGCCACGCGCAGTTTCCAGGCCATTCGTATCTGGATAAACAGCGAACTGGAAGAGATTGATATCGCCCTCAAAGGTGCGGTTGAGGTACTGGCTCCCCAGGGCCGTCTCTCTGTCATCAGCTTCCATTCGCTGGAAGATCGGCTGGTTAAACGCTTTATGCGCGACCAGAGTCGCGGGCCACAGGTGCCTGCCGGATTGCCGATGACCGAACATCAGCTGCGCGCCCTGGGCGGCCGCGAACTGAAACTGCTGGGCAAGATGTCGCCGGGTGATGCGGAAGTGGCCGAAAACCCACGCGCCCGTAGCTCGGTATTACGTATCGCGGAGAAAACCGACGCATGATCGGTAACGAGCGTCACAGTCTGCCTGCCGTGATTGGCGGGGATCTGCTGCGAAAGGGCAAGATTCCGGTGCTGTTGCTAATCGCAGTAGTGGTGTCGGCTGTGCTGGTGGTGACCACCACCCACAAAACACGTCTGCTCACTGCGCAGCGTGAGCAACTGGTGCTGGAACGTGACGCACTGGACATTGAGTGGCGCAACCTGATTCTGGAAGAGAATGCGCTAGGCGATCACAGTCGTGTTGAACGCATTGCCACCGAGAAGCTGCAACTGCAGCACGTTGATCCTTCACAAGAAAATATCGTGGTGCAGAAATAAGGATTTCAGATAGCGAATGAGCAGTACAGGCAGAACGCTGAAGTTAAAGAAACCGGAAGATAAGGCCAGCTTTGTTAGCTGGCGTTTTGCGTTGCTGTGCGGCTGTATTCTGCTGGCGCTGGGCGGCCTGCTGTCGCGGGTGGCCTGGCTGCAGGTCATCAATCCGGGCAAGCTGGTTAAAGAGGGCGATTTGCGTTCGCTGCGCGTTCAGGCCGTGCCGACCTCACGCGGGATGATCAGCGATCGCGCCGGGCGTCCGCTGGCGGTGAGTGTGCCGGTGAATGCGATCTGGGCGGATCCCAAAGAGCTACACGCCGGGGGCGGTGTGACGCTGGACAGCCGCTGGAAGGCACTGTCCGATGCGCTCTCGATTCCGCTCGATCAACTGGCGGCCCGCGTCAATGCGAATCCCAAAGGCCGCTTTGTCTATCTGGCGCGCCAGGTCAATCCGGCCATCGGCGACTACGTCAAAAAGCTCAAGTTGCCGGGTATTCATCTGCGTGAAGAGTCGCGCCGCTACTATCCTGCCGGCCAGGTGACCTCCCATCTGATTGGCTTTACCAATATCGACGGCCAGGGCATTGAAGGCATCGAAAAGAGCTTTGACAAGTGGCTGACTGGCGCGCCGGGCGAAAGAACGGTACGTAAAGATCGCTATGGCCGGGTTATCGAAGATATCTCTTCCGTGGACAGCCGGGCGGCCCACAACCTCACGCTCAGTATCGATGAGCGCCTCCAGGCGCTGGTCTACCGTGAGCTGAACAATGCCGTGGCCTTCAACAAAGCGGAGTCGGGAACGGCGGTGCTGGTGGATGTGAACACGGGTGAAGTGCTGGCGATGGCCAATAGCCCTGCCTACAACCCGAATAACCTCAGCAACACCTCAAAAGATCTGATGCGCAACCGCGCGATCACCGACATTTTTGAACCTGGCTCGACCGTGAAGCCGATGGTGGTGATGACGGCATTGCAGCGCGGCGTGGTCAAAGAGAACAGCGTCCTGAATACCGTGCCGTACCGCGTCAATGGTCATGAGATCAAGGACGTCGCACGCTACAACGAACTGACCCTGACAGGGGTTTTACAGAAGTCGAGTAACGTCGGTGTTTCACGTCTGGCGTTAGCGATGCCCTCCTCAGCGCTGGTAGAAACTTACGCGCGTTTTGGGCTGGGCAAACCGACCAATTTGGGGCTGGTCGGGGAAAGCAGTGGCTTATACCCTAAAAAACAACGGTGGTCTGACATAGAGAGGGCCACCTTCTCTTTCGGCTATGGGCTAATGGTAACGCCGTTACAGTTAGCGCGAGTCTACGCAACGATTGGCAGCTATGGCATCAACCGTCCGCTGTCGATCACCAAAGTTGATCCCCCCGTCGCAGGTCAGCGCGTTTTCGATGAATCACTGGTGAAGACCGTGATGCACATGATGGAAAGCGTGGCGCTGCCCGGTGGCGGTGGCGTTAAAGCGGCCATTAAAGGCTACCGGATTGCGATAAAAACCGGTACGGCGAAAAAGGTCGGTCCGGATGGACGCTATGTTAACAAATATATTGCTTATACCGCAGGCGTAGCGCCTGCCAGTCGTCCCCGATTTGCGCTGGTGGTGGTGATCAACGATCCCCAGGCCGGCAAGTATTACGGTGGTGCGGTTTCCGCACCGGTGTTTGGTGCCATCATGGGCGGCGTACTGCGCACCATGAACATCGAGCCGGATGCGTTACCGACGAATGATAAGAACGAGCTGGTGACTAACAGAAGTGAGGAAACAAGTGACAGATCGTAACCTGCGCGACGTACTCGGCCCCTGGGTGCCAGGCGCGCCGGCGCGCCCTTTGCGCGACATGACCCTGGACAGCCGCCTGGCGGCTTCTGGCGATCTGTTTGTCGCTGTTGCAGGCCACCAGGTCGACGGACGCCGTTTTATTCCACAAGCGATTGCGCAGGGCGTGTCGGCAGTGGTAGCGGAAGCCGAGGGCGAAGCGGCTGATGGCGAAATCCGCGAAATACACGGTGTGCCCGTTATCTATCTGACGCAGCTGCCTCAGCGCCTGTCGGCGCTGGCAGGCCGTTTTTATCAGCAGCCGGGCGAAAAGCAGACGCTGATTGGCGTCACCGGCACTAACGGTAAAACCACGACTACACAGCTGCTGGCGCAGTGGGCGGCGCTGCTGGGTGAAACCAGCGCGGTCATGGGCACCGTCGGCAATGGACTGGTCGGTCACTTATCGGCGACGGAAAACACCACGGGTTCGGCGGTTGATGTTCAGCATCTGCTGCACGATCTGGCCGCAAAAGGGGCGACCCTGACTGCGATGGAAGTCTCGTCGCACGGTCTGGTACAGCATCGCGTGGCGGCACTGCCGTTTGCCGCTGCGGTCTTTACCAATCTCAGCCGCGATCATCTCGATTATCACGGCGATATGCAGGGTTACGAGTCAGCCAAATGGTTGTTGTTTTCTGAACACCACGTCGGCCAGGCGATCCTGAACGCGGATGATGAGGTTGGCCGCCGCTGGCTGGCGCGTTTACCCGATGCCGTAGCCGTCACCCTGGAAGACAACCTTCAGCCGGGCTGTCATGGCCGCTGGCTGAAAGCCGAGGCAGTGACTTATCACGATAACGGTGCGCACATCCGTTTCAGCTCCAGCTGGGGCAATGGCGAGATCGTCAGCCCGCTGCTGGGCGCCTTCAACGTCAGCAACCTGATGCTGGCGCTGGCAACGCTGCTGTCGCTGGGTTATCCGCTGGCCACGCTGGTCAGCGTGGCGCCACAGCTGCAGCCGGTCAACGGGCGCATGGAAGTCTTCAGCGCCGCAGGAAAACCCACGGTGGTAGTGGACTATGCCCATACACCAGATGCGCTGGAAAAGGCGCTGGAAGCGGCCCGCCTGCACTGCAAAGGCAGGCTCTGGTGCCTGTTTGGCTGTGGCGGCGATCGTGATAAAGGTAAACGTCCGCTGATGGGCGCGATCGCAGAGCAGTATGCGGATGTCGTGGTCATTACGGATGACAACCCGCGTAGCGAAGATCCACAGGCGATTGTGAACGACATTCTGACCGGCCTGCTGGACCCGGGGCGTGCCCGCGTGGTCGCGGGCCGCGCGCAGGCGGTGACGAACACCGTTATGCAGGCGCAGCCCGATGATATCGTGCTGGTGGCCGGCAAAGGCCATGAAGATTATCAGATCATCGGCAATCGCCGTCTCGACTACTCCGATCGTGCCACCGTGGCGGCACTGCTGGGAGGCGCAGCATGATCCCGGTTTCATTACAGACGCTGGCGCAGATCACCGGCGGCACGCTGCACGGCAGCGATCTGACGCTGAACGATGTGACCACCGACACCCGCCGCGTGACCGCAGGCAGCCTGTTTGTCGCACTGGTCGGCGAACGTTTTGATGCTCATGACTTTGCCGCTGACGCGATTGCCAGTGGTGCAGAGGCTTTGCTGGTGAGTAAGCATTTACCTGTGGCTGTGCCACAGGTGGTGGTGGCGGATACCCGTATTGCCTTTGGCAGACTGGGCGCGTGGGTTCGTCAGCGGTCCACCGCGCGTGTGGTGGCGCTGACCGGCTCCTCCGGCAAGACCTCAGTTAAAGAGATGACAGCCGCTATTCTGCGTCAGTGTGGTGAAACGCTCTACACGGCGGGTAACCTGAACAACGATTATGGCGTGCCGATGACACTGCTGCGGCTGACCGCAGCGCATCAGTATGCGGTGATCGAACTGGGTGCCAATCATCAGGGCGAAATCGCCTACACCACCGATCTGGTGAAGCCGGAAAGCGCGCTGGTGAATAACCTGGCCGCCGCCCATCTGGAAGGCTTTGGTTCACTGCAAGGTGTCGCCAAAGCCAAAGGGGAGATTTTCCAGGGCTTACCGGCGCGGGGAATTGCGATCCTGAACGCCGGGAGCAACGACTGGCCCAACTGGCAGCACACATTGCAGGATAAAACGGTGTGGCGCTTCTCGCCGCAGGCGGCAGAATGTGATTTTTCTGCCCATGACATCCGCATCGCGCAGGATGGCACCCATTTCGTGATGAAGACGCCGCGCGGCACGGTCGACATTGTGCTGCCTCTGCCAGGACGTCACAACATCGCTAACGCCCTGGCGGCGGCGGCGCTGGCGCTGTCAGTAGATGCTCCGCTCAGCGCTGTTCAGCAGGGACTCAGAAACCTGCAGTCGATGCCGGGCCGCCTGTTCCCGGTTCGTCTCTCTGCGAACCAGCTGCTGCTGGATGACAGCTACAACGCCAACGTCGGGTCGATGACCGCTGCCGCGCAGGTGCTCTCAGAGATGCCCGGCTATCGGGTGCTGGTCGCAGGTGACATGGCGGAACTGGGTGACGAAACAGAAAAATGTCATCGCGAAGTCGGGGATGCGGCGCGTGAAGCTGGTATCGATCGTGTGCTGACTACCGGCAAATTCAGCCATTTCATCAGCGAAAGCAGCGGAGTTGGCGAACATTTCAGCGATAAGACGGCGCTGACTGAACGTTTGCGTCAGTTGTTGTCCGAACACTCAGAAATTACTGTCTTGATAAAAGGTTCACGTAGTGCCGCCATGGAGCAGGTAGTACAGAGCTTAAAGGAGAAAGGAACATGTTAGTTTGGCTGGCCGAGCATCTGGTCGCTTTTTATTCCGGCTTTAACGTCTTTTCGTATCTGACGTTTCGCGCCATTGTCAGCCTGCTGACCGCATTATTTCTCTCGCTCTGGATGGGGCCGCGCCTGATCGCCTGGCTGCAGAAATTACAGATTGGCCAGGTCGTCCGTAATGACGGCCCGGAGTCGCACTTCAGCAAGCGCGGCACGCCGACCATGGGCGGCATTATGATCCTGACCTCCATTACCGTCTCCGTGCTGATGTGGGCCTATCCCTCGAATCCGTACGTCTGGTGTGTCCTGTTCGTGCTGATCGGCTTCGGCATCATCGGCTTTGTTGATGACTACCGCAAAGTGGTGCGCAAAGACACCAGGGGGCTGATTGCGCGCTGGAAATATTTCTGGATGTCGGTGATTTCGCTGGGCGTAGCCTTCGGACTCTATGCGGCAGGCAAAGATACGCCTGCGACCCAGCTGGTGGTGCCTTTCTTCAAAGACATCATGCCGCAGCTGGGTCTGTTTTATGTGCTGCTGGCCTACTTTGTGATTGTCGGCACGGGTAACGCGGTCAACCTGACCGATGGCCTGGATGGTCTGGCTATCATGCCAACCGTGTTTGTCGCAGCAGGCTTTGCGCTGGTGGCCTGGGCCACCGGTAACGTCAAGTTTGCGGAGTACCTGCACATCCCTTATCTGCGTCACGCAGGTGAGCTGGTGATCGTCTGCACCGCCATCGTCGGGGCAGGGCTGGGCTTCCTGTGGTTTAACACCTATCCGGCTCAGGTCTTTATGGGTGATGTGGGCTCGCTGGCGCTGGGCGGCGCACTGGGCACCATCGCCGTGCTGCTGCGTCAGGAATTTTTGCTGGTGATTATGGGCGGCGTGTTTGTGGTTGAAACGCTGTCGGTGATCCTGCAGGTGGGATCGTTCAAATTACGCGGCCAGCGTATTTTCCGCATGGCGCCGATCCATCACCACTATGAACTCAAAGGCTGGCCGGAACCGCGCGTGATTGTGCGCTTCTGGATTATTTCGCTAATGCTGGTGCTGATTGGCCTGGCCACGCTGAAGGTGCGTTAATCATGGCTGACTATCGGGGTAGAAAAGTCGTCATCATCGGGCTGGGCCTGACCGGGCTCTCCTGTGTTGATTTCTTTTTGACGCAGGGCGTAACGCCTCGCGTGATGGATACCCGTGTCTCGCCGCCGGGGCTGGATAAACTGCCCGGGCAGGTTGAACGTCATCTGGGCGGAATCAACGCCGACTGGCTGCTGGCCGCTGACCTGATTGTGGCCAGCCCGGGCATCGCGCTGGCGCACCCGATTCTCAGCGAAGCGGTCGAGGCCGGTATCGAAATCGTTGGCGACATCGAGCTGTTCTGCCGCGAGGCGCAGGCGCCGATCGTCGCTATTACCGGCTCCAACGGCAAAAGCACTGTCACCACGCTGGTTGGTGAGATGGCAAAAGCGGCAGGCTGGCAGGTGGGCGTCGGTGGCAACATTGGCCTGCCCGCGCTGAGTCTGCTGCAGTCTCCCGCACAGCTCTATGTGCTGGAGCTCTCCAGCTTCCAGCTGGAAACCACCTACAGTCTTAACGCGGCGGCAGCCACCGTGCTGAATGTCAGCGAAGATCACATGGATCGTTATCCGCTGGGGATGCAGCAGTATCGCGCGGCCAAGCTGCGGATCTACGAGAACGCCCGGACCTGTGTCGTAAACGCTGATGATGCGCTGACGATGCCGGTGCGTGGCGCAGATAAGCGCTGCATCAGTTTTGGTATCGATGTCGGCGACTATCACCTCAACAAGCAGCAGGGCAGTATCTGGCTGCGGGTAAAGGGTGAGAAAGTGCTGAACACAGCTGAAATGAAGATGGTGGGGCAGCACAACTATGCGAATGCGCTGGCCGCGCTGGCGCTGGCCGATGCGGTCGGGCTGCCTCGTGCTTCCAGTCTGGCTGCCCTGACGCAGTTCAGCGGCCTGGCGCACCGTTTCCAGCTGGTCCATGAACATCAGGGCGTGCGCTGGGTTAATGACTCCAAAGCCACCAACGTCGGCAGTACCGAAGCGGCACTGAATGGTCTGCAGGTGGAGGGAACCTTGTGGCTGCTGATGGGCGGGGATGGAAAGTCTGCCGACTTCTCACCACTGATTCCCTGGCTGCAGGGCGACCATATCCGCCTCTACTGCTTTGGTCGCGATGGGGATGCGCTGGCGGCACTGCGTCCGGAGATTGCCGTGCGCACGGAGACGCTGCGTCAGGCAATGGAGCAGATTGCGCCGCAGGTCAGCGCCGGCGATATGGTACTGCTGTCACCTGCCTGCGCCAGCCTCGACCAGTTCCGTAACTTTGAGCAGCGCGGCGAGCAGTTCGCGCAACTGGCGAAGGAGCTGAGCTGATGCGTATTCCCGGTGCCGGAGTGGCGCAATTCTTTGCCGGACGACTGAAAGACTGGGTTATGGGCGCACGCGAGAGCGATGACACGTCGCTGGTGCTCTATGACCGCACGCTGTTATGGCTGACGCTGGGCCTGGCGGTGATCGGTTTTGTGATGGTGACATCGGCCTCTATGCCGGTCGGTCAGCGTCTGAATGATGACCTGTTCTATTTTGCCAAGCGTGATGCGTTCTATATCGCGCTGGCCTTTGGGATGGCGCTGGTAACGCTGCGGGTGCCGATGGATTTCTGGCAACGCTATAGCAATGTGATGCTGATGGTGACGGTGGCGATGCTGCTGATTGTTCTGGTGGTCGGTAGCTCCGTTAACGGGGCCTCGCGCTGGATTGCGCTGGGGCCGCTGCGTATTCAGCCTGCCGAGTTGTCGAAACTCTCTCTGTTCTGCTATCTCGCCAGCTACCTGGTTCGCAAAGTGGAAGAGGTGCGAAACAACTTCTGGGGCTTCTGTAAGCCGATGGGCGTGATGGTGGTGCTGGCGGTCTTACTGCTGGCGCAGCCCGACCTCGGTACGGTCGTCGTGCTGTTTGTGACGACGCTGGCGATGCTGTTTCTGGCGGGCGCCAAACTGTGGCAGTTCATGGCCATCATCGGATCCGGTATTTTTGCGGTGATCCTGCTGATCATCGCAGAACCTTACCGTATGCGCCGTGTGACCTCATTCTGGAATCCGTGGGAAGATCCTTTTGGCAGCGGCTATCAGCTGACGCAGTCGCTGATGGCATTTGGTCGCGGAGAGTTCTGGGGCCAGGGACTGGGTAACTCCGTCCAGAAGCTGGAATATCTGCCGGAAGCGCATACCGACTTTATTTTCGCCATCATCGGGGAAGAACTCGGCTACGTCGGTGTGGTATTGGCACTTTTAATGGTATTCTTCGTCGCTTTTCGTGCGATGTCGATTGGTCGCCGTGCGCTGGAGCTGGATCAGCGTTTCTCTGGTTTTCTGGCCTGTTCGATCGGTGTCTGGTTCAGCTTCCAGGCGCTGGTTAACGTCGGGGCTGCCGCGGGCATGTTGCCGACCAAAGGTCTGACGTTACCGCTGATCAGTTACGGTGGGTCGAGTCTGATCATCATGTCGACGGCCATCGTCTTTTTATTACGCATAGATTATGAAACGCGCCTGGCGAAAGCGCAGGCGTTTACCCGAGGTGGTCGATGAGCGGTAAGCGATTGATGGTGATGGCAGGCGGAACCGGTGGGCATGTCTTTCCCGGTCTGGCTGTCGCCCATCATCTGATGGAGCAGGGCTGGGAGGTTCGCTGGCTGGGTACGGCTGACCGTATGGAAGCCGATCTGGTGCCGAAGCATGGCATCGACATCGACTTTATCCGCATCAGCGGATTGCGCGGCAAAGGCCTGAAAGCTCTCCTGCAGGCACCGCTGCGCATTTTCAACGCATGGCGTCAGGCGCGTCGCATCATGAAAGCCTGGCAGCCGGATGTCGTACTGGGCATGGGCGGCTACGTTTCCGGCCCTGGCGGTCTGGCGGCCTGGAGTTGCGGAATTCCGGTGGTGCTGCATGAGCAGAATGGCATCGCCGGACTGACCAACAAGTGGCTGTCGAAAATCGCCACCAAAGTGCTGCAGGCCTTCCCGGGCGCATTCCCCGCCGCTGACGTGGTAGGGAACCCGGTGCGTACCGATGTGCTGGCGCTGCCGTTGCCTGCACAGCGGATGGCCAATCGTCATGGCCCCGTGCGGGTGCTGGTGATTGGCGGCAGTCAGGGCGCACGGATACTGAACCAGACCCTGCCGCAGGTGGCGGCGCGGGTGGGTAATGAGATCACCCTGTGGCATCAGACCGGTAAAGGGGCGCTGCCCGAAACGGAGAAAGCCTATCAGCAGGCCGGCCAGACCCAGCACCGGGTGACCGAGTTTATTGACGATATGGCGGCCGCCTATGACTGGGCGGACCTGGTGGTGTGTCGCTCGGGTGCGTTAACCGTGAGCGAGGTCGCTGCCGCAGGTTTACCGGCGATTTTTGTGCCGTTTCAGCATAAAGATCGCCAGCAGTACTGGAATGCGCTGCCGCTGGAGAAAGCGGGCGCCGCCAGAATTTTTGAGCAGCCGCAATTTACTGCGGAGGCCGTCGCGGATCAGCTCCGCCACTGGGATCGCGCAACACTGCTGACGATGGCTGAACAGGCCCGTCACGTGGCGATCCCCGATGCGACCGAACGTGTCGCTCAGGAAGTGGCTCGCGCCGCAAAGTAATCATTCCGGTCAGCGCGTCTGACCTGTACCCGGAGCGGGTACAAACTGAAAGAGCAGGTAATTGAGAGCGATGAATACACAACAATTGGCAAAACTGCGTTCTATTGTGCCCGAGATGCGTCGCGTCCGGCACATTCACTTTGTCGGCATCGGTGGTGCGGGCATGGGCGGTATTGCCGAAGTGTTAGCAAATGAAGGCTACCACATCAGCGGTTCAGATCTGGCCCCTAACCCGGTGACACAGCATCTGACCGGACTGGGTGCCACCATTTATTTTAACCATCGCCCTGAGAACGTCACTGATGCCAGCGTGGTCGTGGTTTCCAGCGCCGTTTCGCAGGACAACCCTGAGCTGGTGGCGGCTCGCGAACAGCGTATCCCGGTGATCCGCCGCGCGGAGATGCTGGCTGAGCTGATGCGCTTCCGTCACGGCATCGCCGTTGCCGGCACGCATGGCAAAACCACTACCACGGCGATGGTGTCCAGTATTTATGCGGAAGCGGGCCTCGATCCGACCTTCGTTAACGGCGGCCTGGTGAAAGCCGCAGGCACCCATGCCCGCCTGGGTAACAGCCGCTATCTGATTGCCGAAGCGGATGAGAGCGATGCGTCGTTCCTGCATCTGCAGCCGATGGTGGCGATTGTGACCAATATCGAAGCGGACCACATGGACACCTATCAGGGCGACTTCGAGAACCTGAAGCAGACGTTTATTAACTTCCTGCACAACCTGCCGTTTTACGGTCGCGCAGTGATGTGCGTGGATGATGCAGTGATCCGTGACCTGATCCCGCGCGTGGGGCGCCACATCACCACGTACGGTTTCAGCGACGATGCGGATCTGCGTATTGAGAACTACGAGCAGCAGGGCGCGCAGGGCCATTTCACCCTGATCCGTCAGGATAAAGCGCCGCTGAAGATTACGCTGAACGCGCCAGGCCGTCACAACGCCCTGAACGCGGCGGCCGCCGTCGCTGTCGCCAGCGAAGAGGGCATTGAAGATAATGCGATCCTGGCCGCGCTGGAAAGTTTCCAGGGCACCGGTCGTCGCTTTGATCTGCTGGGCGAGTTCCCGACCGGGCCGGTCAATGGTCAGCCAGGCAGCGCGATGCTGGTGGATGATTACGGTCACCATCCCACCGAAGTGGATGCGACGATCAAAGCCGCGCGCGCAGGCTGGCCGGACAGGAAGCTGGTGATGGTGTTTCAGCCGCACCGCTACAGCCGGACCCGCGACCTGTTCGACGATTTTGCCAACGTGCTGTCGCATGTGGATGTGCTGCTGATGCTGGATGTTTACTCTGCCGGTGAAACCGCCATTCCAGGCGCTGACAGCCGTTCACTGTGCCGTGCGATTCGTAATCGTGGCAAGGTCGATCCGATCCTGGTCCCGGAACATGACGCTCTGCCGGAGATGCTGGCGCCGCTGCTGTCAGGTAACGACCTGATTCTGGTTCAGGGTGCCGGAAACGTCGGCAAAGTGGCGCGCAAGCTGGCGGAGAGTAAACTCCAGCCGGCGCCTGCAGCGGAGGATCGTCATGGCTGATAAAGTTGCCGTATTAATGGGCGGCACCTCGGCAGAGCGCGAGGTTTCGCTGAATTCAGGCCAGGCCGTCGTCGCCGGCTTGCGGGAAATGGGCATTGATGCTCATGGCATCGACACCCGTGACGTCTCTGTGCTGACGCTGAAAGAGCAGGGCTTCACCAAAGTCTTTATCGCGCTGCATGGCCGGGGCGGAGAAGATGGCACGCTGCAGGCCGTGCTGGAGTTTCTGCAACTGCCTTACACCGGCAGCGGCGTGATGGCCTCGGCGGTGACCATGGACAAGTTGCGCACCAAACTGCTGTGGCAGGGGCGTGGCTTACCTTCAGGCCGCTTTGTCTGGCTGACGCGTCAGCAGCGTGATGCCGGGCTGGATGCCGCGTGTCACGTGGAGATTGCGGCGCTGGGCTTGCCGCTGTTTGTGAAGCCTGCCTGCGAAGGGTCCAGCGTGGGCATCAGCCGGGTCAACGATCTGAGCGCCCTGCCTGCTGCGCTGGAACTGGCGTTTAAGCACGACGACGATGTGCTGGTCGAGGCGTTTCTCCGCGGCGCGGAGTATACCGTGGCGATTGTGGGCGATCGCATCCTGCCAGCCATCGAAATAAAGAGCGCCAGCGAGTTCTATGATTATGAAGCAAAATACATTTCTGACGATACTCAGTATCTCTGCCCGGCGGAGTTAAGCGCTGAGCGTGAGGCGGAATTACAGCAGCTGGTGCTGGCTGCCTGGCGTGCGCTGGGATGCAGCGGCTGGGGACGGATAGATGTGATGACCGATGGGGCAGGGAACTTCCAGCTTCTGGAGGCAAATACCTCGCCGGGCATGACCAGTCACAGCCTGGTGCCGATGGCGGCAAAACAGGCGGGCATGCCTTTCCCGCAGCTGGTTGCCCACATTCTGGAGCTGGCCGACTGATATGTCACAGGCGGCGATGAGAGTTCGAAACCGTGAACCGCAGGAGCGTATTCGCACTGGCCGCAGTAACGGAGCCCGACTGTTCGGCATTATTTTTCTGCTGACCGTTATCGGGATTATGGTGGCTGGCGGACTGGCGGTGCTGAAGTGGATGAACGATGCGTCCCGACTGCCACTGTCAAAGCTGGTGGTGACAGGGCAGACGCACTACACCACGCACGATGATATTCGCCAGGCCATTTTATCGCTGGGCCCGCCCGGCACCTTTATGTCTCAGAACGTGGACATCCTGCAGCAGCAGATTGAGCGGCTGCCCTGGATTAAGCAGGTCAGCGTACGTAAGCAGTGGCCGGATGAGCTGAAAATCCATCTGGTCGAGTACACGCCAGTGGCGCGCTGGAACGATTTGCACATGGTGGATGCCGAAGGGGTCTCCTTCAGCGTACCCGCCAGTCATGTCGGCAAAGAGGTACTGCCGATGTTGTATGGGCCGGAAGGGAGCGAGAAAGAGGTCCTGGCGGGCTATCACAGTATGGATGATGTGCTGAAAGCCCGGAAGTTTACGCTGAAGGTGGCGTCGATGACGGCCAGGCGTTCATGGCAACTGGTCACCAGCGATGATATCCGCATCGAGCTGGGACGCAGCGACACGATGAAACGACTGAATCGCTTTATTGAGCTCTATCCGGTGCTGCAGCAGCAGGGGCAGAACGAGAGCAAACGTATCAGCTACGTGGATTTGCGATACGACTCGGGTGCTTCTGTGGGCTGGACACCGGTCGTGATGGAGCCACAGGACAGTAATCAGCAACAGAACCAGGCACAGGCTAAACAACAATGATCAAGGCAACGGACAGAAAACTGGTAGTTGGACTCGAAATCGGCACTGCGAAGGTTGCCGCCCTGGTTGGGGAAATTCTGCCCGATGGTATGGTCAACATTATTGGGGTGGGCAGCTGCCCGTCCCGCGGTATGGATAAAGGTGGCGTAAATGACCTTGAGTCGGTGGTGAAATGCGTTCAGCGCGCCATCGACCAGGCTGAGCTGATGGCAGACTGCCAGATCTCCTCCGTCTACCTTGCTTTATCGGGCAAACATATCAGTTGTCAGAACGAAATCGGGATGGTTCCGATTTCCGAAGAGGAAGTGACTCAGGATGATGTGGAGAACGTCGTACATACCGCGAAGTCGGTTCGTGTGCGTGACGAGCATCGCATCCTGCACGTCATCCCTCAGGAGTACGCCATCGACTACCAGGAAGGGATCAAAAACCCGGTGGGTCTGTCCGGTGTACGTATGCAGGCGAAAGTGCATCTGATCACCTGTCACAACGACATGGCAAAAAACATCGTCAAAGCCGTTGAGCGGTGCGGACTGAAAGTGGACCAGCTGATTTTTGCCGGTCTCGCCTCCAGTTTTGCCGTACTGACTGAAGATGAACGTGAGCTGGGCGTGTGTGTTGTCGACATTGGTGGCGGTACAATGGACATTGCCGTATATACCGGCGGCGCTTTGCGGCACACTAAGGTGATTCCTTATGCAGGTAACGTTGTGACCAGCGACATCGCCTATGCGTTTGGTACACCGCCGACGGATGCTGAAGCGATCAAAGTGCGCCATGGCTGCGCGCTGGGCTCGATTGTCGGCAAAGATGAGAACGTTGAAGTGCCAAGCGTGGGCGGACGTCCACCGCGCAGCCTGCAGCGTCAGACGCTGGCCGAAGTGATTGAGCCGCGTTACACCGAACTTTTGAATCTGGTCAATGACGAGATTCTGCAGTTACAGGAACAACTGCGTCAGCAGGGCGTGAAGCATCACCTGGCCGCAGGCATTGTCCTGACCGGGGGCGCTGCGCAAATCGAAGGACTGGCGGCCTGTGCGCAACGCGTATTCCATACGCAGGTGCGTATCGGACAGCCGCTGAATATTACCGGCCTGACTGACTATGCGCAGGAGTCGTACTACTCCACCGCGGTGGGACTGTTGCACTATGGCAAAGAGTCGCATCTGAACGGTGATGCAGAGACCGAAAAACGTGTCTCAGTAGGCAACTGGTTCAAGCGCATTAACAGTTGGTTGAAAAAAGAGTTTTAATTTTTGTGAAAGGGGATCATGCTGTTTTCTTTTGTGATCTCCAGGCGACAGGCACATAACGGAGAGAAATCATGTTTGAACCTATGGAATTAACCAACGACGCGGTGATTAAAGTCATCGGCGTCGGTGGCGGCGGCGGCAACGCCGTAGAGCACATGGTACGCGAGCGTATCGAAGGTGTGGAATTCTTTGCTGTGAATACCGACGCGCAAGCGCTGCGTAAAACAGCCGTCGGCCAGACCATCCAGATCGGTAATAACATTACCAAGGGTCTGGGTGCGGGTGCGAACCCGGAAGTGGGCCGTAACTCTGCAGAAGAAGATCGCGAAGCACTGCGTTCTGCGCTGGAAGGGGCAGACATGGTGTTCATCGCAGCCGGCATGGGCGGCGGTACCGGAACCGGTGCTGCACCTGTGGTCGCTGAAGTGGCTAAGGATCTGGGTATCCTGACGGTGGCTGTCGTCACCAAGCCGTTCAATTTCGAAGGCAAAAAACGCATGGCGTTTGCCGAGCAGGGGATCGCTGAACTCTCTAAGCATGTCGATTCACTGATTACCATTCCAAACGACAAGCTGCTGAAAGTGCTGGGTCGTGGTATCTCTCTGCTGGATGCATTTGGTGCGGCGAACGACGTGCTGAAAGGCGCTGTCCAGGGTATTGCCGAGCTGATCACCCGTCCGGGCCTGATGAACGTCGACTTTGCTGACGTACGCACTGTGATGTCCGAAATGGGCTATGCGATGATGGGTTCCGGCGTCGCGTGCGGTGAAGATCGTGCAGAAGAAGCGGCTGAAATGGCCATCTCAAGCCCACTGCTGGAAGATATCGATCTCTCTGGCGCACGCGGCGTGCTGGTCAACATTACCGCGGGCTTCGACCTGCGTCTGGATGAGTTCGAAACCGTGGGTAACACCATCCGCGCCTTCGCGTCTGATAACGCGACCGTCGTGATCGGTACCTCACTGGATCCGGAAATGAATGACGAACTGCGCGTCACCGTCGTGGCAACCGGTATCGGCATGGACAAGCGTCCTGAAATCACGCTGGTCACCAACAAGCCAGCCAGCCAGCCCGTGATGGATCATCGCTATCAGCAGCACGGTATGTCACCGCTGCCGCAGGAGCAGAAACCGGCGGCTAAAGTGGTTAACGAGCAGCCAGCACAGTCGAATAAAGAGCCCGACTATCTTGATATCCCGGCCTTTTTACGTAAGCAGGCCGATTAGGATTAACCCTATAATTGGGATTCTCCGCTCTTTGTGCTAAAGTGTCTGCCCGCTGGTAAAGTATACTGGCGGTCGGAAAGGTGATACTGCGAGATAATGCGATGATCAAACAAAGGACATTAAAACGTATTGTTCAGGCGACTGGCGTCGGTTTGCATACCGGCAAGAAAGTCACCCTGACACTACGCCCTGCGTCGGCTAACACCGGGGTCATCTATCGTCGCACCGACTTGAATCCACCGGTAGATTTTCCGGCTGATGCAAAATACGTGCGCGACACCATGCTGAGCACCTGCCTGGTGAACGATGATGGCGTGCGTATTTCAACGGTTGAACACCTCAATGCCGCCCTGGCGGGTCTGGGTATCGACAACATTATTGTTGAAGTCGATGCGCCAGAGATCCCGATCATGGATGGCAGCGCAGCACCGTTCATCTATCTGCTGATGGATGCGGGTATCGAGCAGCTGAACAGCGCGAAGAAATTTGTGCGCGTTAAGCAGGCCGTGCGTGTGGAAGAGGGTGATAAATGGGCTGAGATCAAGCCGTACAACGGTTTCTCGCTCGACTTCACCATCGATTTCAAACACCCGGCGATCGACTCCAGCTCACAGCGCTATGCGATGAACTTCTCTGCTGACGCCTTTGTTCGTCAAATCAGCCGGGCGCGTACATTTGGCTTTATGCGTGAAATCGAATATCTGCAGTCTAAAGGCCTGTGCCTGGGCGGTAGCTTAGATTGTGCGATAGGTCTGGATGATTTCCGCGTACTGAATGAAGAAGGCCTGCGTTTTGAAGACGAGTTCGTCCGTCACAAAATGCTGGACGCCATCGGCGACTTGTTTATGTGTGGCCATAACATCATTGGCGCATTCACTGCGTTCAAATCGGGTCACGCGCTGAATAACAAGCTGCTGCAGGCGGTTCTGGCGAAGCAGGAAGCCTGGGAATGGGCAACCTTCGAAGACGAAGCGGAACTGCCGCTGGCATTCAAAGCACCGAATCTGGTTCTGGCTTAACTGCCCTGGAACGTGAAACGGCTGGTTATGCTGACACCCTCTCCGGTCAGCGGCACCAGCCGTTTTTTTTCGCCCCGCCTGTCTCTTCCGAACGCTGCGACTGCGGCTGCAAAACGCGATTTACGCTGCTGAATTGCTGAGCAATCATGCGTGTTTTCTCACACCGCCACTTTAATCTCAGGTGTGGATGCCCCACATTAATGTTACTATCTGTGGCACTTTTACAGGCTTAAATCCGTTGCGCTTTGCGGCGGGTACATAAAACATGAGCGCAGCACGGTATGCGCGACGGAAAGGTTGTGATCGGGATTCTTCAGCGCTGGCGACAATTAGGTAGACGCTATTTCTGGCCTCATCTCCTGTTGGGGATGGTTGCGGCCAGCTTTGGCCTGCCAGCCTGCGCGCAAAGCTCAGAACTCAACGCGTCGTCTGAATCGCCCGCCAGCAGCCTGTTCCTGGGCAACGCTACGCGTTTTGACCACCTGATCCGGTTTCAGGATACGTCCCGGCGCCCGAGCTTCAGCGTTGACTACTGGCACCAGCACGCTATCCGCACCGTTATCCGTCATCTCTCTTTTACGCTGACGCCACAGGCGCAGGCGGAGCAGCAGCCATTGCCGCTGGCGGCACAAAAGCTGGCACTGATTGACTCGCTGCACAATTTACTGACATCTCACTCTGCGCTGCACACCGTGCCGCAGCAGCTCGCTGTTCCCCCGCTCTTTATGGCCGTTACCCGCTCCTGGGTCGAATGGCATGCCAGCGTGCATGGCATCCGCGCCGGACCTGCCCGATTGTTCTGCTAATATTTTTTGTTTTATTCACTCTGTTTAGATTTCGCAGCCCGCAATGTGCCGGCTGAATTGAGAATATATTTATTATGTTAAGCAAAATATTAACCAAGGTTTTTGGTAGCAGTAACGATCGTACTCTGCGCCGTATGCGCAAAGTGGTGGACGTCATCAACAAAATGGAGCCTGACTTCGAGAAGCTTTCTGATGATGAACTGAAAGCGAAAACCGATGAATTCCGCGAGCGCCTGAAAAAAGGGGAATCCCTGGAAAGCCTGATCCCGGAAGCGTTTGCCACCGTGCGTGAAGCCAGTAAACGTGTATTCGGAATGCGCCACTTCGACGTGCAGCTGATTGGCGGCATGGTGCTGAACGATCGCTGCATCGCAGAGATGCGTACCGGTGAGGGTAAAACCCTGACCGCGACGCTGCCAGCCTACCTGAACGCACTCTCCGGCAAGGGCGTTCACGTGGTGACCGTCAACGACTATCTGGCTCAGCGCGATGCGGAAAACAACCGTCCACTGTTCGAGTTCCTTGGCCTGAGCATTGGTATCAACATGTCGGGCCTGCCTGCGGTAGCGAAGCGCGAAGCCTACGCTGCAGACATTACCTACGGTACCAACAACGAGTACGGCTTCGACTACCTGCGCGACAATATGGCTTTCAGCCCGGAAGAGCGCGTACAGCGTAAACTGCACTACGCGCTGGTGGATGAGGTCGACTCCATCCTGATCGATGAAGCGCGTACGCCGCTGATTATCTCCGGTCCGGCAGAAGACAGTTCTGACCTCTACACCAAAGTGAACAAAATCATCCCTCATCTGGTTCGTCAGGATAAGGAAGATAACGAAACTCATCAGGGTGAAGGTGACTTCTGGGTCGATGAGAAAGCACGTCAGGCGCACATGTCCGAGCGCGGTCTGGTTAAGGTGGAAGAGCTGCTGGTCAGCCAGGGCATCATGGAAGCGGGAGAGTCACTCTATTCACCGACCAACATCATGCTGATGCATCACGTTACGGCGGCGCTGCGTGCGCACGCGCTCTTTACCCGCGACGTGGACTATATCGTCAAAGATGGCGAGGTCGTGATTGTTGATGAACACACCGGCCGTACCATGCAGGGTCGTCGCTGGTCCGATGGTCTGCATCAGGCGATTGAAGCGAAAGAAGGGGTAGAGATTCAGAACGAGAACCAGACGCTGGCCTCTATCACTTTCCAGAACTACTTCCGTATTTACGAGAAGCTGGCCGGTATGACCGGTACTGCAGACACTGAAGCGTTTGAATTCAGCTCCATCTATAAGCTCGACACGATTGTCGTGCCGACCAACCGTCCGATGGTGCGTAAAGATCTGGCTGACCTGGTCTACATGACTGAGAAAGAGAAGATCGACGCCATCATTGAAGATATCCGTGAGCGCACTGCTAACGGTCAGCCGGTGCTGGTGGGGACAATCTCGATTGAAAAATCGGAAGTGGTCTCCAACGAACTGACCCGTGCGGGTATCAAACACAACGTGCTGAACGCCAAGTTCCACGCCCGCGAAGCGGATATCGTGGCGCAGGCGGGTCAGCCGGGTGCGGTTACCATCGCCACCAACATGGCGGGGCGTGGTACAGACATCATGCTGGGCGGTAGCTGGCATGCCGATGTCGCGGCGCTGGAGAATCCGACCGAAGCGCAGATTGAAGAGATCAAAGCGGCGTGGAAAATCCGCCACGATGCGGTTCTGGCGTCGGGCGGTCTGCACATCGTGGGAACCGAGCGTCACGAATCGCGTCGTATCGATAACCAGCTGCGCGGTCGTGCAGGCCGTCAGGGTGACGCCGGCTCATCACGCTTCTATCTGTCGATGGAAGATGCGCTGATGCGTATCTTTGCCTCGGATCGCGTCTCTAATATGATGCGTAAACTGGGCATGAAGCCGGGCGAAGCGATTGAGCATCCGTGGGTCACCAAAGCGATTGCCAATGCCCAGCGCAAAGTTGAAAGCCGTAACTTCGATATTCGTAAGCAGCTGCTGGAATATGATGATGTAGCGAACGACCAGCGTCGTGCAATCTACAGTCAGCGTAATGAGTTGCTGGATGTCTCCGACGTGAGCGAAACCATTAACAGTATTCGCCACGATGTCTATAAAGTGACCATCGACACCTATATTCCGCCGCAGTCGCTGGAGGAGATGTGGGATGTGCCAGGGCTGGAAGAGCGTCTGCGTGCCGACTTCGATCTCGACCTGCCGATTGCGGAGTGGCTGGATAAAGAGCCGGATCTGCATGAGGAAGTGCTGCGTGAACGCATCATGGCCCGCGCGACCGAGAGCTATGCTGAGAAAGAGGAGATCGTGGGCGCAGAGATGATGCGTAACTTCGAAAAAGGCGTAATGCTTCAGACGCTGGATTCGCTGTGGAAAGAGCATCTGGCCGCGATGGACTATCTGCGTCAGGGTATCCATCTGCGTGGCTATGCGCAGAAAGATCCGAAGCAGGAGTACAAGCGTGAATCCTTCGCCATGTTTGCAGCGATGCTGGAGTCACTGAAGTATGAAGTGATCAGTACGCTGAGCAAAGTTCAGGTGCGTATGCCGGAAGAAGTGGAAGCGATGGAGCAGCAGCGTCGCGAAGAAGCCGAGCGTCTGGCACAGCAGCAGCAGCTGAGCCATGTTGAAGAAGATCTGCTGGCAGAGCCGGAGCAGCAGCAAAGCGGCGAACGCAAAGTGGGCCGCAACGATCCCTGCCCATGCGGTTCCGGTAAAAAGTACAAGCAGTGTCATGGCCGTATCGCCTGAGACTAAACGCTGAATAAAAAGGAGCCGCTGGCTCCTTTTTTTATGCCTTCCTGCAGCATCCGGCACTGCCTGAGCGGACACGGCTGCACCGGGCTAAAGCGGTTAACTTCCGCAGAGGCATGCTCTAAAATCATCACTCATTCATCGATTACAACCGGATAGTCTTCATGAAGCACCTGCAGGTTGCAGTTGGCATCATTCGCAATGCCAATAAACAGATTTTCCTTGCCCAGCGTGCGGCGAGTTCTTACATGGCGAACAAATGGGAGTTTCCTGGCGGTAAGATCGAAGCGGGCGAAAGTGCCGAACAGGGATTGATCAGGGAGCTGCACGAAGAGACGGGCATTGAGGTCACCGAAGCGCATCCGATTGGTCATGCAGATCATACCTATGACGATCTGCGTGTGACGCTGCACTTTTTCCTGGTGGAAGGGTGGAAAGGCGAGCCGTGGGGCAGAGAGGGGCAGCCACAGCGTTGGGTCGATCAGCAGGCGCTGGTGGCAGACGAGTTCCCGCCAGCCAATCACCCGCTGATTGCGCGCCTGGTGGCAGGCGAGCTCTGAGGGAGTGGGGCCGTGCGCCCCATCCTTTAATCAGTGATCCTGCTCACTCCAGCTGTCACTGTCATTCATATCATCGCTGCTGGGGATCCGTTTCTCTTCTGCGGCCCATTCGCCTAAATCAATAAGCTGGCAGCGCTTACTGCAGAAGGGACGCCAGGGGCTCAGCTCATCCCAGATCACATCTTTGCCGCACTGCGGACAGGAAACGGTCATTACATCTTGCTGCATGGTTACCTCTAACAACAGGCCAGTTGAAAATTAAGGCGGGCCGGGACTTCACCGTGCTCGCTATCAAATGGCATAAAACGGATGGCGTAACGGCTCTTGTGGCCGGATACCTGTGGATAAAGCGCATCGTCCAGTGACAGTTGCAACCGCAGCAGATCGGCCCCTTCGGCATTGTCCTGATAAAAGCCATTGAGGCTGGTCTGCAGATGGAAAGTACCGGACTGGCGAATCAGATCCAGTACCATCGCCAGTGCATGATGCAGCGGCGCCAGCGTCTGCATCCAGGCTTCAACCTGGGCATCGCGGGTCTCCTGAGGCAGATGGAGCCAGATGTGCAGGCCGGGTAAATCAAAGCTGCAGCAGCCGCCAGGGATGCTGAGCCGCTGGCGCACAAGGGCAATAAGCCGATCCTCGCGCAGCTGCTGGCCCATCCGCGGCGCATTCATCAGCTGGGTTGATTGAATCCGGAGTTTATCGCTGAGCGCGTTAACCAGTGTCATATCGACACCGGGTACATCAGCCCAGGCACGCAGCTTCTGCTGCTGGCGCTCCAGCTCCTTCAGCAGTTCTGTACGCATGTCTCCCCGCTCGAAGATGTCGAGCAGTTCGGCAATCACACGGAAAAAGGTCAGCGCATTGACTGTCTTATCCAGCGGCGTGGTTTCATCTAACTGATTAATCAGAAATTCAACCCGTAACCAGGTCCGCATTTTTTCATTCAGTGGGTGTTCGAACAGAACGGGTGTGTTCATGGTATTAATCCTGTTTCGTTGCCGCCAGCCTGAGGTAGCGCTCATGAAGTCCGGCAACCTGTGGCAAGGCGTCATCGGGCTTGCCACTGTTATCAATAATGTCATCGGCACAGGCGAGGCGCTGCTGGCGTGTGGCCTGTGCCGCAAGAATTCGTTGAGCCTGGGCGACGGAGAGGCCATCACGCTGCTGCGTGCGCGCTAACTGTGTCGCCTCATCGACATCCACCACCAGCACTCTGTCAGCCTGGTGCTGTAACTGGTTTTCCACCAGTAGCGGCACGACCCAGAGCACATAAGGTGAGGTGGCCTGCGCGATCAGCTGGCGCGTCCGGGCATTGATCAGTGGGTGGAGTAGCGCGTTTAACCAGCTTTTCTCTTCCGGCTGCTGAAAAATAATCTCGCGAAGCCGGGCGCGATCGAGCCCGCCCTGTGGCGTGACGATCGATGAACCATAGCGCGCCTGAATAGCCTGCAGAGCGGGTGTACCCGGCTCAACCACTTCACGGGCAATCAAATCCGCGTCAATAATGTCCACGCCAGACGCGGCAAATGCCCGGGCAATCGTACTTTTTCCACTGCCGATTCCCCCGGTAAGCGCGACGATATAGGGCATGTTTTTCACCTGATTTCTTATCCGGGCCGGGTTTCAGGGTAACGATCTGACAAAAAAACGCAAAAGTGGGCGTCAGATCACACCGATAAAACACAACTAAATTTAACGGATTGTAGCGTAAATAAAGTGAAATTCGCAGTCTTGTCGCAAAGCCGGAGGCGCGTATCAT
Organism: Pantoea sp.; assembly: GCF_032114055.1. Taxonomy (GTDB): domain Bacteria; phylum Pseudomonadota; class Gammaproteobacteria; order Enterobacterales; family Enterobacteriaceae; genus Pantoea. Next base: position 410,717 of record NZ_DAMCTB010000002.1, read on the forward strand.
AAGGTCACTGGAGCTGTGCTTTTTTCGTGAAGAACGATTCATTGCCACTTACCAGGACACTGTTTATGCGTATTGAAGAAGATCTGAAACTGGGCTTTAAAGATGTATTAATCCGCCCCAAACGCTCCACGCTGAAAAGCCGTTCGCAGGTTGAGCTGGAACGCAGCTTTACCTTCCGCCATTCGGGACTGCGCTGGAGCGGCGTGCCGGTTATTGCCGCCAACATGGATACTGTCGGCACCTTTTCGATGGCCGAGGCGCTGGCCAGCTTCAATCTCCTTACGGCAGTTCACAAACATTACAGCGTCGATGCGTGGCGCGCCTTTATTCAGCGCGTGCCGGCAGCGGTACTGAAGCAGGTCATGGTGTCAACCGGCACCTCCGAAGCGGATCTGAGTAAGCTGGTCGCGATCATGGCGCTGTCGCCGGATTTGCAGTTTATCTGCATTGACGTAGCCAACGGCTATTCGCAACATTTTGTCGATTTTCTGCAGCGGGCGCGTGAACGGTTCCCGACTAAAACGATCTGTGCCGGTAACGTAGTCACGGGCGAAATGGTGGAAGAACTGATTCTGTCTGGCGCGGATATCGTTAAGGTCGGCATCGGGCCCGGCTCGGTCTGCACCACCCGCGTGAAGACCGGCGTCGGTTATCCGCAGCTTTCAGCGGTTATTGAGTGTGCCGATGCGGCGCATGGCTTAAGCGGGCAGATCGTCAGCGATGGCGGCTGTTCTGTGCCTGGCGATATCGCCAAGGCGTTTGGCGGCGGAGCAGACTTCGTAATGCTGGGGGGAATGCTGGCGGCGCATGATGAATGTGAAGGGCAGATCGTCGAAGAAAATGGCGAACGCTTTATGCTCTTCTACGGCATGAGTTCTGAATCCGCGATGAAGCGTCACGTCGGCGGTGTCGCGCAGTATCGCGCAGCGGAAGGCAAAACGGTGAAGCTGCCGTTGCGGGGGGCTGTGGATGACACCGCCCGCGACATTCTGGGTGGGCTGCGTTCCGCCTGTACATACGTCGGGGCGGAACGGCTGAAAGAGCTGACCAAGCGCACCACCTTTATCCGCGTGAACGAGCAGGAAAACCGCGTCTTTAACCGATAGCAATCAGGGGCGCGCACGCGACGCCCCTTAATGCATCACATCGCCCAGTCCAAAGACCGGCAGGTACATCGCAATTACCAGCGTACCGACAATGCCACCAATCACTATCATCATCATCGGTTCCAGTGAAGCCGCCAGCGTATCTGCGCGCTCGCGGGTTTCCGTCTCGTGCCACTCCGCCAGACGGGCCAGCATCAGATCCAGTGCACCGGCCTCTTCGCCCACCCGTATCAGCTGACTGCATAAGGGCGTAAACAGGGGATGATGAATCAGCGCCTGATGCAGCGGGTTCCCCTGAGCAATATGCTGCTGCAATCCAGCGATCGCCTCCCGCCATAGCAGTGAGGAGAGCGTCACTTCAACGGCAGTCAGGCCCTGTAACAGCGTTAAGCCTGCGCGCTGCGTCAGGTTAAGGAGGCTGTAGATTTGCGTCAGTTGCGCGCCCCGCCACAGCCCGGACAGCAGTGGAATACGCAGAAAGATAGCCTGTTCACGGCGCTGCCAGGCCGCCGAGTGCTGTCGCAGCTGATGCCAGACTGTCAGCAACAGCAGGATAAAGAAAGCTGCCACCGAGCCCCACGCCTGAAGTCCCGCAGATAGCTGCATGACAGCGGCCGTAAAGGCAGGCAGCGGCGCATCGAAAGAGTCATAGACGGCAACAAACTCCGGCAGGACAAACAGCAGCATGCCGCAGGAGACGGCCAGGGCCACCAGCAGGATAAACAGGGGATAGCGCAGCGCCTTTTTGACCTGAAGGCGTAACTGTTGCTGCCGGCTCTGCTGCCGGGCCAGTTCGCTGCAGCAGACATCCAGCTGACCGGTCAGTTCGCCGATCTCCATCAGCGCCGGATAGAGTGCCGGAAAGATTTGCGGCCATTCCCGCAACGCCTGCGAAAAAGGCGCGCCGCTAAGTACCCGATGATGCAGCGCGCGCATCAGTGCCTGCCAGCCGGGATGCGGATGGCCTTCAGCCAGTAACGTGAGACTTTCTGCCAGTGGCAGCCCGGCTTTAAGCAGGGTGGCCAGCTGCCTGAACAGGTCAATCCTGTGCTGCCATTTCCACGCCTTCTGAGGCCAGACCTTCTCTCTCTTCCAGCTCACCGGCAGAAGATTACGCTGGGCCAGCATCAGCAGCAGATTGTCACTGTCGATTGCCAGCAGTTCTCCACTGCATAACTGCCCCTGGCTATCGACCGCCTGCCAGCGAAATAAACAGGTGTTATCCATCGTCCAGTCCCATCACACGCTGCATCTCTTCCAGCGAGGTATCGCCCCGGCTCACCGCTTCCAGGCCAGAAGCCAGCAGAGTACGCAGGCCTTGCTGCTTCGCCAGCGTAAGCAGATTTTCCAGCGGCATATCGGCGGCAATTGCATTTTGCAGCCGGGCATTGACGGGCAGCAGCTCAAACAGCGCCAGCCGGCCAAAATAGCCGGAAAAACAGTGATCGCAGCCGGGCGCACGCCAGGTTTGCAGCGTACCGGGCCAGAGTTCGGCAGGGTAGTGTGCAACGGCCTGAGCAGGCTGGCGGCAGTGCGGACAGAGGCGCCGGACCAGACGCTGAGCCACAATCAGTTTCAGCGCCGGGCCCAGAAGATAGCCAGGAATCCCCATCTGGCGCAGTCGCGTCAGGGTTTCGGCAGTGGAGTTGGTATGTAGCGTCGACAGGACGAGATGGCCGGTCTGCGCGGCTTTCACCGCAATCTCTGCCGTTTCCGCATCCCGGATTTCGCCCACCATAATCACGTCCGGGTCCTGTCTCAGCAGCGCCCGCAGCACGCGATTAAAATCGAGACCCTTTTTGGTATGGATCTGCGTCTGGTTAATGCCGGGTAACGGAATCTCGATAGGGTCCTCCACACTGCACAGATTCCTTTCCGGTGTATTCAGGGCGCTGAGGCCGCTGTAAAGCGTAAACGTCTTGCCGCTGCCGGTGGGGCCGGTCACCAGGATCAGCCCCTGCGGCTGGGCCAGCGCGGCGCAGAGCAGCCGCAGCTGGGGCGCGGGAAGCCCAAGCTTATCCAGCGACAGGGCTGCGCTTTCACTCTGTAACAGCCTTACCACGGCTTTTTCACCGCCGCAGACGGGTAGCGTCGCCAGGCGAAAGGAGGCCGGTTTCCCGGCGATCTCCAGACTGAACTGACCATCCTGCGGCAACCGGCGTTCGGCGATATCCAGGCCGGCGAGGATCTTCAGGCGTGCCAGCAGCGCCGCAGGCTGAGTGGCGGGCAGAGCGGAGAGCGGATGCAGAACACCGTCGATGCGCAGTCGTATCCGCATGCCTCCCCGATCGGGTTCAATGTGGACATCCGAGGCACGACGCTCCAGGGCCTGACGCAGGATCAAGTGTGTCGCCTCAACCGCCGATTCAGCGGGGGACGTTTCGCGCGCGACCAGAGGGGTGTCAGCATGCTGACGCTGATCAAGCCGGGCCTGCGGCCAGCACTCGATCTCAATCTGGCACTGGCTGGCAAAATGGAGCGCCTCAGCCAGGCCCGGCGGCGCGCTCTCCGCCACGGCCACGCGCAGCTGAGTGGCATCATGGTGCAGAACCACGGCGCGATAACGCTGACAGAGTGCCGCAATGGCGGCATCAGGCTTCTCCATCGCTGCCACCTTTATCCGCAAAGCGGAACTGCGCCAGACAATTGTCACGGAGGCTGCTGTTGCTGCTGGTGCAGCTGCGTTGCCAGCTGATGCCACCTTCGCTGCTCTCCCAGATCGGCACCATTTCAACACGCAGGCCATTCAGACTCTCCTGACCGGTCAGAGTGATTACCCCGGCAGTCACGCTGAGCGCGGAGACATAACGCGAGCCGCGGGCGGCAGGAATGCCCGCTTCTCCGGCCTGGCACTGCGCAGGCCCGCCGCGTTCCATTGCACAGAGCTCTACCGCAGTTTTGTAGGGCACCATCGTCTGCAGCATGTCGGTCAGGGCTGCACGCTGCAGATAGTTCTGATAAGCGGGCAGGCCGATGGCGCTTAAGATCGCCACGATCCCCACCACAATCATCAATTCCACCAGTGTAAATCCACGTTGATTCGTCATCACATCGTCTCCTGATTAAGAAGCCGACAGGGTAAAAATCGTGAGTGGTGAAAGACAGTCCGCGAGAAGCGAACCGGAAAGCGGGCTGCAGGGAGATTTCAGCATTGCAGCGCAGCCGAAACTGCGCTGGAAGCAGGGTCGCAAAATTGCCGTCACGGATGACGGCGGGGCGGATTACTGCTGTTTAAAACGCATGGAGAGGTCCAGCGCCCGCACATGTTTGGTCAGTGCGCCAACCGACACGTAATCCACGCCGGTCAGAGCAATCTGTGGCAGGGTGATTTCTGTCACGTTGCCGGAGACTTCCAGCAGTGTACGCCCCTGATTGAGCGCAACGGCGGCACGCATGTCGTCCAGGCTGAAGTTGTCCAGCATAACGATATCGGCGCCGGCCTCCAGCGCCTGCTGAAGCTCCTGCAGCGATTCCACCTCGACCTCGACCGGCACGTCGGGCTGCAGCCATTGCGCTCTTTCCACCGCCTGCTGGATCGAACCACTGGCGATAATATGATTCTCTTTGATGAGGTAAGCATCGGCGAGGCCCAGCCGATGGTTCTGCCCGCCGCCACACAGTACGGCATATTTCAGCGCGGTACGGAGACCGGGCAGGGTTTTGCGCGTGTCGAGTAACTGCGTCTGGCTGCCCGCCAGCAGGGCCACATAGCGGCTCACTTCCGTTGCCACGCCTGAAAGCGTCTGCACGAAGTTAAGCGCCGTACGCTCTGCGGTCAGCAGCAGCCGGGCCGGACCGGCGATCTCAAACAGCAGCTGACCGGCTTTCACCTTATCGCCATCTTCTGCATGCCAGTTCAGGGTCGCGTGGGCACCGAGCTGGATAAAGACCTCTTCCACCCAGCGTTTACCACAGAAAACGCCCTCTTCGCGGGTGATCACCTGCGCATGGGCCTGCGTATCGGCTGGCAACAGCTGAGCGGTAATGTCACGGTCAGCGTCAATCTCGCCGCCGAGATCCTCTTTTAACGCCAGCGCAACCGCATCCGGAATGTCACTTTCAACGCGTTTAATCAACGCCTGACGGCGGCTGTCCGCATCGTAACCACGAGATGACATAGTCGTTTTACCTCATAAAAGTGCAGCAACAGAGGCGGTCACAATAGCCTGAACCGTTACGCTGTACCAGTGCTGACGATGATTTTGTTTAGTATCCTTAACATGCGGCGCTTTTTCGTTGCGCCCCGGACACACTAAGAGGCAAGAATCCTTTATTATTCATGCTATTCTCAGCCAGGCAGAATAAGGAATCCGGTATGAAAATCAAACAGGGCTGGCTGACCGGTGTGCGTCACGTGCCATCAACACATTACAACGAACGCCCTGACGATGAGGCGCCTTCACTGCTGGTGATCCACAATATCAGCCTGCCACCGGGTGAATTTGGTGGACCCTGGATCGATAAACTCTTTACCGGCACGCTGCCGCCTGAGGCTCATCCCTATTTTGCGGATATCGCCGCGCTGAAAGTGGCGGCACACTGCCTGATTCGTCGCGACGGGGAGATTGTGCAGTATGTCTCTTTTGACAAGCGCGCCTGGCATGCGGGTGTGTCACAGTTTGGAGGACGGGAAAACTGTAACGACTTCTCCATCGGTATTGAGCTGGAAGGGACAGACAGTGAGCCTTACACCGGCGCGCAATATCTGGCCCTGCAGCAGGTGACACAGCTGCTGCTGCAACACTATCCATTAACACCTTCGCGTATCACGGGGCATAGCGATATCGCGCCGGTACGTAAAACCGATCCCGGGCCTGCTTTTGACTGGGACTACTACAGACAGCTGTTAACGCAGCCCATATCCTGATTTTTGCGGGGTCAGTATGACGTTGTTTACCTTGTTATTGGTTTTAGGCTGGGAGCGCCTGTTTAAGCTGGGCGAGCACTGGCAGCTCGACCATCGGCTGGAGCCGGTTTTTCGCCATCGCCATCATTTCTCACTGGTGCGAACAGTGCTGATGACCGTGCTGGCGATGGCGCTGACCGCGCTGGTGATCTGGAGCCTGAAAGGGCTGCTGTTTGGCGTGCTGCAACTGCTGTTCTGGATCCTGACCGGTCTGCTCTGTATTGGTGCCGGTTCGGTGCGTCAGCATTATCATCACTATCTGAAAGCGGCCAGTCATGATGACGAGGCGGCGCATCAGGCGATGGCGGCCGAGTTGACGCTCATTCACGGTGTACCGGTGGAGTGCAGCGAGCGCGAATTTCTGCGTGAACTGCAGAATGCCCTGATCTGGATAAACTTTCGCTTCTATCTGGCGCCGATGTTCTGGCTGGTGGTGGGTGGCCCCTGGGGGCCGGTGCTGCTGGTGGGCTACGCGTTCCTGCGCGCCTGGCAAAGCTGGCTGGCAAAACGGGAAACGCCTATGGCGCGCGCGCAATCGGGCGTGGATGCGATTCTGCATCTGCTCGACTGGATCCCGGTGCGGCTGGCAGGCGTGGCCTACGCGCTGCTGGGCCATGGTGAGAAAGCTCTGCCTGCCTGGTTTGCCTCGCTGACCGACCGGCGCCGCTCTCAGTATCAGGTGCTGACGACGCTGGCCCAGTTCTCTCTGTCTCGCGATCCCCATACCGATAAAGTTGAAACGCCACGGGTTGCCGTGGCGTTAGCGAAGCGGACCTCACTGGTGCTGGTGGTCGCCGTCGCGTTGCTGACGATTTACGGCACGCTGGTGTAATCGGCGGGTGGCACACCAAAATCGGGTGTGCCATCCTCCCGCCAGCTAAAGTATTTCAGGCGGGTATGGCGGTTCGGATCCCAGAGCGGATCGCCCTCAATTTCAGTGTAATTGCGTGCGTGGTAAACCAGCACATCACGTCCCTCTTCATCGCGGGTGAAGCTGTTGTGACCCGGCCCATACTGATGGTTGTCCCAGCTGGAGACAAAGACCGGCCGGGCAGATTTCTGCCAGGCAGAAGTATCCAGCGGGTCTGCATCAGCGGCAATGGACAGAATACCCAGACAGTAATTCTCATCGGTGGCGCTGGCGGAGTAGGTCACAAATAGCCGATTCCCGTGACGGATTACCGCCGGCCCTTCGTTGACGCTAAACCCTGCGCATTCCCACTCATATTCCGGCCGGCTCAGCATGACCGGGGTGCCTTTCAGCGTCCAGGGATTGAGTAACTCGGCCAGATAGAGGTTGGAGTTACCGGGAATGGACGGATCCTTCTGCGCCCAGAGATACCAGTTTTTCCCCTGATGAACGAAGTGCGTGGCATCCAGCGAGAAGCTGTCAAACTGGCTGAAGACCCGGCGGCAGGGCTGCCAGGGCCCCAGCAGGGGATCGTCCGCGTCACAGACCAGCGCATACATCCGATGTTGAAACAGGCCCTCTTTAATGTCGCGTGTCGGTGCTGCAGCGAAATAGATCACCCACTGCCCCTCAATATGATGCAGCTCGGGCGCCCAGATTAATTCGCTGCAGGGGCCGCTCTCCGGCTTGTGCCAGACCTCCACCGCCGCGGCGTTGCGCAGGCCTGCCAGCGTTGTGGCGCGGCGGATCTCAAGCCGGTCATACTCCGGCACTGAGGCGACGAAATAGTAGTGCTGGTCGTGCTGCAGGATAAAGGGGTCGGCCCGCTGTGTAATAAAGGGATTTGGCCAGGCTGTCATCATTTTACCTCTCCGGTTGGGGTAGCCGTATCGTCGCGCAGGTGAACAGGGTGTAACTCACGGAAGTTCTGGCGACGCAGCGCGAGATCCTGCTGAATGGTGAGCATCATGTTGCGGTCAACCTTCAGCAGTCTGACCACGCCAGCGGTAATCAGATAACCGACACCCGGAATGATGGTAAACAGCAGCATGATACCGTTAATTGCCTCCGGTGATTGCTGTTTAGCTTCGGCATTGTAGCCATAGAACGACAGCAGAAAACCGACCATGGCACCGGCCACGGCCAGCCCGACTTTGAGGAAGAAGAGGTTGCCGGAGAAGCTGATGCCGGTGATGCGTTTGCCGGTTTTCCATTCGCCGTAGTCGTCCACATCAGCCATCAGTGACCAGTGCAGCGGTGACGGGATCTGATGCAGAATATTCAGCACAAAATAGGCGATAACAATCATCACCGTGGCGTGCGGATCGAGCCAGTAAAAACCGCTGGAGAAGAGCGCCAGCGCGATATTGGTCCAGAAAAAGACTTTGAGTTTGCACCAGCGGTCGGTGAGCAGTTTCGCCAGCGTGCTGCCGAACATCATGCCAATCACGCCCAGACTGATAAACAGTGTGGCAAAGTGCGTTGACTGACCCATCACCCAGGTCACGTAATACATAGTGGCCGCCATGCGGATAAAGCCGGGACAGACATTACAGAAGGTCAGCAGCAGAATGCGAACCCACTGGTCATTCTTCCAGACATCACGCAGATCTTTTTTCAGGTCATCGTTACTCGGTACAGCAGGATGGATACGTTCGCGTACCGTCGCAAAGCAGAACAGGAACATTGCCAGGCCGATGGTGGCGAGGACCGTCATTGCCATCTGATAACCACGGGCTTTGTCTGCGCCGCCGAACCATTCCGCCATCGGCAGCAGTGACATAGAGAGAATCAGCGTGGCGATGCCGACCATCACAAAGCGGTAAGACTGACAGGAGACGCGCTCGCCGGGATCGTTGGTAATCACACCACCCAGAGAGCAATAGGGGATGTTAATGGCGGTATAGGTCAGCGACATCAGGAAATAGGTGACGAAGGCCCAGATGACCTTGCTGTGATATGTCCAGTCGGGGGTAGTAAACATCAGGATGCTGAACAGCACATAGGGCACAGAAACCCATAGCAGCCAGGGGCGAAAGCGACCCCAGCGGCTTTTAGTGCGGTCAGCGATCGCGCCCATAATCGGGTCGGTGACGGCATCCAGTACCCTGACCGACAGCAGCAGGATGCCTACCAGCGCCGGGGCGAGACCAAATACATCGGTATAGAAGTAGTTCAGGAACAGCATAATGGCCCCGCCAATCATGTTGCACCCGGCATCGCCCATGCCATATCCCAGCTTTTCCCGAAACGAGAGGGCTGCACCTTTCATGGTTTTCTCCTGCGCATCAGTGTGAACAGGAATTATTGGCATTAAGTCAGCAGAACAAACCGGAGTAATTCGTCATGGAGATGGACTAAACAGGTGCGGAGAAAGAAATGTGAGCTTGATCAGGCCAGAGCAGAACGATAGAGCGGCGAGGAGGCAGGCGGCAACCTCTCAGAGAGATCACCGCCCGGAAAAGCGCATCAGGCTTTCTGTGTTTTGTTCTTAACGAAGTAACCCACGGCCAGAATCACCAGCCAGACCGGAATCAGCCAGACCGAGATCGCCATGCCTGGCGTGGTGGCCATCAGCACCAGAATCGCCGCCATGAAGATCAGGCAAATCCAGTTTCCTGCCGGATAGAGCAGGGCTCTGAAGCGGGTGGTCACACCCTGCTGATCTTTCTTACGGCGGAACTTCAGGTGCGCCAGGCTGATCATCGCCCAGTTAATCACCAGCGCAGAAACCACCAGCGACATCAGCAGACCAAAGGCTTCACCCGGCATCAGATAGTTGATCAGCACGCAGAGCGCAGTGGCCACGGCCGAAACCAGAATCGTTAACACCGGAACGCCACGACGATCGACTTTCAGTAGCGATTTGGGGGCGTTGCCCTGCTGAGCCAGACCAAACAGCATACGGCTGTTGCAGTAGACGCAGCTGTTGTAGACCGACAGGGCGGCCGTCAGGATCACGATGTTCAGCGCATTCGCCACCATCGCATCGCCCAGCTCATGGAAAATAAAGACGAACGGGCTGACTTCAGAGGTGACGCGATTCCACGGCATCAGAGAGAGCAGCACGGCCAGCGAACCAATGTAGAAGATCAGGATACGCCACAGTACCTGGTTGGTTGCTTTTGGGATACTCACTTCCGGATTGTCAGCTTCGGCCGCAGTAATACCGACCAGCTCCAGCCCGCCAAATGAGAACATGATAATCGCCATGACGGCCACCAGCCCGCCGATGCCGTGCGGGAAGAAGCCGCCCTGTTCCCAGAGGTTGCGGACGGTGGCCTGCGGACCTGCATGACCGCCAAACAGCAGCCAGCCACCGAACAGGATCATACCAATCACGGCCAGCACTTTAATGATGGCAAACCAGAACTCCATCTCACCAAATACTTTAACGTTGGTCAGGTTGATGGCGTTAATCATTACGAAGAAGATAGCGGCGGAGGCCCAGGTCGGAAAATCGGGCCACCAGAACTGGATATATTTGCCCACGGCGGTCAGTTCCGCCATCGCGACCAGCACGTAGAGCACCCAGTAGTTCCAGCCTGAGGCAAAGCCGGCAAAGTTACCCCAGTATTTATAAGCAAAGTGGCTGAAGCTGCCGGCGACCGGCTCTTCCACCACCATTTCACCCAGCTGGCGCATGATTAAAAAGGCAATAAAACCGGCAATCGCATAGCCCAGAATAACGGCCGGTCCGGCCGATTCAATAACCGATGCGCTGCCCAGAAACAGCCCGGTTCCCACTGCACCACCCAGCGCGATGAGCTGAATATGGCGGTTCTTAAGACCACGCTTCAGCGCTTCGCCTTGCTGTTGTTCCATACAAACCTCGTGATGTTTTTATTCTTCGTTCGCAGCGCTGTTCGCTGTAATGAAGTGGTTACAATAACGTATTGATAATTTTACGGTATCTGGCTTGCCGAATGCTGCCATGCGCTACCCTGGCGACAAGAATAGTGATAAGCGAATCGCTTTGCACCTGCTTTCGCCTTTTGTGCTGAGAGTTGACTGAAAAAACGCCATCCCCGTCACGTCCGGCCAGAAAAATTTTTGCCATGAAATTTCGCGCATGACGAATAGCTTTCACTTATAGCTGCCGCTGCGCCTGACGGCTGACCGGGTGTAAGGTTTGGTAAAAGTGCATTTATTTAACATTTTCGGTAACAGTGAATTTTCATCTTTTTTACCGTACGTTAGCGCCAGCACAGGGCCTGGGGAGAAGGGATTGTCGCTGACACCATATAGACACAAGGTGAATACTTTGTTACTTTACGGGCGCCTTATGGCAATTGGTATTACCAATTTACTCCGGACGATTGGTCTGATAAGAAGGGATGATGGCTTACAGTAAAATACGCCAACCCAAGCTCTCTGACGCAATTGAGCATCAGCTCGAATCCCTGATCATGGAAGGGACCCTGCGTCCGGGAGAGAAGCTGCTCCCTGAGCGCGAACTCGCTAAACAATTCGATGTCTCACGTCCATCTCTTCGTGAAGCAATCCAGCGCCTGGAAGCCAAAGGATTATTGCTACGCCGACAGGGTGGCGGAACATTTGTTCAGGAGAATCTCTGGCAAAGCATGAGCGACCCACTCGTTGAGCTTCTCGCCGACCATCCGGAATCACAGTTTGATCTGCTGGAAACGCGCCATGCCCTGGAGGGTATCGCCGCTTATTACGCGGCACTGCGCGGCACGGAAGAGGACCTGTTGCGTATTCGCGACTGTCATCTCCACATTCAGCAGGCGCAGGACAGCGGCGACTTAGACGCCGAAGCGGACGCAGTGATGCAGTATCAGATCGCTGTCACAGAAGCAGCCCATAATGTTGTGCTTTTGCATTTGCTACGCTCAATGGGCCCTATGCTGGAACAAAACGTCCGTCAGAATTTCGAATTGCTCTACTCGCGCCGGGAAATGCTGGCAAAAGTGAGCGGTCACCGCGCCAGAATCTTTGAGGCGATTGTGGCCCGTGAGCCAGAAAAAGCGCGCGAGGCTTCACACCGTCACCTGGCGTTCATAGAGGAAATCTTGCTGGACAGAAGTCGGGAGCAGAGCCGTCGTGAACGCTCCCTGCGTCGTTTACAGCAACGTAAGGAATAACGTGCGACAAAGATCGTACGGACTTCAGACGAGTCTGCCGGCATCTGCTTTAACAGGCTCCCGATTATTCAACGTATTAGACACAGATAAGGAACACACCCATGTCAGAACGTTTACACAATGACGTGGATCCGATCGAAACTCGTGACTGGCTACAGGCGATCGAATCGGTCATCCGTGAAGAAGGTGTTGAACGTGCGCAGTATCTGATTGATCAGGTACTGGGTGCAGCCCGCAAAGGCGGCGTCAATGTGGCTGCAGGTTCGTCTGCAATCAGCAACTACATCAACTCTATTGCCGTTGAAGATGAACCCGACTATCCGGGTAACACCTCTCTTGAACGTCGTATCCGTTCCGCAATTCGCTGGAACGCCATCATGTCGGTGTTGCGCGCCTCCAAGAAAGATCTGGAACTGGGTGGTCACATGTCCTCCTTCCAGTCTTCTGCCACGATCTATGAAGTCTGTTTCAACCACTTCTTCCGTGCGCGCAGTGACAAGGATGGCGGCGATCTGGTCTATTTCCAGGGCCACATCTCTCCGGGCATCTATGCCCGTGCGTTCCTTGAAGGTCGCCTGACCGAAGAGCAGATGAATAACTTCCGTCAGGAAGTAGACGGCAAAGGCCTCTCTTCTTATCCGCATCCGAAACTGATGCCGGAATTCTGGCAGTTCCCGACGGTCTCTATGGGCCTGGGCCCGCTGTCTGCTATCTATCAGGCGAAGTTCCTGAAATATCTGGAACACCGTGGTCTGAAAGATACCTCGGCACAGACCGTTTACGCCTTCCTGGGTGACGGCGAGATGGATGAGCCAGAATCAAAAGGTGCGATCACCATCGCCACCCGTGAAAAACTGGATAACCTGGTCTTCATCATTAACTGCAACCTGCAGCGTCTGGATGGCCCGGTCACCGGTAATGGCAAGATCATCAACGAGCTGGAAGGCATCTTTGCCGGTGCTGGCTGGGAAGTGATCAAGGTCATCTGGGGCGGCCGCTGGGATGAGCTGCTGCGCAAAGATACCAGCGGCAAGCTGATTCAGCTGATGAACGAAACCGTCGACGGTGACTACCAGACCTTCAAATCCCGTGATGGTGCCTACGTGCGTGAGCACTTCTTCGGTAAATATCCGGAAACCGCTGCGCTGGTTAAAGATATGTCCGACGATGAGATCTGGTCACTGAACCGTGGCGGTCACGATCCGAAGAAAATCTACGCGGCGCTGAAAAAAGCGCAGGACACCAAAGGCAAGCCTGTGCTGATCCTGGCGCATACCATCAAAGGCTATGGTATGGGCGACACCGCGGAAGGCAAAAACATTGCTCACCAGGTGAAGAAGATGAACATGGATGGCGTACGCTATATCCGTGATCGTTTTAACGTGCCGGTTGCTGACGATAAAATCGAAGAGCTGCCGTACGTAACCTTCGAAAAAGGCTCAGAAGAGCACACTTACCTGCATGCGCAGCGTGAGAAGCTGGGTGGCTACCTGCCAACGCGTCAGCCGAAGTTCAGTGAAAAGCTGGAAATGCCTGCGCTGGAAGAGTTCGGTGCGCTGCTGGAAGAGCAGAACAAAGAGATCTCCACCACCATCGCCTTTGTGCGTGCCCTGAACGTGATGCTGAAGAACAAGTCGATCAAAGATCGTCTGGTTCCGATCCTCGCGGATGAAGCGCGTACCTTTGGTATGGAAGGTCTGTTCCGTCAGATTGGTATCTACAGCCCGAACGGCCAGCAGTATACGCCGCAGGACCGTGAGCAGGTTGCATACTACAAAGAAGATGAGAAAGGCCAGATTCTGCAGGAAGGGATCAACGAGCTGGGCGCAGGTTCATCCTGGCTGGCGGCGGCGACCTCATACAGCACCAACAACCTGCCGATGATTCCGTTCTACATCTACTACTCGATGTTCGGCTTCCAGCGTATCGGCGATCTGATGTGGCTGGCTGGCGATCAGCAGGCGCGCGGCTTCCTGGTCGGCGGTACCTCGGGTCGTACAACCCTGAACGGTGAAGGTCTGCAGCACGAAGATGGTCACAGCCACATTCAGTCGCTGACTATCCCGAACTGTATCTCTTACGATCCATCTTACGCCTATGAAGTCGCTGTTATCATGCACGACGGTCTGGTGCGTATGTATGGCGAAGCGCAGGAGAATATTTACTACTACATCACCACGCTGAACGAAAACTACCACATGCCAGCCATGCCGCAGGGCGCGGAAGAGGGTATCCGTAAGGGTATCTACAAGCTGGAAACGGTAGACGGCAGCAAAGGTAAAGTGCAGCTGCTGGGCTCAGGTTCTATCCTGCGTCACGTGCGTGAAGCGGCGCAGATCCTGGCGAAAGATTACGGTATCGGCTCCGATGTCTACAGCGTGACCTCGTTCACCGAACTGGCGCGTGATGGCCAGGATTGTGAGCGCTGGAACATGCTGCATCCGACAGAAGAAGCGCGCGTACCTTACATCGCTCAGGTGATGAACGACGCGCCAGCAGTCGCCTCAACCGACTACATGAAACTGTTCGCTGAGCAGGTTCGTAGCTATGTGCCTTCCAGCGATTATCGCGTACTGGGTACAGATGGTTTTGGTCGCTCTGACAGCCGTGAGAATCTGCGTCATCACTTTGAAGTTGATGCATCTTATGTGGTGGTTGCCGCGCTGGGTGAGCTGGCTAAACGTGGCGAGATCGAGAAGAAAGTGGTGGCCGACGCGATCACCAAATTCAATATCGATGCCGATAAAGTTAACCCGCGTCTGGCTTAAGAGGTAAGAGAGTAATGGCTATCGAAATTAAGGTACCGGATATCGGGTCTGACGAAGTTGAAGTCACCGAGATTCTGGTGAAAGTTGGCGACAAGGTGGAAGCCGAGCAGTCGCTGATCACCGTGGAAGGCGACAAAGCCTCAATGGAAGTGCCGTCGCCACAGGCTGGCGTAGTGAAAGAGATTAAGATCTCTACCGGTGACAAAGTTGAAACCGGCTCACTGATCATGATGTTTGAAGCAGAGGGTGCTGCGGAAGCTGCCCCGGCCGCTGCTGAAGAGAAAAAAGCGGATGCGGCGCCTGCTCCAGCTGCGGCTGCGGCCACGGCCAGCAAAGAAGTGGCCGTGCCGGATATCGGTGGCGACGAAGTGGAAGTCACTGAGATTCTGGTGAAGGTCGGCGATAAAGTGGAAGCCGAGCAGTCACTGATCGTAGTGGAAGGCGACAAAGCTTCAATGGAAGTCCCGGCACCGTTCGCGGGTGTGGTTAAAGAAATCACCATCGCGACTGGCGACAAAGTCAGCACCGGTTCAGCCATCATGGTCTTTGAAGCAGAAGGCGCCGCACCGGCCTCTGACGCGAAGCCAGCCATGAAAGAAGAAGCTGCATCGACACCTGCTGCTGCCGCGGGCGCGAAAGACGTTAAGGTCCCGGACATCGGCGGTGATGAAGTTGAAGTCACCGAGGTTCTGGTGAAAGTCGGCGACAAAGTCGACGCCGAACAATCACTGATCGTGGTGGAAGGCGACAAAGCCTCAATGGAAGTGCCTGCGCCGTTTGCGGGTACGGTCAAAGAGCTGAAAGTTTCAACCGGCGATAAAGTCAGCACCGGCTCACTGATCATGGTGTTCGAAGTCGAAGGCGCTGCGCCAGCGGCACCTGCGGCGGCGAAACAGGATGCGGCGCCGGCACCGGCTGCTAAATCTGAAGCGAAAGCTGCAGCGCCTGCGCCAGCCGCAGCGAAAGCGGACAGCAAAGGTGAGTTCGCAGAGAATGACGCTTACGTTCACGCCACCCCGGTGATCCGTCGCCTGGCGCGTGAATTCGGTGTGAACCTGGCGAAAGTCAAAGGCACCGGTCGTAAAGGTCGCATTCTGAAAGAAGACGTGCAGACTTACGTGAAAGAGGCTGTGAAGCGCGCTGAAGCAGCACCAGCGGCTGCCAGCGGCGGCGGCCTGCCAGGCATGCTGCCGTGGCCAAAAGTGGACTTCAGCAAGTTTGGTGAAGTGGAAGAAGTCGAACTGGGTCGTATCCAGAAAATTTCTGGCGCGAACCTGAGCCGTAACTGGGTGATGATCCCGCACGTTACGCATTTCGACAAAACCGACATCACCGAGCTGGAAGCCTTCCGTAAGCAGCAGAATGCGGAAGCGGAAAAGCGCAAGCTGGACGTGAAGTACACGCCTGTCGTGTTCATCATGAAGGCCGTGGCAGCGGCGCTGGAGCAGATGCCACGCTTCAACAGCTCACTCTCTGAAGATGCGCAGAAACTGACGCTGAAAAAATATATCAACATCGGTGTGGCGGTTGATACGCCAAACGGCCTGGTGGTTCCGGTCTTTAAAGACGTGAACAAGAAGGGCATCACCGAGCTGTCCCGTGAGCTGATGGCGATTTCGAAGAAAGCGCGTGACGGTAAACTGACAGCGGGCGACATGCAGGGCGGATGTTTCACCATCTCCAGCCTGGGTGGCCTGGGCACCACACACTTCGCGCCGATCGTGAACGCGCCGGAAGTGGCTATCCTGGGTGTCTCTAAGTCGGCGATGGAACCGGTATGGAACGGCAAAGAGTTTATGCCGCGTCTGATGATGCCGATTTCTCTCTCCTTCGACCACCGCGTGATCGACGGAGCCGATGGTGCAAGATTCATCACCATTATTGGCAATATGCTCTCCGACATTCGTCGTTTAGTTATGTAAAAGTAAAGAAGGCCGGCGGATGCCGGCCTTCCTTTAACGATTCGTCGCGCCGCGGTTGGCAGTTTGTTAACAATTCTGTAAACTCTTGCGGTGAAAGTCCCGGTGGAACAAGGGCATTATAAGAACGTCTGACCCGCCGGATATCAATTAAGAGGTCATGATGAGTACAGAGATTAAAACCCAGGTCGTAGTACTTGGGGCAGGTCCTGCAGGCTACTCTGCAGCCTTCCGTTGTGCGGATTTAGGTCTGGAAACCGTACTGGTTGAGCGTTACAGCACCCTGGGCGGTGTTTGTCTGAACGTCGGTTGTATCCCCTCTAAGGCGCTGCTGCACGTTGCCAAAGTGATTGAAGAGGCGAAAGCCCTTGAAGAGCACGGCATTGTGTTTGGTCAGCCCTCTACTGATATTAACAAGATTCGCAGCTGGAAAGAGAAGGTCATCAACCAGTTGACTGGCGGCCTGTCAGGTATGGCAAAAGGGCGTAAAGTCACCGTGGTTAACGGCCTGGGCAAATTCACCGGTGCTAATACCCTGGTGGTTGAAGGAGAAGGCGGCGCGACCACCATCAACTTCGACAATGCCATTATCGCTGCGGGTTCACGCCCTATCGAACTGCCTTTCATCCCACATGAAGATCCACGCGTCTGGGACTCTACCGATGCACTGGAACTGAAAGAAGTGCCAAAGCGCCTGCTGGTTATGGGTGGCGGCATCATCGGTCTGGAAATGGCGACCGTGTATCACGCGCTGGGTTCAGAGATCGACGTGGTCGAGATGTTTGACCAGGTTATCCCGGCTGCGGATAAAGACGTGGTCAAAGTCTTTACCAAGAAGATCAGCAAGAAATTCAACCTGATGCTGGAAACCAAAGTGACCGCCGTTGAAGCAAAAGACGATGGCATTTACGTTTTGATGGAAGGTAAAAAAGCACCAGGCGAAGCGCAGCGTTATGACGCCGTGCTGGTGGCGATCGGTCGCGTACCGAATGGTAAAGGTCTGGATGCCGGTAAAGCGGGCGTGGAAGTGGACGACCGTGGTTTCATCCGCGTCGACAAGCAGATGCGTACCAACGTGCCACACATCTACGCTATCGGCGACATCGTTGGTCAGCCAATGCTGGCGCACAAAGGTGTGCACGAAGGCCACGTGGCAGCAGAAGTGATCTCCGGTCTGAAGCACTACTTCGATCCAAAAGTGATCCCGTCAATTGCCTATACTGAGCCAGAAGTTGCCTGGGTCGGTCTGACCGAGAAAGAAGCGAAAGAGAAGGGCATCAGCTATGAGACAGCGACCTTCCCATGGGCGGCCTCTGGCCGTGCAATCGCCTCCGATTGTGCAGAAGGCATGACCAAACTGATCTTCGACAAAGAGACGCATCGTGTCATCGGTGGTGCGATTGTCGGCACCAACGGCGGCGAGCTGTTAGGTGAAATCGGTCTGGCGATTGAGATGGGTTGTGATGCGGAAGATATCGCGCTGACCATCCACGCTCACCCGACCCTGCATGAGTCAGTCGGTCTGGCTGCAGAGATCTTCGAAGGCAGCATCACCGATCTGCCTAATGCGAAAGCGAAGAAGAAGTAAGTTTCTGCCGCAGTGAAAGCGAAAGCTCCCGTGACGGGGGCTTTTTTTTTGCGACGAATGCCGTGCGGGATGTCCGGAATTTATCAGGCCAGACAGAAGGCAATGCAGCCCCGATAAAAGGATTGTCCGGAGGGGTTATTGGGGTTATTTTGTTCTGACGGGTACAGGACAGGACGTCGCTATGGATAGTAGCAGATTAATTGCGGAAATCAGGGCAGATGGCTGGGTGCTGATAAGGATAAACGGTAGCCATCACCATTTCACTCACCCGGTTAAACCGGGGCTGGTTACGGTGCCTCACCCTAAAAAGGACTTACCGATCGGTACGGTAAAAAGCATCAGAAGACAGGCGAAGATTTAATCCCGCTTGCGCGAAGAGGTTGATATGTTTTATCCGATTGCAATTGAAGCTGGCGATGACGAACATGCCTATGGCGTCATTGTTCCTGATTTACCCGGATGCTTCTCCGCTGGCGAGACGCTGGACGAAGCGATAAAAAATGCAAAAGAGGCGATTACCGGGCATATCGAATTATGCGTCGAGCTTGGCCATGCTATCCCTGCCGTCTCGACGATTGAGGCGCTGGCAACGCACCCCGACTATCAGGGTTATATCTGGGCGCTGGTGGATATCGATGTGATTCGACTGCTGGGCGGTTCTGAAAAAATTAACGTTACCCTGCCTAAATCCCTGATCGACAGAATCGACCGTTGCGTCGCCTCGCAACCCGAATACAAAAGTCGTTCAGGCTTTTTAGCACAGGTTGCGCTTGAGCGGATTACGGCTCAGGCCAGCAGGCCTGAAAAGTAATTCCGCACTGCGGCTGAAAAGGCAGGGATAGCAGATGGTCAAGTTTGCGGGGCCTGTCACGCTGTTTCTGTCCGACGGCACAGCGCGCGGGGCAGGGGGAGGCCGTCCGTCTGGATAAGCGGCTAAGAAGAATGAGCAGTAACCATTAAGTCACCCCCGGCAGCCTACTCCGGCATTGCTTAAAGAAAAACGGCGACTATTCAGATCTTAACGTTTTGCTTCTCCTGCGCCACACGCTCAATAAACATCTGTGCCAGCGCAGCAATGGCGCTGTTGCCGGGCAGTCTCTCTTCATTTATGTACATCACCAGCGTACTGCTGCGCCGGCGGCCCTGGCGCAGCGGCAGAGGACGGAGTTCACCGCTCTCCAGCAGGGCGGCAATAGTCTGTTCCGGCAGCCAGCCATAGCCTAACTGATGCTGGACCGCTTCAATCGCTGCCGACAGCGTGGTGAATGACCAGTTCTCCGCCTGCTCGCCATTCACCTCTGACTGCTGCTGTTGCTGGCGATCCAGAATGGTGACACAGGGCCAGCGTGCCAGCGTGGCCGCATTCAGCGGGGCCGGTTCGCGGTGCAGCGGATGGTCCCGATGGGCGACAGCGATGAAATCGACGCTCATCAGGCTTTCACCCGCTAACGGCTCGGCGCCATACTGCGCGACCAGCCAGAGATCGGCCTGAGATTCTGCCAGCCTGTCCGGCGTCTCGCTGCGGACGATTTCACTGAACCAGATGCGGACGTGCGGATAGCGCTGCTGAAAGGCCCGGAGCACATCAAACAGCAGGGGCTTGGGCAGGGTGGCGTCGACCATCAGATCGATGCGCGAACGCTCGCCGCGTTGCAGTGCATCCGCTTTGGCCTCCAGCGCGCTGAATCCCTGCAGCAGCGGACGAACCTGTGCAAGCAGCTGATGTCCCTCCGCGCTCAGCACAGCGCGACGGCCCTGCTGTTCTAACAGTGTTATCCCCAGCCGCTGCTGAAGCAGGCTAAGCTGATAGCTTAGCGATGACTGGCTGCGATAATTCTTTTCCGCGGCCAGCGCAAAGCTGCCTTCGTTCACCACCGCGTCGAGCAAAGCCCACTGTTCGAGTGTCGTTTTATGCATGTCAACTCATCTAAAAAACGAATGATTTTACGCTAAAAATAGCGTTATTAATCGATTTTGCAACGCGTAATAATCTTCACAACAAAAGCAGATGAGGAATTAATCATGAGCACATTTGATAAACATGACCTGTCAGGCATTGTCGGCAAACATCTGGTTTATACCTATGATAATGGCTGGAACTATGAGCTTTACGTTAAAAACGCCAGCACCATCGATTACCGGATTCACAGCGGCATGGTGGGTAACCGCTGGGTTAAAAATCAGCATGTTTATGTTGTGCGTCTGGCGCAGGATGTCTACAAAGTTTCCTGGACTGAGCCAACCGGTACAGATGTCAGCCTGGCCGTTAACCTGACCGACAGAATTTTCCATGGCACCATCTTCTTCCCGCGCTGGGTAATGAATCATCCTGAAAAAACAGTCTGCTTCCAGAACGATCATCTGGAGGAGATGGCAGCATTCCGCGAAGCGGGCCCGGCGTATCCGACCGAAATCATTGATGAGTTTGCGACGCTGACCCTGATCCGCGATGTGGGTGAAAACAACGAAAGCGTGGTGGACTGCCCGCCTGACCAGCTGCCAGCCGACTGGCCCGCCAGCCTGAAAAACTAATCATCCGTAAGCGGCCTGAATGGCCTCTTCTGTTTATTCGTTCAGTGGAACGTTCTGCGCTGTCTGCAAAACCGGTTCCGGCGCACTGCGCGAAGTCTGAAAGTGCGCTGCCGCTGGCCGGAAACCACCCCGGCAAACGAAGCTGGCGCTGTCATCATCGGGTAATTTCCGCTGCGCATATCTGTCAGTACTCACCTTTGCCATCAATGCTGCGCAGGTGGCTTTCTATTCCGGCAGGTTATCTATTTCACTGAATATCCTCACTAAAACGCCACTCTGGCGGACATGCGTAACTGGCGAATGCTGTACTGTGTGCCACAGTGCGCCGGAAGCGTTTCAGCAGGCCTGCCGGGCAGATACGATGAGGAGAGAAGGGCAGAATGGACACAGGAGATTATGTTGTATTTTTGTAAACAGATTAACAAACAGCCGGAATCCTGCTATTCTGCCCTCCGCGAAACCGGGCACCTCAACCTGGACGAGAAAAGGAAGTGTGTTCTCCATAAGTGAGCAAGGTGGTCGGAAAGCCCTACATAATGAGAGCGAGGATAACGTCGTGCTAGAAGAATACCGTAAGCACGTTGCCGAGCGTGCTGCCCAGGGAATTGTACCTAAGCCTTTAGAGGCTTCCCAGATGGCCGCGCTGGTTGAACTGCTGAAAAATCCACCTGCGGGTGAAGAAGAATTTTTGACCGATCTGTTGGTCAACCGCGTCCCACCTGGCGTCGATGAAGCGGCGTATGTTAAAGCCGGTTTCCTGGCGGCTGTCGCCAAAGGCGAAGCAACCTCTCCTCTGATTACTCCTGAAAAAGCGGTTGAACTGCTCGGCACCATGCAGGGCGGTTACAACATTCATCCGCTGATCGAGGCGCTGGACGACAGCCGACTGGCCCCTGGCGCGGCGAAAGCCCTTTCGCACACGCTGCTGATGTTTGACAACTTCTATGATGTCGAAGAGAAAGCAAAAGCGGGTAATGAATACGCGAAGCAGGTGATGAAGTCATGGGCAGAGGCCGAATGGTATCTGTCACGTCCAGAGCTGGCGGAAAAGATCACCGTTACGGTGTTCAAAGTCACCGGCGAAACCAACACCGATGACCTCTCTCCGGCACCAGATGCCTGGTCACGTCCCGATATCCCTCTGCACGCCCTGGCGATGCTGAAAAATGCCCGCGATGGCATCGAACCGGACGAACCCGGTAATATCGGCCCGATCAAACAGATCGAGGCGCTGAAGGCCAAAGGCTTCCCGCTGGCCTACGTCGGTGACGTAGTCGGAACCGGTTCTTCACGTAAATCCGCCACCAACTCGGTGCTGTGGTTTATGGGCGACGACATCCCGAACGTGCCAAATAAAAAAGGCGGCGGCGTGGTGCTGGGCAGCAAAATTGCACCGATCTTCTTCAACACCATGGAAGATGCGGGCGCCCTGCCGATTGAAGTGGACGTTAACAACCTGAACATGGGCGATGTCATCGACATCTATCCGTTCAAAGGCGAAGTCCGCAACCATGAAACCAACGAACTGCTGGCAAACTTCGAACTCAAAACCGAAGTGCTGATCGACGAAGTGCGTGCCGGTGGCCGTATTCCGCTGATTATCGGCCGTGGCCTGACCACCAAAGCGCGCGAGTCGCTGGGTCTGCCGCACAGCACCGTATTCCGTCAGGCGAAAGATGTTGCGGAGAGCACCCGTGGCTTCTCGCTGGCGCAGAAAATGGTTGGCCGCGCCTGTGGCGTGACCGGCGTCCGTCCGGGTGCCTATTGTGAACCGAAGATGACCTCGGTCGGTTCGCAGGATACCACTGGCCCAATGACCCGTGACGAGCTGAAAGATCTGGCTTGCCTGGGCTTCTCGACCGACCTGGTGATGCAATCCTTCTGTCACACCGCCGCCTATCCTAAGCCGGTTGATGTGAACACGCACCACACGCTGCCAGACTTCATCATGAACCGTGGCGGTGTCTCACTGCGTCCGGGCGACGGGATTATCCACAGCTGGCTGAACCGCATGCTGCTGCCGGATACCGTAGGCACCGGTGGTGACTCCCATACCCGTTTCCCTATCGGTATCTCTTTCCCGGCAGGTTCAGGCCTGGTGGCGTTTGCCGCCGCAACAGGCGTCATGCCGCTCGACATGCCGGAATCAGTGCTGGTGCGCTTCAAAGGTAAGATGGAGCCAGGCATCACGCTGCGCGATCTGGTTCACGCCATTCCGCTGTATGCCATCAAACAGGGCCTGCTGACCGTTGAGAAGAAAGGTAAGAAAAACATCTTCTCTGGCCGCATCCTGGAAATCGAAGGTCTGCCAGATCTGAAGGTGGAGCAGGCGTTTGAGCTGTCCGATGCGTCAGCAGAACGCTCCGCAGCGGGCTGTACCATCAAGCTGGATAAAGCGCCGATTATCGAATATCTCAACTCCAACATCGTGCTGCTGAAGTGGATGATTGCCGAAGGTTACGGCGATCGCCGTACGCTGGAGCGTCGTGTTGAGAGCATGGAGAAATGGCTGGCCGATCCGCAGCTGCTGGAAGCCGACGCGGACGCGGAATATGCTGCCGTGATCGAAATCGATCTGGCCGATATCAAAGAGCCGATCCTTTGTGCACCAAACGATCCGGACGATGCCCGTCTGCTCTCTGACGTTCAGGGTGAGAAGATCGACGAAGTGTTCATCGGCTCCTGCATGACCAACATTGGTCACTTCCGTGCCGCCGGTAAACTGCTGGACAGCCACAAAGGCCAGTTGCCAACCCGTCTGTGGGTGGCGCCGCCAACCAAGATGGATGCGGCACAGCTGACTGAAGAGGGCTACTACAGCGTCTTCGGCAAAAGCGGTGCGCGTATCGAGATCCCGGGCTGTTCACTCTGCATGGGTAACCAGGCGCGTGTGGCAGATGGTTCGACGGTGGTTTCTACCTCGACCCGTAACTTCCCGAACCGTCTGGGAACCGGCGCGAACGTCTATCTGGCGTCAGCCGAGCTGGCTGCGGTCGCCTCTCTGCTGGGCAAACTGCCTACGCCGGACGAGTATCAGCAATTCATGGCGCAGGTCGATAAAACGGCCAGCGACACGTATCGCTATCTCAATTTCGACCAGCTGGCGCAGTACACCGATAAAGCTGACGGCGTGATTTTCCAGACTGCGGTCTGATTCTTCACCCGACAGCGTAAGAGAAGGGGCGATGATTCGCCCCTTTTTTACGTCTGACGATCGGGCTGCGGGATGATCAAACGCTGGATTTCGCCAGACAGCCTGTAATAATGCGCGACGTGTCACACTTTGCTGCAGAGGCAGCACGGACACTTATCAGGTGACGCGACGACGTTGAGAGGAGCGGGCGATGGAATATGAATTTTTACGCGATGTGACCGGACAGATTAAGGTCCGCATGTCGATGGATCATGAAGCGGTCGGCCACTGGTTCAACGAAGAGGTCAGCAACGATCCGGGGCTGCTGGATGAAGTTGAGGCCGCCATTGAAGATGTGAAAGGCAGCGTACGTCAGTGGCAGCGCATCGGCAGTGAGTACACCATTCTGCTGGATGAAGAAGAGGTGATGATCCGCGCCAACCTGCTGGCACTGGAAGATGATGGCATGGAGGAGGGGATGAACTATTACGACGAAGAGAGCCTCTCGTTCTGCGGCATTGAAGACTTCCTGCTGGTGATCGCCGCCTATCGCCAGTTCGTTAATCAGTATGGTAAGCCTGTACGGTCATCATAGCCGGGCGACCTGCGTCACCCGGCCTGGGCGCTAACTCAGCGACGCGCCGCCGCACATTACCAGCTGCTGTCCGGTGATTGCCGCCGCCGCCGGGGAGAGCAGGAAATCGACCAGTCCGGCGACCTCCTCCGGCTGAATGTAGCGGCCGATTGGCGGCAGGCGGGGCGGTGAACTCGCCCGGCCCGGCTGCTGCAGCATCGGGGTTTCAGTGGCACCGGGTGCCACGATGTTCGCCGTGATACCGCGTGGCGCCAGCTCTGCGGCCCAGCTGCGGACCATGCCGATCATCGCCGACTTGGTCGCCACATACTGACTGCGGCCCGCCGCGCCGCCTGACGTACGACTCCCCAGCAGCACAATCCTGCCACCCGCCTGCATCTGCGGCGCAAAGTGATTCGCCAGCTGTTCGGCGGCGGCAACATGCAGCCGCCACAATTGCGCGCTGGCCGCGCAGTCCAGCTCGCCCAGCGGCGCGGCCTGCATCATGCCTGCTGCGTGAACTACCGCCTGCGGCACGGGCAGCTTCGCCAGTAGCGCCTGCAAGGCCGCGCTGTCGCTGATATCGACCTGATGACTCTGCCAGCCGTTTTCGGCCCGATCGATGGCCGAGCGGCTCAGACCGGTTACCTGCCAGCCGGCACTGAGCAAGCGATCGGCGATCGCCTGACCGATGCCGGAACTGGCCCCGGTCACCAGCGCCATTCGCGCCATCACGCGTCACCTCCCTGCACCCAGGACTCCTCAACCCGCACATACTTAATCGCCTGACGATACCAGGTGTAGGCAATATGCAGTTCGCCGTTCACACCCTGCTTGATGCTGGGGTAGGAGAATTCACGGTTCAGCTTCTGCTGGGAGTTATTGGTCATGCAGTAGCCATCGCCCTCATCCAGATTGCGCTGCAGCGGCCAGCTTTTACCGCCATCCGTGGAGATCGCCAGCGTCATCGGTGCGCGTGGCGCGCCCCAGAAAGCGGTGCGTCCGCTCTGCACCACTGGCTCAGCGGCGACCGCCACGTCACTTTCCCCTTCATCTGCATCATCTTCAATTTCGTCATACAGCGACAGACGCCGTTCGCTGGCCCCTTCCGCACTCATGGCATTGAACACCAGCGCCAGATGACCGTTGCGCAGCGTGGTGACCTGAATGGAGGAGTTATTATTGGGCAGCGACAGCGGCTCGGGTGCGCTCCAGCTCTCACCCTGATCGAAGGAGCGGCTCTGATAGATATGGTCGGCCCAGCGGCTGCGGTAGAGCGCCAGCAGGGAGCCATCCTCCAGCAGCGTAACGTTCATGTGCACGCAGCCGGTGCTGTCAGGCACGCTGACGTCGCGCCAGCTGCGGCCCTTATCTTCCGAAATTTTTACCGCGCTGACATCATAGCTGCCGACCCATTTTTCACCGGGTTGCGTCAGGCAGTAAAAGACCGGCAGCAGCCAGTTGCCATTGGGCAGTACCACAATCGGCTGGCGAATAAAGGTGCCCGGCTTATCCAGCAGGGTGCGGATTTCACCCCAGCTCTGGCCCAGATCGTGAGACTGGCGATAGCGGACAATGGCGGTGTCCTGATTGCCCGACTTCTGCGCTGTCCAGAGCAGCCACAGCACCTGATCGGGATCGAGGAACAGCACCGGGTTCTGTTCTGAGCGACCCGGATCGTCAGAGAGTTTCTCTGCGTCACTCCAGCGGTCGCTGCCTTTTTTCAGCCGTGAGCACCAGACAGAGATATCGGCAATCCCCTCCTGTGTGCCGCCAAACCAGACGCAAAGCAGATCGCCATCAGGCAGCGGCAGCAGGTTGGCTGCATGGTTCTGCGGGCAGGAAGAGGGCAGCATCGCAACCTGCTGCGCACTATCCTGCGGGTGCGGCGCGAGCTGGCCGGTGCGTTCTGCGGTGACGGTTTCCTGAGTCATATTAGGCTCCACTTTTTTGTGCATTGTGTTGCGGTTGAGTCTGAGTCTGAGACTGACGTGACGGAATGCAGCGGTCAATCACCATAATGATGGCCGGAGTAATCAGCGCCACATACATATTGTCGATACCGAAAGGGTTACCCATCAGGAACCAGACGGAGGTAACCAGACAGGCGCCAATCAGACCGGCATTTGCGCCCCGCGTGCTCTTAAACCATGGCAGATAGAACGCCATGATGGCCACCACGGTAATCGACAGGCGAATCGCGCGGGTAAAGAAGGAGAGCTTCAGCACTTCCGGGAAGAACAGGACAAACAGCAGCGGGAAGAAACCGATAGCGATTGAGATCCAGCGCGTGACCTTAAATTCACGCTCCGGGGTCGGCTTACGATAAGGAACATAAAAATCTTTCACGACCAGCGAGGCGATAGCCAGCGCAACGGTGCCGACGCTGACGAAGATCGAGGCCACCAGCGAAGTGGTGACGATCCCGGCCAGCCACGGTGACATATCCTGCAGAAATACCGGCAGCGCATAGAGGCTTTTGATATCGGGATGCGCAAACTTCGCCGCGACGCCAATCAGCGCCATTGCCAGGCCGATAGGCAGACAGAAGATAAAAGCGATCCAGGTCGCGCGCTTCGCGGACTTTACATCTTTAGTGGAGGAGATCGCCTGGATCACAAACTGGGTACAAAAGATCGATCCCACGGTGCCGATCAGCCAGGCAACAATAGTACTGGCCCCGACATGCCCATCCCATGTCCAGTAGAACGCGGGCATTTTCTCAATCATCGGCGCGACGCCACCGGTCATCTTCAGCGCCACATAGAGAATAATCAGGATCCCGGCATATTTGATGGCGCTATGCAGTAACGTCACCCAGGCGACACCTTTCATGCCACCAAACGCAAAATAGAAGGTGCTGACCACCGCCGTAATAAAGGCTGCCTGCGTCAGGTCGATTTTCAGGACAGTGGAGATCGCCGCTGCACCGCTGATGTAGTTACCGACGTTCACCAGCAGCAGCGCGTAGATCATGATCAGCGAAATAATATTTTTGGTCGAGCTGCCATATTTCTCGGCAATAGCGCCGGAGATCGTGATCTTACCGGTGTTATAGATGCGCCTGACCAGAATCAGGCCAAACAGCGGAAAGCCAATCGCCGCGCCAATCACCGACCAGGAGGCGGCGAAGCCATCCTCAAAGGCGGCCTGCGCCGTGCCGATGGTCGATTTTGCCCCGATATATTCCGACATCAGCATGATGCCGACAATAAAGGCGGGCATCGCGCGCGAGCCTTCCATAAAGTCGCCGCTGGATTTACTGCGCAGCCGCCAGGTCAGCCAGGTAGTGAACAGGATATAGGCGACCACCATACCGACGATCAGTAAGGTACTTTCAGTTGAAAATGCTTTCATCATTACCTCGATTGTTCTGGCAGATGGCGACCATCAGGTTCGTTCTCATCTGACCGGTAGAGTACAAAGGTGATGGACGTTACTGCAGGTAGTGGTTCACGATTTGACGAATCTGCTGCTGCTCTTCGGCGCTGAACTGCACCGCATAGCGACTTTCACCGACCTCAAAGCCCTGCAGGCTGACCGCTTTTTTCACGGCGGCGGGTGAAAAACCGATGCTATAGAGCGCCGTACGCAGGCCGGTTACGCTCTCCTGGGCCTGATGCGAACCAGCGATATCTCCGGCGCTGAAGCGCGCCCAGATCGCGTTGATGGCCGCCGGGGCCACGTTAGCCAGTCCGGAAATGGCAGCGGAACAGCCCTCAACGAATCCCTGATGGATCAATGAATCCGGGCCGTTCAGAACATTGAAGCCTTCACAGTCGGCAGTGGCCTGCAGAAATCCGCTCAGGCTGTCATAGCTGCCTGCGGAGTCTTTGATGCCGATGATGTTCGGATGCGCCGCCAGTGTGCGCACCGTTTCGGGCTGCAGCGTATTGCCGGTTCGCGCCGGAATGTTATAGAGGAACAGCGGCACCGGAAGCGCATCCGCTACGCGCTGATAGTGGTCAATCAGTTCCTGCTGTTTCAGCGGAACAAACCACGGCGTGATCGCGGACACTGCATCCACGCCCAGACGGCCAATCTGCTGTCCGAGCCGAATGGTTTCGCGGGTCGAAATCTCACCCACATGCGCCACCACCGGCGCCCGGCCGTTGACTTCATCTACGCAGGTGGCGGTGACGGCAATTTTCTCCTGCTCATTCAGCACAAAGAATTCGCCGTTGGTACCGCCGCAGAAGATCCCGTTACCGGCATTGATCTGCCGTCTGACCTGTTCGCGCTGCGTCACCGGATCAAAAGCCCCTTCACGGTCGAAAGTGGTGACGATGGCCGTCAGAACGCCCTCAATTTTCTTATTCATATCAATCCTCTTTACGCCTGGCAGGAAGGAAACAGCGTCAGGTAGATGGCGCGCACATCGTCGGCGCTGACTGCCATCGGCACATTTTTCATCAGACGCTGAACGTCGAGTGCCGCTTCCACCAGATAGGGCAGGTGATCCGGGCTGATGCCCAGCGCCTCGAGACTGGCAGGCAGCTGCAGCCGCGCAACCAGCGCGGTAAAGTAATCCACCAGCGCGTGGGATTTCTCGTCATCGCTTAAGTGGCTGTCGGCATCGGGCAGCAGGTCATAGGCCTGAGCAAACTTGCTCACCGCCGCCGGACGAACAAACCGCATGCAGGGGGCCAGCAGAATGGCATTAGCGACCCCGTGTGGCAGATGATATTTGCCGCCGAGCGGATAGGAGAGGGCATGCACCAGATGGGTACCGGCATGGGCGATGGCTGCGCCGCCAAAGTAAGAGGCCCAGAGCATCTCCAGCCGTGCCTGTAAATTGTCTGGCTCACGCAGGGTGGTTTCAAGATGCGTGAACAGCTTCTTCATGCCGGTCAGTGCATAGTTGTCGCTGACCGGATTGGCGACGTTGGCCGTGAAACACTCAATCAGATGGCAGAGCGCATCAATGCCGGTCGAAGAGGCAATATGAGCGGGCATGCTGGTGGTCAGTTCCGGCACCAGCGCCACCACATCCGGCAGCATTACCGGGGAAATAATGCCGACTTTGGTCTCCTTCTCCGGGATAGCCAGAATCGCATTGGGCGTGGCTTCAGAACCGGTTCCGGCAGTGGTCGGGATCAGCATCGAGCGGGTGCGGCGCTGCGGTTTTTCACCCGCCAGCAGGGCGTCGAGCGACGGTGCTGTATCAAGGCAGAGGACAGAGAGCAGCTTCGCCACATCCAATACGCTGCCACCGCCGATGCCGATCACCATATCGGTCTGCCGGTGGGGAAGCGCCGCCAGGATCGCGGCGACATCGTGCTGGCTCGGCTCAGGCGGGACGCTGTTGACCAGACTGAGCTGCGGAATCCGATCCCGCAGTTGCCCCATCAGCGCCTGCACCGCCGGAATCGCCTCAATGTTGCGGTCCGTGACCACGACCGCGGCAGAGACGCCCTGCAGCAGATAGCCCATGTCGTTCAGCGCCTGATAGCCGCTGATCACCGTGCTGTTAATGTTCATTTCATCCCCTTATTACTTTTGCGGCGGAGCAGATGATTAATTTTGCTCAGCACAATGCGAATTAAGTCACTCGGCGTGGGTAAATTTATAAGGCATATCGATTGTGATTAATTTGAACTTGCTCACATATAATCAATCATGATTGAATATAATCAAATGCAGCGGCGATTGCCTGACAGGAGTAAGGATGAGCTCATCAAGATGGAAAACACCGGTACTGGTCATCGCTGATGACTTTACCGGTGCCAACGATGCAGGAAGCGGGCTGGCCCAGGCCGGTGCCCGCGTGCAGGTGCTGTTTGGCCTGGAAACGTCGTTGCCGGACGAGACAGCGGATGTGCTGGTCATCAGCACCGACAGTCGGGCTGTCAGCGCCGGGCAGGCGGCAGCGCGCGTCACGCAGGTGGTGCAGCGCTACACGGCACAGTTTCAGCCAGACTGGCTGTTTAAAAAGATTGACTCCACGCTGCGCGGCAACGTCGGCGCGGAAACGATGGCAGCGTTGCGCGCCAGTGGCAAAACCCTGGCGCTGATCGTGCCCGCCGTACCGCGGCTGGGTCGCACCACACGGCAGGGCAGCGTGTGGGTCGATCAGCGTTTGCTGACGGAAACCGAATTTGCCAGCGATCCTAAAACCCCGATCCTTAGCGCCCGCGTCCTCGATCAGATGCAGATCGACGGCACGGAGATCGATCTTGCGACGCTGCGCAGCGATCGGCTCGATACCGTGCTGGCTGGTGCGCAGGGCGTGGTCGTGGTGGATGCTGAAAACGAGGCCGATCTGACGCGGCTGATCGCCGCGGCGGCACAACTGCGTGAGAAGCCGCTGCTGGTCGGAGCTGCCGGATTAAGTGATGCGCTGGGCGCTGCGCTCTCGGTTCGTCCGCCCCGGCCGGTGCTGGCAGTGGTGGGATCGATGAGCGACAGCGCGCAGCAGCAGATCGCTGCTCTGCAGCAACAGCGGGCCATTGAGATCGTGGACGTCGATATCGCTCAGCTGTTTCAGCAGCCCGCCTGGCCGGAACGGACGCGCTGGATCGCGCAGGCGGCCGATGCACTGCGGGCCGGTCGTCATACGGTGATCCGCACCTGCCAGCATCGCGATCAGCGACATGCGATCGCGTCACTCTGCCAGCAGCACGGTCTGACGCGCCAGCAGCTGGGTGAGGCGATCTGCCGTTTGCTGGGTGAGATGACCTTAAGCCTCTGCCGCGCCGCGTTACCGCATGCACTCTATCTGTCAGGGGGGGACGTGGCGATTGCTGTCGCGCAGGCGCTGGGTGCCAGCGGCTTCAACATTCAGGGTCTGGTGGCGGGCTGTGTGCCGCACGGGGTTCTGCTTAGCAGTGAATTTACTCTGCCGGTAATGACCAAAGCGGGTGGCTTTGGTGATGCGAACACGCTGGTAGCAGCCATAGGTTTTATTGAGGAGAAGTCGAGTGAGTAAAATTATTGCGATTACGATGGGCGACCCGGCGGGCATCAGTCCGGAAATCATTATCAAATCACTCTCTGAAGGTGAGCTGAATGGTATTCCTGCCGTGGTGATTGGCTGCGCCAGCACGCTGCGTCGCATCATGGCGTTGAACATCACGCCCCAGGCCGAATTACGGGTGCTGGATCGGGTGCAGGATGCGCACTTCGCGCCGGGCATCATTAACGTCATCGATGAGCCGCTGGCGGATCCTGCTGCCCTGAAGCCCGGCGTGGTGCAGAAAGAGGCGGGCGATCTGGCGTGGCGCTGCGTGAAGCGGGCGACCGGACTGGCGCTGGCGGGAGAGGTTCACGCCATTGCTACCGCGCCGCTGAACAAAGAGGCGATGCATGCCGCCGGTCATCTCTATCCGGGACACACTGAACTGCTGGCGCACCTGACCGACACCAAAGATTACGCGATGGTGCTTTACACCGATAAGCTGAAAGTCATCCATGTCACGACCCACATCGCGCTGCGCAAATTCCTCGACACGCTGAACCAGACGCGCATCAAAACGGTGATTGGTATGGCGGATACCTTCCTGCGCCGTGTGGGTTATCGCGCCCCGCGTATTGCGGTTGCGGGGGTGAATCCTCACGCCGGGGAAAACGGGCTGTTCGGGGATGAGGAGATCACCACGGTCGCGCCCGCGATTCAGGCGATGAAAGCGCAGGGCGTGGACGTTTACGGGCCCTGCCCGCCGGACACGGTCTTCCTGCAGTGCCAGGAGGGGTTGTATGACATGGTGGTGGCGATGTACCACGATCAGGGGCACATCCCGCTTAAGCTGCTGGGCTTTTATGATGGCGTGAATATCACCGCAGGCCTGCCGTTTATCCGCACCTCGGCTGACCACGGTACGGCGTTTGATATCGCCTGGACAGGTAAAGCGAAGTCTGACAGCATGGCGATCTCGATTAAACTTGCGATGCAGCTCGCTTAGGGAACTATGAACGGACAGAGCCGTCTTGACCAGATTATGGATTACCTGAAAAGCCATAATCTGGTGACTGTTGAGCAACTGGTCAATGCCATCTCCGCCTCACCCGCCACAATCCGGCGCGATCTGATTAAGCTGGATAAAGAGGGCGTGATCAGCCGCAGTCATGGCGGCGTCACGCTGAACCGTTTTATTCCTGCCCAGCCCACCACGCTGGAGAAGCTGCAGCGTAATCTGGCGGAAAAACAGGCAATCGCAACGTCTGCCGCCAGTTTTGTCCGGGCGGGAGATGCCGTCGTGCTGGATGCAGGGACCACCATGCTGGAACTGGCGCGACAGCTTACGCATCTGCCGTTGCGGGTGATCACCGCTGACCTGCACATTGCGCTATTTTTGTCAGAGTTTAAGCAGATCGAAGTCACGATTATCGGCGGCCGAATCGACGACTCCAGTCAGTCCTGTGTGGGTGAGCATGGCCGCCGGTTGCTGCGCAGTATCAATCCTGATATCGCCTTTGTCAGCTGTAACTCCTGGAGCCTGGAGCGCGGCATTACCACGCCCACCGAGGAAAAAGCGGGGCTGAAACACGATTTGCTGGCTAATGCGGCCCGGCGGGTATTGCTGGCGGACAGCAGCAAATATGGCTCCTGGTCGCTGTTCTGCGCGTCGCCGGTGGACGATCTGACCGATGTCGTGACCGACCCCCGGCTGGATGAGGCTGTCTGCCGCACGCTGCGCGAACGCGGGATTACACTGACGCTGAGCGCCGGATAAACAGTGCGCGCAGGTTACGGAGGGTAATACTGCGCGCCTGCTATTACAGGGTCTTCAGTCCCACGGAGGGAATGTTTCTGCCGTAATAGATCTCACGCATCTCTTTCCACAGCAGGTCGGTAATGCGCTTGTGCTCCTGAGGTGTAAGATCTTCCGGGCGGGTGTTAAACAGATAGTGTTTCAGGTCGAACTCTTTCAGCAACATCTTGGTATGGAAGATGTTTTCCTGATAAACGTTCACATCAACCATGTCATACATCCCTTTCATATCCTCTGACATGAAGTTCTGAATCGAGTTGATCTCATGATCGATAAAGTGCTTCATCCCCTTCACGTCGCGGGTGAAACCGCGCACCCGGTAATCGACGGTGACGATATCGGACTCCAGCTGATGGATCAGGTAGTTCAGCGCCTTAAGCGGTGAGATCACACCACAGGTCGAAACTTCGATGTCCGCGCGGAAGGTGCAGAGTCCGCCTTCCGGATGGCTTTCCGGGTAGGTATGTACGCAGATATGACTTTTATCGAGATGGGCCACGACCGAGTTGGGCAGTGGGCCAGGATGCTCAGAGTTATCGATATCTCTGGGATCGATAGGCTCTTCGCTGACCAGAATCGTGACGCTGGCCCCCTGCGGCTCATAATCCTGGCGGGCGATATTCAGGACGTTAGCGCCGATGATAGAGCAGGTTTCCGTCAGGATTTCCGTCAGACGGTTAGCATTATATTGCTCATCGATATAGGCAATGTAACCATCGCGTTCAGCTTCAGTATTCGCATAGCAGATATCGTAAATACAAAAACTCAGGCTTTTTGTCAGGTTATTGAAGCCATGTAGTTTTAGCTTTTGCAATTTCGTTCACCTCCTTAGAGATGCACTATCAGCTCGCGGCAGATAACGCATCTAACAGATATTGTGGCAGGGCAAAGCTGCCGGTATGGATCGCTGGCGTGTAGTAACGGCAGCGCAGGTCTGCGCGCGCAAAGCGCGACTGAAGCGTGGCGAGATCAGGCTGGCGCAGCGCCGGATTATCACTGGCCCAGGCAAAGGTCATGATGCCGCCGTAATAGGTCGGGATCGCCGCCTGATAGAAGCTGACATCCGCAAAGTAATGGCCCAGCTTACGATGACTGTTCACGGCCTCATCCTGCTGCAGGAAGCAGACGCCATTCTGCGCTACAAAGATGCCATTTTCATTAAGGGCCGCTTTGCACCCTGCATAAAATTCCGACGTAAACAGACTTTCCCCCGGCCCAATCGGGTCGGTGCAGTCAGAGATGATCACATCGAACGTCTCCTGCGTCTGATTAACGAAGTTCACTCCGTCATCAATCACCAGCGTAAAGCGCGGATCGTCATAGGCGCCGGCGCTGTGATTCGGCAGATACTGGCGGCAGAACGTTACGACACCTGCATCAATCTCTACCATGGTAATCTTTTCGACTTCAGGATGCCGCGAGACTTCCCGTAGCATGGCGCCATCACCGCCGCCAATGATCAGAACGTGTTTCGCCGCCCCATGAGCCAGCAGCGGAACATGGGTCATCATTTCATGGTAGATAAATTCGTCGCGTTCGGTGGTCTGTACGACGCCATCCAGCGCCATAACCCGGCCCATCGCCGCATTTTCGAAAATGATTAAATCCTGATGCGCAGTCTTTTCACGGTACAGCGCTTTATCTACCGTGAAGTACTGGCCAAAACCGGCATGAAGAGTTTCATACCACGTCTCATTATGGGCCATCGTGCTCTCCTCTGATGACATCGCCATGAAGATGGGCGGCACATGATAGCTAACAGTGACCGTGGTTGCACGGTCAATGTCCGGCTGCAGAGGGCGGGCCGGTTACCTGACGTAGGCCAGCAGGCTCAGTGAATCCCGGGCCAGCGACTTGCACTTTTTGTCGTTGGTAATGGCGATGCCGCTGAGATCGCGATAGCTCTCTTCGCCCAGTGCCTTCATGTTGTAGTTGCTGTAGTTGCTTAAATCCCAGCGGTTCTGCTGAGCAAAAAAGACCAGCGCCTTGCGAATCTGCGCATCCGGGAGATCCTGATAACCGCAATCATTCTTAAGATAGACGAAAACCGCCGTCAGATCGGCCAGATCTTCCGCTTCGGATTCGCTAAGGGCAAAGCTGGTGGAGGAGAAGCCAAGAAGTCCCGTCAACAGCAGGACCTTGATGCTTTGCTTCATAGTCATTCTCTTCAAGGGATATTACTCATGACGTTAGCACAGTTGCTGTGAGGTTTTCGATTAATTTGCCGCGCCGGGCCGCGGTGCCGCCTTTTTTTCGTCAGATTCTCACAGGGGGACTTGACCTTCCCATAAGGTCAGGGTTTAGGCTGTCTGTTCCGATGCCACAAGGATGACTCCCATGCAACGTCGCCATTTCCTGAAACTCACCGCCGCCCTGAGTGCAGCCGGCGCTTTACCACTCTGGAGCCGTTCGCTGATGGCGGCCAGCCGCCCGCTGTTACCGATCCCCTCGCTGCTGGAACCCGATGCCCGCGGCAGCTACAGCCTGACGGCGATGCAGGGCTCGACCCAATGGAATGGCAAAGCGGTGCCGACCTGGGGCTACAACGGCAGCCTGCTGGGGCCGGTGCTGAAGCTGCAGAGTGGCAAACCGGTGACGGTGAACATCCATAACCGGCTGCGTGAAGCGACGACGCTGCACTGGCACGGGCTGGAAATTCCGGGCGCGGTAGATGGCGGACCGCAGGCGATGATTGCGCCGGGCGGCTCACGTCAGGTTTCGTTTACCCCCGATCAGCCCGCCGCGACCTGCTGGTATCATCCGCATCTGCATGGCAAAACCGGGCATCAGGTGGCCCAGGGGCTGGCCGGCATGATCCTGCTGGAGGATAAAGAGAGTGGCACGCTGCGGCTGCCCGCGCAGTGGGGCGTGGATGATGTGCCGCTGATTTTTCAGGACAAGCAGCTCACCCGGGATGGCAGCCGAATCGACTATCAGCTCGACGTCATGCGCGCCGCGGTAGGCTGGTTTGGCGACATGATGCTGACCAACGGCGTGCAGTATCCGCAACATGCGGTGCCGCGCGGCTGGCTGAGGCTGCGCCTGCTCAACGGCTGCAATGCCCGGTCACTGCAGATCGCCGCCAGCGATCGCCGTCCTCTCTATGCGATCGCCAGCGATGGCGGCCTGCTGGCCGAGCCGGTAAAGCTCGACGCGTTGCCGATCCTGCCGGGCGAACGCTTTGAGGTGATGATCGATACCTCGGACGGTCAGGCCTTTGACCTGGTGACGCTGCCCACCGAGCAGATGGGCATGACGCTGCCGCCGTTTGATCAGCCGCTGCCGCTGGTGCAGATCCTGCCGCTGCGGGTGATGGCGAGCGCCACGCTGCCGGATCGGCTGGCGACGCTGCCTGCGCTGCCGGCCACCGACGGGCTGAACACGCGCTGGCTGCAGCTGATGATGGACCCGCAGCTGGACCAGCAGGGCATGCAGGCGCTGATGCAGCGCTACGGTGAGAAAGCGATGGGCAAGGGCGGGCACGGGCATCATGCGATGCCGCAGAAGCAGGCGAAAGCCGCAGCGGAGCCGATGCCGTCGATGGACCATGGCGA
Organism: Pantoea sp.; assembly: GCF_032114055.1. GTDB lineage: Bacteria > Pseudomonadota > Gammaproteobacteria > Enterobacterales > Enterobacteriaceae > Pantoea. The sequence continues at coordinate 447,523 of NZ_DAMCTB010000002.1, forward strand.
TCACAGCATGCATGACATGCCTGGCATGGCACAGCCCGCCGGGTACGATTTCCACAACGGCAATAAGATCAACGGCAAAGCCTTTGATATGACGAAACCGTCATTCGCCGTAAAGCTGGGTCAGTATGAGAAGTGGACGATTTCAGGGGAGGGCGACGCGATGCTGCATCCGTTCCACATTCACGGAACGCAGTTCCGCATCCTCTCCGAGAACGGCAAGCCGCCCGCCGCGCACCGGCAGGGCTGGAAAGATATGGTCAATGTCGACGGCGGGCGCAGCGAAGTACTGGTTCGCTTCGACTATGTCGCCGCCGCCGGGCACGCTTACATGGCCCACTGCCATCTGCTGGAGCATGAAGACACCGGCATGATGCTGGGCTTTACCGTGGGCTGATTACGCCTGTTCCAGCGCCAGCTTCACATCCTCAATCAGGTCACCGGCGTTCTCGATGCCAATTGACAGCCGCACCGTGGCATCCGTGATGCCAATGCGCTGACGCACCGCCTGCGGCACACCGGAGTGGGTGGTGCTGCCGGGGTGGCTGGCCAGGGACTCCGTACCGCCCAGGCTGACCGCCTGTTTAAACAGCGTCAGGGCATTAAGAAAACGGAACGCAGCGGGCTGACCACCGATGATATCAAACGAGAAGGTTGAACCGGCGCCGCTGCACTGCTCGCGATACGTTTTTCCTTCGGCGCTTTCCGCATCCAGATAGGGCAGCCAGTGCAGCTTCGCCACTTTCGGGTGATCGCGCAGAAACGCCGCGACCGCCTCCGCATTGTGAAAGGCTTTCTCCATGCGCAGCGACAGGGTTTCCAGCGAGCGGCTGAGCATCCAGCTGGAGTGAGGATCGAGCTGGGTGCCGATGGCGCTGCGCAGCGCACGCACTTTTGCCATCAGCGTCCGGCTGCCCATCGCCGCACCGGCAATCAGGTCAGAGTGGCCGCCCACATATTTCGTCAGCGAGTAGAGCGACAGATCCGCGCCCAGCGCCAGCGGCTGCTGGAACAGCGGGCCGAGCAGAGTGTTGTCGCAGGCGATAACGGGGCGTGAACCCTGCTGCTGCTCAATCTCATCGGCAATCCGCGCGATCAGGCGGATATTGACCAGGCTGTTTGTCGGGTTCGCCGGGGTTTCAATCAGGATCACCGCCACCCGACCCCGGCTCATGGCCTGCTGCGCCGCCTCGCGGATGTTCTTCTCATCAAAGCCGTCGCTGAAACCAACGGCTTTGATATCCAGATTGTGCAGCGTTTTGCTCATCAGGGTTTCGGTGCCGCCATAGAGCGGCTGCGAGTGCAGGATCACCTCACCCGGACGGGTAAACGCCAGCAGGGTGGTTGAGATCGCGGCCATGCCGGATGAGAAGAGTGAACAGCTTTCGGCCTGCTCATAAATCGCCAGACGATCTTCAACAATCTCGCTATTGGGATGGTTAAAGCGGGAGTAGACCAGCCCGCCCGATTTGCCTTCCGGCGGTTCACGGCGACCAGAAACGTAATCAAAAAAATCCCGCCCCTCTTCGGCACTGTCGAAAACAAAAGTGGAGGTCAGAAAGACTGGCGGCTTCACCGCGCCCTCAGAGAGACGTGGATCATAGCCATAGTTCAGCATCTGGGTTTCCGGATGCAGCGGTCTGTCGCCGATATGCGTTTTTTTGCCTGAATATGAAGTCATTGTGATCTCCGGCCAGCGGGACGAGTAGGGTAACGATCGGTTGGAAGAAGGCTACCACGCAGCAAATCATGCGGGTAAATGCCGGAATGTTCTAAGGTCATGCGCATTCCAGCCAGACGCGCGAAACGGACGAGAATTTTTTCGACGTAATCGTTTGCTTCTGGCGCTGCCGCACCGACGCGGCGGCGTCTGTGGTAGACTGCGGGGCTTTCTGACGTAACCGGGCTGAACGCAATGAAACACACTGTTGAAGTGATGATCCCTGAACAGGCAATCGCCGCGCGCATCGCTGAACTGGGCAAAGAGATTAACGACCACTACCGCGACAGCGGCAGCGACATGGTACTGGTGGGGCTGCTGCGCGGCTCGTTTATGTTCATGGCGGATCTCTGCCGCGCTATCGACGTGCCGCATGAGGTCGACTTCATGACGGCTTCCAGTTACGGCAGCGGCATGTCCAGCTCGCGCGATGTGAAGATCCTGAAAGATCTGGATGAAGACATTCGTGGCAAAGATGTGCTGATCGTCGAAGATATCATTGACTCCGGCAACACCCTGAGCAAAGTGCGTGAAATCCTGCAGCTGCGTCAGCCCAAATCCCTGGCGATCTGTACTCTGCTGGATAAGCCAGAGCGCCGTGAAGTTGAGGTCAGTGTCGAGTATGTGGGCTTTGCCATTCCCGATGAATTCGTGGTGGGCTTTGGTATCGACTATGCGCAGCACTATCGCCATCTGCCTTACATCGGCAAAGTGGTCCCGCTGGAATCCTGATACTGCCTTAACCGCACATTCTTCCAAGGCCTGCAGCCGTTGCCTGGTGTAGGCTATATCGCGCTTTTATGCCGCGATTAACTCAGACGTTGCTGTTCATCTGCAGGTTAGCTATGCCATGACGGTAGCGTTGTTCAAGGATCTCCCGGCTGCTGGCGGTGACATCAAGGTTACGCAGACAGCCGTCCTGAATACCGTAAACCCAGCCGTGCAGGGAGACATTCTGTCCGCGTTTCCAGGCCGACTGCAGCACGGTTGAGTGCCCCAGGTTGTAAACCTGTTCAATAACGTTGATTTCGCACAGTTTGTCCAGGCGCTTATCCGGCGGGAGTTCCCCCAGCAACACGCTATGCTTGTACCAGAGGTCGCGGATGTGCAGCAGCCAGTTGTCGATTAATCCCAGCTCCGGGTTATCCATTGCGGCCTGCACACCACCGCAGCCGTAGTGGCCGCACACAATAACGTGTTCCACTTCCAGCACCTCAATGGCGTATTGCACCACTGAGAGACAGTTCAGGTCAGTGTGGATCACCAGATTGGCCACGTTGCGGTGAACAAAAAGTTCGCCCGGCTCCAGTCCGGTCAGACGTTCGGCGGGAACGCGGCTGTCAGAGCAGCCAATCCACAGGTAGCGCGGTTTTTGTGTCTGAGCGAGCCGCTCAAAAAAGCCGGGATCTTCTTCAATCAGTAATTTCGACCATTCACGGTTGTTACTGATCAGGGTATTGATATCTGTCATGGCATTGAGCGACCGGTTACTGCGCAGAGTGCGCGCGCGTACTATAGGCCAGGGCCTGATAAATTTAAACGGCATTGTAATGCCATCAAAACAGGGTATGGATGCAGAATGACTTATGCACTGGAACTTTCCGGGCTGACCAAGACCTATGCTGGCGGCGTGCAGGCGCTGAAGGGCATCGATCTTAATGTTGAAGCCGGTGATTTTTATGCGCTGCTGGGGCCAAATGGCGCTGGTAAATCGACCACTATCGGGATTATCAGTTCACTGGTGAACAAATCCGGCGGCAGCGTGCGGGTGTTTGGCTACGATCTGGAAAAAGATGTGGTCAATGCTAAACGCCAGCTGGGTCTGGTCCCGCAGGAGTTTAACTTCAATCCGTTTGAAACGGTGATGCAGATCGTCGTGAATCAGGCAGGCTACTACGGCGTTGAGCGTCGCGAGGCCAACCAGCGGGCGGAAAAATACCTTAAACAGCTCGACCTGTGGGGCAAGCGCGGTGAACGTGCGCGGATGCTCTCGGGCGGGATGAAACGCCGTCTGATGATCGCCCGTGCGCTGATGCATGAACCGAAGGTGCTGATTCTGGATGAGCCGACCGCCGGGGTCGATATTGAACTGCGCCGTTCGATGTGGGTCTTCCTGAAAGATCTTAATGCCAAAGGCACGACGATCATTCTGACCACCCACTATCTGGAAGAGGCGGAGATGCTGTGCCGCAACATCGGCATCATTCAGAGCGGCGAGCTGGTGGAGAACACCTCCATGAAAGCGCTGCTTTCCAAGCTCAAATCAGAAACCTTTATTCTCGACCTGGCGCCGCGCAGTCCACTGCCGACGCTGGAGGGGTTCCAGTATCGTCTGACCGATACCTCAACGCTGGAAGTCGAAGTGCTGCGTGAGCAGGGGCTTAACAGCGTCTTCAGCCAGCTCAGTGCGCAGGGCGTGCAGGTACTGAGTATGCGTAACAAAGCCAACCGTCTGGAAGAGCTGTTTGTGGGTCTGACGACGCAGGGAAAAACAGGAGTTAAAGCATGACACATCTCTACTGGGTGGCGCTGAAAAGCATCTGGGCCAAAGAGGTTAACCGTTTCGCCCGCATCTGGATTCAGACGCTGGTGCCGCCGGTGATTACCATGACGCTCTATTTCATTATCTTTGGCAACCTGATCGGCTCGCGCATCGGTGAGATGCACGGCTTCAGCTATATGCAGTTCATCGTGCCGGGATTGATTATGATGGCGGTTATTACCAACGCCTATGCCAACGTGGCTTCTTCGTTCTTCAGCGCCAAATTCCAGCGCAATATCGAAGAATTACTGGTCGCGCCGGTTCCTACTCACATTATCATTGCGGGCTATGTCGGTGGCGGCGTCGCGCGCGGGGTCTGTGTAGGCATACTGGTCACGGCAATCTCGCTGTTTTTCGTACCGTTCCATGTCCACTCCTGGGTGATGGTGGCAGTGACCCTGCTGCTGACGGCGATTCTCTTTTCACTGGCGGGTCTGCTGAACGCCGTCTTTGCGCGAACCTTTGACGATATCAGCCTGATCCCGACTTTTGTGCTGACACCGCTGACCTATCTGGGCGGGGTATTTTACTCGCTGAGCCTGCTGCCACCAATCTGGCAGGCAATTTCTAAGCTCAACCCGATTGTTTATATGATTAGCGGATTCCGGTACGGTTTTCTCGGCATTAATGACGTGCCGCTGGTCTTTACCCTCTCGGTACTGGTGGCTTTCATTGTGGTCTTTTACGGGCTGGTCTATGCGCTGATTCAGCGCGGTCGTGGATTACGCACCTGACAACAAAGAATAATGACAGGGCCACGCAGCGATAAGCGCGTGGCTTTTTTTTGTCTGTTAAAACAGCAATCAGTGCGGTTGTCGCTGGCCTTAAAAATCGCCTTCGCTTCAGGTTCATCTGTCACTTTTTTCCCCTGCTGCTGCTCTCTGTCTCGCTTTGCTGCCGGATGACAAGAAAATAACCCTAAGTTTTATCTGATATTACAACAGGGCATATCCCTATCTTAATGATTCTAAAATGGTAAATTTTTTTTAAGATTAGCCCTAACGCCAGGCGGTTGTTTATTTTTATCTGAGTTATCAGAATACGACGCGAATAAGCTTATTCCTCCGCTCAGGGAAAAAGGGTGGAACCGGGGTGTTTTCAATAATAAAAATGGCTCGCGAGTCAGGGCCAGTTTTTAATCAAAGGCAGGGTAAGATGAATCGTATAACGTGGATCGATAATCTGCGGGGATTGAGCATTCTCGCAATCATTTTTTTGCACAGTACTATCGCCGTACATAACAATGCAGGACATTTTACCGCCTTCAGCACGCTGTTAAATGAGATGCTGGCGCCGGTCAGACTCGGGCTGATGTTCTTTGTATCGGGATTATTTGTCGATGCGGGATTAAGAAAAGGTCTGGGTCCTTTTTTTAATAACAAAGTGCGCAGTATTCTCTATCCGTTTGTGGTCTGGGTTGCGGTTTATGGCGGATTAAAAATTCTGTTCAGCTCGATGGCGAATACACCACAATCACCGATGAATATTATTCTCTCCCACCTGACCGGTGGCGGCGATATGACCTGGTTCCTGCATTCGCTATTTATCTTCTTTATTGTGATTATTTTTGCGCGTCACCTGCCGTTTCTGCTGGTGTTTGCCATCTGTATGACGCTGAGCTGGGCTCTGCCGGCGATCGATCCTGATGGCGTGTTTGCCAGCTTCGATAATACCCATATCAACAAGTCACTCTATCTGTTTGTTTTCTTCTATCTCGGGGATTACGTGGTCAGAAAGCAGGTTGATATTGCGGAAAAAGTTCAGCATGGCCCGACGCTGCTTATTTCTCTGGTCAGTTTTATCGTGCTCTCCTGCCTGAATATCTTTGTGCTGGATCGTCACGCTCAGGCGTTATTGTCACCGCTGGCGCTGCTGTCGGTGCCGCTGTTTGTCTGGATTGCACTGAAGCTGAAGTCAGAACTGGTCTACTACATTGGCGTGAACTCGATTGTTTTTTACCTGTCGCATTATCTGGCGATTCAGTTCTTCAGTAAGATTGTGAAATTTGAAAGCCCGTCAGCCTGGGTAAATGATGTGAAGTTTATTTCGGCATTTCTGGTCGCGCTGGCGTTGCCGTGGACATTGTGTCTGATGAGAAAACGCGGCTGGTTCAATTTCCTCTTTACGATGAAGAAATCATCGAAGCCGATGACCAGCAAAACAGCGTAATACATGAGGTCATGAAAAAGGCCGGCCGTTTAACGGGCCGGCCTTTTTTTTATCAGGCAATCTGCACCGGCAGGGCTTTTGCCAGACGCTTCATCTGATTATCGCCTTCAAAATAGGCGACTTTGGGCTGCCACTGACGCGCTTCGGCATCCTCAACCTGCACGTAAGAGCAGATAATTAAAATATCGCCTTCACAGGCGCAGCGGGCGGCAGCACCGTTGACCGAAATAATTTTAGAGCCGCGTTCAGCCGCGATAGCGTAGGTAGAAAAACGCTGACCGTTGGTGACGTTATAAATATCGATCGCTTCATATTGCAGAATGCCGGAGGCATCCAGAAAATCCTGATCGATAGCGCAGGAGCCTTCATAGTTGAGGTCCGCCTGTGTCACCTTGACGCGGTGCAATTTGCCTTGCAGAACTGTGCGAATCATAGCCAGAAACCTTGTCAGAGAAAGAAAATAACCTGCCGCGGGCGTAATTACTGCGTCAGGTCAACAGTTTGATTATCGATCAGGCGCGCGTTCCCCAGCCACGCGGCCATCAGCACTACCGCACGCTGGCTGTCTACCGTCAGCGGTTGTAGTGTTTCCGCGTCGCAGATCGCCAGACCATCCGGACGCAGTCCCTGTGCCTGCAGGGCCTCACTGGCTGCCTCAACGATCTCTTCGACGTGACGCTCGCCGTTCTCCAGCCGCGTCGCCATCTGTTTCATCACCTGGCTCAGCACCGGTGCCAGCTTGCGCTCCTCAGCGGTCAGGTAACCGTTGCGCGAACTCAGCGCCAGACCATCTTCTGCCCGCACGGTTGGCACGCCAACAATTTCAATGTCAAAACCCATATCGGCCACCATCTTACGAATGATGGCCAGCTGCTGAAAATCCTTTTCGCCGAAACAGGCAATATCGGGCTGGACCAGATTAAACAGTTTGCTGACGATGGTGGCAACGCCGCGGAAATGGCCAGGGCGAGTGGCGCCTTCCAGCAGGGAAGAGAGCACCGGAACCTCAACGAAAGTCTGATTCTGCGCGCCCCGGGGATAGACTTCGGCCGGGGAGGGGGCAAAGACCACATCAACCTGATGACGGTTCAGCTTTTCGCAATCCTCCTGCAGCGTGCGCGGGTAACGCGCCAGATCGTCGGCCCGATCAAATTGCATCGGATTCACAAAGATCGAGACAATGACGACGTCGCCACGCGCCCGGGCTTCATCCACCAGCGTCAGATGCCCTTCATGCAGATTGCCCATGGTGGGCACCAGCGCAATGCGTTTACCCTGCTGACGCCAGCGACGAACTTCCTGGCGCAGCATCAGCAACGTTTCAATGATCAACACGATGATTCTCCCGGATTACTGAAAACTGTGCTCTGCCGCCGGATAGGTTCCGGCTTCGACATCGGCAATATAGCGGCGGATGGCTGCGCGAACGTCGCCAGTCTCCGCCAGGAAATTTTTGGCAAATTTAGGGATATGCCCCCCCGTCACGCCCAGCGCGTCATGCATCACCAGAATCTGTCCGTCGGTGACGTTACCCGCCCCGATGCCAATCACCGGAATGGAGAGCGCGTCGGTAATACGCTGCGCCACAGAAACCGGAACGCACTCCAGTACCATCAGCTGCGCGCCTGCGGCCTCCAGCGCCAGCGCATCCGCCAGCAGCTGCTCAGCGCCCGCGTCGTCACGGCCCTGCACTTTATAGCCGCCGAAGATATTCACAGACTGCGGTGTCAGGCCGAGATGGCCGCATACCGGCACTGCCCGCTCCGTCAGCATCTGCACGGTTTCAGCCAGCCAGCTGCCGCCTTCCAGCTTCACCATGTTGGCGCCGGCGCGCATCAGCTGCGCGGCGCTGTCGAAAGTCTGCGCTGGCGTGGCGTAACTCATGAACGGCAGGTCGGCGAGCAGAAGGGCCTGCGGTGCACCACGGCGGACTGCCGCGGTGTGATAAGCAATGTCACTGACCGTAACCGGCAGCGTGGAGTCATGCCCCTGCACCGTCATTCCTAACGAGTCACCAACCAGCAGAACCTGAATGCCTTCCTCGGCAAACAGACGAGCAAAACTGAAATCGTACGCGGTCAGCGTGGCAAACTTTTTGCCGCTGGCCTTGGCCTGACGCAGATGTGAAATCGTGGTGGGTTTCATGGCGCTCTCAACTCAGGAATTCTGATGCGCGCAGTTTACTGGATAGCGTGAACGAGCGGAATCACAGATGTGCGTTTGTCGCTTCAGCCATGCCACAGCACGATGCTGCGGGCGTCAAGAGAGGTCAGGAAGGAGCGAAGAGGGCGGCCATCCGGCAGACAGAGATCCGGTGCAATCGCCAGCAGTGGCACCAGCATAAAGGCGCGATTCAGCAGATCGTAATGCGGTACAGTCAGACGCGCCGTGTTGATTCGGGCATCGCCAAACAGCATCAGATCGATATCCAGCGTGCGCGGTCCCCAGCGTTCCGCTTTTCGCACCCGGCCATGCTCATGTTCGATGCGCTGGGTATGATCCAGCAGAGCCTCTGCGCTGAGACCGGTCTCCAGCGCCACGGCGGCGTTGAGAAAATCGGGCTGATCGGGTGGGCCATAGGGCGGCGTGCGATAGAAGGGCGACGTCGCAATGCGCTGCGTCTGCGGCAGCGCATCAAGTGCGGTCAGTGCTGCATCAACCTGATGCAGCGGATCGGCCAGATTACTGCCTAACGCGAGGTAAACCCGTGTCATGAGACGTTGTGTTTATCGCGACGGGGTGCAGAAGAGCGGCGGCGCGGACGGCGTGAGCGGTTGCGCGGCACCGGATCATCGCCCAGGTTATTCAGCATGTTTTTCTGCTGTGGCGGAGCCGCCACCTGAAACTCGCCCCACCACTGGCTCAGACGCAGCAGTTCCGGGTTGTTCTCCACCTCTGCACGCAGCGCCAGCAGATCGTACGCGGCGCGGAACTTCGGATGCTCCATCAGCTTCCAGGCGCGTTTACCGTGACGACGCGACATGCGCAGCTGCAGCAGCCAGATATCGCGGATCAGCGAGGTAATCCGTTTTGGAATCGCCAGTGCGCGGCACGCTTCATCCAGCGTGTCGTTCATCGCCATCGCAAAGGCTTCGAAGTAGGTCAGGCCGCTCTCCTGCGCAATGCGTTCTGCCGCTTCGAGCTGCGGATACCAGAACATCGCGGCAAACAGAAACGCCGGATTAACGCGCATCTCATTGTGAATGCGGTTATCGGTATTTTTCAGCACCTGCGCCACCATCCGCTCCATGTGGCTGTCGCTGTTTTCCGTAAAGTTACGTGCCAGCGTCGGGAACAGCGGCTGGAACAGCTGATATTCACAGAGTTTGAGATAGGTGCTGTAGCCGTAACCCGCCTGCAGCAGTTTCAGAGACTCTTCAAACAGGCGTGCTGGTGGGATATCCCGCAGCAGCGAAGCCAGACGCGGAATCGGCTCGGCCGTTTCCGGCGCGATGCGCATATTGAGTTTGGCGGCGAAGCGCGCGACGCGCAGCATCCGGACCGGATCTTCCCGATAGCGGGTTTCCGGATCGCCAATCAGACGGATAATGCCCGCTTCCAGATCGCTGATGCCGCCCACATAGTCACGGACGGTGAAATCGGCCACGCTGTAGTAGAGGCTGTTGATCGTCAGATCGCGGCGCTGGGCGTCATCTTCGATAGAGCCAAAGATGTTGTCGCGCAGCAGCATGCCGCTCTGGGCGCGCTGCGAACTGTTGCGATCCTCATCGGGCTCGTCTGCCTGATGGTGACCACGGAAGGTGGCGACTTCGATCACCTCCGGGCCAAACATCACGTGAGCCAGACGGAAACGGCGACCGACCAGGCGACAGTTGCGGAACAGCTTGCGCATCTGCTCAGGCGTGGCATTGGTCGTGACGTCGAAATCTTTGGGCTTTTGCCCCAGTAGCAAATCGCGCACGCCACCGCCTACCAGATAGGCTTCATAACCGGCTTTGTTCAGGCGATAGAGCACTTTGAGGGCATTTTCGCTGATGTCTTTACGTGAGATGGTGTGGCTTTCACGAGGGATGATGGTCATAAGACGCTCTGGTTCAACCTCTGCTGGGGCTTCCTCTTCATCTCGCTTCAGGACTTTCCGGCAAAAATTAGCTACTCGGGTAAAAATGGGACACCTCGACAGTGGCAATAAGGGTGTAGGTAAAATCAGCGGCTAATCATAGCCTGTTGAGAACCGTTTGAGAATGCTGTTGTCTATGCATCCGGTTTCAGGGCGTTCTCCTGCGGCATCAAAGCGATATTCCACTGTGCCACCGCATCAGACAGCAGTTTCTCCTGCGTTAAATCCTGCCAGCCGCAGGAAACCGGCTGGCCGAGAAAACGCAACGCCGCCACCAGCAGCGGTCGGGCATCGCCCTCCGGCAGGGCGGGCGCGTGATTCTGCTTCGATAACTTATTGCCATCGCGATTCAGTGCCAGCGGCAGATGCATCCAGGCGGGCACCGGCCAGCCAAACTGCTGATAGAGTGCAATCTGGCGCACCGTCGGCGCAATTAAATCTGCGCCGCGCACCACTTCGGTGATGCCCTGAAAGTGGTCATCGACGACGACCGCCAGGTTATAGGCAAACAGGCCATCCCGGCGGTGAATGATAAAATCTTCCTGCGCCAGCGCGTGCTCTGCCTCTATCCGGCCGCGCAGCCGATCCTCAAAGGCCAGCACCGGCGCATGCTGGCGTAAACGCAGCGCGGCATTCTCTGGCCCGCGCTGACGGTCACGGCAGTAGCCATCATAGAAGCCGCCGATCTGCTGGATGCGGCGCCGGGTACAGGTGCAGTAATAGCTTTGACGCTGGGCCCGGAGCCAGGCCAGTGACTCACGATAGGCATCATGACGCTGAGACTGCCAGAGCACCTCGCCATCCCATGTTAAGCCATAGTGTTCAAGCTGCTGCAGGATACGGCTGGCGGCACCCGGTACTTCCCGTGGCGGATCGATATCTTCAATCCTCACACGCCAGATACCGTTTTGCGCGCGCGCGCTCAGGTAACTGCCCAGCGCAGCAATCAGCGAGCCAAAGTGAAGTTCACCAGAGGGGGAGGGGGCGAAACGGCCGATACAGGAGGATGACATAGGTTTCAGAAGTGACCACGCAGGGAGCGAAACAGCAGGTACTCCACTGCGTGGTAACAGGCTGGACGCGGCATCAGCCGGCCATTTGTTTCTCACGAATTTCTGCTAACGTCTTGCAGTCGATGCAGAGATCGGCCGTTGGACGTGCTTCGAGACGGCGAATACCAATCTCAACGCCACAGGAATCGCAATAACCGAAGTCGTCATCTTCGACTTTCTTCAGCGTCTTCTCGATCTTTTTAATCAGTTTACGTTCGCGATCGCGGTTACGCAGCTCCAGGCTGAACTCCTCTTCCTGTGCGGCACGGTCAACCGGGTCCGGGAAGTTGGCAGCTTCATCCTGCATGTGCGATACAGTACGATCGACTTCGTCCCGCAATTGATTACGCCAGGCTTCCAGAATCTTACGAAAATGGGTCAGCTGCGCGTCGTTCATATACTCTTCGCCAGCCTTCACCTGATAAGGTTCGACTCCGGCGATAGCGAGAATACTCAGGGACGATGTTTTACGGTTTTGACCTTCTTGCATGTTGCTTCTCCTGGATAACACGCACTATACCCTTTCACTGACGTCTCGCAGGGGCGTAACTGCCAGCCTGCATTTGACCTCTGCCGGGTACATCGATCCCCCATTGGGGAAAAAAACAGGCCGCTATAAATAACAGAAGCAGTCAGGGTTGGCAATTCTTCATGAACACACCTTGACAAGCCTGTGAGGAACAGCGTATTCGGCGTTGAGCACGGAACATTCTTAGCACATAAAATTGCAAAAGATATTACATGGTTACGCTGATCGACGATTTAAGAAATATTCCCTGCGCCGACAGCGCTGCCTGATACGCTAAAACCTCTACACCCTCCTGCTGCGCCTGAGCCAGTTGTTCTGCATACGCCGCATCGATGTGACGTGCCGGGGAAACGTCCTCAATCCCCGTGTGCAGAACGGCAAACAACAAAACGGCCCGATGGCCCTCTGCCGCCACTGTCGCCAGTTCACGCAGATGCTTTTGGCCTCGAATCGTCACCGCATCCGGAAAATACCCTTTGCCTTCATGTAAAAGAGTGACGGATTTGACCTCAATATAGCAGTTGCGCCGGCCCTCTGCTTTGAGCAGGAAATCAATTCTGCTCTTTTCAGTACCATATTTAACTTCGGCCTGACGCTGCGTGTAACCGGTCAGTGCAGGCAGCCCGTTCAGATCCAGCGCTTCGGCCACCAGCTGGTTAGCGCGCAGGGTATTGACGCAGATCCAGTGCCCCTGCTGTGTCTCGGTCAGCTCCCAACTGTGGGGATATTTGCGCGTCAGGCTGTCTGAGGTGGAGTACCAGACCCGATCACCTGGTGTCGCGCAGCCGGTCATGGCACCCGTGTTGGCGCAGTGGATCGTCAGCACCTCGCCATCGGGCGTCATGACATCAGCCAGAAAGCGTTTATAGCGTGCAATCAGACGGGCGGGCTTAAGGGGCGGAGAGAAGTGCATGCGGATCCTGAGAAGAGAGTGGCCAGCTGGCCAGAGCGCGATAACGGGTCCGGCCCCGGCTGTACTCAGAGGCGAACAGTGAAAAACGCGAGACGCGGAAATGCCAGTGAAAGCCGCGCGGCGGTAACGCCACCGGCTGCGTGGCGTGACGTAACAGCGTAATGTGCGGATGAAACGGTTGTGGGCTCTGGTGACAGCCATGCCGGGCGGCCTGCGCCCGCAGCAGGCTGGCGAGCTGCAACAATCCGCGTGGCGCGCGCTGGCAGCCGAGCCAGACCACACCGGGGCGTGGCCAGTGCCCGGCATCATCCAGATCGAGATCAAAACCGGGCTGAATGATGCGTGAAGCCAGCGTCTGCAGACGCTGTGAGGTTTCCGCTGTCACGTCACCCAGAAACGCCAGCGTCAGGTGCAGATTCGCCGCGGCGACCGGCACGCCCGCCTCCGCCGGAAAGGTGTCGGCCCGCCAGCGCACCAGCTGCTGCTGCATGTCTTCAGGCAGGCTGAGGGCAAAAAATAAGCGTTGTGTTGCCATGGCGCTCTCCGGCAAATATCACGTGCTACAATGCGCGCCATCTTAGCACAGGCAGAAGCGGAGTTTGCTGTGAGCAATTTACCGGTCAGCGCAGTGCTGCCTGACCTCCTGGCGGCGCTGAAAGACGCTGCTCAAATCCTGCTGGCTGCACCGACGGGCGCGGGCAAATCGACCTGGCTGCCGCTGCAGTTGTTACAGCAGGCGGAGCTGTCTGGGCGGATCATTATGCTGGAGCCGCGTCGGCTGGCGGCACGCAACGTGGCGCAGCGGCTGGCAGAGCAGCTGGGCGAGCAGCCGGGGGCCACGGTCGGGTTCCGGATGCGCGGCGAAAGCTGCGTCGGCCCCGAGACCCGGCTGGAAGTGGTGACCGAAGGGATGCTCACACGCATGCTGCAGCACGACCCGATGCTGGAGGGCGTGTCACTGGTGATCCTGGATGAATTTCATGAACGCAGCCTGCAGGCCGATCTGGCGCTGGCGCTGCTGCTCGATGTGCAGCAGGGGCTGCGCGACGATCTGAGGATCCTGCTGATGTCCGCCACGCTGGACAATGCCCGGCTGGCGGCACGGCTGCCCGATGCGCCGCTGATCGTCTCAGAAGGGCGCAGCTTTCCGGTCGAAAGGCGTTATGCGTCACTGAATCAGACTGTGCGCTTTGAAGAGGCGGTCGCACGGGAGGTCGCCCAGCTGCTGCGGGACGAGAGCGGCTCGCTGCTGCTGTTTCTGCCCGGCGTGGCGGAGATCGAGCGGGTGAAGCGCGCACTGGAATCCCGGATTGCGGACGATGTGGATCTGACCCCGCTGTATGGCGCGCTGCCGCTGGCGGCGCAGCGACAGGCGATTCTGCCCGCCGCCGCCGGACGCCGTAAGGTGGTCCTCGCCACCAATATTGCCGAAACCAGCCTGACCATTGAGGGGATCCGGCTGGTGGTCGACAGCGCCCTTGAGCGCAGCGCCCTGTTTGACGCCCGCACTGGTGTCACGCGTCTCCAGACCCAGCGGATCAGTCAGGCCTCCATGATCCAGCGTGCGGGCCGTGCCGGTCGACTGATGCCGGGGATCTGCCTGCATTTACTGCCGCAGGAACAGGCTGCACGTGCAGCAGCGCAGAGTGAACCGGAGATCCTCAATAGCGATCTCTCCTCGCTGTGGCTGGATCTGCTGCAGTGGGGCTGTACGCAGCCCGGGCAGTTACAGTGGCTGGATGAACCCCCTGCCCGCCATCTCGGTGCGGCACAACAGCAGCTGACCCGGCTGGGGGCGCTGGACAGCCACGGCCTGCTTAACCCGCTGGGCCGGCGCATGGCGCAGCTGGGCTGCGATCCCCGCCTTGCGGCGCTGCTCTGTGCGGCAGGCGAGGGTCCGGATGCGGTCGCCAGTGCCGCCCTGCTGGTGGCGATTCTGGAAGATCCGCCGCGCAGCGGCAGCGGCGACCTGCGTGATGCGCTGCATCGGCCTCAGCCTCAATGGCAGCGGCGGGCGCAGCAGTGGCAACAGCGGCTTCGGATCCGGGGCGGCCGGGTCGATGAGGAGCGTTTTGCCGGACTGCTGGCGGCGGGCTTCGGCGATCGGCTGGCGCGACGGCGTGACCTGAGTGGCCGCTATCAGCTGGCCAACGGGCTGGGTGCCAGGCTTGATGAACAGGATGGCCTGACGCGCAGTGAATGGCTGATTGTCCCGGCGCTGCTGCAGACCAGCGCCGCGCCGGATGCCCGAATGCTGCTGGCACTGCCGGTTGACATTGAGGCTCTGTGCCAGCAGCAGCCGGCACTGGTGGAACGCCGGACCGAAGTGGAGTGGGACGAAGAGAAAGGTACGCTGCGCGCGTTCAGGCGCGAGCAGATCGGCGCGCTGGTGCTGAAAACCCAGCCGCTGGCGCGGCCGGAGCCGGAGGTGCTGCATGCGGCCATGCTACGCTGGATCGCTGAAAAGGGGCTGTCGGTTCTGGGCTGGACGCCAGAGGCGGAGCAGTTGCGACTGCGCATCCAGTGTGCGGCGCAGTGGCTGCCGGAAGAGAGCTGGCCTGCTACCGATGACAGCACGCTGCTTGAGAGCCTGCCGCAGTGGCTGCTTCCGCAGATGGCCGCCGTGCGCGATCTTCGCAGCCTGCAGGCGGTGAACCTGACCACCGCACTCTTACATTTACTCACATGGTCACAGCGTCAGCGGCTGGATAGTGCGCTGCCAACTCATTACACTGTGCCGACCGGAAGCCGGCTGCCCATTCGCTACGATGCGGATAAGCCGCCCGCCCTGGCGGTGCGAATTCAGGAGATGTTTGGCGAAGCGCACAATCCGGCGGTCGCCGATGGGCGCGTCCCGCTGGTGCTGGAGCTGTTATCGCCCGCCCAGCGCCCGCTGCAGATCACCCGCGATCTGGCGGCGTTCTGGCGGGGGGCCTGGCCGGAGGTCAGGAAAGAGATGAAAGGGCGCTATCCTAAACATCTCTGGCCAGAGGATCCGGCCACCGCCTTGCCCACAAGGCGGACCAAAAAAATGTCCCCGCAGGGTTGAGTCCACTGGATCGAATTCAGAGGGTTCTGCCATGCGGCACGCGAGAAAGCCGTTAGAGTAGCGGCGCTGCTGTAAGCACTGCCTGGAGAAGAAAAGTAATGTCTGGGAACGATCGCGAACCAATAGGGCGCAAAGGTAAAGCGTTGCCGCCGCGCAGCAGTACGGGCCGGGGGCGACGCAGGGATATCGAACAGGATATCGACCAGGACGATTTTAATGATGACGAGGAGGAGGCGCCGGTGCCACGTAAAGGTAAAGGTGGAAAACCGCCGCGCGGCAAACGCCGTTGGCTGGGATGGGTAATCAAACTGTTCCTGGTGTTTGTGGTGGTGATGGCCGCGTGGGGCATCTACCTCGACTCGGAAATTCGCAGCCGGATCGACGGTAAAGTGTGGCAACTGCCCGCCACCGTCTATGGCCGCATGGTCAGCCTGGAACCGGGCATGGCCTACAACAAAAGTGAAATGGTGGCACTGCTGGAAGGAACCCAGTATCGCGAAGTCTCCCGGATCACCCGCCCTGGCGAGTTTTCGGTTAAGGGCAACACGATTGAACTGCTGCGCCGTCCGTTTGATTTCCCCGACAGTAAAGAGGGGCAGATCCACGCGCGCATGAGCTTCACGAAGAATGAGCTGAGCGAGATTAAAAACCTCGAAACCGGCCGCGATTTTGGCTTTTTCCGCCTCGATCCGCGCCTGATCACCATGCTGCAGTCACCGAACGGTGAACAGCGACTCTTCGTTCCGCGCACCGGCTTCCCGGATCTGCTGGTCGATACGCTGATCGCCACCGAAGATCGTCACTTTTACGAGCATGATGGCATCAGCCCGTACTCAATCGGACGTGCCTTCCTGGCAAACATTACAGCCGGTAAAGCGGTGCAGGGCGGCAGTACCCTGACGCAGCAGCTGGTGAAGAACCTGTTCCTCACCAACGAGCGTTCGCTGTGGCGTAAAGCGCGTGAAGCCTATATGGCAGTGATCATGGATGCGCGCTACAGCAAAGATCGCATTCTGGAACTCTACCTGAACGAGGTCTATCTCGGTCAGGCGGGCAGCGATCAGATCCGCGGTTTCCCGCTGGCGAGCCTCTACTACTTTGGCCGTCCGGTTGATGAACTGAGTCTGGATCAGCAGGCGATGCTGGTCGGCATGGTGAAGGGGGCGTCACTCTATAATCCGTGGCGTAATCCGAAACTGGCGCTGGAGCGTCGCAACCTGGTACTGCGTCTGCTGCAGCAGCAGAAAGTCATCGACCAGGAGCTGTATGACATGCTGTCGGCGCGTCCGCTGGGCGTGCAGCCGAAGGGCGGCGTTATCACGCCACAGCCTGCCTTTATGCAGATGGTACGGAATGAACTGCAGGCGAAGCTGGGCGACAAAATCAAGGATCTCTCCGGGGTGAAAATCTTCACCACGCTGGATCCGGTGTCGCAGGATGCAGCCGAAAAAGCGGTGATTGATGGCATTCCGACGCTGAAAAAACAGCGTGGCCTGAAAGATCTGGAAACGGCGATGGTGGTGGTCGACCGCTTCAGCGGCGAAGTCCGTGCGATGGTCGGCGGGGCAGATCCGCAGTATGCCGGTTATAACCGTGCGCTGCAGGCGCGTCGCTCTATCGGTTCACTGGCAAAACCGGCGACCTATCTCACCGCGCTGAGCCAGCCCAACAGCTATCGACTGAATAGCTGGATTGCGGATGAGCCGATTGCGCTGAAGCAGCCCAACGGCAGCATCTGGAAGCCGATGAACGATGACCGTCGCTTCAGCGGTAAAGTGATGCTGGTGGATGCACTGACCAACTCCATGAACGTTCCGACGGTTAACCTCGGCATGACGCTGGGTCTGGATGCAGTGGTGGAGACATGGAACAAACTGGGCGTGCCGAAAGATCAGCTGCATCCGGTGCCGGCGATGCTGCTGGGCGCCCTGAACCTGACGCCGATTGAAGTGGCGCAGGCGTTCCAGTCGATCGCCAGCGGCGGCAACCGCGCGTCGCTGTCCGCCGTGCGTTCGGTGATTGCGGAAGATGGCAGCG
The DNA here is from genome assembly GCF_032114055.1 of Pantoea sp. GTDB lineage: Bacteria > Pseudomonadota > Gammaproteobacteria > Enterobacterales > Enterobacteriaceae > Pantoea. The sequence goes on from NZ_DAMCTB010000002.1 coordinate 465,612, forward strand.
TGCTCTATCAGAGTTATCCGCAGGCGCAGCGTGTTGAACCGGCGCAGGCCGCTTATCTGACGCTCTACACGATGCAGCAGGTCGCCGATCACGGTACCGCCCGTGCGCTGGGCGCACGTTTCCCGAATGCGCATCTGGCCGGGAAAACCGGGACCACCAACGACCTGGTCGACAGCTGGTTTGCCGGTATCGATGGCAAAGAAGTGGCGATCACCTGGGTGGGACGCGATAACAACCAGCCGACCAAACTCTATGGTGCCAGCGGGGCGATGCAGCTCTATCGTCGCTACCTCGACATCCAGGCGCCGATGCCGTTGCAGCTGACGCCACCGGAAGATGTGTCGATGATGAATGTGGATTCTGCCGGAAACTTTGTCTGCGGCACGGGCAGCAGCACCTGGCGTTCGCTGCCGGTGTGGGCGCTGGATCCGAATGCGCTGTGTCAGCAGCAGCAGCAACAGATTCAGCAGCAGCAACAGCTGTTCGATCAGCAGCAGCAGCAGCAACCGCAGGAGCAGAAGGATAGCGACGGCGTAGCAGGCTGGATAAAAGATATGTTTGGCAAATAAACCGGTCTTACCGGTTAAAAAGGGCGCTTCGGCGCCCTTTTTTATGCCGGTCGATCCTGCGCATGCGGGTCTGCACAGGCTGTTACGGCGGGGATTTCCGCTTGCAGTACCTGAGACCTTTCGCATATTATCGAAACGTTATAATAATCATTATCGTTTCGATTCGCCTGATTGCGCCTACTGTCCAGAGACACTTTTATGAACGTGCGAACGACTTTTTCTGACAACACCCAAAAAACCTTTTCCCGTCCTCTTCTGGGCATCCTGATTACCCTCAGCCTCAGCGCCAGCCTTCATGCGGCGCAGACGGAAACGCTGGTCGTCTCGGCCGATGGCGGCAGCGGCGTCGAAGCGGAAAATCCCTGGGGCCCGGCGCCAACGGTCGCGGCGAAACGCAGCGCCACGGGTACCAAAACCGATACACCCATTGAAAAAAATCCGCAGTCTGTGTCGGTGGTCACCCGTGAAGAGATGGCGATGCACAACGTCACCCGTGTGAAAGAGGCGTTTAACTATACGCCTGGCGTGCTGACCGGAAACCGTGGCAGTTCAGGTGTGATTGATGCCCTGTCGATTCGCGGCTTTAGCGAAACCAGTACTAATCAGTATCTCGATGGTCTGAAACTACAGGGGGATAGCTTCTCCGAGTTTGCCATCGATCCCTACTTCCTGGAGCGTGCCGAACTGCTGCGCGGGCCGGTGTCGGTGCTGTATGGCAAAAGCAATCCCGGCGGTGTGGTTGCGCTGGTAAGCAAGCGGCCAACGCAGGAAACCCTGCGTGAAGTGCAGTTCCAGATGGGCAACGACAATCTCTTCTCGACCGGCTTTGATTTCGGTGGGGCGCTGGATGATGACGGCGTTTACAGCTATCGGCTGACCGGCCAGGCGCGCAGTCAGGATGCGCAGCAGGCGATGAACAAAGAGAAGCGTTACACCCTCGCTCCGGCATTCAGCTGGCGTCCCGACGATCGCACCCGTATCGATCTGCTGACCTATTTCCAGAACGAGCCGGAAACCGGCTATTACGGCTGGCTGCCGCGGCAGGGCACCGTCGTGCCGATCACCCGCGCCGACGGCAGCGAGTACAAACTGCCGACTGACTTTGATGAAGGTGAGCAGAGCAATAAAATTTCACGCACCACCAAGATGGTGGGCTATAACGCTGAGCACAGCTTCAACGACACCTGGACGGTGCGTCAGAATCTGCGTTACGCCGATCTCCGCACCGACTATCGCAGCATCTACGGCAATGGTCTTATCCCGGGAACACAGGAGATATTCCGTGGCTCTGCGCTTTCCCATGAGAAGCTGAATCAGTTCGCGGTGGATAACCAGGCGCAGGCAAAATTTGCTACCGGCCAGGTGGATCATACGCTGTTGCTGGGCGTGGACTTCCAGCGTACCCGCAATGATATCGACGCTCAGTATGGTGCGGCATCCAGCCTGAATGCCGTTAATCCGCAGTATGGCAATGACAGCGTGGCATCCTACGGCCCTTATCAGCATCTCAATAAGCAGCGTCAGACCGGCCTTTATACGCAGGATCAGATGGAGTGGAACCGCTGGGTGCTGACACTCGGTGGACGTTACGACTACGCCATGACCTCGGTTTACGATCGGGTGGAAAATAGCGTTGACCGTCAGAACGATCAGGCCTTTACCTGGCGGGGTGGTCTGAACTATGTGTTTGATAACGGTATCGCACCTTATTTCAGCTACAGCGAAGCCTTTATTCCCAATGCGGGTGGGACCTATGACGGTCAGGCGTTCGATCCGTCACGCGCGAAGCAGTATGAAGCGGGGGTGAAGTATGTGCCGAAAGATCGTCCGGTTGTCCTTACCGCCGCGCTTTATCAGCTCACCAAAACCAAAAATCTGACGGCCGATCCGGATACGGTTAGTCATCCCAATGCCAGCGTGCAGAGTGGCGAGATCCGATCGCGTGGCGTAGAGCTGGAAGCGAAAGCCGCGCTGAATGCCAATGTAAACCTGACGGCCGCTTACACCTACACCGATGCCGAATACACGGAAGACACGCAGCTGAAAGGCAAAACGCCGGTACAGGTGCCAAAACAGATGGCTTCTCTGTGGAGTGATTACACCTTCCACGAAACTGCGTTATCGGGCGTGACGGTGGGCGCGGGTGTGCGTTATGTCGGCGAGAGCCAGGGGCTTTACAACGCAGGCGCGCAGCAGAACCAGAATTTTAAGGTGGCCGGTTACACCACGGTGGATGCGGCGCTGAAATATGATCTGGGCCGTTTGGGTCTGCCGGGCTCATCCGTTGGCGTTAACGTCAACAATCTGTTCAATCGTGAGTATGTCGCCAGCTGCTACCGTGAATACGCCTGCTACTGGGGGGCGGAGCGCCAGATTGTCGGCACCGCAACCTTCAGATTCTGATTTAACCGGGCGCGCAGGCGCCCGTTCGTTCACAGGAATAACCATGCTGTATCCTCACGCAGAAGCGTCGACCTTTACCCTGAAAAACGCCGGTTTTGACGTGCCAGGCCGTACGCTGCTTCAGCCACTGTCGCTGACCTTTCCGCCGGGCAAAATGACGGCGCTGATTGGTCATAACGGCTCGGGCAAGTCGACGTTGCTGAAAATGCTGGGCCGCCATCATACCGCCAGCCATGGCAAGGTTCTGCTGAATCAGCAGCCGACAGAAGCCTGGAGCAGCAAAGCCTTTGCCCGCGAGGTCGCCTATCTGCCGCAGCAGTTACCGGCAGCGGAAGGGATGACGGTTCGCGAACTGGTGGCTATAGGCCGCTATCCCTGGCATGGCGCACTGGGACGCTTTGGGCAGGAGGATCGCGACAGGGTGGAAGAAGCGATTGCCCAGGTCGGGCTGAAGCCTTTTGCCGGACGGCTGGTGGATAGCCTGTCCGGCGGCGAGCGCCAGCGTGCCTGGCTGGCGATGATGGTGGCGCAGAACAGCCGCTGTCTGCTGCTGGATGAACCGACATCGGCGCTGGATATCGCTCATCAGGTCGAGGTGCTGGCACTGATAAAAACGCTGAGTCAGCAACGGGGTTTAACGGTGATTGCCGTACTGCACGATATCAATATGGCCGCGCGCTACTGCGATCATCTGGTGGCACTGCGTCAGGGAGCGATGATTGCCGACGGTGACGCAGACGCCATTATGCAGGCTGACGTGCTGGCGGCGATTTATGGCATCCCGATGGGCATTCTGCCGCATCCGCAGGGCGGCGCGCCGGTCAGTTTTGTCTGTTAAGGAAGTATGATGCCCGATCTTTATCGCCGCAGGCTGATGCTGGCGCTGGCGGCCTCGCCGCTGTTTTGTTCCATTCCCCTGCGTGCCGCTACGCCCCAGGCTGGCCGCATTATCGCGCTGGAGTGGTTACCCACCGAACTTCTGCTGGCGTTGGGTATTACGCCTTATGGGGTAGCCGATCTGCACAACTACAACATCTGGGTTGGCCAGCCACCGCTTCCCGCTGGCGTCATCGACGTGGGTCTGCGTACCGAGCCTAATCTTGAGCTGATGGCGCAGATGCAGCCCTCCCTGATCCTCTGCTCCAACGGCTATGGCCCCGCAAAAGATAAGCTGCAGCGTATTGCGCCAGCCATGGGGTTTGACCTCCACAGCGGCGACGGTAAACCCTTTACCGCCGCCCGGGCCTCGCTACGTCAGCTGGCGGCGCGTCTGGGCATAAGCGAACGGGCGGAGCAGCATCTGCGCGAAGTTGATGCGCAGCTGGCGGCGGCGCGTCAGCGTCTGGCGCCCTATGCCGGCCGCACGATCCTGCTGATGACGCTGCTCGACAGCCGTCACGCTATCACCTTTGGCAAAAACAGCCTGTTTCTGGAGGTGATGAGCCTGCTGGGCCTGAAAAATGGCTGGCATGGCGAAACCAGTTTCTGGGGCAGTGCGGTGATCGGTATCGAACAGCTGGCACAGCTGGGCGACGTTGAGGCGATCTGTTTCGATCACGACAACGATATGGAGATGCAGCAACTGATGCGCAGCCCGCTGTGGCAGGCGATGCCGTTTGTGCGCAGCGGACGCTTTCAGCGTGTACCAGCCGTCTGGTATTACGGTGCCACACTCTCGGCGCTGCACTTTGTTCGCGTGCTGGAACACGCGCTGGAGAAACCCTGATGCGTGACGCTCTCTTTCCTGCGGGCCTGCTCAGCCTGCTGTTCGTGCTGGCGCTGAGCCTCACGCTGACAACGCTGCATGGGGCGCTGCCGCAGGCGGAATGGTGGCAGGCGCTCTGGTCACCGGCCGTCGATAACCTGCCGCAGATGGTGTTTCACTACAGTCTGCTGCCGCGTACGGTGCTGGCGCTGCTGGTGGGCGCCGGGCTGGGCCTGGCCGGTCTGCTGTTTCAGCAGATCCTGCGCAATCCGCTGGCGGAGCCGACCACGCTGGGCGTCTCTTCCGGCGCCCAGCTGGGCATTACCGTTGCCACGCTGTGGCATCTGCCGGGCGGCATGCTGGCGCAGCAGTTTGCGGCGCTGAGCGGCGCGCTGCTGGTGGGCGCCCTGGTCTTTGGCGTGGCCTGGAACAGGCGGCTGTCGCCGGTCACGCTGATCCTGGCCGGGCTGGTGCTGAGCCTTTACAGCGGCGCGGTCAATCAAATTTTTGCGATTTTTAACCATGACCAGCTGCAGAACATGTTTCTCTGGAGCAGCGGTGCGCTGAATCAGATGGGCTGGGAGAATGTGCAACAGCTCTGGCCGCGTCTGCTGCTGGCGTTTGTCGTGGCGCTGGCGCTGCTGCGTCCGCTGACGCTGATGGGGCTGGATGACACTGTGGCGAAAAACCTGGGTCTGGCCCTCTCTGTCGCCCGGATTGGCGGGCTGGGGCTGGCGATTCTGCTCAGCGCACAGCTGGTAAATGTCGCCGGCATCATTGGTTTTATCGGGCTGTTTGCGCCGCTGCTGGCGAAGCTGCTGGGGGGGCGGCGGCTCATCAGCCGGATGGTGCTGGCCCCGCTGACGGGTGCGCTGCTGCTCTGGCTGGCGGACAGTTGCGTGATGTGGCTCAGCCAGCATGGGCGCGATATTCCGACTGGTACGGCCACGGCGCTGCTCGGTGTGCCGATCCTCCTGTGGCTGCTGCCGCGCCTGCGCACCGGCTCTGTGCCACCCGCGCTGAATCAGGGCGACAGGGTGCCCGCCGAACGGCAGAACCTGCTGCGCTGGCTGCTGATCGCGCTTATTGTCCTGGGCCTGCTGATATGGGCCGGTCTGGCGTTCGGGCGCGATGCGCTGGGCTGGCGTGTCGCAGCCGGTGAGATGCTGCACTCCTTGCTGCCGTGGCGTGCTCCTCGGGTGCTGGCCGCGCTGGTGACCGGTCTGATGCTGGGCGTGGCCGGGAGCCTGATCCAGCGGCTGACCGGCAACCCAATGGCCAGTCCGGAAGTGCTGGGCATCAGCTCCGGAGCCGCCTGCGGCGTGGTTGTCATGATGTTTTTTGTACCTGGTGATGCGGTGGTCTGGCTGTTGCCCGCCGGTGCGCTGGGGGCGGCGCTGACGCTGCTGGTGATCATGACGGTAGCCAGCCGGGGAGGCTTTACGCCGGAGCGGTTGCTGCTGGCGGGCATGGCGCTCAACAGTACCTTTGTGACCCTGCTGATGCTGCTGCTGGCCAGCGGCGATCCGCGGATGGGCGGGCTGCTGACCTGGATTTCGGGGTCGACCTATAACATCAGCGGGACGCAGGCGATACAGAGCGCACTCTGTGCTCTGCTGCTGGTGGGGCTGGCACCGCTGGCCACGCGCTGGCTGACGCTGCTACCGTTGGGCAGTGCGACTGCGCGGTCGGCTGGTCTGGCGTTAACGCCGGCACGGTTGAGTCTGCTGCTGCTGGCTGCCGCGCTCACTGCAAGCGCAACCCTGACTATCGGCCCGCTGAGTTTCGTCGGCCTGATGGCGCCGCATCTGGCGCGGATGCTGGGTTTCCGGCGAGCTTTACCGCAGCTGCTACTGTCGGGGCTGCTGGGGGCTGGATTGATGGTGCTGGCTGACTGGTGCGGGCGGATGCTGGCGTTCCCGGATCAGATTCCGGCCGGGCTGATGGCGACATTTTTAGGTGCGCCGTACTTTATCTGGCTGCTCAGGCGCTCGGGTTAAGAGGAAAACGCAGGCTGGTTTAAGAGAGCGGCCCGATCCAGAGCAGGGGGAATCTGACAACAACGAAGAAGCGCAATGCGCAGGGAATCGGGTCTGAAGCGTCCCGCCGCCCGGAAAAACGCCAGGCGCGTTTATAAACAACGCAAAACGCTGGCTCGTTTACGGGTGCATTTGATGGATGAGGTGCGTAATCGCGCGGGCCAGGCAAGTCATGGACGACGGCTTTCGTGGCATCCCGGTCTGACCCTGTTTCCTGTGCCTGCACTCTCTCACACCAGAGCGGGGCTAACCTTATCAATAACAAAAGACCGGCTGCTGCCGGTCTTTGTCTTTAACGTTGTCGATATTACAGCTTCGCGAAGCAACGACGCGCGGCGTCCACGGTGTGCTGAATATCTGCTTCGCTGTGGGCCAGCGACATAAAGCCCGCTTCATAGGCTGAGGGCGCAAAGTAAACGCCTTCTTCCAGCATCAGGTGGAAGAAGGTTTTAAAACGCTCCACGTCGCAGCGTGTCACATCCGCGTAACAGGTCACGCTGTCAGCTTCGGTGAAGAAGAGGCCGAACATGCCGCCAACGTGGTTAATCACCAGCGGGATGTTCTGCTGTTGTGCGGCCTCGCGCAGACCTTCTGCCAGCTGGCGGGTCAGGGCATCCAGTTTCTCATGGGTGCCCGGCTGCGCAATCTGCGACAGGCAGGCGTAGCCCGCAGCCATCGCGATGGGGTTACCGGAGAGCGTGCCCGCCTGATAAACCGGCCCGGTCGGGGCCAGCGCGGCCATGACGTCGCGACGGCCACCGAAGGCGCCGACCGGCATTCCGCCACCGATGATCTTTCCAAGGCAGGTCAGATCGGGACGCACGTTGTAATGCGCCTGGGCACCGCCCAGCGCGACGCGGAAACCGGTCATCACCTCATCGATTATCAGCAGCGCACCGAACTCATCACAGATCGCACGCAGACCCGGCAGGAAGTCGGGCTGAGGCGGAATGCAGTTCATGTTGCCGGCAACCGGCTCCACAATAATGGCCGCGATATCATCAGGATATTGCGCAAAGGCGCTGCGCACTGAGTCGAGATCGTTAAAGGTGCAGGTCAGAGTATGCTTCGCGAAATCGGCCGGAACGCCCGGCGAGTTTGGCTGACCCAGCGTCAGGGCGCCGGAGCCGGCCTTCACCAGCAGGTGATCGGCGTGGCCGTGGTAGCAGCCTTCAAACTTAATGATTTTATCGCGGCCGGTAAAGCCACGCGCCAGGCGGATGGCGCTCATGGTCGCTTCGGTGCCGGAGTTCACCATGCGCACCATCTCCATGCTGGGCACCAGTTCGCACACCAGCTGCGCCATCGTCACTTCCATTTCGGTCGGTGCGCCAAAGCTCAGCCCGCGCTGAGCGGCTTCAATCACCGCATCGCGGATTGTGCTGTTGTTATGGCCCAGCACCATCGGTCCCCAGGATCCGACATAGTCGATATAGGCTTTACCATCGGCGTCATAAAGGTAAGCGCCGTCAGCATGTTCAATAAACAGCGGAGCACCACCCACACCGGTAAATGCGCGTACTGGCGAGTTTACCCCACCCGGGATCAGGCGTTGTGCCTCGGCAAACAGTTGTTCGGACTTACTCATTTTCGGCTCCAGCGGTTCAGAAAAATATTGCCCTATTCTACGGAAGAGGGGCAGCAGACGAAAGGCGGATTCACCCGCAGCGCCCTTAAGCAGGCGGAAAGCGGCACAGAGTGCGAAGGGCAGAGCTTGATTGCGCTGAGGTGCTGACTGATAATAGCGTAATTGAGGTCGTTTTCTGACCTGGGCGTTTACCGGAGTAAAACATGAGTGATGAAGTAGCAGCACTGCCGTTGCAGTTTACCGACGCCGCAGCCACCAAGGTGAAGAACCTGATTGCCGACGAAGAGAACCCGGCGCTGAAACTGCGCGTCTATATCACCGGTGGCGGTTGCAGCGGTTTCCAGTATGGCTTCACCTTTGATGACCAGCTGAACGATGGCGATATGACGATTGAAAAGCAGGGCGTCTCCCTGGTCGTTGACCCGATGAGCCTGCAGTATCTGGTGGGCGGTTCGGTGGACTACACGGAAGGTCTGGAAGGTTCGCGTTTTATCGTGACTAACCCCAATGCCAAAACCACCTGCGGGTGTGGTTCCTCTTTCAGTATCTGATGATGCAGGCCGTCATCCTGACGGCCTCACTTACCACTCGACCGTAATCAACCGCTGACGCTGCGTCACGCTTCCCTGAAGCTGACTCTCCGTCACGCGCGGCAGTGCCTGCGGCTGTCTGCCACAGGCGATCTGCGGCGCGGACTGGCGCGGAGTCGTGCTGATTTCACAGCGTGAATAGATAACAAGTCTGGCACCGATAGAGCCATTTATCGATCCCGCAATCGCCGTACCGGCGAACGATAGCCCTATGGCCAGCAGCAGTGCTCTGGTCATAATCAGTTCCTGGTGTCGTAAAGGCGCATAAGCGCTGAAAGGACGGCGAGCATACGTGGCGCATCCGTCTCTGCTGTTAATTAACGGCAAACACCACAGGGACTTTAGTTAATTCCAGAATTTACGGGTCAGGATGCAGGGCCGCACAGAGCTGCCGGGCCGCCAGCAGCAGGCGCGGGCCTGGCCGGCTGATCCAGTCTTCGTTAATGGCGATCACCGGGATGCTGAGCTGTGGCCGCCAGAAGGCGCGGATGTTCTCCGCCTGCCGGGCGCTGCCCGCGATCACAATCGCCTGCGGATGGCGCATCAGTACCTGTTCGCGGCTGACCTGCGGCCAGCTGACGCGACTTTTTGCAAAGATATTGCTGCCACTGCATAACCGGATGACCGCATTCTGCAGCGTGGCACCCGAGGCCGTAAACAGCGGCTGCTGACCAAACTGCAGAAAAAGCGGAATGACGGTGAGATGGCCATAGCGCTGCCGCAGCGCAGTTGCCTGCTCACGCAGCTGCTGTGCAGCATGGACGGCCTGCGCCGGATCAGGACTCCAGCGGCCCAGCCCGGCCAGCGCCGTGAACATCTCATCCAGCGTCTGCGGATCGATCCATTTCACGGTCACGCCGAGCTGTTGTAGCTGATCAATCTGACGCTGCGGATTGCCTCCGCGCCAGGCCAGCACCAGATCGGGCTTTAGCTGCAGAATACGTTCGGCCCGGATACCCTGCCAGTCAGCAACCTGTTCAATCTGTTTCGCCTGCGGCGGATAGTCGGACCAGGCGCTGACTGCAATCGGGGTGATCCCGGCTGCAAAGGCGAGTTCGGTCAGGTGAGGCGCGAGGGTGATAACACGGGGCGGGGAAGCCAGCAGGCTGCCGCTGAATAGCAGCAGCCAGCAGAAGAGCCACGTTTTAGCCACGCGCCAGATGCGCCAGCAGGTTCTCCACCATCAGCGAAGATTGCTTCGCCGCAACGCTTAAGAACTCATCGAAGCTGAGGTGAGATTCCTGATCGGCGACATCGGAGATCGCGCGCACGACCACGAAAGGCACCTGGAACTGATGGCAGACGTGGCCGATTGCGGTTGCTTCCATTTCAACGGCAATGGCCTGCGGGAACTGATGACGAATACGCGCCAGCGGCTCCGCACCGTTAATAAAGGCATCACCACTGACCACCAGACCGCGCACGGCATTCAGGTTCAGCTGCGTGATGCAGGCTTCTGCCGCGGCGACCAGCGTACTGTCGGCAACAAACGCGGCCGGACAACCCGCCATCTGACCCGGCTCATAGCCAAACGCGGTGACGTCAGCATCGTGATAGCGTACCTCTTCGGATACCACGATATCGCCGACGCTGAGTGAAGAGGCTAAACCGCCCGCCGAACCGGTGTTGATCACCACGTCGGGTTTGCAGAGCTGCAGCAGCAGCGTGGTACCCAGCGCGGCAGAGGTTTTACCAATGCCCGATTTCAGCAGTGCCACCTCAACGCCCTGCAGGGTGCCGGTATAAATTTCACAACCCGCCAGCGACAGCGTTTGACGGTTTTCAATTTTGTCGCGCAGCAGGGTGACTTCCTGCTCCATCGCGCCAATGATGCCTGCTTTCATAATGAGTTCCGCTAATGTAAAGAGTCAAAATTTAGGGCATAGTCTAGCATGGCAATCCGGGGATTAATTCACGAAAAAGTCAGGGGTAATTTATGTCGGCGATCAATTTCAGGAAGAAGATCAGCTTCTCGCGCCCTTATACCAGTCGAAAAGATCCGGAAGGCGAATATTACATTACGCGTCATTTTGAGAGCGACCGCGGACGCATTATCAACTCAGCGGCTATCCGCCGCCTGCAGCAGAAAACTCAGGTCTTTCCACTGGAACGCAACGCTGCCGTCCGCTCCCGCCTGACGCACTCGCTGGAGGTACAGCAGACCGGGCGATATATCACCAAAGAGATTCTGCAGACGCTGAAGATGCAGGGCGGACTGGCGCAGTATGGGCTGGATGAACTGGAAGGGGCATTTGAAAGCCTGATCGAGATGGCGTGTCTGCTGCATGACGTCGGCAATCCGCCGTTTGGCCATTTCGGCGAGGCGGCCATTAACGACTGGTTTGAAGAGAATCTTGCCGCCGAACTGGTGGACCCGCTGGTGGCGGGCGTGGAAGGGGAGGCGCAGCGCAGAGCATTTGATCAACTCAACGCCATGATTCGTCAGGACCTCTGTCATTTTGAGGGCAACGCACAGGCTATCCGTATGGTGCACACGCTGCTGCAACTCAATCTTAGCTATTCTCAGGTCGCCTGTATCCTGAAATATACCGCGCCCGCCTGGTGGCAGGGTGAAAAGCCCGCCGAATTTAGTGTATTAATGAAAAAGCCGGGGTTTTATCTCTCCGAGCAGGATTATATTGCTGACCTGCGCGCCGCCACCAATATGGAAGAACATCACCGTTTTCCGCTGACCTATATAATGGAAGCCGCCGATGATATCTCCTACTGTATTGCCGATTTGGACGATGCTGTAGAAAAAGATATCTTTAATGTTGAAAGTTTGTATGAGTTTCTGAATAAAGCCTGGGGCCCGGTTAAAAATAATGATGCCTTCAGCCGGACGATTGGTGAAGCCTGGCGTGAAGCCTGCAGTAAAAAACGCCGCAGCCGCAGCGATCAATTTTTTATGTCATTACGCGTAAATGTTCAGAGCGTGCTGGTAAGCTACGCAGTAAAACGTTTTGTCGATAATCTGCCAGCGATATTCGCGGGAAGTTTCAATCATGCGCTGCTGGAAGATGAGGGAGAAGAGGGACGACTGCTGCAACTGTTCAAGACCGTCGCGCGCCAGCAGGTGTTTAATCACTCCGAAGTCGAGCAGCTGGAGCTGCAGGGCTATCGGGTGATTAAGGGCTTACTGGAGATCTATGCGCCACTGATGCGCCTGAATTATGAAGCCTTTACCACGCTGATAAATGAAGATTTCCTGCGCCAGCACCCTATTGAAACCCGGCTTTTCCATAAGCTCTCCGGCAAACATCGCAAAGCCTATCTGCATAAAATGCGTAACCTGGTCGTGGAACATAAATATCAACGGCTGTTGTGGGAGCGTTATTATCGTTTCCGGCTTATTCAGGACTATATCAGCGGCATGACCGATCTCTATGCCTGGGATGAGTACCGGCGACTGATGGCCGTAGAATAAGCCGCCGATTGTAAAGAGCGCGAATAAATTTTTACCTTTGGCTAAAACTTTTAAAGGAACTTCGCGCTAAAACATTTATCTCACCTTTCGACCACAGCAATGGTCTGAACAGTAATCTTATTGAGAAATGAAAAATGAAAACAAAGAACTTAATGTTAAGTGCGCTGGCCCTGAGCCTGAGCATGGCACTCGCCCCTGTTACTGTTTCTGCTGCACAAACGGCCTCATCTGATAGCCAGCAGCAGCCAAGCCTGGCACCTATGCTGGAGAAGGTGATGCCTTCTGTGGTCAGTATCAGCGTCGAGGGAACTACCACGGTAAAAACCCCGCGTATGCCACAACAGTTTCAGCAATTCTTTGGCGATAACTCGCCTTTCTGTCAGGACGGTTCTCCGTTCCAGAGTTCCCCTATGTGCCAGAGCGGCGAGGGGGGCGGTGCGCCCGCACCTGATACGCAGCAGGAAAAATTCCGTGCGCTGGGATCGGGCGTTATCATTAATGCCGAAAAAGGCTATGTGGTGACGAACAACCATGTGGTCAACAATGCGACCAAAATTCAGGTGCAGCTCAGCGACGGTCGCCGTTACGACGCTAAAGTGATTGGTAAAGATCCCAGCTCAGACATCGCGCTGATCCAGCTGAAAGATGCGAAAAACCTGACCGCAGTGAAAATCGCTGACTCCGATAATCTGCGCGTGGGTGACTACACCGTGGCGATCGGCAACCCTTACGGACTGGGCGAAACCGTGACGTCAGGTATCGTCTCGGCACTGGGCCGCAGCGGCCTGAATGTGGAAAACTACGAAAACTTTATCCAGACGGATGCGGCGATCAACCGCGGGAACTCCGGTGGTGCACTGGTTAACCTTAACGGTGAGCTGATCGGCATCAACACCGCCATTCTGGCGCCGGACGGCGGTAACATTGGTATCGGCTTCGCTATTCCGAGCAACATGGTGAAAAACCTGACGGCTCAGATGGTCGAGTTTGGTCAGGTGAAACGCGGCGAACTGGGTGTGCAGGGGACAGAGCTGAACTCCGAACTGGCCAAAGCAATGAAAGTGGATGCGCAGCGCGGCGCCTTTGTCAGCCAGGTACTGCCAGATTCGGCGGCGGCAAAAGCGGGGATTAAAGCGGGTGACGTCATCGTCTCAATGAACGGCAAACCGCTGAACAGCTTCGCGTCACTGCGCGCCGAAGTGGGTTCACTGCCGGTAGGCACCACGCTGAAACTGGGTCTGCTGCGCGACGGCAAGCCGGTCGATGTCTCCGTCCAGCTGCAGCAGAGCAGCCAGGCGAAAGTACAGTCCGCCACCATTTATACCGGCATTGAAGGGGCTGACCTCAGCAATGTGGAAACCGGCGATAAAGGGGTCCGCGTGGATAACGTGAAACCAGGCAGCGCCGCAGCACGCATCGGCCTGAAAAAGGGCGATGTGATCCAGGGCGTTAACCAGCAGGTTGTCACAAACCTGGGTGAACTGCGCAAAGTGCTGGATACCAAACCTTCCGTGCTGGCGCTGAACGTGAAACGTGGTAACAGCAGTATCTATCTGCTGATGCAGTAACGGTACATCTCTCACTAACAGGCGGACGGCGGTCCGCCTTTTTTATGTCTGCGCCTTACCCTGCCAGAGTGTGATACTGACCGCACTTTCAGTAAATGCCTCCCCGGCTCTGTGCAACTGCACAATGCTCTGCGCCGGGCGCATGCGTATTCTGTTTCTCCCCCTCTTTATCAGGAGTAATGGATGGCAACCTATCACCTTGATGCCCGGCTGGCACAGGATATCGTGGCACGCACCATGAAGATTATTGACAGCAACGTCAACGTGATGGATGCGCGTGGCCGGATCATCGGCAGCGGTGACCGGGAACGGATTGGAGAGTTGCACGAAGGTGCGCTGCTGGTGCTTTCGCAGGGGCGGATAGTCGATATCGATGAGGCGGTGGCTAAACATCTTCATGGTGTGCGGCCTGGCATTAACCTGCCGCTGCGGATCGATGGCGACATCGTCGGCGTGATTGGCCTGACGGGGGAGCCGGTAGCATTACGTCACTACGGCGAGCTGGTCTGTATGACGGCGGAGATGATGCTGGAACAGGCGCGGCTGTTGCATCTGCTGGCGCAGGATAGCCGTCTGCGTGAGGAGCTGGTGCTGAACCTGATCCGCAGCGATACCCTGTCACCGCAGCTGACCGAATGGGCGCAGCGGCTCGGCATCGATCTCAATCAGCCGCGCGTGGTCGCGGTGCTGGAGATTGACAGCGGTCAGCTTGGCGTCGACAGTGCGATGTCGGAATTACAGCAGCTGCAGACCCTGCTGACGACACCCGAGCGCGATAACCTGATCGCTATCGTATCGCTGACGGAGATGGTGGTGCTGAAACCCGCCCTGAATGCCCATGGCCGTTACGATCAGGAGGACCATCGCCGTCGCGTCGAACAGTTACTGCAGAGAATGAAAGAGAGCGGGCACCTGCGGATGCGCATTGCGCTGGGTAACTTTTTCAGCGGCCCGGGCGGTATTGCGCGCTCCTACCGGACGGCCCACACGACGATGATGGTTGGCAAGCAGCGGATGCCTGACGTGCGCAGCTACTTTTATCAGGACCTGATGCTGCCGGTGCTGCTCGATAGCCTGCGCGGCGGCTGGCAGGCAAACGAACTCGCCCGGCCGCTGGCGAAACTTAAAAGCATGGATAACAACGGCCTGCTGCGCCGTACGTTGATCGCCTGGTTCACTCATAATGTTCAGCCGGGTGCCACGGCGCGCGCGCTCTTTATTCATCGTAATACGCTGGAATACCGGCTGAACCGGATTTCTGAGCTGACCGGGCTTAATCTTGGCCAGTTCGACGATCGGCTGCTGCTCTATGTGGCGTTGCAGCTGGATGAGCAGGGATAGGGAAGAGGCACAGTCATAAAAAAGGCCAGCAATGCTGGCCCTGTCTGTCGGCGCGAAAATTAACGACCGTTGCGGGTTAATTTTTCCAGGTCCGATTCGATTTCAGTGATTTTGTGGGAGACCACGCTCTCCAGGTGACGCAGGTCATCCAGGATTTTGCGTTTCAGATCGACTTCAACCTGATCGCGCTGGCAAATCTGGTCCAGTTCATCGATGACATAACGCAGGTTCGGGCTGATCTCCTGCACTTCTTTGTAGCCCTGCGTCGCGTGATCGGCCACAACCGTTTTGCGCTGGCGCGGATATTTGAATTTAACGCTCTTCGCGAAAAACTCGCCTTTGTCTTTGCGGAAGTAAATTTTCAGAATGTCGTTGCTGGCTTCCTGACGCAGGCTGTAGCGGTCGATATCGTCCGGATTACTGATTCCTAAGCTTTTCAGATTGTCATACATAGCGTTGTTTCCATCAAAAGTGAGAAGCGCGCAGTTTTGTTCATGACGTCAGACAACTGTAGACATAAAGCAGCGGGATGAACATTGCGCGACAGGATTTAACTGGCGCGGATTATGACCTGGATGAAAACTAAACGCACCCGATCATTCGCGACGCGAAGCAGGCTGTTACGGAGGGATTGTAAAGAAAAGATGACGGGCTGGTTTCCAGCCCGTCACGAAGATTAGTCGATGGTGCGCAGCAGTTCGTTGATGCCGGTTTTGCTGAGGGTTTTCGCATCCACCTTCTTCACAATCACGGCACAGTAGAGGCTGTAGCTGCCATCTTTGGAGGGCAGGTTACCGGAAACCACCACTGAACCGGCAGGAACGCGGCCATAATGTACTTCGCCGGTTTCACGATCGTAGATTTTGGTGCTCTGACCGATATAGACGCCCATTGAGATCACTGAGCCTTCTTCAACAATCACGCCTTCGACGATTTCAGAGCGTGCGCCGATGAAGCAGTTGTCTTCAATGATGGTCGGGTTAGCCTGTAGCGGCTCCAGTACGCCGCCGATACCGACACCGCCAGAGAGGTGAACGTTTTTACCGATCTGCGCACAGGAGCCCACGGTCGCCCAGGTGTCCACCATGGTGCCTTCATCCACGAACGCGCCGATGTTAACGTAAGAAGGCATCAGTACGGTGTTGCGGGCGATGAACGCGCCCTGACGCACTGCCGCAGGCGGCACCACGCGGAAACCGGCCTCTTTGAAGCGCGCCTCGTCCCAGCCCGCAAACTTCATCGGCACCTTGTCATAAAAACGGGTTTCAGCGCCTTCCATCACCTGGTTGTCATTGATGCGGAAAGAGAGCAGTACTGCTTTCTTCAGCCACTGATGCGTTACCCACTCGCCGTCGATCTTCTCAGAAACGCGCAGTGCACCGCTGTCCAGCAGAGAGATCACCTGGTTGATGGCATCACGGGTTTCGCTGTCAACGCTGGTCGGGGTGATGTCAGCGCGACGTTCGAAGGCGGATTCAATAACGCTCTGTAACTGTTGCATATTTTTTTCCTGATCTGTCATGTACGATGCCGGGCAAGACCCCGGCACAAGTAAAAAGATAAATGTTTACCGGTCGGGTCGGGTCACACTTTATCGTTTGGATTAAGGGCCTCTGTCAACCGTTGTTGCAACGCTTTGCGCATTTCTTCGTTCAGCGCCTGCCGTTCGCTGTTGGCCAGAATAAACAAATCTTCGACCCGCTCGCCAATGGTGCTGATGCGCGCGCCATGCAGTGAGACACCCAGATCGGCAAAGACTTCTCCGACCCGTGCCAGCAGGCCGGGCTGATCCAGCGCCACCAGCTCCAGATAGCTGCGCCGGTCGGTGTGCGTTGGCAGGAAATTGACTTCGGTATCCACGCTGAAATGTTTAAGCCGGGCCGACGGACGGCGGGTGCGTGGCGGCACCCACTCGGACTGGGTTATTGCCTGTTCCAGCGCCTGAATAATCATCGGGTGACGATCAGGCGAAAGCGGACTGCCATCCGGCTCCAGCACAATAAAGGTATCCATCGCCATGCCATCGCGGCTGGTAAAGATTTGGGCGTCGTGCACACTAAGGTTGCGGCGGTCCAGCTCACCGGCGACGGCAGCAAACAGATGCGGCCTGTCAGGACTCCAGATAAAAATTTCCGTTCCGCCACGAGTGGCATGCGGGCTGACCAGCACCAGCGGTTTTTT
The DNA here is from genome assembly GCF_032114055.1 of Pantoea sp. Lineage (GTDB taxonomy): Bacteria > Pseudomonadota > Gammaproteobacteria > Enterobacterales > Enterobacteriaceae > Pantoea. Next base: position 483,023 of record NZ_DAMCTB010000002.1, read on the forward strand.
CAGATCGTGACCCAGCAGGTGGCGGGCATGCCAGGCGATCTGATTCGGGGTATGGCGCAGGAAATAGTCGGCGCGGCAGCGATTCCAGATCTGATGCAGCCGCTCTTCATTGATATTATCCATACGCAACAGTGCCAGCGCCTGCAGGCGATGATGACGTACCCGCTCGCGCAAATCCGGACTGTTTTCCATGCCACGCCGCAGCTGCTTCTCGGTGGCGAAAAACAGTTCACGCAGCAAGCTCTGCTTCCAGCTGTTCCAGAGGCTTTCGTTAGTGGCGCAGATGTCGGCGACGGTCAGACAGACCAGATAGCGCAGCCGGTTCTCATTCTGCATCACCTCGGCGAACTGCTGGATCACCGTCGGATCCTGAATATCGCGCCGCTGCGCCGTCACCGACATCAGCAGGTGGTGACGGACCAGCCAGGCCACCAGCTGCGTTTCCCGCGAATTCAGACCGTGCATTTCTGCAAAGTCGAGCGCATCCTGCGCGCCGAGAACAGAGTGGTCGCCGTTGCGCCCTTTGGCAATGTCATGCAGCAGGGCGGCCATCAGCAGCAGCTCCTGCTGAGGCAGACGCGGCCAGAGCTCAACGCACAGCGGATGCTGTGGCCGGGTCCCTTCACTGGCAAAGCTTTCCAGCTTCTGCAATACCCGAATGGTGTGCTCATCAACGGTGTAGGCGTGAAACAGATCGAACTGCATCTGTCCGACAATCTGGCCCCACAGCGGCGTATAGGCCCACAATACGCTGTGGCGATGCATCGGCACCAGCGCCCGGCTGACCGCGCCGGGATGACGCAGAATCGACATGAAAGTGCGGCGTGCCTCCGGGATCTGACACAGCGGCTGACTGAGATGACGACGCGCATGGCGCAGATGGCGCAGGGTGGTGGAGTAGATACCTTTAATGCTGTCGTTGCGCACCATGACGTAGAACATGCGCAGAATAGCCTGCGGCTCGCGTCTGAACAGCGTTTCGTCGCGCAGGTCGATTAAGTCGCCGCGCAGCTGGAAATCGTCATCGACAGGGCGGGGCTTTTCACTGGTAGAGAGCGCCAGAATCGCCTCATCAAACAGTTGCAGCAGCATCTGATTCAGTTCGCCGATGCGCCGTGTGACGCGATAAAAGTCCTTCATCATTCGCTCAACCGGCTCATTGCCTTCACCCTGGTAGTTCAGGCGCTGTGCCACACTGAGCTGGCGATCGAACAGCAGGCGGTTGTCGTAGCGTGGCAGGGAGAGGTGCAGGGCAAAGCGGATGCGCCAGAGAAACGCCTGACACTCATTGAGTTCGCTGCGCTCCGCATCGGTGAGAAAACCGAAGCCGACCATCTCATCCAGCGTGGTGGCACCGAAATGACGTCGGGCGACCCACTGCAGCGTATGAATATCCCGCAGGCCGCCGGGGCTGCTCTTGATGTCCGGCTCCAGATTATAGCTGGTGCCGTGATAACGCTTATGGCGCTCCTGCTGCTCCTCCGTTTTGGCCGCAAAAAAGGAGGAGGAGGGCCAGAAGCCGTCGCTGAAGATATTCTTCTGTAACTCAAGGAACAGCGCCACATCGCCGGTAAGCATCCTGGACTCAATCAGGTTGGTGGCAACGGTGAGATCAGAGAGCCCCTCCAGCAGGCACTCTTCCAGCGTGCGGACGCTGTGGCCCACTTCCAGCCGCAGATCCCACATCAGCGTCAGCAGCGCGCTGGTACGCTGCGCAGCCTGTTCATCCAGCGGCTGGCGGCTGAGGATCAGGACATCAATATCTGAAAGCGGATGCAGTTCGGCGCGGCCATAGCCGCCTACGGCAACCAGCGCGATCGCTGGCATCTCCGCAAAGCCAAAAAAGCGCCACAGGCGGCACAGCAGCCGATCGATAAACAGCGTGCGTGCATCAATCAGCGACTCCACCGCTTCACCCGCATCAAAGGCGGCAGCCAGATGCTGCTGAAACTGTTCCAGCCGCAGCTTCAGACTGTCGCGGGTCAGCTGGTCGTCACTCCATCCGGCCGGGGAATTGGCCAGACCGCTCTTCACATCTTCCGACAGACTCACGCTCATGCAGCTCTTCTCTTTTTTAGCCAAAAAAAAGCCGGCTCAGCGCCGGCTTGATCTGTAATCGGGGAATTACCCTTCGGCGACGAGCACAGCAGGCAGCGTGTCATCTTTACGCAGGGTTAAAATCTCACAGCCGTTTTCCGTCACCACAATAGTATGCTCATACTGCGCGGACAAGCTGCGATCTTTGGTTTTTACCGTCCAGCCATCTTTCATGGTGCGGATGCGGTAATCGCCGGCGTTGACCATCGGCTCGACCGTAAAGGTCATGCCCGCCTGCAGCACCACGCCGCTGTCATCGGCATCGTAATGCAGCACCTGAGGCTCTTCATGGAACCCCTTGCCAATGCCGTGGCCGCAATATTCCCGCACCACGGAGAAGTCGTTCGCTTCCACAAACTTCTGAATCGCGCGGCCCAGCTCGCGCAGGCGGATGCCGGGCTTAATCAGACGCAGGGAAAGATAGAGGCTCTCCTGAGTAATGCGGCACAGGCGCTCGCCCTGGATCGTCGGCTTACCCACGATAAACATCTTAGAGGTGTCGCCGTGGTACTCATCTTTGATAACCGTGACATCGATATTAACGATATCGCCATCTTTTAACGGGCGATCGTCGCTCGGGATGCCGTGGCACACCACTTCATTCACCGAAATGCAGACTGATTTTGGAAAGCCGTGATAGCCGAGACAGGCAGAAACCGCCTGCTGCTTTTGCGTGATGTGCTCGTGGCAGATGCGGTCCAGCTCACCGGTTGTCACACCCGGCTGAACGTGGGGTTCGATCATCTCCAGCACTTCGGCGGCCAGTCGGCCGGCAACGCGCATTTTTTCGATTTCTTCAGGGGTTTTGATTGAAATTGCCATTAAATTAATCCGCATTTGTCGAAAATTTCGACAATAATGAACTCTGTGCTGTCATGTTAGCAGCCCGTAAATGGGCTGCCAAATAGAGAACGCACTGGCCCCGGCCCGCGATCATTTATTGGCGTCCCCGGGCTGGTTGTGGTATAAAGCGCGCCGACGATTCTCTGTATGACCGTTTCGGTCAGCAGGAAACGCATAACTCTCATTATGTGTAATAAAACACACATGTATCGACACATACGCCGGGGTGCCTTGAAAGAGGTCGGTCGTATGGGATACATGGAGGCCCAACCCCAATCAAAATTCAGAGGTAATCATGGCAACTGTTTCCATGCGCGACATGCTCCAGGCGGGTGTTCACTTCGGTCACCAGACCCGTTACTGGAACCCAAAAATGAAGCCATTCATCTTTGGTGCGCGCAACAAGGTTCACATCATCAACCTTGAGAAAACTGTCCCTATGTTCAACGAAGCGCTGGCTGAGCTGAACAAGATCGCTTCCCGTAAAGGTAAGATCCTGATCGTAGGTACCAAACGCGCTGCTGCTGAAGCGGTAAAAGAGTCTGCACTGAGCTGCGACCAGTTCTTCGTTAACCACCGCTGGTTAGGTGGCATGCTGACTAACTGGAAAACTGTTCGTCAGTCAATCAAGCGTCTGAAAGATCTGGAGACTCAGTCTCAGGATGGTACTTTCGATAAGCTGACCAAAAAAGAAGCGCTGATGCGTGCGCGTGAGCTGGCCAAGCTGGAAAACAGCCTGGGCGGTATCAAAGACATGGGCGGTCTGCCAGACGCGCTGTTTGTTGTTGATGCCGATCACGAACACATCGCAATCAAAGAAGCAAACAACCTGGGTATCCCGGTATTTGCTATCGTTGATACCAACTCTGATCCAGATGGCGTTGATTTCGTTATCCCAGGTAACGACGATGCGATCCGTGCTGTAAGCCTGTACCTGAATGCCGTTGCGACTACCGTTCGCGAAGGTCGCTCTCAGGACCTGGCTGAGCAAGCTGAAGAAGCGTCTTTAGAAAACGCTTAATAAGGTTTGCTCTGCATAAGAGCCCTTAGCATTCAGATGTGATCTGTAAGGGGCCGATACTGGCCCCTTTATTTTATCTAAGTCTGTCACGCTCCCTACCGGACGGCGGGACAGAAAAATTTTCCGCAAATAAGTGTCTGCTGGTGCATACGCACACAGGCACGAACCGAGGATTCTGGAATGGCTGACATTACCGCTGCATTGGTAAAAGAACTGCGTGAGCGTACTGGCGCTGGCATGATGGATTGCAAAAAAGCGCTGACTGAAGCGAACGGCGACATTGAGCTGGCGATTGAGAACATGCGTAAGTCTGGCGCAATCAAAGCAGCGAAAAAAGCAGGTAACGTTGCTGCTGATGGCGTAATCAAAACCAAGATCGTTGGCGACTACGGCGTGATTCTGGAAGTAAACTGCCAGACTGACTTCGTTGCAAAAGATGGCGGTTTCCAGGCCTTCGCAGACAAAGTTCTGGATGCAGCTGCTGCCGATCGCGTGACCGACGTTGAAGTCCTGAAAGCGCAGTTCGAAGAAGAGCGCGTTGCACTGGTTGCTAAAATCGGTGAGAACATCAACATCCGTCGCGTTGCAATCCTGGAAGGCGCAGAGCTGGGCAGCTACCTGCACGGCGCACGTATCGGCGTTCTGGTTTCAGCAACCGGCGCAAACGAAGATCTGATCAAGCAGATCGCGATGCACGTTGCAGCAAGCAAGCCTGAATTCGTTAAGCCAGAAGACGTTTCTGCTGACGTGGTTGAGAAAGAGTACCAGGTTCAGCTGGACATCGCGATGCAGTCTGGCAAGCCAAAAGAGATCGCTGAGAAGATGGTTGAAGGCCGTATGAAGAAATTCACCGGCGAAGTCTCTCTGACCGGTCAGGCTTTCGTTATCGACCCAAGCAAAACCGTTGGCCAGGCGCTGAAAGAGCAGGGCGCTGACGTCATCAACTTCATCCGCTTCGAAGTGGGTGAAGGCATCGAGAAAGTTGAGTCTGACTTTGCTGCAGAAGTTGCAGCCATGTCCAAACAGTCTTAATGCTCTGAAAGAACCGCCAGATGGCGGTTCTTTTTTGTCTGTGCACCGCAACAGGCTCGTTTTCAGTTTCATCCCAATAGCAATTTCATCGCGGTAAGCGGATGATCGATCAGAATTTACTTCTCTTTTACACCCAATCTTCCAGGAAGAACTGACCATGGCGACCAACGCAAAACCTGTTTATCAACGTATCCTGCTTAAACTCAGCGGTGAAGCCCTGCAAGGCGCTGAAGGTTTTGGTATCGACGCGAGTGTGCTTGACCGTATGGCACAAGAGGTAAAGGAGCTGGTTGAACTGGGCATCCAGGTTGGTGTTGTGATTGGCGGGGGTAACCTGTTCCGTGGCGCAGGCCTGGCACAGGCGGGAATGAATCGCGTCGTGGGCGACCACATGGGTATGCTGGCAACCGTTATGAACGGTCTGGCGATGCGTGATGCGCTGCACCGCGCCTATGTGAATGCACGCCTGATGTCAGCGATTCCACTGAATGGCGTCTGTGACAACTACAGCTGGGCAGAGGCGATCAGCCTGCTGCGCAATAACCGCGTGGTGATTTTCTCCGCCGGTACCGGCAACCCGTTCTTCACCACGGACTCGGCGGCGTGTCTGCGCGGCATCGAGATTGAGGCGGACGTGGTGCTGAAAGCGACCAAGGTCGATGGCGTTTACTCTGCTGACCCGGTGAAAAACCCGGACGCAACCCTCTATGAGCAGCTGACCTATGCCGAAGTGCTGGATCAGGAGCTGAAAGTGATGGATCTCGCGGCCTTTACCCTGGCGCGCGACCACAAATTACCTATCCGTGTTTTCAACATGAACAAGCCTGGCGCGCTGCGTCGCGTCGTCATGGGTGAAAAAGAAGGCACCCTGATTACGCATTAATACCCGAGGCGAGATAAAATAAGGTATATTCTGTCAGCGCGATGACAATGCATCGCGCACCAGTCAGGATTATCGATAATTATCGATCCCGCTTCCGGTGATGCCGGAACTGGCCAGGTCAAACCGAATCCAAGGGTTTCAACGTGATTAACGACATCAAAAAAGATGCTGACACGCGCATGGAAAAATGCGTTGAAGCATTCAAAAATACCATCAGCAAAGTGCGCACGGGTCGTGCTTCCCCTTCGCTGCTTGACGGCATCGTCGTCGAATATTACGGCACGCCGACGCCACTGCGTCAGCTGGCTTCCGTCACAGTGGAAGATTCACGCACGCTGAAAATCAACGTGTTTGATCGCACACTGAGTGCGGCAGTTGAAAAGGCGATCATGAAGTCCGATCTCGGTCTGAACCCAAGTTCAGCCGGTAGCGACATCCGTGTTCCGCTGCCTGCGCTGACCGAAGAGCGTCGTAAAGATCTGATTAAAATCGTGCGCGGCGAAGCCGAGCAGGGCCGTGTGTCGGTACGTAACGTCCGTCGCGATGCCAACGATAAAATCAAAGCGCTGCTGAAAGATAAAGAGATCAGCGAAGACGATGAACGTCGTGCGCAGGACGAAATTCAGAAAATGACGGATGCTTACATCAAGAAAGTCGATGCTGCACTGTCAGAAAAAGAGACGGAGCTGATGGATTTCTAATCCTGTCGCTGCCCGACAAAACGCCGTACAGAGAGGTATTCGTATGAATGCGACATCTGGCGGCGTTTTACATTGTGCCTCTGCGCACGCTGACTTCACACGGATAGCCTCATGAAGCGATTAACTCTGCTGGGATCAACCGGCTCGATCGGCACCAGCACGCTGGCGGTGGTGCGCGCCAACCCAGAGCTCTATCAGATTACGGCACTGGTCGCCGGCCACAACGTGGCGCTGATGGCTGAGCAGTGTGCAGCCTTTACCCCGCGCTACGCCTGCATGGCAGACGACGCCTCTGCGGCGGCACTGCGTGAGCGACTGAGAGCAATCAGGGTTGATACTGAAGTGCTCTCCGGCGTTCAGGCAGCCTGTGAACTGGCTGCGCTGGACGAGGTGGATCAGGTCATGGCGGCGATTGTGGGCGCCTCAGGTCTGCTGCCGACACTGGCGGCTATTCGCGCAGGTAAAACCGTCCTGCTGGCCAACAAAGAATCACTTGTCACCTGCGGCCGTTTGTTTATGGAGGCGGTACGTCATCATCACGCACAGTTACTACCGGTCGACAGCGAGCATAACGCCATTTTTCAGAGTTTACCCGCTACCATCCAGCATCAGTTAGGTTACGCTGACCTGCAGGATAATGGCATTGAGTCGATTATCCTTACGGGATCGGGTGGTCCTTTTCGTGACACAGCGTTAACGGATCTCAGTGCCATGTCGCCGGATCAGGCCTGTGCACATCCGAACTGGTCGATGGGGAGAAAAATCTCTGTCGATTCGGCCACCATGATGAATAAAGGTCTCGAGTACATTGAAGCCCGTTGGTTGTTTAATGCCAGCGCAGCGCAGATGGAAGTGATCCTTCACCCTCAGTCGGTGATTCATTCCATGGTGCGATACTGCGATGGCAGCGTGCTGGCTCAGTTAGGTTCTCCTGATATGCGTACGCCGATTGCTCACAGCATGGCCTGGCCGTCGCGTATTCATGCTGGCGTGACACCGCTGGATTTTACCCGCATGTCGGCGCTGACCTTTGCAGAACCTGACTTCAGCCGCTATCCCTGCCTGAAACTGGCCATTGATGCCTGTGACGCAGGACAGGCGGCGACCACCACGCTTAATGCCGCCAACGAGGTTGCCGTCGCGGCTTTCCTGAATCACCAGATCCGCTTCACCGACATTGCCGCTCTGAACAGTGCAGTGATGGCGGCACAGGCGTGTCCGGAACCCGATTCGGTGGACGCTGTCCTCGAAATTGATCGCATCGCGCGCGCGCTGGCAACAGAAATGTTGCCGCGTTTTACGTCGTGATAGCGATCGCTATGAGGCCATTTGTTCGCTTCAGGTGAAAATGGTATAGTCGCTGGCTCGCGTTTCACGGTCTGTCACCGAATTCGGTGTGGCCCGGCACTCGGGGAGTGTCGGGATTTGAATCGGGCGCAATGTATTCAGAAACCACAGCATTTCTGATGAAAGGAATTGGTTAAGCGTTATGTCGTCTAACAATCACAACAACACTGATGACCAGCAGGGAAACGGTCCGCGTCACGTCGCTATCATCATGGATGGCAATGGTCGCTGGGCCAAAAATCAGGGAAAATTGCGGATTTCCGGTCACAGAGCGGGCGTTAAATCGGTACGCCGTGCCGTCAGCTTTGCGGTCAGCAACAATCTCGAAGCCCTGACGCTTTACGCCTTCAGCAGTGAAAACTGGAGTCGTCCAGCGCAGGAAGTCACCGCGTTGATGGAACTGTTTGTCTGGGCGCTGGATAGCGAAGTCAAAAGCCTGCATAAACATAATGTTCGTCTGCGCGTCATTGGCGATACCAGCCGTTTCAGTCCGCGTATTCAGGAACGTATTCGCCGTTCTGAGACACTGACTGCAAATAATAGTGGCCTGACGCTCAACATTGCTGCCAACTATGGCGGCCGTTGGGATATTATCGAAGGCGTGAAAAAACTGGCTGAACAGGTTCAGGAAGGATTACTGAGACCTGACCAGATTACCGAAGAGAGCCTGACGTCGCAGCTCTGTATGCAGGAGCTGGCGCCAGTGGATTTAGTGATAAGGACCGGGGGAGAGCATCGGATTAGCAACTTCCTGCTGTGGCAGATTGCCTATGCTGAATTCTATTTTACCGATGTGCTCTGGCCGGATTTCGATGAACACGTTTTTGAAGGTGCACTGAATGCATTCTCTCTGCGGGAGCGTCGTTTTGGCGGCGCTGCACCAGGCGGCGCCTGAGCAATCTGGGGGTAACCTTTGCTGAAGTCTCGTCTGATTACCGCGTTGATTTTAATTCCGCTGGTAATAGCTGCACTGTTCTGGTTACCGCCTGTGGGTTTCGCACTGACAACGATTGTTATCTGTATGCTGGCTGCCTGGGAGTGGGGTCAGTTTGCAGGAATGGCATCACGCCAGCAGCGCGTCTGGCTGGCTGTACTTTGTGGTCTGCTGCTGGCACTGATGCAGTTTACGCTGCCACCCTATCAACACGCAGTCCATCTGCCACAGATCGCGACATCGCTTTGGGCGTCGCTCGTCTGGTGGATCGTGGCGCTGCTGCTGGTGCTCTCCTATCCCGCTTCGGCGGCTTTCTGGCGCCATTCGCGCCCGCTCCGCTTACTGTTTGGCATATTAACCCTGGTGCCTTTTTTCTGGGGCATGGTGGCGCTGCGTCAGTATCATTATGAAACTGACCACTTTGCCGGTGCCTGGTGGCTGCTGTTTGTGCTGCTGCTGGTGTGGGGCGCGGATTCCGGTGCCTACATGTTTGGCAAAATGTTCGGCAAGCACAAGCTGGCGCCAAAGGTTTCACCAGGAAAAACCTGGGAAGGGTTTCTGGGTGGCCTGGCCTGCTCGGCGCTGATTGCGCTGCTGTTTGCCTCGCTGGCACCGCTCACCGTTTCTGCCGGTACGCTGGTGGTCTGCGCGGTCATTTCAACGCTGGCCTCGGTGCTGGGCGACCTCACGGAGAGCATGTTCAAACGTGAAGCGGGCATTAAGGACAGTGGCAATCTGATTCCGGGTCACGGTGGCATGCTTGACCGCATCGATAGCCTGACTGCGGCGGTACCGGTGTTTGCCTGTTTACTGCTGCTGGTGTTCCGCACTCTCTAAGGACAGGCAAAGATGTTGAGCATACTCTGGAGTTTTGTCGCCTTTATCGTTGCGCTGGGCGTACTGATTACAGTTCATGAGTTTGGCCACTTCTGGGTCGCTCGGCGCTGTGGCGTTAAGGTTGAGCGCTTTTCCATTGGCTTTGGCAAGGCGCTCTGGCAGCGCCGTGACCGCCACGGCACCGAATATGTCATCGCGCTGATTCCGCTCGGCGGCTATGTCAAAATGCTCGACGAACGCGTTGAAAGCGTACCGGCCGAGCTGCGTCATCAGGCTTTTAACAACAAAGCCGTCTGGCAACGCGCCTCCATCATTGCGGCGGGTCCCGTCGCGAACTTCATCTTCGCCATCTTCGCCTACTGGGTTGTGTTCATTCACGGCGTGCCCGGTGTGCGCCCGGTAATCGGTGAAATTTTAAACGGTTCGGTGGCTGCGGAAGCCCAAATTACGCCCGGCATGGAACTTAAGGCGGTTGACGGTATCGAAACGCCTGACTGGGATGCTGTGCGTATGGCGCTGGTCGGTAAAATCGGGGACAGCACTACCACGCTGACCGTGGCCCGATTTGGCGAGGAGGCGACACAGCAGAAGCAGCTGGATTTGCGTAACTGGCAGTTTGAGCCGGATAAGCAGGATCCGGTTGTGGCGCTGGGGATTCAGCCGCGCGGTCCGCAGATTGAGACCACGCTGGCAGAAGTGCAGGCGAACTCGCCAGCCAGTGAAGCCGGTTTGCAAGCGGGCGACAGGATCGTTAAAGTCGATGGTCAGCCGTTATCGCAGTGGCAGTCCTTTGTCACCCAGGTCCGGGATAATCCGGGCAAAAGCATGGCGCTTGAGGTGGATCGCGGCGGCGACTCGATTGCGCTGACGATGACGCCGGAAGCGAAAGCGGGCAGCAAAGCGGGATTTGCGGGAGTCATTCCGCGCGTTATCCCGCTGCCAGAAGAGTACAAAACGGTAAGGCAGTATGGCGCGTTTGCCGCTATCGGCGAGGCTAGTGTAAAAACCTGGCAGCTGATGAAGCTCACTGTGTCCATGCTGGGCAAGTTAATAACCGGCGATGTGAAGCTGAACAACCTGAGCGGGCCAATTTCGATTGCGCAGGGCGCAGGGTTGTCAGCAGAGTACGGGTTGATTTATTACCTGATGTTCCTGGCGCTGATTAGCGTCAACCTGGGCATCATCAACCTGTTCCCTCTGCCGGTTTTAGATGGTGGTCATCTGCTCTTCCTGGCGATCGAAAAGATCAAAGGTGGACCGGTGTCCGAGCGAGTTCAGGACTTTAGTTATCGCATCGGCTCAATTTTGCTGGTGCTGTTAATGGGGCTTGCACTTTTCAATGATTTCTCACGTTTGTAACCGCTGGAACGCGAACATTCGGGGGATGTGTTAGGAAAACGCATAACAACGATGGCGATGAAAAAGTTGCTCATAGCGTCGCTGCTGTTTAGCAGCGCCACCGTTTACGGTGCAGACGATTTCGTGGTGAAGGATATTCATTTCGAAGGGCTGCAGCGAGTCGCCGTCGGCGCGGCTCTGCTGAGCATGCCAGTACGGGTTGGTGATACGGTGAATGACGATGATGTCAGAAACACCATTCGCTCGCTGTTTGCTACTGGCAACTTTGAGGATGTTCAGGTCCTGCGAGACGGTACAACACTGATTGTGCAGGTTAAAGAACGTCCTACCATTGCCAGCATTACCTTCACCGGTAACAAAGCGGTGAAAGAGGACCAGCTCAAACAGAATCTGGAAGCCTCAGGCGTACGTGTCGGCGAAGCGCTGGATCGCACCACCATCTCCTCTATTGAGAAGGGCCTTGAGGATTTCTATTACAGCGTCGGGAAATATACCGCTAACGTGAAAGCCGTGGTCACACCGCTGCCACGTAACCGTGTAGACCTGAAGCTGGTCTTTACCGAAGGTGTCTCTGCTAAGATTCAGCAGATCAACATCGTCGGTAACAAAGCCTTTAGCTCCGACGAGCTGATCTCGCGCTTCCAGCTGCGCGACGAAGTGCCGTGGTGGAACGTGGTGGGTGACCGTAAATACCAGAAACAGAAACTGGCGGGCGACCTCGAAACCCTGCGCAGCTTCTACCTGGATCGCGGCTATGCACGCTTTAACATCGACTCAACCCAGGTCAGCCTGACGCCCGATAAAAAAGGCATTTACATTACGGTGAACATCACCGAAGGCGACCAGTATAAAATCGCGGGTGTGATCGTTAATGGCAGCATGGCAGGCCACTCAGCAGAAATTGAACATCTGACAAAAATTCCGTCTGGCGAGCTCTATAACGGCGCCAAAGTGACGAAGATGGAAGATGACATCAAGAAACTGCTGGGCCGCTATGGCTATGCCTATCCGCGCGTGGCGACACAGCCAGAAATCAACGACGCCGATAAGACTGTAAAACTGCATATCAACGTGGATGCGGGGAACCGCTACTACGTGCGTAACGTCCGCTTTGAAGGCAACGACACGTCGAAAGATTCGGTGTTACGCCGTGAAATGCGCCAGATGGAAGGCGCATGGCTGGGCAGCGATCTGGTTGAGCAGGGCAAAGAGCGTCTGAACCGCACCGGTTACTTTGAAACCGTAGATGTGGATACGCAGCGCGTACCGGGCTCGCCGGACCAGGTAGATGTGGTCTACAAGGTTAAAGAGCGTAACACCGGGACCTTTAACTTCGGCGTCGGCTACGGCACCGAAAGTGGCGTGAGTTTCCAGGTCGGCGTGACGCAGGATAACTGGCTGGGTACCGGTAACACCGTCGGCATCAGCGGTACTAAAAACGACTACCAGACCTACGCAGAATTCTCGCTGACTGACCCGTACTTCACCGTTGACGGTGTGAGTCTGGGCGGCCGTCTGTTCTACAACGACTTTAAAGCGGATAACGCGGACCTCTCTGACTATACCAACAAAAGTTATGGTCTGGATGGCACGCTCGGCTTCCCGGTTAACGAAAACAACACCCTGCGTGTCGGTCTGGGCTATGTCCATAATGACCTCTCCAACATGCAGCCGCAGGTGGCGATGTGGCGTTATCTCGACTCGGTTGGCAAGCCCCAGCAGCTTAACGACAAAGGTGAGTTCTCCGCGGATGACTTCACCTTTAACTACGGCTGGACGTACAACACCCTGGACCGCGGCTTCTTCCCGACGTCGGGTAACCGCACCAACCTGAACGGTAAGGTGACGATTCCAGGCTCAGACAACAGCTTCTATAAGGCGACGCTGGATACCCAGCAATATATGCCGATTAACCAGGATCGTACCTGGGTGCTGCTGGGCCGTGGTCGCGTGGGCTATGGCGATGGACTCGGCGGCAAAGAGATGCCGTTCTATGAGAACTTCTACGCTGGTGGTTCAAGCACCGTGCGTGGCTTCCAGTCCAACACCATTGGTCCTAAAGCCGCCTACTTCAATAACAACTCGTCAAACTGCCGGATTGCCGATCCCAATGGCGTCTGTAAGTCTGACGATGCGGTCGGGGGTAACGCGATGGCGATCGCCAGCCTTGAGCTGATTACGCCAACGCCGTTCCTGAGCGAGAAGTATGCTAACTCGGTGCGTACGTCGGTATTTGTCGACGCCGGTACCGCGTGGGATACCCATTGGGAAAATACCGCCGAAACACGTGCTGCGGGCATTCCTGACTACAGCGATCCAAACAACATCCGTGTTTCAAGCGGTGTGGCGCTGCAGTGGATGTCACCGCTTGGCCCGCTGGTATTCTCTTACGCCCAGCCGATGAAGAAAGTCGAAGGAGACAAATCAGAGCAGTTCCAGTTTAACATTGGTAAAACCTGGTAATGTTCTGAGCATGGATGCAAGCTGAAGTCTTGCTGCCGGACAGCACCCGCTGCTGTTCCGGTGCAAACACTGTGTCGCTGACACAAACGTTGATGGTAAGGAGTTTATAGTGAAAAAGTTGTTGTGTGCCGCAGGTCTGGGTCTTGCTTTAGCGGTTTCCGCTGGTGTTCAGGCTGCTGACAAAATTGCAGTGGTAAACGTGTCCAGCATTTTCCAACAGTTACCGCAACGTGCGACTGTTGCTAAACAGCTGGAAAATGAGTTCAAAGGCCGTGCAACTGAGCTGCAGAGCCAGGAGCGCGATCTGCAAACCAAAATGCAGCGTCTGCAGCGTGACGGTTCGACCATGAAGGCCAGTGAGCGCAGCCGCATGGAGAAAGATGTCATGTCACAGCGTGAAGCCTTCTCTTCAAAAGCACAGGCGTTTGAGCAGGATAACCGCCGTCGTCAGATGGAAGAGCGTAACAAGCTGCTGAGCCGTATTCAGGATGCCGTGAAGAAAGTCGCTGACAGCGATGGCTATGACGTCGTTATCGACGCGAACGCGGTGGCTTATGCATCAAACGCAAAAGACATCACTGCTGACGTGCTGAAACAGGTTAAATAATTCATGTCATCTATTCGACTGGCTGATTTAGCCCAGCAGTTGGATGCAGAATTGCACGGAGATGGCGATATCGTCATCTCCGGCATTGCTTCTATGCAATCCGCCACAACTGGCCAAATCACTTTTCTTGCAAACAGCCGTTACCGCGAGCAACTCGCCCTGATTAAGGCCTCAGCCGTGGTGCTGACGGAAGCGGATCTGGAGTGGTGCAATACTGCGGCGCTGGTAGTGAAAAATCCCTACCTGACCTACGCGCGTATGGCACAGATACTCGACACCACCCCTCAGCCTGCGCAGAACATTGCGCCCAGCGCGGTGATTGACCCTTCAGCTCGTCTCGGCAGCCATGTCGCGATTGGCGCAAACGCCGTGATTGAAGCGGACGTGGAGCTGGGTGATAACGTGGTGATTGGTGCAGGCTGCTTTATCGGCAAAAAAACCCGTATTGGCAGCGGAACCCGACTCTGGGCCAACGTTTCTGTGTATCACGAGATCGTTATCGGCCAGGATTGTCTGATTCAGTCAGGCACGGTCATCGGTTCGGATGGTTTTGGTTATGCCAACGATCGCGGTAACTGGGTGAAAATCCCGCAGTTAGGCGCGGTGATTATCGGCGATCGCGTGGAAATAGGTGCCTGTACAACCATTGATCGCGGTGCGCTGGATAACACTCTGATCGGCAATGGTGTTATCATAGACAACCAGTGCCAGATCGCCCACAACGTAGTTATTGGCGACAATACTGCGGTTGCAGGCGGTGTGATCATGGCGGGTAGTCTGAAGATTGGGCGTTACTGTATGATTGGCGGTGCCAGCGTCATTAACGGCCACATGGAAATCTGTGACAAAGTAACGGTGACCGGTATGGGCATGGTCATGCGTCCTATCACAGAGCCTGGTGTTTACTCATCCGGCATTCCGCTGCAACCCAACAAAACCTGGCGCAAAACTGCAGCGCTGGTGATGAACATCGATGACATGAGCAAACGCTTAAAAGCCATCGAGCGCAAGGTCGGCAAAGACGACTAACCGCCATCCCCAAACTGACCGGCTTTCATAACAAAAATGTTAAGCAGGGAAGCCCGGCGCCACAGAACCTATTTGCGGCCTGCGGAAGATCACTTGATCTGTGCAGGCCGTGTTATTGATGTCATCAGATTTTTAGGACAGGAAGAGTATTTTGACTACTGAAACTCATACTCTGAAAATTGAAGAGATTTTAGAGCTGCTGCCGCACCGCTATCCGTTTCTGCTGGTAGACCGTGTGCTTGAATTTGAAGAGCACAAATACCTGCGTGCAGTGAAGAACGTTTCTGTTAATGAACCGTTTTTCCAGGGGCACTTCCCTGGTAAACCGATTTTTCCTGGCGTTCTGATCCTGGAAGCGATGGCGCAGGCTACTGGTATTCTGGCGTTTAAAAGCGTGGGTAAACTGGAGCCAGGCGAACTCTATTACTTTGCCGGTATCGACAGTGCCCGTTTCAAACGTCCTGTCGTACCAGGCGACCAAATGATCATGGAAGTGACTTTCGAGAAAACCCGCCGTGGTCTGACCCGCTTTAAAGGCGTGGCGACTGTCGACGGTAAAATCGTTTGTGAAGCGACCATGATGTGTGCCCGCAGCCGGGAGGCATAATTCGTGATTGATCCAACCGCCACTATCCATCCCAGTTCTGTTATCGAAGAGGGCGCTGTCATTGGCGCCCGTGTTCACATTGGCCCGTTTTGCTTTATTGGCGCGAATGTTGAGATCGGTGAAGGAACGGTACTGAAGTCACACGTTGTGGTGAACGGCCACACGCGTATCGGTAAAGATAACCAGATCTATCAGTTCGCCTCAATCGGAGAAGTGAATCAGGATCTGAAATATGCCGGTGAGCCAACACGGGTTGAGATCGGCGATCGCAACCGCATCCGTGAAAGCGTGACGATTCATCGTGGCACCACCCAGGGTGGCCATGTCACCACGGTGGGCAGCGATAATCTGCTGATGGTAAACGTTCATATCGCGCATGACTGCGTGATTGGCAACCGCTGCATCTTCGCCAACAACGCCACTCTGGGTGGTCACGTCACGGTCGATGATTTCGCCATTATTGGCGGCATGACAGCGGTCCATCAGTGGTGCACCATCGGGGCGCATGTGATGGTTGGCGGCTGTTCCGGCGTGGCACAGGATGTCCCTCCTTACGTCATTGCGCAGGGCAACCACGCGACGCCGTTCGGGATCAATATCGAAGGTCTCAAACGCCGTGGCTTCAGCAAAGAGTCGCTGCACGCTATCCGCAACGCCTACAAGTTGCTCTACCGTAGCGGCAGAACGCTGGAGGAAGTGAAGCCAGAGATTGAAGCCATCGCGCAGCAGCACAGCGAAGTGCAGCCTTTCTACGACTTCTTCAGCCGCTCTACCCGTGGATTAATCCGTTAACCCATGTCAGCGCGTCCTTTAACGATTGCCCTGGTCGCCGGAGAAACCTCCGGCGATATTCTTGGTGCCGGTCTGATCCGTGCTCTGAAAGCCCGTCATCCGGATGCACGCTTTGTGGGGGTGGCGGGGCCGCTGATGCAGGCGGAAGGGTGCGAAGCCTGGTATGAGATGGAAGAGCTGGCGGTAATGGGGATCGTGGAGGTGCTGGGCCGCCTGCGGCGCCTGCTGAAAATTCGCCGCGATCTGACGCAGCGTTTCACCGCACTGCGGCCCGACGTCTTTGTCGGCATTGATGCGCCCGATTTTAATATCACGCTGGAAGGCAACCTCAAACGCGCGGGCATCCGCACTATCCACTATGTCAGTCCTTCTGTCTGGGCATGGCGGCAAAAGCGCGTCTTCAAGATCGGCCGTAACACCGATCTGGTGCTGGCGTTCCTGCCGTTTGAAAAAGCCTTTTACGATCGTTTTAACGTTCCCTGCCGCTTTATTGGCCATACGATGGCGGATGCGATGCCGCTGCAGCCCGATAAGCTGGCTGCCCGGCGTCATCTGGGGATCGCCGACGATGCGCTCTGTCTGGCCCTGCTGCCGGGCAGTCGCGGCGCGGAAGTAGAGATGCTCAGCGCGGACTTCCTGAAAACGGCCCGCCTGCTGCGTCGTCACTATCCGGCGCTGGAGATCGTGGTGCCGCTGGTGAATGCCCGTCGCCGCGAACAGTTTGAGAAGATTAAAGCCGAGACGGCGCCGGAGCTGCCAATGCATCTGCTGGATGGGCAGGGCCGCGAGGCGATGATCGCGAGCGATGCCGCACTGCTGGCATCCGGCACTGCCGCGCTGGAGTGCATGCTGGCAAAATGTCCGATGGTGGTGGGATATCGCATGAAGCCTGCCACATTCTGGCTGGCTAAACGGCTGGTCAAAACCCCTTACGTCTCGCTGCCGAATCTGCTGGCCGGGCGTGAGCTGGTCAAAGAGTTACTGCAGGATGCGTGTCAGCCTGAAGCGCTGGCCGCGGCGTTAGATCCGCTGCTGCACGCCGGGCCTGAACGCGAAACGCTGCTGCAGACGTTTCATGAATTACATCAACAGATCCGCTGGAACGCCGATGAGCAGGCAGCGGATGCGGTACTGGAGCTGGTGAATGCCTGATTTTATCTACCCTGTCGCCAGCCTGATTGCGGGTGTGGACGAAGTGGGGCGTGGGCCGCTGGTCGGTGCGGTCGTCACCGCAGCGGTCATCCTCGATCCGGCGAATCCGATTACCGGCCTGGCCGACTCGAAAAAACTGTCGGAAAAGCGCCGCCTGGCGCTGTATGACGAGATCAAAGAGAAGGCCCTGGCCTGGAGCCTGGGACGTGCAGAGCCTGAAGAGATCGACCAGCTCAATATTCTGCATGCTACCATGCTGGCGATGCAGCGCGCCGTGGCGGGTCTGCACATCCAGCCCGACTATGTGCTGATAGATGGCAATCGCTGCCCCGCGCTGCCAATGCCTTCCCAGGCGGTGGTGAAAGGGGATAGTCTGGTTGCCGAAATCAGTGCGGCGTCGATCATCGCCAAAGTGTCGCGTGACCGCGAAATGGCCGATCTGGATCGGCTGTTCCCGGAGTATGGCTTTGCGCAGCACAAAGGTTATCCGACCGCGCTGCACATGGAAAAACTGACGCAACATGGCGCCACGCCGCATCACCGTCGCAGTTTTGCGCCCGTTCGCAATGCGCTGCTCGATGCTGAAGTCCTGGCTGCGCGCCAGCCCCTGACGCTGTAATAGCCTGACACTGTTTTAACCGGAAACTGATATGGCTGAACCCCGTTTTATACATCTGCGTGTCCACAGTGACTATTCGATGGTTGATGGCCTGGCGAAAACCGGGCCGCTGATCAAGAAGGCGGCTGCACTCGGCATGCCCGCTATCGCCATTACCGACTTCACCAACCTGTGTGGCCTGGTAAAATTTTACGGTGGCGCACACGGCGCAGGGATAAAACCGGTTATCGGTGCCGACTTCAACGTGGCCAGCGAGCTGATGGGGGATGAGCTTACCCAGCTCACCGTACTGGCAGCGAACAATACCGGCTATCAGAATCTGACGCTGCTGATCTCCCGCGCCTATCAGCGCGGCTACGGCGTGGACGGGCCGGTCATTGACCGCGACTGGCTGATTGAGCTGCAGGAAGGGCTGATTCTGCTGTCGGGTGGCCGGCGTGGCGATGTGGGCCGCAGCCTGCTGCGGGGCAACAGCGCGCTGGTTTCTCAGTGCCTGGCGTTTTATCAGCAGCACTTTCCCGATCGCTACTACCTGGAACTGATCCGCACTGGCCGTCCAGACGAAGAGAGCTATCTGCACGCGGCGGTGGAGCTGGCGATTGCCGAAGGCATCCCGGTGGTCGCCACCAACGAAGTCTGCTTTATCAACGCCGAAGATTTTGATGCGCATGAGATCCGTGTCGCCATCCATGACGGCTATACGCTGGACGATCCCAAGCGTCCGCGCAACTACAGTCCTCAGCAATATATGCGCAGCGAAGCGGAGATGTGCGAGCTTTTCTCGGACATCCCGGAGGCGCTGGAAAACAGCGTAGAGATTGCTAAGCGTTGTAATGTAACGGTCCGGCTGGGCGAGTATTTCCTGCCACAGTTCCCGACCGGCGACATGACGACTGAAGATTATCTGGTGGTGAAATCCCGCGAGGGGCTGGAAGAGCGTCTGGTGTTTCTGTTCCCGGATGAAGAGGTGCGAGCGGCAAAACGGCCTGAATATGACGAACGTCTGGAGGTTGAGCTTAACGTTATCAACCAGATGGGGTTCCCCGGCTACTTCCTGATCGTGATGGAGTTTATCCAGTGGTCGAAGGATAACGGTGTTCCGGTCGGGCCGGGTCGTGGTTCCGGTGCTGGTTCACTGGTGGCCTATGCGCTGAAAATCACCGATATCGATCCGCTGGAATTTGATCTGCTGTTCGAACGTTTCCTGAACCCGGAACGTGTGTCGATGCCCGATTTCGACGTCGACTTCTGTATGGAGAAGCGCGACCAGGTCATTGAGCACGTCGCCGATATGTACGGACGTGAAGCGGTTTCTCAGATTATCACCTTCGGCACCATGGCGGCGAAAGCGGTCATCCGCGACGTCGGCCGCGTGCTGGGACACCCCTACGGCTTTGTGGATCGCATCTCAAAACTGATCCCGCCGGATCCCGGCATGACGCTGGAAAAAGCCTTTATTGCGGAACCGCAACTGCCTGCGATGTATGACGCAGACGAAGAGGTGAAGGCGCTGATTGACATGGCGCGTAAGCTTGAAGGGGTGACGCGTAACGCCGGTAAACATGCGGGCGGCGTGGTAATCGCACCTACAAAGATTACTGATTTTGCGCCGCTCTACTGCGATGAGCACGGCCAGTTCCCGGTCACGCAGTTCGATAAAAACGATGTGGAATATGCTGGCCTGGTGAAGTTCGACTTCCTGGGACTGCGTACGCTGACCATTATCGACTGGGCGCTGAAGATGATTAACCCGCGCCGGGAAAAGCAGGGGCTGGAGCCGATCGACATCGCCTCTATCCCGCTGGACGATAAGAAAAGCTTCGATATGCTGCAGCGTTCGGAAACCACGGCGGTATTCCAGCTTGAATCACGCGGCATGAAAGATCTGATCAAACGTCTGAAGCCCGACTGCTTCGAAGATATGATCGCACTGGTGGCGCTGTTCCGTCCGGGCCCGCTGCAGTCCGGCATGGTCGATAACTTCATCGACCGTAAGCATGGCCGGGAAGCAATCTCTTATCCCGATATCCAGTGGCAGCATGAAAGCCTGAAACCGGTTCTGGAACCGACCTATGGCATCATCCTCTATCAGGAACAGGTGATGCAGATTGCGCAGGTGCTCTCCGGGTATACCCTGGGTGGCGCGGATATGCTGCGTCGCGCCATGGGTAAAAAGAAACCTGAGGAGATGGCCAAGCAGCGATCGGTATTCCGCGACGGTGCCGAAAGCATGGGCATCGACGGCGAGCTGTCGATGAAGATCTTCGATCTGGTAGAAAAATTTGCAGGCTACGGCTTTAACAAGTCACACTCTGCGGCTTACGCCCTGGTCTCCTATCAGACATTGTGGCTGAAGGCGCACTATCCGGCCGAATTTATGGCCGCCGTGATGACCGCGGATATGGATAACACCGAGAAAGTGGTGGGGCTGGTGGATGAGTGCTGGCGTATGGGGCTGAAAGTCCTGCCGCCCGATATCAACTCCGGCCTTTATCCTTTCCATGTCAACGACGCGGGCGAAATCGTTTACGGCATCGGCGCGATTAAAGGCGTGGGTGAAGGCCCGATCGAAGCGATCATCGACGCACGAAATGAAGGCGGTTACTTCCGGGAGCTGTTTGATCTCTGCGCCCGCACCGATACCAAAAAGATTAACCGCCGGGTGATGGAAAAACTGATTATGTCCGGGGCCTTCGACCGCCTTGGACCGCACCGTGCGGCGCTGATGAGCTCACTCGGCGACGCATTGAAGGCGGCCGATCAGCACGCGAAAGCGGAAGCGATCGGTCAGGCCGACATGTTTGGCGTGCTGGCCGACGAGCCGGAGCAGATCGAGAAATCCTACGCCAGCGTGACGCCGTGGCCTGAGCAGGTGCAGCTGGATGGTGAACGGGAAACGCTGGGGCTCTATCTTACCGGTCACCCAATCAACCAGTATCTGAAAGAAATTGAGCGTTACGTTGGCGGGGTGCGCCTGAAAGATATGCATCCTACCGATCGGGGTAAGATTACCGTGGCGGCCGGTCTGGTGATCGCGGCGCGGGTAATGGTGACCAAACGCGGCAACCGAATTGGTATCTGTACTCTCGACGATCGTTCCGGTCGTCTCGAGGTGATGTTATTTACCGATGCGTTAGATAAATACCAGCAGCTGCTGGAGAAAGACCGGATCCTGATCGTCAGCGGACAGGTCAGCTTTGATGACTTCAGTGGTGGCCTTAAAATGACCGCCCGTGAAGTCATGGACATTGACGAAGCTCGCGAAAAATACGCGCGCGGACTTGCTATCTCGCTGACGGACAGGCAAATTGATGACCAGCTATTAAACCGACTCCGTCAGTCCCTGGAACCTCATCGATCAGGGACTATTCCGGTACATCTCTATTATCAGAGAGCCGACGCGCGAGCGAAGCTGCGCTTTGGTGCAGCGTGGCGAATTTCGCCCAGCGATCGTTTACTTAACGATCTGCGCTCGCTGATTGGATCGGAGCAGGTGGAACTGGAGTTTGACTAGAACAGGAACATTATGAGTCTTAATTACCTGGATTTTGAACAGCCAATTGCAGAACTGGAAGCGAAGATCGATTCGCTGACGTCGATTGGTCGTCAGGATGATAAACACATTAATCTGGATGAAGAAGTTCAGCGTCTGCGCGAGAAAAGCGTTGAGCTGACCCGTAAAATCTTCGCCGATTTAGGCGCATGGCAAATCGCGCAACTGGCGCGCCATCCTCTGCGTCCTTATACCTTTGACTACGTTCGCAATGCGTTTGACGATTTCGATGAGCTGGCGGGCGACCGCGCTTATGCGGATGACAAAGCGATTGTGGGCGGCATTGCGCGTCTTGATGGCCGTCCGGTGATGATCATCGGCCACCAGAAAGGGCGCGAAACCAAAGAGAAAATTCGCCGCAACTTCGGTATGCCTGCACCGGAAGGCTATCGCAAAGCCCTGCGCCTGATGGAGATGGCTGAGCGTTTTAACATGCCGGTCATCACCTTCATCGACACCCCAGGCGCCTATCCGGGTGTGGGTGCGGAAGAGCGCGGACAGTCTGAAGCGATTGCCCGCAACCTGCGTGAAATGTCTGGCCTGAAAGTGCCGGTGATCTGTACGGTCATCGGTGAGGGCGGTTCAGGTGGTGCGCTGGCAATCGGCGTGGGCGATAAAGTGAATATGCTGCAGTACAGCACCTATTCCGTTATCTCGCCGGAAGGCTGTGCCTCCATTCTGTGGAAAAGCGCGGATAAAGCCCCGCTGGCCGCAGAAGCGATGGGTATCACCGCTAACCGTCTGAAAGAGTTGAAGCTGATTGACGCAGTGATCCCTGAGCCTCTGGGTGGTGCGCATCGTCATCCGGTTGATATGGCGCAGTCGCTGAAACAGCAGCTGCTGGCGGATCTGGCCGAGCTCGACGAACTCAGCACAGAAGAGCTGCTGGATCGTCGTTATCAGCGCCTGATGAGCTACGGCTACGCCTGATTCATCCTTCTCTATAAAAGCGGACTCCGGTCCGCTTTTTTTATGCCCCCGGTTTACCTTCACGCCCGAACCGCCTTTTTCAGCGCCATCCGATCGCCCCGTGGCTACACCTTCCGCGGGTTAGCGGTTATGCTTGATCGGTTCCATCACAATCAGGGAGAGGGCTTTGAATATTCTGGCGATCATGGGCGCGCACGGCGTGTTTTATAAAGATGAACCGTTACGCGAACTCGACGCGGCGTTAAATCTGCAAGGCTTCCAGCTGCTTTACCCCAGGAACAGTGATGACCTGCTAAAACTGATCGAGCACAATCCGCGCATCAGTGGCGTCATCTTCGACTGGGATGCGCACAACAGTCCGGAACTGTGCGGCGAGATCAATCAGCTCAACGAATACCTGCCACTCTATGCATTTATCAACACCCACTCGCAGATGGACATCAGTATCAATGAGATCCGCATGCCACTGCACTTCTTCGAGTATGCGCTGAATGCCGCCGACGATATCGCGCTGCATATCCGGCAGTATACGGATGATTATATTGAGCACATCACGCCACCGCTGACCCGGGCGCTGTTCACCTATGTGAAGGAGGGAAAGTATACCTTCTGCACGCCGGGGCACATGGCGGGCACGGCCTTTCAGAAGAGCCCTGTTGGCTGTCTGTTCTACGATTTCTTCGGGGCGAATACCCTGAAGTCGGATATCTCCATTTCCGTCACCGAGCTGGGGTCGCTGCTGGATCACACTGGCCCGCATCTGGAAGCCGAAGAGTATATCGCTCGCACCTTTGGCGCCGAGCAGAGCTATATGGTGACCAACGGCACCTCCACGTCGAATAAGATCGTCGGGATGTATGCCGCCTCTGCCGGCAGCACGGTGCTGATCGACCGTAACTGCCATAAGTCGCTGACTCATCTGCTGATGATGAGCGATCTGATCCCTGTCTGGCTGAAGCCGACCCGCAATGCGCTGGGGATCCTGGGTGGCATTCCGAAACAGGAGTTCACCCGCGACAGCATTGCAGAAAAAGTGGCGGCTATTGACCGCGCCAGCTGGCCGGTGCATGCGGTGATCACCAACTCGACCTATGATGGGCTGCTCTATAACACGCAGTACATCAAAGAGACGCTCGATGTGCCGTCGATTCATTTTGATTCGGCCTGGGTGCCGTACACCAATTTTCACCCGATCTATGCCGGTAAAAGCGGTATGAGCGGCGAGCGTATTCCGGGCAAGGTGGTCTATGAAACGCAGTCGACCCATAAACTGCTGGCTGCGTTTTCGCAGGCTTCACTGATTCATATTAAAGGCGACTACGACGAACAGACCTTTAACGAAGCCTATATGATGCACACCACCACCTCGCCGAATTACGCGATTGTCTCGTCGATTGAAACGGCCGCCGCAATGCTGCGGGGTAATCCCGGTAAGCGACTGATCAATCGTTCGGTCGAGCGGGCGCTGCACTTCCGTCGAGAGATCCAGCGCCTGCGCGAAGAGTCCGATAGCTGGTTCTTCGATATCTGGCAGCCGGAAGAGATCGATGAAGCACAGTGCTGGCCGATCCAGCCGGGAGATGAGGCGTGGCACGGCTTCACACATGCCGATCGCGATCATCTGTACCTCGATCCCATTAAGGTAACGATCCTGACGCCGGGCATGAGCGAACTGGGTGAGATGGCGGAAGAGGGGATTCCGGCGGCGCTGGTAGCGAAGTTCCTCGACGAGCGCGGTATCGTGGTAGAGAAAACCGGCCCCTATAACCTGCTGTTCCTGTTCAGCATCGGCATCGATAAAACCAAAGCGATGAGCGTGCTGCGTGGCCTGACTGAGTTTAAGCGCGCCTACGATCTCAATCTGCGGGTCAAAAACATGCTGCCGGATCTCTACGCGGAAGATCCCGACTTCTATCGCAACATGCGGATTCAGACGCTGGCGCAGGGGATCCATCAGCTGATCCGGCATCACGATCTGCCACGGCTGATGCTGCAGGCGTTTGATGTGCTGCCCGAGATGAAGATGACGCCTCACCAGGCCTTCCAGCAGCAGGTCAGAGGCAATGTCGAAACGGTGGATCTCAGCGAGCTGGTGGGCCGGGTGTCGGCCAATATGATTCTGCCTTATCCGCCAGGCGTGCCGCTGGTGATGCCGGGAGAGATGATCACCGAAAAAAGCCGGGTAGTGCTCGATTTCCTGCTGATGCTGTGCAGTATCGGCCGGCACTATCCGGGCTTTGAAACCGATATTCACGGCGCGACCCTGACGGAAGAGGGTGAGTATCGCGTCCGTGTGCTGAAAAACACCGCTGACTAACCGTCAGCTGACGCTCAGTAGCAGGGGATCTGCGGATCGCCTGCCCGAATCAGGACAGTAACCATGTTGCAGTTAAACGCGATTCACCATATCGCCATCATCGCCTCCGACTACGCACGCAGCAAAGCCTTCTATTGTGACGTGCTGGGTTTTCGTCTGATGGGCGAATATTACCGCGAGGCGCGCGACTCCTGGAAGGGCGATCTGGCCCTGCAGGGTCGCTATACCATTGAGCTGTTCTCGTTTCCCGAACCACCGGCCCGCGTCTCGCATCCTGAGGCGTGCGGGCTGCGGCACCTGGCCTTTACCGTGCCGGATGTTGCCGCTGCCGTGGCGGCCCTGGCCGACAAAGGGGTGATCTGCGAGCCGGTCCGCATCGACGAACTGACGGGTAAAGCGTGCACCTTCTTCGCCGATCCGGACGGTTTGCCGCTGGAGCTTTATCAGGCGTAAAATAGCGCGCTCAGCGGGCCACATCCGGTGGCCCGATCGACCGGATTCTCGCATGCCTGCTCCCGCTTTTGATGTCCTGTTGCCATCCGATGCCGCGCTGGTGGTGGCATTCAGCGGTGGACTCGACTCCACCGTGCTGCTGCACCAGCTTCTTGCCTGGCAGCAGCAGCATCCTCAGTCATCTCTGCGGGCACTGCATGTGCATCATGGGTTAAGCCCGAATGCCGATCGCTGGGCGGCACACTGTCAGGCGCGCTGTGCAGAGTGGCAACTGCCGTGTGAGGTGCTGCGCGTCAGTGTGGATGGACGCGACAGCGGCATTGAAGCGGCGGCCCGCACAGCACGTTATGAGGCGCTGAGTGCGGCCCTGCGGCCGGGCGAGATGTTACTCACCGCGCAGCATCTTAATGACCAGTGCGAAACTTTTCTGCTGGCGCTGAAGCGTGGCAGCGGGCCTGCCGGACTGGCGGCGATGCCCGCGGTGCGCACGCTGGGTGCTCATCTGCTGGTCCGTCCGCTGCTCAATCAGTCGCGACAGGCGCTCGAAGCCTACGCCGACCGGCATCAGCTGCGCTGGATTGAGGATGAGAGCAATCAGGATCTCCGCTACGACCGTAACTTCCTGCGGCAGCAACTGCTGCCTGAACTCCATCAGCGCTGGCCGCATTTTGCTGAGGCGACTGCCCGAAGTGCGGCGTTGTGCAGCGAGCAGGAGCAGTTACTGGATGAGCTGCTGGCCGACGCGCTTTCCGGGCTGATCCAGCCAGACGGCAGCCTCTGTTTTACGCCGCTGCTGCGCATGAGTGAGCCGCGGGCGAATGCGTTATTACGCCGCTGGATCGCCGGGCAGGGTGGGGTAATGCCGTCCCGCGATGCGCTGAAACGTCTCCGGCAGGAAGTGATGGCGAGCCGGGAAGATGCGCAGCCGCGGTTGCGACTGGGTGAGGCTGAAGTGCGGCGTTACCGACAGCAACTCTACTGGCTGCCGTTGCAGGATTCACTGCGCGACCGCGTGCTGGCATGGGCCGATCTCAGCCAGCCGCTGACGTTACCGCAGCACCTCGGCACGCTGCACGCCAGTCGGGCAGCGTGCCAGTTGCGCTATCCGCGTCCGGATGAGCAGGTCAGCGTACGGTTTCATGCTCAGGGCCGCGTCCATCTGGCAGGACGCAATGGCGGCAGGGAGATCAAAAAGGTGTGGCAGGCGTTACAGATACCGCCGTGGCAGCGGGAACGGCTGCCGTTAATTTTTTACAACCAGACGCTGGTCTCCTCGCCAGACCTCTTTATCACCCGGGATGGCGCCGCCGTCGATGCACCGGGCTGGCAGGTCGTGTGGGATCGGACATCCGGTTCAGGAGAGTAATGATGAAACAGTGGTTTGTTGTCTGCCTGGTCGCGACTGCTTTACCGGTGTGGGCGACGGGTGAGGCTCAGCGTGGCGCAGAGAAAGCAGGCAGTTGTCTGGCCTGTCATGGCGCACAAGGAAAAGCTGCGGCACCGATCTATCCGAATCTGGCCGGGCAGAATGCTGCGTATCTGGAACTGGCTCTGCAGGCTTACAAAAAGGGCGAACGCAGTGGCGGTCAGGCCGAGGTGATGAAAGCATTTGTGGCGGGATTAAGCGACAGCGACATGGCAGATCTGGCGGCGTATTACAGTTCGTTGCAGCCCTGAGTGTGACAGGGCGGGGAAGTCCCGCCCGGATAACGTGAATTACTCTGCGCTGACAACCACCGTTCCCAGCTCGGGGTGGGTGAAGCTGGCGATATGATCAAGACGTAAGTCGCGATGTTCACTGGCCAGATCGATAGAGAGATATTCGACGTTTTTGCGTGAAAAGATCTCTCTGGCCTTCGCCCTGAGCTGCTCACCATCTTTCATTTCCAGCGACAGCATCCAGTGGTTCTGACAGGCGAGTTCCAGGTTATCGTAATCATCGCAATTGATGGGTTGGTACGCTTCATTTATCAACATAGTCGCTCACCAATAAGTTAGCAGCGGCCCAGGCCGCCTGTTCCCTGACAGAAGAGTTTAGCTCACTATTTGCGGCAATATCATTAAGCGCCTTCAATGCGCAGCCAATCGCATCCGGTATGTAACCTAAATCCCCGCTGCCGATTTCGGCATATTTCCGGCGAACTAACTCACAATAATTGTGCACATGGCCCTCCTCATCAGAGTGTTAATACCCTGGTTAACTGGCGACTATACCATAGCCATTCGGAGGAAATCAGCCCGTGTAAAGCAGGAAGCGTATGCGAATCACTGCTAAAGTGACAGATTCCGCGGGTTCATGTGGAGAGCGTGGAAGCACAAAAGGTTAAGTTGATGAACAGGTTATCAGAGGTCAATGTTATGAAGCAGTGGGGAGGGGAGTGATGGTAATGCTGTCCCGTCTGGTTGAGATCCCGGACAGTGAGATTGAGCTGACGGCGATACGCGCTCAGGGCGCGGGTGGACAACATGTTAATAAAGCCAGCACGGCTATCCATCTGCGTTTTGACATTGCTGCCTCTTCGCTGCCCGCCTTCTATAAAGAGCGGCTGCTCTCCGCCAGCCATCATCTGATTACCGGTGAGGGGGTGGTGGTGATCAAGGCGCAGGAGTATCGCAGTCAGGAGATGAATCGCGAAGCGGCGCTGCAGCGCCTGGTGAATCTGATCCGCGAACTGAGTACGGTCGAAAAAGCGCGTCGCGCCACGCGGCCAACCCGCGCGTCGAAAGAGCGGCGTCTGGAAGGCAAAGCGCGTCGCAGCACAACGAAAGCGATGCGCGGCAAAGTACAATAAAAAACGGTCCGCAGATGGGGCGATGCTGATAACAGTCGTGGCGAAGCGCACACGACGGCTGAGGGAACGGAGGCAGATCGCCACGTCGCAGAATGACTCATGGCGGTCAGGTCAGTGCCCTATAGTAAAAGGCCCCGCAAGCGGGGCCTCTGAGTAACACTGGCGTCTTACTTATTCAGCGCTTTCAGCAGGAACGCCACGATTTCATCCTGCTTGATCATCTGCTTGTCGCCGCCACGCCGGGATTTATATTCAATCTCCTGGTTGTCGAGATTGCGATCGCCAATGACGATGGTGTGCGGCACACCGATCAGTTCCATATCTGCGAACATCACGCCCGGACGCTCTTTACGGTCATCCAGAATCACCTCAACACCTTTAGCGCGCAGAGTGGCATACAGCTCTTCCGCCAGCTCTTTCACGCGGAACGATTTCTGCATATTCATCGGCAGAATGGCGACTTCGAAAGGTGCCAGCGCATCTGGCCAGATGATGCCGCGCTCGTCGTGGTTCTGCTCAATCGCAGCCGCCACCACGCGGGTGATGCCGATACCGTAGCAGCCCATGCTCATTACCTGGTTACGGCCATCTTCGCCCTGCACAGAGGCTTTCAGCGCGTCAGAATATTTGGTACCGAGCTGGAAAATGTGACCCACTTCGATGCCGCGTTTGATCTGCAGCGTACCTTTGCCATCCGGGCTCAAATCGCCTTCAACCACGTTACGGATATCGGCCACGCTGGCCAGCGGCAGATCGCGCTCCCAGTTAATGCCAAAGTAGTGCTTACCATCGACGTTAGCACCGGCGCTGAAGTCACTCATCTTCGCGACGGTACGGTCAGCGATGATCGGCATCTGCAGGCCTACAGGGCCGATAGAACCCGGTCCGGCACCTACGGCGGCGCGGATCTCCTCTTCCGTGGCGAACACCAGCGGTGACGCGACGATAGTCGACTTCTCCGCTTTGATTTCGTTAAGCTGATGATCGCCGCGGACCAGCAGGGCAACCAGCGCATGACCGCTCTCTTCGGCGCCTTTCACAATCAGCGTCTTCACGGTTTTTTCCACTGGCACACTGAACTGCTCAACCAGTTCTGCAATGGTTTTTGCGTCTGGTGTCTCAATCAGCTGCATTGTCTGCGAAGGCGCTGCACGTTCACCGGCCGGTTCAACCGCCTCGGCCAGCTCAATATTGGCAGCGTAATCCGACTCGGTAGAGAAGATGACATCGTCTTCACCGCTCTGGGCCAGAACCTGAAACTCATGCGAAGCACTGCCGCCGATTGAACCGGTGTCGGCCTGGACGGCGCGGAAATCCAGCCCCATACGGCTGAAGATCTGGCTGTAAGCGCGATACATCGCATCGTAAGTTTCCTGCAGCGATTCCTGCGAAACGTGGAAGGAGTAGGCGTCTTTCATAGTGAATTCGCGTGAGCGCATTACACCGAAACGCGGACGTACTTCGTCACGGAACTTAGTCTGAATCTGATACAGATTGAGTGGCAACTGCTTATAGGAGCTCAGCTCATTGCGGATCAGGTCAGTGACCACCTCTTCATGCGTCGGGCCCAGCACGAACGGACGCTCATGGCGATCCGCAATACGCAGCAGTTCCGGGCCATACTCCTCCCAGCGACCGCTTTCCTGCCACAGGTCGGCGGGCTGTACAACCGGCATTAAAATCTCAACCGCGCCCGCGTTGTTCATCTCTTCGCGAACGATGTTTTCAACTTTTTTCAGCACGCGAACCCCGGTCGGTAACCAGGTGTAGAGGCCGGAAGCCAGTTTGCGGATCATACCGGCGCGCAGCATCAGCTGGTGGCTAATCACTTCAGCGTCGGAAGGCGTCTCTTTCTGAGTAGAGAGCAGATATTGAGTAGTGCGCATTGATTACGGTTCCAGTTAATCGGAAAGTCACAGACGAATTTTGCTGGCGGCTAGTGTACCAGCGAGATCACTGGCTCAAAAGCGGGTTTTAACGCGGGTCGATAGCGATCACTTCCGTACCGGCGTCATCAACACGCCAGCGGACATTGAAATCCATCAGCCAGGCTGCGTATTCGCGATCCAGTGTTTCGCCCTTGCGATAAGCGGGACGGGGATCCTGGGCCAGCACCTCATGGATAAAACGGGCCAGATGGGGATAGCGCGACTGCTGCTGAAGCTGCTGCTGCGCCAGTGCTGAAAAGCGAACCGGCATATCCGCCGCCGGGGCAGTCGGGGCAAAACCTGAACGAGCATCGGGCACGGCTTCGGCAAAGGGCAGATAGGGCTTGATATCCACCACTGGCGTGCCATCGACCAGATCCAGACTGCCCAGCTGCAGGATCACCTGCTGTTTTTCCGTTCTGATGCCCCTCAGCTCGACCAGCGACATGCCAATGGGATTGGGACGGAACGTTGAACGGGTGGCAAATACCCCCATACGCACATTGCCGCCCAGCCGGGGAGGGCGAACGGTCGGGCGCCAGCCTCCCGCCATCGTCTGATGGAAGACAAACAGCAGCCAGAGATGGCTGAAATCTTCCAGTCCGCGCACCGCCTCCGGCTGATTGTAGGGCGCCTGCAGATGGAGTTCGCCAACGCCATCCTGCACCAGGCCGGGCTGACGCGGAACGGCAAACTTCTCCTTCCAGGGGGAACGGATCACCCCGACTTGCGCGAAGGCAAATTCACTCATTGATTGCTGACTTTAAGTGCAGACCCCTGACATACCGCCTGACGATAGCAGCCTGGCGTGCCGGTCACGATTTCACATTTATGGAGCAGCACCGCATTCGCTTTCATCTGTGATGCTTTGATCTGCAGGCGTTTACGGGCAGTGGCGATATTAGCTGGCGAGTTCTGGTTGCTGAGCTGGCAATCTTCAGCGGAGACTTCACCGAGATCGCGGAAGGGTTTGCTGACCAGATCGGCGGCGTCGGTATAGAGCTTAACCGGGGCCGGACGTGCCGCAGGTTTGCGGGCCGGTTCACTGGACTGCTGCGGCCGGGACGGTGCGCTGCTTATCGGGTGATACTCATGAACGCACCCTGTCAGCATCAATGCTAACAAGCAGAGCGGTAAAAAACGCATGGCAACATCCTCAGGTTTCAAAAAGTGGCGTTATTGAAACAAGGACAAGAATAAATAACAAGTCGGGCAGGGGCGCCAGTAACAGAAAGGGCGGCACAGTGCCGCCCTCAGGGAGATGAATCGCTGAATTACCAGCCTTTCACGGCGCCGCCGTTGAAGACTTTGTTAGCGGCTTCGTTGACTTCGTCAGACTGATAAGCCTGAACGAATTTCTTCACGTTTTCCGCATCTTTGTTATCTTCGCGCGCCACGATCAGGTTCACGTAAGGTGAATCTTTATCTTCAACGAAGATACCATCTTTGGCAGGCGTCAGGCCGATCTGGCTGGCGTAAGTGGTGTTGATCACCGCCAGCGCGATTTGCTGGTCATCCAGTGAGCGTGGCAGCTGAGGCGCTTCCAGCTCAACAATTTTCAGATGCTTTGGATTCTCGGTGATGTCGAGCACGGTCGGCAGCAGGCCAGTACCCTCTTTCAGTTTGATCAGACCCACTTTCTGCAGCAGCAGCAGGGTGCGGCCCAGGTTGGTCGGATCGTTGGGAATGGCGATCTGTGCGCCATCCTGCAGCTCGTCCAGGGATTTGATCTTCTTCGAGTAGCCCGCGATAGGGTAAACGAAGGAGTTACCCACGGACACCAGCTTGTAGCCACGATCCTTGATCTGCTGATCCAGATAAGGCTTATGCTGGAAGGCGTTGACGTCGATGTCGCCTTTGCTCAGCGCTTCATTCGGCAGGACATAGTCGTTGAAGGTCACCAGCTCAACGTCCAGACCATACTTATCTTTAGCGACTTTCTGCGCGGCTTCAGCAACCTGCTGCTCAGCGCCGACAATCACGCCGACTTTAATATGATTAGGATCTTTCTCTTTTTGATCGCATCCTGCCAGCGCAATCGCGCCAATCAGTGCACCCACAGCGGCAATTTTCTTGAATCTGAAAGACATATCCTTTCCTTAATAATGTGATATTGCTGGCTTACTTATGGGACACAGCACGCACAATGCGGTCGCCACAGAATTGAATGAGATACACCAAAATCACTAACAACACCAATACTGTATTCATCACGGTCGCGTTGTATCCGATATAACCATACTGATAACCAATCTGGCCCAGACCACCGGCACCGACTGCGCCACCCATGGCTGAGTAACCGACCAGAGTAATCAGAGTAATGGTCGCCGCATTCACCAGGCCCGGCATCGCTTCGGGCAGCAGGACTTTACGGATAATCTGAATCGGCGTGGCACCCATGGCACGTGACGCTTCAATCAGGCCGGTAGGCAGTTCCAGCAGGGCATTCTCCACCATACGGGCGATAAAGGGCGCGGCACCGACGGTTAATGGCACGATGGCCGCCTGCAGTCCGATTGAGGTGCCCACAATGACGCGCGTAAAGGGGATCATCCAGACCAGTAAGATAATGAAAGGAATGGAGCGGAAGATATTCACCAGCGCGGAAAGCACGCGGTAAAGCCCCTGATTCTGCAGAATCTGTCCCGGACGGGTGACATAGAGCAGAACCCCGACCGGCAGACCCAGCACGAAACCGAAAAAGCCTGAGACGAAGGTCATCATCAGCGTTTCCCACACGCCCCGTCCCAGCAACCAGATCATCGCTTCAGACATAACCTAACACCTCTACTTTCACATGATTCTCCTGCAGCCAGGCGATGGCCACGCTGATATCGCTTGCTGTACCGTGCATTTCGGCCAGCATGATGCCGAACTTCACGCCACCGGCATAATCCATCTGGGCACTGATAATATTGTTATTAACATTGTAACGACGCGCCGCTTCGGAAAGCAGGGGCGCATCAACCGATTTGCCAGTGAACTCCAGTCGCAGCAACGGTACGGTACCCTCAGCAGCGGTGGCCGATAAACGCTGCTGATAATCGTCCGGGATATCCAGATGCAGTGTGGACTGAATAAACTGCTGTGCCAGTGGCGTTTTAGGATGAGAGAAGACCTCGCTGACGCTATCTTTCTCAATCAGCTCACCCTGGCTGATGACGGCAACCTGATCGCAGATGCGTTTCACCACATCCATCTCATGGGTGATCAGCAGAATGGTCAGCCCCAGACGACGGTTAATGTCTTTCAATAGCTCAAGGATAGAACGGGTGGTTGCCGGGTCCAGTGCGCTGGTGGCTTCATCACACAGCAGAACTTTAGGGTTGCTTGCCAGCGCACGGGCAATGGCGACACGCTGCTTCTGTCCGCCCGACAGGTTAGCGGGCCAGGCATCATGCTTATCTGATAATCCCACCAGTTCCAGTAGCTCAGCGACGCGGGCATTGATCTGCGCGCGTGAGAGATTGCCGAGTTCCAGGGGCAGAGACACGTTACCCGCAACGGTACGGGAGTTCATCAGGTTGAAGTGCTGGAAGATCATGCCAATCTGACGACGCGCCTGGGTGAGCTGACGCTCATTCAGCGCTGTCAGATCGGTACCGTCAACCAGTACGCGGCCCGAGGTCGGACGCTCCAGCAGATTGACGCAACGAATCAGCGTACTTTTGCCGGCACCGGAAGCCCCGATGACGCCATAAATTTGTCCTGCAGGCACATGCAGGCTGACGTCATTTAACGCCGCTATCGTTCGCGTGCCCTGCTGGAAGACCTTGGTGATATTTTCTAGTTTAATCATTGTGTTATTTATTATCGTGTTGCGTGGTCCGTGGTGTGGGAAACCTCGTCGCTTTTATCCAGGATAAAGCTGAACGGATGTTAAGGCATCCAGACGTCTAAATCAATCGAAGTGATACAATCTGACATTCTCCCTTTTATCGCAATCATGCGATACTGATCGGCAATATCTACAGCAGGAGTTTCTACGTGGCGAATAAAGTCCCCGCTATTTTTCTTGATCGTGATGGCACCCTTAATGTCGACAATGGCTATGTCCATGAGATCGATAACTTTCAGTTTATTGAAGGTACGATTGAAGCGTTGCAGCAGCTTAAAGCAATGGGCTTTGCGCTGGTGGTGGTTACCAACCAGTCTGGCATCGCCCGCGGTATGTTTACCGAAGATACCTTTATGCAGCTGACCGAATGGAT
This sequence comes from Pantoea sp., assembly GCF_032114055.1. Taxonomy (GTDB): domain Bacteria; phylum Pseudomonadota; class Gammaproteobacteria; order Enterobacterales; family Enterobacteriaceae; genus Pantoea. The sequence goes on from NZ_DAMCTB010000002.1 coordinate 517,530, forward strand.
GGACTGGTCACTGGCCGATCGCGACGTGGATCTCGACGGCATCTATTTTTGTCCTCATCATCCCGACGCAACAGTAGAAGAGTTCCGCCAGGCGTGTGACTGCCGTAAACCTCAGCCGGGCATGCTGTTGATGGCACAGGAAGAGCTGAACATTGATATGGCGGCTTCCTATATGGTCGGCGACAAGCTGGAAGATATGCTGGCAGGGCAGGCCGCCGGTGTCGGCACAAAAGTACTGGTGCGCAGTGGGAAACCGGTGACGGCCGAGGGGGAAGCTGCAGCAGATTGGGTATTAAACAGTCTGGCAGAGCTGCCGGATCGTATTAAAAAGGGGTAAAAACGGCGCTTTTGTGCAAATTTCAGACGAACAGAAAAAAAGTCTCACTTTGTACTTGCGCTATCCGAACCGTTCCCTATAATGCGCCTCCATCAACACGGCACACCGG
>NZ_DAMCTB010000003.1:0-390404 GCF_032114055.1 Pantoea sp.
ACTATGGGAGTGAGGATCGTGATGAATGGTTCACCGGAGAGCGTTGGTATTATGGCCAGGTCATGTAATAGCGCTGTGATTAATATCTAAATGTCCGCTTCTGGCACAACGCGGCCAGGCTGATTGGGATGAAGGGCCGCTATGAGCGAGAAGCGGAAGCCAGTATTGTCTTTTGTGAGTTCGTGATATATCAACAGGGGAGGTCATCAATCTGGAATTATATCCGTTGAAATCCCTGATTTCCGATGTTACAAGATGAAGAGCATATTTAAAGATGCTTAGTATTGACTAATTCTCAACTCAACAGAGCACGTCTGAAAATGATTAAGTTAGCTAAGCCAGTGACAACCGCGACCACCACCGAAACCTTCGGCGGCGTGTGCGCATCTGTGACTGACTTCTGACAAAACAGATTCTGACTCCCCGCCCAACCGGACGGGGAAGAAAATCTCTCCGTTCATAACTTACTGAATGGAGAGATATCATGACTTCATCTGAAAATGCACTTTTAGTTATTGATATGCAGCAGGGGCTATTCAGAGGTCCCTCTTTGCCCCATTCCGCAGACTCAGTTTTGTCAAACATTTGCCTGCTTATACAAAAAGCCAGGCAGGCGCAGGTGCCGGTATTTTTTGCCCGCCACACCGGACCTGACGATTCCCCCTTCTCTGAGCAAAGTCCCTTAACACAACTGATACCCGAAATGAGAATAAATGCTGCGTTCGATATCGTTTTCAGCAAAAAATATCCCAATTGTTTCCGGGATATGTGCCTTCAGTTTCAGCTCGGCAAACGGGAAATAAAACAACTTGTCATCGCCGGGATGAAAACAGAATTCTGTGTGGACACTACCTGTCGTGCAGCACCTGAACTGGGGTTCAGGACCGTGCTGATTTCAGATGCGCACACCACAATGGATAACGGCTGTTTGGCAGCTAACGAAATCATCAACCATCACAACGCCACCCTGGCAGGCCCGTTTGTGACGCTTGCGACAGCCGCGGACTGGCAATTTTATTCTGATAAATGAGTTAAAACTGAGAGCCGTCCGCCGGGCGGCTGAAGTGCAAAAAGTCCGCCAGGAGCGAGAAGCGGACATTACTAACATCGCGGATTATTAATTAACTGGGTACAGGCCAACACAGTCACGTATTTTTTCCACAGGGATTAGCTAACGTGCATAGAACTCACGGTGGATAATCATAAATATATCATTAAGGGAAGGCTTAACTGTATGTTTTAATGATTAAACTAACTCCGCACCTATCGTAAAGTATTAAAGTGGAGATTTCGGATAGTCTGATGCTCATTTGTTGAAACTCAACAGGCAATCTCATGATAAAAAATGCGGACCACGTTGGTTTTTCAGTTAAAAACATTGACGAGTCAATGTTCTTCTGGACCCATGTTCTTGGAGGGGAGTTATTACGCAAAGGGAAAATGTCTGGGCCAATCATTGATGAAGTCACAGGCGCAAGAGGGGCTGATGTACGAATGGCGTTGCTTGAGCTGGCTGGTATCAAAATTGAATTACTGCAATACGATAACATTATACAGCCAGAAGAACCCGCAGCACCCTACATCTCTGGCTATGCTCACCTTGCGTTTATCGTTGAGGATCTTGATACGCTCTTGAACAAAGTATCGAAGTATGGCTGGAAAACACCAGGTAAACCTCAGACAGTCTTATCAGGCCCCATGCAGGGAACCAGAGTGATATATTTACAAAGCCCCGACGGACAGACGCTAGAGTTAATGGAGCGCGGTCAATAAAGTTTACATGGTCTGACCTGTTATCTGCTTATTGAAACAATGATCTTTGCAATGTCCGCTTCTGGCACAAAGCGGACTATACGCAAGCCAGTATCCGCTAAGCACCAATAGAGGATGTGTTGCTTAAAGTCAGAAACCCGCGCCTTCAACCAAAACAAATGTGCCCGTCGCCGCGCCTGCCCGGATTGATTTTGCTAGTTGATACGCAGGGCTTTCATAAAAACGCCTGGCTTCGTCATAAGAATCAAATTTAAAAATGACATGCCGTTCGTGAGCTTCTCCTTCAAGATTTTCATATTGTCCGGACCAGGCAATGATTTTTGGCGCAAAAGCTTTCATCGCTTCCCCGGCGGCCTGGGCATATTCAGCATAAGCCGCAGAGTCTGAAACTGTTACATGCGCGATTAAATAACCTTTATTCATTTCATATCCTCGTTAAGAGTAAAAGATCCGCATTGGCTGATAAACAGCTGTGATATACGCGGGCGCGTGTAAAACCGTTAAATTCGATGCTGTTTGGTTAAAAAAAGCAGCGTAAATTGTCTTTGGGCAGGTATCCCTGATGTGCAGTGGCAGCCTGTGTATCGCTCAGGAGAAAGCAGCGCCTCCATGGTCACGGCAAGAGGTGGCCCGGATGCTCCGTTAACCAGGCGCGCCGATAAGGATGGCGCGGATACATTCAGCCACAGCAATTGCCATCCGTTGCTTGTACCCCTGATCAGAGTGGCAGATCACCACCCCACAAATGATTTTTCCAGAATTCAGTCATTCAACGTTCTTTAAAAAGTTATGCGAGAGAGATAACGTGCAATCACTTTATTAACGATTTAGATTGCAATAAACGCCTGAAAAAGTGACGCACTGTTACTTAGAGAATGTACAATGAAGAATCTCGATGTACTGGCTATTTTTGCGCGTGTGGCAGAAATGAGAAGCTTTACTCAGGCTGCCGAAAGCCTTGGTATTCAGAAAGGCCGTGTTTCAACGGTGGTCCGCGACCAGGAAAAGGAGGTGGGTGCGACACTTCTGTGTCGGACAACACGAACTGTACAGCTGACAGAGGAAGGGCGACTTTTTTATTCGCGCGCACGCGATTTGTTGTCGGAAACAGAAGAACTTCAGTCCATGTTCAGGGATGTAAGTACGCCATTACGAGGACGGTTACGCGTGGATATGCCAGCTGTGCTGGCGCAGAGCGTAGTGATACCGGCACTGCCTGCGCTACTCGATGCGCACCCCGAGTTGCAGCTGGAGCTTTCAAGTAGTGACCGCTATGTCGATCTGGTCCAGGAAGGGATTGACTGTGTTGTCCGGCTTGGGCCCATTTTGGACGAAACGCTAATCGCCCGGCCTTTGGGGCATCTGCGCATAATTAATGCAGCAAGTCCGGCCTATCTTCAACGCTTTGGTGTGCCTGCGTCGCTCGACGAGCTCGTTACGCAGGGACATCGGATGGTTCATTACACGCGGAATTTTGGTTCCAGGCATGAAGGCTGGCAATATCCCGCAGCCGATGGTTTTCACTCGCTGATGTTACCCGGTGCAATAGTCGTCAATAGCGTACCGGCTTATCATGATGCAGGACTGGCGGGGCTGGGCTTAATACAGGGCGGCTATTCTTCTCTGCTGCCCTATATTAAACGTGGCGAACTGGTGGAAATTCTTCCCCATCTTCGTCCACAGCCGCTGACGGCTTCTTTTGTCGTCGCACACCGGCGCAGCTTATCAAAGCGTGTCAGAGCTTTTATGGACTGGATGGAAGAAACCTTAAGAACTTATTTTGACTGACGTTAGCGTTAATGGAAAGTGAGTTGAACTGAAAGGCTCATGCCCGCTTTACGCAATTATCGAACCCGTCCTGATCACAGCTTCGCTGAAAACTACGGGCTAGACAGGCCGGGGCACAATGGCGCTACGTTGCTCAGGAAAGGCCTGCATCTTTTAAACATCGTTCATCAGACAACACAATTTCGTATGCTGACATGACCCACGACGATGGAGTACGGTTGATGAAAATAACATTCAGCAAAGAAGATGGAACGACTGTAACGCAGGATATTTCTTCTTTAACTATCACTCTGAACAATGGTGAAACGCTTGAAATTAGCGAAGACAGTGAGGGCCGTCCACCGCATCTTTCTGAAGGCGTAACCCTGTGGGGAGGAAAAATGCCACAGGAGAATGCCACCCTGGATGAGCTTAAGTCTTCGACACGCGTGTTAGGTATTTATCCGCTGGCAGCCAATGTGATCCACGTTTTTCCTGTTCTTAAGTAACTGCTTAGCCAGCAGATGATAAATGTTCAACAGGCTGAGTTAATCCTGCTATTAAATTTAGCCTGAGGGCAGGACGGCAACCTGAAAAAGCTGTCAGTGCCCTATTCAGGCCTTTCTGATGATGTTTCCCATCGTTCTGAAAAAGAAACGTGATGGTTTTACTTTCTCATAAAGCCCAGGCCTTCCAGCAATTGCGCTTTTTGAGGTTTGTACAAAAAACAGGACCGAAGATTTAGCCGCGCCTGCACTGACACTTCTTCTGGCGCGCAACCCAACCGCTTTCAGCACACCTTCATCCGCGTTAGGGTTTTTTTAATCTTCGACAGTGAGAATGAAGATTGCTCTTTTTCTGAACAAAACGGCTATCTCTCGAGGGATTTTCTCTGGCTTCTGGCCTGACGAGTTTTGCTACCGTGACAGAGCGCCAGGCACCGCTGCCAGAAAATCCCGGGATCAGCGCCTGCTCTGTTTTGGCATGGTGCGGGAACAGGAGGCGTTCAGTAAAAATCCCGGTACATAACGGCTTTTACGGGGGGCTGTCAGGATCACTTTACAGTGTGATTTATATTAATCTGATTTAACATTAGGAAGCGTAAGGCCGGATGCAGTGGTGACAGTAAAATGGCTGTCAGTATTTCTCTCACTGTCGCTTTGACGCCTTTTCCTGGCTTTTGCGACAATAATTAGTGAGGTATGGCTTTCGGTGACTGAAAAATCGGGCATTCAGTGAGTTGACATTTTGTGCCTTTTAGATAATTTGAGTTTAATTTTACTTAACGTTAATCAGGCTGGCGGAGTCGTCAATGCGCATTCTGATCTATGACAAAAATAAGGCTTCTTCCCGCTTCGCTCCAGCGTTTATAAGCCGACTGGGGTTTGTGACGGATACCTTTTCAGATACGGATAACGCCCTGCGTTCGCTAAAAAAGTTCCGTCCTGATGTCTTTATCATCAGCACTCATTTGCTCTGTGAACAGCACTGCGCGCTGATCAGGCGTTATCGCAAAAGAGGATTTACCACACCCGTTATCGTCACCGCGACAGAAAGCACTCAGGCTATCAGAATTGCTGCCTATGAAGCCGGAGCGGATGACATTATTTCTGATGGCATCGAGCCTGAAGAGTTTGTTGCGCGTATCAGCGCCATTGACCGTTGCAGCCGGGGAATTGCCTCAAGCCGGATAACGCTGCCGCCTTACGAACTCGACTTAACAGGTAAGCAGGTATTAAAAAATGGTACACAGATCGATCTGACCAACTTCGAGTATCTGGTGGCCGAGTTCCTGATGAAGCGAAATGGCAAAGTTGTGACGCGGGATGAACTAATGGGCCAGCTTTACTCAGACGCTGACCTGCGCAATCAGGATGTCGTTAACGTTCTGATCTGTCGGCTGAAGAAAAAACTGTGCCGGAACTCCGGATTTCAGATTCAAAGTATCCGCGGGCTTGGCTATGTCTTCTGGCCGCAGCTGTAGCTGCCCGAATCTGAGCCGCTTCGCGTCCTGCAACGTGAGCAATTGTTCAGGGCCGGGCCGGAGTGCTACGCCGGACGCTCTGCGGGAAAGGGCCGGACCAGCCGGCTGAAATCCCAGACAGACGGAGTCTCAGCCGTTGTTAAGGATGATAAAGCGGTGATGCCGGTTTCAGCTGAGGCATACGCATGATGCCGCGGCAAAAAGAGGCCTGCGGCGCAGGCCCCCGGAAATTAATGCAGCGTCATTGGCTTCTGAACGTCACCACCGGAAAGCGTGACCGTTCGCCGACGGCAGAAACAGCCCTGTTTTCGGCACCTGCATCAATGCCATTTCCAGGCCGTCCGGGATGCATACGCAGAGACCCGGCAGACTGAGAATGCTCCGGTCACCCGATGATTCAGGACGCAACGTTTGTGAATCAATGACCGCTCATCAGTTTTTCCGCTTCTTCGGGTTTTTCATGCACGCCGAAACGATCAACGAGCGTCCGGGTCGCATCATTCATCCCTCTGATTTCCACCACGGCGCCTTCCAGGCGAAACTTAACCACAATACGATCCAGCGCGCTCACCGACGTGATGTCCCAGAAATGGGCGTGCGTCACGTCAATGATTACGCGCTTCAGCGACTCGCGAAAGTCGAAATTGCCGGTGAAGCGATCGGCCGAGGCAAAGAAGACCTGCCCGGTCACTGTATAGGTGCGGGTCCCGTCTTTCAGCTCAGAGGTGACCGCCATAAAGCGGGCTACCTTAGTAGCGAAGTTCAGCGACGCAATCAGTACACCGGTCAGCACGCCAAACGCCAGGTTGTGGGTTGCCACCACCACAGCAACGGTCGCCAGCATGACCACGCTGGTTGAAACCGGGTGAGTACGCAGGTTCGCAATCGAACGCCATGAGAAGGTGCCGATGGAAACCATAATCATCACCGCCACCAGCGCGGCCATAGGGATCTGCGACACCCAGTCGCGCAGGAACACCACCATCAGCAGCAGCACCACGCCCGCCGTCAGCGTGGAGAGCCGCCCGCGACCGCCCGATTTTACGTTAATCACCGACTGACCAATCATCGCACAGCCCGCCATCCCGCCGATAAATGATGTGCAGATATTGGCGATGCCCTGCGCCTTACACTCGCGGTTTTTATCGCTCGGCGTGTCGGTCATATCGTCCACGATGGTGGCGGTCATCATGGACTCCAGCAGTCCGACCACGGCGAGTCCCGCCGAATAGGGCAGGATGACCAACAGGGTATTAAGGTTAAGCGGGATGTCCGGAATGAGAAACACCGGCAGGCTATCCGGCAGTTTGCCCATGTCGCCCACCGTGCGCACATCCAGATGCAGCCACATGGAAATGGCGGTCAGCACAACGATGCAGACCAGCGGGGAGGGAAGTGTTTTATTCAGGAGGGGGAAGAGATAAATAATCGCCAGACCGGCAGCCGTGAGCGCGTAGACGTGCCAGGTCACGTTGGTCAGCTCCGGCAGTTGTGCCATGAATATCAGTATAGCCAGCGCATTAACGAATCCGGTCACGACCGAACGGGAGACATAGCGCATCAGGCTGCCAAGCTTCAGATATCCGGCCATCAGCTGGATGACGCCGGTCAGCACGGAGGCAGCCAGCAGATACTGCAGCCCGTGATCTTTAACCAGTGTCACCATCAGCAGCGCCATCGCGCCGGTTGAGGAGGAGATCATCGCCGGGCGACCGCCCAGAAAGGCCATGACAAGGGGGATGCAGAAGGCGGAATAGAGGCCGACCTGCGGATCGACGCCAGCAATGATAGAAAAGGCGATTGCTTCAGGAATAAGCGCGAGCGCAACCACAATACCGGCAAGGACGTCACCACGGACGTTACCCAGCCAGTCCTTACGCGTTGAGGACAGCAGCATAGTCATTTCTCAGATTTTGAATACAGTCAGCCCTGAAGGGCAAAAAATTCAGATATAAAGAAGCACATCCGCAAACAGGATGTTATTGAGTGCGCGACTGAGATGCCTCAGTGCAGCAGGGAAGGGTGACGACTCAGGGTGGCGTAAGACGCATGATGTATGGATTCTCCTTTACGGCAATAGCGTGCCTTCAGGATGGAAGTAAGCCAGTCTCCGGTTGCGGCGCTGGCAGCGAAGCCCGATCTGCGCATAAGGCCGATCAGAACAGGCTGAATACTATAAACGAAAACAGAAGGAGGTCAATCTCTGCTCAAAACGCAGGGCGAGGGCATAGAGCATTGCACGGCTGATGACGCGAGAATAAAGCTGGCCTGGCGGGATCGCGTCAGGGCAGACAGAGAGAGGTAAATCGTGCACCCCCGGCTATGCTTACTCTGAAGCCGGACGGACCCTTCCCGCAACGGCAGAGAAACAGATGTGCGCCGCGCCAGTCATTAAGGACGCGGCGCGTCTGGGTGCCGATGCCAGACTGCCGTTCGTCGCGCCGCTGTCGCAGCAGAACGGGCAGCACAAAGGCCGCGCGACCGGATGCACAAACTGTTCAGCCGTAACTGAAATTAATAACAGGTGACATGATGTCTAAAACGCAGTGGATTATTCACCGGCTGACCCGCCAGCTCTGGTTTCGCAGTTCACTATTCGCCGTGCTGGCGGTGATTACTGCTCTGGTCGCGATCGCGATTAAACCCTTCATTCCTATCTCTATGTCGGGCATCGTAGGAAGTGATGCGGTGGATAAGATACTGACTATCCTCGCCTCCAGCATGCTGGCCGTGACGACCTTTTCACTCAACATCATGGTCTCTGCGTATAATTCTGCCAGCAGCAGCGTCACGCCCCGCGCTACCGTTCTGTTACTTGAAGACGGCACGACCCAGACAATGCTGGCAACCTTTATCGGCTCCTTCCTGTACAGCCTGGTGGGGATTATCGCGCTCGGCATGGGGGCTTATGGCATGCAGGGGCGCGTTATTCTGTTTTTTGTCACCCTGGGTGTTATTGCCATGATTGTGATCACCCTGCTGCGCTGGATTCAGCATCTGGCACAGTTTGGCTGTCTGTCTGATACGTCGCATCGCGTTGAGGAAGCCACGACGGCTGCTCTTCACCATCGCCTCCGGTCACCCTGTATGGGCTGCGCCTTCTGGGACGGTAGTCTGCCGGAAACGATCCCGCTGCAATGCGTTTACCCCCCGCAGGCGGGCTATCTGCAGCATCTGGACCTGCAGGAACTCTCCGGCTTCGCAGAGGAAAAAGCGTGCCATCTTTATCTCACCGCGCAGCCGGGCAGCTTTGTTCACGGCGCTGCCCCGCTGCTCTGGTGCGATAGGCCGCTTGCAGATGAAGATCTTCAGCAACTGCTCAGCGCCTTTACGCTGGGGGAACAGCGCTCGTTTGAACAGGATCCCCGTTTCGGACTCTGCGTGCTGTCGGAAATTGCCTCACGCGCGCTCTCTCCGGCGGTCAACGATCCCGGTACGGCAATCGATATTATCGGACGGGCGGTCCGGCTGTTCAGCCCGGCCGGACTGCAGGACCCGGAAACCCCGCATTATTCGCGGCTCTTTATGCAGCCAGCCGCGATAGGCGATATGTTCGACGATATCTTTACTGGCATCGCACGCGATGGGGCCGCCCTGGTGGAGGTGCAGTTGCGCCTGCAGAAAGCGTTACAGGCATTAGCGATGATCGCACCGCATCGTTATGGCGCGGATGCGAAGCGGCATGCGCAGCTTGCAGTGATGCGCGCTAAACTCGCAATGACCTGTGAGGCGGATAAAAATGCAGTGGAACGTGTTGCAGGCTGGCAGGCAGATGCCGTTTCGTCGGATAGTTCGCTGTAATTTTAATCAAACAAGGCCGTTTCGCTTTTACTCTTCCATACTGATTGTTACATTTGGCCTTCATTCACTTTGCTCAGGATACTTATGTCTTCATCAGAAACTGAAATGCAACACAAGCGAAGCCACATCAATCCACCGGTTTTTTTCACCTCAGCCATACTTATCATTATCCTGGTAGCCTTTGCAGCACTCTTCCCTGAACAGGCTGATGTGCAACTGAGTGCACTGCAAAACTCTCTATTCGCCAACGCCAGCTGGTTCTATATTCTGGCCGTCGCGCTGATTTTGCTGACTGTCGCCTATCTGGGTTTCTCCCGTTATGGCGATATCAAGCTCGGCCCGGATCATGCGGAGCCCGATTTCAGCTACCACTCCTGGTTTGCCATGCTGTTTTCGGCAGGCATGGGCATCGGACTGATGTTCTTCGGTGTGGCGGAACCCGTGATGCACTACATGGCACCACCTACGGGCCAGCCAGAAACGGTTGAGGCTGCCCGGGAAGCCCTGCGCATCACCTTCTTCCACTGGGGTCTGCACGCCTGGGCGATTTATGCCATTGTGGCGCTGATTCTGGCGTTCTTCAGCTACCGGCACGGATTACCCCTGACCCTGAGATCGGCGCTTTATCCGATTATCGGTGACCGTATTTATGGCTGGATGGGACATGCTGTTGATATTTTTGCCGTTATCGGTACGGTCCTGGGCGTAGCGACTTCGCTGGGTTACGGGGTGCTGCAGGTGAATGCCGGGCTGAATCACCTGTTTGGTCTGCCGGTTAATCAGACTATGCAGGTGATTCTGATTGTCGGCATTACCGCACTGGCGACGCTCTCCGTGGTTTCGGGGCTGGATAAAGGCATCCGCATCCTGTCTGAAATCAACCTGACGCTGGCCGTGCTGCTGTTAATTATGGTGGGCGCATTGGGCCCGACTGTGCTGCTGCTGAAATCCTTTGTGGAGAACACCGGCGGTTATCTCTCTGAACTGGTCACCAAAACCTTCAACCTCTATGCCTATGAACCTAAATCGAGTAAGTGGCTTGGTGGCTGGACGCTGTTCTACTGGGGCTGGTGGCTGGCCTGGTCGCCGTTTGTCGGGATGTTTATTGCCCGTGTCTCACGTGGTCGCACAATCCGCGAGTTCGTCACCGGCGTACTCTTCGTGCCCGCCGGTTTCACGCTGCTCTGGATGACCTTTTTCGGCAACAGCGCAATCTGGCTGATCATGCAGGAGGGGGCTACTGATCTGGCGCAGACGGTAATGAGCGATCAGACACTGGCGCTGTTCAACTTTCTGGAGCATTTCCCCTTCAGCGCCGTGCTCTCGTTTATCGCTATGGCAATGGTCGTCGTATTCTTTGTCACCTCCGCCGACTCCGGCGCGATGGTGGTGGATACGCTGGCAGCGGGCGGGACCGACAACACCCCCGTCTGGCAGCGCATATTCTGGGCCGCCCTGATGGGCGTCGTCGCAGTCACGCTGCTGCTGGCGGGGGGGATGAAAGCGCTGCAGACCGTCACCATCGCCAGCGCACTGCCCTTCGCGATAATTCTGCTGATGTCGATCTATGGCTTGCTTAAGGCACTGCGCATCGATGCCTGGAAGCGTGACAGTAAGCAGATTGCCACTATCGCCCCAACCGCGGCGCGTAATCCGATCCCGTGGCAGCGGCGGTTACGAAATATCGCTCACTTCCCGAAACGCTCACAGGTGAAGCGGTTTATGGCCGAGGTCATCTATCCAGCCATGGAGATGGTAGAGCAGGAACTGGCGAAGCAGAATACTGTGTCGCATACCTGGAACGATGTTGAAGATCGTGTGCGCTTCGAGGTGGATTTGGGCAACGAGCTTAACTTTGTCTATGAAGTGCGGGCGCGCGCCTATCTGCAGCCAGCCTTTGCCCTGGCGGGCATGTCTGGCAGCGATAAGGCAGAGGAGCAGAAATATTATCGCGCCGATGTTTATCTTAAAGAGGGCGGTCAGGATTATGATGTGATGGGCTGGAATCAGGAGCAGATCATTAATGATATTCTCGATCAGTATGAGAAGCATCTGCACTTCCTGCACATTGTACGCTGATGCATGACTGATTTAAAAAAGAGGAGCCTGGCTCCTCTTTTTTTGATCCCGGCATCGCTTTTACTCCTGAGTCAGCGTCCTGTCTGGCGGGGTATGACACGCTCTCGGATACACTCAGAATCTGAATGAGCTGTCAGTTATCAATGCTTAACATACACGGGCTGGTGGCGAGGTCAGCTTCCGGGTTTTCTGTTACTTTCTTTTTCAGCATCCGCTTTTCGCAAGATTGTTTTATTCGATATGTGCAGCATCTGCATCTGGCACAGACGTTAACCTGAATTGCAAACCGGTGCTGTTCGTTATAGCAAGGCTCTCCGGACAAAGTCTGTCCGCCTAGATCCCCAGGCTGGCGAGCAGATCATCCACGTCATCCTGACTGGCCGCCTGTTCAGCAGGCGCAGGCGACTGAGGCGGCGCGGCACGTTCACTGGTGGTCGCTGACGCGGATTTATCGCGGATGATCTGAATCAACTGCTGTTCGCATTGATTCAGAACCGCCATCATGCGCTGCACAATCTGCCCGGTCAGATCCTGAAACCCCTGCGCCATCATAATGGCGTGTAATTGCTGCTGGGTCCGGCCAGTAATACGTGGCACATCATCCAGCCAGGCTCGCGTGTCCGCGGCTAAGGCCTGCGCCTGGTCACTGTTAAGCGGCTGACTGGCGTTAGTTTCCCAGCGTTGCGTGAGCTGCTCTGCGTTATCAGCCAGCAGTGTCTGCATCGGCTGAGTGGCTTCGACGCTGTTGATGACGCCATCCGCGGCTTCCCGCGTCAGCGTGACGACGTAGCCGAGCCGTTCACGCGCGTCCGGGATGCTGCCCGCCACCTCGGCAATGGTTTTATCAAGCCCCAGCTGTTGCAGACTGTCGTGCAGCGTTCGCAGAATAGCGCCGGTCCGCGCGGTGATCTCGCTGATTTGCTGTTGCTCACTGTGGGTATCGGGTAATGGCATGGATGTTATCTCCTGTGTACAAAATGTCGCTACCAGTGGTTATCGGCAGTTCGCCACGGTTTTTGAATCTCCTGAAAATTTTTAATGGTCCGAAAAGAGACGATCCTGGGGTGCGGGTCAGGTCGGGCATCCGCTTAGCGATACACAGAAAGTGTCAGGGCAGTGAATATCGTCTTAAACCCAGGAGTTTCTGTAAAGAGAGGGAAGTGGTCAGGGCGGAATTTCATTCAGACGCCAGTGAGGGTTCAGCCACGAAAACGTAACTCTGCTTCAGGACATCGCAGGTCCGGTCAGAGAAGACTTCATTTTGTTTGTCAGGCCCGGTATCTGCGCCCGCTAAACAGCTGGCAAAAGAGGAAATACAGTCATCTTTTTCCCTGACTGGCCGTTCAGCGTGCCAGCATCTGACTAAACGAGGCTGGCACATTTTTACGAGGTTAAAACACCGGCAGCAAATGAAACTCGCTGAGCGTCCACGAGAGGATATTCAGCACCGCGAAGGTCATGATGATGCCCAGCTGCAGCGGATCCCATCTGCTGCTCTGATATCCGGAAGAGGGGCAAGCCTTTATCTTCAGATGGAGCATCCCCGGAATGATAACGGCCCAGAGCGTCGCAAGCAGGCCCGCATAGCCGATGGCGGTGACGAATCCATCGGGGTAAAGCAGCGACAGGCTTAACGGCGGCAGGAAGGTCATAGCCGTGGCTTTGAGGCGGCCCATCCGGGTAGCAGGGATGCTGAAGCGATCGCTGATGTAGTCCACCAGACCGGCGGTGACCCCCACGAAGGAGCAGATAACCGCAAAATGTGAAAACACAGAAAAGAGCAGCGAGAGGCGCGTGGTCACGCCGTCGGGATTAAACGCCCGCATCAGGGCGGCAATGTCGCCGCCCTGTCTGGCGATCTCCGGGAAGGCAGAACGGGGCAGATTGCCCATGGTGCAGAGGATCCAGAACAGATAGATAACCAGCGCCATAGCCGTGCCGAAGCACAGGCACCGCTTCACACGGCGCGCATCGCCATCATAATAGGCGATCAGGCCGGTGATGTTGCCGTGATAGCCGAACGAGGCGAGGCAAAAGGGCACGATACCGAGCATATAAGGCCAGTAGGTTCCTGCCGGATTGTCGTTGTCCAGCAGATAATCGCTGTTCACGGTCGTCAGTAACCCGCCAAACAACGCCAGCAGCAGCACAATTTTGGCGATGAGCAGAACAGACATGATCCGGCCTATGCTGCTGGTTCCCAGCCAGACGATAGCGGCAACTGTCACCCCCAGGATAACTTTCGCGTCTGAGGATGAGACGCTGAGGCCGGTCAGTGCGCTCAGTGAGTGCTCGTAAACCGGCCCGGTTGCGGAAATATAGGCATAGGTCAGAATGCCCAGCACGAACATCAGGCTCAGGCCATTGATTTCCGCCCAGCCGCGGCCTGACAGGTCACGTACGATTTTGTCATAGCCGGTTTCCAGCGGATAGTGCTGGCTGACGCGCTGAAACAGCAGGCCACTGATCAGCATACTGATCCAACTAAACGCCAGTATCAGCAACGACCAGCCAAACCAGGCGCCTGCCATCACGACCGGCAGAATAAACATGCCTGCACCAACCACTGTGCCGCAAATGATGGTCGCTCCCCAGAATACCGAAGGGGAACGCCCTGAAACTGCACTCTCTGACATGTGGGTTTCCTGAAGCGTTAAATTAAGCGCAGAAGAATAGCGTTATTCGACGGGTTCTGGCTAATCAACTTGCGATCTTCTTCCGGTTATCTGTACAGAAACAGGTTAACTATGCCATTCACAGGTGAGTGTGCAGGAGATCATGTCACCCGTGATGCTGTCGGGCATGCACAGCAGGTTCTGCAGATAGAGCATGGTGATGAGACTCACGCCGGTGAAGACGCCAGGGATAAACTGATAGATCAACATCGCAGTATGAAATAGCAGGCCCCTTTGCAGGATGCAGGTTAAGCCGAGGACGGGGTTTTTTAGCGCATTTCTGATATGTCCGGCCAGCATGATTAGACCGGCCAGCAGCATCAGCGCGCCTTCATTGTTTTATGAATGACCGTTCCGGCGCTGCGGACAGGACGTAATCATAGCAGGACTGGTTCATCCGCTGACTGTGTAGATTAAAGGGCCGCCTGAATCGCTGCTTCTGTCTTTTCCGGCGTGGTAATCGGCGCGAATCGCCTGAGTGGCTGACCATCGCGACCAATCAGAAACTTCGTAAAGTTCCACTTAATCCGGCCGCCCAGCACACCAGGTAGCGCCGTTTTCAGATAGCGAAACAGCGGATGCGCCGACGCGCCATTGACCTCAACTTTGGTGAACATCGGGAAACTGACCCCGTAGTTTATATGGCAGGTCTGCGCGATCTCGCCGGCACCGCCAGGCTCCTGCTTACCAAACTGATTGCAGGGGAATCCCAGAATAACCAGACCCTGATCGGCGTATTTTTTATAGAGTGTTTCCAGACCCGCATACTGCGGCGTGAATCCACATTTGCTGGCGGTGTTCACCACCAGCACCACCTTGTCAGCGTAGTCGGCCATCGTGACAGGCTTGCCATCCAGGCGGGTGGCAGTGAATTGATAAAAAGGCGACATACCATCATCCTCAGAGCAGAATCCGTTTTGCATCTACCTTAACACAGTGAGCGTAGTCGCTGTTGAGCGGAACACCTCTGCGGGCACAGGGTGCAGTCTGCCTGGCAGGCGGGGGATAGAGGCTCTCCCCGCCCGCCTGAACGCGGCCCCAGGCACCGGTTCAGGGCATCAGCCGTTGTCGCGGAAGCCGGGATAGAGGCTCATTCCGCCATCAATAAACAGCGTGGTGCCATGCACATAGTCTGACAGGTCACTGGCCAGCCACACGACCGCATTGGCGACATCTTCCGCTTCGCCGATGCGGCCATAGGGGATCAGTTTCAGCAGTGCTTTGCCTGCTTCGCCCTGGGTAGTGTCTTCATTAATCGCGGTGGCGATCGCGCCCGGTGCGATGCCGTTAACGCGGATGCGCTCTTCACCCACTTCCTGCGCCAGGGTCTGCATCAACAGATCCACCCCACCTTTGGAGGCGGCATAGTTGACGTGACCTGCCCACGGAATGCGCTGATGGACCGAACTCATGTGAATGATTTTTCCCGCCGCGCGGCTGATCTGCGTGTCATGGCTCTGTTTGCGAAACTGACGCAGTGCGGCGCGCGCGCAGAGAAACTGACCGGTCAGATTCACGTCAATGACGGTGTTCCAGTCTTCTAGTGACATCTCAATGGAGGGGGCATCTTTCTGTAGGCCGGAATTAGCGACCAGAATATCCAGCCTGCCAAATTCCGCGATCGTCTGGCTGAAAAGGGCGTCAACGTCCGCCTCTTTCGACACGTCGCCCTTCACGGTGATGGCCTGGCCTCCCGCCGCCCGGATTTTTTCAACCAGTTCCCGGGCCGGTTCTGCCTGACTGTGGTAGTTCACCACCACACTGGCTCCTGCCCTTGCGAGTCCTTCTGCACAGGCGTAGCCGAGGCCCGAGCTGGCGCCGGTGACCAGTGCAACCTGGTTTTCGAGTGATAAGATCATGAGGCTTCCTTTATTGGCAGATGATGCGCTTCATTAACCTGGCAAGCTTTATCCAAAGCGTAAACGTCGATGCTTCACTGACACGACGTTCAGTCACCCTGGCGCTGGCTGAAGCGCGCTACGGGTCTGAGTCACTGAATTATAGATGCGAAGTTGGCGGTTAGCCGTTACCCAGGCGTTGAGGGGAGTCAGCACAAGTCAGTAAGCGGCAGAAAGGCGTGACGGATATAAACCCCGTGCGGGCGGCAGTCGCAGAAATCAGACTGTGAGACGAGGTCGCTTGCGTATCCGTCAGCCAGTTGTTTTATGAAAAGCGCAAAACGAGTCCGGCTGTACAAAGGCCCTCTCTGCGATGAGTCACTCCCGGAATAATTGCTCTGCTCCGCAGGCCATCCTGCGCCACAGCAGCGAATTACTGAAATCCTTAATCAGGCGATCTGAACATTATGGGGTTCACAGCCGTTGTAAGAGGGTGGTCATAGCCTGATAAGCAATCCGGTAAGGTAAAGGCCGACGCCGTATGCCACGTGGGTCAGCAGGCTGAACAGCCGTGCAGGCCAGGGGCGTGGAGCACATGAAGCGGCAAAGCCAAAACCCAAAGCAGGTTGCAGTAACAGGAAAGGAAATAACAGGGTCAGAAGGCCTGTAAAAATGCTCATCATCAGGAAAGGTTTTTCTGACCAGCGCGGCCCGCTGAGCATTAAGGGGATAAAGGCAAAAACGATGCCTGTCATATAGTGAGACACCCACCCCGTCAGACACTCTCCGCGAAGTGGCGCGGCGTTGAAAATGGTTTTATGCCATAACTTTCCTTTAGGAACCCACAAAATCCAGCGACCCAAAAGTGCATAGTTAAGCGGAGCAGTCTTAAGCATATATTTCTGGAAGAGAGACCAGAGATCCATCACAAGTGTGGCACCCATGCCCGTCAGTACGACCTGAAGAAGAGTAAACCGGTTCATATAATCATCCTTATCCTGAGAGCGTGTTAAGCTGGTGGACAGTGTGCAACTTAAAGTCAGGTTTAAGTCAATGAAAGATGAACTGGATATCAGAGAGGTCGCTACGCTTTCAGGCGTTCAGCCCTCAGCGTTACGTTTTTATGAGAAGAAGGGGTTAATCACGCCGATTTGCCGTCATGGCCTGAGAAGGCAGTATCACAAAAATGTGTTGGAAAAACTCGAGCTTATCGTGCTCGGCCAGGCAGCCGGATTTACACTGGATGAGATGGCAGCAATGGTAAACCCGGCGGGTCAGACCGCTATCGACAAAGAACAGCTTATCCGCCGAGCCAGAGACATTGATCGTACCATTCGCCAGTTAAAAGTGTTCAGCAGTGGACTCAGGCATATTGCCCGCTGTACAGAACAGGATCACACCCAATGTGAAGAGTTCCGGAGTGTGATCGCGAGAGGAAACCGGCTGATCAGGTAACGACTTCTCACCATACCGGTCTCTGTTGCGATTCTGCACTCTTCAGACGAACTCAATGAGGAACCGCCCTGTCATCCGGGCTACGCCAGCGTCTGCGGTTTTACTCCGTAAAGCAGTTATTCGCGACAGGCGGCACTGATATGCGATCACACGTCAGAGACGAACAGGAGGGCATCCCCTCCCGCAACACAGGTTCACTTGTACGCTGCTCTTCACTACCCCCTCTGCAACGACACGCCCGTCACATAAAATAAAACTGATGTGTCCTTTTTTGTGACAACTTGCACAACCTGATTACATCTTCCGGCGGGAGAGTCGTTTTATCGTGATAATAGTTTTACTGAGTACATTGATGTTTTACAGAGTAAAACCAAACGTCCGGCGTTACGTGCGCAGGTCGATGACAAAATTGTGAGGATCATCATGTCTGAAAAACAGCACATCACGACATTCTCTGCCGATATCGAGCAGCAGACCGTTAAAAAGGTGGTCTGGCGCATTTTGCCTTTTCTGATCGTCTGCTATCTGATTGCCATTATTGACCGCGGTAATATCGGCATGGCTTCATTGCAGATGAACGAAGATCTGGGCCTGTCAAAGGCGGTGTTTGGTCTGGCGAGTAGCCTGTTTTTCGTCGGTTACTTTCTGTTTGAAGTGCCCAGCAACCTGGCAATGCAGAAGATCGGAGCAAAAATCTGGATCTCCCGCATCATGGTATCGTGGGGCGTCATCTCGGTCTGTACGGCGTTTGTGGAGAGCGCCAACACGCTCTATATTTTGCGCTTTTTACTGGGTGCGGCAGAGGCCGGATTCTTCCCTGGTGTGATTCTCTATCTGACCTACTGGATCCCCGGCAAATACCGTGCGCGCGTGATTGCCACCTTCATGGTCGCGATCCCGGCGGCAAACTTTATCGGCTCGCCAGTTTCAGGTCTGATTCTGTCACTCGATGGCTGGTATGGCCTGCGCGGCTGGCACTGGTTATTTATTCTGGAAGGGATCCCGGCCGTGATCCTGGGCATCGCTGCCTTCTTCTTACTCAGCAATCGTCCCTCTAACGCCAGCTGGCTGAACGAAGAGCAGAAAGCCTGGCTAAACGCGACGCTGGAGGCTGAAAACGCGAAGAAAAAAGCGATTGGTCATATCTCGCTGTGGCAACTGCTGCGTCACAAACATATCTGGATAATGGCGCTGATCTACGCTGGCGCGTCTGCGGCGGGTTCGACGCTAAGCGTCTGGTCTCCGCAACTGCTTAAATCCTATGGACTGGATAATCTCACCACCGGATTAGTGAATGCGATTCCTTATGGTCTGGCGTCGATTCTGATGATTGTCTGGGGCAGAAGTTCTGACCGCAGCGGTGAGCGTCGCTGGCATACCGCGTTGACCCTGTTCCTGATCGCGGGTGGTCTGCTGTCAGCCTTTATCACCAACAGCCTGACCGGCAGCGTCGTGATCCTGTCGCTGGTTCTGATCGGTGCCTATTCCATGAAAGGGCCATTCTGGGCGCTGGCCTCTGGCTGGATGTCCTCAACCACGGCGGCGGCAGGGCTGGCTGCAATCGGGGCGATGGCAAACCTGATCGGCGGCGGATTGATGGTCAACGTCTACGGCATCATTAATCAGGCGACCGGCAGCCATACGCTGGCGATGGTGCCCCTTGCCATTCTCTGTGGCATCGGCGGTATTGCGGTGCTGATTATGGGCCGAAAAAAAGAGCTGACCATTAACGTCGAAAATGGCGCTTCGCCGGTAAGTAAATAACCTTAGCCCCTGCAGACGCGTTTCAGCGCATCTGCAGGGGCATCCCGCCAGGAAGCCTCCCCGCACAGCAATTCGCTTCGTTACCTTGCTGCAAACTCAGCCTGCGATATTCCCCGGCCACCCCCTGACAGCACGGCGGATACACGCCGTCGCCCGATTCATTCTAATGCGAAGAGATATAACCCGAGCCCGGTGGCGTAGCCGGAAACGCAAAGTGACGCTGCATTCTTCGAATCTCTTCTGCCGGCGGCAGGCCAAACAGCCGTTTAAACTCGCGACTGAACTGAGAAGGACTCTCATAGCCGACAGCATAGCCTGCCGCCGCAGCGGTCAGCTGCTGACGAACCATCAGCATCCGTCCCTGATGGAGGCGGACTGATTTCACATACTGCATGGGCGCGAGCTGGGTGATCGCCTTAAAATGGAGATGAAAGGTTGGCACGCTCATCCCGGTTTCCTTCGCCAGTTGCCCGAGCGTCAGCGGTTCTGCGTAATGCGCATGGATATGCTGCAGGGCTTTACCGATCCTGCCGAAGTGACCCTGTAACGACAAGGCGGCGCGCATTGCGTTTCCCTGCGCACCCGTTAATACGCGGTAATAGAGTTCGCGCAACCGGCAACGCCCCAGGATGGCGGCTTCCGTCGGGTTGTCCAGCACCTCCAGTAAGCGCAGCATTGCCGTTTTTACCCCCTCATCCATTCTGCTCGACATCATGCTTTGCGGTGCCTCCCCAGCGAGAGGCGCGCCCTGCTGGTCGATCTCAATGATCAGCTCTGCCGCCAGCCGTAAGTCAAGATGGAGATACACCGCCAGTAACGGACGCGCTTCAGACGCATCGGTTTCCATTGTGAACGGCACCGGAACCGAGACGGCCAGATAGTGCTGCTCATCATACAGATAGGTCTTCTGACCAAAGTAACCGCGTTTGCTTCCCTGGCAGACAAACACAATCCCCGGATCATACAGCACCGGCGTTTTCTCAAGCGGCCGATCGGCCCGTAAAATCCGCACGTCCGGCAGCGTCGTCAGGTTATAGCCCTCATAGTCAGCAAGTGCTTTTACCCGTGCAATCATGTCGTTCATCGCTGAGCCTCATAAGATCAGGCAAGGAATGGAGAAGATCCGGTCTGAAAATCCGTCAGGTTTGAGAATAACATGCAACTTTTAACTGCACAGGAATGAATGACGATGTCTGCAAAAACGATTTTGATTACCGGCGTCAGCAGTGGATTTGGTCTTGCTCTGGCGAAGGAGGCGCTGCTCGCCGGCCATCGGGTGATCGGGACGGTACGCAACCCTGAGGCATTACAGGATTTCAGGGCGCTGGATCCGGACCGTACTTTAGGTTACCTGCTTGATGTCACCGACACCGATCGGATCGCCGGGGTGGTGGAAGAGGCGGAACGTGCCGCCGGGCCGGTGGATGTGCTGGTGAACAATGCTGGTTACGGGCATGAAGGCATTCTGGAAGAGTCGCCGCTGGCGGAGATGCGCCGCCAGTTTGACGTAAACGTGTTTGGCGCGGTGGCGATGATAAAAGCACTGCTGCCCGGCATGCGCCAGCGTCGTCGCGGGCACATCATCAATATCACCTCAATGGGCGGTTTCATTACCCTGCCGGGCATCAGCTATTACTGTGGCAGCAAATTTGCGCTGGAAGGGATATCTGACACGCTCAGCAAGGAGCTCGCACCCTTTAATATTCATGTGACCGCTGTCGCCCCTGGCTCCTTCCGCACTGACTGGGCTGGGCGATCCATGAGTCGCACGCCGCGCAGCATCCCGGACTATGACGCGTTGTTTAATCCTATCCGTCAGGCCCGTCAGGCGAAAAGCGGGCATCAGCAGGGGGATCCCGTTAAAGCAGCACACGCCATGCTGACACTGATAGCGAGTCCGAACCCGCCCTCGCATCTGTTGCTGGGCAGTGATGCGCTGGACCTGGTGCGGCAGAAAATGGCGGCGCTGAGTGAGGAAATTATGCAGTGGGAACAGGTCACGCTTTCCACCGGGGGATAGGCCATTCCGGCGAATGATCAACGCTTAAACCCGACCGGCCGCTGCTCGCATTCAGGTCGGGCATCAGAACGGTCAGGAAACCGGACTTTCTTTTTTCAGCGGTTCCGCCAGTACGTTCAGGATATTGCTGGCCGCCACGGTGCCCATCTTCACGTAGGAATTATCGCTGACGCCGCCGATATGTGGCGTCAGAATAACATTCTCAACCTGCTGCCAGATGTGCGGGGCAGCCAGCGGCTCGGTGGTGAAACTGTCCAGAGCGGCCCAGGCCAGGGAGCCATTATTCAGTGCCGCTAACAGTGCCTCATCATCAATCAGTCCTCCGCGCGCCGTATTCACCAGAATAGCGCCCGGTTTAAGCAGGGCCAGTTTCTCAGCATTGATCATCTGGCGGGTCTGTTCGGTCAGCGGGCAGTGCAGTGAAATTACATCGGCCTGCTTCAGCAGTTCATCCAGCGAGCGGGATTCACACTCATCAGGAAAAGTGCTGGCGAAGGGATCACTGGCGATGACTTTCATCCCAAACGCCCGTCCGATGCGGGCCACACGGCCGCCGATTGCACCCAGGCCCACCAGCCCCAGCGTTCTGCCTTCCAGCTCAACGGATTTATGCGTGGATTTATCCCAGTATCCCTGGCGCATCCGCTGGTCAAGCGTCAGTACCGATTTGGCACAGGCCAGGATTAACGCCCAGGCATGCTCCGCGACGGCCGCGGCGTTAGCACCCGGCGCGGACTCCACGCGAATATCACGCTCAGCCGCTGCTTTCTGGTCGATCACATCAATACCGCTGCCGTGCTTAGAGATAACCCGTAGCGCCGGTGCGGCATCCATCATTCGGGCGTTAATTTTCCCGTAACGCACCAGAATCGCCACCGGATTATGCTGCTGACATAACCGAATCAGACTTTCTTCGCTGGGCTGCTGACCAGCATAAACAATCCGGTAATCACTGAGCAGGCTGACCGCCTGGGGTGCCAGGTCAGTGCCTGTCACCAGAATTACAGGGGATGGCGTAGTCATCACAGTGTCTCCTCATCAGTCAGCATGCCTGCGCTACGCAGGGCTTTCTCTAACCAGGGCGCGCGCAGGTCGCCATCGCGAATCGCCGCGATGCGGCCGGTTTCGAAATCGAGTTTTTTCTGTGCCAGCGCCAGCAGGGCCGGAACGGATTCACGCGGCAGCACCACCACACCATCAATGTCACCGATGATGAGATCACCCGGCTGAATAGCAGCGCCTGCCACAGAAACCGGCTGATTAACCGGACCCGCGATGGATTTGGTCGGACCGCAGGGATTCAGGCCCGCAGCGAACACCGGGAAGCCATTGGCATGCAGAGCATCGGCATCACGCACCGCACCGTCGATGATGATACCTGCAATGCCAGAGGCTTCCGCCTGGGTTGCCATAATCTCACCGATCAGCGCGCAGCTGATGTCGCCTTTGCCATCAACCACGATGACATCACCGGGTTGAGCAATCGCCAGCGCGGCATGGATAGCCAGGTTATCACCCGGCCTGACCTCTACGGTAATCGCAGGTCCAGCCACTTTCATGGTGCCAGAAACGGGTTTAACGCGTCCATGCAGCGTGCCACGTCGTCCGGCGACATCGGCGAGTATCGCAGCCTGGAACTGCGCTGCCTGTTTTACGAGTTCCGGCGCGATACGGACAATGTCGCGCTTGATGAAAGTATTCTCTGCATGAGACATAGACGCTCCTCGTTTGTTTTACTATGTAAAACTTAGTTGTACAATATAAAACTACTATAGCGAGGTTAATTCCGATCGCACCAGTGTTAAGCACCTATTTGTGATGTAAATACGATGTGAATCACAAATTGCGCGGTAAACTGCCTGCCGTCGGAAACAGGAGAACCTACTGATGGGAAATGAAGGCGTAATCGCCGTAGAAAAAGCGCTGGCGCTGCTGGACTGTTTCAAACCGGGCGAGGAAGCATTAACGCTGACCGCGCTCGCGCAGCTTTCGGGCTACCATAAAACGACGGTTTATCGTCTGATGAACTCACTGGAGCGGATGAACTATGTCATCCGCCGCGACAATGGCGTGTATACCCTCGGACCCAGGCTGCTCTATCTGGGCAAGCTCTATGAGCAATCTTTCCATCTTGCCAGCGTGGTTCAGCCTGAACTGCATGCGCTGGCCGCCGCCACCGGCGAGAGTGCGACCTGGTATGTGATTGAAAACGGCGAGCGTCTCTGCCTGTTCAGAGCCGAGCCGTCCGAAGGGCTGCGGGAAACGCGCCTGCCCGGCACCTCTCTGCCGCTGGATAACTCCGCAATTGGGCAGGTTCTGCGTCACTGGGGACAGAATGAAGCGCTGTTTGACGCCGTACCTGAATTGCCATTGTTTACCTCCGGCATCCGCGATCCCCACATCGCCTCGTTGTCATTGCCGGTTTTTGGCGAAGGCGACAGGCTGCTTGCGGCGCTGGCGCTCACCGGACCAGCCTCCCGACTGACAGAGTCGATGCGCGAAAGCGGGCTGGGCCAGTTAATGCGTGAGGCTGCCTGCAGACTCTCACTCAAATCCGGCGCACGGAAAGTGCTGTGTGAGCAACTGTACCAGGTTTAACGGTCGCGCTTTGCGCTGACGCTATGTTACTGAGTGAGCGGCGTGGTCAGACTGTCGTGCGGGAACCTGCAGGTTTCCGCATTTGCACTATTTCACCCTTCAGCACAATGCTGATGCGTCTGTTCCGGGTGCCGCAAGCCGGACCTGCCGCCATTTTAAGGTTCCGGAGCATGATGCTTTCAGCGAGCTGAAAGAACCTGCAACACAGCGATGTGAAGAAATTCCAACATCATTGCGCCAACATGAATTTCCTTCATGTTCATTGAAAATTGATCACTTTTTTTAAACCGGTAGTTGAGGCATAAAGTAAGAATTGTTAATAACTTTGTGTCATATAGAGGTTTGTTAAGGGAAATCGCCCTCAACCTCCATATCAGCGAGCAGGATACCGACAGCGATGAATACTTTAGCCTTTACCCTCAAGCGCATTCGTTTCGACGAAAACTATAACCCTTCGAAAAATACGCGGGCGACGACTAACTTCGCTAACTTAGCGCGTGGTGAAAAACGTCAGGAGAATCTGCGTAACGCCCTGGCGATGATCAACAATCGCTTTAACGCACTGGCAAACTGGGATAATCCAAAAGCCGATCGCTATTCTGTCGAACTGGATATTATCTCTGCAGAGCTGAATCTCTCTACCAGTGGCGCTGATGAATCTTTTCCGGCGATTGAAATTCTGAAAACGCAGATTGTCGATCATCACACCGGTCAGCGCATCGAAGGTATTGTGGGCAACAACTTCTCATCCTACGTGCGTGATTACGATTTCAGCGTGGTGCTGGCCGAATATAACAAGGGGCAGACAGAATTCAGTACGCCGGAGGATTTTGGCCAGCTGCACGGCAACATCTTTAAAAGCTTTGTTAATTCGGCGGTTTATAAAGAGAATTTCAGCAAATCACCGGTTATCTGCCTGAGCGTTTCAAGTAAAAACACCTATGTGCGGACCAGTAATCAGCATCCGGTGCTCGGGGTCGAATACCAGCAGGATGCGCCTTCGCTGACTGATTTTTATTTTGGAAAAATGGGCCTGAAGGTGCGCTTCTTTATGCCGCAGGGCAGCGTCGCGCCGCTGGCGTTCTATTTCCACGGTGACCTGCTCAGCGATTACACCAATCTTGAGCTTATCAGCACTATCAGCACCATGGAAACCTTCCAGAAAATCTATCGCCCGGAAATTTATAATGCGAACTCTGCCGCCGGACAGTGCTATCAGCCAACGCTGCAGCATCAGGACTATTCGCTTACCCGTATTGTTTACGATCGCGAAGAGCGCAGCCGGCTGGCCGTTGAGCAGGGCAGATTTACTGAGACGCATTTTATTAAGCCTAACCAGACGCTGCTCTCACAATGGTCTGCTGAATCCGTTCTTTGATTAATTAAAATAGAAAAAGGTCACCTGCTATGAAAACGTTATTACCAACATCCACTGCGGGCAGCTTGCCTAAACCCTCATGGATTGCGCAGCCAGAGGTTCTCTGGTCACCCTGGAAACTGCAGGATGAAGAGCTGGTTGATGGTAAACGAGATGCGCTGCGTCTCTGTCTGGATGACCAGGTGCGGGCCGGTATCGATATCGTGAGCGACGGCGAACAGACCCGTCAGCACTTCGTGACCACTTTTATTGAGCATCTTAGCGGTGTGGATTTTGAAAAGCGTGAAGTGGTTCGTATCCGTAATCGCTACGATGCAAGCGTGCCAACCGTGGTGGGTGAAGTCTCCCGTCCGAAGTCAGTCTTCGTCGAAGATGCAAAGATTCTGCGCAAGCTGACCGATCGTCCGATCAAGTGGGCATTACCAGGTCCGATGACCATGATCGATACGCTGTACGACAACCACTATAAAAGTCGCGAAAAGCTGGCCTGGGAATTTGCCCGCATCCTCAATCAGGAAGCGAAAGAGCTGGAAGCGGCGGGTGTGGATATCATTCAGTTTGATGAACCCGCGTTTAACGTCTTCTTCGATGAGGTAAATGACTGGGGCATCGCGGCACTGGAGCGCGCAGTGGAAGGCCTGAAGTGCGAAACTGCGGTTCACATCTGCTATGGCTACGGGATCAAAGCTAATACTGACTGGAAAAAGACGCTGGGCACAGAGTGGCGTCAGTATGAAGAGGTCTTCCCCAAACTGCAGCGTTCGGCTATCGATATCGTCTCGCTGGAGTGCCAGAACTCACGCGTGCCGATGGATCTGATAGAGCTGATTCGTGGCAAGAAAGTCATGGTCGGAGCCATCGACGTAGCGACCCATGAGATTGAGACGCCTGAGGCCGTGGCCGACACCCTGCGCAGGGCGTTGCAGTTTGTGGATGCGGAGAATCTCTATCCGTCCACTAACTGCGGCATGATCCCACTGCCGCGCCATGTCGCGAATGGTAAACTGCATGCGTTAAGCGCCGGTGCAGAGATTGTCCGCAGAGAAATTCTGGGCAAATAACTCCCCACTGAACACGCTGTCCGGCTGGCGAAGCGACACTGGCCGGACTGCGTGCACTTCATCTTTCCTTAGCCAGACCACGTTCTTCTTTTTTGCACAGGCTCAGAACGGGCGATGAAAAGGTTGCTGATTGCTGTATTCAGGGGCCTTAACGGGTTCCTGTCGTAAAGAGTCATGGCATTTCATGGTATCAGCCGATATAAATGATTTTTCATTCCTCCCTTCAGAGAAATAACATGGCCCTTTCGCATGAACTGCTGCTGATTTTCACGACCTATCTTATCGCGACGGCCAGCCCCGGACCGAGCAACATGGCGATTATGGGCACGGCAATGAAAAAGGGCAGAGGCGCCGCGCTGGCGCTGGCGGCGGGTGTGGTGAGCGGGTCGCTGCTCTGGGCGCTGCTGGCCGCCTGCGGTGTGCTGACCGTGCTGGCGACTTTTGCACAGTTGCTGATCGTGCTGAAAATGGGCGGGGGGTGTTATCTGCTCTGGCTGGCGTTTAAAGCGGGTAAATCGGCCTTACGCCGGACGGAAGCCGCGGCTCTGAACGCCAGTGGGGAGCGGGTCGCCTATGGCCGGCTTTTCCGGCAGGGCATCCTGATGCACGTCGGCAATCCTAAAGCGATTCTGACCTGGGTGGCTATCATGTCATTTGCGATGAAGCCGGACGGCGGTGCCTCGACGCTACCCATCATCATTTGCGGCTGTGCAGCGATTTGCGTCTGCGTGTTTGGCGGCTACGCGCTGCTGTTCTCAACCGCCGTGATGAGTACCTTCTACCTGCGCATCCGTCGCGGACTTGATGCGCTGTTAGCCTGCTGCTTTGCGCTGGCAGGTGTGAGGCTGATTTTCGGCCGTAGCTAGCGGCTTATGCGTCGGGTCTGCTGATGGCCCGGCATTTCAATATTCAAGGCGATTAAATGAAAGGCACATGTCTGTGTGAAACCGTGACCTTTGAACTCACCGTCACGCCAGCGTTCTATTACCGCTGCCACTGTTCCCTGTGCAGGAAACAGAGCGGAACCGGGCATAACCTCGCAACACTGGTTAAAGAGCGTGACTTTACCTGGCTATCCGGAGAGACGCAGATTGCGTCATGGTCCAGACCGAGCGGTTATCGATGCGACTTCTGTTCCCGCTGCGGCGCTGCGGTGCCAAACCGGTTGCGTGGCCATGCGTATATCTGGATCCCGGTGGGTTTGCTTGATGAGCCTGCCGATATGCAGTGCATTGGGGATTACTGCACCGATGACGCGATGCCCTGGGACACCACCCGGTCTGCAACTAACCACGCAGGGCCCGTCGCGTCGCTGAATGCGCTGTTAGGGAGCCTGAAGCTCGTTGATTAATGGCCAGAGGGTTATCTGCGAACGTTTAATGCTAACCCCCAGTGTTCCGAGCAGGCCTTAATCTCCTGCGAAGAGTGAAGCAGAATTTTTGGCAGGCTGACCTGGTCGAAAAGCTGCTGGTGGCGTTTCCGGTTCTGTGGAGCGGTGCGGATAATATATTTCAGCATCGGCAAAGTTACCGGATCGTGGCCCGAACCCAGCCCGCCAATGCGTGGGGCAGACGAGTAGCACCTGCGGATGTATCTGAGCAGGGCTACCGGCACGCTGACATCCAGCAGAATCAGCCCTGTGGCGCGGGCGAGTCGTTCCGTAATGCATTTTGTGTAGTTCCCCTCGATCACCCATTTTTCTCCACTCACCGCCTCAGCATGCAGCTGGAGAAATTCTGCCGTTGCTCTGGGCCGCCACTGACTCCCCGGCGCATGATGAAGCTGATCAAGATAGACAGCGGGTAAAGCGGTTTTGCGGGAAATCGCGTCTGCCAGGGTCGATTTTCCACTGTTCGACGGCCCCATAATACATATACGTGGTCCGAGCGCATCTAAAGAGAGGGGGTTAATCACAACGTTTCCTCTGGATGTTTCCTGCGGAAGGGATAGCGGAGAAACACTGCCGCTAGAGATCTTCTGAAAGGCAATGGCCATGATAATAAACGACCACGTGGCGATTTGTCACAATACGCTGCAGCCGGGCGCGCAGGACAGGTGGGAGAGGCGGTGCCCGCGCGGCGCAAGCGTCTGCTGAGCATGCGCTGAATCGCCTGAATCTCTTACGCCAGTCGGAGCAGGCGTTCGCTAAAACGTTTTTAACGCTTCACATTATCCTGCCACTGCGCCAGACTCAGTGTTTGCCGATTCCGGCACCCGCTACACGGTCTCCAAAAAAAGTGATAACACATTTACAAATTTAAATGTGTAAATATAATGGCGGCTTTTCACACGTCAGAGGATTTGTTTTATGCCGTCACTTTTCAGCCCCCTGAATCTGGGCGATCTCAGGCTTCGTAACCGCATCGTTCTGCCACCGCTGACACGCTGTCGCAGCGAACAGCCGGGCAATATCCCGGGTGAGATGATGGTCGACTATTATCGCCAGCGTGCCAGTGCCGGATTGATGATTACCGAAGGCACGCAGATTGAGCCGCGCGGGCAGGGTTACGCCTGGACACCAGGCATTCACAGTGAGGCACAGATCGCAGGCTGGAAAAAGGTGACAGAGGCAGTGCATCAGCAGGGCGCCACGATTTTCTGCCAGCTCTGGCATGTAGGCCGCGTATCACACAATGAACTTCAGCCGGGCAAACAGGCGCCGGTTGCCCCCTCCGCCATCGCCGCCGATAACGTCCGGGTATTTATCGAAACCGGACCGGGCGCGGGGATGCTGACCGCGCCCAGCGAGCCACGCGAACTGACTACTTATGAAGTCAAAGAGATCGTAGGGCTCTACCGGCAGGCAGCGGAAAATGCTAAAGCTGCCGGATTCGACGGCGTCGAGCTGCATTCCGCTAACGGTTATCTGATTAACCAGTTTATTTCGGCGCACACCAACTTTCGCACGGACGAATATGGTGGCTCGGCTGAGAATCGTCTGCGCTTTCTGCGTGAAGTGGTTCAGGCCGTCAGTTCTGTGTTTGGCAGCCATCGGGTTGGCGTCCGGTTTGCGCCCCTGTTTTCGAGCACCGACGAGGAGCGCGTTTATCTCGGTCTGGTTGAAAGGGATCCGCATGCCACCTATATCCGCGCCGCGCAACTGCTGAATGAGCTGGAGGTCGGCTACCTTTCTATCGCTGAAGCGGACTGGGATAACAGCCCGGCGATGCCGGAAAGTTTCCGCATCGCCCTGCGCGATACCTTCCGTTCGCCGATCATCTATTCCGGCCGCTATACCGCAGAAAAGGCGCAGCAGATGCTGGAAAAAGGCTGGGGCGATCTGTTTGGTTTTGGCCGCACCTTCATTGCCAATCCCGATCTGCCTGCGCGTATCCGATCAGGTTATCCCCTGAACGCGGTGGACCACGCCTCGCTGTATGGTGGCGATGAGAAAGGGTATACTGACTATCCTTTTTACCCATCCTGATACCCTGTGAGGCGGCATGTCCCCGGAAAATGCCCTGAAGCTGCTGGCCAACCCCACACGCGTTGCCGTGCTGAAGTGGCTCAAAGAACCTGACGATGCGTTTGCGGGCTATTCGCAGCTCTACCCCTTCGATCAGTACGGTGTCTGCGCCAGCCTCATCCAGGACAAGGCGGGCTTATCACAGCCCGCCACCTCGTTATGCCTCAAGGCCCTTCAGGGTGCGGGTCTGGTTGAAGCCAGCAAAGTGGGCAAGTGGACCTACTACCGCCGCGCCGAACCACGTATCCGCGAAGTCACTGAGACCCTGACACAGGCGCTGCAGGCGCTCTGATCGCTTCAGCCCCCGCAACGCCAGACGAACCGGAGTTGCCTGTTTCTTTTTTCTCCGCGCTTTTCTGCAGCGCCTTTATGCCCGCGTCTTGACGAACCCGCCCGCTTAACTTACAACTAGACCCGTCAGGGGAGTCTCGCCGGAGAGACTGAGAGGCTAATAGCGCATCGCGCGGCTTAGCGACCCTTAGAACCTGACCCAGTTGATACTGGCGTAGGAAGACGGGTATCGCATCGCCGCCGATACTTGCCGCAGAGGCGCATACGCCTTTGCCTTTTCCCTCTGTATCACGGGTCTTCGTTAACAAAAACGAGGGCAATGTGAAAAATCTCATCCTGAAACGTTCTCTTCCTGCCGGATGGCCGTCATGAGCCGCTGGTCGGTGCTGGGCAGCGGCGTGGCCGGGCTCTGTGTCGCCACGCTGCTGATGGAGCGCGGAGAAACGGTCGAAATCATTACGCAACCTGACTGCCGTGCCGCTTCGCACTGGGCGGGCGGGATGCTCGCGCCCTGGTGTGAAGCGGAAAGCGCGCCACCCGAGGTGATCGCGTGGGGCCAGCATGCGACGGGCTGGTGGGCGCAGCGCGTGAAAGGCGTTGAGCAGCACGGTACGCTGGTCGTTGCACCGCCGCGTGACAGCCGTGAACTGACCCGCTTTGCCAGTCTGACCCAGGCGCATCAGTGGGTGACGCCGGGTGACATTGAGCCCGCACTGGAAAACCGTTTTGCCCGGGGGCTGTTTTTCGCAGCGGAAGCGCATCTCGACCCGCGTCGGGCGATGCAGCAGCTGCGCGACACGCTGCAGCAGGCGGGCGTCGCCATTCACAGCGGACAACCCACCGGAAAAATCATCGACTGCCGGGGTATCCACGCGGCTGCTCAACAACCTCAATTGCGTGCGGTGCGGGGCGAAATGGTGATCCTGCAGACGCCCGATATTCAGATTTCCCGCCCGGTGCGGCTGCTGCATCCCCGCTTTCCCTGCTATCTGGTTCCGCGTGTCGGGGGGCACTTCATGCTGGGGGCCACCATGGTTGAAAGCCATGACAGCAGCCCGATCAGCGCCAGGGCGATGATGGAGCTGCTCAGTGCCGCCTACAGCCTGCATCCGGCGCTGGCCGAAGCCCGCATCGTGGAGAGTGGTACCGGCCTGCGGCCCGCTTACCGGCAGAACCTGCCGGAGGTGCGCTACGAAAATGGCCGTTTTTCGCTGAATGGCCTTTATCGCCACGGCTTTTTACTGGCCCCAATCATGGCTGAAAAACTTATGCTGCAACTGACCCGGGAGATGACACATGCAGGTTGAACTTAATGGACGCACAATCGAAACCGATGCCAGCACGCTGGCGGAACTGATGGCGGAGCAGCAGATCGACATGCGCAGCGTGGCCACTGCCCTGAACGGTACGTTTGTGCCGCGCAGCGGTTATGCCAGCCAGCGGCTTGAGACGGGCAGTCAGGTTGAAATCCTGTCACCGATGCAGGGAGGTTAATCATGTTCTATCAGTTCGAACCTCAGTCGCGATTCCTGCTCGGCACCGCCGGTTATCCCTCGCCAGCGATCCTCCATCAGGCAATCGACGCCTCCGGCACGGAGATCATTACCGTCAGCCTGCGTCGCGAAGGCAGCGACGGCGGCGCTTTCCGCTCACTATTGCAGCAGGTGAATAAACGGATATTGCCTAACACCGCGGGCTGTCACACGGTCAAAGAGGCGGTGACGACGGCGCAGATGGCGCGCGAACTTTTCGACACGCCGTGGATCAAGCTGGAGGTGATCGGTCACGCCGACACGCTGCAGCCCGACCCTTTTGCGCTGGTGGAAGCGGCCCGCATCCTCTGCGCTGAGGGTTTTCAGGTCTTCCCTTACACCACAGAAGATCTGATCGTAGGCGAAAAACTGCTGGAGGCGGGCTGCGAGATGCTGATGCCCTGGGGGGCGCCGATTGGTTCCGGCCAGGGATTGCGTAACATCGAAGGGCTGCGCGCAATGCGTAGCTGGTTCAGCGATGTGCCGCTGATTATCGATGCGGGTATCGGTGCACCCGGTCAGGCGGCGCAGGCGATGGAGATGGGTTTCGATGGCGTGCTGCTTAACACGGCGGTTGCCAAAGCTGGCGATCCGGTACGGATGGCCGGGGCCTTCGCCGCCGCGATACACGCCGGACGCGAGGCATTTGAAGCGGGGTTGATGGAGCCTCGCGATATGGCATCGGCCTCGACGCCAATTTTCGGGCTGGCACAGTTCAGTTAAGGAGGGGGGATGGAGCGTTATCAGCGACAGACCATGCTGCCGGAGATTGGGGAAGCGGGGCAGCAGCGGCTGAGCAGGGCCCGCATTCTGGTGGTGGGTGCAGGCGGACTCAGCGCGACGCTGCTGCCGTTACTGGCGGGCGCAGGCATCGGCTTTATTCGTCTTTACGATGGTGACCGGGTTGAACTGCACAACCTTCATCGGCAGACGCTGTTCGGCGTTGAGGATGTGGGGCAGCCAAAAGCCCTGTGCGCACAGCGCGCACTGGCAGAGCGGAATCCGGACTGTCTGGTTGAGGCGTATCCCTCTGCACTCGGTGCCAGTCAGTTGCCGCAGACGCTGGAGGGAATCGATCTGGTGGTGGATGCGGCGGATAATTTTGCCATTACCTATCAGCTTTCCGATGCCTGCTATCCGCGAGGCATCCCATTGATCTGCGCGTCGGTGCTGGGACGCAAAGGCTACGTGGGGGGCTTCTGTGGTGGCGCACCCGGTTATCGTGCGCTTTTTCCGCGGTTACCCACTGCGGCAGGGAACTGTAATACCGCCGGTGTGATGGGACCGGCTGTCGCGACGCTGGGTGCGATGCAGGCGCAGATGGCGCTGAGCGTGTTGTTAAATCTGACGCCGTCGCCGCTGGGTTGCATGATCCAGTGCGATTTTGTGGAGTGGCACATCAGGCGGTTCCGCTTTGACGATGCGCAGGAACCAGAGGGCCCCGTCATGCCTTTCATTGATCGGTGCATGCTGACGGAAGAGGATTGCATCGTAGAGCTGCGCAGCCCGGAAGAGGCACCGGTCAGCGTCGCCGGTCAGGTTGAGCGGGTCCTGCCAGAGCAGATTGCCAGCTGGCAGCCGCCAGCGCATCAGCGTGTAGTGCTGGTCTGTGCCAGTGGACTCCGCGCCGCACAGGCGGCGGAGCTCCTCGCCGCACGGGGCATCACGCGGGTGGCGCTGATGGCGGCGAACACGCTTTAACGCTACATCACTTCGACTAGCTGGAAGGTCTCGAAAATCAGCTCCATTTCGGCGTGGAAATAGCCTCCACGCTGGAAATAACGCTGATGCTCCTGTCGCCAGTAATCGAGGCTCAGATCGCCTTCGCCTTCCAGCATCGCCATCTCAGGGGTCACCCGGTCAAAGCGTGTCAGAAACAGTCCGGTGGTGCGGATCACACAGACGGGGGCTTGGTCGCCGTTCAGGACGATGGTATAGCCGCCCGGCTGTGGCAGCGGATCCTGCTGCTGCCAGCTCTCTAATGCGCCACAGGTGGCCACTTTTTTCCCGGCGATAATCAGTGTGGCCAGCGCATTGGCTAATTCCGGTGAGTCACCGAAAGCATCGGTTATCGCATCCGGGTATTTTTCCCTGACCTGTTCCAGCGTCATCGTCATTTGCAAGTCCTTGTTGAGTTACGCGTCTCCGGCGCTGGCGTTGCCTGCCGCCGTCAAACCCTTGTGATGAGCCGCTGCAGCGGCTTACGTTCAGCCTTGAGCTGAGAGCGATACAGCTTAACTGTCCTGGTGACGGAAAAACAATTAATATGATCAGACAATTAAGTTTGCCGGGCAGAAAAGGGACAGGCATCACACGATCACGTTACCCATAATTAACGCGTCAGGAAACCTGCCCAGTGCGCAATGTCGTCACCGCTACCGATCTCAGCCTGCACCAGACCATTGACCATAAAGGTGGGTGAAACGTGAATGCCGTTCTGCCGGGCATATTTGCAGTGCTACTTGATGGCATTCTGCAGGTCAGGCTGATCGAATGCGGCAAAAGCATCCACGCCGCTGCAGGCTTTCAGGCGCTGAAGAATCTGATTCGGCGTGGCATCACGGTTCGGGCCGGTACAATGATCGGTGAACGCAAACTCTTCACGATGATCGGCCACCGCCTGTATCACCGCGCTTCGCGGCGGTTTTACTGTCACAGCAGCGGCAAGGGTATAGCGCACGATCAGGCCGGAAAAGAGGCGCCAGGGCGGTGACTGCAGACGAATCTTCAGCGTCATCTGCTCTTCACCGACGTGCGCCAGTAATGCGTCTGATTTATTAAATGCGCGCACCGAAAAAGGACAGGTGGATTCAGGAAAGACTTCGAAAATCGCAGGGCCGTGACCCCAGACCAGGCTATCGGCAGGCTGACTCATCAATAACGCCTTAAAGATAATCGGAAAAGTAAGGGATTTTACCCTGGCAAATCATCAGGGCATGAGCCAGTTAATCATCGGCTCTCATTGTTACAAAAAAGCAGCAGTCAGCCGCAGCACGGCGTGAAGCAGGCGACAGGGCGGTGTATTAATCGTTAGAATTGCTGGTTTTAGTACGTGCTATAACGCGCTTCATCTTTGCTGACGAGCCACTATAGTTATCAGCAGATTAATGAAATTGTGTCTTCGACGCTGTAGCTAATCGTATGGCTGAGCCGATAAGCATGAAAAGAGGTTAATTTTGTATAACGATCTCACCTGGAAAACGCTCCATCGCGTTATCAACCAGACGATCTCTGACATGCTGGATGAGCAGCAGACTATCAATGTGTTGTCACTGCGCGCCCGACTGCACGAAAGGGCGGAAAAAGAAGAAGATGAAGTGATGGTGCTCTGCTACTGGCAGGCAAGCAAAATTCTGATGCGATTACCCCCTACTGTTACTGCCGGACAGCTAATTGAAGCCGCCCGCCATGCTTTCCGCACGCCGCTGGATCACGATCTGCTGTGAATTTTGGGTTTAAGGCGGCTGCCTGCTCTGTTTTTTTAAAAACAAGGCAGAGTTAACGGGCCTGGGGTGAATAACACTCTCCCTATTAATATCGCTCCGACATTCTGACTGAAAGTCTGAAAACGTTGCCAGCGACTGAATCCGCCATAAGGCTTCAGTCATTCATCAGGTGTCTGACCTGCCAGACCCCTGCAGCCGGGCTATATATCGGCAGTACTGATTTATCTTTTGCAGCTATCGTAAATAGCCGCCAGACCCGTCCCGCTGTTTTC
Organism: Pantoea sp.; assembly: GCF_032114055.1. GTDB lineage: Bacteria > Pseudomonadota > Gammaproteobacteria > Enterobacterales > Enterobacteriaceae > Pantoea. Next base: position 35,201 of record NZ_DAMCTB010000003.1, read on the forward strand.
TGTAATCTCTGTTAAAATTGAACCGCTGCGCCACCGTGCAGGATGTTTATTCGGGAGAAACTATGTTGTGGATTTGGAATGCCCTGATTGTTCTGGTCACTGTGGTCGGTATGGAAATTACGGCTGCGCTGGCGCATAAATATATTATGCATGGGTGGGGTTGGGGCTGGCACCTGTCACATCATGAGCCGCGTAAAGGCTGGTTCGAGGTCAATGATCTTTATGCCGTCGTGTTTGCCGGATTGTCGATTTTGCTGATCTACCTCGGCAGCATCGGTATCTGGCCGTTGCAGTGGATTGGGGCGGGGATGACGCTGTATGGCCTGCTCTACTTTATTGTGCATGACGGGCTGGTGCATCAGCGCTGGCCATTCCGTTATGTACCGCGCCAGGGCTATTTACGCCGCCTCTATATGGCGCATCGCCTGCATCATGCGGTACGTGGCAGAGAAGGCTGTGTTTCATTTGGTTTTCTTTATGCGCCGCCGCTGGAAAAACTGCAGGCGACGCTGCGCGAGCGTCACGGGGCTAAACGGGGCGCTGCCAGAGGTGAGCGGGGCGCGGAGCAGGACGTGCCATCCGGGAAGTAACAGCCTGACCAGATGCTGCCATCAGCAGCGTCAGTTTCTCTGGCGTGCTGGTGGACTGGCGCTGATCCCAGGCTGCAGGACCTGCAGAAACCACTTTGATACCGATTTTACGATACACCTGTTTTGCCGTTGCAATCGCCCACGCCGAGCGAAGCGGCAAGCCAGGCAGCCCTGCCGATGATGAGTGATAATAGGGTTCAGCCGCCTCTACCAGCCGCCGGGCAATGCGACTGAGCGCCTGCCGGTGTTCTCTGTCAGCCAGATTCTCACGCGTCAGCCCCTCCTCCGCCAGCCATGTTTCAGGCAGATAACAGCGTCCCGCCTCCGCGTCCTCAACGATATCCCGCGCGATATTGGTCAGCTGAAACGCAAGACCAAGGTCGCAGGCGCGGTCCAATGTCGCGTTGTCACGTACGCCCATGATCTGCGCCATCATCAGGCCCACCACACCCGCGACGTGATAGCAGTAACGCAGCGTATCATCCAGCGTCTGATAGCGTGTCTCCTGCACATCCATCGCGAAGCCCGCCAGATGATCGAAGGCGTAAGCGGGCAGAATATCGTGCGCCATTGCCACCTCCTGAAAGGCCGCGAAGGCGGGCTCATGCATCTGGGATCCGGCATACGCCTGACGGGTTTTTATCTCAAGCTGGTTAAGGCGCTGTTCAGCAGACTGCGGGGAAGGCATATCGTTGCTGAAACCCAGCACCTGATCGTCAATCACGTCGTCACAGTGGCGGCACCACGAATAGAGCATCAGCACACTGCGCCGCGTTCTGGCATCAAAAAGTTTAGAGGCCGTCGCAAAGCTCTTTGACCCGACCTCCATCGTCTCTACAGCATGATCGAGCAGTGACGGACTGTTCAAGCCAGATCCTCCACCATTAATCCTGCGGTCGCTTTGGCCGAACCAATCACGCCAGGAATGCCCGCGCCGGGATGGGTACCCGCACCGACGAGGTAGAGGTTGCTGATATGCTTATCACGATTGTGCGGCCGGAACCAGGCGCTCTGCGTCAGGATCGGTTCTACCGAGAATGCCGAACCCTGATACGCATTCAGCTCATCGCGGAAATCAAATGGCGTAAAGATACGATGCGTCACTAACTGGCTGCGCAGACCGGGCATGTAGTGCGCTTCCAGATAGTCAAAGATGCGATCGCGCAGGCGCGGGCCTTCAACCGCCCAGTCAACATCGGCGGTGCCGAGATGCGGAACCGGCGCGAGAACGTAGTAGCTGCCGCAGCCTTCCGGCGCCAGCGAGGGGTCGGTCACGCAGGGCGCATGCAGGTAGAGCGAGAAATCCTCGGCCAGCGCATCCTTATTGAAGATCTCATCAATTAATTCACGGTAGCGCGGACCGAAACAGACCGTATGGTGCGCCAGCTGATCGTGATGATGATTCAGGCCAAAATAGATTACAAACAACGAGTTACTCATACGCTTATTCTGCAGGGTTTTTCCCTGTGCGACTGACGCCGGATGCTGACTCAGTAGTTCACGGTAGGTGTGAACCACATCCGCATTGGAGGCAACCGCCCGGGTCGGGAAGACACGGCCATCTTCCAGATGGACAGCAGTAATCTGGTTTTTCTGTGTTTCCAGATGAGCAACGCTGGCATTCAGCTCAACTTCGCCGCCAAGGTCTTCAAACAGTTTCACCATGCCCCGAACCAGCGCACCCGTGCCGCCACGCGGGAACCAGACGCCCCATTCCCGCTCCAGCGCATGGATCAGGGTATAGATCGAGGAGGTGGCAAACGGGTTACCGCCGACCAGCAGCGAATGAAATGAGAAAGCCTGACGCAGATGCTCATCTTCGATGTAGCTCGCCACTTTACTGTAAACGCTGCGCCACGCCTCCAGTTTCACCAGCTGGGGGGCGGCCCGCAGCATGTCGCGGAACGAGAGAAACGGCACGGTGCCAAGTTTGAGATAGCCTTCTGCAAACACCGCGCGCGAATAGTTCAGGAAGCGATGATACCCTTCAACGTCACGCGGATTAAACGCGGAAATCTGCGCTTCCAGCGCAGGCTGGTCGTTGTCATAACTGAAGACCTTGCCAGACTCCCAGCAGAGGCGATAGAACGGCCTGACCGGCATCAGCTCGACGTAGTCAGAAAGTTTCTTGCCCGCCAGGGTGAACAGCTCTTCAATAGCACTGGGATCGGTGATCACTGTTGGGCCGGCATCAAAGGTAAAGCCCTGGTCCTCGTAGACATACGCCCGGCCGCCAGGCTTGTCACGCTGCTCCAGCAGTCGGGTCGGGATACCGGACGCCTGAAGGCGAATTGCCAGTGCCAGGCCACCAAAGCCTGCGCCAATTACCGTAGTTCTGTTCATTGCTTCGCCTGTTGACGGTGAGGGGTCATAATAGCCTGTAACGCTGCCAGCACGGGAACCGGCGGTTTGCCGCTTAAGATGCGCAGCCGATCAGGCAGAGTCAGTTTTCCCGCATAAAAACGGGCAATGAGACCTTCGGGAAGGCCGTAAAATCGTTGCATAACCTGCCAGCGGCGATCGGCAGGCCCGGCCAGAAACAACATTCGGTTGAGCATGCGGAAAAAACGCTGCTGCTGCCAGGTCTGACGGGCGAATTGCGCAATGGCGGCGTGCAGATCGTCTGAGGTAAATGTCTGCATTTCCGCCAGCCGCTCTGCCAGCGAAACCGCCAGCGGCAGGGAGTAACCGGTCGTGGGATGAAACAGGCCGGCGCGCAGCCCGCTGCAGGGCAGATCGCGCTTTAGCCAGAAGGCGTCAGCGTCACCCGTTAATGTAATTGGCAACGCGCCCTGTTCTTCGCGCAGCAGTCGGTCTAACTGCCAGCCCTGCCGGGCGGCGTAGTCGCGAATATTCTGACGCGCGCGGTCGCTTTCCAGCGTCGCCTTGTCGATATAGTGCGTATCTTCAATCAGCAGCGTATTGGCCGAAAAAGGGAGGCTGTAAACGAAGCGGTAACCCGCCTGCTGGTCCACCGTTGCATCCATGATAATCGGAACGGTCAGGCCGTGCGGCTCCCTGAGCTGCCATTCCTGACCGACAAATGACTGAAAGCCCATGCGCAATGCACTGTCGGGCTGATAGCCCCGGCCATCAATGATTGCGTCACTCTCCAGCACGCGGCCATCTTCCAGGGTAACCGCATGTGATGCGACGGCGGCCACACGCGTGTTCAGCAGCAGCTCCGCGCCGAGCCTGTCGTGTATCACCTGCGAAAAGCGCTCTGCGGTAACACAAAAATAGCCGCTGTTCAGGCTGCGATGGCGTTGGGGAAAACGCACCTCATAGCCTGACCAGTGGTGCGCCACCAGCGGGGCTATCCAGCGATGCTGGCTCGCCGTCAGATCATCGGCATGAAACGACCAGGTGTGACCTGCACCCGGCTCGCTTTCGGCGTCAATCAGCAGGATGCGCAGTGAGGGGCGTTGCTGGCGCAGGCGCAGGGCGATTAAGCCGTTAGCCAGTCCGGCGCCCACCAGGATCAGATCATACCGTGGCATACTCACTCCTGGCGCTGACCGGTTGTCGGGTATGCATAGCCTGCTCAACAATGTCTGCCGCCAGCGCAGTGCCGCCCGCCTGATGCAGCTCGTCGCGCAGCGTTATCATCTGCTGACGGTAGTGGTCATCGGTCAGTAGCGTCTGTAATTGACGGGCCATCGAATGGCTGGTGGCAAAGCGTGAGGCGCGGCGTCCTATTCCATGCCAGATTACGCGCGCGGCCACACCGGGCTGATCGAACGCCAGCGGAATGGTCAGCAGCGGCGTGAGATGCGTGATTGCATCCAGCACGGTGTTCATCCCGCCGTGGGTAATTGCCAGATCGGCCTGAGCCAGCGCCGTCGCCTGGTCGGCAAAATCGACTACCTGAACATGGCTCGCCTGAGCCAGTTTCTCCACCTGAAAGGCAGTCAGGCGGCCACAATGGGCCAGCAGCAACTGCGCATCGATCTCCTGACAGGCACGGACGATAGTTTTAAACAGGCCGTAGCGGTGGCCCTGCAGCGTACCAAGAGACGCAAAGATACGGGGTTTCCCGTCGTCCTTGAAATAGCGAGGATGCGTGGTACTGACGCTGCTGTCTGATGCGCGCAGTGGCCCCACCGAATGAAAATGATCGGGCAGGGCCTGACGCGGAAAATCCAATGATGGGATCAACTGACTGATCTGGGCCAGCGGTGAAAAACAGTGATGCAGCTTTTCGCGCGAGGCGATGCCCATCGCCTGAGCATGATGGGCAATGACCCGGTCGTGGCCGCGCATCAGCCAGTCATAAATCTTTTCACTGGCGCGATAGCGTTCGCGCGCTTGATCGCTGTTGCCATACTCAAACGGCATGACGGCCAGTGGAAAGTCAGCCTCCCGGTTAAGCGGCAGCGCACAGGCAACCGAGACGTAAGGCAATGCCAGCGCCTCTGCCACCAGTGCGCCCGCGGGTTCCATCTGATCGACAATGACGCCATCAATCGCCAGTGTGTTCAGCACGACCGGCAGTTCGCGGCAGAGCATATCGGTACTGCGGGCCATCTCATTAATCAGTTTCAGCATTGAGGGCCCGAGCGGATGGGCCGCCAGATTCAGCGTGTGCGCCAGGCTGCCCACCGGATGAGAGGTTAAACCCAGCGGAAAAAAGTTGATACGGTTGTCGCTAAGTAGCGAGCTGACATCGCTCTGCTGAATAAAGGTAATCTGATGACCGCGTGCAATCAGGGCCTGACTAAGATGCTGAAGCGCCTGCACATGGCTGTAAAAGGGCGGTGCAATGACCGCAAAGTGGCTCATGCAGCATCCTTAACTGACGGCAGCGAGTTTTTTCTCAAACCAGGCCTGAACAAAATGGTGGGTGGCGTAGCCGTCCTGGCAGGCAGATGAGAGATGTTCGCTGGCGCAACGCAGGTGGTCGCGCAATTGTGTTTCAACAGCCTGTGGCCCCAGCAGATTGACCAGCGTCGATTTCCCCTCGTCTTTGTGTGCATCTTTGCCGGTATCAGTCATGCCGTCCATCAGGTCATCCAGCAGCTGAAAAGCCTGGCCCAGATTGAGTGAGAACCGACGCAGCTGCTCACGCGTTTCGCCTGACGCTTCTGCGACGATAGAGGCCATCTGCATTGAGGCGCAGAAAAGGGTGCTGGTTTTATAGTGGTTGGTCATCAGAATGGCATCGGCGCTACGTGGTTTGTCGCCTTCTGAAAGATCTTTGAACTGACCCTGTACCAGCCCCTGCATGCCGACCGCCTGGGATAACTCGGCGACCGCATCCGCTCTGGCTGCAGCGGTCAGGCCTTCTGCCACTGCAATCACGCCAAAAGCCTTACTTAACAGCGCAACGGCAGCAAGGATTGCAACATGTTCGCCATACTGACAGTGAATGGTCGGACGCCCGCGCCGCAGCTGCGCATCATCCATGCAGGGCATGTCATCCAGGATCAGCGAGGCGGCATGGACCATCTCTACGGCGCAGGCGAGATCCAGCAGACCGGCAGGCGTGGCGCTGCAGCCCAGGTCATGCGCTGCCAGCATCAACAGCAGCGGGCGGATGCGCTTTCCCGGTGCCAGCGCACCGTCACGCATCGCTGCGCCAACCAGGTCGCGTTCACTTTCAACCGGTAAAAGCTGGTCGAGCCGTTGCTCAATCTCTTTCAGCAGAGTGGCTGCATCGCTGTGTGTGAAACTGACGTGTTGTTCTACACAGGCCGTCATCAAGGCTGTCCTTATCTACAGAGGAAGTCACAGCAGGTCGAAATGATTCGATGCCATCTTCAATACTCGTCCCCGACTGCCATCATACTGCAGGCATGTTTTAAAAACGGCGGGTAAATCCATTACCATTAAGCGTAGTTCAGGATGATAAAAATGTTGGAGAATTCAGGCGCATTCCGCGTTTTGCAGCCAATGCAGGTGCATAATTCAGCGTGGATCAGCCCAGTAAATCATGCAGCTGTTTCATCACACTGGCGACATCTTCCGTGGATAATGCGCCATCTTTAGCGAAGCGCACAATACCCTGTGGGTCAATCACCAGAACGGAGGCGCTTTCCGGCTGCAGCTGCCAGCGATGCGCGGTTACGCCACTACTGTCGATAATGAACTGTTGCCCGGGGTCCGCTTTTTTACTGGAGGCGATACTGCGCACCACAAAAAGAGCACTGCCGGGCAGGGCATCGTCTGTGTTGACGATGGTGGTGGTCTGGAAGCGATCGCGCGGTAGCCTGGCCTGCTGGATAGCCGCAATCAGGGGGGCGCTCTGCTCCTTTGCAGAAAGTCGGCCCGCGACATGGATCACCAGCCGCACCTTACCGGCCAGTGACTGGCTATTCCAGCGCTGATAGTGAATGTCGCCCTGATGTAATACCATCTCGCCTTTTTCGGCAATGAAAACGGGGGGAACAGGCTGGCCTGTCTTTAGCATATCTGCCGTGGCAAAACCGGAAAACAGTAAAGCAATCATCAATCCATAATGGCGCACGGGTTCCTCACTTTTTCACAGTCTGCAGCAGGCAACATTTCTGATCATCAGGCAGATGATTAGTATCACATCTATGTTTCAGATCAATAAAAGCATTAAAGATATGGGCTAAAAATGCGGGGAAGGGCTAATTAACATGAGGTGTAAAATGAGCAAAGCACTGATGACCTTACCTGAGTTTGCCTGCTATATCGGCATCAATACACCGACGCTGGCACGCGCGTTCTGCTGCCGGGGATCGCTGGCGGGTGTGCCGCTGCCCCAGGCGCTGGATGATGCCCCGCTGACGCAACGTCACTGGCTGCGCGACGATGTGCGTCAGTTTAATAACGCCTACAGGCGGGTGCAGGCAAGACAGCAGCGTGGCGACCACTGACCGGCTTTTTGCCGGGAAGGCGTGCCTGATCAGCACAGCGGATCGATCAAGCTGTTCCGTTGCCACGCGTCGTTTTCCCTGTCGGGCGGGCGTTCTGCGCCGGGCAAAGAGGGTTATACCGGATAATCGGGTTTTACCAGAAAGCAGACCAGATTAGCATCACGTTCGGCCGCAATTTCCACACCGCTGCCGGAACCGGTGAGCACATCGCCACGGCCCAGCCGCTGATTACCGACGCGGATGATGCCTTCCAGCACCGTCAGCCAGGCGATAAAGCCTGGCATCGCCGGCACATCCAGCGACTGGTTGCGCTCCAGCAGCGTGTCGTAAATATAGGCCTCCTGGCGCAGTTCCAGTGGAGCGTCGGATGTTTCCGGTCCGGCCAGCTCGGTCCAGCCGTTGGTCATAATTCCCTGATCGCGCTCCAGCACCTGGGTCATCGCCTCACCGCCAGCCTGTGAAGGCCGGATAACCGCCTGCAGCAGCTCCGCCTCAAACAGCGGCACCGACTCCTCGTACTGCACCCCTTCGCCCGCATTAACAATCATGACCCGTTTTGCCGAGAGCTGCGTTCGCTCGCCGTTGCTGTCCTGATGCTGCATTGAGCCGCGCCACAGGTAGGTGAACACCTCTTCATCCTGATGCTGCTGCATCGGCATGCGGGCATCCAGTTTCAGTGACATCAGGTCAACGCTGAGCAGGGGGCTTAAGGCCTCGCCGGGACGCTGACGACGGACAGTGAAGGGGCCGTACTCAAACAGCTGTTCAGGGTTTGCACGTACAATGTTCATGATTTGCTCTTTATTAAAGGAAGTTCAATCGATCATAGACCCGCGACGGAAAATGAGAAGCCGGGATGATGGCCCGGCTTCGTCAGTTATTTCGAATAAAAGCCGCTGAGCGGACTATTTACCCTGTTCGTCACTCTCACCGAGGAAGAAGTACCAGAGCGGAATCGACAGCAGGCCGGTAAAGACCGTGGAGTAAAGCAGAATCATCATCGCCTGGGTCATATACATGGTCAGCGACCAGTGACTGAAGGGGATCTGATACTGATCGATCACGCCGCCAATCATCGCATTCGCCATTACCGAAATCACGATCAGTGCCAGCACCGTCACGCTGCGCAGGAAGTAACGCATCTCTTTGCGCTTCACGGCAAAACGTGACTGGACGATAGCCAGCGGAGACTGCTTATCGGGTGCCGTATCCACGTGGACAGTCCGGGCGCGCCGGGCGCTGCGCCAGCGCTGGATATCCAGCAGCAGCAGCAGCAGCAGCAGGCTTACTCCCATCACCGGCAGCGCATAGCCCAGCGCCAGCATCACGATCAGGCTGGCGCCCTGCGCATAGCGCGGCATCGCCAGCCAGGCGGAAAGCAGCGTCTGCGCGGGGCTAAGCTGCGGTACCGCAGGACGGCGAATCCACCACATCCGGTAGCCCAGCACAATCATCGCACAGAGGCCGAAACCAAAAAAAGCGAGGATCAGCTGATTCGCCAGGCCAAACAGCACGCCCATGTGCGCATCCACGCCCCAGCGGGTCAGTTTTGCAACCAGCGGGAAGTGGGCGAACTCTACCCGATCCACCACACTGAAATCGGTTGGATTGATCGACACCGCATCGACCTGACTGGGCCAGCGGCGATCAATCTCTGACACCGTCCACGCCTGATCCTGCTTTTTAGGCTGACGCAGCTCCAGTTTTGCCGCATCCAGTCCGGCCTCACGCGCGGCGACAAGCACCTGATCCCAGTGGGCATCCGGCTGATTCTCTACGACCGGCGCCGCGGTTTTCGCGGGCATCGTCATGTCGGACATGTTCATTCCGGCCATCGTACCGCGATGGTCAGCATGCGGATCGGCGGCTTCGGCGGGCGCTTCACCGTTCAGAGCGGTGTTGACCTGCGGCGTCTTCCAGCCGAAGTCACTGCGCATTTTCTCAATATTGTTGCCCGCCCACTGCGACCAGGTCAGCCCGGTTACCGAGAAGAACACCAGCCCCAGAGCCAGCAGCAGCCCCAGCGTGACGTGCCAGTAGCGGGTAGCTGCAAACCCGCGACGAGCCTTGCGTTTGCGTGGCCGGGTGCCCGCCCATAAAACGATGCCGCCCAGGGCGGCAACCCATAGCCATGAGGCCGCCAGTTCGCTGTAGTTCCGGCCAACATCACCCAGCAACAGGCCGCGATGGAGCTGATCCAGCCACATACGCAGCGGTAACACACCGCTGGTGCCATAGACCGTCATATCTCCTTTCACCTGCAGTGTGTAAGGATCGATAAACAGCGAGCGCGACTCCGACGGACCCAGATCCGGCCCGCTAAACTGTACGCGGGTCGTCTCCTGCGGACCGGGAGCAGGCCGGACAGCGTAGATATGCGCTGATTCTCCGACGCGCATACGTGCGGCGGCAATCTGAGCTGACAGTGGCTGAGCCGCACCCTTAGGTTCGGCAGTCAGGGCATCATGATAGATTGCCTTTTCCAGCTGGGGCGTCAGGACATAGAGCGTCCCGGTAAGGGCAGCAACAAAAATAAACGGCGCAATGAACAGGCCGATGTAAAAATGCAGCCGACGCAGCAGATTAAACAGCGTGCCGCGTGGCGCAGGAGAGATTTCCTGAGAAGAGGACATAACATTCCACACTTTTCAAAAGATAAAGGCGATTAGGTGACATCGTCACTTAATCGAATCATTCAGCGGTGAGTGTGACGTAAAAAGGGCGGTGCACGCGGCCTGTTCAGGCGCCATTGCCGCCGCCGCCGTGGCACTGCGACTGCCGGGGCAGGCGGTGCGCGGCTGATCAGGCACATCCACCAGATAAAGGGGATAAAGACCCAGAGCATCAGCGGCACATGGACCAGCAGATCGCAGTAGCCGCAGGCAAATCCCATATCGCTCATTGCAGGGTTCATAGCCGACATCTCGCTGGGATGATGCATCATCGGCATCTCTGCGCTCATGGCGGAGATACCCGGCATGTGCGCCATCATGGCGTGATGCTCGGCGAGATTTTTCGAGATTATCGGCGCAACAAACAACAGCAGCACGGCCAGTATCGCAATACAGGCAGTGAGGCGTTGTCTGAGTGAAGATCTCGGCATTATTTCAGTGAACGTAACAGGAGCAGAATTCAGGGCGGCAGTGTAACGCGAAGGGGATTAAAGCGTTAAATAAAGTGGCTTCAGATGCGAAAAAATTCGCACTCTTTGAACATATTCACTTTAATTTCAGCATCATTTAACTTAATCATTACCCGGTAAATACATACAAGTAACATGAAGGCGCTGGCTGTATTTAACCGAAATGCATAAAGGACGAAAGATGAAAATTGTAATGCTGGATGGTGAAACCATCCCTCTCTCTCTGCTCACCGAGCAGATAGAGGCCGACTGGAAAATTCGTCCGCAGACCTCGGCGAATGACGTGGTCCCGGCGCTGACTGGCGCGACGGTAGCGATCACCAACAAGGTGGCGCTGCGGGCAGAGACGCTGGAAAAACTACCTGAGCTGCGCTTCATCTGTGTGGCTGCCACCGGCTATGACTGTATTGACCTCGACGCCTGTCGCGCGCGCGGTATTCTGGTCAGTAATGTGCCGGGTTATTCCACGCAGAGCGTCTCCGAATCCGTGATTGCCGCGATTTTTGCCCTGCGCCGTCAGTTGATGGCATACGCCCTGAACACCCGCATCGACTGGCCGCAGGCTACCCATTTCTGCCTGCATCGTCAGCCGATTCTGGATATCGCGGGCGCAACGCTGGGGATCGTCGGGAAAGGCGATATTGGCCAGGCGGTCGGACAGCTGGCGCAGGCGCTGGGCTTGCAGGTGCAGTACGCCGAGCGCAAAGGCAGCGACCGGATACGCGAAGGTTACGTCAGCTTTGAACAGATGCTGGCGACCAGCGACATCATCTCACTCCACTGTCCGCTGAGCGAACAGACCCGCCAGCTGATTGATCGGGAAACACTGCGTCAGATGAAACCCCATGCGCAACTAATTAACACTGCACGCGGCGGACTGATCAACGAGCATGACCTTGCTGCGGCATTAAAGCAGGGAGTAATCGGCGGTGCGGCGCTGGATGTGCTGAGCAGCGAACCCCCGGCGGCGGACAATCCACTGCTGGCCGACCTGCCGACGCTGCTGCTGACGCCACACATCGCCTGGGCCAGCCGCAGCGGCGTGGAGAACCTGGTGTCGGGCGTCATGACAAATATCGCCGCTTTTATTCAGGGTCAGCCCGTGAACATCGTGAGCTGAGGCAGGCACTCAGATTCCGTATCGCCTGCCAGGGGCCAGAAAATACCCTGGCAGGTGTAAACCTGTCCCTTTGGCGTCACGCATGGCGCTCACGTCTGACTTAAATCTTCCGGCACGTCTCGTAATATTCAGCCAGACCCTTTTACCCTGCGGGTGAATCAGGCTATGAAGCAGAGAGCCTGGCCATACCAGGTCTGGTGACATGGACAACGCAGGCTGTGTTTACCGGTTTCCTGCCAGTTTAAACAGGCACATTCAGGGCGACGTAGTCGCCCTCGCCGTTTTACAAACTGACCCCGATGTCGCGTGGCCAGTAACACGCCGTTCAAAGAACTGCATGAAAAGGGATTTGGCTGATGAATAAAAGCGCGGGAACACCCACACCGCATGATGCGACCTTCCGGCAGTTTCTGACGCAGCCGGATATTGCCCACGACTTTATGACGCTGCATCTGCCGCCGGAGTTGCGGGAAATCTGTGACCTCAGCACGCTGAAACTGGAGTCGGGTTCCTTTGTCGAAGCGGATCTCCGGCACTATTTCAGTGATGTGCTCTACAGCCTGAAAACCACGACGGGCGAGGGCTACATTCATGTGCTGATTGAGCATCAGTCTGTGCCAGACAGGCACATGGCCTTTCGCTTAATGCGTTATGCCATTGCGGCCATGCAGCGCCATCTGGAAAGCGGCCACAAGAGACTGCCGCTGGTGATCCCCATGCTCTACTACGCAGGCCGCCGCTCACCTTACCCCTATTCTACCTGCTGGCTGGATGAGTTCAATGATGCCCGGCTGGCAGGCAGGCTCTATAGCCGCCATTTTCCACTGGTGGATGTGACGGTCATTCCGGATGATGAGATCATGCAACATCGCCGGATGGCCGCGCTGACCCTGTTACAGAAGCATATCCGTCAGCGGGATCTGGCAGAACTGATGGAGAGGCTGGTGCCTGTTTTGCTGAAAGGCTATCACTCTTCATCGCAGATAGTTTCGCTGGTACACTACATTGTACAGGCGGGCGAAACGGCTGACGCCGAAGCCTTTGTTCGTGAACTGGCACACCATGTGCCGCAACATGGAGATGCGCTGATGACTATCGCACAACAGCTTGAGCAAAAAGGCGAGCGTAAAGCCGCTCTGAGAATTGCCCTCGCGATGCTGCAGAACGGCGTGGAGCGTTCTGTCGTCCTGAAGCTGACCGGGCTGAAAGAGGAAGATTTAGCGCAGGTCAGGCACTAAGCTCATCGCAGAAACAGGGCGGTTATGACCGCCTCTGCCAGACTGGCAGGCTGCTGCCCGATCCGGTCATTGCCCACCCTATTGCTGATTGTTGCGGTTTGCTGGCGTGACGACGGCATGAGGCACAGGTCCGCCTCAGAATATTGAGCGGCCTAGCTTTTCGGTCAGTAACTCCAGCGCCGCGGTACCCGCCAGCGAGTTACCTGCGCTGTCCAGCCCCGGCGACCATACGGCAATGCTCATCTCGCCTGGAATGATGGCAATGATCCCCCCGCCGACCCCGGACTTCGCGGGCATGCCGACCCGCCACGCAAACTCCCCTGCGCCATCGTACATGCCGCTGGTGATCATCAGCGCATTGATCTGCCGCGCCTGACGCGGGGTAATCATCTCACTGCCATCCAGCGTCCGGCCCTGATTCGCCAGATAGATAAAGGTGCGCGCCAGCTCCACGCAGCTCATCGAGAGCGAGCAGTAGTGGAAATAGGTCTGCATCACGCTCGTGACATCGTTACCAAAATTCCCGAAAGACTTCATCAGCCAGGCTATCGCGGCATTGCGCGCAGAGTGCTCAAACTCCGAGCGGGCAACGTGGCGGTCGTAGTTGATATCGGGCTGCTGACTCAGTTGCCTGACGATCTCCAGCATCCGCTGACGCGGCGCGGTCAGGCGGGTTTCCAGCAGATCGCAAATCACCAGCGCACCGGCATTGATAAAGGGATTACGCGGCTTGCCCTGTTCCAGCTCCAGCTGCACCAGCGAATTAAAGGGCTGACCGGATGGCTCTTTACCAACCCGCTGCCAGATTTCGCTGTCGTCATAGCGTGTCAGCGCCACCGTCAGCGATAGCGCCTTGGAGATCGACTGAATAGAAAAGCGCGTTTCAGCATCGCCCGCCTGAAAGAGTGTGCCGTCCCGCAGACAGACTGCCATGGCGAGATGGTCAGGCGCCACATCCGCCAGGGCAGGAATGTAGTTCGCCACTTTCCCCTGATGAACCAGCGGACGCACCTGATCCAGCACCTCCTGCAGCAGAGCATTATTCAGTTCAGACACGCACCTTTCTCCTGTCGGTTATGGGCCGCCCGCGATGCGCAACAGCGAACGGCCTCTTATTAAGTATGAGCGGCGGGCCGCCCTTAGCTGATGGGTTTTGACTGCGCCGCCAGCGGTGCCAGCAGCATCTGTAGCAGGCTCAGCAGCGTCAGCATGCCAAAGGGCAGCGTCCAGCTTCCGCTCTGCTCATGCAGTACGCCGAAAAAGAGTGGTCCTAGCGCCGCCAGCGCATAGCCGACACACTGCGCCATGCCGGACAGCTGTGATGCCTGACGATGGCTGCCAGCGCGCAGGTTAAACAGCGAGAGGCAGAGCACCAGCGAGGCGCCAGCCCCCAGCCCGGCCAGCGTCAGCCAGACGATGGCCCACTGCGGATAGAGCAGTAAGCCGAGCAGGCCAAGAAAAATGCCGGAGGAGGCCACAAACGCGGTGATCCGGGCATCCTGTACCCGCTTCAGCGCCACCATACATCCCAGGTTAGCAACGATCGCGACTGCCTGATACCAGAACAGCAGCCAGCCCGCCTGTGCCTGGCTGAACCCCTTGTCCTGGGCAAACAGGCTGAACCAGTCAATCAGGGTATAAAAGGCCAGCGACTGCAGCGCCATAAACAGGGCGATTTGCCAGCCGCCCGCTGAGCGCCAGGGGTGGCGCTGCGGGATTGAGACCTCCGCAGCGGCGGAGTCAGGCTGACGCTTGCGCAACAGCGGCAGCCAGGCGAACAGCGCCACCAGCCCCGGCAGTGCCCAGACCACTAGCGAGAGCCGCCAGCCCGCTGCCGAGATCTGACTCAGCGGCACCGCGATGCCGGAGGCCAGGCTGGCAGTAATCGACATTGTGGCGGCATACAGGCCGATGTAGCGGGCGGTGTGCGCGGTAAAGTCGCGTTTGATCAGCGGAGGCAGCAGCACATTAGCGGCGGCGATGCCTGCGCTGAGCAGCAACGTGCCGCTCCAGAGCGCCGCTTCGGCCGGAAACCAGCGCAAAAGCGAACCGGCAGTTATCAGGCACAGCGCGCCCCATAAACAACGCATCAGGCCGACCCGGTTGCCCAGCCAGGCGGCTGGCGGCGCGAGCAGAGCGAACAGCATCAGCGGAATAAAGTTAAACAGACCGGCTTGCCCGGTGCTAAGCCCAAACGTCTGGCGGATATCCTGTAAAACCGGTCCGATGACGGTAATCGGCGCCCGCAGGTTAGCGGCGGTGAGAAGCAGAACGAACAAGAAAAAGGCGGCGCTGGAAAACGCAGCGTGAGGTCGGATGGCGTGCTGTTCGGGCATCATGGCAGGGATCATCACAGGCAGCAGTGCTGCGGGGGGCGTTGGTTAACGTTAACGCTTACGCATCAGAGTTGATGTCTGGGCGCTACTTTACTGACCGGCTTGCAGAGTGTAAAGCCTTGTTATGCGATGAAATAACGCGATGTCGATCCTGCAACAGGGCTCACAGAATAACAGCTAGTGAAATTCCGGTTCGGGAAAATGACCACAATCATTCTGACTGGTCGACGAACCTGGCTGACAGGTCTGCTGCCGGGTTTCAGCCGCCGGCACTGGCTTTTCGGCGTGCCACGGCGCACTGCAGGCACTGAGAAGGGAAACCAGCATCATCGCACTAAGAAGACGCATCACTGCTCCTTATCTACCCTCATGGGGAAAACCACGTCAGTGATTGCAGTATGCAGGTCAGGGACGTTTTACCTGAGTCTGGTCGAAAAGAGAGTTAAGTCAATTAAAACAGGGCAAACATCAGCGCCACGGGGAAGCTCATCGGCCATGTCGCGCCGACCAGGAAGGCACTCAGCAGTTTAATGCTCAGCTTATCTTTGGCGATGAAAAAGGTGATCAGCGTAGCGAACAGTGCAACAACGGCATAAAAAATCAGCATACCCTGGTACAGTGTCATTGTTCTCTCCGCAGTGTCAGTCAGGTTTTGCTGCGCATGATGCGGATTTTTGTGATCCAGATCAAGTGGGGCGGGGTTTAACATCTAAAGAAATCAGGTGGAAAGTGGGATAAAGCGTCGTGGTATGCTATCGCCGCTTTGGGCGATTTCAGTCTGAAATTGGGCGGCAAAATGCCTTTTCATCCTTTGTAGGACGGCGCAGCCGACGCCTGACTATCGCTGGCGAAATTGTTAACCCCTGAAAACGTAGAAACCCGTCTGTGAACGTATGGAGAAGCCTTGAATTCAGCGTACCCTCCCTGCTTCCCATTCGGGCCTGTATGCGTTGACACCGTTGCTGGCATCAGCCCGGCCGCCTCAGCCACTCTCCTTTTAGCTTCTGCGTAAAAGTGCTCAATTTGTGGTAAAGGACCTAAGAAAACCCTGGAGATCAGCAAAAAATGGCTGCTGCCAGATGCCGCTTAGCACATCTCATAAGAGACTCTCTGACCGCCGCTTTCTCACTCCCGGCTGAAGTGTGCAACACTGATTAATCACTTTCGACACGTCTATGAGGAAAAAGAGATGACACGATTCGTAATGAATAAAAAGGATGATCTCGTCGACAGCGCGTTAGACGGCATGATTTACGCCAGCCCGTGGCAAAACCTGGTCCGGCTGCAGGTCGATCCGCACATTCGCATCGTGATGCGTCGTGACTGGCAAAAGCAGCAGGTTGCCCTGATTTCCGGTGGCGGATCCGGCCATGAACCCGCCCACGTTGGCTTCATTGGCAAAGGGATGCTGACGGCGGCCGTATGTGGCGATGTGTTTGCCTCACCCAGTGTGGATGCCGTCTACAACGCCATCCTTCACCTTACCGGTGAGGCGGGATGCCTGCTGATTGTAAAAAACTACACCGGCGACAGGCTTAACTTCGGTCTGGCTGCCGAAAAAGCCCGCAAAGCGGGCTTCAGTGTCAACATGGTCATTGTGGGTGATGACGTGGCGTTGCCCGACAATCCTCAGCCGCGCGGCGTGGCGGGAACGCTGCTGGTACATAAAGTGGCAGGCTTTGCTGCGGAGCGCGGTGACGATCTGGCGGCGGTGACTGAGGCGGCTGAAGCTGCGAGTCGGTCCACTGCCACAATGGGTGTGGCGCTCTCCGGCTGTCATCTGCCGGATGAGGAGAGCAGTGAGCGTGTACCCGACGGCAGCGTTGAAATGGGGCTGGGGATCCATGGCGAGCCGGGCGTGGATGTTATGCAGACCCAGAACGCTCAGCAGCTTGTGCAACATCTGCTGGAGAAGGTGATGCCGGATAACGATCAGCGATGTGCGCTGCTGGTGAACAATCTTGGTGGCATGTCTGCACTGGAGATGAGCCTGATAACGCGTGAGCTGATCGCTTCGCCACGCAGCCAGCAGTGCGACTATCTGATTGGCCCGGCCCCACTGATGACCGCGCTGGATATGAAGGGCTTTTCCGTTACCTGTCTGACGCTGAACCCGCTCCTTGAAGAGGCGATCTGTGCGCCGGTTGAAGTCACCGGCTGGGTTAATGCGGTGAAGATCGTGCCGCTTGCCCCTGTTGTGGTCACCCGTGAGGCCAGCGCGCAGCCCGCGCAACCGTCCGATAATCCCAGGGTTGCAGCGATGGTGAATGCTATCTGCGATACCCTGATTGCCAGCGAAGGCGACCTGAACAGACTGGATGCTCAGGTCGGTGATGGCGACACCGGGTCCACTTTTGCAGTTGGTGCGCGCCAGATAAAGCGTGAATGTGCAGATCATCAACTGCCATTGGATGCCTTACCCGATCTGCTGGCGATTACCGGTGAACGCCTGGCAACAGTGATGGGTGGTTCCAGCGGCGTGCTGATGGCGATCTTTTTTACCGCTGCGGCTCAGCAACTGGCCGACGGGGACAGGCTGCCGGTGGCGTTGCAGCAGGGTCTGGATAAGATGAAACAGTATGGTGGCGCCCGACCGGGTGATCGCACGATGATCGATGCGCTGCAACCGGCTATAGAGGCGCTGGTAGCGGGTCAGTCACTGGCGGTAGCGGCAGAAGCTGCACAGCAGGGCAGTGACGCCACCGCCGGAATGGGTAAAGCCAGGGCGGGGCGATCATCTTACCTTAACAGTGCGAACCTCAACGGCGTACCGGATCCGGGCTCAGTCGCAGTTGCCCGGGTGTTTGCGGCATTAACGCAGCTCTGACTGTCAGGCCATCAGGACAGGGACGCCCGGCTCATCCGTTCCGCGACAGGCCAGAACCAGGTGTTTGCTGAATGTTTCAGCCTGAACCGCGGTGTCTCCCCGCACCGATCGTTTGTCCGCCGACCCGCACGGTTTTATGCAGATGGACGAGCAACTGAGCGCGACAACAATCATAGATTTGGCGTTTCCTCCTCAGGAAACAGAGGGGACGCCGGGCCAGCGGCACGAAAGCCGTTATAGTAAGCAGGCTGCGACGCAATCCGCCCGGACATGCCAGTCCGGGTTAATCTGATAAGGAGTGGCTGGTGAAAAAATTACTCTGCGCGACGATACTGGCCGTGTTGCCCGTGACCACACTGGCGGCATCGGTATTTACGCTGCAATCGAAAGACTTCAGTGACAATGCGCTACTGGATAAGAAGTTTGCCGGTGCCAATAAAAACAATCCTTCGTGTACCGGTGACAACGTTTCTCCAGAACTCAACTGGTCTGCCGTTCCCTCCGGCACCCGCAGCCTGGCGCTGCTGATGACCGATCCGGTCGGAGCGAAAGGGCTGGGTGTCACGCATCTGGTGGCTTACAACATCCCCGCCAGCCGCTCGTCATTTGCGCAGGGCGCGCTGACGCAGGGCAAAGGCTATAGCGGTGGCAAAAATAGTCCCGGCACGCTGCACTACTATGGGCCCTGTCCCCCGGCAGGAAGTGGCCTGCATCATTACAACTTCGTCCTGATCGCCACCGATCTGCCCGTGGGTCAGCTGAAAGCGGGCTTAACCCAGTCAGAGCTGATCTCACAGCTTAAAGGTCACGCACTGGGTGCGGCCAGTACGGTCGGCCGTTTCAGCAATGAGTAGCCGGGAGTGAGCCAGCAGAGGCAGTGGCCTGCCTCTTATCGCCTCAGACTGGACTGAACCGATCCCATATCTGCGACGCAATGTCATCGTTGCGCGTCTCCAGCGCAAAATCTCTACAGTCGGACAGTTGAGCCTCCGTCTGCGGATTATCACGCTGCCAGGCATCTGTGCCAGAAGAAATAAAGAAGGGGTTGTACATCGGGCACTGGACTTTATTAACGCCGAGGCCATCGGCGTGTGTGCGTCGCACCATTTCTGGCAAACCGATCGGGACGTGAAAACCTGGTCAGCCCAGGCGGGGCTGGCCGAAGGTTCGCTGTCACAGGCCGCCCGGCAGTCAGGCCAGCTTATTCGTAACAGCGTACAGCGGCAGAAAGCATGGACTGGCAGGCGCGGAATGATGGGCTGAATCAGGCCGCCAGCCATCTGCAGTTACGTGCAGAGCAGGTGAATTTATGCGGAGCAGAGTGCGATGCAGCGACTGGGTCAGGCAGCGAAGCAGGCTGCGCAGCTGCGGGCGCAGGAGGATTTCAGCAAAGTGCGCGCCTGCAAACATCCGGCCTGCATGCTCTGATTTTACGATCGCACTTAAACGCGTCGCCGACGCTGTTACAGCAGGATGCTATGTAGCAATCGGGTGAAAGTAGTGCGCTTCCGGCAGTTAAATCCAGCTACCCATAAAGCCGTTAAGCGATAAAAAAACACCCTGCAGAGCAGGGTGTCAGGAGACTTATTTTGCCGGTGTGGCGGCTGGCTTGTTGCGCTTGCGCAGCTTGTCGATTAGACGGTGCGCCTCCGCTTTAGTCGCCACCGCCGGAGATGAACCGGTCAGCGGCTGGCGGGCTGTCTCACGCACCGTGAGAATGGTCAGCAGACCAATAATGCCCGCACCCATCATGTAATAGGCTGGCATCATGGTATTTTTGGTGGTATCCACCAGCCAGGCGGTGATCAGCGGTGTCGTTCCGCCAAACAGTGACACCGAGAGGTTGAAGCCGATAGCCAGAGCGCTGTAACGGATATCGGTGGTAAACAGCGCAGGCAGCGTCGACGGCATGGTGCCGCTGAAGCAGGTGTGCAGCACGCCCAGAATCAGCAGGCCACCAAAGACCGCCCACATATTCCCGGAACCGATGAGCATAAAGCTTGGGATAGCCAGCAGGATCAGACCGACAGCACCGAAACCGATAACCGGACGACGGCCGATGCGGTCGGTCCAGCGGCCCCACAGCAGCGTCAGTGGCATCATCACAAACATGGCGACCATCACCAGCAGCAGACCGCTCAGCTCGGGCAGACCCAGCACGCCGGTCAGGTAGCTCGGCATGTAAGAGGTCAGCATGTAGTTGGAGACGTTAAACAGCAGCACCAGGCCAATACATTTCAGCATCGGCGCCCGATATTTGCTCAACATCTGCATCAGCGTCAGACGCGGTTTGCTCTGCTCCAGCGCCTCCTGCTTTTCCATGTGCTGCTGGAAGGCCGGGGTCTCTTCCAGTTTCAGCCGCACATAGAGTCCGAACAGGCCCAGCGGCGCGGCGATAAAGAACGGCACGCGCCAGCCCCAGGACATCATCGCCTCATTTGACATCAGGGTCGTCATGGCGGTTACCAGGCTGGCACCCAGCAGGTAGCCGCCGATTGTGCCGAACTCCAGAAAGCTACCCATAAAGCCACGGCGTTTATCGGTGGAGTATTCCGCGATAAAGGTTGCTGCACCGCCATATTCACCGCCAGTAGAAAAGCCCTGCACCAGGCGCGCCACCAGCAGCAGAATCGGAGCCATGATGCCAATGGATGAATAGGCCGGGATTAGCCCGATACAGAAGGTCCCGATCGACATCATGACCATCGTCATTGCCAGCACTTTCTGTCGGCCAATACGGTCGCCCAGCGGACCAAAGACCAGGCCACCTATCGGGCGTACCAGGAAGGCGGCCGCAAACGTACCAAAGGTGGCAATCAGCTGCACCGCGTTGTTAGCGTCGGGGAAAAAGACTTTACCGATAATGACGGCGAGATAGCTGTAGACACCAAAATCGAACCATTCCATTGCATTACCTAATGCCGCCGCGCCAACCGCACGTTTGAGCATGTCATTGTCAATAACGGTAATGTCATCCACAGTCAGCTCTTTAGGCTTCCTGTTCCAGAAATGTTTCTTAGGGTTTTCAGACGATGAGTTTCTGGTGTTCATATTCTCCTCAGGTGCATCAGTAAAGGAGTCTTATAGCTTTCGCAGCCGCAAACAGTGTTCAGAAACAGTGGAAAAGAAAGCTATAAGAAGCCAAAAAAATGTAAGTGAAGCGGCAGAAACCGCAGCCGCTAAACCATAGACCACGAATGTAAGGTTTTGCAAGTTTTTAGCCTGAAAGACTAACTCTGATGGAAAACCCAGCAGGCTATGCTGATTCTGATTGATATTTATGCTGAAAAAAGCTGGCTGACTAAGACGCTCGTTATGCGTCGAGGCATAGCCCGGATTCCCTGTAGTGACGCCGTCACTATTTCGCGGCTGGCTGACTGAGTAAGCAGAGCTACCTGCCGGTGATGGCTGATTGGCCCGTCTGGCCCGTTCGCGGGCTTATCGCTGCTGATCCTCCGTGAGTGTTGAATGCCAGCAATGCTTTCTGCTCTGGCCGGAATGCGGCTCCAGAAGGGCCGGTTAAACCGGCCGCTACGTCTCCTTTCCCTCAGTGAGGATACACACCGACCTGCCACGCATTGACAGTAAATGCGGTTTGCGGCTCTTACTAAAGCCACCGGTTGCTAACCTACGGTTAGTAACTTACCTTTAGTAACTTAATGGTGAATCAGATAAGGTGACGACGATGCAGGCATTACTGGTGACTTCTCATCCTCATTATGAGGCGCATACCCATCGCGTGGCGGACCAGCTGGCGCAGGGGATTAGGGCAACCGGGCAGCATACCGTGGAACGGGCCGATCTGGCGGCTGAGGGCTTTGATCCCCGTTTTACCCCTGACGACCATCACCGCTTTAACGGCGAAGCTGTCGTTCCCGCCGATGTGCTGGCGGAACAACAGCGTCTCGACAGGGCGAATGCACTGGTGCTGGTCTATCCCGTTTACTGGTGGTCTTTCCCGGCACAGCTGAAAGGCTGGATTGACCGGGTCTTTATTCAGGGCTGGGCCTTTACCGAACAGGAGGGCCGGATCGTGAAACGGCTTGGGCATCTTCCGGTGCATCTGATTGCGATTGGCGCGGCGGACACGCGGACTTATCTTCGGCGCGGCTATTTTGCCAGTATGCGAAACCAGATCGAGCAGGGCATCTTCAATTATTGCGGTGCGCCCGTCGTCACCAGTGAACTGTTACTGACGGGTGATGAGGGGTATCCTGAGTCCCATTACCGGCTGGCCCGGCAACTGGGCCAGCGAATTTTTAGCCCGCAGGAAACCCGATGACCGATGAAAAACCGACCCGTAAACGCCTCTCCCGCGAGGCCCGGCGCAGACAGTTAGCCGATGTCGCATGGCAGATCATGCGGGCTGAAGGGAGTGAGGCGCTGACGCTGGCACGGGTTGGCGAAGCGGCAGGCGTCAGTAAGCCAGTGGTTTACGATCACTTCACCACCCGACATGGACTGCTGGCCGCGCTGTATGACGATTTCGATCGCCGTCAGACCAGACGGATGGAGGCTGCCATGGAGGCCGCGCCTGTGCACGTGCAGCGGAAAGCGGACGTGCTGGCGGCCTGTTATGTGGATTGCGTGATGACGGAGGGCAGGGAGATCCCTGACCTGCTCTCCGCCCTCAGCACCTCGCCGGAACTGGCTGCGGCCAGGCGCCACTATCAGCGCGATTTTATCCGCCGCTGTCAGCACTGGTTTGCACCTTTTACCGGCAGCGAAGGGATCCCGGAAGCCAGAATGTGGGGCTTGCTGGGGGCCGCGGATGGCATCGCGGGCGCGGTGGCGCGGGGTGATATTGCGAAAGCAGAAGGTCAGCAGGCGCTGACAGCCCTGATCGTGGCGCTGGTCGCGGGCGGTGATCAGCCGGAAAACTGTGAATGAAAAAAGGCGGCCCGCAGGCCGCCGAAACATTCAACCACAACAGAGGTTGTGTAAGCAGTGGCAACGCACAATGATGATCGTTTAGCCTTTCACCCCGCCGGCGGTTAATCCACTTACCAGCCAGCGCTGTGCCAGCAGGAAGACCAGGGTGATCGGAATCGCGGAGAGCACAGCCGCCGCGGCAAAGTCGCCCCACAGATAGTTCTGCGGATTGAGATACTGCTGCATCCCGACCGCCAGCGTGTAGCTGTTGACATCGCGCAGCAGCAGCGAGGCAACCGGCACCTCCGTCACCGCGGCGATAAAGGCCAGAATAAATACTACGGCCAGAATCGGCACTGACAGCGGCAGCAGCACCAGCCGGAATGCCTGCCACGGCGTCGCACCATCCAGCGCGGCGGCCTCTTCCAGCGATCCATCGATCGTTTCGAAATAGCCCTTAATCGTCCAGACATGCAGCGCGATACCGCCCAGATAGGCGAAGATTACGCCACCGTGTGTATTCAGCCCGATAAAAGGCAGATACTGGCCCAGGCGGTCAAACAGGGCATAGAGCGCCACCAGCGACAGCACTGCCGGGAACATCTGAAAGATCAGCATTCCTTTCAGCAGGCTGGCACGGCCGGCAAAGCGCATCCTGGCGAAAGCGTAGGCGCAGGTGGTGGAGAGCGCCACAATACCCAGCGCGCTGATGGCGGCAATCTTGACGGAGTTCCACAACCAGAGCAGCACCGGAAAGGGCGGCGGCGTGACGCGCCCGTCTGCATGCTCCACGCTGAAGCCCAGCGCCAGCCGCCAGTGCTCCCAGGAAATCTGTTCCGGTATCAGGCTGCCGGTAGCGAAGTTACCGGCACGCAGCGAAATCGCGATCACCATCAGCAGCGGAAACAGAATTGCTGCGATAAACAACAGCAACAGCAGGTGCGTCAGCAGCAGACGCAGCCGTTGCGATTTAGGTTGGACCATTGCCATAAGCACTCCTCATCGCCCGATCGCCCGGGCTCTCTTGTTGGTCAGCACCTGGCAGCGCAAACCCGTTTACTGGCCGGCATTGCGCCTGCCGGGCCAGATATTTAGTCGAACTTCATCCGCGAGGCTTTCAGGTTAATCACCGCCAGCGCCCCTACCAGCAGGAAGATCAGGGTGGCGATGGCCGCCGCCAGACCAAAGTCCTGCCCGCCGCCGCCTTCGAAGGCAATACGCCAGGTGTAGTTCACCAGCAGGTCGGTATACCCGGCCGGGGTGGTGGTACCCAGACGATCCGGCCCGCCATTGGTCAGCAGCTGCACCAGCACAAAGTTGTTAAAGTTAAAGGCGAAGCTGGCGATCATCAGTGGCATCAGCGGCTTCAGCAGCAGCGGCAATGTAATCAGGAAGAAGTTCTGCAGCGGACCTGCGCCATCCATCGCCGAGGCTTCGTAGAGATCGTCTGGAATGGCCTTCAGCAGCCCCATGCAGAGGATCATCATGTAGGGGTAGCCCAGCCAGGTATTGACGATGATCAGCATGGTGCGCGCCAGCGTCGGATCGCTGAACCAGGCGGGCTTCACGCCAAAAAGCGCACTGAGCATCACGTTGATCTCACCAAAGCTCTGGTTAAACAGCCCTTTGAAAATCAGGATCGAAATAAACGCAGGGACGGCATAGGGCAGGATCAGCATGACCCGATAGATCGCCTTACCGCGGAGTGCCTCCCACTGCACCAGACAGGCCAGCACCATTCCCACGGCGACCGTCAGGACCACGGTGATCAGTGAGAAGAAGAGCGTCCAGCCAAATATCGCCAGAAACGGCTTCTGTATGCCTTCGTCGGTGAAGACCCGCACAAAGTTTTTCCAGCCTGTGTTAACGGTGAAGCCAGGGCTTAAGGTTTCGTTGCCCCAGTTGTTCTGCGCATCCACCGCCTGGTAGAAGCCCGTCGCTGGATTGGCCCGGTAGTGCGTACCGGTTTGCTGATTGATGAGTTCATTCTCTGCGTCGATCCGATAGAGCGGCTGGGTGCCCGAGAACTGGCGCAGTGAACTCATGCGCAAGGTGCGGCCATCCGGCAGCATGGCCTGAATCTGGCTCAGTGCCTGACGGTGAGTGGTAATGACTCTCAGGGTTGCGCGCTCACCCGCAGGCTGCGGGGCGGGCGTCATTTTCAGCGTCTGCTCCGTGCCGAACTGAAACGGCGGCGAAAGATAGTGCTCACTGCCGTCACTCAGCGCCAGCTGCCAGCGTTCGCCCGCCGGAAAGAGCGAGAAACTGACCGCTTCGCCCGACTGAAAGGATCGGCTCAGCAACACCTGCTGCGCCCGCTCGAACGTAAGCTGGTTGCTGCTGCTGTAGTTGGTAAAGGCAATGGCGATGGTGCAGGCGAGCGGAAACAGCACAAACAGCGCCATGCCCGCCACACCCGGATAGACATAGCGCCACGCATAGGCGCGACGATTGGCATAAATCCACAGGCCCAGCGCGCTGAGGATCAGCGTCAGCAGCGCAAACAGATATTCACCCTGCGCGTACATCAGCACCAGCAGATAGCCGACCAGCAGACAGCCGATCCCGATGAGAACGCTCTTAAGCAGACGGCGCGTTTTCGGTTTTCCTGACATGATGCGGTTTTCCTTAACGGTCACTCAGGCCGGGCATGAGCCCGGCTGCAAATGGGAAGTTACTTTTTCAGGCGGGCCTGGGCATCTTTCAGCGCCGCATCGACGCTCTGACGACCGCCCAGCGCGTTCAGAGTGGCAGTGCGCATGGCGTACCAGAAAGCGGCCATCTGCGGAATGTTCGGCATGATGTCACCCTGCTGGGCGTTGCTCATGGTGGCGGCGATGCGTGAATCCTTCTCCAGCGTCTGCTGGAACGATTTCAGCGCGACGGCACCCAAGGGTTTATCTTTGTTAACCGCATCCAGTCCGGCGTCGGTCAGCAGATAGTTTTCCAGGAACTCTTTCGCCAGCTCTTTGTTGGGGCTGGCTGCGTTGATCCCGGCGCTCAGCACGCCAACAAAGGCTTTCGACGGCTGACCTTTCAGCGTCGGCAGCGCCGTAACGCCATAATCGATACCACTCTTGTCGAGGTTGCCCCAGGCCCAGGGACCGTTGATCGTCATGGCGGTTTCGCCTTTATTAAAGGCGGCCTCGGCGATGGAATAGTCGGTGTCAGCATTCAGCACTTTGGCTTTGACCTGATCGACCAGGAATTGCATGCCCGCTTTCGCACCGGCATTGTCCACCCCGACATCCTTCACATCGTAGTGTCCATCCTTCAGCTTGAATGCGTAGGCGCCGCCAGCAGCCAGCAGTGGCCAGGTGAAGTAGGGCTCCTGCAGGTTGAACATGATGGCGCTTTTGCCCT
Organism: Pantoea sp.; assembly: GCF_032114055.1. Taxonomy (GTDB): domain Bacteria; phylum Pseudomonadota; class Gammaproteobacteria; order Enterobacterales; family Enterobacteriaceae; genus Pantoea. Next base: position 61,531 of record NZ_DAMCTB010000003.1, read on the forward strand.
TAGCCCGGAGCTGTTTGTCGAGCGCGGCTATCTCTTCCCAGGTTTTTGGCGCGTCCGGCAGCAGTTTTTTGTTATAGATCAGGGATAACGATTCCACCGAGATCGGATAGCCAATCAGCTTACCGTCGAAGCGCACGGCGTCCCAGGTGAAGGGGAAAATCTTCTCGCGGAAGCTGGCGTCCGGCGTAATTTCCGCCAGCAGACCCGACTGCGCATAGCCGCCAAAGCGATCGTGTGCCCAGAAGATGATGTCCGGGCCATCACCGGTCGCCGCCACCTGCGGATACTTCTCTTCCATCTTGTCAGGATGCTCGACCGTCACTTTGATACCGGTCTCCTGCTCAAATTTCTTGCCCACTTCAGCCAGGCCGTTGTAGCCCTTGTCACCGTTGATCCAGATGACCAGTTTACCTTCCTCAATTTTTGCCAGGGCACTTGCCGAAAAGAGCACGGCAGAGAGGGCAGAGAGGGCCAGAATTTTTGCTCCGGTTTTCATCGTCATAAATCCATCCTGTTTGCGGAAGTGGTGAATACGCTACCGGCATCATTGTGCGCATCCGCCAGGGCTTCTCATCCTCCCCGCCTCTACGCCCCGCAGGCGATCGCTGTGATCGCGCTGGCAAAAAGCCCGCCAGGCGCGCGCTGAAGCGGTAAAAAATGATGCAGGTCTGCGCTGGCGATCACAAAAAAGCGTGCCGCCGTACGGTGTAACGATTTCGTCCGCGTTTCTCCTCCTCCCGTCTCCTCCCCCAGCAGATTACCGGGCGGCGGAGGATGTTACCGATTGTTTCCCCTCGCATAGTAGGCCCCGGAACCCGTCTGCCGCTAAGCAGACACGAATGAGCAGCTAAGAGGGAAGGGATCATGGCGAGCGTTGTGCTACGCAATGTCACAAAAGCCTGGGGCGATACGGTGGTATCGAAAGATATCGATCTCACTATCGGCGAAGGGGAATTTGTTGTTTTTGTAGGCCCATCGGGCTGTGGCAAATCGACGCTGCTGCGCATGATTGCCGGACTGGAAACCATCACACGCGGCGAGCTGTTAATCGGCGACCGCCGTATGAATGAGGTGCCGCCTGCCGAACGCGGTATCGGCATGGTGTTTCAGTCCTATGCACTTTATCCGCATCTGTCAGTGGCGGAGAACATGTCGTTTGGACTCAAACTGGCGGGCGTAAAGAAAGCCGAGATTCAGCAACGGGTGAATCAGGTGGCAGAGATCCTGCAACTGGCACACCTGCTGGATCGCCGGCCCAAAGCCCTGTCGGGCGGGCAGCGTCAGCGCGTAGCGATTGGCCGCACGCTGGTGGCCGAGCCGCGCGTCTTCCTGCTGGATGAACCGCTGTCGAATCTCGACGCGGCGCTGCGCGTCCAGATGCGGATTGAGATCTCCCGCCTGCACAAGCGCCTGAAACGCACCATGATCTACGTGACCCACGATCAGATTGAAGCGATGACGCTGGCTGACAAGATCGTGGTGCTGGACGCCGGACGCATCGCGCAGGTCGGCAAGCCACTTGAACTCTATCACTATCCCGCGAATCGCTTTGTCGCCGGATTTATCGGCTCACCCAAAATGAATTTCCTGCCGGTCAAAGTGACCGCCACCGCCATCGACCAGGTGCAGGTGCGGCTGCCTAATCAGCAACTGGTCTGGCTGCCGGTTGACAGTGCCGGTGTGCAGGTGGGCAGCAATATGTCGCTCGGCATCCGGCCGGAACATCTGCTCTCCAGCGATATCGCCGACGTCACCCTTGAGGGTGAGGTGCAGGTGGTGGAACAGCTGGGGCATGAAACACAAATCCACATCGAAATTCCCGCTATCCGTCAGAACCTGGTCTACCGCCAGGAGGACGTCGTGCTGGTAAAAGAGGGCACCATCCTCGGTATTGGCCTGCCGCCCGAACGTTGTCACCTGTTCCGCGAGGACGGGAGTGCGTGTCGCAGGCTCTATCAGGAGCCGGGTGTATAGCCCTGCCAAAACAATAAAAGCAATGACCTCAGGAGATAGAAAATGTTAACTCTGCGCAAACTTCCCCTTGCCGTTGCCGTCGCGGCAGGAATCCTTTCCGCCCCGACGATGGCGGTCGATTTTACCGGCTATGCCCGTTCCGGCATCGGCTGGACCGGCAGCGGTGGTGAACAGCAATGTTTCCAGGCGACCGGCGCTCAAAGTAAATACCGTCTGGGCAACGAGTGCGAAACCTATGCCGAACTGAAATTAGGTCAGGAAGTGTGGAAAGAGGGCGATAAGAGCTTCTATTTCGATACCAACGTGGCCTACTCCGTGGCGCAGCAGAATGACTGGGAAGCGACCTCGCCCGCTTTCCGTGAAGCCAACGTTAAAGGTAAAAACCTGATCGACGCACTGCCAGGCTCAACCATCTGGGCCGGTAAACGCTTCTACCAGCGTCATGACGTGCACATGATCGACTTCTACTACTGGGATATCTCAGGTCCCGGTGCCGGTCTGGAAGATGTGGATCTCGGCTTTGGTAAGCTCTCTTTCGCTGCGACCCGCTCTTCTGAAGCGGGCGGCTCCTACACCTTCTCCAGCGATCGTATCCGTGATTTTGCCACCAGCACTGCCAATGATGTGTTTGATGTCCGCCTGGCAGGACTGGAAACCAACCCGGATGGTGTGCTGGAGCTGGGGGTTGACTATGGCCGGGCCAACGCACGGGATGGATACCGTATCGAAGATGGCGCGTCGAAGGATGGCTGGATGTTCACCGCTGAACATACCCAGAGCATGCTGAAGGGCTACAACAAGTTTGTGCTGCAGTATGCCACCGATGCGATGACCTCGCAGGGCAAAGGCCTGCCGCAGGGCACCAGTCTGAACAACAACGGCGATATGTACCGCGTACTTGACCATGGTGCCATCTCACTGGCCGAACGCTGGGATCTGATGTATGTCGCGATGTACCAGAACATCGATCTGGACAACAACCGTGGTACTCAGTGGTACACCGTGGGGGTACGCCCGATGTACAAATGGACCCCCATCATGAGCACCCTGCTGGAGCTGGGCTACGACAACGTGAAGTCGCAGCAGGCGAATGAGCGCAACGGCCAGTACAAAGTGACGCTGGCGCAGCAGTGGCAGGCGGGTGACAGCATCTGGTCACGTCCGGCACTGCGTCTGTTCGCGACCTACGCCAAATGGGATGAGAAGTGGGGCTACAACAAAGACAGCGCCGGCGATCTCACCACCTTCGCCTCGGCTGACAGCAGCGGCAACGGCATCCTGACCAACAGCCGTGGTAAAGATGACGAAGTCACTTTCGGTGCGCAGATGGAAATCTGGTGGTAAGCCAGCCTCTGTTCTGACAGGCGCAACCCTGCGCCTGATGGATCACTTTGGTTGCGGTGTGCCATTGCCTGGCTCACGCCGCAGCCTGCAATAAGGTATGCATAATGAAAATGAAAAAACTGGCTGCGCTCTGCCTGAGTGCGGCGTTACTGACGGGATCCGCGCTGCCCGCGCTGGCAGAAATCAATCTGGTGCCACAGGATCTTTCATCTGCGCCCGCTGTCCCGCCTGAAAATCTTCAGCGGCTAAGCTGGCAGCCTCTCGCGGCCGCGCAAACACAGACCACAAAACTGGCGAACAGCGGACAGACGCTGAATGCGCCGCATATTGCCGGGCCGGTGGCGGCCTATAGTCTGCCTGCCAACATTGGCGAACTGACCCTGACGCTGAGCAGTGAAGTGGCTAACGGTCAGGTCTTTGCCCCTAATGTGCTGGTGCTGGACGAAAACATGCGTCCAGCAGCCTGGTTCCCGAGCCGTTACTTTACTTATCAGAAACCGGGCGTAATGGCGGCCGATCGGCTGGAAGGCGTGATGAAACTGACCCCCGCGCTGGGGCAGCAGAAAATTTATCTGCTGGTGTTCACTACCGACAGCGATCTGACACAGACCACGACCTTACTCGACCCGGCTAAAGCCTATGCGCAGGGCACGGGCCATGCCGTACCGGATATTCCCGATCCCATCGCCAGCCATAGCCGTGAAGGGACAATTAAGCTGAAAATGCAGACAAGTTCCGGTTCATCCATCCTGGTCGGCCCGCTGTTTGGTTCGTCCGGCCCGAGCGCCGTCACCGTCGGCAACACCGCCGCGCCTGCGGCAAAAGCGCATGCGGAACCGATCATGCACGACACCGAGCGTTACTTTAATCAGCAGATCACACAGGCGGTCAACAGCGGCAATATCGATAAGGCGCTGAAACTGCTGGATGAAGCCGAGCGAGTGGGTTCCACTTCCGCACGGCGAACCTTTATCAGTAGTGTTAAAGGCAAGGGGTGAAGCGGCCCCGATACTATTGATGTTGTTCCATCTGGTGCGCCCCGGCGCACCTTTTTTTTGCCCGCAAAGATAATAAAGAGTCTGGGTTTAACCGATCTGTCTGAGTCCCTGAGCATGGGCTGTGGAGTGAGGGGGGGCAGGATAAAACCGGGGAGACACCGCCCGGAAAGGGATCCCGGCGACAGAGGCGGACGTTACCGCGCGTCGGCCCTGACGAAAATGTTGTTAAGGGGAAAGCAGGGGCCGGCACGGTGGCCAGACATATACTGCCGTGTGGGCCATCCCTGGCCCGGATTAGCCGATTACCGGAAGGTCAGACCTGAGGTGGAAGTGGCCCGGTATCCGGGCACGCAATCCATCATTAAAGCCGGCCATACCGCTTACGTCGTGTCGTCAGATCCCGCAACAGCGAATGCGTTTCGGGATCGCTGAACATCTCCTCAATCGTCACGCTCAGTTTTCGCCGCCAGTTCGGATATTCATCGCTGGTGCCGGGAATGTTGACCGGTGAGGCCATATCCAGCCAGTCTTCCGGTTGCAGCCCCAGCAGGGCGCTCTGGCTGTCAGCCAGATAACGCTGCATCGCCCGATTCAGCCCTTTACTCATCCCGGTACGACGTGCATCGCGTCCGGCCCGTTTTGGCAGCGCGCCGACCCGATGCAGACTGTTCAGCAACGCCTGTTTTGCCCGCAGGCGATCCTGAAAGAGCCCCGCCAGCACGACTTTATCCGGATAGAGACAGAGCTGTGCGCCAGTGGTCAGGTCATCACTCTGCCACCAGCCGCGCAGAGTGGGCAGATCGTGGGTGGTGGCGACGGCCATCGCCTGTCGCGGCCAGTTCGCGGGCGCGCGGAAGCCCGCGTCGCTGCTCTGTTCAAACCAGAGCACTTTGTAAGAGTAAACTCCGCCATCGCGCAGCTTATCGACAATCGCCTCCGGCACGGTGCCGAGGTCTTCGCCAATGACCATGCAGCGATGACGCTGACTTTCCAGCGCCAGAATCGCCAGCAGGTCGTCAATGGGATAGTGTACGTAGGCACCGTGCATCGCGCTTTCACCGGCCGGGATCCACCATAGCCGCATCAGCGCCATCACATGGTCAATGCGCAGCGCGCCGCAGTGACGCATGTTGGCGCGCAGCAGGGCGATCCACGGCTCCCAGGCGCGCTGGCGCATCACCTGCGGATCCATCGGCGGCAACCCCCAATCCTGGCCACGCGGACCGAGGATATCGGGCGGTGCGCCGATGCTGGCTTCCAGGCAGTAGAGATCGCGTTCGCTCCAGGTTTCTGCACCACCGCGTGCCACGCCGACAGCCAGGTCACGATAGAGTCCGGGTATCATCTGCTGCTGCTGGCAGTCGTGCCAGCAGTCAGCGAATTGTTGCGCTGCCAGCCACTGTAACCAGAGCCAGAAACGAACCTCATCCTCATGCTCCCGTTGAAATTGCTGCACTGCCGGACTGCCCGGCCTCTGCAACGCTTCCGGCCAGACCGGCCAACCCCAGCGCTGGCTGTCCTGCGCCATCTGGTCGGCATGCAGTGCATCAAACAGCGCCTGATGTTGCAGGCTTTCGCCCCCGTCGCGGATGAACGTGTTAAACGCCTGCACATCGGGGTCGGTTGCAGCACGCTGAGTGAACTGCGGCCACGCCAGACGCAACGCAGCCAGCTTCAGCCGGGTGACTGCGGCATAATCGACCCACGCCGCAGCACGTGCCTCTGCCAGCGCCTGCTGCGTGTCCGGTTGCGCCCACCAGGCCTGTGCGGCGGGGCTCTGGCGGAAGTCTGTCACGGCGTTCACATCGATATAGAGAACGTTAAGCCAGCGGCGGGAAGAGGGGCTGTAAGGGCTGGCACTCTCCGGGCTGGAGGGAAACAGCGCATGAATCGGATTCAGGCCGATAAAGGCGCCGCCACGCGCAGCGACCTCCGGCAGCATCCGGCGCAGGTCGCCAAAATCGCCGATGCCCCAGTTCTCCGCAGAACGCAGCGTGTAGAGCTGGACGCAGGCACCCCATAGTGATTCGCCTGCCAGCAGCGCGGGGGGTTCATAGCAGCGGGCCGGGGCGATGATGATCCGGCATGACCACTGCTGCGCGTCCTGCTGCAGCGTCAGCTGATGATAGCCTTCGGGCAGCGGCGGCAGATGCAGAGGCTGCCCGGGCTGGCAGCGCCCGGAACTGATCCCGCCCGCCTCGCAGGTGAGATGCCAGTGGGCATCCCCCTGTAACTGAGGCGACAGGTTCAGTGAATCGCCGCTGCGAAAAATCACTACCGGCGGCAGCGGCGTGCCGGGCTGGCCTGGTGGCTGCATCACCGCCAGCAGACGCTGGCGGGTTTGGGCCGGGATCGCCTGAGGCTTGCCGTGCGCATTAACATACTCAGCGGCGATACCCGCCCGTGAGAAAGCATCCAGCATAGAATCTGTCTTCATAGCGTTCCTTAGCGTTTTGCCTGCCAGATGCGCTGCTGATAATCGCGGATGGCGCGATCGGAGCTGAACATGCCACAGCGGGCAGTATTGAGGATGGTCGCGCGCGTCCAGGCGTCCGGTTCGCTCCACAGCGCCTCAACCTGCGCTTGGGCGGCCAGATAGGGCTGGAAGTCAGCCAGCACCAGATAGGGATCGCCGCCCTCCGGACCGAGACTGTGCAGCATCGCGTCAAAGGCGCTGAGGTCGCCCTGGCTGAAGGTGCCATCTTCCAGCGCCTGCAGCACCTGATTAAGCTGCTTGTCTTTGCTGCGCCACTGCGCCGGGTCGTAGCCGCTCTCTTTCAGCGCCACCACCTGCTCTACGGTATGGCCAAAGATGAAGATGTTTTCACTGCCCACCTGCTCGGCAATTTCGACGTTCGCGCCATCGAGTGTGCCGATGGTCAGTGCGCCGTTCAGCGCCAGCTTCATATTGCCGGTGCCGGAGGCCTCTTTTCCGGCGGTGGAGATCTGCTCGGAGAGATCGGCGGCCGGAATCAGCCGCTCAGCGACGGAGACGTTGTAGTCGGGAATGAACACCACTTTTAAGCGGTCGTTTGTGCGCGGATCCTGATTGATCACCTCTGCCACTTTGTTGATGGCATAGATGATATTTTTCGCCAGGGCATAACCCGGCGCGGCTTTGGCACCAAACAGCACCACACGCGGCACGCGATTAGCCTGTGGATCGGTCACCAGCGTCTGCCAGAGCGCGATGATGTGCAGCAGGCTCAGATGCTGACGTTTGTATTCATGCAGGCGTTTGATCTGCACATCAAACAGCGCGGCAGGGTCGATTACGATGCCGGTGCGTTGTTTAACCCACTCCACCAGCGTCGCTTTATTCTGCTGCTTGATAGCGCGGTATTCGGCGCGGAAGGCGGCGTCGTCCGCAAGGGCTTCCAGTCCCTGTAGCGCCGTCAGATCGCTGAGCCAGGGCTTTTGCAACGTGCGGGTGATCAGCGCACTCAGCGCCGGGTTACACTGATTAATCCAGCGGCGCGGGGTAATACCGTTGGTAACGTTATGAAATTTCTCCGGCCACAGCTGGTGATATTCCGGAAAGAGATCCTGCACCACCAGCTTTGAATGCAGCGCCGCCACGCCGTTGACCGCGAAGCCGCTGGTGACGCAAAGGTTAGCCATCCGCAGCTGGTTGTTGTGGACCAGCGCCAGTTTTGCCCATTTCGTCTCATCATCCGGCCAGCGCGCCAGCACGGTGGTTTTCAGCTGCGCATTGAGCGTATTAATAATCATGATATGGCGCGGCAGCAGGCTGCGCACCAGCCGCACATCCCAGCACTCCAGCGCTTCAGGCATCAGCGTGTGATTGGTGTAGGCAAAGGTCTGCTGGGTGATCTGCCATGCGCGATCCCAGCTCAGCTGATGCTCGTCCAGCAGCAGACGCATCAGCTCGGGGATGGCCAGCGTCGGATGAGTATCATTCAGCTGAATCACTTCATGATCGGGCAGGGATTCGATGCTGCGCCCGGCCTGATGATGGCGGCGCAGGATGTCAGCCAGCGCACAGGCACACTGAAAATATTGCTGCATCAGCCGCAGTTTCTTACCGTTCTGATGGTTGTCATTGGGATAGAGCACCTTAGTGAGTTTTTCCGCATCAATGCCCTGTTGCTCCGCCCGCAGAAAGTCACCGTCATTGAAGCGGCCGAGGTTAAAGGGCTGCGCATGTTTCGCCTGCCACAGGCGCAGCGGCTGGCTGAGGCCATTCTGATACCCGACAACCGGCAGGTCCCAGGCTTCGCCCACCAGTTCAAACGCCGGCTGCCACTGCGTCTGGCCCGCCTGAGTCACGACTTTGCCGCCCAGCCCGACCCGCACATTCAGCGCGGCATTGTGGTTAAACCAGGGGTAGCTGTCACGCTGCCACTCATCCGGCGCCTCGATCTGCGCGCCCGCTTCGAAGTGCTGACGGAACAGCCCGTACTGATAGTTCAGGCCATAGCCGGTTGCTGGCTGGCCCACATTCGCCATCGAGTCGAGAAAGCAGGCCGCCAGTCGGCCCAGACCGCCGTTGCCCAGTGCCGGATCGGTCTCATTTTCCAGTACGTCGCTCAGTGAAATGTTCCAGGTGGAAAGCGCCTCATTGACCGCATCATACCAGCCCAGATTCAGCAGGTTATTGCCGGTCAGACGGCCAATCAAAAACTCCATCGACAGATAGTTCACATGGCGCAGCGTGGATGGGGGAGTGTGAACCGGCCGGGCCGCCAGCATATCGGCGAGCGCCCCGCTGAGTGCCTGCCACCACTGTGCCGGGGTCATCTCCTGCGCATCGCGCAGACCAAAGCGCTGCCACTGGCGGGTCAGGGCAGCATGAAACTGAGTCGGATTAAAATCGGGCTGTGTCATTGCAGACATCCTTAATAACGGAAAAAGGTCAGTGTGGTGACAGTTTGCCCGGCTGAAAAACGCGCTTCCTCCTCCTGCAGAGAATAAGCGCAGGAGGATGGGGAGGGTGGAGAGGATGAGGCTTTTCCTAAATCGTTTGAGGAGTGTGATAAGGGACGCTTTTGTAAAGTTTAAATTATGGGTTTGCTTGCATTCATAAGACGAAATGCTGAACCTGTGTAAGGAATAATTACGAAGCGTAAAATAATGATGCGCTCGACAAATGGAGACACGCGCGCCCATGTTAATACCCGCCAAACTCAGCCGTCCGGTGCGTCTTGAAAGCACCGTGATTCGTGAGAGATTGCTGCAAAAACTCACTGCGGCCGGAAACTACCGGCTGGTGCTGGTCACCAGTCCGGCAGGCTACGGCAAGACCACCCTGGTGTCACAGTGGGCGGCGGGAAAAAGCGATCTGGGCTGGGTTTCTTTAGATGAGGGCGATAATCAGCCGGAGCGCTTTGCCGACTACCTGATTGCTGCGCTGCAGCAGGCTACCCACGGCGGCTGTCCGCGCAGTGAGCTGCTGGCGCAGAAGCGGCAGTATGTTAATCTCAACGCCCTGTTTTCTCAGCTTTTTATCGAACTGGTGGAGTGGCAGCAGCCGCTGTGGCTGATTGTCGATGACTACCATCTGATCACCAATCCGGTAATCCATGACGCGATGCGCTTCTTCCTGCGCCATCAGCCTGACAATCTGACTCTGATCCTGATGTCACGTAATCTGCCGCAACTGGGGATTGCCAACCTGCGCGTGCGTGAGCAGTTGATCGAGCTGGGCAGCCAGCAGCTGGCCTTTACCCATCAGGAGGCGCAGCAGTTTTTTGACTGCCGGCTCGCGGCGCCGCTGGAAAGCGAAGAGAGTGGCCGGCTGTGCGATGATGTGGCGGGCTGGGCCACGGCATTGCAGCTGATCGTACTGTCAGCGCGACAGGGGGCCAGTTCAGCCCAGCACTCTGCCCGGCGTCTCTCCGGCATCAACGCCAGTCATCTGGCCGACTATCTGGTGGAGGAGGTACTGGACAATGTGGATCTGCCAACTCGCCATTTCTTACTGAAAACCGCGCTGCTGCGCTCAATGAACGATGAGCTGATCGCCTGCGTGACCGGCGAAGAGAACGGGCAGATGCGGCTGGAGGAGATCGAGCGCCAGGGGCTGTTTCTGCAGCGCATGGACGATTCCGGCTGCTGGTTCAGCTACCATCCTCTGTTCGGCAACTTCCTGCGTCAGCGCTGTCAGTGGGAGCTGACGGCGGAGCTGCCCGCGCTGCATCGTGCCGCAGCAGAGAGCTGGATGGCGCAGGGTTTTCCGGGCGAGGCGATCCACCATGCGCTCGCCTCCGGTGATGCCTCTATGCTGCGGGATGTGCTGCTGAAACATGCCTGGACGCTGTTTAATCAGAGCGAACTGCCGCTGCTGGAGAACTCCCTGAAAGCCCTGCCGTGGGAGATGCTGCTGGAGAACCCGATGCTGGTACTGTTGCAGGCGTGGCTGATGCAGAGTCAGCATCGCTTCTCTGAAGTCGACAGCCTGCTGGCGCGATTCGAACAGGCGAGCCGTTGCGAAATTGATGTGGCCCTGCGTGGTGAGTTTAATGCGTTGCGCGCCCAGGTGGCGATCAACGACGGTAATACGGAAGAGGCCGAGCGTCTGGCCAAAGTGGCCCTGGATACGCTGCCCGCCAGCCGTCACTACAGCCGCATCGTAGCGACTTCGGTGCATGGCGAAGTGATGCACTGTAAAGGTGAACTGGATGATTCCCTGAAGCTGATGCGCCAGACCGAACAGATGGCGCGCCGCGATGAAGTGTGGCACTACGCGCTCTGGAGCCTGATTCAGCAGAGCGAGATTCTGTTCGCTCAGGGCTTCCTGCAGGCTGCCTATGAGATTCAGAGCCGTGCTTTTGTGCTGGTCGAAGAGCAGCATCTGGGGCAATTCCCGCTGCATGAGTTTCTGTTGCGTATTCGCGCTCAGCTATTGTGGGCGTGGGGACGGCTGGAGGAGGCGGAGCAGGCGGCGCGGGAGGGGATCAAAGTGCTTAACGGTTTCCAGCCGCAACAGCAGATTCAGTGTCTGGGGCTGCTGGTACAGTGCTCGCTGGCGCGGGGTAATCTGGATAACGCCCGCAGCTACCTGAACCGGCTGGAGAATCTGCTGAACAATGGCAACTGGCACAGCGACTGGATTGCTAATGCGGATAAAGTGCGGGTGATCTACTGGCAGATGACGGGTGACAGCCAGAACGCCCGTGACTGGATGCGGCAGACGCCCAAACCCGCCTTTGCCAACAACCATTTCCTGCAAGGGCAGTGGCGTAACATCGCCCGCGCCCAGGTGCTTCTGGGGGATGTCAGTCAGGCGGAAGTGGTACTGGAGGAGCTGAATGAGAACGCCCGGGCGCTGCGCCTGATGAGCGATCTGAACCGCAATCTGCTGCTGCTGAATCAGATTTACTGGCAGACTGACCGCAAAGCCGAGGCGCAGCGTGTCCTGATTGAGGCGCTGAAGCTGGCGCGCAGCACTGGCTTCATCAGCCATTTCGTGATCGAAGGGGAGATGATGGCGCAGCAGCTACGGCAGCTGATTCAGCTCAATACTCTGAACGAGCTGGATAGCCATCGCGCCCGGCGCATCCTGCTGGAGATCAATAAATATCACCGCCACAAGTTTGCCCACTTTGATGAGGGCTTTGTCAGCCGGTTACTCAACCACCCTGATGTGCCGGAGCTCATCCGCACCAGTCCGCTGACGCAGCGTGAGTGGCAGGTGCTGGGACTGATCTATTCGGGTTACAGCAACGATCAGATTGCCGGCGAGCTGGCGGTAGCCTCCACGACGATCAAGACCCATATCCGCAACCTCTATCAGAAGCTGGGCGTCACCCATCGCAGCGAAGCGATGAATCAGGTGCAGTCGCTGCTGAAAATGATGGGCTATGTCTGAGAGAGAAGAGGCTGGGCAATGATGCCTGATGATGTTGCGCTGCGATCCAGCACTAGCGGGTGAATAGCAAGTCATTACAGTCATCGCTTAACGTTACATTCGTACTGCAAGGGCCGAAGGTTCGAATTGACCGGGATCAATCCGCAGAGAGCGTTAATTTCTGTCGTCAAAATCACATTCCATTTAGCGCCCTGGACAGGCATTTTCCCGGGTGCATGTCTCACTGTTCGGGAGACGTGCCTCTGACCTGAACCGCCCTGTTATTTGAGTAGCTGGCCGCTCTGGTGATGACCATTACGAGTGATCAACAGGCGTCTCAGGCTATTTTATCCAGGGCAAAAGCTCTGCTGTTCATCACATCTAAATAAGTGATGAATAAAACCACATCATAAAGGGTCAGCGGATGCTGAGTTCGTTCAGCGCTGACAACAGCGCATCCACTTTAGGCAGAAACTGTTTGCGGCGCGGCCACACTACGCTCAGCGTCAGCCCGTCAGGCTGGAGGTGCGGCATAATAATCTCCAGTTCGCCTGCCTCTACGGCGCGCTGAATCAGCCAGGAGGGCATCTGCGCTATCCCCAGCCCCGCCAGAACAGCCTGCAGCTGGGCATCCACATCGCCCAGCGCCAGCCGGTAGGGCACCTCACGCCAGTGCGGCTGTCCATCTTCGGTCGTAAACAGCCAGGGCTTGGTAGTGCCATCGACCCGCTCATAAAGGATGGCGGGATGTTTCAGTAGCTCCGTTTCACTTTCCGGGCGTCCCTCGCGATCCAGATAAGCGGGAGAGGCGCAGAATTGCATCTGCTCACGGCCCATATTACGCCAGCCCAGCGACGCAGGCAGGTCCGGTGCGCCGCCGATCCGCACCGCCACATCCACACCCTCTTCAAACAGGTCAACAAACCGGTCCGACAGACTCAGGCTTATCGCCAGTTCCGGATGCTGCTGGCAAAAGGGCATAAGCAGCGGCATGACGTTAAGACGGCCATAGGTCGTTGGCACGGCCAGTTTCAGACGGCCGGATGGAATAGTGCGCTGCGCCGCCAGCACCGCTTCCGCTTCAGCCAGATCCTCCAGAATACGCAGACAGGTCTGATAGTAGGCGCTGCCTGCATCGGTCAGGCTCAGGCTGCGGGTGGTTCGCTCCAGCAGCCTTGAGCCCAGGCGCGACTCAAGGCGGCTGACGCTTTTACTGATGGCCGAGCCGGTGACATGCAGGCGCTGGGCGGCAGCAGTGAAACTGCCACATTCGACACTGGCAACAAACGGCAGAATATCTTTCAGGCGGTGGTCATGCATCGATTAATGAACTCAGGTTAAGAATGCTGTGAATAAATGCCAGAGATAAGAACTGTATTCTCTATTAGGCTTAGAATTACGCAAAACGAGGAGAAATCAAATGAAAAAGCACGCTTTGATTGTGGGCATCAGCGGCGTTATTGGTCGCGCACTGGCAGAAAAACTTCAGCAGGAAGGCTGGGAAGTCAGTGGCCTGTCCCGCGGACGCGGTGCGGTGCCTGCGGGCGTAACCAGCCTGACCGCCGATCTGACAGACGCTGACGCCGTGCGTGAAGTCCTGAAATCGGAGAAACCGGATGCACTTTTCTTCAGCGTCTGGGCACGTCAGGAAACCGAAAAAGAGAATATCCGCGTCAACGGTGGAATGGTTCGCAACGTAATTGAAGCACTGGGCGATCGTCTTAAAGGTTCGCATGTCGCACTGGTGACCGGGCTGAAGCACTACTTGGGGCCATTCGAAGCTTACGGTAAAGGGGCCGTACCGGTTACGCCATTCCGCGAAGAGCAGGGCCGTCAGCCGGTCGATAACTTCTACTACGCTCAGGAAGATGAGCTGTTTGCCGGCGCAGAGAAATATGATTATCGCTGGAGCGTGCATCGCCCTCACACCATCATCGGCTACGCCGTCGGCAACGCGATGAACATGGGCCAGACGCTGGCGGTCTACGCGACGCTGTGTAAAGAGAAGGGCTGGCCTTTTATCTTCCCGGGTTCGCCGGAGCAGTGGAACGGCGTGGCAGATATGACTGATGCTGGTCTGCTGGCTGAACAGCTGCACTGGGCGGCTACCTCACCAGATGCCGCCAATCAGGATTTCAACGCCGTTAACGGCGATGTATTCCGCTGGAACTGGATGTGGCCAAAGCTGGCTGAATACTTCGGTATTGAAGCCGCAGATTTTCCGGCACAGATGATGCCGCTGGAAAACCGGATGGATGAGGCTCCTGCCGCGTGGAAAGCAATTGCAGAGCAGCATCAGTTGCGTGAGGCCGATATCACTAAGCTGGCCTCATGGTGGCACACCGACGCTGACCTGGGGCGTCCGATGGAAGCCTTCACCGATATGAGCAAGAGCCGCAAGGCGGGCTTTACCGGCTACCGCAGTACACTCGACGCCTTCACTCAACTGTTCGACAAGCTGAAAGCAGAAAAAGTGATCCCGGAATAATCCCTGCAGGCGCCGACATCGGCGCCTGTTTTGTTTCCGGCAGAGCCTATAATCAGGCACGACATCAAAAAGGGAGGATCCAATGGCAACGTGTTTCATCATCGGCGCGGCGGGTAAAGTCGGCCAACAGCTTACCCGTCTGCTAAGCCGTCGTAACCATGCGGTCACGGCGCTGCATCGCAAACCGGAACAGGCTGAAATACTGCAGGCGGCGGGCGCGAAGCCGGTGGCAGGCGATATTCAGCAGCTGGACGTCGCCGCGCTGGCCGAAATGATGACCGGGCACGAGGTCGCCGTCTTTACGGCTGGGGCAGGCGGCGCGGGGATTGCACTCACCAATGCCATCGACGGTGAGGGGCTGAAGCTGGCAGTAGCCGCCGCCACCCAGGCGGGCGTCTCCCGTTTTATACTGGTTTCCGCGTTTCCTGATGCGGGTCGCGGTAAAACGCCGTCAGAAGGTTTTGAAAACTATATGCGGGTGAAGCGTCTGGCGGACGCGGCGCTGGTGGCGAGCAGCCTGGAGTGGGTGATCCTGCGGCCGGGAACGCTGACCGATGACGCCGGTACGGGACGGGTTCATGCCGATCTGGCGATTCCCTATGGCGAGATTTCGCGTGAAGATGTGGCGGCGACGCTGGTCGGGATAATTGAACATCCGGCAATCAGGTATCAGATCATTGAGCTGACAAAAGGTGATGTGCAGATCGACGCGGCGTTGCAGCGGTTGCCGCGCGGCTAAAAGAGAGAAACCAGAACGGCGTGAGTCTGGCAACCGGAGATGCACTCACTTGCCGCTCACCGGCCAGAGGGTTTCCATAAAAAAGCCCCGAAAGCGGGGCTTTTTTTCTGTCTGAACGTCAGCGTTACTTCACGCATCTGGCGCAGTGCGCGCGTTCGATGTGCTGGAAGAAGTCATTGCCTTTGTCATCGACCAGGATAAAGGCAGGGAAGTTCTCCACCTCAATTTTCCAGATCGCTTCCATGCCCAGCTCAGGATACTCCACACACTCCAGGCTCTTGATGCTCTGCTGCGCCAGCACCGCGGCCGGACCGCCGATGCTGCCCAGGTAAAAGCCGCCATGTTTCTGACAGGCCTCCGTCACCTGCTGGCTGCGGTTGCCTTTCGCGAGCATGATCTTGCTGCCGCCGTGAGCCTGCAGCAGATCAACGTAGGAGTCCATGCGTCCTGCCGTCGTCGGGCCGAGTGAACCGGAGGCATAGCCTTCAGGTGTCTTAGCCGGACCGGCGTAATAGACCGGGTGATCCTTGATGTACTGCGGTAAACCTTCGCCGTTGTCGATGCGCTCTTTGAGTTTGGCATGGGCGATATCACGCGCCACGATAATGGTGCCGGTCAGGGAAAGACGGGTAGAAACCGGATAGGCGGAGAGCTGCGCCAGAATTTCCTCCATCGGACGATTGAGATTAACCTGCAACACCTCGCCTTCGCCCTGCTGACGCAGTGCCTCCGGGATCAGACGACCCGGATTGGATTCCAGCTTCTCAATCCAGATGCCTTCACGGTTGATTTTCGCTTTGATGTTACGGTCAGCCGAGCAGGAAACACCCATACCCACCGGGCAGGAAGCACCATGACGCGGCAGACGGACGACGCGAATATCGTGTGCGAAATATTTACCGCCAAACTGCGCGCCCAGACCGAGCTGCTGCGCCGCTTCCAGCAGTTCCTGCTCCAGCTGAACGTCCCGGAATGCCTGACCGTGCTCGTTGCCTTCGGCAGGCAGACCGTCGTAATAGTGCGTCGAGGCGAGTTTAACCGTTTTCAGCGTGCTCTCTGCCGAGGTGCCGCCAATGACAAACGCGATATGGTAAGGCGGGCAGGCGGCGGTGCCGAGGGTCCGCATCTTATCCACCAGGTAATTCTTCAGCTTGCCCGGGCTGAGCAATGCTTTGGTTTCCTGGTAAAGATAGGTTTTGTTGGCGGAGCCGCCCCCTTTGGCGATGCAGAGGAATTTGTACTCATCGCCATCCACGCTATAGAGGTCAATCTGCGCAGGCAGGTTAGTGCCGGTATTCACCTCTTTATACATATCAAGCGCAGCGTTCTGCGAGTAACGCAGATTCTCTTCGATGTAGGTGTTGTAGATACCTTGTGACAGCGCAGCTTCATCCCCGCCACCGGTCCAGACGCGCTGACCTTTTTTGCCCATGATAATTGCGGTGCCGGTATCCTGACAGGTCGGCAGCACGCCTTTAGCGGCAATTTCTGAGTTTCTCAGAAATTGCAGAGCGACATATTTGTCATTGTCGCTGGCTTCCGGGTCGTCAAGGATAGAAGCAACCTGCTGCTGGTGGGCCGGGCGCAGCATGAAAGAGGCATCATGGAACGCCTGCTGAGCGAGTAAGGTCAGTGCCTGTGGCGCGACTTTCAGGATCTCCTGACCCTCAAATTCAGCGACAGAGACATGTTCGCGACTCAGCAGATAGTATTCGGTTTCGTCGTGGGACAGCGGGAAGGGGTTCTGATAGACAAAAGGTTTGTTCGACATTTTTTCTCACTTACTGACTGGCTGAACCCCTGCGTGCAGGCGGCGGGGGGACAACATCATAGGCGAATGTATTGTTTATTATGCTTCCCCGCCATGGGTACGACGGGGAAGTGATGGAATGGTATCTTATAACGCGTTGATCTGCATTTGGTATCCGTCAGAACATCCACACCATCCACGGATAGGCAATCAGCATCATGGAAACCAGGAAGATAGCCCCGAAGATCGTTCCCAGACGCCAGTAGTCTTTAGTAGGCAGATAGCCGCTGCCGTAGTAAATCGGACTTGGGCCAGTACCGTAAGGGGTGATGATGCCCATCACACCCAGAGAGGTACATAACATCAGGCAGAAGACCGGCATGTTAATACCCGGGATAGAGGCGGCGATGGTAAGCATGGCCGGTAACAGCGCAGTGGTGTGCGCGGTGGTACTGGCGAACAGGTAGTGCAGCAGGAAGAAGGCAATCAACAGGACGACGGCTGAAACCTGCGGATCGTAACCCTGCAGTAGCATACCGCCCTCTTTGCCTAACCAGGTGATGAACCCGACGCGGGCTAAGCCATCGGCCAGGGCTACCAGGGTGGCGAACCAGGCGAAGGTGTTCCAGGCCGGTTTATTACTGGTGATATCGTTCCAGTTCAGCACACCGGTCCACAGCATCAGCACCACAACCAGCAGGGCTGCCAGCGCCGGTTCAATCCAGGCGGTGGCGAAAATCCACATCAGCAGCGCACAGACCACAAACACCAGCAGTAGGATCTCATTGCGGGTCAGACGGCCCAGCTTTTCCAGTTCGGCGATAGCCCATTTTGGGACTTCATCGTTGATTTTGACTTCAGGCGGATAGAACCAGTACGCCAGCAGCGGCATGGCCAGAATCAGCAGCAGGCCCAGTGGCAGGAAAGCCAGGAACCACATGCCCCATGAGATATCAAAACCGATGATGCTTTTCACCAGCGCCAGCGCCAGCAGATTCGGGGCCAGCGCAGAGAGGAACATAGAGCTGGTGATACAGGCGGCGGTAATCGCCACCCACATCAGATACGAACCGATTTTACGGGCGCTCGGATCGTTAGGCTTAGAGCCATATAGCGGCGGCAGGTTGGCGATGATTGGGTAGATGGTGCCACCACTGCGCGCAGTGTTTGACGGGGTAAAGGGTGCCAGAAGCAGGTCAGCGAAGGTAATGGCGTAGCCCAGCGTCAGGCTGCGGCGCCCCAGATACTTCACCAGAATCAGGGCCAGGCGACGACCAAACTGCGTTTTGTCATAACCCGCGGCGAACATAAAGGCGCCGAAGATCAGCCAGACGGTAGAGTTACCGAAACCGCTCACCGCCCACTTAAAGGATTCGCTGGCGGCTTTGAATTTTGGGTTGGCCAGCTCTGCCGGACTGAAAAGCAGGAACTGACTAAAGAGGGCGATGACGACGACCCCGGTCAGGCCAATCACCGCACCCGGCAGCGGTTCGAAGATCAGTCCGACGATGACCCCGACGAAGATGGCGAAGAAGTGCCAGGCGTAGGGTTCAAGCCCGGCGGGCGTGGGTACCAGTAACAGCAGCACGGCCACCATCACCGGTAAGGCAAGCATAAGCGCTTTCTTTCTGGCCGCCGCAGGTGAGGCTTTTGGCGGTTCAGTTACAGCTGAGAGTGTTTTCATAGTGTTTTATCTGCAAGTTAAGAAGAAGACGATGTGCGCCCCGGACTTTTACGAATGACTTTCTTTTTTATTCTTAAGTGTATGAATAAATCGCGATGCACGGGTTCAGGTTAATCTGCTAACGGAGTGTCGGACACTGATTTTAACGCTATGTAAATATGATGCGATTTTCTGAAATATGAATTTTGATCTGGATCAAAGAAATTTATTTATTATTGCCGGGTTTTAACATTTATTTTTTATCTGGCTTTTAGCGCGCGTAGTTTCGACCTTTTTGTGATGGGGGTCGACAAATCATCAATATCGGTTCGGCGCCGCTTAGCAGTTAAATAACTGATATTTTGAGTCTTATTTTTTATGTAAACGATATGTTGCTTTTTGTTTTTCATTGGTTAACAATTAATATAATTTTACTCTGGTAAATCAGCAAATTAAATTTCCAAATCGTTTAAAAGTTAAAAAAGTAAATTTATTACTTATGAAAGCAAATAAAGGCGTATATTAAAGGCATGACATCGGACCACTTAATTAGGCGATAATTTGCGTCCGCTAAAAAATTTCCAGACTTTTAAATCTTGGAGTTTATCGCAATGAATACCCTCACTCCCATCCTGAATCCCCTGACGCTTCCTGGCGGCGCCGTGCTGAAAAACCGGCTGGTGATGGCCCCCATGACCACCTGTACGGGTTTTTATGACGGTACGGTCACCAGTGAGCTGGTCGAATACTACCGCGCGCGTGCAGGCAGCATCGGCACCGTGATCGTCGAGTGCTGTTTTATCGATAATCGTGGCCCGGCGTTTCCAGGTGCCATTGCTATCGACAGCGATAACAAGATCCCCGGCCTGAAACGCATAGCGGACGCCATTAAGTCTGAAGGTTCTACCGCGATCCTGCAGATCTATCACGGTGGCCGCATGGTCGAGCCGGAACTGATCGGCGGGAAAACCCCGGTTGCGCCCAGTGCGATTGCCGCACCGCGTGAAGGGGCGACCAAACCGCTGGCGCTGACCGCCGATGAAGTCGAAACCATGATCACCAAATTTGGTGATGCCGTGAACCGTGCTATCAAGGCGGGGTTCGACGGTGTGGAAATCCACGGTGCCAATACCTACCTGATCCAGCAGTTCTATTCACCGAACTCAAACCAGCGCGATGATAAATGGGGCGGCAGCCGCGACAACCGTGCGCGTTTCCCGCTGGCGGTGCTGGAAATCACCCACAAGATGGTGGCACGCTTCGCACATAATGGCTTTATCATCGGCTATCGCTTCTCACCCGAAGAGATCGAAGTGCCCGGCATCCGGTTTGATGACACGCTCTATCTGCTGGAAAAGCTGGCGGCTCGCGGCCTCGACTACGTGCACTTCTCCGTGGGTCAGCTGTTGCGTCCGTCAATTGTTGATACGCGGGACCCTACGCCGTTGATCGAGAAGTACATCGCGATGCGTTCGCCTGAACTGGCGAAAGTGCCGGTGATTGGCGTTGGTGGCGTGGTGAACAAAGCGGATGCGGAGCTGGCGCTGGAGAAAGGCTACGATCTGGTGGCGATTGGTAAAGCCTGTATCGCCTATCCGGACTGGGCCGACCGCATTCTCAATAACGAACATCTCGAACTTTACATCGACAGCAACAAACGCGAAGCACTACAGATCCCGGAACCGCTGTGGCGCTTCTCACTGGTCGATGCGATGATCCGTGACATGAGTGAATCGGGCCGCAAATATAAAGCGGGCGTCTATCAGGAAAAAGTGGAAGCCGAAGCGCTGAAGCTGAAAATCAATGTGACGCTGGATACTGACCGTATTACCGACATTACGCTGGTACCGGACGATACCCTGGACGTGGACTTTACCACCACCTTTGAAAGCCTGCGTAACCGCATCCTGGTCGCCAACAGTCCACACGTCGATGCGATCACCGGTGCCACCACGCAGAGTGAGGCGCTGAAAAAGGCGGTTTCACGCGCCATGACGACTTCCAGCAAAGAACAGGTTATCGAAGAGGGCGGCAATCCTGACGCACCTCAGAATTACGACGTGGTGATTGTGGGCAGCGGCGGTGCCGGTCTGGCGGCGGCGATTCAGGCGCACGAACAGGGCGCACGCGTGGTGATTATTGAGAAGATGCCGACCATCGGCGGCAACACCATCAAGGCGTCAGTGGGGATGAACGCCGCTGAGACCCGTTTCCAGAAACTCAAAGGTATCGAGGACAGCAAAGAGCTGTTCTATGAAGAGACCCTGAAAGGGGGCCAGTTTAAAAACAATCCGGTGCTGCTGCGTGAGTTTGTTGACCTGGCACCGGAAGCGATTGAGTGGCTGGCGGATCATGGCATCGAGCTGAATGACATCACCATCACTGGCGGGATGAGCATCGACCGTACTCACCGCCCGGCGGACCGCTCAGCGGTCGGCGGCTTCCTGATCAGCGGCCTGATGAAAAACATCAACAGCCGCAACATCGACGTGTTGCTGGAGACCTCTGTCGAAGAGATCCTCTATGAGAATGGCGCGGTCACCGGTGTCAACGTGGTGGATGAATACAATGACAGCCGCATCCTGAACGCGAAAAGCGTGATTGTGGCAACGGGTGGATTCAGTGCCAACCGCGAGCTGGTGGTTAAATACCGTCCTGAACTTGATGGCTTCGTGACCACTAACCACAAAGGCGCGACCGGCAGCGGCATCGCGATGCTGGAGAAAATTGGTGCAGGCACCGTTGATATGGGCGAAATCCAGATTCACCCGACGGTGGAACAGACTACCTCTTACCTGGTGTCGGAGTCCATTCGCGGTGGGGGAGCCATCCTGGTCAGTCAGGCCGGCAAGCGTTTTTACAACGAAATGGAAACCCGTGACAAAGTTTCCGCACAGATCATCGCTCTGCCAGAAAAGAGTGCCTGGATCGTGTTTGATGAGCAGGTGAGGATGAATAATAAGGCAGCGGACGAATATATCGCCAAAGGCTTTGTCATCAGCGCACCGACCGTGGCGGAGCTGGCCATGAAACTGAACATGAGCGAGTCTCAGACGCTGGAAGCGACGCTGGCCCGATACAACAACTTTGTCAGAATGCAGAAAGATGAAGACTTCGGTCGCCAGACCGCGCTGCGTCACCCATTGAGTGAAGGCCCCTTCTATGCAATTCGTATTGCACCGGGGGTGCATCACACCATGGGCGGCGTCACCATCGACACCACTACCGCCGTGCTGGACGGTCAGAAACAGGTGATCAACGGTGCCTGGGCCTGTGGCGAGGTGGTTGGTGGTATCCACGGCGCGAACCGCATTGGGGGTAACGCCGTCGCCGATATCATCATCTTCGGTATCCTGGCGGGAGGTAATGCCGCGGCCTATGCCCGCCGTTAATCACCTGCGCCGACACCCGCCTCTGGCGGGTGTCGTTTTTTCCTCTTCAGAGCAGAGTCGCCTATGTTAAACGATGCGCGTGTCTATGCTTACTCCGCCGTATTAATGGGTTCGCCCATCCTTCTTAAACTTTTCGACGATAATCAGACCCTGGCCGGTCAGGTATTTCGCCTGATCAAACAGCAGGAAAATCTGTTTACGGTCAACCGTGCTGCGTCAGAAGTAATGGCGATTAACCATGCGGCGGGGCAGCATCCGGTGGTAGTGAGTCAGCCCGTATTCGATTTGATTGCCTGCGCACACGTGGTGAGCCTGTTGCCCGGCAGCCTGTTTAACCTGGCTATCGGCCCGCTGGTGAAGTGCTGGAAAATTGGGTTTGAGGGCCACAGCGTGCCATCCGACGCGGCGTTGCAGGCGCGCCTGGCGCTGACCGATCCGCGGGAGGTGATCCTTGATGCCGACGCCCACAGCGTAATGCTGGCCCGGCCAGGCATGGAGATTGACCTCGGCGCCATTGCTAAGGGTTATATTGCCGATATCGTGCAGGCCTTTCTGCGTCAGCAGCATGTCAGCCGCGCTCTGATTAACCTCGGCGGCAACGTCCAGACGGTGGGTGCGCCGCCCGATGACGCGGGCTGGGCCATCGGCCTGAAAAAACCTTTTGGCAAAGAGGGCGCGCTGATCGGGGTGATTGAAGTCTGCAACCGCTCCGTGGTCACCTCGGGTATTTATGAGCGCTACTTCGAGCAGGATGGCGTTCTTTACCACCATATCCTCGATCCCCACAGCGGTTATCCTCTGGATAACGCGCTGCTGAGTGTCACCGTGATTTCGGATCGTTCGCTGGATGGCGACATCTACACCACGCTGCTGTATGGCCTGGGCGTGGAAAAGGGCATCGCCTGTCTGGCCGATAAGCCGGACATTGAGGCGATTTTCGTGACCCGTGACAGGCAAGTGATCTGCTCGTCACAACGTCACTTTTCATTCCGGTTACTTGACGCCGATTACCGGCTGGCTCACTGACAATACTGCTTCAGCAAGGTGTGATATTCCGGCTGCAGACGATAGCGATACACCGGACGACCCGTTACACCGTAATGAATACTGGTAAACAGGATATTGATCTGCGCTAGCCAGATCAGATATTTGCGGCAGGAGACGCGGGAGATATTGACCTCGGTTGCCAGCTCGTCGGTGGAGAACTCAGTGCCCGGATGCGCGTCGATCCAGAGGCACAGCGTGCGTAGCGTCTGCGGCGTCAGCCCTTTTGGCAGGCGCTTCTGTTCGCTGGCACCGGGCGGATTGCCATGCAGCAGCTGATCCACGTCTGACTGCTGATAGAACTGATGATTATCCATCAGCGATTTTTTCTGCCGCCAGCCGGTGAGCGCCTCTTCGAAGCGGGCAAACTGAAAAGGCTTGATCAGGTAATCCACCACCCCGTAGTTAAGTGAGGTTTTGATAGTCGCGGCATCAGCCGCGGACGAGATGATGATGACGTCAACCGGCCGTCCGGCGCTGCGCAGCTCAGGCAGCAGGTCGAGACCGTTCTCCTGCTGCATATAGATGTCGAGCAGAATCAGATCAACCTGAGGCTCAGCCTGCGCCAAAAACTCTTTGGCCTGCTGCAGGGTGGAAGCGGTACCGCAGCAGGTAAAGCCGGATATCTGCCCGATATAGCAGCGGTTCAGCTCGGCGACCATGGCATCATCATCAACAACTAACACATTGATCATTGGGTAATCATTCCTCTCTCCCACGGAAGTTGCACTAAGAATTGGGTAAACACACCCGGTTCCGACTCCACGCTGACGTTGCCGCCCAGGCTTTCAGTCTGCTGCTTCACCAGAAACAGCCCGACGCCGCGATCGTCACCTTTAGACGAGACGCCTCGCTCGAAAATGGCGCTGAGCTGCGTGCCGTCGATACCGGGGCCATCATCGCTCACTTCGCAGGCTAACCAGCCGTTCTGATAATGCAGCATGAGGTGAATTTCTCCTTCAGCCTCCGGGTCCAGCGCCTCAAGAGCATTTTCGATTAAATTGCCCAATACCGTGATTAATACGGCGCTCTGCTCTTCGCTGCCGCAGTCAGGCAGAAAACTCGCTTCGTCGATGATCAGCTGATGGCCCTCATCAGTCACCCGGTTAATTTTGCTCAGCAGGAAACCCGCGATGATGGGTGATTTTATTTTTTGTAGCAGAGAACCAATCTCAGTCTGATAGGCGTTGGCGGTCTTCAGGATATACTCTTCCATCTGTGCATAATTTTTCATGTGCAGCAGGCCCAGAATCACATGCAGCTTATTCATAAACTCATGGGACCGCTCACGCAACGCATCTACATAGTTTACCATGCCGTCCAGACGCTGCATCAGCTGGCTGATCTCGGTCTTGTCTCTGAAAGTCGTCACTGCGCCAATAATGCGCTCGCGGCTGCGCACCGGCACAGTGTTGCTGATCAGGATGCGGTTTCCCAGCGTCAGCTCCTGGTCGTACCAGGCGATGCCTGCATGCAGCGCATCCTGCTGATGGCGATGCATGACGCTCTCTTCAGCGATCAGATCGCCGCTGGTGGGCATCTTGCGGGTGGTATCGTGCAGTAACTGCTGCGCCGCATGGTTAATGAGGCTGATTCGTGACTGATCATCGACCGCAATCACCCCCTCTTTAATGGAATTGAGGATCGCCTGGCGTTGCTCAAACAGGCTGGAAATTTCGTGCGGCTCCAGCCCCAGCAGGATGCTTTTCAGTCGCCTGACCAGAATAAAAATGCCGGCCAGCGCCACCAGCCCGCCAAACAGACCGGTCCAGACGATATTCCAGCGGCTTTTTGCAATCTGCGCCGCCACATCGTTCAGTGCGATCCCGATTGCCACAACGCCAATCTGCTGATGCTGCGCGTTATAGACGGGAGTAAAGACCCGCAGCGCCTCCACCAGAACGCCGTGATTCACTGCCACATTCTCCCGGCCAGCCAGCGTCGGATAGATATCGTTGCCGACAAAATGTTTACCGATTACCGCAGCGTTGGGATGGGAATAGCGGATGCCCTGCATATCCGTCACCACCACGAACAGCAGGCCGTTGCGTTTGCGCGCCGCTTCTGCCAGCGGCTGGATCTGCTGGCTACCGTCAGGCGAGCCTAAGCTCCGCTGGATTTCCGGGCTGTCTGCCAGCGTGCGGGCAACCGCCATCGCCTTGTCCTTGAGATGGGACTGCGCAAAGTTATCGATCTGCACAAAGTAGAGCAGATGGACCGCGACCAGCACGGTGAGGATAACGGCGGTCATCATCAGGGTGGTCAGGGTACTGAGTTTCATGGGGCGTTTCGTCACGGCATGTCGGTTCTGTGGTTGGCTTTTCATTGGCGCTCAGTACAGAGAGAAGATCGCCAGGAAACATACGCGAACTCAGCGCGTCCGTACAGTTTTAGCGGTCTGGAACGGACGATCGCCAGGGAACAATATTTGTGTTAGGGGATTGTATAATTCAAAGGACACCCTTAATGTAAGGTTAAAATATGTAATCAGTACGGTAAGCCTTTTGTAATTAAATTAAGGCTGAATTGCTATTTTTAATTTTATAATTATTTTCGAATTAACTCATAAATAACATTCTTTTAAAATTTGAGGACTTTTTTTAACCAGTACCGTCTGAGCTGTAGATTAAATGATGAATTCAAAGAAAGTTATTCCCACCCTTTCCCTCGCGGCCTTGTTAGTTTCTTCAGCGCTTCACGCTGAAACGTCACCAGAAAAAACGGACGTCCTGCTAATCGGCGGCGGCATCATGAGCGCCTCAATGGGCACGATGCTGGAAGAGCTGCAGCCTGGCTGGAAACAGATCATGGTTGAGAAACTGGATGGCGTGGCGCTGGAATCGTCAAATGGCTGGAATAACGCCGGTACCGGTCACTCGGCTAACATGGAGCTGAACTATACGCCAGAGCGTAAAGACGGCTCAATCGACGTGACCAAAGCACTGGAAATCAACGAAGCCTTCATGGTTTCACGCCAGTTCTGGACCGCACAGATCAAAGAGGGCGTGATGCACGATCCACGCTCTTTCATCAACTCAACGCCACACATGAGCTTCGTCTGGGGCGATAACGTTGACTTCCTGACTAAACGCTATGCTGCGTTACAGAAAACCGCGCTGTTCCAGGGCATGAAATTCTCTACCGATCACAAGCAGATTGCGCAGTGGGCTCCGCTGGTGATGGAAGGTCGCGATCCACAGCAGAAAGTGGCTGCAACCTGGACCCCGGTCGGCACCGATGTTAACTACGGCGAGATTACCCGTCAGCTGATCGGCAGCCTGAAGAAGAACGATAATTTCCGTCTGGAAACCTCCTCTGAAGTCACCGATTTCAAGCGTAACAGCGATAACTCCTGGCATGTCACTATTAAAGATGCCAAAAACGGCAACGAGCGTGCGGTTGACGCAAAATATGTCTTTATCGGTGCAGGTGGCGGCGCGCTGAAATTGCTGCAGAAAACCGGCATTCCGGAAGCGGATAACTATGCAGGCTTCCCGGTCGGCGGCTCCTTCCTGGTGACCGAGAACAGCGCGATTGCCGATCGTCACCTGGCGAAAGTCTACGGTCAGGCGTCAACCGGTGCTCCACCGATGTCGGTTCCGCACCTGGATACCCGCTATCTGGATGGCAAACGTGTCGTGCTGTTTGGACCGTTTGCGACCTTCTCGACTAAGTTCCTGAAAAACGGTTCACTGTTCGATCTGCTGAGCACCACCACTACTCACAACGTGGGTCCAATGACTCATGTTGGCCTGGATAACTTCGACCTGGTGAAATACCTGGTGGGCCAGGTAATGCTGAGTGATGAAGATCGCTTTGAATCGCTGAAAGAGTACTATCCGGATGCGAAGAAAGAGGACTGGAAACTGATTCAGGCCGGTCAGCGTGTGCAGATCATCAAGAAAGATGCGGATAAAGGTGGCGTGCTGAAACTGGGCACCGAAATTGTGACCGATCAGCAGAAAACCGTTGCTGCCCTGCTGGGTGCCTCTCCGGGTGCATCAACCGCCGCGCCTATCGCGTTAAACGTGATGCAGAAACTGTTCCCGGAAGAGTTTAAGTCCGCGGAATGGCAGGCCAAAATTCACAAGATGATCCCGAGCTACGGTCAGAAACTGAATGATAACGTGCCGATGCTGCAGCAGGTGTGGAATGACACCGCTGCAACCCTGCAGCTGACCACGCCGCCGGTAATTAATATGGATGGCAAAACTGCGCAGGCACCTGCTGCACAGGCTCAGCCCGCTGCGCCATCTGCGAAACACGACATGGCGCTGTAATCGCGACCTGACGTAAAAAAAGCCCGCACAGTTATGCTGTGCGGGCTTTTTTATTGCCTGCGGTTTCCGGCCCGTTACGCCGGCTTACCGCCGCGCCAGTTACCCCAGGGATCCTCTTCGGCAGGGGTGTCCGCTTTCTCCGCAGAGGCGGTGCGCGGTGCGGTTTTCCCCGATAACGACGCCAGATAGAGCGCTTCAACCTCGGCGCGTGCCCAGGGCGTGCGACGTAAAAACTTCAGACTCGACTTCACGCTGGGGTCGCTCTTAAAGCAGTTGATATTGATCCGTTTTGCCAGCTCCGCCCAGCCATACTGCGCGACCAAACTGTTGATCTGCATCTCCAGCGTAACGCCATGCAAAGGATCCTTTGAGGTGTGTGCGTTCATCATCTGTCCGTCCGGTTCACTTGATGCCGCACATCCTGACGATCGAAACGCCATTGTGCAAGGCACAGAGATGAAAAAGGGGCTTTTATGTGTCCGCAATAACGCAGCGGGCAGGAAGGTGCGCAGGAGGGCCGGGATTATGCTACTCATAAACCGGTGATGTCACTGATAAAGGACCTTTTATGCATGAGCCTGCTGATAACCTGCTGAATGCTGCCCGGCGCAGACGTGCGTTGATGGCCGGTTCCGTGGGTAATTTCATTGAATGGTATGAGTTTGCGGTTTACGGCTTCCTCGCCACCCTCATTGCGCAGAATTTTTTCCGGCTTGAGGGCGAGTCTGCGCTCACCGGGCTTCTGCTGACCTACGCGTCATTCGCCATCGCCTTTTTCTTCCGGCCGCTTGGCGCGATCGTCTTTGGCAGGATAGGCGATCGTATCGGGCGGAAGCCCACACTCATCATTGTGTTGATCATGATGACGCTGGCAACCGCCGCCATTGGTCTGGTGCCCACTTATGCGCAGCTCGGCGTGCTGGCTCCGCTGATCGTGACGGCGCTGCGTATTCTGCAGGGGCTGTTCGCCGGGGGCGAGTATGGCGGTGCGGTCTCTCTGATGACCGAATTTGCGCCGCGCGGCAGGCGGGGCCTTTATGGAGCCTGGCAATCTTTTACCGTGGCGCTGGGGCTGCTGGCCGGAGCCGGTATTGTCGCATTGCTTTCCGTGCTGCTGACCCCGGAACAGATGCTGAGCTGGGGCTGGCGTATTCCTTTCTTTATCGCGTTACCCATGGGCGCGCTGGCGCTCTGGCTGCGGGTACAGATGGAGGAGACGCCGGCCTTTATCCAGCAGCAGGCGCAACCCGTGCTGAAAGTGCAGGCCAGTCTGGGCGACACGCTGAAAACCATCCTGCCTGGCATCTGCCGGCTGATGGTCTGGTCGGCGGCCGGATACACCTGGCTGGTGATTATGCCGACCTATCTGCAGGCCTCACTGCATACCGGCTTTAACCAGGCGCTGCTGATCGCAGTGATCTCAAACCTGGGCTTTGCCTGCACCATTCTTCCCGCCGGAATGCTGAGCGACAGAATAGGGCGCCGGACAGTGATGGTCATGGCGGCGGTGCTGCTGCTGGTGCTCTCGCTGCCGCTGCTTAATGTGCTGCAGTCCCCTGAAACCGGGCTGCTGCTGAAAGCGCTGGTGGTCTTTTTTGCGGGCGGAGTGGTCGGTCTGCTGGCCGGTCCGGGGCCTGCGATGCTGGCGGAGATGTTTCCGACGCAGGTGCGCTACACCGGGCTGGGGCTGGCCTATTCGCTTTCGAATGCGGTCTTCTCCGGCTGCGCCGGATTAATCATCACCGGGCTGATTAAAGAAACCGGCAATCCCGATATTCCCGCCTGGTATGTGATGGCGACGGCGCTGGTAAGCATTGTGGCGCTGATGACGCTGAACCGGGACGATCATCTGCGGCAGCTTGATGAGCCGCCCGGCCGTTAAACAGCGTCGGGACAGGACGGCGTGGCGTTCTCGCCGATACCTATGCCTGACGGGCTAAACCTTTCAGTCCGGAAGATGAAGAATAAAAAAACCAGCCGGGCGGCTGGTTTTTTAAGCGGGTAACAGGGACGTTACACCAGCTGCTGCGTGGTGGTCTCCACCAGCGACAGCAACACTTTGATATCGTCCAGTGTCACCGTCGGGTTCAGCAGGGTCATCTTCAGGCAGGTCACGCCATCGTGCTCGGTCACGCCGACGTTAGCGCGACCCGACTCCAGCAGCGCATCACCAATACGCTGATTAAGCAGGGCGATATCCGCACTGCTCAGATGCGCCAGGTGTGCCGGACGATAGCGGAACAGCACGCTGGCCAGCTGCGGGGTCATCACCAGTTCCAGCGCAGGCTGCTCCTCAACGTACTGAGCCACCTGCTGTGCCAGCGTCACGCCATGATCGATGATTTCGGCATACTGTTTCTGACCCAGGGCTTCCAGGCCCATCCACAGCTTCAGCGCATCAAAACGGCGGGTCGTCTGCAGCGATTTCGATACCAGATTCGGTACGCCCTGTGCTTCATCGAACTCAGAGTTCAGGTAAGCCGCCTGGTAGCGCATCAGCTCATAGTGACGTGCTTCCTTCAGCAGGAATGCACCACAGCTGATGGTCTGGAAGAACTGCTTGTGGAAGTCCAGAGTAATAGAATCCACCTGCTCAATGCCGTCCAGATAGTGGCGATACTTTTCAGAAAGCAGCAGTGCGCCACCCCAGGCTGCATCGACGTGCACCCAGATGTTCTCTTCTGCCGCCAGCGCCGTAATGTCGCGCAGCGGATCGATCGCACCGGCGTCAGTCGTACCCGCCGTAGCCACGATCGCCAGAATGCTTTCGCCATTCGCTTTGGCGGCTGCCAGTTTGTGGCGCAGATCGTCCATATCCATCCGGGCAAAGCGATCGCACTTCACCTGGGTAACAGACTGGTAACCCAGACCAAGCAGCGCCATATTCTTCTGCACGGAGAAGTGCGCGTTTTCTGAACAGAAGACCTTAATCTTCTT
The DNA here is from genome assembly GCF_032114055.1 of Pantoea sp. Lineage (GTDB taxonomy): Bacteria > Pseudomonadota > Gammaproteobacteria > Enterobacterales > Enterobacteriaceae > Pantoea. The sequence continues at coordinate 91,950 of NZ_DAMCTB010000003.1, forward strand.
CAGATCACCGGTTAAACCATCCTGCTGGACAGAGTGACCCTGACGGGCGAAAAAGGCGTCGCGCGCCAGCATCAGCCCCATCAGATTACTCTGGGTGCCACCGCTGGTGAAGACACCGGCATCACCCGGCTGATAACCGACCTGCGTGCGCAGCCACTCAATCAGCTTCATTTCAATCAGGGTGGCAGAGGGCGCCTGATCCCATGAATCCATGCTCTGGTTAGTGGCGTTGATCAGCACTTCCGCTGCCTGGCTGATCACCAGGCTTGGGCAGTGCAGATGCGCTACGCACTGAGGATGATGCACCGACAGGCTGTCTTTGAGGAAATACTCAATGGCGCGTTCAATCGCGGCCTGATTTCCCAGGCCCTGAGGATTGAAGTCCAGCTGAATACGCTCACGCAGCTCTGCGACGGTTTTTCCCTGATACATTTCAGGTTGTTCCAGCCACTTAACGACGGCCGCACTACTCTGGGCAATCGCCTGCTGGTAGGCCTCGGTGCTCTGTGCTGAGGCCGCCAGAATCGGGTTTAACCGGGACATTGCATTCACTCCACTCAAACTGGTTGTACGCCAGCTGACAGCAGGGCGTTTTCAAATTTATCCATAAACACGTCCAGTTCTGCATCTGTGATCAGCAGGGAAGGCAGCAGACGTAACACGCTGCCGTGACGTCCGCCACGCTCCAGAATCAGGCCGTTCTCAAAACATTTCTTCTGCACCAGCGCAGAGAGGTCGCCATCTGCCGGGAAGCTGCCCATGTGATCAGCAGGCTCGTGAGGCTTGACCATCTCAATGCCGAGCATCAGGCCCAGACCACGCACGTTGCCGATAACCGGATAGCGCTGCTGCAGCTCACGCAGTTTGCCTTTCAGCATTTCGCCCTGCGCCGCAACTTTGTCAGCGATGTTATTGTCTTTCAGCAGTTTCAGCGTGGTCAGGCCGGTCGCCATCGCCAGCTGGTTGCCACGGAACGTGCCGGTGTGATGACCCGGTGACCAGGCATCAAACTCTTTCTTAATACCCAGAACCGCCAGTGGCAGACCACCGCCGACCGCTTTTGACATCACGATGATGTCTGGCTCAATGCCTGCGTGTTCAAAGGCGAAGAACTTACCGGTACGGGCAAAGCCTGCCTGAACTTCGTCGAGGATCAGCAGAATGCCGTGCTCTTTGGTGACTTTACGGATGCGCTGCAGCCACTCAGCCGGGGCCGGGTTGACGCCGCCTTCACCCTGAACGGCTTCCAGAATCACCGCTGCAGGTTTACGTACGCCGCTTTCCACGTCGTTGATCAGGTTATCGAAGTAGTAGGTCAGCGCTTTCACGCCCGCTTCACCACCGAGGCCCAGCGGGCAACGGTATTCGTGCGGGTAAGGCATGAACTGCACTTCCGGCATCATGCCGTCGACGGCTTCTTTCGGTGAAAGGTTGCCTGTCACGGAGAGCGCACCGTGCGTCATGCCGTGGTAACCCCCAGAGAAACTGATGACACCACTACGGCCGGTGACTTTTTTCGCCAGTTTCAGCGCAGCCTCGACCGCGTCCGCGCCTGAAGGTCCTGTGAACTGCAGGCAGTACTCTTTGCCCTGACCCGGTAAGACGGAGAGCAGGTACGCAGAGAACTCATCTTTTAACGGTGTGGTTAAATCCAGAGTATGTAACGGCAAGCCGCTGGTAATGACATGTTGAATGCTCTGCAGAACGTCCGGATGGTTATGACCCAGTGCCAGCGTTCCGGCACCAGCAAGGCAGTCGAGATAGTTATTATTCTCAACGTCGGTGATCCAGACACCCTGTGCCTTCGCGATCGCGAAAGGCAGCTTGCGCGGATAACTTCGAACGTTTGATTCAAATTCAGCCTGACGGGCCAGATAGGTTTCATTGGTGGCGTTTGCGTTTTGAGCATTCAAACTATCAATACGGACTTTATCCGTCATCATATCTCTCCTACAACCGAAACGGTCAAAGCGTCCCAGTTGAATAAATGGAAGTTAAAAAAGGGCCTGTGTTAAAGCGCGGCCAATATAGGGGTTTTTAAGGTCCGACTCAATCATTAATTTTATCGGCGGAAAAGGGATTCTTTGCTATAGGAATCAAACAGTTGTTGAGAATATGACCGCAGGTATTGTATATGCTTTGCAGTCCCGTTTCCAATAAGTGGCGTAAAAACACCAGCTTACCCGGGTCAGGGCGCGTCAGATCAAAGATAATAATCTGTGTAAACAGCTGTTTCTGGAGAAAAGACTATTAAAAAGCGACGGTTTCAGAGAGAAAAATATATGCCGTCTGCACTGATAAAGTCGCATCCACTGGCGTTAAAAACCGCAGATTAATTAAAATAATAAACTTTCTATTAACATTTAATTAAAATCCGCTCAAAATATGAATGCCATTCACCGGATTAATCAGGCTGAGTACAGACACAGATCCACGAAATGGTTCAGATCGGCCAGCGCCTCGCGCACTCTGGTTTCGGAGGCGTTTATTGTCAGCAAATCAGCGTAGCCGTTTAACATGGCGCTGATTTGTCGGGCGGTGCGGGGGATATCATTGCAACGCATATTTCCCTCAGTGACGCCGTCACGGATGATCGTTTCCATTAGCGTCTGCCACAACTGCGTCATCTCGTCAGCCAGTAACGCATAAGATTCATTATGAGCCGCCATCTGCCAGAACGACGAATAGAGCTGCCAGGTGGTATCCGGCGCGCTGGGCAGGTGGCTCTCAAACAGCACATCCAGTCGCTGACGCGGGGTGAGGGGTTTCAGGGAATCCGCAAAGGCTTCAAAATCCACCCGCATAAAGCGATCCAGCGCCGCCAGACAGAGGGACTGCCAGTTACTGAAGTAATGGTAGATATGGCTGCGCGATATGCCGACCGTCTCTGTCAGCTCGCGGGTAGTCACTTTTTCGATCCCTTTTTCAATAAATAACCCGATCGCCGCATCCAGGATTTTTGTTCTTAATGCTTCTGCTGAATCTTTCATCATCACTCTCACATTGACTTTGAGCGACTGCTCAAATAGACTGCTTTTTGTACTTGAGCAACCGCTCAAAATTAATCATAACAGAAACAGAAAAGATGCACTCCCTGAAACCTGTCCTGCCCGTTGCGGCTCCCCGCAGCGCTATTCTGACATTAAAATCGCTGGGCCGTCTGCACAGCCGTAAGCTCATTGTGACGCTGCTGCTGGTGGTGGCAGAGAACGCCATGTACCTGCTTTATCCTCTGCTGGCCGGATTCGCGATCAACGCGATAGTCGCCGGAAAGACCTGGCATGCGGTGCTTTATGCAGTCATGGTGCTCACCATGTGGGCGATCGGTGCAGCGCGACGCAGCGTGGACACCCGCACCTTTGCGCGAATCTATGCTGCGCTTGCGGTGCCGGTGATCGTGACGCAGCGCAGTGAAAACCAGAGTCCATCCACCATTGCTGCGCGGGTGGCGCTGTCACGCGAATTTGTCGACTTTTTCGAGCAGCATCTGCCGGTGCTGATTACCTCACTGGCCTCCATGACCGGGGCGGCAGTGATGCTGCTGGCGATCGAGTTCTGGACCGGCGTGGGCTGTCTGGCGATTCTGCTGTTCTTTGCCTGCTTTCTGCCGGGCTTTACCCGGAAAAACGATCGCCTGTTTGGCCGGTTGAATAACCGGCTGGAGAAAGAAGTGCGTTTTGTCAGCAGCGCCAGCGCCACCTCTCTGGGCCGTCACTATGGCGTCCTGGCCAGTCTGCGCATCCGGCTTTCCGATCGCGAAGCCCTGGGGTATCTGGCTATCGGCAGCGTGGCGGCGCTGATGTTTGCGATCACCATCGCGGCGATGTCCCGTCGTGGCGGCATCGATGCGGGACATATCTACTCGGTAATGACCTATATGTGGATGTTCGCCATGAGCCTGGATGATGGTCCGCGACTGCTGGAGAAATTTTCGCAGCTGAAAGACATTGGCCGCCGGGTAAACACCGGCACCTGCTGACCGCACTGAGCGGGGGCGATGTGTGCGCCAGATCACAAAATGGATTGCTAAGCGCAGCCTGAGTTTTTATAGTCTGCGCGCTGGTGCCGGATGAGAATACGTTTTTACTCTTCTTCCGGCTCACCTGCATTTACCTTCAGGCCATTAGGAATCCATTTTGTTAAGAAAAAATCAGAAAACCGCTGCTGCCGGTTCTGTCGGCTGGGCGTTGCTGGCGCTTGCGCTGGGCGGCTTTGGCATCGGTACGGGCGAGTTCATCATGATGGGCCTGCTGCCGGATGTGTCACGATCGCTGGCGATCACCGAGCCGCAGGCAGGCAACGCCATCGCCGGTTATGCGCTGGGTGTAGTTGTGGGGGCGCCGGTCATTGCGGTGATGGCAGCGCGTATGGCACGAAAAACCCTGCTGCTGATTCTGATGGCGCTCTTCAGCATCGGCAACGTTGCCAGCGCAATGGCCGACAGCTATCACGGCCTGCTCGTGGCGCGTTTTCTGACCGGTCTGCCACATGGCGCTTACTTTGGCGTGGCGTCGCTGGTAGCTGCCTCGCTGGTGCCGGTAGAACGACGGGGCCGCGCGCTGGCATCACTGATGCTGGGACTGACGGTGGCGACGCTTGTCGGTGTGCCGCTGGGCTCGTGGATCGGACAGCTCTTCAGCTGGCATGTCGTCTTCACCTTTGTCGGCGCGATTGGTCTGCTGACCTGCCTGCTGATTGGCCGCTACGTGCCTTACACGCCAGGCGATGCGGATGCGCATCCGCTGCGTGAACTGGGCGCGCTGAAAAATACGCAGGTCCTGCTGACGCTGCTGGTCGGCGCGGTCGGGTTCGGCGGGATGTTCGCCATCTTCAGCTATATCGCACCCACGCTGATTAACATTGCCGGGCTGTCACCTTCGCTGATCCCGTGGGCGATGGTGGCGTTCGGGCTGGGGATGATCATCGGCAATCTGGTCGGCGGTCGTCTGGCCGATGGGTCCGTGCTGAACATCATTGGCTGGACGCTGCTCTGGAACGTGCTGGTAATGCTGGCCTTCCCGGTGCTGGTTCAGCACGTGGCGACCGGACTGCTGGCGACGTTCCTGATCGGTACCTGTTCGGTGCTGCTGCCGTCGCTGCAGATCCGTCTGATGGATGTCGCCAACGACTCCCAGACTCTGGCGGCCGCGATGAACCACTCGGCGCTGAACATCGCTAATGCCATGGGCGCGTATCTGGGGGGCCTGACCGTGTCGTTAGGGTATGGCTGGCTCTCCACCGCCTGGGTGGGCGTGGCGCTGGGCGTCGGCGGGCTGCTGGTGTTTGTGATGACGGCGCGACATGCCGCCCGTCAGCAGGCGCAACTGGCCTGATGGCAGACGCACGCAGCGGCACAGTCTGTCGCTGCGTGCTTACCCTCACTACCTTAGCGTTAAGGCCGTGTTATCGATTTTTCAGTCAGAAAAGTGAGAAGGTCAGATATAACAGGTGGAGCGTTCCGGACGTCTGGATGTTAAGAATAAATTAAAATAATGTTCGCTAATGTAGTTTTTGTATGTTCTTATAGCGTCATCGGTTTGGAACACAGACCTTATCAACGCAGTTTTAGTCAAGCAGTCCTCAGTGCAAGCGATATCTCAAGATACCCTTTCTTTGTGAGTCTCCTCCTAAAATCCTGGTAAGTAACCTTCTGGAAAACAGGCCATCTCTGCCACGTCGTGGCTCATTAATTAAGGAAGTATCGATGTCGAATAAAATGACTGGTTTAGTAAAATGGTTTGATGCGGGTAAAGGCTTCGGTTTTATCTCTCCTCAGGATGGCAGCAAAGATGTTTTTGTTCATTTCTCTGCCATCCAGACCAACGATTATAAAACGCTGGACGAAGGACAGCAGGTCGAATTCACCATTGAAAACGGCGCTAAAGGCCCTTCAGCGGCCAATGTCGTCCCGATGTAAGACATGACCGATCGGGCTTACGATAGCGATGACGGGATCACCCTGAGCAGTTAAGCCTGAAATGGAGAATGACAAAAATCCGCCCTGTGCGGGTTTTTTGCGTTTAGCCTGGGTAAAGGGTGCCCTCAGATTTTGCTAACTGAAAAACAGTCTGATAACATCGCAACGATTAAATGGCGGTGCGCTATTTCGGATGGATTTAATAACATCTGATTTGTGGTAAAAAGATGGGTGCGCACTGATACCGGGTGAAAAAACGATTTCACACCGATCTCTTTAATGTCGATCTAACGATTTCTTATGATAATTATTAAATTATCACAAAGCCGATCTTATTATCTGTGCAATCACAGATTAATTCTTCAGGACAACTACAAAGCTTTATCACTTCATGATGGCCTTGCCAGCTTTCAACGTACTTCTCAATTTTATCAACGCTACGTTGTGTGCAGTTCTTGTGGAACCCAACACACCAAAATGATCGTGTGTCATAGATGCAGCGCTTGATTGCATTTATTTTTTCAATATCTTTTTCGAAGCCATTAATCAATGTCTGAGGGTTTGTTGAGCATTTTAGCTCAATAAAAATAAATGCGTTTTTTCGGGTTTGTTTTTTTCTTATAGCAAAGTCCACGAACATGTTAAGACGATTTTTCATCTTCCGGTTATCCGGAATGGCCTCAACTTCACGGTCGAGAGTGTAGTCCGATAACGAGGAAATATAAAACTCCAGTTCGAGCTGTAGCCATTTCTCCCAATCATTTCTTTTTGTACTGCAAATCATCATCAACTTTTTTCTGATAATTTCGTTGTGCAAAAAATCTTCCAGGATTTTCTTTACGCTCTTAAAGTCAGCATTTAAACTCATCTTTCCCTCTTTTATTAAAGTGATCCCTGTTGATTTATATCGGCAATCGGAATTGATACTTTAATGAAAATTAAAAGGAGGTTGCTGTCATTACTATAATTCCTGCAGTTTATGGACGCGAGAATGGATCGATAAGACACCAGTTAGGATGAGAACAATGCATTATGGATATGTTCTCATGAGAAAACCGTCTCAGCATTGCGACACAAAAACAGTATCTGCTGAGTGGCAGCTATCTGCCGGAAAACTCACTCCCTGACCGCCAGAAGAAACCCGGGATCGTGAGATTCGGATATCAGTTAACACAGCGCAGGCAGGGGGCTCTCCCTGGACTGCTAACGCGCCGGAAGCAGGGCAGAAAGCAGAGTGTACCCGCCGGGTCAGCAAGCCGTGTGCATCTTCATGCCGTGACGCTATGTCAAAAAAAGATAAAATGCCGTCTGCTGTACAATCGCGGCAGATTGCAGCACGGCATTATGCCAGTATGGTGAGTAAGGATGCTGATTCTGCCGCCTATTTTTCCCCAATCAAGAGATAACAAACCTGATGAACGCTTCTGCTGGCATAGCCATGAAGATTACTGCTGCGCTGAGTTCCACGCTGATGCTGGCCTGTGTAAAAGGACTTGATGGCGCAATACCGGTGGGCGAGGTGATATTTTTCCGCTCGGTGCTGGCGCTGGTGCCGCTGTTGATCTGGCTGCGTTTTCAGGGCAGCGTGCTGGACGGGATCCGCACCCGCAATATACGCGGACACTTCGTGCGCGGTCTGGCCGGAACCGGCGGCCTTTACTTCAGTTACCTGTCGCTGCTCTATATCTCCCTGACCGACGCCACCGCCATCAACTATGCGGCGCCACTGTTTACCGTGCTGCTGGCGGCGCTGCTGCTGCGGGAAAAAGTGCGTCATCATCGCTGGGTCGCCGTATTTACCGGTTTCAGCGGCATTCTGGTGATGTTCTCCGGGCACCTCACGCTGACGCGTCAGGCAAACTTCTCGCTGTCGTCGTCGCTGGGGATACTGTTGGCGCTGATGGCGGCGCTCTGCACCGCCTGTGCGCTGGTTCAGATCCGTTTCCTTAACGGAAAAGAGAAGCCGGGCGCTATCGCGTTCTGGTTCGCGGTCACTACGGCCCTGACGTCGCTGGTCACGCTGCCCGGCGGCTGGAAGGTGCCGCACGGCAATCAGCTGGCGCTGTTGATAGGATGCGGGTTGCTGGGCGGTATCACCCAAATCCTGATGACCCTTAGCCTGCGCTATGCCGAAGCCTCATTACTCGCCCCATTCGATTACACCACGCTCATCTGGTCAGTGGCGGTGGGGTATCTGCTGCTGGGTAATCTGCCAACCTCAACCACACTCATCGGAGCGATGCTGGTAGTGACTGGCGGCCTCTATTCAGTGTTGTATGAACGCTACCGGTTTCGTAAAGCGCAGGCCGTTAACGTCACAACCTGAAGCCTGAGCAGAACAACGCGTGCAAAAGGATTAATTACTCACGGTTAATAATTTGTGAGCGCGGCAGAAGAAACTCAGGCTGTAATCGATTACTTTGCAAGCAGTCATAAAAGTAATCGATTACTTATTCGTGAGGTTCCTATGATTGCGACGGTGCAGCAGAATACAGGCCAGCAGGTGCAGCATAAGCTGCTGGTGCCGCGTCTCTCTCTGATGATGTTCATGCAGTTTTTTATCTGGGGGAGCTGGTCGGTAACGCTGGGGCTGGTCATGACCCGCCATAATATGTCATTGCTGATTGGCGATGCGTTCTCGGCAGGGCCCATCGCCTCAATTCTCTCGCCGTTTGTGCTGGGCATGCTGGTGGACCGTTTTTTTCCTTCGCAGAAAGTGATGGCGGTGATGAATCTCGCGGGCGCGGCGATCCTCTGGTTTGTGCCGCAGGCGCTGATCGCAGAGAACGGCGCGCGGCTTATTGCTCTGCTGTTTGGCTATACGCTCTGTTTTATGCCGACGCTGGCGCTATCAAATAACATCGCCTTTCACAGCCTCACCAGCAGTGAGACGCGTTTTCCCATCGTCCGGGTTTTCGGCACCCTTGGCTGGATCGTGGCAGGGATTTTTATTGGCGTCACCGGCGTGGCTGACAGCGTCGCGGTCTTTCAGCTGGCGGCAATCTGCTCGGTGCTGCTGGCAATCTACAGCCTGACGCTGCCGCATACCCCGGCACCCGCCAGAGGATTACCGCTGAAGGTCCGCGATCTCTTCTGTGCGGATGCGTTTGCGCTGCTGCGTCTGCGTCATTTTATGGTCTTTGCACTGTGCGCCACGCTGATCTCTATTCCGCTCGGCACCTATTATGCGTTTACAGCTTCGTGGCTGGCGGATGCCGGGATCCGGGAGGTAAGTACGCTGATGTCGCTGGGTCAGATGTCAGAGATTGTTTTCATGCTGATTATCCCGCTGCTGTTTCGCCGCCTGGGAGTAAAAATCATGCTGCTGATCGGTATGGCCGCCTGGTTCGTTCGTTACGCCCTGTTTGCGCTGGGTATGAGCGATGAGACGCGCACACTGATCTACCTCGGTATTCTGCTGCATGGCATCTGCTATGACTTCTTCTTTGTGGTGGGATTTATCTACACCGACAGAATCGCCGGAGAGAAAGTAAAAGGGCAGGCGCAGAGCATGGTGGTGATGTTTACCTACGGCCTGGGCATGCTGCTGGGGTCGCAGATTTCGGGTGCGCTCTATAACCATCTGGTTGCCGGTCACGCCAGCGCGCAGAGCTGGGCAATATTCTGGTGGATACCCGCCGTTGCCGCCGCGCTGATCGCCATTATTTTCTTCTTTTCGTTTACCTATCGCGAACCGGCGATGGAAAATCAGAGGAGCCGTCAATGAAAACCGTTAAAGGACCAGGCATCTTCCTGTCGCAGTTTATCGGCGAGCGGCCGCCGTTCAATACGCTGGCGGGGCTGGCGGAGTGGGCCGCCGGGCTGGGCTATCAGGCGCTGCAGATTCCCTGTCATCAGCCCGCTATTTTTGACCTCGAACGGGCGGCGGTCAGCCAGACTTACTGCGATGAGATACGCGGTATACTGGCGGGGTTCGGGCTGGAGATCAGCGAGCTTTCGACGCACCTTGAGGGACAACTCATGGCGGTGAATCCCGCCTACGATCTCGCGTTTGACAACTTTGCGCCAGAGGCGCTGCGTGGCGATCCTGCCCGGCGCACCGACTGGGCCGTTGCCACGCTGAAACGTGCGGCGGCGGCCTCTGAAAAACTCGGTCTGCGCGCCCATGCCACCTTCTCCGGCTCGCTGGCGTGGCCCTGGTTTTATCCCTGGCCGCCGCACCACGAGGCCCTGTTTGATGAAGCGTTTACTGAACTGGCGCGGCGCTGGCGGCCGGTACTGGAGACCTTTGACCAGCATGGCATCGATCTCTGCTACGAACTGCATCCCGGCGAAGACCTGCATGACGGCGTCACGTTTGAACGCTTTCTCCAGGCGGTGGATCAGCATCCACGCTGCCATATCCTGTATGACCCCAGCCATCTCTTTCTGCAACATATCGACTATCTGCAGTTTATCGATCTCTATCACCCGCACATCAGAGCCTTTCACGTTAAGGATGCCGAGTATCAACGCAACGGGCGCAGCGGCGTGTATGGCGGCTATCAGCCGTGGCTCTCGCGCGCCGGACGCTTCCGTTCGCCAGGTGATGGTCAGATCGACTTCGGCAGTATCTTCAGCAGGCTGGCGCAGTACGAATTTAGCGGCTGGGCCGTGCTGGAGTGGGAGTGCTGCCTGAAGGAGGGGGAGACAGGCGCGCGTGAGGGGGCGCTGTTTATCCGTAACCACATCATTCCGGTGTCTGACAGGGGATTTGATGATTTTGCCTCAGCCGGAAACGCCTCATCGGTCCGGCAGCAGTTAGGTCTGGATCGCGACGTCTGAGGCGCTGGCCCGGCCCCTGCGGATGGGCCGGTATTGCACGGGTTAAACACGAGGATCGCTATGTCTGTTCAGAAAATTGCGCAAATGGCGGGTGTCTCGGTTGCCACGGTGTCCCGCGTGCTGAATAACAGCAACAGCGTAAAACCGGCGAATCGCCAGAAGGTACTCGCGGCCATTGAAGAGAGTAACTTCCAGCCTAACCTGCTGGCGCGTCAGCTGCGGACTGCGCGCAGTTCGATGATTCTGGTGCTGGTGTCTGACATCTCCAACCCGTTCTGCGCCGAGGTGGTCAAAGGGATCGAAGCGCAGGCGGAGAAAAACGGTTATCGCATCTTGTTATGTAATTCGGGTGCAGATATCGCGCGTTCACAATCCTGCCTGCAACTGCTCTCCGGCAAGATGGTGGAGGGCATCATCACCATGAATGCTCTCAGCAGACTGCCTGAACTGGGAGAGCTGATTGGTCAGGCACCCTGGGTTCAGTGCGCTGAACATGATGATAACGGGCAGATCGCCTGCGTCGGTATTGATGATGAAGCCGCTGCGCAGTCGGTGGTGCACCACCTGGCCGGACGGGGACGACAGCGCATCGCCCTGATTAACCACGATCTGCGTTACCGCTATGCCCGCCTGCGTCAGCAGGGTTACACCGCTCAGCTTAATGCAGAGCAACTCACCTGGCAGTCCATCGCCTATGCCAGCGAGCTAAGCTTCAGTGCCGGCAGGGCGGCCATGCAGCAGCTGCTGGCTGACAAGGTGCGACCGGATGCGGTATTTGCCGTCTCAGATACACTGGCAGCCGGAGCCATGTCGGCGATTCAGCAGGCGGGGCTGCGGATACCAAAAGATATTGCCGTGGTGGGCTTCGACGGTAGTGAGCTGGCTGACATGACGTCACCGCCGCTGACGACGCTGGCTCAGCCTTCCCAGGCGATTGGTTGCCAGGCCTGTGAGCTGCTGTTGCAGAAAATTGCCCGCCCGGACGTGCCGCCGCAATGCGTGATCATGCAGGGTGAGCTGGTGGTGCGGGCCAGTAGCTGACCAACACCGCTTTAGCTTTTCTTCAGGTCATGGCGGCTGCCAGGCACAGGATGTAATCTGATGCGGGGAATGGGATGCTCAGGTCGGTGTGGGATGAAGGCGTGTGCTTCTGTTATCCTCGTTTGTCAGACCTCTGTTCAGGCTAAGCGACGCACTGCGCGGCCTTCACCGCGCAGTTTTCTGCCTCACTGTGCGTTCAGGAACGCCAGCAGATCCTGATTCAGCTGATCCTGATGCGTTACCGCGAATCCGTGCGGCGCATTGTCATAGACTTTGAGTTCAGCCCCTTCGATCATCTCTGCGACGACCTTACCCGTCGATTCAAACGGTACAACCTGATCGTTGCTGCCGTGGATCACCAGCGTCGGTATCGTCACTTTGGCGACGTCAGCACGGAAATCGGTCTCCGCAAAGGCAGTCACGCAGTCGACGGTGCTCTTAAGTGAGGCCAGCAGCGCGATGTTCAGTGTCTGCGTCATCACTCCTTCGGACACGGTCTGTCCGGCGTTGGTGCCATAGAAGGGGGTGGCGAACTCTTTGATGAACTGCGCACGATCCTTCAGCAGGCCATCACGGATCCCCTCAAACACCGAAATATCCACCCCCTGCGGGTAGTCAGCCGTTTTACCTAAGACAGGGGTGACGGCACCCAGCAGCACCAGCGCCGCGACGCGATCGCTGCCATAGTTGCCAATGTAGCGTGTGACATCGCCGCCGCCCATGGAGAAGCCAACCAGGGTGACATTCTGCAGGTCAAGATGGGTAATCAGATCATTGATGTCAGAGGCGAACGTATCGTAGTTGTTGCCGTTCCAGGGCTGGTCGGAACGACCAAAACCGCGGCGGTCAAACGCAATCACCCGATAGCCATTTTCGGCCAGGAAGTTCATCTGGCTGTCCCACATATCCGCATCCAGCGGCCAGCCGTGGCTGAACAACACAGGTTTACCGGTTCCCCAGTCTTTAAAGTAGATCTGTGTGCCGTCTGTCGTTTTAAAGGTACTCATGATATTGCCCTCTGTATGACGTGATGGATGGATGTGGCGCTTTCTCTTGCAGGCAGCATCCGATAACCAATCTGGGGTAAAGTTTAACCCTGTTTTCCAGCCACTCACTGTTAATGGCGGAGGCGGATCTCTGCTGCGCGCGAGTCGGGGGCGAGCCGGTTGCTGACCTCTGCTCAGGAATCTGACTGTCAGAGCGCTGAAGTGCCGTGCAATGTGCCTCCGATAAAAGCCTTTTCGGCAGGTTGCATAAAAATGGAAAAGGCCTGTGCATCAACAATAGTAATCCGCTATTGGTAATTCACCATGACAGGGGTGTGTCAGCATCGGTTTTGTCGTGGGGCAGGAGGCTGTCGCGACATCAGCCAGGAGAGGCATTTTCCCAGGAAGCGTTACCGCCTGACAGGAATATACTGGGATAAACGAAGCGCCATGCCCTGAAGGGTGCAGGGCATGGCGGGCGTGTAAATGATCGGTTCCAGCAACTGTCAGAAACGCAGTCTGAAACCGGCCGTCGCATAAACTGGCGTTTCAACCTTATTCCTTTTCTGATAGGTCACTTCAGTATAGAGCGAGGCATTCCGGGCCACATCAGCGGTTAAGCCAGCGCCATATTGGCCCACGTTGCCGGAGTAGCGCGTATCGAATGCCACCTCATTAATCTCTGTCCGGTTGCGCTTAGTGAACTCACGGGCAGCCGCCACTTTGATGTAAGGTCGGACGCTGTGATTCATTACATCGAATTCACTCTCAAGTAATGTACCGACTTCCCCCTGAACACTGTTTGCGGCATTGACGCTGGCTTCCATGCCATTATCCAGAGCGTAGCTGGCTTTGCCGATCCGCGAATAAATGAACCGTCCGTAAGGCGTTACGCTGAAAGGACCGGTTAAGTCGAGTGTGTAGCCTGTTTCTGCGGCAGCGGTGAAGGATGTCTGATCGTAGTTTCCTTTGACCCGGCTCCCACTGTTCATGCTGGTGGTCAGGTCATTGTTCAGATGGTTAGCTTTCACCAGCAGATCGGCATAGTAGCCCTTGTTGTCGAGCCACGTGGTATAAAGACCGCCACTGTAGCTCCGGATGTTGCCATTATTTGCGTGATCGGACTGAATAGTACTTTTACTGAATGAGGTAAAAGCACCCATTAAGATCCTGCCGTTACCGATAGCATGCTGTCTGTCGGCACCGATCTGCATACCATTCAGCGAGAGGTGAAAAGCGCTGTAACCGTTGTCATCAAGCCGGGTATTCTGACTGAGATACCGCGCCCATACACCAGTATCGCCATTCTGCCGACGCAGATCGCCCATTCTCTGACGCAGCGAACTGGTTTCCGAATCCAGGATAACCCGGGGTGCAGCAGCCAGGTTAATTACCGCCTGCGCGCTATTACTTAGCTGCGGTTTCGCCTCAGCGACCTGTCGGGTGACGTCTGCCTGCGCAGTTGCCTCTGGTGAAATTGATTCGCCTGGCTTACCTCCCACTAAAAACCATTCGGTATGACCATTCTCTGTTTTGTTACTGAGCCGGTATTGCCAGACACCCGCTTCAACAATGCCGCCCCTGTTTAGTAAACTGAAGCGAGCATTGCCGCTGTTGATATAAACCAGCTGCACATCGTGAGGTTGTGTTATTTCCCGGCCACTGTCGCTGACATAGATACCGAAACGTCCGGTTGCCTTGTCCGAAACCGTAATTCTGTCGCTGGCCCCATCAGCCAGGCTGCTGGTGAGGTAAAAATTACCTTCGCCTGACAGATTTTTTAACGCCAGCTGATTGAATTGCGCTCCGGAAGTATAAGCCAGCATGTTGACTTCACTACCGGGCTGCATGACCAGGTTATCTATTCGCGTGACAAGCTCTGGGCCGATATTATCCGGCAGGGGCGCATCGCCATCGTCGCTGTCGCCCATCCAGGCGGGGCCAATTTCCATCGTGCCAGCCAGCGTCAGGTTTTCAATATATACGTCCGCACCCGGGGCCGGTGAATTAACGGTGACATCGGTGGTATAGGGATCGGTGCTATCAATAGTTAACGCAGCCTGCGGGCCAATAAACAACTGCCCGTTTGATACGGCCGCGGTACCCATACTGACTTCACCGGATCCTGCGACTGTCGTATTACGAATACCCGGATGCGCCAGCAGGCTCTCATCCTCTGACCGTAGCAGAGACATGCGCGAATTGTCGGTAACCAGGGAATCAGTGACTAACCCATCATTCTGCACATAGAGATTGCTTTTGCCGATCAGCGTGAGGCGGCTGATGGGGGGCAACTGAGTCAAACTAAGTTCTGCATCATTGTATGTCGTGCCAGACAGTATTTCTGCATCACTGTAATCGTGACCCCAGGCCCCAGGCGTCAGCCCAATAATAAAAGAGGTAATGCCCAGTGATAACGCACTTTTTTTAAAACTAAAATTAGCCATGATTTATATCCCTATAAATGAAATTTCAAAAGCCGGAAAGGGGACTGCACCTGCCCGTGCTCAGGTCTGATATTCAGCCCATAACCCGGATAACACGAAAGCCGGGCCGTCATTATGAGTGTTGGACGGCGTTATTATTCCGGTGAAAGAGTGCAGACAGGCGATCAGGCTCATGACTGACAAGGTCAGCCCGGGGCAGCATAGCCCTGTCGCAATAATCCTGAATAGTTTTCGGCACGGAAAAACAGCTGTTATCGGATGACTTAAAAAACGCAGATTAAGAAAAATGAGAGGGCGTGCAGCCTGGCTTTTCATAGACATCCCTGTTATTTCTTTCGGTGATTTGTGCGTCCTTGCACGTTGCAGAAATTATAGAATTTTTTTCAATTGTCAAGTCAGCATGAAAAACGATGTCGCAACATCAATATGAAAAAGAGGATAATTTATATTTCCTGCAGAATAGGCCAGAGAGGTATTAACAGGCCTTTTATAGTTACAACATGCTTTAGTCTTATTAACTACCGCAACCTGACCATCCGCGCCCCTGAATACCTCGCATAAAAAATACGCCTCTCTGCAGAAATTTTCACCCGACGTGCGGGCTGGTAAAAAGTCATTACATTTAAAATCGCCTGATTAATCAGCGAGTAACCGCATAAAGCGTAGCGGTATTCATGGCGGAGTGGTTAATCCTCACTAAGCTTGTGAAGTAACCCCTTAAATAAAGGGACCTTTTCCAGCCGCAAGGTACAGGCGATACCGTTATGAGGCGTCTATGAATGAAAACTATTGCACCATTATTTTTAATGGTGAACGGCTGAAAGGGCTGGCGGATCAACCGCTGATCGATTTTCTGGATGCGCACGGAAAAAAACTTCCTCATGTCTGCTATCACCCGGCATTGCCGCCGCTGCAAAGCTGTGATGTCTGCTGGGTGGATGCCGATGGTGAGCGCGTCCGGGGCTGCACGTTGCGTACCGAAGAGGGCCTGACGGTTCAGAGTGAAGGCGCGGCACTCAGGGCCGCCCAGCAGGAGGGAATGGATCGGCTGCTTAACCGCCATGAGCTCTACTGTACCGTCTGCGAGCACAACACCGGCGAGTGCACGCTGCATAACGCGGTGGCGGATATGCATATCCCGATTCAGTATTATCCACATCAGCCCAAACCCTATGCGAAAGATCACTCCAATCCGTTCTATACCTACGATCCAGACCAGTGCATCCTTTGCGGGCGCTGTGTCGAGGCGTGCCAGAACATCGAGGTCAACGAAACCCTGTCGATCGACTACACCCAGGCGCATCCGCGCGTGCTCTGGGATGGCGGAACGGAGATCGCCGGTTCGAGCTGCGTCAGCTGCGGCCACTGCGTGACGGTCTGCCCCTGTAATGCGTTGCTGGAAAAAACCATGCAGCCCGACGCAGGCCCATTTACTGCGATGGATGAGGGGCTGAAGCGGCCACTCATCGACTTTGTAAAGTCACTGGAAAAGAGTATCGGCATGGAGCCGATTACCGGCGTGTCAAAAATCGATGTGGCGCTGCGCCAGTCTGAGATCAAACGCACTAAAACAGTCTGCACCTACTGTGGCACCGGCTGCAGCTTCGAAATCTGGACCCGCGATCGACACATCCTCAAAATACAACCAGTCGCTGAAGCGCCAGCCAACGGCATCTCCACCTGCGTGAAAGGGAAATTTGGCTGG
The DNA here is from genome assembly GCF_032114055.1 of Pantoea sp. Lineage (GTDB taxonomy): Bacteria > Pseudomonadota > Gammaproteobacteria > Enterobacterales > Enterobacteriaceae > Pantoea. The sequence continues at coordinate 108,831 of NZ_DAMCTB010000003.1, forward strand.
GATTTTGTTAACAGTCCGGAACGCCTGACGACGCCATTGATTCGTGAGAACGGGCGTTTCCGGCCCGCCAGCTGGGATGAAGCCTTGCAGCGGGTGGCGGATGGATTGCGCGACGTTGCGCAGCAGCATGGAGGGGATGCGATTGGCTTTATCGGCTCCAGCAAAGCCAGCAACGAAGAAGCCTATCTGACGCAGAAAATCGCTCGCCTGATCTTTGGCACCAATAACGTCGATAACTCTTCACGCTACTGTCAGAACCCGGCGACAGAGGGGCTGTTTCGCACCGTCGGCTATGGAGGTGACGCCGGTACGATCGGTGACCTGCAGCAGGCCGGGCTGATTGTGCTGGTCGGCAGTAACCTTGCTGAAAACCATCCGGTAATCGCGTCACACATTAAACAGAGTCATAAACATCGTGGGCAGAAACTTCTGGTCGTCGACCCGCGTTGTCATGAGATGGCAGAGCGTGCCGACTGCTATCTGCGCATTCACCCGGGTACGGACCTGGTGTGGGCCTCGGCGATGGCTAAATATATGTTCGACCACGGCTACGCCGATGAGGCTTTCCTGACGGAGCGGGTCAATAACATTGAAGAATATCGCGCCTCGCTCGCCTCCTTTACGCTGGCCTGGGCCAGTGAAGTCTGCGGACTGAGCGAGTCTGCGCTGACTGAGGCGGCCGAGATGATTGGCCAGGCGGGCAGCGTTTGCATATTGTGGGCGATGGGCATTACCCAGCACAGCCACGGGGCTGATACCAGCACGGCGTTGTCAAATCTGCTGCTGGTCACCGGCAACTATGGCCGGCCTGGCACTGGCGGCTATCCGATGCGTGGCCACAACAATGTGCAGGGGGCCAGCGACTTCGGCTGCCTGAGTAATTTTTATCCTGGCTATGAGAAAGTCACGGACGAAGCGGTTCGTGCAAAATGGGCCCGCGCCTGGGGTGTCCCGCCAGAAACGCTCTCCAGTCAGGTGGGCGCTGATAACTTCAGAATGGTCAAGGAAGCTGGCGAGGGCAAAATCCGTGCTATGTATATCACTGGCGAAGATACTGCTTTTGCCGATGCCGACCTGACGTCCGTCCATGCTGCCTTCAGCAGGCTGGATTTTATGGTCGTACAGGACATCTTTATGTCACACACAGCCGAATTCGCCGATGTGGTGTTACCCGGTGCGCCCAGTGTGGAAAAAGAGGGCACCTTTGTAAACACGGAACGGCGAATCCAGCACTTCTCTCAGGCGTTAAAACCGCTGGGCGACTGCCGTCCAGACTGGCAGATCTTCACCGAACTTGCAGCCCGTCTCGGGCATCCGTGGAACTATCCGAATCCGGGCGCGATTATGGCCGAGGCGGCAGAGGTTGCTGACATTTTTGCCGGGGTCAGCTATGAGCAACTGGTGGGCTGGCAATCTCAACTCTGGCCGGTCAACGCCGCAGGAGAAAGCACGCCGCGACTCTACACAGAACGGTTTAACTTCCCCGATGGCAAAGCCCGACTCTACCCACTGAGCTGGCAGCCGCCCGCTGAACAGGAGGATGCAGACTATAATCTGCTACTGAACAATGGCAGGATGCTGGAGCATTTTCAGTCGATGAATCAGACCGGACAGGGAGGGCGTATCATGTCACTGTCGCCTAATGCCTTTGTTGAGATCTCCCCAGAGCTGGCCGCCTCGCGTTCGCTGAGTGAAGGCGAGTGGGTACGCATCAGTTCCCGGCGTGGTTCGCTGGATGTGCCGGTTGTCATCACGGATCGCGTCGCGGGTAACGTGCTGTTTATGCCGATTCATCACGGTAAAGATGGGCTCAATATGCTGACCGGTGAACATCATGATCCAGACGTTAATACGCCTGCCTATAAAGAAACGGCCGTTAACATGCGGCGCATCGATCGCCGGCTGCAGCCTGATCCGCTGCCCCTGCATAATTTCCGCCATGGCAGCCGCACACCTTTGCCACACCTGCCGATTGAGCAGAAATGGCAGCAGGATGGCTACCGTGAACCGCCTGAACATGTCGAAAAACCGGAGAAATTCTGATGGCAGAACGGATAAAATTTCAGGTCCCGCCAACCCCTATCGAACCCACTGCCCGTGAAGCGATGGATGAGCTGATCGAAAATCTCCACCAGCACGGCTTCCTGCGGCTGGCGAACGATCTGGTTAAGTCCAACAGTGAAGTGGGGAAAATTCTGGTTTCAGGGCTTAACCAGCCCGGCACCCAGAACGCCCTGCAGAATCTCTCGCTGCTGATGATGACGCTGGGATCTGTTCCGCCGGAGCGGTTTAATCATCTGCTGCTTGCCGTTCGCGATGCGGCGATGGCTGTCAGACCGGCACAGGAGCAGGAACGGCAGGAAAAAGCCGCGCCCGGCATTCGCGGCATAATACGTTTGCTCAGGGATGAAGAGCTCTGGCGCGGGCTGCGCCCGATATTTGCGGCGCTGAAAGTATTCTCACAGCAAATCGAACGGGAAGAGCAGAAACCGATTACCCGATTCAGTGGAAAAAGCAGCCGGGAATAGTCCGGGCTGCGCGCGTTCAGGATTGCGTGGGGGTGTAGACCAGATGACCCGCTACACCACCCGCGCCACTGTCTTTAGGATGATTAATGCCATCAGAAACCGGCACATCGGTAAAATCGAAGGGGGAAATACCTTCAAGACAGGCGACGTTCACGCCAGACAGGTCGGGATTTGAGCGGCTCTGATGAAAAGTGTAGATTCCGCAGACTGAGCAGAAGTAGTGTCCCACCGCTTTGCTGTTAAAGCGATACTCAGTAAGCTGCGCTTTGCCCTGAGTGACGTCCACTTTAGTTGCAAACACCACCACCGCGCCGCGCATCCGGCAAAATGAGCAGTTACAACGGCGCACTGTGTTAAATCCATCCTTCAGTGTCACCTGGAATGCCACCGCGCCGCAGTGGCATTGTCCTGTCATCTCATTGTCCATCGTTATCTCCTGTCAGATTAAAGCAGCCTTCATTCAGCCTATGCCACGTCAGGGAATCTGGCGGCCCCCGATGACGGATTTTTTGTTACGCGCGGGCAGGGCACTGCAAGAGGAAAACGGAAAGTTCGCGGCCTGAGACCTGCTGTAGCAGACGGAATTGCGCCACGCTGTTTTCAGGGTGAACAGCTGCAATCAGTCGCCCAGCCGGACCCAGCGGTGGCCCGCTACCACCGTCAGCACCACAATCGTTATGCCTGCCGCCAGATGCATAGAGAAATCGATAAGATGCAGGTGAGTATCATGGCAAAGCGACAGCAGCATTGAGGAGGTAAATGCGCTGCCACAGCCGCTCAGCGCCAGGCTGCGTGTAGGGTAAAGTGAGCGGGTGCGTTGCAGAGCAAACACCGACATCAGCATCATCGGCAGGCTGGCTGAGAGCATAAAGAGATAGCAGTGGATCCCTTCGCCTAACCGGCCTGCACCCGCTGGCGGTATATCTGATGACAGGTTGATCAGATTCAGCGCCAGCCAGATGCCCATCAGCAGCAGCGGCCAGCGCAGGCTGAACGCTTTTCTTCCGGCAATACTGAGTGTGAAAGCGGCGGCCAGTGTGCTGCCCGTGATGATAAACGACAGCAGCAGGGCAGCCAGCGCAAAGCGCGCGCCAGGCTGAGACCAGTCAGTGAGCCGGGTATGGAATGCCCAGCTGGTCAGTGCGCCACAGGGCAGCGCGAGCGCAATCCAGCTCGCGACGCGCCAGGCGGTGGGCCAGACGCGCCGGACCGGCTGCGCGGAAGCACTAAGCTGATTAATTAACTGGTCATGATTTCTCATGATGCATCCGTCCAAATTTACGAAGATTAATCATTGCGCGATGCAACAGGGATTTAACTGCAGAAAGCGATTGATCGGTTTCGGCGGCGGCCTGCGCCAGGCTCTGTTCACGCAGATGAACCGATTCGACGATGTCCCGCTGACGCTGCGGCAGGGTCTCCAGATAGCCGGAGAGACGATCCATGTCGTCGGCGGCCTCCGCAGGCTGGGTGGGCTGGGCGTTTAGCGCCTCCTCATCCTGAACTTCCTGACGCCGGCCCTGCTGGCGAAGCATATCGATCGTCCGGGCCGAGGCAATGGCGGCAACCCAGGGGAGGATCGGGCGCTCAGGATCGTAAGTGTGCCGCACCCGATGAATGGCCAGCAGCGTCTCCTGAATGACATCCTCTGCCAGCGCCTCGTCATGAATTTTTTTGCGCACCAGTGCCCGGATGGCCGGAACCATCGCTTTGAGTACCTGGTTATAGGCAGCCCTGTCGCCTGCCTGCGCCCGGGCCATTAAGGCTGGCCACTGCGCGCGTTGGTCACGCTCTGACATCGGGCATCAGCAGGTGACTGTCCTGTTGCGCGGTTTCGGCAACCTATCAGCCAGGGCTGTCGTCATCAGTTTCAGGTTTTCTTTCCTTTTTCCGAAGCCTGATCCAGCGCTGAAATCACAATGCCCGGCGTCAGCACCTGCGGCAGCACGACTGGTTTGCCGCCATCGGCCGGATAGACCACATAGAGCGGTAACCCGCCACGGCCAAAATCACTGAGTGCCTGCTCGACATCAGGATTGTATTTGGTGGAATCGGCGACCATGTAAATCGTACTGGTGCGCGCCATCGCCGCCTTGACCGCCTGGGTCGACAGCGAGGTCCGATCGTTAACCTGGCAGGTGATACACCAGGACGCGGTAAAGTTCACCAGAATGGGCTTGCCCTGACCTTTGATTGCATCGACGTTCTGCGGCGACCAGGCAACGGCGGCGGCCGCTTCAGAAGCTGCCTCCGTTTCAGCCGGTGCGCTGGCCAAATGGTTCAGGTTAATCAGCGGCACCACGACCAGCGCCACAAAGATCGCGGTTGCAACATGCAGCATCACATGACGCTGACCCATCATACGACGTTTCTGCGCCATGCCATACAGCCAGGCGGCAAAACTCAGCAGCAAACAGCAGATCAGAATCGCGGCCAGCGCCGCCGATCCGGCCTGACGCTCCAGTACCCAAATCAGCCAGCCCACCGCGCCCAGCATTGGAAACGCCAGCCCCTGCTTCAGCGTAATCATCCACGCGCCCGGTTTAGGCAGGATGCGCGCCAGCAGTGGAAAGAACGAGATCAGGGTGAAGGGCGCAGCAAAGCCGAGCGCCAGCGCGATAAAGATCACCAGACTGATTAGCGGAGGCTGAGTCAGCGCATAGCCAATCGCGCTGGCCATGAAAGGGGCGCTGCAGGGCGTGGCGACGATAATCGCCAGTGCGCCGGTCAGGGCGGAGCCTACCAGCCCGCCCCGGTCGTCGCCCACGCCGCCCACGCGCTGTAACGACAGCCCCACTTCAAACAGTCCAAACAGGTTCAGCGCCGCCCCCAGCATGACCAGAATCAGCGCGGCGATAACCAGCGGCGATTGCAGCTGAAATCCCCAGCCGACTGATGCGCCTCCTGCCCTGGCCAGCAGCAGCACAGCGGTCAGGGCGACCATCGTCACCACCACACCCAGCAGAAACGCCACGCCTTCTGCTCGGGCATGACCGGGCGATTCATGATGGCGGATCAGGCTCAGTGCTTTCAGCGAAATCACCGGAAACACGCAGGGCATAAGGTTCAGAATAATGCCGCCGAGGAAGGCGGCTGCAATCGCAGTCAGCATAATTTACCTGCTCAGATGATGAAGTTATGCCGGATTGGCCTGGCGATACTGTTTAACGGCATCCATCGCTTTCTGAATATGTGTATCCGGATTCTTATCGGTAAAGCTCATCAGGATTTTACCGTCTGGCGCGATCACGTATGAGGTGCGGTCTGAGACTTTCTGCCCCTTCATTTCCATGGTGCTTTTATATTCGGTCGCAACTTTCGCGCCGGGATCGGCGGCCACGGTAAATTTGTCACGACATTCCAGCTGCGAGAATTTCGCAATCTGATCGGTATTGCCTGCGGTCACACCGATCACGGTCGCGCCCAGCTTTTTAAATTCGTCGGTCGCTTCAGCAAAATCGTGCGCTTCGAGCGTACAGCCTGCGCTGAAAGCCGCCGGGAAAAAATAGAGCACCACCGGGCCTTTCTGCAGGGCCTGATGCAGAGAAAAGGTGGTCGATTTACCGGCCAGCGCGGCATCAAGCTTAAAGTCAGGCGCTTTCTCACCAGCTTCCAGTGCCGCAAAAGCAGAGGTGGCTGGAACACTCAGGGCCAGCAGCGTCGCGACGGCCAGGGTTTTCAGGGTCTTTTTCATTGGCATGACTCTCTCCGTTAGCGAACAGACGGGTTTGTCTGCTGCGTCTTTTAACAGGTTCGCTTAAAAACGGAAAAAGTTGCGGGTATCTGAAATTTTTTTACGCTTTTTTTTCTGCTGGTGAACGGCGGATTGCTTTTCCGGCGGACGGTAAATCGCTGAATCGAGTAAAGCGCATGGCTATCAGATTCATAAAATGCGCCGTAATTATTCCTGCTTAGGCAAAATTTATGTGATTCAGTCCGCATTACTGCGCCTGAAACTAATAAATTTAGTGTCAGGTGAACAGGGTCACGGTTCTGAAAGGCTCAAGTCAGTAAGTTTCGTTTACAGAATGAAAAACCGATTCAGCTAACGGAGCAAAGGATGAAGATTAAACTGACGTTAACGATACTGGCGGTTCTGGTTTCTGGCTCAGCAGCCGCGAAAACCTGGGTGCTGACCAGTGCTGAACAGGGCACCGAGCAGGGAAACTGGAAGATCACCAGCAGCGATATGAAAGCGCAGGGTAAGCCGTTCAGCATCGAACAGAAGGTGCTGCATGGCGGCAAGCAGGAGGGCAGTAAAGTTCTGACTATCCACAGTCAGGATGGGCTGACCATCACGCTGAGTCCGACCCGCGGCATGAATCTGTTACGTGTTGAAGGCTTTGGCACCCGGATGGGCTGGGATTCACCGGTCAAAGAGGTGGTCAATCCGGCCTATATCAACCTTGAGAGCCGCAACGGTCTGGGCTGGCTGGACGGCTTCAATGAAATGATGGTGCGCTGCGGCTATGAGTGGACCGGCCATCCGGTTACCAGTGAAGGGCGTATTTATACCCTGCACGGTAAAGCGGGCAACACCCCGGTTTCTCAACTGGAAGTCGAAGTAGCAGACGCGGCACCACACGAAATCCGCATTCGTGGCCTGATTAAAGAGAGCACCTTCAAAAAAACCGATCTGCAGACCATGACCGAACTGCGCTACGTGCCTGGCAGCAACAGTTTCAGCCTGCATGATGTGTTAACGAATCATGCCGACTACCCGCATGATTATCAGATCATCTATCACAGCAACTTCGGTCAGCCTATCCTGGAAGAGGGGGCTCGCTTTATCGCGCCAATGGCCGGGATCAGCCCCTTCAATGATTACGCGAAAGGCGGGCTGAAAGAGTGGCAGACCTATAAAGGGCCGACCAAAGATTTCGATGAGATGGTGTTCAACATCAAGCCTCTTTCTGACAGCAACCATCAGAGTGTGGCTGCGGTCGTCAATAAGGCGGGAAACAGCGGCGCGTCGATTCAGTTTGATACCCGCCAGCTGCCAGTGCTGACGCTGTGGAAAAACACCGACACCCTGAAGCAGGGATATGTGACCGGCATCGAGCCGGGAACCAGTTATGCTTATCCGGTAACCGTGGAACGCGAGCAGAAACGCGTGAAGCAGTTACAACCCGGTGCCAGTACGGAATTTGACCTGACCTACACGCTGCTGCACAGCAGTGAACAGGTTAATGAGGTGGAAAAACGTATCAGCACCATTCAGGGTGATACAAAAATCGAGGAAAGTGAAACGCCGATAGCGAAAGAGTAAGCCGTACGCTCATCCCGACACCGCCGTGTCGGGATTTTCCTCCATCATGCCAGCGTCCGCTGGCAGTATAAAAATTGTCCCATCTTCCCTGAATTTTGATTAAAGCAGAGGTAAAGGTCGGCGACATAAAGTCTGTCAGCCTGAATGTGCAACCCTTCTTAACAGTTAATATCCATTAAAGACTTGCCGGGCAGTTCCGATAATATTCAGAGCTTATCTTTTCCTGTGCAGCGCCTGGTCTGTGGGATTTTTCCGGTCTGCAGAGGGATATCGGTGCCGCTCAATGCGTTCAAAGGATTTTCTTGCCTGTATCTGGCTTTGTTCTTCCAAACAATACAGCAATGGAAAATGAATATACATTGCTGTCATCCCCTGAGGTTTTTATGTTCAACATGAATGAAGTCTTCCAGAGAACGATGAAATCTGATGCCACAGGAATGGTTGATGACATCAACGCAATTAAAGATGCGATGGGCTGGGTCGAGTTTTCTCCTCAGGGTCATATCATTAAGGCAAATGACATTTTTCTCGCCATGACAGGCTACTCCCGGAGTGAGGTGACGGGTCTGCATCATCGGATATTCTGCCACAGCAGCTACACGCAGACACCGGAATACGCCCGTTTCTGGCAATCGTTATCTCAGGGAAACGCGATAAACGGCGTATTCGAACGCTGCAGAAAAGATAAATCCGTTTTTTATATTGGTGGTTCCTATTTCCCGGTCAAAAATAAACATAATGAAGTTGTGCGGGTGATTAAAATCGCGAGTGACATCACGGAGGAGCATGAAGAGCTTAAAAGCAAAGAGGCGGTCATCAGCGCCATTAACGCCTCCATGGCCTTGATCGAATTCACAACCGAAGGTGAAGTGTTAGATGCCAATGTCAATTTCCTGAATCTCATGGGCTATCAGCGCAGTGATATAATCGGCAAACATCACCGGATATTCTGCTTTAATGATTTCTATACGAAAAATCCCGATTTCTGGGCGAAAATCCGCAGTGGACACTCTTTCAGCGGACGATTCGAAAGGAAAAACGCGGCCGGAGAACGTGTCTGGCTCGAAGCGAACTATACGCCCGTCCTTAATGCCACCGGCACAATTGATAAAGTGATCAAAATCGCCTCTGACATCACGGTCAGGGTCGAAAATGCGCGCAGGATTGCTGACATTGCGGTGACGACGTCTGAAGAAACCTCGCAGATTTCGCATAATGCCAACGATGTGTTAACGGAAACCGTCAAAAATTCTATGCTGGTTTCGGACAAGGTTGAAGCGGCTGTGACGGTGAGTAAAAAGCTCTACGAATCGGCGGTGAACATCAGTGAGATCATTTCGACAATCAGCAGCATTACCTCTCAGACAAATATTCTGGCGCTGAACGCGGCGATTGAAGCCGCAAGGGCAGGCGAAGCGGGCAGAGGGTTTGCTGTCGTCGCAGGCGAAGTCAGGCGGCTGGCGGCTTCCACCTCGTCATCGACTCAGAAAATTACCGCAGTCATTGAAGAAAACAATCGGCTTATCAGTAATATGTATCATCAGCTCGACGAGATTAAGGGCATCATCTCCAGTGAAAATGACAAAATCACCGAGCTGGGCAGAAGCTTCCAGGAAATTAACAGCGGCGTAAATGAGTTTTCGACCATTATCAATCAGCTGAATGCTTAGTCGGATCCGTTTTCAGCGCGTCTTTGTGCGAGCACTGCAGCAACAGGTATGCTGCATCCTGTGAACGAAAAGAGCCAGACACCGTGATTAGCCACAGGAGGGACTTTGCCCGCAGCACATCGACGGGTGCCTGGATGACCGTGTTTAGGCTGGCTCACTATCGTGATGTGAGGTGCCGCAGAGTTAATGCGTGCGCCGCTTGCAAGGCAGAAGGGAACGGAGCGACAGAACCGAAGAACATCGCACGCCATTATTTAACATAAGATAGATTGTGCGTATTTTAATGTTCGGGAATGTACATCACATCGGCGTTTACGTTACGCACGGTGAGCGTCTTTTTCATGACAACGCTGTCCGGCGAGATGACAACGACGCCTCCAGACATGATCTGAGTTCTGCCAGGGTAATCGCTGTCAGTAAACAAACGCAGATGCACGGACCCCAATGATATCTGCTGACGACTGTGGGTTCCCCGGTGCGGCCTGAGTTGCAGTCTGTGCACAATCTGATTGACGCGGCTCTCGCCATGCGCATAAGTTCTCTTAAATTCAGGTAGCCAAATTAAGGCTTACAATTCTGAATGTCCAAAAGGCTGCCTCACGCTGCGCATGGCTGGCGGGATCGTGACGCCCACGCCTGTCATGGGTTCAGAGTCTGCCGTAAAAAGTCATCCGGGCGGTTTCCGACAGTGCGATACCAGGCTGGGTATTGTAAGCCAGCACGGCCAGCATTCGCGTAACCTCACCCTCTGTTGGCGTGACGCGATGCAGGGCATTACGGCCACGAAACAGCACCAGATCGCCGGCATCGATCGCCAGCGCATCAACCGGCTGTCGCTCATCCAGCACCGCGCTGACGCCGTCAAAGTTCATCTCACCTGCATCGGCATCACGTAGATCTTTGACATACTGGAATACCCCGCCCGCCAGCGGCTTCTGCACCAGTAAAGTGATAGCAAACGAGGAGTTGTCGAAGTGCCAGCCCAGCTCCTGGCCGTCAGACGCGTAGTGCAGGTTGATCGAGGAGAGCGGATCGGCGTAGGGATAGAGCGCCGCTTCACCCAGCACATCGCACAGGAAGCTTTTGAACAGCGCATCATTGTAGAGCTGGCGCAGCGGCGACCCGGCAGCAATCACATCATCGGTGATACAGCCTTTGGTGCTGACCACTTCCCGGTTTCGCGGATGCACGTCGCTGAATGCCTCATCCGGCTTCATCAGATAGACGTTATGTTTGCTGCGGGTGTGATAAGCCAGATGGCGCTGAGCGTTGCCCTCTTCGATGATCGCCGCCAGGGCCTGAGGCTGTAAAAACTGACGCAGAACCAGTGCGCCTGAGTGGTTTAACGCTTCACGACAGCGTTGACGCCAGCCATGATCGGCCAGCGGGTGGAGATCGAGACGAACCAGGGCATTACTCATAGCATCATTTCTCATCATCAGCAGGTGTGGTGTTACTCTAGCTTTCGTCCGCAAGGCTATGTAACGATAAAAATTTAATGCCCTCATAAGGAAGCGTTAATGCCGGCCCGATTACCCAGGTTGCCAAAAATCAGCGTGATTCACGCCTTCAAAGTGGCTGCCGAGCTGGGCAGCCTGGCGAAAGCGGCCGCTCAACTGGCGCTGACGCCAGCGGCAGTCAGCCAGCAGATCCGTCAGCTGGAAGAGCAACTTGGCAGCACCCTGTTTCTGCGCACACAAAGTGGCGTGGTGCTGACTGAAACCGGAAAAGAGTATCTGCGCTACGTCACTGAAGCCTTTGATATTCTGCAACTCGGCCAGCAGAACATTCGCGAGGCGGTACGTGCGCCAAAACTGACGATCTATGCCCTGCCTGCTCTGGCGTCAAACTGGATCCTGCCCCGGCTGGCGAGCTGGCGCGAACGGTGTCCGGATGTCGATCTGGCGCTGCACGGCACACATGTGCAGGTCGATTTTCAGGCGATGCCTGCGGATTTTGTCCTCTGTTTTGGCGAAGATCGCTATCCACAACTTGAAAAACAGTGGCTGTTTCATGATGAGGTGCTGCCGGTTGCCAGCCCGGCGCTGCTACAGCGCTTCACTGCGGAAGCGATCTTCAGCCGTGCGCCGCTGATCCATCTGGACTGGGGCCATGAGGGCCGTTTTCTGCCGGACTGGCGCAGCTGGTTTCAGGCCAGAGGCATGAACGAGCCGCTGCCGCAGCCAGGTTTCAGTTTTAATCTCACTTCGCTGGCGATTGATGCGGCCGTCGCAGGCGCCGGGCTGCTGCTCGGACAGCGACACCTGATCGCGCCGCAACTGGCGCGCGGCGAACTGGTCGTGGCAGACCAGCTCAGTCTGCCGTTAAGTAAACCCTATTACCTCGCCTGGCCGCCACGTACGCGGGAACGTTCAGGCAGTGCGGCGATGATCGACTGGTTGGGCAGCCTGGCCGGACAAGCTGTATCGTGACGTTCTGCGCCCGCCGCTTGCTTCCGGCGGGCGCAGAGTGATAACGTGACCCTGTCACGATAGGTTACGCATTATCCTCAACGATCACCGCAACCCGCTGTCCTGCACGTACCGCGCCGCCCGGCTGAACGCTGACCTGCTGAACGATGCCATTGCACGGCGCGATGAGTGGAATTTCCATCTTCATCGACTCCAGCACCACTAGGATGTCACCTGTGCGCACCCGGCTGCCTGCCGTTGCCTGCACCTGCCAGAGGTTGCCAGAGATCGGGCTTTCGATCCCCTGCTCGCCTGGCTGCAGTGGTATCTCGCCGCCCTCTTCGGCCACGGCCTCCTGACTGTCGAAATGGGCCTGTCCGCTGGCGATCCAACGGTCGCGCTCAGCATTAAACGCGCTCTGCTGATGCTGGCGGAAGGCGTCGATACTCTCCGCGTTGCGGGCGAGGAAAGCCTGATATTCCGCCAGCCGCAGCGTGCAGTGTTCAATCCGCAGCGGATAGCGGCCGAGCGGAAAATCGCGGCGGATCTGCAGTAGCTCGCTGGCCGAAACCGGATAAAACCGGATCTGGTCGAAAAAGCGCAGCAGCCAGGGCTGGCCACTGAAGTCAGCGACCTGATGATAGCGATTCCACATCTGCAACGTGCGCCCGACAAACTGATAGCCACCCGGCCCCTCCATGCCGTACACGCACAGATAGGCGCCGCCGATGCCCACTGAATTCTCCGCCGTCCAGGTGCGGGCCGGATTATATTTGGTGGTGACCAGCCGATGACGGGGGTCCAGCGGCGTGGCAACAGGCGCGCCCAGATAGACATCGCCCAGCCCCATCACCAGATAGCTGGCATCAAAAACGGTATTCCAGACCGCCTGTTTATCCGGCAGATTGTTGATGCGGCGGATAAATTCCAGATTGTCCGGGCACCAGGGCGCGTCCCGGCGCACGGTGGTCATATATTTCTCTACTGCCTGCTGACAGGCCGGATCCTCCCAGGAGAGCGGCAGATGCACGACGCGCGAGGGAACCTGAAGTTCATCATTCAGGCAGACTTTCTCCCATTCTCTGCGCACCCATGACAGCAGCGCTTCCGGCGTCAGGGTTTCCGGCCGGAAGTGGATTTGCAGCGAGCGGATGCCGGGGGTGATATCGATAATGCCATCGCGGGCCTGCGCCTCCAGCGCCTGCATCAGCGCATGGATACGGAAACGCAGCACCAGATCCAGCTCCGGCTCGCCCGCCTCCAGCAGCAGATGGGTATCGCCGGAGAGACGGGCCACCAGACGCTTATCTGCCTCACCATAACTCATCACCACAGGCGACGTCAGCGGCGCAGACTGCCAGTGCGTTTCCTGCGGCTGCAACGTGGCCAGCTCCTGTTGACGGGCTATAGCCAGCTGCCTGGCGACAGGGATATCCACTGCCACAAACTGCACTTTATCGCCCGCTTTAAGCTGGCCCATCTGCCACAGGTCAGCCTCAATGACCGTTACCGGGCAGACAAACCCGCCGAGGCTCGGCCCATCCGGCCCCAGGATCACCGGCATGTCACCGGTGAAATCGACTGCGCCGATGGCGTAGGGGTTATCATGAATGTTCGACGGGTGCAGCCCGGCCTCCCCGCCGCTGTCGCGGGTCCAGATTGGTTTGGGGCCAATCAGACGCACGCCGGTGCGGCTGGAGTTAAAGTGAACCTCCCACTCCGTTGCGAAGAAGGTCTCAATGTAGTCGGGTGCAAAGAACTCCGGCGCGCCGTGCGGACCATAGATCACGCGCAGCGTCCGCAGCGCGCCAGGGCAGGTGCGCAGTGCAGGAGGAAGTTCTGCCCCGGTCGCACGCGTGGCGCGGGGTGCCAGATGCAGCACGTCGCCGCTGCGCAGCGCCCGTCCGGCGTGGCCGCCAAACTGACCAAGCGTAAAGGTGCTTTTACTGCCCAGATAGTCCGGCACCTGAATGCCGCCGCTCAGGCAGAGATAGCTTCGGACGCCCGCGCCAGTGATCGCTCCCAGCTTCAGGGTCGCCCCGGCCGGAATGGTAAAAACGGTGTCCATCGGCTGCGCGATCCCATCCAGCGCGACGCTGAGCGGCGCACCACAGATTACCGCCTCGATCTCTGTGTTAAATTTCAGGGCAGGCCCGTTGAGGGTGATCTCCAGCGCGGCATCCCCTTCACGATTGCCCAGCAGACGGTTGCCCGCCTGGAGGGCGCGATCGTCCATCGGGCCTGACGGCGGCACACCGACCGCCCAGTAACCCAGACGCCCCGGATAGTCCTGAACGCTGGTCTGCGTGCCCGCACTGATCACTTCAAAAGTCGCCTCCTGATAGCGGAGCTGCTCCAGACAGCGTGTCCATGGCTCGCCTGAGGTAAAGGGTTCAAAAGCCAGAATCTGCTGCAGATAGCGGCGGTTAGTCTCGACGCCATAGAGACGGGTTTCTGCCAGTGCCTGCGTCAGGGTGGCGATAGCCTCTTCGCGGGTGGGCCGCCAGGCGATCACTTTTGCCAGCATCGGGTCGAAAAAGGGCGGAACCTCACACCCCGCTTCCACCCAGCGGTCGATTCGCAGGGTCCGATCCCCGCTCTCCGGGAAGAAAACGTCGGTCAGCAGCCCCGGTGACGGCTGGAACTGCCGCCCCGGATCTTCCGCATAGAGGCGCGCCTGCACCGCATGGCCCTGCGGCGTCAGCGTGGCGGCCAGCGTACTGAGCGAAGGGAGATCACCTGCGGCCAGCGCGATCATCCATTGCACCAGATCCACACCCCACACCTGCTCCGTAACGCCATGTTCAACCTGCAGCCGGGTGTTGACCTCCAGAAAATAGAACTGCTGCGCGGTGCTGTCATAGACAAATTCGACGGTGCCGGCGCTGCGGTAGTTCACCGCTTTACCCAGCGCGATGGCGGCCTGGCATAGCGCCTCGGCCATACCGTCTGGCAGGTTGGGCGCCGGGGTCTCTTCGAGGACTTTCTGGTTCCGCCGCTGCACCGAGCAGTCACGTACGCCCAGCGCGATCACCTCACCTGTGCCGTCACCGAAGATCTGCACTTCCAGATGGCGGGCGCGCTCGATATATTTTTCCAGAAATACCCCGGCGTCGCTGAAGTTGTTCTGACCCAGACGACGCACTGTTTCAAACGCTTCGGCCAGCGCCTGCTCATCACGACAGACGCGCATCCCGATGCCACCACCACCCGCTGTGCTCTTCAGCATCACCGGATAGCCGACTCCTTCCGCTGCGCGACAGGCCTCGTCGATGTCTGCCAGCAGTTCGCTGCCTTCCAGCAGCGGCACCCCCTGGGCTTTTGCCAGCGCACGGGCGGTATGTTTCAGGCCGAATGTTCGCAGCTGCTGCGGCGTGGGGCCGACAAAAATCAGCCCTGCCGCCTCGCATGCTTCGGCAAAAGCGGCGTTTTCCGACAGAAAGCCGTAGCCGGGATGTATCGCCGTCGCCCCGCTTTGCCGGGCGGCAGCGATGATTTTTTTACTCACCAGATAGGTGTCCGTTGCGGGTCCGTCGCCAAGGCTGACTGCCCTGTCCGCCTCACGCACATGTAAGCTGCTCAGATCGGCCTCGGCATAAACGGCCACGCCTTTCACCTGCATAGCACGCAGCGTGCGCAGAATGCGGCAGGCGATCGCGCCGCGATTAGCAATCAGTAAGGTATCAAACATAAGCGAAATCTCAGGGATGCGGGTCGTCCCGCCACATTCGATATTCCCTGGGGTCGTCCCCGGGGCTGACCGGCGCGCAGGAAACGCGCGGGCGGCATGTTCAGCGGATGGCGCGGCTCAGTTCCAGACCAGCACTTCAGCGGGCGTCGGGTTCCAGCCGTTACAGGGGTTATTCAGCTGCGGACAGTTGGAGATCAGCACCATCACGTTGCATTCCGCCACCAGCTCCACATATTTGCCGGGCGCGGACAATCCATCAGCAAAGGTCAGACCGCCTTCAGGCGTAACCGGCACATTCATGAAGAAATTGATGTTGGCCCCGATATCGCGCTTGTGCAGGCGACCATCGTGCAGACAGGCGCAGAGAAAGTTATCGCGGCAGCTGTGCATGTAGCGCTTATCCTGGGCGTAGCGCACCGTGTTGCTCTCCTGCGAGCAGGCGCCGCCCAGGGTGTCGTGACGACCGCAGGTGTCGGCGACGATTGTCAGCAGCGGATTTCCCAGGTTCGAACAGAGCACGCTGCCGGTGGTCAGATAGACGTTTCCCTGACGGCGCAGTGTACGCTGAGGATCGTATCGTTCCCGCGGGTTGTCAGCGTTGTAAAACAGGGTATCGATCGCCTGATTGCCTTCGAGGTCGAGCAGGCGCAGCGTCTGGCCTTTTCTGACTTCAAATAGCCACGGCTCGCCCGCCGGGATCTGATGACGATAGCAAGCCTCTTCTGGGGAACGTTCAGAGTAGATGAGGGTCATGGCAGTCTCCTTACAGAGCAAAAAACCGGGTGTTCTGAAATGCGCGCTGGTTCTCATCGCGCGTGAGCATGGCGTCCGTCACGGCCTGACTATCGTCGGCCTGATACCAGCTGAGCTGGACCGGGCGCGGATTGTAGTCCGTTACCGGATCCTGCGGATGCGGCAGCGCGGTGAGTATCAGTAGCACATCCATCGGCGCGTAAAGCTCTACGTAGTCGCCCGCACGGCTGTTATCCGGGCTGAAGGTAAATCGACCCGCGTCATCCACCGTGACCCGGCTGAAGAAGTTAACCACCATCAGCAGATCCTCCAGGCCCAGATCCCATTTGCCCATCTCAACCAGCAGATTATCTACGCCGTTGCGGTAGAAGCCGTTGCGCAGCTCCTGATAGCGCCCTGTGCCATACTTCTCCCGCGTCTCAGCCGCGTTGAGCACGCCGCCAAAGGGATCGTGCCAGCCGCAGCTATCGGCGACGATTGCTGCCATCACGCGACCCATGTCGGAATAAAAACAGTGTCCGCACGTCAGCCGTGCGGTGTGCTGTCCTTTCAGGGTGTCCGGCAGGTTCAGGCGCTCACTTTTTTCATGAGGATTGAGCATCATCATGCTGATATTCGCGCCACCGTCGATGTCGGTCAGGCGCAGGATCTGCCCTTTACGCAGAATCAGTGAGGTATGGGCGCCACCCGGCAGCCGCTCATCGCGCAGGGCCGGGGCGGAGTGAAACAGTGTGGTCATCGGGCGATCTCCTTAATCGGATAAATGTTGTTATGCGTGCCGGTCGCCAGCTGGGAGAGCCGGGTCTCATTGAGCGGGATGTCGTAAGTAATCCGCGCGCCCCACGCATTCGGAGCCTGAGGATCGAGGCGGACTTTGTCGAAGACCAGCAGCCGGGTGCCAAGATTGAAGCCCTCGGCCAGGTCGTGCGTGACCATAAATACCGTCATGCGGGTTTCGCTCCAGAGCTGAAGCAGCAGTGCGTGCATATCTTTGCGAATGCCGGGGTCCAGCGCGCCAAACGGCTCATCCAGCAGCAGCACACGCGGCTGCATCACAAACGCCTGGGCGATCGCCAGTCGCTGCTGCATACCGCCTGAGAGCTGCGCCGGATATTTGTCGAGCGCATGGCCCAGCCCGACCCTCTCCAGCATCGCTTTTGCCTGCTCACGGGCCTGGCGTTTCCGGGCGCCGAGCAGCCGTCCCAGAAACGGTGAGGCAGGCAGTTCAAGGCCGATAGCGACGTTATCCAGCACGTTAAGGTGTGGAAACACCGAATAGCGCTGAAACACCACGCCACGGCTGCGATCGGGTTCGGCGGGCAGCTGCGCACCGTCCAGCGTGATCGATCCCCGCGTCGGTTTCTCCTGCCCGAGCAGCAGCCGCAGAAACGTTGATTTCCCACAGCCCGAAGCGCCCACAAGGGAACAGAATTCCCCCTCTTTGACCTGCAGGTTGATGCGCTCCAGCACCACATGGTCGCCATACTCCTGCCAGATGTTTTTGATATCGATAAAACTCATTCCCGACCTCCTTCCGCCCAGGGGAAAAAGGCCTTGTGCAGCTGACGCAGCGCCAGATCCATCAGCCACGCCAGCAGCGTTATCCAGATGACATAAGGGATGATGACATCCATCGCCATATAGCGGCGCACAAGGAAGATGCGATAGCCCAGACCGGCCGTGGCGGAGATCGCCTCGGCGGAGATCAGAAACAGCCACGCCGAACCGAGCAGCAGACGCAGAGAGGTGATTAGCCGGGATAACAGTTGCGGCAACACGACACGCAGCACCACCGTCCAGCTGTTGGCTCCCAGAGTCTGCGCTTTGATAAACAGCTCGGCGGGGATCTCCCTCGCCCGCTGCTCCAGATCGCGGGCCAGCATTGGTGTAATGCCGATCACGATGAGCATCACTTTTGATAGCTCATCCAGCCCGAAGACAATGAACAGCATTGGCAGCAGTGCCAGCGGCGGGATCATCGACACTACAGTCATAAAGGGTGAAAGCGCCGCGCGGCTCATCGGGAAGACGCCCGCCGCGATGCCGATGCACAGGCCGATCAGTGATGAGATCGCCAGTCCGATCAGCAGGCGGCTCAGGCTGATCCAGGTATCGGCCCACAGCAGAAATTCCCCGCTGCGCTTGTCCGGCGTAAAAGCCATCCGATCGAGGGCCGCGATCATTTGCGCCAGACCCGGCAGCAGCTTGTCATGCGGATTCGCCTCCAGGCGCACCGCCGAACTGATAAACCAGGCGGCGGCCAGCAGCACAAAGGGTAATAGCATCAGCGTCAGGCGCATTCCCTGGCGGGGATAGCGGTTAATATGGCGCATGGCTTGAACTCCCGGAGTCAGTGATTACAGCTTGCCCGCGGCGGCCATCTTCAGATAGCTGTCGTCAAAGCGCAGTTTGATGTTAGCGGGATCACCGACAGTGACATTGCCGGGGAACTGCATACCGATGAAGTCAGCACTTTGCGCACCCTCTCCCAGTAAGCCCTTATCAAAGGAGAACGCGGCAACGCGCTGCATGGTTTTCGGCAGGTCGGGCGAGCTGACAAAGGTGCCGGTTTCGGCTGGCGTCGGAAACAGATGGGTTGTTTTCAGCTGAGCCTGATAACCGGCAAGATCGGTGCCGGAATCGGCGGCCATCGCGCTCAGTGCCTGCTTATCACCGGCCTGCATTTTCGCCATCATCTCAAACCAGGCCCCGGTCAGTGCCTTGCCCAGTGCGGGGTTCTCTTTCAGGGTGTCGGTATTCACCACCATCATGTCGATCAGTTCACCCGGTACGGCGGAGGAGCTGAACACTTCGGTGGTTTGCGGCGTCATTTTGATCACCGACAGCTGTGGATTCCACGCGACGGCCGCCTTAACGCCGCTGGTGCCAAAGGCCGAAACGATATCGGCATCGGAGGTGTTCACCACTTTGACATCCTTCTCCTGCAGACCGGCCTTCTCCAGTCCCCGAACAAGCAGGTAGTGAGAGACCGACAGCGCAGGCAGATAGACCGACATCCCGTTCAGATCGCTGAGTTTCTTTCCGGTCCCTTTCAGCACGATGCCATCGTTACCGTCGGAATAGCTGCCGGTGATCAGCGCCGTGGAGTCAACGCCGCCGGCGGCCGGAATGGTCAGGGCATCCATATTGGTCATGGTGCAGCCATCGTACTGGCCTGCTGTGTACTGGTTGATCGACTCGATGTAGTCGTTCAGCTGAGTGATGTGGATTTTGATGCCATATTTGCTGGCCCATTTATCAATGATCTTCTCATTACTGATGGCGCCCCAGGGCATCCAGCCCGCATAAATGGTCCAGCAGATGTTGAACTCCTTTTTCGCTGCGGCAAACGAGGGAGTGCTGACCAGCAGCGCCAGCGACATGACAAGTGTCAGGAGGGGGGATTTCTTCATGGTTGACCTCTGGTTGGCACAAAAAAAGGGAGCAGCGCAGGACACCAGATGGTGCCGCTGTCTCCCGGGCTTTTGTCCCGCCGTGTAACCTCGCAGAGGTCGCCAGCTCTCGGACCAGCCATTCACCTGCGTGAACCGGAACCCTAGCCAGCTATTGATGATCGTGTGTCTTACGCTGCTTACTGCCAGACATAGTGCAATTGGCGTACCAGATTTTTAAACCTTCATTATCAAAGGGTTAACGGAGTTGGGTGTCGCCGGGCACCGGGATGGTGAGCCAGCCGGGCGCGTTGCACATAATCGGTGCTTCGCTCATAGCGTCTCTTCAGTCTGAATCTGTGCTGAGCGTTGCTGCTTAACATGGTGTGATGCGTGACGGTTATCACCCTTCGTTATATAATCATGTGCATAACGAAATCTCAGGAGCAGTGATGAAGCATTTCTGGCAGGTATGCACCCTCGGTTTACTGGTTGTTCTTCCCCTTTCATCTCAGGCGTCGCGTCAGATCGTCGATCAGATTGGCCGTCAGGTTACGATCCCTGACCATGTTGACCGCGTTGTGGTACTCCAGCATCAGACCCTGAATCTGCTGGTGCAGATGAACGCCACCGATAAGATTGTCGGCGTCATGGCGAACTGGAAGCAGGAACTGGGTGACGGCTACGCTCGTCTGGCGCCGGCACTGAATCAGAAAGCCACGCTCGGGGATTTGACGCATGTCGATCCGGAAAAACTGGTGGCGCTGCATCCGCAGGTGGTGTTTGTCACCAACTATGCGCCGCAGGCGATGATCGACAGTATCAGCGCCCTGGGTATTCCGGTGGTGGCTATCTCTCTGCGTCACGATCGGCCCGGTGAACAAGCCAAAATGAACCCAGCGATGAGCGACGAGGAAACCGCCTACGATCGGGGGCTGCGCGAAGGTATTACGCTGATTGGCGACATCGTCAATCAGCCCGCAGACGCGAAGGCGCTGATCGCGGCCACCGATCGGGGCCGTCAGATCGTTTTTGACCGTCTGAAGGCCATTCCTCCGGAGAAGCGCATTCGCGCCTATATGGCGAATCCGGAACTGACAACCTATGGTGCGGGTAAGTATACCGGCCTGATGATGCAGCATGCGGGGGCAGTCAACGTCGCCGCCACGACTATAGTGGGTTTTAAAACGGTGTCGATGGAACAGGTGATCAGCTGGAACCCGCAGGTTATTTTTGTACAAAACCGCTATCCCGCTGTGGTCAAGGCGATCATGCAATCCCCGCAATGGCAGCCTATTGATGCGGTAAAACACCATCGCGTTTATCTGATGCCGGATTACGCCAAAGCCTGGGGCTATCCGATGCCGGAAGCGATGGGGCTGGGCGAACTGTGGATGGCGAAAAAACTCTACCCACAGACGTTTCAGGATGTGGATATGACCAGGCTGGCTAATCAGTGGTATCAGCGCTTCTATCGCACGAGCTGGCAGGCAACGGACTGATGCTCAGGGCTGCGGCGGCGGGCAGTCTGAAACCGGTCTGGCCTGCGTGGCCGATTTTCTGCTGACCAATCGGGCTCAGGCGTTGCTGCAGCAGGCCGGCTTTGGCCGTGTGCCAGACACTGTTCCTTCGGCATAACAGAGCGTGTGGCTCACACATCACATCCGGTCAGTGCCTGCGCTAAAACTCCTCTGGCTCGCCCGGTAAAGGTTCGCTCAGTTCCTGCCCTTTTACGCCCGCATAAGTGATCACCAATTCCGCTGGCGCTTCCAGCGTGTAGCCCCGGTGTGCGCTGTTAACAGTTTCATTAAAGGCTTCACCTGCATGAAACGTGCGCTGCTCGCCGCTCTCTTTATCTTCGACGATGAGCGTGCCAGAGAGGATAAAGGCCGCATTCGGCATCGGATGGGTGTGCCAGGGAAGCGAGGTATGGGCAGGCAGCGACAGCCGCATCACGGTCAGTTCAGGTTCGCCAGCGGGCCAGGCTCCAATCTTTTCGCCATTCCAGGCCTTGCTGCTGCGCATCACCTCAACGGCGTTAATTTCGTTCTTTGGCTTCGACATGATAATCCCTGTTTTCCGGAAGCGTGCCGGTAATGAATGAGGAGTAAGCTTAGAAGAAAATGGCGGTGATGGGGCTGCAGTCCTGACAACTTATTACTGTCTGGCCGCATTAATTAGTCATGGGAAATAGCGGCTGACGACACCGCTGGTTATTTTATGCGCGATAATGGCCTTGCGGTTATAAGATATATCCCGGCGCGAGTTCGCAACCTGCCCGTTCTGTATTATCTTTGAAATCATCTTCTATCTGAGGGATTTCTGATAATGAAAGGTCTGTTTACGGCATTACTCGCCAGTTCTGTTTTATTATTATCCGCCTGTTCGAAAGATGACGACAACAAAGTCAAAGTTGCCATTAATACCGGGCCGGATGAGGCGATCTGGCAGGTGGTTCAGCAGGTCGCAAAAGATAAATACAAACTTGATGTTGAGGTGCTTAACTTCAATGATTATGTGCTGCCTAACGAGGCACTGAATAATAAAGAAGTGGATGCTAACGCTTTCCAGAGCCTGCCTTATCTGGAAGCGCAGTCGAAAGAGCGCGGCTATAAGTTTGCGGTGGTCGGTAAAACGTTTGTCTTCCCGATTGCGGCCTATTCACACAAGATCAAAAACATCAGCGAACTGCAGAATGGTGCAACCATCACCATTTCTAACGAAGCCACGACGCTGGGACGCAGCCTGCTGCTGTTACAGGCGCAGGGGCTGATTAAACTTAAAGCGGGTGTGGGTTATTTACCGACCTCGCTGGATATTATCGGGAATCCTAAGAATCTGAAACTGGTTGAAGTGGATACACCACAGCTGACCCGTACGCTGGACGACCCCAACGTGACGCTGTCGATTATTAATACCAACTTCTCCGCTCAGGCTGGATTATCCGCACATCGCGATGGCCTGTTTATGGAAAGTGCCTCATCGCCTTACGTCAATGCGCTGGTCTCACGCGAAGAAAATAAAGACAGCGATAAAATTCAGAAGCTGAAAGCGGCGCTACAGTCACCGGAAGTGGCGGCTAAAGCTGAAGAAGTTTACAAGGGTGACGCCATCAAAGGCTGGTAAGATGTCATCTCCGGAATAGAAAAAGGCCGCAACCCTGTTGCGGCCTTTTTTGTGTCTTGCAGGGCCGCTCGCAGGTTCCAGCGGATCAGAACGCGATCAGGCGGCGGCCCCTTTTGGCTGCGCAGAGAGATGACCGGCCCACAAGCTGGCAACCCATTTCACCCCTTTTGAGGTAAAACGTGCCTGAGAAAAAGCATGCTGGTTTTCGCCCGTGCCGGTATGCAGCGTGAAGTAGCCAGCCTGCAGGTGATAATGCTGAGGCGTCAGCGTGCCCTTTGCGCGATACATGATGTTGCGTTCCAGCAGAAACTGACGGAATTCCGGCTCTTTGGCTTTCAGCATTTTGCAGAGCTGACGGAAACCCAGCGCGCCATCCACCTCAACAAAGTTATCAAAGAACGCGGCTTTGGGCGCCGACAGCGCCAGTTGCTGCTCTGCGGCCTGACGCTGTTCAAACTGCTCCGCCCAGGCACGCGCGGCTTCGGCGGGATTGGTAAAGTCAGGAAGATGGCTGGTTTTTTCCCGATCCTGCCAGCGGTCCAGCACTTCAGGGGTGAAGCCCGGCGACAGGCGAGCCACGGCCAGCAGCGAATCGCGCTTGTTCAGGCGGTACTCCTGACGCACTTCACCTTCGCGCTCATACTCACTGACTTTGAGTGGCTGGGAGAGACGCTGCGCTGTTTCCAGACTTTTGATTAACCGCTTCACTTCTCCGTGTGTGATGCCGGTCATCTGAGCCAGTTCACGGCTGCTCATTGTGACCGATTGTTCCAGAGATTTGAGGCTTTCAGTTGAAATCATCATGGGTTCACCCCTCACTAAAACGCTATCAATACCCGGCGGGCAGTCCAATTATTATACAACTACCTGTTCATATATCCAGTGTTTTATTTAACCAATTGCATAACCGGAACCTGTCACGCAAACGGCAACGAAAGGGGGCGACTTCGGGGTTCAGAGGGGCAATGGGTCCGGGTTTCAGACCGGGAAAACGGCTCCGGAGGCGCGGATCCTTACTTCAGATATTTACATAAGATAACAATCATGAGCACAGACTCTTTACATTGCAGTATAGTGAAGGCAGTCAGCAGGTTACCGGCCTGCCAGATGCCTTTTTATTCGGGGCCAGAGGGCTAATCTGGCTCGTTATCATCTTTTACTGGAGTAAGTCATGCAGCCGTTGAAAGTCGCCTTTATCAAAGCTAACTGGCATAGCGAAATTGTTTCACAGGTCCTGACCGGGTTTGAACAGGAAATGGAAAGCCGCGGAGCGGCCTGTGAGATCAAGACATGGGATGTGCCGGGCGCTTTCGAAATGCCGCTGCTGGCGCAGCGTCTGGCGCAGACCGGCAAATATGATGCGATCGTCTGTGCAGCCCTGGTGGTGGATGGCGGTATCTATCGCCACGATTTCGTTGCACAGGCAGTGGTCAGTGGTCTGATGCAGGCGCAGCTGGCAACCAATGTACCTGTCTTCTCAGTGTCGCTTACGCCGCATAATTTCCAGCCCTCCGCCGAGTTTATCGACTTCTATACCCAGCACTTTGTGAAAAAAGGCCAGGAAGCGGCGCGGGCGGTCTGTCAGATCCACGCCCTTGAACTCTGACCGGCAACTGACTCAGGCTGATAAGGCGCGAATCAGCGCCATTATGGAGAAAACGATGGAACAGTCTCGTCCGCCTTTACCACCCTTCACCCGGCCTGAACAGGCGATTAAAAAAGTGCGGCTGGCCGAAGATGGCTGGAACAGTCGCGACGTCGAGCGGGTCGCCCTGGCCTACTCTGTGGAAAGTCAGTGGCGCAATCGTGATACCTTTCTGACTGGCCGGGCAGAGATCATCGCCTTCCTGCAGCAAAAGTGGCAGCGGGAGCAGGAGTACAGGCTGATAAAAGAGCTGTGGAGTTTTGATCAGAACCGGATTGCGGTGCGCTTCGCCTATGAATGGCATGATGAGCAGCGGCAGTGGTATCGCTCTTATGGTAATGAGAACTGGGCATTCGATGAGCAGGGTCTGATGACGCAGCGTTTTGCCAGCATCAACGACCTGAAAATCAGCGAAGCGCAACGGCTGTTTCACTGGCCTCAGGGGCGTCGTCCTGATGACCATCCGTCACTGAGCGAGCTGGGCTTATAGTCGTTGCCTATCCAGCGGAGAGCATTGCTCTCCGCCAGCGCTGAATCAGCCCTGCTCTTTACTTTCAACAAAGGCGGCTTTGTTGCGCGTCACTCGATAAGCCACTTTTTTGACATCCTGTGGTGACGTGGTCACTTCAATCGGAGCAATTGTCACTCTGCCCAGGCCAAACAGCGTTGCCACATATCCGCCCACCTGGTGTTTGCCTGCGGTTACATGCAGCAGCTTGCTTTCACCATTTGGCAGTTTGCCCGCCTCTTTCCCATCTACTGTCAGGAAAACGCTGGAGCCATCATCTGTGCGGGTCTTGATATGTGAGACATCAATCTGCGTCGGGCCAGCAGCAAATTCATCAGTGGCTTCAACGGGAGCATGTTTCGCACAGCCGGTCAGTACAGCGGCAGCCGTTACAACGGCGAGAGTAAAACGATAACGCATTGGGCACTCATTCTCCTGATTATCAGAACCGTCTATTTTAAAGGGTTACCTGCCGGATGTAAGGGGAGAAAAAGTCAGCATGCTCTTAAAAAACGCCTGAGAGGCTGAGCTGATGTGGCAATTTACGTAAAGTTTTTTTACTGAATATATACACAGTCTTTTTTTAATTTCCGGAAACGCAATTTAAGCTGCTGATTTGCCCGACCTCTTTCTCTGTCAGGGCTTATAGATGCCTTTGCAAATGGCTGGATATCGGGTTCCGATTTGCTCTGCCCCCCTGTCAATTTCTTTTGATCAGGTTCATAGTGGAGGTTCATCCCCGGAGGCTATCCCGGCGGCCACTCCCTCAACAGAGGGTTCGATATGCAATTACATACGACTGATACAATTTGTGC
This sequence comes from Pantoea sp., assembly GCF_032114055.1. Classification (GTDB taxonomy): domain Bacteria; phylum Pseudomonadota; class Gammaproteobacteria; order Enterobacterales; family Enterobacteriaceae; genus Pantoea. Next base: position 134,639 of record NZ_DAMCTB010000003.1, read on the forward strand.
CTTTACCGGTACGCATCCTGCGAATCTCAAACGCTGGATGAAACAGGGGCTGCTGACGTCACAGCCAGACCCGCAAAGCTGGAGTGATGCTCAGCTCAGCGAAATTCACGCCCTGGTGAGCTTAACAGCAACAGGCGCCACGCTGGAGGAGATCCGGCAGAGTCAGCAGACTGCAGCGACGGTCAGCACGCAAGGCTGGGCGGCACGCAAGGGTGACATGCTCTGGCAGCTGGAATTCGGCACACCGCTGTCACTGTCCCGTGAGATGCGCAATATGGCCAGTAACTACAGCGGCGATGATTTCATTATCAATCTGCTGCGGCCTTTGAGCGCCTGGCTGCATGCTGACCATCGTCAGGGCGCAGCCCGACGCCTCCATCGTTTCGAACAGACTGTCCAGCAGCAGGCGGACCGGGTAATGCGTGCCGCCGCACGTGATGTTCGTGCGGTTCCGCTGTTTCTTGAAGCGGTAAGCGTGATGGATAAAACGGAGATATGGCTTGAAGCCATTCGTCTGTCAGCAATGGGTTTCAATGTGGTGGTAGACTCCCACGCAAGTGGTCAGCCTGCTCAAAAAACTCAGAATCATGAGCATCATATTATGTGGTGTGGAGCCGGGATTAGTCAGGCGATGCAGGACTATTTCGAACAGGAATCGCATGCGGGGCATCCAGTCATGCTTTCCGGTCCCGATCGTAATCTGCTTTATTCCCACTCTTCAGCGTCCAGCGCTGCCTGACCGCAGGCAGCTCTCATCCTGCTGTCTCCGCCAGCGTATATTCTTTTCCGTTAAGACTCTCTTAAGGTGGCGCCGTATACTGGTGGCTCAACCCTGACTCATTGACGAGACACTGATGAAAAAGACATTGATGGTTTTTGGTTTCTGCCTGTTTCCTCTCTCTTTTACGGCTGCACACGCGGCTTCTGACCTGACCGGCTGTGCAGCTAAAAAACAGGAGATTAAAACCCAGCTCTCTTTTGCCCGCCAGTATAACAACAGCCAGCAGGCTGCTGGCCTTGAGAAAGCGCTGCGTGAGGTGGAGCATCACTGCACTGAAAGCAGCCTGCTGAAGCAGCGTCAGGAAAAAGTTGCTGAGAAAAAGCGCAAGGTACTGGAGCGTGAACAGGCGCTGGCAAAAGCAAAAGCGGAAGGCCGCAGCGCCAGCAAAATTCAGAAGCGTGAAGATAAACTGGCTGAAGCGCAGCAGGAACTCAAGGCCGCTGAACAGGCTTTGCAGCAGTAACACATCAGACCAGCCATTCCGGGCTGGTCTGCGCCTTATGTTCTCTGAACGCATTATGCCCGCCTCACCTTTAACTCACTGATTCACCTTACCAAATTTCGCCATTTTCATTACTTTTTGTAATGCGTTGATTATTTATCCTCATGCACCTAATTGGTGCAGTAAAGTCAACATGGCAGCGATCAATTATTTAACTTTTTGAACGCCTTCAAAGATTTGAAAGATAGTGATTTTTTCTCGCTATGCAGCAAATACGCACTCTTAGCGCATCATTATTCGCCACTGACGCTGCTTATCCACCAATCTATTCATTTATCCTGCCCCAAAAAGGGGCATGACGCGCCGCAAGCCTGTTCAATGCCACATCTTATTTGTTTCAGGAGTGTTAGATTATGTCCGCGCCCTACAATGCGCTTACCATCCACGGCTCCACACAATAAATAACTTCATTAAGAAAGGTTTTTTATGGATAAGTTATCTTATGCGTCTGAAAGCAGCACATCTGCCTGGTCCACCTACCTGCAGCAAATTGACCGGGTGGCGCCCTACCTGGGCGACCTTTCACGTTGGATAGATACTTTGCGTCATCCTAAACGCGCGTTGATTGTCGATATCCCTCTGCAGATGGATGATGGCTCGATTCGACATTTTGAAGGCTATCGCGTTCAGCACAACCTTTCGCGCGGACCGGGTAAAGGAGGGATTCGCTTTCATCCGGATGTAGATCTTAATGAAGTGATGGCGCTCTCTGCATGGATGACCATCAAATGTGCGGCGGTTAACCTGCCTTACGGCGGCGCTAAGGGCGGCATCCGTGTCGATCCTTTCAAACTGTCTGAAAGTGAGCTTGAGCGTCTGACCCGCCGTTACACCAGCGAAATTGGCATCATCATCGGGCCGCAGAAAGATATTCCGGCGCCGGACGTAGGCACCAACAGCAAAGTGATGGCGTGGATGATGGACACCTACTCCATGAACCTCGGCACCACCGTAACAGGCGTGGTCACCGGCAAACCGATTCATCTGGGCGGCTCGCTGGGTCGTGAAAAAGCCACGGGTCGCGGCGTGTTTATCACCGGACGTGAAGTGGCGCGACGCGCAGGAATTGAGATCGAAGGCGCACGCGTGGCGGTTCAGGGCTTCGGTAACGTTGGCAGTGAAGCCGCCCGTCTGTTTGATGAAGCGGGTGCGCGTGTGGTGGTGATTCAGGACCATACCGCAACGCTGTTCAACGCCGACGGCATCGATATGACGGCGCTGACCGAATGGCAGATTGCTCACAAGCAGATTGCGGGTTTCCCGGGTGCAGAGAGCATTGAAAAAGAGGCGTTCTGGACCACTGAAATGGATATCCTGATCCCCGCCGCGCTGGAAGGTCAGATTACCCGCGAACGTGCGGAAATCCTGAGTTGCAAACTGATACTGGAAGGCGCTAACGGCCCGACCTATCCGGATGCAGATGATATGCTGGCCACTCGCGGTATTATCGTGGTGCCGGATGTGGTCTGTAATGCGGGCGGTGTGACCGTCAGTTACTTCGAGTGGGTGCAGGATATGGCCAGCTTCTTCTGGAGCGAAGAGGAGATCAATCGCCGCTCCGATAAAATCATGACGGAAGCCATGGTACACGTCTGGGAGAAGTCGAAGGAGAAAGCGTGCTCACTGCGCACCGCGGCTTATATCGTGGCCTGTGAGCGCATTCTGATGGCACGTAAAGATCGCGGGATCTTCCCGGGTTAATCTAGCCGGCGCTGTTGCCTGCAACAGCGCCCACTTTCCCGCCTACTTCATCAGCACCTGAAACTGCGGGTTAAACTCATCGAAAATCGGCAAGGCGGCCGCACCCAGCGCCGCCGTGTCACTGCCAGTCATGCCCCGCTTCAGTCGCATATCCAGAAGATAACGCCCGCGTACCGACTGATAGAGAGGCGGCAGTCGCTCAACCATCTGTTCCAGTAACGGCGCAGGCATCATGCCGCCGATAATCACCGCCTCAGCATCAAACACCGACTCCAGAATATTGATCGCCTGACGGAGTGGCGTGGTCACGCTCTCGATCCAGGCCGTGAAACGTGAAGGTTCAGTCTGCAGCAGATCTTCTGGCAGCGCCCGCATCGGATCGAGGCCGCAGAACTCATAAGCAGCCTGCAGCGAGACATAACGTTCCAGGCACCCCTGATTGCCGCAGTAACAGGCGCGGCCACCCGGCTCCACCACGATATGACCGATTTCCCCCGCATTATGAGCGTGGCCGGTGTAGAGATGACCGTCGGTGAAGATCCCGGCGCCCAGGCCAGTGCCGATATAGAGATAGATAAAGGAGTTGAGATGGCGGGCACAGCCGTGAAAGCGTTCCCCAATGGCGGCGACCGTGGCATCGTTTTCCAGCGTGACCGGCAGACCGCTGATGGCGGTCAGCTCCGCCTCAATATCGACCTGTTCCCAGCCATTCAGCGTGGTCGGTCCGACCGAAGAAATGCCCTCCACGCCAAACGGCCCCGGCATCACCACGCCAATCCCCAGCACCTTCTGCCACTGCGCGCCCAGGAAAAAGCGCATCTCCGCCAGCACGTCGGCAATGCACGCCAGCGTGGCAGCCGGCTGGGGCTTCTGCACCATCACAAGGCGACGAAAGTGGACTTCGCCGCTGAGATCGACCAGTACCAACAGCAGCGTCTGATGATCGAGGTGAATGCCGATGGACCAGGCACTGGTAGGATTAATCGTGACCGGAATCGAGGGCTGGCCCCGTCCGCTGCGGCGTGGCTGGCGGCTGGTCAGCAGCCCGGCCTGCTCCAGTTCGGCCACGATGTTTGACACGGTCTGCGGCGTCAGCGACGTCATGCGGGCCAGCTCGGCCCGGGTCAACTCCCCGTGCAGACGAATGGCTTCAATTACCACACGCCGGTTGTGCGCCCGCGCATGTTCAAGGTTGGTTCCCGAGGTTTTCATGTTGTTTTCCATTACAGCGGGGCCTGACAGTATTGAGCCACGGAGCTGGTCGGGCAAACAATATCTTTGATGCTGTACGCAATTCTGGCGCGTTGCGATAGGCAATTTTGCCATAAAAGCGCAGTCTGTGTTTCAGCGTTGTTACGGAAATGTTCACGAACCGCGAACTGAGTGGCACGCCGTTTGCTTCTGTCTCTCAGGCCATTTCACCCGATGGCCCCGTTTACGCCCCGGATTAAATCAATCAAATTGATTTAATTAACCGACAGCCTGTTGCTGCATAGTGGAGAAGACCATGTCACAGCATTACATCCCCCAACTGAAAGCCGGTTTTGCTGCCTTACTGATGTTCAGCGCAGGCAGTGTGGCGGCGGCCAGCCAGATCAATGCCCTGTTTATGACTCAGGCGGCTTACAGCGAAAATGATATCCGCGCGATGACGCAGAGTTTCCAGCAGCAGCATCCCGATATCAGCGTCAATCTTGAGTTTGTTCCTTACGAAGCACTGCATGACAAGATCGTGGCGGCGCGCGGTGCCGGCGGTAACGGCTACGATGTGGTGCTGTTCGACGCTATCTGGCCGGCCGAGTTTGCCCGTTTTGACCTGCTGCAGGATGTCAGCGCCCGCATTACGCCAGAGGAGAAAGAGAAGGTCTTTCCGGGCGCGATGAACACGGTGGTCTACAAAGGTAAAACCCTGGGCATGCCGTGGATCCTAGACACCAAATACCTCTATTACAATAAGGCGATGCTGGCGAAAGCGGGCATTACTACCCCACCGCAGACCTGGCAGCAGGTTCTGGATGACGCGAAAATTATCAAGCAGAAACAGATCGTCACCTATCCGCTGGTCTGGAGCTGGTCGCAGGCTGAGGCGCTGGTGTGCGATTACACCACGCTGGTATCCGGCTTTGGCGGGCAGTTCTACCAGAACGGTAAACTTAACTTCTCCAGCCCGGCCTCACTGAAAGCACTGAATCTGATGAAAAGCTCGCTCGATGAAGGCCTGAGCAATCCGGCTTCGCGTGAATATCTGGAAGAGGATGTCCGCAAGTCATTTTCTAATGGCGACGCGGCGTTCGCGCTGAACTGGACCTACATGTACAACATGGCGAACGATCCGAAGCAGAGTAAAGTCGCGGGCGATGTAGGCATCATGCCTGCGCCAGGCGATGCACCGGGTAAAGTCGGGGCGGTGAATGGATCGATGGGACTGGGGATCGCCAAAGGCAGTACGCATCCTGATGAAGCCTGGCAGTACATTCAGTATATGACCTCCCAGCCCGTGCAGAATCAGTACGCGAAGCTGAGCCTGCCGATCTGGAAATCCTCTTATCAGGATGAGGCGGTGAAAAAAGACCAGGAAAGCCTGATTGCGGCGGCGGACAAATCGCTGAACGTGATGTTGTCACGTCCGGAAAAAGCTGACTACTCCCGCCTCTCAAACCAGCTCCAGCAGCAGTTGCAGCAGGTGTTACTTGGCAAAATCCCGGCCCAGGATGCGATGGCAACCGTGGATAAAAGCGCCGCCCGGCTGCGTTAAGGAGCCATGATGCTGAGTCTGCGTCAACGCGAACAGCGTCAGGCATGGGTGCTGCTGGCACCCATGCTGCTGGTGATGCTGCTGCTCACTGCCTGGCCGCTGCTGCGTACCATCTGGTTGAGCTTTACTGATGCTGCGCTGATTGGCAGTGGTGAGGCGCCGGTCTGGGTGGGGCTTGAAAATTACCTCTATGCGCTCGGCGATCCTGATTTCCGGGCGTCGATCTGGCGTACGCTCTATTTCACGGTGGTCTCCGTCTCGTTCGAGGGCATCATCGGCGTACTGGTGGCGCTGCTGCTCAACCAGAAATTTGTCGGGCGCAACATCCTGCGGGTGCTGGTGATCCTGCCCTGGGCACTGCCGACCATCGTTAATGCGATGATGTGGCGGCTCAACTTTAATCCCGATTATGGCAGTATCAACGCCCTGCTTACACAGCCTGGCATCCTCGACGGATACCGCAGCTGGCTGGGATCGCCGGATGCCGCCCTGAACGCCGTGATGTTCGCGGATATCTGGAAAAACTATCCGCTGGTGACCCTGCTGGTGCTGGCGGCCCTCCAGTCGATCCCTGACGATCTGTTTGAAGCTGCCAGACTGGATGGCGCGTCCGCCTGGCGTCGTTTCCGGGCAATTACCTTCCCGGCGATCGTCGCGCCGCTGGGCGTTGCACTGGTGTTACGCACAATTGATGCCTTCAAGATATTCGACATCATCTATGTGATGACGCGCGGCGGACCGGTCGACAGCACGAAAACCCTGAGTTTTTTCGTCTATCAGGAGTCGTTCAGCTACCTGCGTGCCGGCAGTGGTGCCGCTTACGCGATACTGATGACCCTGATGTGCGCCCTGCTGATCACGATCTATCTGCTGATGTTGTGGCATCAGCGCCGCCGGAGTTCCGCCTATGAAAACTAAACTGCGCCGGGTGCTGCGTTACGGGGCCGCGCTACTGGTGGCGTTCTCTATTCTGGCGCCGATGGGCTGGCTGTTTCTGATGAGCGTCAGCTCGGCCAGCGACCTGTCACGTGTGCCGCTTGAGTGGCTGCCGCGTCAGTGGGATTTCAGCCGTTATCAGAGACTGATTTCGCTGGCACCGAACCAGCCGGGCACGATTTTCCTGCACGCGCTGGGGAACAGCCTGCTGGTCGCCACTGTCGCCACGGCCATTTCGCTGTTGCTGGCGATACCGGCGGCGTTCAGCTTCTCACGCTACAGCGGCCGCGAGGCCTGGCTGTCCGGCGCGCTGGCGATTTATATGGTGCCGCCCGTGGCCTTTGTGCTGCCGCTCTACTTTCTGCTGCAGCAGCTCGGGCTGCTCAATACCCGCCCCGGTCTGGTGATGGTCTACTGCTCGCTGATCCTGCCGTTTCTGACCTGGATGCTGAAAAACCAGTTCGACGCGCTGCCGCGCGATATCGAACAGGCTGCGCGTCTGGATGGCCTGCGTTTCTGGCAGGTGCTGCTCCGCATCACGCTGCCGCTGGCTAAGCCGGTTCTCGGCGCGGCGGCCCTGTTTGGCTGGCTGCTGGCCTGGGATGAGTTTTTCTATGCACTGCTCTTCACCAGCAATATTTCGGCACAGACCCTGCCTGTCGCCATCGCCGGTTTTACCGCCGGACGCGCGACCGACGATGGGCTGATCGCGGCGATTGGTATTCTGGCGTCGGTGCCGCCACTGTTCATCGCCATCTGGCTGCAAAAGACGCTGGTCAGCGGTCTCACCAGCGGCGGAAGTAAGGGATAATCATGATCGGGACTACCGCATCCACCCTCTACGTGGTGGGCAATATCAATGTCGATTTAATCATGAGTACGCTCGGCGAGTGGCCGCAGCGCGGCACGGAAGTGATGCTGCAGCACAGCGAGCTACGCCCCGGCGGCTCTGCCGGAAACTGCGCGCTGGCGCTGGAGGCGATGCAGGTGCCCCACCGGGCTATCGCGAATCAGGGCGACGATGGATTCAGCCACTGGCTTGCCAGCCATTTTCCCCACAGCGCCGCACACTGGCCGCGCTACCCCTGTGAAACCTCGCTGACGGTCGGGGTGACCCACCCCGATAACGAGCGATCCTTTCTCAGCAATTATGGCCATATTACCGTGCTGACCGCAGAGGATGTGCTGACACAGCTGCCTGCGCAGGCGATGCCGGGCGACATCGTGCTGCTGTGCGGTACCTTTCTCTGCCTTGAACTCTATCAGCACTACCCGACGCTACTGGCGACGCTGCAGCAGCGCGGCTTCTGTGTGGCCGTGGATACCGGCTGGCCGCCTGCGGGCTGGAGTAATGAAGTTCGCCTGCACGTCGGCCACTGGCTGGCGGCGTGCGACTGGCTGCTGCTCAACGAGGTGGAAGCACTGGGGTTAACGGGCGCGGCCCGGCTGGACGAAAGCGGTACCTGGCTGGCCGCGCGACTCAGCGGTCGTGGCGGCTGCGTGATCAAGTGCGGCGCTGAGGGCGCACGACTCTGGTCGGCCGCTTCGGTGCAGTATGCCGCCGCACAGCCGGTGACGGTGGTCGACACCATCGGCGCCGGTGACAGTTTCAATGCCGGATTTCTCGCCGCGCTGCTCTACGGTCAGCCATCCCATACCGCGCTGCGCTGGGGCATCGATGTGGCATCCCGGGCGATAAGCAGCTCACCCCGCTGCTATCCCAGCTGGCAACAACTCCAACTTTCCAATGAGGTGCGCTGATTATGGCCCGTGTTGAACTTGTACAGGTGGCAAAGCGTTACGGTAAACAAAGCGTGCTGCATCCACTGGATTTAACCATTCCCGACGGCAGTTTCACCGTGCTGGTGGGTCCTTCCGGCTGCGGTAAATCGACCCTACTGCGGCTGCTGGCTGGGCTCGATACCGTTTCTGGCGGCGCGATCATGCTGGACCAAAAGCGCATCAACGACCTTGATCCGGCTGACCGCGATATCGCCATGGTATTTCAGAGCTATGCGCTCTATCCGCATCTTACCGTTGCCGAAAACCTCGCTTTTCACATGCAGGTTAAGAAGGTGAAGCGTGAGGAGCAGAAAAGTAAAATTGCCCGTATCGCGGCAATTCTGGGCATCGATCAGCTGCTGCAGCGCTATCCCCGCGCGCTGTCGGGCGGACAGCGTCAGCGCGTGGCGATGGGCCGGGCGATGGTGCGAAATCCGCAGGTTTTTCTGTTCGATGAGCCGCTTTCTAACCTTGATGCGCAGCTGAGGATGGAGCTACGTGCCGAGATAAAATCGCTGCATCAGCGTTTCAGGACGACGATGGTGTATGTCACGCACGATCAGGTTGAAGCGATGACGCTGGCGGACCAGATTGTGGTGATGAAAGAGGGCGTGATTGTGCAGCAGGGTGCGCCGCTGGCGATCTATGACCGTCCGGTTAACACCTTTGTGGCGCGATTCATCGGTTCACCGCCGATGAATCTGCTGGCGGCCCGCTTTGAGAAGCGGGACAGCCTGCCGGGAGTGCGCTGTGGCGAACAGTGGCTGCCGTTGCCGCGACGCTGGCATGACGCCGCACAGCGGCAGGCCGATCAGCCGGTCACGCTGGGCGTGCGCCCGCACGATCTGCTCAGCGATGCCAGCGGCCAGCCCGCCACGGTCAGCATCGTGGAGATCACGGGCGAATCGACGCTGTTACATCTCAACTGGCAGGGCTTTCCGCTGCATCTGCAACTCAGCGGGCGCAGTGACGCGGTACCGGGTGGCACGCTGCCCGTGACCGTTAACGCAGACAAAATGCACCTGTTTGACGCCAGCAGCGGTGTGCGGCTGAGGGAGCAGTGATTCATTAAGGTCAGCCGCTGATTCAGACGGCTGACCCGGTTAACACGATGTACCCGCCACGGTAATACACTCGCGCGCGCCACAGAAACGTTTGTATCTTGCGGCGCACGCGGACCGCCTGAGCCGCCGCATGCTTCAGATGCGGCGGCACGCAGGATTTACGCCAGATGAAACTGTTCCACTGTCTGCGCCAGTTGCTGTGCCTGATCTTCCAGCGAGCTGGCGGCAGCCGTCATCTGCTGCACCAGTGCGGCGTTCTGCTGAGTGGTGCCATCCATCTCGTTGACGGCAATGGTGATCTGGCTGATGCCGCGCGCCTGTTCATCGGAGGCCGTCACCATCTCGCTAATAATTCCCTGTACTGAACTCACCGCCTGCATCATCGCCTGCATGGTCTGACCGGCATCGTTAACCAGCCGGACGCCACTTTCGACCCGGACGCTCGACTCCTCGATCAGGGCACCGATCTCTTTCACCGCGTTCGCACTGCGCTGCGCCAGGTTGCGCACCTCCGAGGCGACTACCGCAAATCCGCGCCCCTGCTCTCCCGCCCTTGCCGCTTCCACTGCCGCGTTCAGGGCCAGAATATTGGTCTGGAAAGCGATGCTGTTAATCATGGTGGTAATATCGCCAATCTTTTTCGAACTGTCGTCGATCTGTGCCATGGTCTGCACCACCTCGCCGACCAGCGAGGCACCCCGGCTGGCGATATGTGTGGCGTTTTCGGTCAGACTGGTCGCCTGTTTCGCGTTGTCGGCGTTCAGCCGGATGGTGGCGCTGATCTGCTCCATGCTGGCGGCGGTCTGCTCCAGGGCCGCCGCCTGTTCTTCAGTGCGCGAGGCCAGATTGAGGTTGCCGCTGGCGATTTCCCCTGCGCCCTGCCGCACCGATTCACTGGCATCTTTTATCTGACCGACGATCTGACGCAGCTGATTCTGCATCGTTTCCAGCGCGAAGAACAGGCTGTTGCGGTCGCCCTTTTTCACGCTGATGGGGTTATCCAGCTTGCCGTCCGCGACCGCCAGCGCAATGTTCGCCGCCTCGATGGGCTCGCCGCCAATCGGCCTTAATACTTTACGGCTGAAGAGCATGCCGAGTACGGCTCCGACCAGCAGAATACTGACCGCCATTAGCAGTACTGCCCACATCCGTTGCCGATCAGCAGCAGCCATCACCTGACTGACGGGTGCCACCACGCCGAGATACCAGGGTTTGTCGCTGTTGCCGATCACCACTGGCTGCCAGGTCATCAGTGCGTTTTCACCCAGCACGGGATCAAAATGTTCGACAATCTTCGCGGTAAAATTGTCCTTCTGGCCTTTCCACGCTTTTCCGGCTTCCTCTTTCACCGGCGAAGAAACCACCTTGCCACCATTTGAAAGCAGCAGAGCATAACCGGTGCCCTGCCAGGGTTTGATCTGATTCACCTGCTGCTGCAGTGAGGCCAGGGAGATATCAGATGTCACAATCGCCTTCAACGTTCCCTGATCGATGATGGCGGCGGCAACGGAAGTGAGCAGTGTCGGTACGCCGTTGTAGGCATAGCTATAAGGTTCTGTCAGGGTATCCTTTTGTGATTTTTGCGGAATCAGATAATAGTCTCCCTGACCTGGCGTCAGATAGGAGAGCAACGGATGCATGGCGTAGTTGCCGGCAGCATCGCGATCCACAAACCAGGCGTAGCGGCCTTCCGGTGCCTGACCGGGCTGTGAGGCAAACTCGGCATCGCGACCGTCAAACGCATTTTTTTCGAATATCACTGACATTGACAGGTAATCAGGGTTAGCACGTAGTGCGTATTCCATGACCTTATCGGCAACTTTTCTGTCTGTAATCCCGGCCTGGGGCAACGCGATCAGGCTTTGTCCAAGATGACTGGCGACATCGCGTGCATGGCTTAGCGCCTGCTGAACCTGAAGAGCGCGACTCTGTGCAATCTGCTGCAGATACTCTTCGGCCAGCGACTTCTGTTCACGAGCGGACTGCCAGCTCAGGACGCCAATGGTGACGCTGAATCCCAGCATGATTGTCAGCCCGCCCATGACCAGCATCTGGGCACGGGTGCTCATCTTTTTTTTATGTGTTACGTGGCTCGCCATAACGATTCCCCTGAAAGTTACCTGTTTCTTGTTCTCCCTGTGATTCTGGTGCTCCCGTGATCTTTTATCGGCGGTGATTTTTTGAACTTTAATGGCGGAGCCGGACCGGCGGAAAGGATGTGGGGGGAAATTGATTGGAATAGTGATGCTGCGCTGGAGCTGAACGGGCTTTTTTTGATCTGAAACAATACTGCCGCCTGGTATTACTGTCAGTTTATCGCCATCGCTGTTGCAGCTTTGTCACCGAGGAGAGTTCAATGATGAGTAAGCCCCTGGCTATTGGAATGATCGTCTGGTTAGCCTATGTCGCCTGGATCGTTCACTACTATTCAGACACCTTTATGCAGTTCTCCCGCTAAATAAACAGGGCCTTCAGGCCCTTTTTCTTCTCTTCCAGGTCAGCAGGTTGGCCAGTGAGCCTTTTATTCGCTATTATCACCTCATTTCATGAGCCGAATAACCTCATTTATTCGGCTCATCCACTCTGATCGTGAGCTGCTTATGAGCGTTACCTGGATCTGGCAGCAGCCGGACTGGCCCCATTTTCACTGGCAGGATGCGGTGCTGTTACCGCGCCTCCGCCATCTCCAGCAGCAGCGCGGCCTGTTGCTGGGCCGTGCCAGCCTGCAAACCGACGGCGAAACACAGACACTGGATACCCTGCTCAGCAATATTCTCTCCTCCTCCGCAATTGAAGAGGAGCGGGTCAATGTGCAGTCAGTACGTTCGTCACTGGCACGTCGGCTCGGTGTGTCGGAAGCACAGCCTTATCCGGTCTCCGATCGCTCAGAAGGGCTGGCCGCCATGATGCTGGATGCGATCAATAACCGTAGCCAGCCGCTGACGCTGGAACGTCTTTATCAATGGCATCACTGGCTTTTTCCGGCGGATGAGTGGACGGTGCAGCGCCTGAGCGTCGGTACACTGCGCGGCAGCGAGCCAATGCAGGTCATTTCAGGACGCTTTGACAGGCCCACGGTCCATTTTGAAGCGCCGCCGCGTCACGGGCTGGAACCCCTGCTGGCGCAGTTTATTGCATGGTTCAACAGCAGCCAGCAGGATGTGATGCTGGACCCGCTGCTCCGCGCTGCCATCTGCCATTTGTGGTTTGTCACCCTGCACCCGTTTGATGATGGCAATGGTCGTATCACCCGTGCGTTAACCGATCTGGCGCTGGCGCAGGCGGACAGCCAGAGCATTCGCCTTTACGCCATGTCTTCCGCTATTCTGGCGCAGCGAACCGGCTATTACCGCATTCTTGAACAAACGCAAAAAGGCGACCTCGATATCACGCCCTGGCTGGTGTGGTTTCTGGATATCCTGAACGAGAGCCTGCAGCAGGCGATGCAGGTCATCGAACGCACGCAGAAGAAAGCGCGTTTCTGGCTGCGGCATCAGGGAAGCGGATTAAGCCCTGAACAGGTAAAGGTGATGAACCGGTTGCTGGATGGCGGGGAGCAGGGTTTTGAGCTGGGCATCAGCGCCAGTCAGTATCAGAAAGTAGCGAAGGTGAGTAAGGCAACTGCAACGCGACATCTGGCCGATCTGGTGGAAAAAGGCTGTCTTTACAAACTGGAAGGCGGCGGCAGGAGCACCCGTTATCAGGTTAACCACCAGGAAGAAAAGAGAAGAACATAGAGCAGCGCGGGCCATCAGGCCAGGCAAAAACAGCATTGCCGGAAGCGAACCTTCCGGCAATGTGGGATTATGCGGCTTTAACGGCGCGCACTTTCTTTGTCACGGGTTCGTCTGCCTGCTCGCTGGCATCCTGATCGGAAACGGCGCCGGACTTCGACGCGCTGGCCGCTGCCGGCAGCTTGCTGGTGCGCAGAATATGCTGAACAGCATCTTTCTGATCGGCCATGAGCAGGCCCAGGGTTTCTGCCTGAGATTCGCCCATATCAGGCTGCTGCTGTAACAGCCAGTCGGTGAAGGCTTCGGCCATGTCGAGCATTTTGTCGTAGGCATCGGCCTCTTTCTTATTGGCAAACGTCATCTTCTCTTCACCCTTTCTGACTACTACAAATTTTGTTTCAACAGCCATCTTTTCGCCCTCAGGTACTGTGTATACATACAGTATATCATGCCAGCGATGCATTACCAGCAGAGAATAGCGTTTACGGGTTGAGCGCAGTCAAGCCCTGCCCACCCACCGGTTTTTTCAGCGCCGCTGGCTGCCAGTTACCCGGCGGATTACACCAGCAACTCCTCAAGGAACATCGCCAGGGCTTTGCGCGGATCGTCCTCTTCGGAGACGATCACTTCGATCCCCCACTGCCCCAGTACCTCTTTCGCCACCGGATTATTCCGGTTGGTGAACAGGTACGATTTTGGCCGCGCGGTCGCCAGCCCGGTACGTCCCCACATTTTGGTCAGGCGGTAAAACAGCAACCGGATATTGAAATCGCTGATGCTGTAGCCGACAAAGAGGACGGAGTTGCCCATGACGTCGTGCGTCAGTTTGATATCGAGCGGCGAGTCAAAATAGAGGCGTTCAAAATAGCTGCTCTCATCGAGCACGATGGAGGTGTCATCGTCAAAGTCACCGTGCAGCTTGATAATATGGCGTTTGTCCTCGGTAAGAGAGACGAGGTCGGCCGCATTGGCCACTTTGTAATAAGGCACACCGTTGGCGTCATGCGCTGCTTCCAGCCAGCGGTCATAATTGGTGGTGTAGATACGGGAGAAATTCCCCTGGGTGATCATGGTATGGATTTCAGAAGACCGGACATCGATATCCGGTCGATGCCATTCACGATCCATCCAGCTACGCAGCGGGCCGAGCGAGCCTTTCTTCTGTTTGTAATACTCCGCCAGCGACAGGTGCGTTCCATAAGTGTTGAAAATTTTGGGATCGTAGCCCAGCTCGTTGGCAAGATGCGCAATCAGTTCATGCCATTCCGGAAGACCGAAATTGCGCGAGATACCCGCCCCGGCGAACAGGATCAGTTTGCCGGAGTCATAAGCACGCTTGAGTTCTGGTTTCATGCCACGCTCCGTGAGGTTTTTAAAAAGGTGGCAAAGCGATCCAGCGCGATACGCCGCATCGAGATCTCATTTTTGAGTTCGCCCATTTCGGCGAAGGTCTGATCGTAACCTTCAGGGATAAACACGCAGTCCCACTGAAAACCACGTGTGCCGGCGGGTTCTGCGGCGATGGTGCCGCGCAGTTCACCCGAAAACTGATACATTTTGCGGCCATCGCAGTAGCCGAGCACCGTCTTGGCGGTCACGGCCTGGCTGTCGAGTCCCTGTACCAGCGCAGTAAAACGGTCAGCGTCCAGACGGTTCCAGAAAATGCGGGTCAGTCCGGCGGGCAGACCGTTCAGGCCATCCAGATAAAGGCCGGTGTGTTCGACAAACAGCGGGCGCCCTATCAGGGAAAAGGCTTTGGTGAGTTTGTCGCGCACCAGGTCCAGCTCGTTTTCAGTCTGTATCTCTTCGATGCGACGGGCGATGGGCAACACTTCGACCCCGACAGGCTCGAGAATTTTGCGCACCTCCGCCAGTTTTTGCTCATTGGCAGAAAGGAATCTGATTTTCATGAGGCTTCCAGGTCAATTACTCCGGCACGCCGTGAGGATTTTTATGAGCTCAGGCGGGCAGGATAAATCACTAACGCTGGAGAGTGTAGTTCAATTCCGATGTTATCCGCTGGCCTGAGACAGAACCGGTCAGCTGTCTCTGCCGGTTCAGTAAACCATGCCGGGGGGCACAGCCCACTATGCCGCTTATTTTCACAGCATGAGGTGGTTAAAATCGATAAGCTGGCACAAGTTTGCAGAAAAGGTCTTATACACGGGCTGATGCCGGGATGGGCAGATAAAGCGAGCGCGCGCGCTGCAGCACTCTGTTTAATGGCGGAAACAGGATAAGGCCTGGATGGCTGAGCAAATAAAAATCTGGTTATCCGGTGCGATTCACTTTGGTGGAAATAGCAGGCACTCTCTTTGGCGTGGTTATTTTACCCCACAGACCACTCTTTTTTTCTGTCTGCTGAGTGGCTGCAGCTTTACAGCCAGCCGCGAAGAGCAGACGGCAGAAATCAGGGCCGCTGAGAGTTTTGTTTTAACGGAAAATAGCGGGTATTGATGATCGCAATATTAACCTCGCAGGGCACCCCGTCGTCGAGATAAACGGTTTCATTTATCTGGATGACCGCATCACCGGGTGTTAAATTCAGCAGCGTCAGAAACTCACTGTGCATGAGATTAATCGCCGTCAGATGCTGATCTCTGAGCTGAACCTTTTTTCCGGTAACCTCTTCAATATAGGCATATTTCGAGATCTCCAGCTTACTGAATTCCATGCTGCTGAAGAGAGAAACCGGCAGGTGAACTTGTTCAAGCGCCACCGGAATATCATCAAAACACATCAGGCGATGGATCTTATAGATCTGGTCGCTGTTCTTAATCCGCAACGCCTGGGCCATTTCCGCCGAGGGAACTTTGACAATGCTGACCGAAATAATTTTCCTGACGCCTTTATGCCCTTTCCGCTGCGCCTGAAAGTCGAACGGCGAGAGCACATGAAAACGGTGCGCCTGACTGCTCATCTCTGAGGAGCCCACAAAGATCCCCGAGCCTTTTACCCGGTATATCCGCTGCTGTTCTACCAGAATGCGTGTCGCCTCACGGACCGTTGCGCGGGTAATGCCGATGTTTTTTGCGATTGAGATTTCGGTATCCAGTTTTTCTCCGGGTTGAAGGCCATCCTGTTTAATTTTATTGAGGATGTAATCCACCACCTCTTTTTGCTTCTCAGTAATCCCGTCAACCATCGATTTTCTTCCCATGTGAGTGAACAGGCGGCGCCACTTATCCGTGTCATTACCGTTCTGCCTGACATTGCCGGAGGAGTACTACACCGGCACCCTGAATATGTGATCAATTTAACAAATTGACACTGATATTTAGCCTGCATACCAGAATTTGAACTTTACGGGTTGTGTCCGTACACGTCGAAGTACATTATCAGGATGACTAGACATCTTAAAGATGTACAGATGTGATGACATCAGTGGATCCGCTTTTTCACATTTTCGCTGGCAGAGAAAACAGTGTTTAATGACATGAAATAAAAGGATTTTTTATCAGTCGTTACTCATATTCTCTGTTCTGTACACAGCCTGTGATGTCAGGAAATACGGGACAGGCAGCAGTAGTCAGTCAATTTCATCAGAAAGTGACTGTACATGTGCAGCGTAGTCGGGTTCACCAGAGCACACGTATCCCGTCATCCGGGCTCGTGACTTACATAAATTTTATTACGCATTTAAGGCAGGATTAAGACGATGTCAAATCTGGCTGACTGGCTGAATAACGAAAAAGTACAGTACGTGGAAAACGTCGCTGACTGGCGGGAAGCATTAGCCGTGGCGGGACGTCCGCTGCTCAATGAAGGCGCCATATCGCAGCAATATATCGATGCCATTATTCACCAGAAAGAGGAGATCGGCCCCTTTTTTGTGATTGCGCCCCAGATTGCTATGCCCCATGCGCGCCCGGAACAGGGCGCGCATAAACTCGGGTTGTCCGTTGTTTTGCTGGGCAACGCCGTGATCTTTGACGCCGAAGAGAACGATCCCGTAAAGGCGATCTTCATGTTTTCCGCGCCGGACAGTAACAGTCACATCGAAATGATTTCTCAGCTGGCAGAGGTGCTCTCCGATGAAAACATCATGGAGCAGATCTTTGCCGCCCGCAGTCAGCAGGCGCTGATGGCGATTCTGACCGGTGTTTAGCCGGACTGAAGCATCCCCCTTTTCTAAAAACAGTTAACGAGGTGAGCTATGAAAATGATGGCAGTGTGTGGTTCAGGTCTGGGCAGCAGCTTCATGATGGAAATGAACATCAAGAAAGTGCTGAAGACGATCGGTGTTGAAGCAGAAGTGGAACATTCCGATCTTGGTTCGGTCACTCCCGAGGTGGCAGATGTATTTGTCATGGCGAAAGACATTGCCTACAGCGCAAACCTTCCACCTGAAAAGGTCATTATCATCAATAACATCATCGATCTGAAAGAAATTGAACAAAAGATACGTGAGTATTTCGAGAAAAACTGAATGTTGATAAGCAGATAAACACCATACCCTCGAGGTTAATATGTTTACTCAAAACCTTTTGCAGTTCGTCGTCGACGTGCTGAAAGTGCCCTCCATTTTGGTCGGACTGGTGGCATGTTTCGGGCTGGTTGCGCAGAAGAAGCCCTTCCCGGATGTGATTAAGGGAACGGTCAAAACGATTCTGGGCTTTCTGGTGCTGGCAGGCGGAGCGACCGTGCTGGTCGGTTCTCTGACGCCGCTGGGCGACATTTTTAAGCAGGCGTTTGATGTTCAGGGCATCATTCCCAACAATGAAGCGATGGTTTCGATCGCCCTGGCAAAATATGGCGCGCCAACCACGATGATCATGGCTTTCGGCATGGTGGCGAATATTGTTGTCGCCCGTTTTACCCGGCTCAAATATATCTACCTTTCAGGTCACGTTACTTTCTACATGGCCTGTATGATCGCGATTATCTTATCGGTCGCCGGTTTCGAGGGTATTCAGCTTATCTACACCGGCTCCCTGCTGTTAGGTATTCTGATGGCGACTTTCCCTGCCATCGCTCAACCCTATATGCGGAAGATCATCGGCGGCGACCACGTTGCGCTGGCGCATACCGGGACGATTGGCTACGTCTTATCAGGCTGGATCGGCTCGCTGGTGGGCAAGGGCTCTAAGTCCACCGAAGAGATGAACATGCCAAAAAACCTGAGTTTTTTGCGCGACAGCACTATCTCTATCTCTCTGACAATGATGATTATTTATCTCATCCTGTCGGTGTCTGCCGGCAAAGATTATGTGGAATCGCATTTCAGTAACGGTCAGAACTACCTGGTTTACTCCTTTATTCAGGCGATTACCTTTGCGGCCGGTGTTTTTATTATTCTGCAGGGTGTGCGATTGATTCTGGCAGAGATCGTCCCGGCCTTTACTGGTTTCTCCGAAAAACTGGTTCCGGATGCCCGGCCCGCACTGGACTGTCCGATTGTCTTCCCCTATGCACCGAATGCGGTTCTGGTAGGCTTTATCTCCAGCTTTATCGGCGGACTAGTTGGGTTGTTTGTCCTTGGCCAGCTTCACTGGGTATTGATTCTGCCAGGCGTGGTCCCTCACTTCTTCTGTGGCGCGACCGCTGGCGTATTTGGCAATGCGACCGGGGGTAAACGCGGCGCCATCTGCGGTGCTTTTGCACATGGTCTGTTGATTACCTTCCTGCCTGTCGCCCTGCTGCCCGTGCTGGGACAGATTGGCCTGACCAACACCACGTTCTCTGACACCGACTTTGGCGTCACCGGTATTCTTCTTGGCAAAATGGCGCACTTTATGGATAAAGGCACCATTACGCTGATCATCACCGGCATTTTTGCCCTGTTGGTAATTTTCAACTTTATGACCAGAAAGAAAGTGCCTGTGGAACCAAACGCAGGATAAGCTACACCCTTCCAGCCAGAAAGCGCTTTTAGCGCTTTCTGGCTTCATCCCCCCTCCCTGTTACCGGCCTGAACGAAGCTGTTTTATCTCTGTATCGGCCATTCTCCAGACTTAGCATCCACAGCCATTTAAAGCCTGTATCCCGTTCACTTGCCCGGTGAGCATTCATCCCAGCTTCGCTAAAAAAGGACGATTCCGAATCAAAATCGTGATCAATATCACATTTGCAACATAAGGATGGCTAATAAATAAAATTTCACAATAAAACAATTGAATGCAAATGATTAACATTTACAATCTCATCCGCATATAACAAAGCGTTTAACGCTGATTAGTCCACAAATAATCTGTGGCATTGCATCTTTTTAAGGTGAAAACACTCAGCCAGCTGATGGCCGGGTTTTTGTCTGGTTAGTTAGTTTTATGTTTACTGGAGTTGTTGAGCGGACATCCGACGCTGCTGATTTTTGTCAGCAGGGTACCCGGTATTCACGCACAGGAACTGAACATGCTTTTACGCTCATCCACCCAGGCGGCACGGGAATCCGCGCCTGCCCCCATTGCCAGCATGGCTGAAACCGCCATTTTTAACGATCAGCAACTGGCAGCCTGGTCGCAGCAGACTCAGGAGGTGCTGGCGCTGATGACCCGCACCGTCACCGGCGTAGAGAAACCCTTTAGCGGCATTCTGCCCCATGAGCTGGCGGCCGAGTTCAGCGGGGTCGATCTGGATCAACCGCTGGGCAACAACGAGGCGGCGCTGGCGGAGCTGAGCCAGCTCTATCTGCGTGACGCCGTCTGGTTCCACCATCCCAAATATCTGGCCCATCTGAACTGCCCGGTCGTGCTGCCCTCTCTGATGGCTGAGCAGATCATGGCGGCCGTTAACAGCTCAGTCGATACCTGGGATCAGAGTGCCGGTGGCACGCTGATTGAACAGAAGGTGATTGACTGGACGCTGGGTCGCATCGGCCTGCCTGGCGGCTCCGATGGGATCTTCACCAGCGGCGGCACGCAGTCCAACCTGATGGCCATGCTGCTGGCGCGCGACAGCTGGTGTGCGGCACATCATCCCGGCCATCTGATCAAGCAGCGTGGTCTGCCGGAAACCGCATCTAAATGGCGGGTTTTTACCTCGAAACTCAGTCACTTCAGCATCCAGAAATCGATGGCGATACTGGGGCTGGGCTATGACGCCGTGATCGCCGTAGATCATGACGAACACTACCGTATGGATGAGGTTGCGCTGGAGCAGGAGATAGCACGCTGCCGCAGCGAAGGGCTGATTCCGATTGCCGTTGTCGCCACCAGCGGCACCACGGATTTCGGCAGCATCGACCCGCTGCCGGCCATTGCCCGACTCTGTAAAGAGTACGGTCTCTGGATGCACGTTGATGCGGCTTACGGTTGCGGACTGCTGGTCTCTGAGAAGCACCGCTCACGTCTGAGGGGTATCGAACAGGCGGATTCGGTGACCGTCGATTATCACAAATCGTTCTTCCAGACCGTCAGCTGCGGCGCGTTCTTCGTCCGTGACAGCCAGAACCTGAAGCATGTCACCCACCATGCAGATTACCTGAACCCGCTGAGTGCGCAGCAGGAAGGTACCCCTAATCTGGTTAATAAGAGTATTCAGACCACCCGCCGGTTTGACGCGCTGAAGATGTGGCTGACACTGCGGGTGATGGGACCGACGGCCCTGGGGGAGGCTTTCGATACCCTGATCACGCTGACAGAGTCTGCACATGCACTGTTGAAGGCGCATCCTGCCATTGAAGTCCTGCATGCCCCGGAGCTGACCACCCAGATTTTCCGCTTCGTTCCAGGCAAACAGATCAGCGACGCAAAGGTCGACGAGATTAACGCGTCTATTCGTAAAGCCCTGTTCCGCGCCGGAAATGCGGTGGTTGCCGGCACCAAAGTTGACGGACGCCAGTATCTGAAATTCACGCTACTGAACCCCACCACGACCCCAGCGGACATCGAAGATGTGCTGAGCCTGATCACCTACTATGGCCGGGAACAGATGCGTGCTTCTGCGCTAAGCGCCGTCAAGCAGGGAGCGAACTGAGATGGATAAGCCTGTTTACGATTTTATTGGCGTTGGTATCGGTCCGTTTAACCTGAGCCTGGCCTGCCTGAGTGAGCCGGTCGAGGAGCTGAACGGTCTTTTCCTGGATCAGAATGCGGGATTCGACTGGCACACCGGGATGATGCTGGAAAGCGCCCATCTGCAGACGCCGTTTATGGCCGACCTGGTAACGCTCGCCGATCCTACCAGCCCCTACAGCCTGCTTAACTACATGAAGGAAAAGGGAAAGCTCTACTCTTTCTATATCCGGGAAGATTTCTTCCTGATGCGCAAGGAGTATAACCAGTACTGCCAGTGGGCCAGTTCGCGACTCTCTAATCTGCGCTGGAACAGTCATGTCGATTATGTCAGCTATGATGAGGCGGCAGGCCTCTATCAGCTGCAGGTGA
This sequence comes from Pantoea sp., assembly GCF_032114055.1. Lineage (GTDB taxonomy): Bacteria > Pseudomonadota > Gammaproteobacteria > Enterobacterales > Enterobacteriaceae > Pantoea. The sequence goes on from NZ_DAMCTB010000003.1 coordinate 156,218, forward strand.
CTGACACCCGCAGCGGGGAGAAGCTGCGCTATCTGGCGCGTCATCTGATCCTTGGCACCGGCCCGGTGGCCTGGATGCCCGAGTGCAGCCAGCCGCACCGCCAGCGCCTGACCCACTCCAGCCACTATCTGACGCATAAAGCTGAATTGCAGCAGAAGCGGTCGATCACCGTGCTGGGCAGCGGCCAGAGCGCAGCCGAGATCTATTATGATCTGCTGACCGATATTGACCGCTTTGGTTATCAGCTCAACTGGATCACCCGTGCGCCGCGCTTTTATCCGCTGGAGTACACCAAACTGACGCTGGAGATGACCTCGCCGGAGTGGGTCGACTATTTCCACGCCCTGCCCGCTCACACCCGTGATGAGCTGAATGCCCGTCACAAGAATCTCTACAAAGGTATCAACAGCAGTCTGATCAACGACATTTACGATCTGATGTATGTGAAACAGCTCGACGGTGACCTGAACGTCAATCTCTTCACTCATTCGGCCCTGACCGCGATGCGCTGGCTGCCACAGGGCGAATTTGAACTGACACTTCATCAGGAGGAGCAGGACTGCACCTTTACCCGCCGCACGGAAGGACTGGTGATGGCAACGGGCTATCACTATCAGCCACCGATGTTTTTGGAAGGGATTGCAGCGCGCCTGCGCTGGGATGACAAAGGGCGTTACGACGTGCAGCGCAACTACAGCATCGACCACCATAATCAGATCTTTGTGCAGAATGCCGAGCTGCACACCCACGGATTTGTCACCCCGGATCTGGGCATGGCCTGCTATCGCAACTCCGTGCTGCTGCGCGAACTGACCGGACGCGAGGTTTACCCGATCGAGCGCCAGATCGCTTTCCAGACCTTCCCGGCTAAGACGGAGCGCTGACATGCAAACACAAACGCTGTTTACGGCCGACCGTCCGGCTGGCCGCTTCACCCTGAGACCGATGCGGGAAGACGATGCACCTCTGATTCACAGCTGGGTCACCCGCGACTATGCCCGTTTCTGGGGAATGCAGTCACACAGCCTGGCGCAGGTTGCCGGGTTTTATCAGACACTGACCGCCGCCGATCCCCATGCGGCGCTGATCGGCTGCTGCAACGACCAGCCGGTCTGTCTGATCGAGTGCTATCGCGCCGCTGACGACGAGATCGGGAAGTTCTACCCGGCCGCGCCCGATGATTACGGCATGCATATCCTGATTGCCCCCGCCAGCCAGCCGATCAAAGCCTTCAGCTGGCAGGTCTTCACGCTGGTGATGGACTACATGTTCAGCCGCCCCGAGGTGAACCGTGTCGTAGTAGAGCCGGACGTGCGCAATGAGAAGATCCACGTTCTGAACCGGCGTGCCGGGTTCCGCTACCAGCATACCGTTGACCTGGGCCATAAAACCGCCTGGCTGGCTTTCTGCCAGCGGGAAGATTATCAACACGCGTTACTGCAGGAGTCGCAGACTATGGATACCCCCGCTTCACTGACCGACGGCACGCATCTGACCGGCGAACACTGGACCCAGGCAAACCGCATGCTGATCCGCAAAGCGATCGCTGAGTTTGCCCATGAAAAAATTATCGCGCCACAGGCCACGGGTGACGACGCATATCAGCTGATGGTGCCGGGCGGTGAAACCAGCTACCATTTCCGCGCCGCACGACTGGCGCTGGACCACTGGGAGATCGACGCGGACTCTCTGCGCAGGCAGGAGAACGGGCGCACGCTACCGCTGGATGCGCTGCAGTTTATCGTCGAATTCAACGCGGAGATTGGTATTCCGCAGCCGCTGCTGGCGACCTACATGGAAGAGATCAGCAGCACCCTGTGCAGCAGCGTCTATAAACGTCAGAAGAATAACCCTGACAGCCAGGCACTGGTTTCCGCCGATTTCCAGACGGTGGAAGCGGCAATGACCGAAGGGCATCCCTGCTTTGTCGCCAATAACGGACGCATCGGCTTTGATGCCCGTGACTATCTGGCCTTTGCGCCGGAGGCCGCCGCGCCGGTTCACCTTATCTGGGTTGCCGTCCATCGCCGCAACGCCCATTTCTCCAGCCTCAGCGAACTGAGCTATGAGCAACTGATGCGCGACGAGCTGGGTGATAGCACACTGAACGCGTTTACGGCTCAGTTAACCCAAAAAGGAGTGGCGGCAGAGGAGTATATCCTGATGCCGGTCCATCCGTGGCAGTGGAACAACAAACTGCTGACGGTGTTTGCCGCCGACGTCGCCCGTCACGAAATCGTCTATCTGGGCACCGGAGATGACGCGTATCAGGCACAACAGTCGATCCGCACCTTCTTTAACCGCAGCGCGCCGTCGAAACGCTACGTCAAAACTGCTCTGTCCGTGCTCAATATGGGCTTTATGCGCGGCCTGTCACCTTACTATATGGCGACAACCCCCGCCATTAATGGCTGGCTGGCCGCGCTGGTCGCCGAGGATGCGTGGCTGAAACGCTGCGATTTCCGCATCCTGCGCGAGGTGGCGACGGTGGGTTACCACAACCGCGCCTATGAACAGGCGATTAAAGGGGATTCTGCCTATAAAAAGATGTTTGCTGCGCTGTGGCGGGATAACCCGGCTGCCAGCCTGCAGCCAGGCCAGCGCCTGATGACCATGGCCGCTTTCCTGCACGTCGATCAGCAGCAGCAGCCTCTGCTGCCCGCGTTGATCGCGGACTCCGGTGTCTCTGCCAGAGCGTGGATCGACCGCTATCTGACCTGCTACCTCAGTCCATTGCTGCACTGCTTCTATCAGCATGACCTGGTGTTTATGCCACACGGTGAAAACCTGATCATGCTGCTGGAGAACAACGTCCCGGTAGCTGCGTATATGAAGGATATTGGCGAAGAGATCGCCGTGATGAACCCGGACGCGGTGCTGCCGGAGGGAGTGCAGCGTCTGGCGGTGGATGTGCCGGAGGAGCTGAAGTTACTGTCGATCTTTACCGATGTCTTTGACTGCATCTTCCGCTTCATCAGCGCGATCCTGCATCAGTCACAGACGCTGCCGGAAGAGGCGTTCTGGCAGGCGGTCGCGCAGTGCGTGAAGGATTACCAGAATGCGCACCCGGAACATGCCACGAAGTTCGCGCGCTATGACATGTTCGCGCCAGCGTTTACCCGCTCCTGCCTGAATCGTCTGCAGCTGGCGAATAATCAGCAGATGATTAACCTCGCCGATCCGGCTGAGAATCTGAAATTTGCCGGAACGCTGGTCAACCCTATTGCCCGCTGGCGCTAGTCGTTACACTGTCACAATTAATCCTGCATGTTATGCGGTCACGCTGGTGGCCGCACTTTTTAGCGTCTTCTCACAGGTATTCATCATGACCTTCTTCCAGCCGATCGCCCGACTGACACGGCGACATCTGATCTTTCCACTGTCGCTGGTGTTATTCGAGTTTGCGACCTACCTTGCGCATGACATGATCCAGCCCGGTATGCTGCTGGTGACGCAGGAATTTAACGTCGGGCCGGAGTGGGTTCCCGCCTCGCTGACTGCTTATCTGATGGGCGGTATTCTGCTGCAGTGGCTGCTCGGACCGCTCTCGGATCGCATTGGTCGTCGTCCTGTACTGCTCAGTGGCGTGGCCTTTTTTACGCTCTCCTGCATCGCGACCCACCTGGTCACCTCCATCGAACAGTTTGTACTGTTGCGATTCCTGCAGGGCATCAGCCTCTGCTTTATTGGCGCGGTCGGTTATGCGGCAATCCAGGAAGCCTTCACCGAATCACTCAGCATCAAAATAATGGCGCTGATGGCGAATGTGGCCCTGCTGGCACCGCTGGCCGGTCCGCTGGTGGGAGCGGCGTTTCTGACCGTCGGTGAATGGCGCACGCTGTTCTGGCTGACAGGCGCCATCGCGGCGCTGGCGCTGGCCGGATTGTGGTATGCCATGCCTGAAACGGCGGGCGATCGTCAGAAACCGCTGTCGCTGGGGTCGATCATCCGCGGTTATGGCGCGCTGTTGAAAGATCGTCAGGTGATGCGTGGCGCGTTCGCCATCGGACTGGTAACGGTGCCCTGCATCGCCTGGGTGGCGTTATCGCCAGTGATTTTAATGCACGGCGGACAGCTCAGCCGCATCGATTATGCACTGTTACAGTTACCGGTTTTTGCCGCCATGATCGCAGGTAACCTGACACTGGGACGCTTATCCAGCCGTCTGTCGATTGAACAGCCCATCAGAATCGGTGCCTGGCCGGTGGTTTGCGGGCTGGTCCTTGCAGCAATCGCCACCCTGATCAACCCACAGAGTTATCTGTGGCTCACCGCTGGCGTCAGTCTCTACGGCTTCGGCACCGGACTGGTCAATGCCGGTCTTTACCGCATGACGCTTTTTTCCAGCCGTGCCGGAAAAGGAAGCGTGGCCGCAATAGTTGGCATGGTGACAATTCTGGTCATCGCGCTGGGTATCGAAGCCGCCAAAACGGCCTGGTTCAGATACGGCACCGGTGGCTTCAGTCTGGTCAATCTGATCTGCGGTCTGTTGTGGCTGGGGCTGGTCTGCGCGTTTCTGCGCGCCGGACAGCGAAAGTTATGCACCGCTTCCTGAACCATTTGCAATAGGGGTTGGGTGTCAGTATCCCGGAATGGCAGATCCTGAAGCCATTCCGCCTGTTGCCGCCGGACTGACCTCCCCGCCGGTTCCGCATAAACAGATTTAAGATAAGCCCTGACCGAAGGGCTACTTCATCTGTGTTCTGCGTCATTCGAAGATGCTCCCGCCTGATAAGGCAAAGGATAAAGAAATTCATCATCAAGACGTTATTTCAGGGTAAATCCTGCACGCCAACACGGGTTGTCAATTCCCTGTACAGCGTCGCATTGTTCTGCTCCATTTTGCCGGTCGAGGTTACAGGGCTTCCGCGGGGATGACGCCCGTTCATAAGCTGATATCGACAGGTGAGACGCGATTGCGATGCAGGCTGATAACTGGTGGCCCCACTCTGAATCGATGGCCAGCAGTCAGGGCGTCCGGTCAGCTATTATCGACGGTGACGCTGCTCAGCGAAGCCAGAGAGATATTTTTAAAGGGCGCGGTTGTCCTGAGGGCTGTTGCTGACACCCGCCATCAGCTGATGCTGACGCGCCAGCCGTCTGTTCAGGCCGCGTGAAAAGGCGTTTGACACATCGACTTTTTACCGATGACATAGCTTAAGACGCAGCATATAAGTACCAGATAATTATTAGCTATTTGGAAATTTAGTCATTTTTATCTGTTCTTCAGAACCCTTACTCTCTCCGCGCTGGCGACAGTTTTGCAGAAATCCTTTTCCTGATTTCCAGACATAAAAAAAAGTCTGAACTTTTCTTAAATGTTAATAGCAATAACTATCATTTGCATTTAGTATACTTGCGCTTACTTAAATTTACCAAAGTTGCCGAAAAATGATTCAGCACTGCTCAGGTGAACGAATAAGCCAAAAATATTAATTAAATGAAGAGGTCATGGCATGTCTTTCGCCCGGGTTAATGCAAAATCTGAAAGTAGCGGCACGTCTCAATCAACCAGAAACACCCGATTTGCAGTGTCAGTGTTAACGCTGATGGTAAGCAACGCATTGTTTTACGGCGCTGCGCATGCAGCTGAGCGTTCTGAAAACACAAGTTCATCCCCCGAACAAACGCTGACCGTTACGGCAGAGGAAGCCGCTGCTCCCGCGACATCAGCTGAACATGCTTATACTGTTCCAGCTACCCGTGCCGGGACTAAACTGAACTTAACCCAGCGTGATATTCCGCAGTCAGTCAGCACACTCACTGAGCAGCGCATTAAAGACCAGAACCTGCAAAACATTGGTGATGCCCTGGCCAATGTGACAGGCATTTCAGCCTCACAAAATGACTCAGAACGTGTAGATTTTTACTCACGCGGTTTTTACATCAACAATTACACCTATGATGACATCCCTTCTACGCAGACGGGCGCATGGAACTTTGGTGAAACGGATAGTGATTCCGCCATCTATGAGCGTATTGATGTCGTACGTGGCTCAACAGGTTTAATGACCGGCACGGGTAATCCGGGCGCGGCCATAAACATGATTCGTAAAAAAGCTGATAGCAAAACGTTTACAGGTAACCTCTCGACAAGCTATGGCAGCTGGGATAACCAGCGTTACGTTGCAGACCTGTCAGGGCCACTTAATGATAACGGTACACTGCGTGGTCGTGTGGTGACGGGTTACCAGGATCAGGACAGCTGGGTTGACCGTTACCATAAACGTAAAAAGTTCCTCTATGCCACGGTAGCGGCAGACCTTACTGCGAATACTACGCTGGATCTGGGCTACGACTATCAGTCACGTAATACAGATGGTCCAACCTGGGGCGGCTTGCCGACCTGGTATAGCAACGGCAGCAAAATTCAATACGACCGAAGCGACAACCCTTCTGCTGACTGGACGCACTATAATATTCTGTCCCGTAAAGTCTTTGCTAACCTGACAACAAATTTCGACAATGGCTGGCAAACACGTATTAATGGCACGCATACTGAATCAGACTTTGACAGTAAGCTGCTGTATGTCGACGGATACCCTGATCGGCAAACGGGTATACTCAACAGTGCAGGATATGGGTATGCGGGCTGGTACAAAGGTGTGCGCACGCAGACAGCGATAGACGCTTATGCCACGGGTCCATTTGAGTTACTGGGAAGACAACACCAGTTGATTGCGGGTGTGGATTACAGCCGTCAACGTAATAAATATATTTATTCCTCTGACATATTGTCACCCGCACAGGTTGGAAACTGGAATGAATGGTCCGGGAACATTGATGAACCTCAATGGCCAGCCTGGGCATTATCTTCAGAAGACACCATACGCCAGAAATCGGCCTATACAGCAGCGCGTTTCTCTCTTGCCGACCCGCTTTCTCTTATTCTGGGAGCACGCTATACCCAGTACAGTGCAAATGGCACGTCTTCAAATATGGAAAAGAATAACATCACGCCCTATGGCGGCCTTGTTTATGATATTAACGAAACGTATTCAGCCTTTGCGAGCTACACGTCAATCTTCCAGCCCCAGACTTACCGGGATCAGCAAGGTAATTACCTGAAACCCGTTACCGGAAGAGATTATGAAACGGGTATCAAGGGTGACTGGAATGATGGTCTAATCACATCCAGCCTTTCTGTGTTCCGTATTGAGCAGGAAAATCTTGGGCAGATTCTGAATGCGACTTACGTGAACAATAGCAGTGAGAATGCATACAGGTCGTCTAAGGGTGTGGTCAGTCGCGGGGTTGATTTTGAAATCAATGGCGCTGTTACTGAAAATTTAAAGCTTACCTTTGGTGCAACTCGCTATGTTGCTAAAGATGCTTCCGGCGATCGTTCAAATCCGTATATGCCACAAACAAGCCTAAAGCTGTTCACCAGCTATAATCTGCCCGTCCTTCGTGAATTGACGGTGGGTGGCGGTGTAAACTGGCAAAATCGGACTTACAAAGAAGCCATTAATCCTGCAGGTAAAACCGAGCGCGTCTATCAGGGAAGTTACCCTATCGCAAACCTTTTTGCGCGTTATGAGGTTAACAAAAACCTTTCGGTGCAGGGTAATATCAAAAATATTTTTGATCGCGAATACAATACCGATCCATCCGGTGGTGTAGCGTTCAACGAACCCCGAAATTATTCAATCAGTCTGAATTATAATTTCTGATTGCAATGAGGAACCTCTGGCCTGGAGAATCTCCAGGCTTTTTCTTGTCATGCCTCTTACCACTCTCTGACACAAAAAGAGTGCCAGATTTTTATAATGTCTGGTCGCACAGCAATGTGTGGCCTGTAAGCGATACAAGCCGTTTCGCCTGCATGATGCCGGCTTTTTCTGCACGCCACCTGGCTAAGACGCTGGCTCTAATCTGCGCCAGCCCCCTCCGGCAGCCTGCTCAGCAAGGCGAGGCTAAGTCACGGCCCAGGGCTTTTTTACAAGACCGCAGGATCGTTAAGTCTGACACCTGCAGCGTTGATAATATCTGACTGTCCGTTTATCTATTAAATCTGTCGCTCAATCATCAGGATGGTTTCAGGTAGTCAGCCGTATCAGTGTTGGGTACGGGCGCGATATTATAACTTTTTTCACTAACAACCGGAAGATACGCTTACAAGGTCATGAGCAATGAAACCCACTTACTCTGCTGTTTCGGGGTTAATTTTTTTCTATTGAAGTCCGCGGGTTGCCATTTAAGGCGTTCCGTTCATTCCAGGCTGGCATTATCACTAAATTGATTTTTGAGGAGTCTTTATCAGACGCAGAACCCCTGAAATATTACTGCCAGCGAGATGTCGACCTCAGCTGGTAACCCAGATCCTGCTCAGTAAACTATAGATATTCTCTAATCAGACGCCCGACATATCTTAACGGCCGATTAATTTTCTGAATTATTCAGTTAAGCGCCAGGATTAATTTCTCTCCGGCAGATTTTTAATTCACATTTCTGTTATTCACGCCTCAGGCAGCACTTTCATGACCGTTTCCGCGATAACTATTTATGCTGTCAGAATGCCCGGCATCTTCATCCTGAGACCGCCATTGACGCTGAAAACAGACCACCGGAACTGCTCATAACCTCCAGATTTTGAGCTTCTGTATGAATAATGCGCGCTGCGAAATCTGCCAAGGAATGGTTGTGATGAAGATTAAGATAGGGTGTGGCAGCTATCCGAACCTTTGCCGGTGCTGTCAGTACGGATATCATGGCAACAGACCTCACGCTTATTTCCACCCCCCATGCCGTAACGGTATTCTGGCTTACGCCTGAAAGTATCACCATTATATTTCAGGTGCCATTTAAGATTTGCTACCCGTTCTGTTCATCAGAAATTAACCCAACAATATCAGCCGTTACCTCAGCCATAAGCTCCTCAACCCGACAGAAGATCTCTCCATTGGGTTGTACCAGTAAGGCGAATAAGGAATATACGCCTTCATGAGAACGTTCAGCATCCTGAAACTTCCTTATTCTTTCTGAATGATTCTGTATGTTTCAATATCCGGGTGGATGTAAATGGCAATAGTTTCATTTGCTACAATATGATGACAGTAAACGGCGGGATAGGGTTTCCGCTTAGTTCAAATTAGTTATAAAATCCTCTGCTGGCCGTCTATTGACCTGAAGTTGACTTTCTTCACGCCATAATGGCCGCATTTACACTTTTTCTCTTTTTTAATACCAGATATTGCAGGAATCCTCACATGCGCAAGACATCGACTTTTAAAGCGCTGATGATAACAACGGTCGTTTTCACTCTTACGCCAGCTCACGCCGCCACACTGGTGCAGACTATGAGCGCAGGCTGGGATAGTTTCAGCGACAAAGTGGCTACCACCTGGCAGCAGCCAGAGGGAATCGACTTCTATTTGCCGGCCATTACCTGGCATAACCGTGCCACTTATGATCGGGAACATATTGATAAGTACAATGAAAGGCCCTGGGGCGCCGGCGGTGGTATCTCCCGTTATGATGAAAAAGGAAACTGGAACGGTATCTACCTGATGGCGTTTAAAGACTCGTTTAATAAATGGGAACCCTTTGGCGGATATGGCTGGGTGGCCACCTGGCGTCCGCTGACCGATCAGAACTTCCACTGGGGCGCAGGTTATACGGCAGGCGTGACCGCGCGAGACAACTGGAAATATATTCCGGTTCCGGCGATTTTACCTCTGGCGTCAGTGGGTTACGGCGATCTTGATTTCCAGATGACCTACATTCCCGGCACCCACAATAACGGTAACGTCTATTTTGCGTGGCTGCGTTATCACTTCTGATCGGTAGCGGCTGACCGGAGTCAGCGCGACATCGCCATGATGGAAAGATCGCTGATGACCAGCATCTCGCCCTCGTAGCGATGTCGCAGCGAATGGTAACTTTCACTCTCTATGATCTCTTTAACTGCGTCAGAAAACATATTCATGGCCTGCCGCATCTGGCTCAGGTAGTCGTGCGTGTCATAGACCCGATCGATCCCCTCCAGCGCGTGATTCATGATTTTTCGGGCAACGTCATTCGGCGTATTGAGCGCAGAGAGTTTTGAACGCGCGGTGCGGCGCAGGTCGCGTGGTGTAAAGGCCTCAAGCCCCAGCCCGCGCGGGTCACGGATCATCCGGCGCAACGCCTGATTGAGAGCGCCTTTTGAGAGCGGCTGCTGTGAATCGCGCGGCGCGGGCACCAGCCAAGGCGAGTCTGGGTCGGCTGCGCGCAACAGCGCCTCGATACAGGTTTGCATCAGGGGGGATATCGGCAGCACATGTTCACGCTGCGATTTATTACGAATACCCTGTTTCCACAAGCCTGAGCGCAGATCGAACTCCGCTTTCTGCGCCTGCACAATCTCATCCGGTCGCCGGGCACTGACCAGACATAAGCGCAGCGCCCAGCGCGCCTGCTCTGATAATGCCCGGTTATCCAGTCCATGCCAGAACACCCAGATTTCGGCATCTGAGAGTTGCCGGCTGCGCGGCGGCGTCGAGCGACCTGCTACATCCCTTTTCTTCATCGACGCAATGGGCGAATGATCCAGATAACCCTGCATCTCTGACCAGGCGAGAAACTGTTTGGTCAGGGCAAAGACCCGGCGAGCCTCCTCTTTTTTACCGTCAACGATCAGGATGTTATAGAGACGGTTAAGCCGTAAGCGGTTCAGCGTCTTAAGTGGCTGCGAGCCGATGCCGGGCAGGACATGTTTCAGTAGTGAGGAGACGGCGATCTCGGGACGTCGCCGGCTGACCAGCAGCGAGAGTTTTACCCAGACCTTCATAACCTGCTCTACCGTACCGTCGTCACCGAAGTTATCCAGTTCGCTAAGTGAAGCCGCTTTGACCTGCTCCAGCCAGATCACGACATGGCGACCGACATGCGCCGAGCGCGCGGGGGCCGTTAGGTGTTCCGTCGTCACATCTCTGCCTTTCTGTTATGGCAAAAAGGGCATTCTACCCATAGAAAGTTTGTGACTCCAGACCTATTAAGTCTGGAGTCACAAAGACGCGCTGTGGTGAAATCTGGAAGATTTTCAGGAGCACAACCGGGGGTATTTCTGACGCTGAACCGCGCTATCTGCACATGTGAAAGTAAACAGAGCGTGGCACATGAGGGTGAAACGGACGCGCGGGCAGGTAAGTTGCTAGGGCCCTGTCGCCAGATGTTAATGCGGGAAGACGGAAAAGATGGAATCTGTGATGTCCTTAACAGCCCATGCCAGGCTAAAACTAAGATTATTTCCTTATAGTGCAATTAACACGAATACCAACACCAGTGCATAGCTACAAATAATAGCAGTCCCTGCGATACGATTAGCCCGCCTTGTGCGGACTTTTTTTTGTCTGAAAAGGATGCATCAGGACACAGCATTCTGTTCTGCCATCAGAGGGACCAGGGCTTGCGCTGATGGGAAGCACCGGCATTGTCGTCGAAGCAAAGGGTCGGATGAAGCAGGTATTCACGGCTGTACGCGTTTAACACCTGAAAGCAGAAGAGAAATCGGGGATCAACCCGCTTAGCAGGCAACCTGTGACCCAGGCTGCCTTTTATCACTACTTGAAGTCGACCTGCATCAGCTCCGCGATGGATGCATTACGGGTGGTCGACACACAGCGATCCAGATAGTCGGTAAAGCGGGAAGGCTTGCCCATGCCGAGCTGCATGAGTTTTGAGTTATCAAAGACCACATTGAGATTTGAGAAATGACCATACAGATTCATCGCACGCAGCATGATCCGTTCGTTACAGGGGCCAAACAGATCCCTGAATGTTCTTCTGCTGTCAGAAAGCTGCTTGTAAGTCACTTTCTGATAATCATCGCCCAGCGCACGTTTGCCGGATGCTCTGGCCATCGCCTCATCAATCTCAGCGAAGGTCACGCTGCTCTGAGTGCCGGCAGAGATATGAATGACCTCGTTAATCACTTTTTCGGCATCAAGAAGCAGAACCAGCGCATCTGCGCAATAATCAACGGGAACGACGTCGATGCGATCGTTAAGGTTGCAGGTGAATTTCCCTAACGCCAGCGCCATCCGGAAAACCCAGAAAATACTGGCCGATGGCAGGCAACCCTGATCGGAGTGCCCCACGACAATCGACGGGCGGGCAATGACCAGCGGCAGTGCCGGCAGCTTCTCTGTCATCAGTTTTTCAATTGAAGCTTTGCTCCAGGTATACTCGACAATATGCTGATCCCGGCTGGAGTCCAGCCAGCTCTCTCTGACCAGCGAACCCGGCTCCGGCGCACATGACATCGCGGTGCCGACATGGATAAATTTCTCTAACCCGGCGACGCGGCTCATGCGTTCGGCAAACCTGTACGTACCCTCCACATTCACTTTCCAGATTGTCGGGTTTTTACCAAATGACGCTACGGCTGCACAGTTTATTACATGCGTGACCTCATCCAGCCGGGCATCACCAATAAACGCTTCGGGTAAAGCCAGATCGCCCAGGAGAATATTTTCAGAAGTGACGGCATTAATTGATGATGCAGGTAAGCCAAAGTTAACAAGATTAGCTTTAAGCCGGTTTAAACCTTCATCAACGTTTTTTCCTCTGACCAGCAGCAGTAGTCTGTCCTTAACACTGTTCTGTAATAAATTTGCGACGACAGCTCCGCCTAAAAACCCTGTAGAACCGGTAATGAGTATGTTTTTCATAATGGTATCATTCATTCTGGTTGATCAAAGAAAAGCAATAAAAAAGGACTTTCCGTACAGAAAAATTCAAAACAAGAAATAACCTGTCGGCAAATTACCCCGCAGACGCAGCGGCCTGACAGGAAAGATGCCGACTCACGCTGATAATGAATTAACCCATCAGGCAGCACTTTTTCCCAGTATAACGCCAGTGACTATCTGAAAGTTAAACAAGACACATAATTCACAAAGATTGCTCATTTAGCTTCTGTTTATATTTACGATGTGTACCTCATAAGCCAAATAACTCTGGCTGTTGCTGAACACATGACTGATTTGAACAAACTTACTCATTTTTTATCAAGGATTATTAAATTTTTTTGGCTGAACTTAGTGAGAGTTTTATAAATGAATTATGCCGGTCGAATAATTGATGGAGAAATCGTTGCGCCTGTGTGTAGAACTTGTGTAGAAGCTAAACAAAGCGGTTTTCAGGCGCCCGGTTATTCATTTGTTTACCGGGCGTTTAATAAACATGGATTACACCCTTGCCGGTTTAAATATCCCGCTGCGAGTTCGCCGGGAGGCGCATGAGATTTCACTTAAGAGAGCAGGTATGCTGACAACACACTTAAAACTTAAAACAACCGGCTGGGAAGCGTGCGATGCTTCGGCTTACGCTCAGATTTATACGCTGTTCGGAGGAAGCATCTGTACTCATCCCCGCGTCCTCGCCTATCTTGCAGAACGGGAAGGGGTCGCAATTCAGTACTACCTGAAAAAGGTAAACGACCAGCCTGTCGCCGCTATATTTTCGCTGAATGGTTCGCTGGAGTATAAAAAGTCCAGCCTGCCCTTCGTTTTTGACGATCTTATTCTGCCAATTAAGGCGGAAGCGAAAATCATACTGCCGTTCAATGCGAAACGATTATCGCCGCATTCTCAGGGCGTGATCGTTAACAGCCTTCGCCATAACCTGTTTAAGAAGAAAATAGCCCATATCAAACCAGACTTTTCGGTTAAGACGGCAAAAAAGCGTGCAGGAGAGGCGCGACGATTCAGAAAAATGGGTGGCAGGGTCGACGATGTCTCGGCTTTTTCGCCGGGAGAACTGGCCGTAATTTATCAACGCCTGTTTAATCTCCGCTGGCAGAACCAGCTTACCTGTACGGATATCACTATTCTGACGGAAACTTTCGCACTGTTCAGAGACTTGATTTTTGGGAAAATATTATTTATCAATGACTCACCCTGCGCGTTTGACCTCAATTATAAAGTCGAATGTCCTGACTGGTATTATTTCGAGGATTTTAACGGTGGTATGGATCCGCAGTTTAAATCACTCGGCATCGGCTCTGTTTTACTCTGGGAAAACATTCTTCATGCTAAAGCATTAGCCAGCCTTTCTGAGAAGAAGTTCATTTTCTCCCTGGGTGCGTACAATCCGGCCTGGCACTATAAACAACAGTGGTGCGACATCATGCCTTCACGCCGCACACTTTTCTGAAACCAGCCAGAAAAGTTTCTTAATGGCCGTCAGTAACTCTGTCGGCCATGCCTTAATCTCAATTAAAAAAATCACCTCTACACACAATCTCCACACACTCTCGACGGTAAATAAACGCGGCGTCGTTATGATGACGTATCTTTTAATAAAATGAGATTCCCATGTTCGCCCCTCAACGCTTTTCGCTGCCGTTAATTCTGCTGGCGCTGTGTGCCATGCTGACGGGTTGTGATGATAATGCCAGCCCCGAGACGAAAACTGCCGAACCGCAGGTTGCCGTTACAGTGATTCAGCCTCAGGATTTATCTGTTTACGACACGCTGCCGGGGCGGGTGAATGCACTGCGCACGGCGGAAATCAGAGCCCAGGTCAATGGCGTCATTGAGCGCCGTCTGTTTGAACAGGGTGCCGAAGTGAAAAAGGGCGAGCCTCTTTTTCAGATCAACGCGGCTCCCTTTACGGCTGAAGTGGAGAACGCGCAGGCCGGACTACTGCGGGCACAGGCTGCGAATGACCGGGCACAGCAGCAGGCCGCCCGACTGCGAAAACTGATCGGCACTGGCGCGGTGAGTCGTCAGAGTTACGATGATGCCGTCGCCGCTGCCCGTCAGGCGGCCGCCGATGTCGCACAGGCCAGCGCGACCCTGAAACGCAAAGCACTCGATCTCCGCTTCGCCACGGTAGAGGCGCCTATATCTGGCCGCATCGATCAGGCGCTGGTTTCTGAAGGCGCCTATGTGACGCCGGGTGACAGCAGCCCGCTGGCCCGTCTGTACCAGACAGACCCGATCTACGTGGATGTTTATCAGCCCGCAGGGATTTATCAGCAACTGCGTAAACAGGCAGCCAGCCCGCAACATGCCACGACGGGCTTGCCGGTTAAGCTCCTGTTGCCGGATGGCACAGTCTATAACCAGCCTGGCCGGATCCTGTTTTCCGGCATGAGCGTGGATACCAGTACCGGTCAGGTGCTGGTGCGCATCGAAGTGAGAAATCCCGACCGCGAACTGCTGCCAGGCCTGTTCGTGCGGGTACAGGTGCCAGGCCAGCACTATGATGCCGCACTGATGGTGCCAGAGGAGGCGGTTTCCCGTCAGGACGACACGGCCGTCGTCTGGGTAATTGATGATAAACAGCAGGCTCATCCGCTCAGCGTTCGTCTGGGCGAACAGGTAAACGGTGACTATCGCATTGCCGCGGGATTGCCTCCGGGCAGTCGTGTTGTCGTAAAAGGCATGGACAAACTCAGCGACGGCACCCGCGTTGCCGCAGTGATGTCAGCGGCATCTCCTGTGAATCTGATCCTGCAGGAGAAAGAGTAAAATGGCTCAGTTTTTTATTAAACGCCCGGTTTTTGCCTGGGTGGTCGCGCTGTTTATTGTTCTGTTCGGGCTTATTGCTCTGACCCGGCTTCCGGTGGCCCGTTATCCTTCGGTGGCGCCTGTCAATATCACGATCACCGCGACCTGGGCAGGCGCCTCGCCTCAGACGATGAACGACTCGGTCGTCAGTCTGATCGAGCGTGAACTCTCTGGCGTTAAAAACCTGCTCTACTTTGAATCATCGTCGGATACGTCGGGTCAGGCGACGATCACCGTCACGTTTAAACCGGGCACCCGGGCTGAACTGGCCCAGGTCGATGTTCAGAACCGTATCAGAGCAGTGGAGTCCCGCCTGCCGCAGGCCGTGCGACAGAACGGCCTGCAGGTCGAATCCGCCGATACCGGTTTTCTGATGATCATCAGTCTGACCTCAAAAACCGGCAAAACAGACAGCGAAGCATTAAGTGACTACATGGCCAGAAATGTGGTTGAGGATCTGCGCAGGCTGCCCGGCGTTGGCCGTGTTCAGCTCTTTGGCGCTGAAAGCGCCCTGCGCGTCTGGGTTGATCCCGTGAAGCTGCTCTCATTTAACCTGACAATGAATGATATCGCCGCTGCCATTTCACAGCAGAATGCGCAAATCGCACCGGGCCGTGTCGGTGACGAACCGGCGCTGCCGGGTCAGATGGTGACTCTGCCCCTGACGGTAGCCGGTCAGCTGACTACGCCGGCAGAGTTTGGCCGTATTATCCTGCGTGCGCACAAGGATGGCGCCAGCGTCACACTCGCTGATGTTGCCAGAGTAGAGTATGGCTCGCAGGCCTACAGCATGATGATGCGTGAAAACGGACAGAACTCTACCGGTGCGGCCATCATGCTTGCACCTGGTGCTAACGCCGTAAAAACCGCAGAAGCCCTCTCGGCGCGGATGCAGGCGCTGAGCCTGTCAATGCCTGAGGATATCCGGTATGCCATCCCTTTCAATACGGCACCATTCGTAAAGCTTTCCATCGGGAAGGTTATCCACACCCTTCTCGAAGCAATGGTGCTGGTTTTCGTGGTGATGTATCTCTTTTTACAGAACATCAGATATACCTTTATTCCCGCCATTGTCGCGCCGATTGCGTTACTGGGCACGCTATCCGTCATGCTGCTCGCTGGCTTCTCCGTCAATGTGCTGACCATGTTTGGTCTGGTGCTGGCCATAGGCATCATTGTCGATGACGCCATCGTAGTGGTGGAAAACGTGGAACGCCTGATGCGTGAGGAAAACCTTGGCCCGCGCGAAGCAACTTCACGTGCGATGCGGGAGATTACCGGCGCCATCATCGGCATTACCCTGGTGCTTACCGCCGTTTTCATTCCGATGGGGTTCGCCAGCGGCTCTGTCGGCATCATCTATCGTCAGTTTGCGCTCTCCATCGCCACCGCGATTCTTTTTTCCGCGCTGCTGGCGCTGTCGCTGACCCCGGCACTCTGCGCCACGCTGCTGCGGATGCCCGCCAGTCACGCCCGGGGCGGTTTTTTCGGCGGATTCAATCGTGGTTTAGAGCGACTGACCCAACGCTATTCGGGCTGGACAGCCACGATACTCAAACGCTCGGGCCGTATGCTTCTGGTGTATGTTGCGCTCTGTGCCGGAACGGCGATCGCATTCAGCCAGCTTGCCTCCGCATTTCTGCCGGAGGAGGACCAGGGCTATTTTATGACGGCGTTTCAGTTACCGGCCGAGGCGACGCAGCAGCGGACGCTGGCGGTCGTAAAAAAATATGAAGCGGCTATGGACGCACGCCCGGCTATCGCCACTAATCAATCTATTCTGGGATTTGGTTTTTCGGGGGCCGGGGCAAACACCGCACTGACTTTCACCGTCCTGAAAGAGGGGAAAGAACGCGGTAACAGTTCAACGCATCGTGAGGTCCGGTTTGCCGAGGAGGCAATGCACGATATGCCAGAAGGGACGATCATGACGATGATGCCGCCGGCCATTGAGGAGCTGGGCACCTCTTCCGGCTTTACGCTGCGTCTGGAGGATCGTGCCGGTCGCGGTTATGCGGCGCTGGAAGCCGCGCAGCAGCAATTACTGCAGCTTGCCGCCAGTAGCTCTAAAGTCACGCAGGTCTATGCGGACGGGCTGCCACCGGGAAAGAGTATCCGGCTGAATATCGATCGTGAAAAAGCCAGTGCCATGGGCGTTTCGTTTGCCAGTATCAGCGACACCCTCTCCGCCGCCATGGGGTCGCTCTATGTGAACGACTACCCTAACAGAGGCCGTATGCAGCAGGTGATCATTCAGGCCGAGGCAAAGGATCGTATGCAGATAGATGACATCCTTAACCTCTATGTCCGCAACAGCGACGACCGGATGGTTGCCCTGAAGAGTTTCATCACGCCGATCGCCGCTTCCTCGCCGCTTCAGCAGGTCCGCTATCAGGGCTATCCGGCGATGCGACTCTCCGGCAGCGCCGCGCCGGGCGTCTCAAGCGGCGATGCCATGAAAGAGATGGAATCGCTGGCCAGCCAGCTTCCGGCAGGGTTTGCGATCGAATGGACCGGACAGTCGCTGCAGGAACAGCACTCCACCGCGCAGGCTCCGATGCTGATGGCGCTCTCTGTGCTGGTGATCTTTCTGGTGCTGGCTGCGCTGTATGAGAGCTGGGCTATCCCGCTCTCTGTGCTGATGGTCATTCCGCTGGGGATTGCCGGTGCCGTCACCGCCGTGATGATTCGTGGATTACCCGATGACGTTTTCTTCAAGGTCGGACTGATTACGGTGATCGGCCTGTCAGCCAAAAATGCGGTGCTGATCGTCGGGTTTGCCCGACAGCTCCATTATGAGGGCCGGAGCCTGCGGGATGCGGCGCTGACGGCGGCCCGCATGCGGCTGCGTCCGATCATCATGACCTCACTGGCGTTCGGTCTGGGTGTGGTGCCGTTGATTATCGCGTCCGGCCCGGCCAGTGAAACCCAGCATGCTATCGGAACCGGCGTTTTTGGCGGGATCATCAGTGCCACACTGCTGGCCATCCTGTTTGTCCCGCTGTTTTTCGTCGCTATCATGACGCTGGCGGCAAGGCTGAAAGGAAAAGGTAACGTGACAGAGTAACCGGCGCTATCCGGTCTGCTTTATTGATTGCCGGAGCTGATATGATAAGACCGCGTTCGTTTAATGCGGTTCACCGCCATAACAGCAGGGTTCCGGCATAGCGATAACCTCCATAACGTCCCGGCTGGCCAGACAACTCCGTTCAGGGCGATGAAGACGAAGACAGGATAACTATGAATAACAGCGATATTTTAATCGTCGAAGATGACCCGGAGATAGCCGCCATTCTGACCGCTTATCTGCAAAATAGCGGCTATACCGTCAGCCATGCGGAAAACGGCGCGCTGGCGCTGGCCTGTTGCACGACCGCTACGCCGCAGCTGATCATACTGGATGTCCGTATGCCGGTGATGGATGGCTGGCAGGTGCTTGCGGAGATGCGCCGGCGCGGCGACACGCCGATCATTATGCTGACGGCAAACGACGATGATGTGGATAAACTTTCTGCGCTGCGCATTGGCGCCGATGATTATGTGGTTAAGCCGTTCAACCCCGCCGAGGTGGTGGCGCGGGTACAGGCGGTTCTGCGCCGCACCCGGGTGGCGAACCGTTCAGACGATGTCCTGTCTACCCGTTCTCTCTCTGTCAACGTGCAGCAGCACAGCGTCATGACTAAACCTGAGGGTATCGACATCGCTTCCCGTCTGACCACAACCGAATTCCGGCTTATCGCCCATTTTGTTCGCGAGCCCGGTCGGGTTTTCAGCCGGGATGAACTGCTGGAAGCCTGCTTTCCTGAAGGTGACACCCTGCCGCGCACGGTAGACAGCCACATCAGTAAGTTACGCAGAAAACTTGAAGACGCCGGGGTATCCGGACTGCTGCAGAATGTGCGTGGTTTTGGCTATCGGCTCGGAGAAGGTAAATGAAACGTCGGGGACTCAGCCAGCAGCTGAACTGGCTGATTATCAAGGTCACGCTCTATTCATTCGTGACCTCCTTTGCCACCTACTCTTTCGCCCCAACCGTTATCGGCCTGTTTTCGGGCGAGCTGTTGCCGCTCGACCTGGATATTGGCACCACCAGCGACTGGCTCACGATGCTGGTCTCCACGCTGCTGACCATCGCCGTCTCCGTTTTCTTCTCAGCCCGCTTTGCACGCCAGATGGTTGTGCCACTGGAATCCCTGACGCACAGTGCGAAACGGGTGGCGGAAGGCGATCTGAGTGCACGCGCCAGCGAAGGTGCGATTGAGATCGGCGAGATAAATGCGCTGGTAAAAGATTTCAACCGCATGGCGGCCGCGCTGGAGAACCTGTCGCAGAACAGCCAGACCTGGAATGCCGCCATTGCCCATGAATTACGCACGCCAGTGACGATACTGCGCGGACGGCTTCAGGGCTTAGCGGACGGTATCTTCGCCCCCGATCAAAAGCTCTTTGTCAGTCTGATTCACCAGACCGAGGGCCTGACGCGCCTGATCGAAGATCTGAGAACCCTGAGTCTGGCGCAGTCGGGCCACCTGCACATCCACTATGAACGGGTGAACATCCAGAATGAAATCGCGTCGCTGGCTGAGCTGGTCAGGGCAGATTTTAAAGCCAGTCATCACTCCTTAGTGCTGAAAGTCACGCCGGCCACGATTGAGTGTGATGCCTCACGCTTCAGGCAGGTGCTGCTTGCCCTGCTGGAGAATGCCCGCCGCTATGCTGTTCCGGGTATCGTCATGATCGCCTGTGAACAGGATGCCAACGGGGTTGTGGTGCACATTGATGACGAAGGTCCAGGCATCGATTCAGCATTTGCGCTTACCGTCTGGGACGCGTTTGTACGCACTGATGATTCCCGGTCGCGCCAGAGCGGTGGCACCGGTTTAGGGCTGGCGGTGGTGAAAGCCATTGTACTGGCACTGGGCGGTAGCGTCTCCTGTCACAGTAATGCGCTAAAAGGCACCCGCTTTTCAATCTGGCTGCCCGCGACAAAACCCGGCGCAGTAGCGGCCAGCCAATAAGAATCCGACCATCGGCGTCATCATCGTCTGCTTTCTGCACTGACTCGCAGGCTTGTCTGTCGCCAGCACCGAAAAGCGTAACCGCAGGTAACTAACGTCGCGATTCCTGTATCCCCGTCAGCATGACGCTCAGCGGCGGGCTATGCTCTGCTGAGTTCAACATGCAACTATGACGACCAGGATATCCAGTGATGAAAAAATTATCAGTGATTGTGATGGCGACCGGCCTGTTTTTGTCAGTAAACATGCAGGCTAACGCGGAAGGCTGTCTGAAAGGCGCGGCCGTGGGCGGCGTGGCCGGTCATGTTGCCCATCATGGTGTGGCGGGTGCCGCAGCAGGCTGCGCAGTCGGGCATCACATGGCGAAGAAAAAACAGAAAGAGGCAGAAAAAAATCAGCAGGCTCAGCAGGCGCAGAAATAAAGAGCCTGTGACCCCGTTATTTGTATGCTGATGGCCCGGCCCGGGTCATCAGCGCCTTACCCGTCCACCGTCAGTCACGGTGTCGCCCGGCTGTTGCGCTACTCATCAGCAAAAATCATTCACGACAGAGTGTGGTGATCCAGACTTCCGTGACATCGTCACCCTGATGTCCCATGCCAGACACGCCGGACGACGCTGTTCAGGCATCATTATTTCTGCGCCATTCATCCACGCTTTCCTTTGACACTTCTTTTTTATAACAAACCGGTGCGTATCCGCCCTGCCTGCTCCAGGCGCTACGTCCTCCACAGCGGCTGCCATTTCGCGTCGCGTTAAACGGACATGCGCAGACGCCAGGATACGCGGCGATGGAATCGTCGATAATGTGCTGACGAATTTCATCATCTGTCTGCTTCTGACGCTTAGCTTCAGCCGCACTGGTCCAGCAAAGCACGAGGCTCAGCATTAACGAAACGACACAGGTTTTAGTCATGATATCCTCCGGAACGAGGAGGATAACGTACCGCACCCATCAGCCTGGCAATCCATTGAATAAGGCGCGGAACAGGGGCTGATCAAATGCTTTGGGTGCCCGGTCCACGTCCGGAAGCCTGTGGCATAAGGGCTTTTGAACTGAACGCAGAGACGGGTTTCAGACGTCAGCACGCTGAAGGCGAAGCAGCCCGCGTCTGCCGGTCAGTCACTTATAAGGGCGTCATACTCTGCACCTGATGCTGGAAAAAATAAGGATCAGATAGCAGCTCAAACTGCTCATCATCGGGCCAGGTGACGGCAATATGATAGTGTTCCCTGGCGAAGCGTTTCACCGCCTCGATGTTTTCCCACCATGTTGCGAGAAAGAAATGCTCCCACTCCCCCTGGGTCTCTCTGCGTACGCTGGCCCCCAGATTGCCGGGCGTCCCTTCTGAATGTTCAACACCGGTCTTCTGCAGATGCTCTGCAAAACCTGCAGCATGTCTGACCGGAACGCATCCGTGCCATGTTCTGACAATCATATTGCTCTCCTTCATTGTGAAGGTTTAAACCTTATCATGAAAAGCGGTGCGTAACAGACTGTCAGGAAGAGACAAACCCGTGCAGAGCACCTTAGTCGTGGTTGAAGATCTCGGTGACAACCGCCGGGTTCACTGTCGCAACCGGCAATACAGAAACCTGCCCAGGCTCTGCTTTTCTCAAACCCCGGCGGGTGACGCCCGCCTCTTTACACGCGCTTTATCACTGCGCCCGGCTGTTCCGGGCGCGATGAAAGCAATCTTGACGCAACCTTACCTGTCCGACGGGTTGTCGATTGTCAGCTGCGCTCTGTCATTGTAAAAACGCCGGTAAGATAACCAGACCGCGATGATGGTTGAGAGACTGGCGGTGCCTGTCAGCATAAAGGTCACCATGATCTGATATTTGATAGCCTTAAGCGGATCGATACCCGCAAAAATCAGGCCCGACATCATCCCCGGCAGACTGACCAGCCCGACGGTCTTCGCCGCATCTACGGTCGGGATCATGGCGGTGCGGATGCTGTCCGCGATGATGCGCTTCGAGGCCAGCTTCACCGGGGCGCCCAGGCTCAGCATCTCCATAATTTTCTGATGATTATCCCGGAAACGCTGGTGCAGACTGGTGAAGCAGAGCCCGACAGCGACCATTGCATTGCCCGCGATCATGCCGGAGATGGGAATGACCTGCATCGGCACGAAGGCTATCGCCCCGCTCAGCACCAGAATTGCGAGCGTGATGAACGTACCGCTGAAAATCGCCGTAAACGCGATGCCAAAAGCGTGCTCGATATTGCGTCCCCGTTTGCGGGCGTTGATTGCGGCGTTGACGCAGATAAACAGCACCATCAGCACGGTCAGCCAGTCATTGTTTACATCGAAAATCGACTTCAGCACAAAGCCGACGATCACCAGCTGTACGACTGCCCGGCAGACACTCCAGATAATATCTGTATTCATGCCGAGCTTTTCTTTCTGACTGATCAGCAGGGCAATCATGACCAGACTCAGTGACAGCAGCAGCGAGGTGTCACTGATATCATGCTGATTCACGCGCATTCTCCTTGTTCAGCGGTGCCACACGGAGCACCTGCGCCGCCTGTTTAATGTCCTGTACATCATGACTGATACGCACAATGGCGATCTGATGCTCGGTGGAAACCCGGTCAATCAGGGCAAGCACGGTCTGCCTGTTCTCTTCATCCAGAGCGCTGGTCACTTCATCCAGCAGCAGCACCTGCGGCATAAACTGCAGATTGCGCAGCAGACCAATGCGCTGTTTTTCACCGCCGGAAAGCTGATCAACCGGCTTGTCCAGCATTGTAGCAGCGAGGTTGACGCTCTCCAGCGCGCGGACCAGGGTGTCGCGCAGAGGCTTCTGATGGCGAACCTGCCAGGGTAGTGCCAGATTGTCATACACCGTCTGACCGAAAAGCTGCGGGGTCTGGAAACAGTAAGAAACCTGCTGGCGATAGACCTCTGGCTCCAGCGTGGTGATATCACTGCCGCTGAAAAAAATCTGTCCGGAGGTCGGTGCCACCAGTGAAGCCAGAATTTTCAGCAGGGTGCTTTTGCCGCTGCCGGAGGGGCCGGTCAGCAAGACCTGATCGCCCGGGTATAGCTGCAAAGAGATCGGTTGCAGAAGCGGGCGGTCGCCAGCGGAAAAAGCGATCGCCTGCGCATCCAGCAGGGGCAAACCTCTGTCCATATTTCGCCTCAGGGTTTTAATTAACAGTAGTGAATTCAGGGACCGGAACCCGCTGTTCACCGATCTGATCGGCTCAGCGCACAGACGCGGCGCGATGAGCGATCGGGGGGATAAGATAAGGCATTCAGGCGGGGCAAATCATCCTCTTCATCAAATTGGGCTGCGATCTTCTTCATTCAGGCCGCTGCTACAAACGTAAGCCGGATGGCTCAGGGCGGCCACCCGGTCATGCTCAGTTTTTCCAGCGGGTAGAGACCGGATTACTGACGCTGTTTTTCTCCTGCGTGTAGGTGCCGTTCTGCTGAGCAATAGCTTCGCCGGTATCCACAATCGCGTTCTGAATGAAGACGTTCTGCTGGTCACCTTTAACAAAGGTTAACTGATGAAAGGCGGTTTTGTTGCCCCAGTCAGACGAGTGCAGAGAGATAAAACGCACGGTAAAGGTCTGATCATCAAAGTGGCCCTGCATGACGTAGACGCCGTAGTGATCCTCACCCTGTGAAATGATTTTGTACGTACCGTTATCGTAGTAGTAGATCTCAGCGTCCGGGAACGGCTTTTTATCGTACATTTTGCGGTAGTGCAGCACCTGCTTAATAGTCGGCTGGCCGAATCTCACGGTCAGCGTATTGTCCTGTGCGGACGTGGTCAGCCCTTCCGCGTGAACACCGCTCATCAGCATTAACAGACTGGTGGTCATCATTGCCGTTGCTTTCACTCTTTTTCTCCTCTGGGGATTAGGAAAATTTCTGGCGTAAGACCCCTGAAACTTACATGCTGAGATTAACGGGTGAAAGAGGCTGATCACAGTTTATTACACAATGTGATAATCACCTTGGGAAACATGGGTGCGCAATAAAGAGAAAGAGGGTTGCCAGCCAGTGAACCGGGTATTGTCATTCCGGCCGCTTCAGGCCAAACGGGTCAGGCGTGTGAAGACCATGGCAGAACGGCCTGAAACGCCTCTGCGCAAGTCGCTGTCAGCCTGCGGGCTTTCCACCTGTAAGGCCGCTAATTCAGCAATCCGGCGCCCACATTCACCGAAAGCCCCAGAATAGCCAGATTAAACAAAAATGAGATGACAGACTGCAGCAATACCAGCCTGCGCATCGCCGTCGTGCCGGTGGCGACGTCTGCCGTCTGCGACGCCACCGCGAGGGTGAACGAAAAGTAGAGAAAATCCCAGTAGCCTGGATTCGCCTTTTTCTCAGGAAACATCAGCGGAGCCGTATCGCCGTCCCGGTAAAGATAGTGCTGATGAGCATAGTGCATCTCAAACGCCGTGGGCAGCATGGCCCAGGAGGCAACAAGTGTCATCGCGGTCAGCAAAAGATGCATCAGCCGTGGCGTACCGTTCAGCGTTTTAAGCGTCGGGAGCTCGCTCAGAATCGCCACCATACTGACCACACACGCCACAATAACAATACCCAGAACCAGCGCGGCACTCTGGTCCTGCTGCTGAGCAATGCGTCGTATACCGGTCGCATCCGTCTGCAGCATGCGGAACCAGAGCGTGCAGAGATAGAGCCAGGCCCAGACGTTCCAGCCGATCAGCAGACGCTGCATTTCTCCGAGCCGATCGGAGAGCAAAAAATAGCAAACCAGGCCAGCGGTAAATGAGAGCAGCAGCCGTAAGCGTGAATAGAGTGTTGAGGTGATGGTCGTCGGCATGGGTCAGCCAGTGTGGTTTAATCAGCGTGATCTCAACTTTAGCTAAATTCAGCTAAAAATCATGGCCAGGGACAGCATTGTTACACTTCTGAAGTACAAAAGCGGGATCGATTCAGAAATGCGGAAAAGCAAAAAGCGATCGATAACACAGCCTATGCAGGGAAGCGCCAACTGATGAACTCTGTTTACGGGGTCAACAGGATTTTCGACGCGAATATTCTGGATAACCGCCCGGTTAAACGGCCCTCCCGATGCCGGATACGCGCATTGCAGAGGCGCAGGAGGCCAGCATGACGACCTGCAGCGGGACGATCATGACACAGACGTATCTCGTGTTCGCAGGCTTAACCACATCTGACAGATTAAACTTGCACAGGCTTGTGGCTTGCTGTTATCAGAACCAATCAGGCAGAGCAGATCTCACCGCGATGGACGCCTGGGATTACATCAGTAGGATGCCAAACCTTTTCAGCAGCAGCGCCCAGAGCACGAACAGGATGACCGTAACCATGCTGGAAAACAGCAGCGTCAGCCAGAAGCCGAAGCGGGGATAGATAAAGGGAAACAGAAGGAACATCGGCAACGTCGGCACCACATACCAGAAGGTATACCACGCATGCGCACTGATTTTTTCCGCCGACTGCCCCTCCAGCTTCATCCAGATCAGCACCAGCAGCGTAACCAGCGGCAGGGCCGCAATCAGGCCGCCCAGCCGATCGCTGCGCTTTGCTACCTCTGAGATCAGCACGACCATAAAGGCCGTCATTGCATATTTCGCTATCAACCAGACCATGATTGCCCTCTGTAAGGCGAATTAGCCGGGCCACGCTGAACCTGGCCCGGCCCTCCTGCTAACCGATCAGGGCATCATTCTGCGCAGCGTATCATCCCGAAGGAAATAGTGATGGAACAGCGCCGCCAGCGCATGCAGACCAATCAGCCAGTAGCCCATCGGCGCGAGGGTTTCGTGCCAGTCAATCAGCATGCTGGCGGTGGCTGGATCGGGCGTTGTCGCAACCGGCATGTTGATCCCAAACAGCGCCCACTCTTTGCCGCGCAGATAGCGTGAGGTCAGCCCCAGAACGGGCAGGACCACAAAAAGCGCATAGATCAGAGTATGCACCAGATGGGAAAGGCCGGTCTGCCAGCGCGCAAAGGGCGGCGTGATCGGCGGCGTCTTGCTGCTGGCGCGCAGCCAGAGGCGGGCGATCATCAGGATCAGGACGCAGAATCCGGCCGAAAAGTGCGTAATCATCACCGCATTTCGCTGCCATGTGCCCTTCTCTGCCATCCAGCGCAGCTCAATTGTGGCATACGCCACAATGATTAACAGCACCGTCAGCCAGTGAAACAGTATCTGTGAACCTTTATATTTCTTCAGCATTAATAAACTCCCGCCACTATTTTTTCACGTCACTATACCAGTAAATTATTAGAAGTTTATTAGGTGCTTACCTGTGCCAGTGACTGGCTTCTATTGAATGCCGTTATGTGAAAATCCTGACGGTCAGCCTTTTTCACTATCCTGCCTTCACTGAGAGAGCTGAAGCGAGTTCTGACACGGGCAGAAATCGGCCCTTTCAGGGTTAAAGCGTTAAGCGATTGAGCGGATCGTTATGTGGAAAACACCTTTCGGAGTTCAGAAAACGCTTCATCGCAGGGAAAACAGGGTGATGCGGAATAGCGATAATTCTTAAACTTTGTGTGATCTTAAGCGTATATCCGGCCTGACGCTTACGCAGCTGATGAGTAAAGTCGCGATAAGACCATTTCTTACTGGCGCGATTCTCGCGCGTAAATAGAAGCTGAGACTTAAGTCAAATCCTCGTCCTGCCAGGATTACGCTTACACGCCTCGCTTAATGGCAGTACCACGCATAATAAGAGCAACGATAACCTGCGTTATCGTAACCTTTGAAACCTAATTTTTATATTCAAAAACAGCAACTTCTCCTGAATAACTTGTTCGCCTATGCTGGCTGTTCACTTATTTACATCAGAAGGATCTGTAATGTTAACGCTCCCCGCTTCCTACAGTGCTGAAGCCGTCGAGTGCCTGTATGAAGTGATTGAGAATCTTACGCTGAACGGCGCACGTTGCCAGGTGATCTATGATAGCCAGGCCACGCGTGCCGCTGTCATCGAAGCAAATGCAACAGATGAGCAAGGCGAAATGCGCCATCCGGTGCTGGCGGTACTGGAGATGGAGCGCGTCACCAGTATCAATACGATTCTGCGGATCAAATCGTTCTGGACCGATTCAGACGGCACGCACACTAATGTGAAACAGGGCTGCCTGGCAAAGGCGCTCTATAAGGCGCTGACCCTGAAGAAGCAGATCACACTGGTCGGGCTATAAGGCGATTCCGACGCGGCTTATCAGGTAGAGGCTGCGCCCGGATGAAACGACAGGGAGGCTCTGACCAGCAGCGTGGCGCAAATCACCCACATCAGTATAAAAAGGCCAGCCGTCATGCGACTGACCGGTCGTCTGGTAACCTGCGCGGTCGTTTCCCGATGTTAACGCATCACCGCTTCCGGAAGAAAACGTACCACCAGCATGATCCCCGATGGCGCAAAGACCAGATTATCAGGCAGGCCGATGACCGGGATAATGTCGGGGATCAGATCAACAGGTGAGACAGTACAGGCTGCAACCAGCATCGCCAGCCCTTTTACAAACCAGGCGGTGCGGAGATCGCGAGCGGGAAGCCAGACCGCATGCGCATCCCGGTTGCTGTTTCGCGCCCGCGTTCTGACGCTCGCGATAAACTGTCTGAGCATCTGTTGGGTAATCCTGATAACGGGGCGGTTTCGGGATAGGTCAGGGCAGGCGTCATGCTGACGTGAAGCCCCGCTTCCGGGAGCAAATTTAACCCGCTTCAGATTTCTCCGTCACCTGTCACCAGGATTTCAGCACTTTTCTGCATGCGCCTTTTTCAGGATGAAGCAGGCGCAGCGGGCTTAAATACGGAAAGCGTTGACCGTTTCGCGTAAAGAGTGGGACTGGGCAGAGAGCGACTGCGAGGCGG
This sequence comes from Pantoea sp., assembly GCF_032114055.1. Lineage (GTDB taxonomy): Bacteria > Pseudomonadota > Gammaproteobacteria > Enterobacterales > Enterobacteriaceae > Pantoea. The sequence goes on from NZ_DAMCTB010000003.1 coordinate 184,581, forward strand.
TCGAGGACTCCTCCACCAGCGCAGCATTATTCTGCGTGACGCCATCCATCTGATTCACCGCAATGCTGACCTGGGAAATGCCCTGCATCTGTTCAGCGGAAGCCAGTGAAATATTGTCCATCGCATCCGCCAGTTTCCCGACCATTGCGTTAATCTGCAGGATGCTTTTACCGGTTCCGTTAGCCACGTCTACCCCACTTTCAACCTGCGCCACCGCCTCCTCGATTAGCGTTTTGATATCTCTGGCCGCCGTCGCACTTCGCTGCGCCAGCGTCCGGACTTCACCCGCCACCACCGCAAATCCACGCCCCTGTTCGCCTGCGCGCGCGGCTTCCACCGCCGCGTTAAGCGCCAGAATGTTGGTCTGGAAAGCGATGCCCTCAATAACCGAGGTAATATCTCTGACTTTGGTCGCACTGTTCGAAATAGCGTTCATCGTGTCTGACATACGATGCATATCGCTTTCACCAGAGCGCGCCAGCGCAGCGGTTTCGCGAGCCGACTCTGCCGTCTGCTGCGCCGTTGCGGTGTTGCTTTTCACCGTTGCGGTGAGTTGTTCAATACTGGCCGCCGTCTCCTGCAACGCAGCCGCCTGCTGCTCGGTCCGTGAGGAGAGTTCAGTATTGCCCTGAGAAATCTCATCTGCGGCCATCGCGACAGAAGAGGAGGCGTCTTTGATGTGCGAAACCAGGTCACGCAGATTGGTCTGCATACTATCCAGCGAAGCCATCAGGCTGGCACTGTCTCCTTTACGCAGTGTGACAGCCGTCGTCAGATCGCCAGCGGCAATGGCGGCAGCCAGGTGCTGAGCTTGCGAAGGCTCACCGCCAAGCTGGGATTTGATCCGGCGCGTAATCAGGGCACTCATGACAAAGCCCATCACCACAAATAGCGTCGTCAGGGCCGCGAGGGTCATGTAAACGCCCGATAACGCCTCACTGGAGGTTTCCGCAGTCTTGCCCGTTACCCTCGCCTGATAGTCCACCATCCCATTCACGGCATTGCGGTACTGAGCCAACACCGGCATCAATCCCTCACGAACCCTGGCAGGAAACAGGGCCGCATCCACACTAAACAGCGCCTGCGCAGCCTGATTAAGTGGACCCGCTGCCTCTTCAATTTTCTTCAGATTGCCGGAGGCTTCATCGACCTCTGCCAGGTTTATCCCGGGAATGTTTTTCGCCCCGTTAATCAGCGTACGAAAATGCGCAATGGTTTTGTCACTGTCGGACTGCAGATCAAAAAAAGCTGTTTTAGCCTGCTGCTGCGTTTCTGCGGAAACAGACATTAACAGGGCTGCCTGCCCGGTTAAGTTGTCTTTAAGTGTCTGCAGTGTCTGAAGATCGCTTAGTCGTGCACGCGTTAATTTCTGCTGATCGCTGGCTGTGTTGAGTTTAAATCCGGCAAAAGCAGTGACAAAAACCCCCATAAGGATAACGCTCAGAAAGGCTGCGTTGAGCATAACGCTTAATTTCATTTTTTTATTCTGACTCATGAATAACCCCAATGTGAAAAGTATGCGTTCAGTAAAAATTACTGTCTGTAATTCACTGACAACTAATCCCGTTATCGGCAGATAGCCTGTAAAAAGAAGTCATTTAACGTAAATATATTATAAATCTGTGTTGCATCAGCGCTGACGGTGAAGCTCAGCATCCTTTGTCTGACAAAAGAGCAAATTCGTCAGCGGCGGAGGGCTGAGAACAAAAGCAAAGAGGCAGCCATTAAGCCTCCCGAACGCCCGGGTATGAGTCAGGACGTTATATGTTCTCTTTTAAAAGCGGCTTACGTCAGCGCACTCAGGTCTGAACAGCGATGCAGATGGTTCATTTCCGTCTGAATACTGGTCTGTGTAATAACATTCTGACCCATTTGCATTTACCAAACGTTCAGGTTTGAGAACAGAAAAATATCACCTTCTTCCCTGCCCGCTAATCACGCGGCGTATTAACAGAAACTCAACCGAAATACTTTTACCTGATTGACGCGACCCAGATTAATCCTCCACCGCAGAATAAACGCCTCCCTGTAACGACTGTCGCGACGATCGCCTGAACGCTGAAATGCGGCGTGGTATCTCAGCCAGCAGGCTGATTTCATAAGTTAAAGATGTTGAGCATCTTCTCTTTTTACAGTGAAAAGAAATTTTCCAATGCTCTTTCACTTAAGGTAAACCTAATATCAGGTCGTGATAATTCATTCCATACTGTCCTGGAGTGAAAAAAATGCTTAAGACGTTACTCAGATCTCTGCCGCATGATTACGCTCCTTTTTTTCGTGGCCACTCTATTTCCATTGCGCTGCTGATCGCACTGCAGATCATTAATTCAGATTTTATCGACGCCAACGCCCTGAGCGAATCGGGCTGGCCGGCTTTGATGACCTGGTGGGATGCCCTTTCTGCTGCACTGCTGCTGGTCCCTGGTCTGATCCTGCTGACCTGGATGATCGGTCAGCGAGGCGTCAGATGGCACTTCAGCTGGGTCTTTTTTGATTTCAGGCAGCTCAAGGCCGATATCCGTCAGCTGATGCCGTGCGCTTTACCGGGATCCTCCCGCGGCAGTATCGCCGCCACGGTGCAGGGGCCGGGGTCGCCTCACTGCTGCTGGTTGCGGCGTCAGGCCGCGCATGGTTTGCCGCAGAAAGGTTGCTGCCTTCACTCTCTCTATTCGGGACAGTTTCTGCACTGGCATAAGTTCCTGACCACCTTCATTGAAACTTACTTTTATGCACATGGGCTGATGGGCGTTGCGCATCTTTTCCTGCGCAATAAAAAACAGAGCGCTGATTTACGCTCCGCAGACTAAAGGTGACGCAATGAGAATCACGCCGGAATGTTCGCTGAAATGGGTCGCAGGTGCGTCACAGGTCAATATCGCCACCGAGTTTATTCGCGACCACTATTCACACCATTTTGATGCCCGACTGACGGTTCTGATGCCGTGGATTCTGATGCTCTGTGACGGAGACGATAATCTGCTGGCCGCCTGCGGCGTGATGCCGGCGTCTCAGGGGCCGATGTTTCTTGAGCAGTATCTGGACAAACCGGCGGAGGCGAGCCTGCCTGAACATGGATTTGGCAACGTCCACCGCAACAGCATCGTCGAGGCCGGTAACTTCGCAGCGGTCGATGGGGCCGCTGCCCGCGTCATGTATGCCGCCGTCTGCCTGTTACTCAACACCTATCGCTATCAGTACATCATGTTCACGGGCACCCAGAAGATTCGCAACATCTTCACCAGACTTCATCTGTCGCCCGTGGGCATTTCTATGGCCAACCACGCCAGAGTGGCAGGCGGAGAAGCCGCATGGGGACGTTATTACCAGCATCGGCCTCAGGTCATGGCGGGCGATCTCGCGGGCGGACAGCAAGCCCTGGCAGGCAGTTCGCTGCTTCTCAATCTTTTTGGTGAATTACCCCAGGCCCCCTGGGAGGTGCAGCAGGAGAACCTTCGTCATGCTCATTGAAACTCTTATTCGTCATGCTAACAGCCAGCCCGACGCCGTGGCGCTGGTCAGCACCGCGCGAAGCTGGACGTGGCGCGAATATGAACAGGCTGTTTCTGCCCTGGCTGCAGAGCTGCAGCAGGCGGGTGTTCAGCGGCTCGGTCTGGCGCTGGAAAACGGACCGCGCTGGATCATCGCCGATCTCGCCTGCTTGGAGGCGGGCATTGTCTGCGTGCCGATTCCGGCATTCTTTTCGCCGCAGCAGCGGTCGTGGGTCATCCGCTCAGCAGGCCTCGATGCCATTCTGAGTGAGCCGTCACCGGCTGAAGGTGATTCCGTCCCCGTTTCCGCTGGCCAGCTGCACCGCCTGTTCTGCGCGGATCGGCCTGCGCTGCATCGGGACACGGTCAAAATCACCTACACCTCCGGCACCACCGGCCAGCCAAAAGGCGTCTGTCTGCGACAGCGTGGGATCGAGTGGACCGCCTCTGCGCTGGCAACGGCGATGGAACCGCTGGCGCTGGCGCGTCACCTGGTGGTTTTGCCACTGAGCACGCTGCTGGAGAATATCTGTGGCGGCTATGTGCCGCTGCTGCTGGGCGTCACCACGGTGATCCCCGCCGCCGCCGAGGTCGGCTTTACCGGTTCGAGTCAGTTCAGCCATGAGGTATTCGCCGGGGCGCTGCTGCGCTGGCAACCGCAGAGCCTGGTGCTGGTGCCTGAACTGCTGCGCGTACTGAGCTTCCTGCACAGCCGCATGCCCGCTGTCACTGCCTCGCTGAAGTTCGTGGCGGCGGGTGGCGGCAAGGTATCCGTCGCTCTTCTGCACGCTGCCAGAGAAGCAGGCCTGCCGGTCTATGAAGGTTATGGCCTTTCCGAGTGTGGTTCGGTTGTGACACTGAATCTGCCTGACAACGCACAGGCGGGCAGCACCGGCCGGCCCCTGCCCGGTGTTGATGTCAGCTTCGACGCCAGTGGAACGCTGCTGGTGGCAAGCCCCGGTAACGCCGCGGGCTATCTGGGCGAGGCGCCGTTTGGCGCGCAGGTTAACACCGGCGATCTGGCTGAGCGCGATCCCTCGGGCTTTATTCACATTAACGGCCGCGCGCGCAATGTGCAGATCACCGCCTTTGGCCGCAACTTCTCACCCGAATGGATTGAGGCGGAGGCCATGAGCTGCGGCGCCGTCCGACGAATCGTCCTGTTTGGCGAAGGGCTGAAGCGCAACGTGGCCCTCATTCATGCGATGGAGGGCATGGAGTCCGCCGCCCGTGAACAGCTGACGGCATTGTCTGCCGCCTTACCGGACTACGCGCGCCCGCACCACCTGATTTTTACTCCGGTCATCTCATCACCTGAACTGATGACCGCCAACGGACGCCCACGTCGCGATGCGATCTGGACATTGATGAAGCATCAAATACAGAACTGTGAGGAGTACATCTGAATGGCCTTTTATCAGCAATTACAGGATCAAACAGAACAGGCTCGCAACGCGATGTTAAGCAGCGTTATGATCGAACAGAGCACCCGGGGTAACGTGACGCGTGACATGTATATCGCCTTTCTCAGCCAGGCCTTTTACCACGTCAGCCATACCGTTCCCCTGCTGATGAGCGCAGGCAGCCGTCTGCCCGCCGGGAAAGAGTGGCTGCGGGCGGCGCTGGCTGAGTATATCGAAGAGGAATATGGCCATCACGAATGGATCCTGAATGACATCCGCGCCTGCGGAGGCGATGCGGACGCGGTGCGCAACGGCGCGCCCGGACGGGCCATTGAGCTGATGCTTGCCTATCTCTACTACCGTATTGAGCACGTCAATCCGCTGTGCATATTCGGGATGGTGCATGTGCTGGAAGGCACCAGCGTCAACATCGCCACGCCGATAGCGGAGTCGCTGCAGCACGCGCTGAAATTGCCGGAAGAGGCGACAACCTATCTGCGGTCGCACGGTGCGCTGGATCTGGAGCATCTGAAGTTCTTTGCCAGCCTGATGGACAAAGTGACCGATGCGCACGATCAGCAGGATATCGTTCACACCGCCAACGTCGTCTATGCGCTTTACGGCGACATGCTCCGTGCGCTTGCTGAGGTACCCGATGGAACTGCGCAATAAAAACGTGGTGCTGACCGGCGCCAATGGCGGGATTGGTCAGGCGCTGGCTCTTCGCCTGGCCGCGGCGGGGGCCTGTGTCTGGCTGGTGGGCCGCAACCACAGCGAACTGGAGAACCTGCGTCACCGGATGCAGGATCCCGATCGCCATACCGTGTTTGCCCTGTTTGACTACAGTGACGACGAAATTCTCTCCCTCAGCAGCTGTTTTGAGGGCGGGCGGCAGCTTGACGTGCTGATTAATAATGCCGGCACCAGTCGTTTTGCACAGCTTGAGCAGCAGAGTTTTGCGGATATTCGTGAGCAGCTGCGTGTGAATGTGGAGATCCCCCTGATCCTCACGCGTGCGCTGATTCATCAGTTCAGTGCCGGCGGCACCATTGTGAATGTGGGGTCGATTCTGGGCGAACTGGGTCACCCGGGCTACAGCATCTATTGTGCTTCCAAAGCGGCGCTGCATCGCTTTTCGGAAGCACTCGGCCGCGAGCTTGCCGCAACCGGCGTGAAGGTGTTGTACGCCGCGCCCCGCGCCACCCGGACCGGGCTCAATTCGGCAGCAGTTAACGCCATGAATGCGGCGCTGGGTAACCACAGTGACACGCCGGAAGAGGTCGCCCGGTTTATCATGGACATGCTGATCCAGGGGCGTCGCCGCGCCCGGATTGGCGTGATGGAGGGCATCTTTGTGCGCGTGAATGCGCTTTTTCCCGCACTGGTTGACCGGGCGCTGCTTAAAAAACTGCCGGTTATTAATCGCTTTTTACAGTCGGACGCTTCAGCGGAGATAAAATAAATGAAACCTCTTTTCGCACTGTTAACGCTGTCGCTGACAGCCCTGCCCGGCCTCGCGTCGGCGGAAACGTCGCTCTCTTCCCTGCAGAAGGCGTGGTCAGTGTGCCAGTACCGGACACTGGAAAACCAGAAACAGAGCTGTCTGAGCGATCTCAGCCAGCAGGCCCATCGTGTTCGGGGACGTGACAGCGATCCTGAACTGCTGATCTGGCGCGCAATCATTGACAGTAGCTGGGCGGGTGCGAAAGGCGGCCTGGGCGCGCTGAGCCTGGTCAGACAGGCAAAGGCCGATCTGGAAAAAGCTCTGGCGATTAATCCGCAGGCATTGCAGGGTTCAGCCTATACCAGTCTTGGCGCGCTTTATTATCAGGTGCCGGGCTGGCCGGTAGGTTTCGGCGATGATAAAAAAGCCGAGGCGATGCTACAGAAAGCCCTGGCGATCAATCCTGACGGTATCGATCCCAACTATTTCTATGGCGACTTCCAGCTCGAACAGGGGAACAAAGAGACTGCCAGACGCTATCTGACTAAAGCGCTCAACGCCGCCCCACGCCCCGGACGGGACATTGCTGACAGCGGCCGTCATGCCGACATCGAGCGTGATCTGAAAAAACTGGATTAACCGCTGACAATGCCACTCTGTGGGCTATAGTAACGAGCCTGATCCTGACGTTCCCGTTCCCGGAACAGCGGCCAGGGTGAGGTTCGTACAGTGCCAGCCATGCGGCACTCCAGATCCGATCTAAAAGGAACAGGCTTTGATACACGGAGAATCGCACAAGATTTCGCGCTCTGGCTGGCTGCGGGCAGCCGTGCTGGGTGCCAATGATGGCATTGTTTCCACTGCCAGCCTGCTCACAGGTGTGGCCGCCGCTAATAGCTCATCGCACAGTCTTTTACTGGCCGGGGTGGCCGGTGTCGTCGCCGGGGCCATGTCGATGGCGACCGGAGAGTATGTTTCCGTCTCATCGCAGGCAGATACGGAGCGTGCTGCCATCGCTGAAGAGCAGGCCGAGCTGGAAGAGAACTTTCAGGCTGAAACGCATGAGCTGGCCTCGATTTACGTCCATCGCGGTCTGAGTCGGGAACTGGCTCATGAGGTGGCTACCGCACTGATGAAACATGATGCGCTGGATGCTCATACCCGTGATGAACTCGGCATCTCCGATACCTCAACGGCGCGGCCTCTTCAGGCGGCGCTTTTTTCTGCGGGGAGTTTTACCCTTGGCGCAGTGATTCCGTTTGCAGCGGCGCTGCTGCATCAGGGCATCGCCGGAATCGTCATTGCAGCCCTGCTTGCCCTGATCATTCTGGGTGCCGTCGCGGCCCGGGCCGGTGGCGCGCCGGTCTTACGCAGCGTTATCCGCGTCAGCTTCTGGAGCAGTCTGGCCATGGCCCTGTCGGGCTTCACAGGCGCGCTGTTTGGGCATTTTGCAGGTTAGCGAGAAATTCGCCAGGCGGTAACATGATGTCTGCACCTTTAAAGGCGGGTTAAAAGATTACTATCTGAATCGGCAGGAAGCAGGTATATAAGAGGAACAGTGTTCATACAAGGAAAGGTTATGAGTATTAGCAGAGTCTTACTGGTCCTGGTGTTTGCTGCCTGCCTGGCAATGTTGGTTAAAGCGGGTTCCGTCCATTTCATCGACTATATTGATGGCAAAATCGATAATCAGATTACGAAGTGGGCTGATGGCAGGTAAGGCTTTAACCCGGTCAGCAGAAGAGGTCGCAACGTTGCGGCCTTTTGTCGCTAATGCGGGCATGATTCTGCAACATGCAGCCCCTGAATGAACTTCGCTCCCCACTGGCGCGGGGGGCATGTTTCTCCTGAGTTTGATCGTCTGAGATCAGATTTACCGGTAATATGCTGCACGGTTCAAAGCTGCATGCTTTCTGAAGTCCGCCCACATCCGTCGTCCCGGCGGTGATTTTCCAGAGACGATTAGCTCATCCTGATTACGATTCTCCCAATCGGTTCGCCTGTAGAAACCGCCAGCGGTTCCGGCAATGCCCTGACGTGGAAAGTGGAATCGATAAATCAGATTTCTTTTCGCGGCATTACGGCCAGCGGCATGTCAGAAGAACAGTCTGCTGCCTGAGCAGATCATCCGCTGTTCAGCCTGCACCCTCTGCCCGTGCGCGGGCGTTTTCGGTTCAGCCGGTGAGGCCTGCCAGCGTCACCGAGGCCCCGCCGCACACAATGACCAGCACATTCTCGTCAGGCTTAAACGTGACTTTTCGGTCGTACAGCAGTGACAGCGTCACGCCGCAGGCAGGCTCTGTCAGCACACGGTGGTCGTCGAGTAAGCGCCGACAGGCTCTCAGCGCCTCCTCGTCTGAAACCACGCTGCTTCTGACATCCAGCCGGGTAGCCACATTAAACACGTTTTCACACACCTGACTGGCGGCCAGGGTGGTGGCAATCCCGCTGACCTTATCCAGCCGGACAAGCTGACCCGCTTTCAGTGACGCGTTCAGCGAGGCCGTGCCCTCGGTTTCCACCGCATAAATCGGGATATGACTCAGCTGATGCTTTTCCAGCCCCTGCGCGATGCCGGATAGCATGCTGCCACCGCCCACGGAAAGCATCACCGCATCCGGTCTGACACCTTCGCTGATGACCTCATCCACCAGTGTGCTGATCCCTTCCCATAACAGGGGATGGTCGAAAGGATGCACATAGATTTGCTCCGCCGTCGCCAGCGACAGCGCGTAATCGTTAGCTTCACTCCAGACCTTTCCATGAACGATTAGCCTGGCGCCTTCCTGTTCAATCAGCTCTCTGGCTCTGGCGGAAGTGGTTTCCGGCACCACCACAGTGACGGGTAATCCCAGCCTGCGGCCACTGTGCGCCACCGCGATACCTGCGTTACCGCCGGAGGAGCTGATAAAACCTTTCGCGCCCTTTTCTGCGTAGTGGCGGCAAATATGCCCTGCGCTTCTGAGCTTAAACGAGCCAGTCGGCTGCGACGACTCCATCTTGAGCCAGACGTGAGCGCCGCAGTGCTGGCTTAGCGGCAGTGAATGAAGCAGAGGAGTCCGGATAGCGATGTCCATGAATTTTATCCTTATGTTTTCACCCGGGATGGTGGGTTCAGGCCTGACTGAGCATTCCTGATTGGCGGGCAAAGCACAAGAGGCAGGATGTGATCGGTTCCTCTGTTCAGGGTCCGTGCCTGAAAACCGGCCCGGGATCGCCGTCGTTTTCCCTTGCCTGTGGATGCCTGAACATGTTCCGCAGAGTAATACCCTGGCCTGTGGCAAAGGCGAGGCGGTAACCGATCAGGCGCACCCTTATATCCCGGATGCACAGCAGCGGGGAAGTCTCAGCGAAACTATCGGGGATCGGCAGTGGCAGACAGACAGCCGGCCAGACAGATAAACGACTTCAGTTTTGTCTTCTCCTGCCGATGATAAAGCCATGAACAGGAGGTAGTAGCCCGCATCGGAACAGCATGCAATGGCTGTCAGACACGCCGACCGAATAATTATTTCATCCTGATTCTTTGATGACTTTTCTGATGACACTTTCTGACTTTTGGGTGATATATGGAGCGGAGTTTCTCTTTCAGACGTTTATGTACAAACCTGTTCTGCGCAATGCTGTTGTTATGTTCAGCAGATCGGGCATTGGCCCTTTCACAGGGTTGTGCCGTCGTTAACAGCTTGTCCGGCTCCTCTTCGCTGACTTACACCGGCAACAGATACCCGGCAGCCGACTTCGCGCCGGGTGATGCGCTGACGCTGAGCTTCACCGACAGCGGCTCGGGTGCGGGCGCTCCGCCTATGAATACTGATAGCGTGAGCCTGGCCCGCTATGATTTCAGCAACGGGCAGACGTACAATGCGACCAACTCCACAAGTACTACTCCGCACAGTGTGTCGATTACTGTCCCTGCTGGCAGCCTGGAAGCGAATGGTCTTGCGGTTCGTGCCACCACGTCGCATGGCCAGATAAGCAATCTGGTGTTTAACTGCACCAGCGCCATTACCGCCTCTCACGATGCGACCCTGGCAGGGCTGTCGCTTTCAGCAGGCTCACTGTCGCCATCGTTCAGCCCGATGACCAGCAACTACAGTGCGCGGGTTGCAGACAGCGTGACATCCATTACAGTCACGCCTGTAGTTAGCGAAGGTCATGCCACTGTCAGCGTCAACGGTCAGATCGTCGCCTCAGGTTCTGCTTCGCCCGCTATCAGCCTGACAACAGGTAGCAATGCTATTTCAGTTATGGTCACCGCACAGGATGGAACGACCCGTGCGTACAGCATCACGGTAAACCGCTCAGAGACACCACCTGCATCGGCAAACAGCAGCAGCACAGTCGCGGCAGGCAGTGTAAATAATCTGATACCGCTGACAATAACGGGCGGCACTCCGACTGCTGTTACGATCGTCACGCCGCCTTCACAGGGTACGGCCACCGTCTCGGCGACGGCGATCACCTATACACCTGCAGCCGGTTTTTCCGGCAGCGACAGGTTTGTCTGGCGCGCCTCTAACAGTGGCGGAACATCCTCTGATGCCACAGTCCTGCTGACGGTTACCGCCCCGGTGCTCACGGTTTCACCTACCGGAGGAGCACTCCCGTCTGCGATGGCAGGAAGCGCATGGTCGCAGACGATGACCGCTTCGGGCGGTACCGCACCTTATACCTGGAGCAGCACGGCGCTTCCGGCAGGCCTTACCCTGAATCCTGCTTCCGGAACCATATCCGGGACGCCTTCCGTTGCAGGCCATTACAACTTTCGGGTTGCTGTCAAAGATGCACTGGGGGCCACGGGCAGTTCGGATTACTCACTGATCGTCAATGCTGCACCACCGGTAGTCAGTGACAGTGCAGCAACTGTCGCGGCAAACAGTAGTGATAATCCTGTTACTCTCAGCATCGCCGGCACCGTAACATCCGTCAGTATTATGGAGATGCCGACTCACGGCAGTGCGGTCGTCAGCGGTACGGCTATTATCTACACGCCCGTACCCGGTTATGTCGGTAGCGACAGCGTTACCTACACGGCTGCAAACAGCAGTGGCTCCTCGGCCCAGGCGCGTATCTCGCTCACAGTTTCGCCAGTGCTTCTGGCCCTGACACCGGCCAGTGGTGCGCTGCCAGCCGCCACTGCAGAAAAAGCGTGGAGCCAGACTATCAGCGTCAGTGGCGGCACTGCGCCCTACTCCTTCAGTGCCACCAGCCTGCCTGCCGGGATAACACTTGATAGATCGACAGGCGTTCTGACAGGTTCGCCTGCCGCAGCAGGAACCTATACTTTCCAGATTTCAGCTCTGGACAGTGCCGGGGCCAGCGGTACCGCAAGCTATACGCTTACTGTGAATGGCGCGCTGCAGTCGCCCCTGGTGGTGCAGCCCGCATCAGGGGCGCTGCCTCAGGGCGTCGCCGGAAAAATGTATGCGCAGACTTTCAGCATTAACGGGGGCGTGGCGCCTTATCAGTGGCAGCTCAATGGATCGCTGCCTGCCGGACTGACTTTCACAGATAACCAGCTTAGCGGTACGCCTCAGCAGAGCGGAAGTAGCGCCTTCACTGTCCAGGTTACCGATGCGACCGGAAAAACCGGGCAGAGGGCCTATACCCTTGAGATCGGTGCTGCATCAGCAGTGGCGACGGATCACAGCGCCACGCTCAACGCGGGTCAGTCGGTCACGATCTCTCTCACCAGCGGCGCGACCGGCGGTCCCTTCACGGGCGCGCAGCTTCTAGACCAGCCGGATCGCAACGTCGGCACCGCATCGGTGCGTACTTCCGGTGAGGACTACGAGTTGCTGTTCACCTCCGCGGCTCAGGCCAGCGGGAGCGTCGTTCTCAGATACGCGCTCAGCGGACCGTCCGGCACGACTCAGCCTGCCAGAATCATGCTGACGATTACGGAACGCCCTAATCCGGCACGGGATGCCGACGTGATTGGCATGCTCAGTGCCCAGTATCGTGCTGCACAAAATTTTGCCCGGGCGCAATTGCAGAACCTCGGTGACCGGCTGGAGCAGTTACACAGTGGCGCCAATTTACCGTCTGACATGCAGGGGATTCGCTTTACTATGCCCTCCTCGCGGCCTGAGCAGGATGCAGACCAGAAAATGTGGGCCTCCGCCTGGCAACATCAGCGGCCACTGGCAGAAAACCGTGCGGCACCGTCTCCTTCGCAGTCTTTCGCACCCTCGCAACAGCCTGATCGGTTCTCTTTCTGGACCGGAGGCTATATAGACTTTGGCAGCGATAAGGATAATGGCGTGCGCTTCAGCCATACCACGGCAGGCATTACCACCGGGGCCGATTACCGTCTATCCCCAGCGGTAACCGCAGGCATGAGCTTAGGCTTCGGACGCGATGTCAGTGACATCGGAGACAACAGTTCACGGAGCAGAGGGAGCGCATTCAGCACGGCGCTTTATGGCAGCTATCATCCGGGCGCATTTTTTGTTGATGGACTACTTGGACAGGGGCAAATGCATTTTGATAGCTGGCGTTACATTAAAGAAACCAGAGGGGAAGCGCGAGGCAGCCGCTCAGGGCGCCAGATATTCAGTTCGCTGACATCCGGTTATGAATTTCGCTCAGCGGATACGCTGATTTCGCCCTACGCCCGTCTGCAGTATTACCAGACCAGACTGGATGGCTATAGCGAAAACCGTGCAGGTGCTTTCAGTCTGGCCTATGCCCCACATACTTTTTCACAGGTTATGACCGGCGGCGGGCTGCGAGGAGAGCGCGCGGTGCCGGCCCGATGGGGCACTCTACGCCTGCAGGGTCGGCTGGAATATGCGCAGACGCTGAGCCACACGGGCGAGGCGCGGGTTGGCTATGCCGACACGGGCGATGATACCTGGCGGGTGCCGCTGACGGAGCAAAGCCGTCAGAATATGACGATAGGAACTGCGATTGATTTTCTGTTACCTCACAACATTACGCCAGGCCTCGCTTATCAGGCCACGCTGGGTCTGGATGCCGCGCGTTCACAGAATCAGATGTTAATGTTTCGGTTGAATATCGGTTTTTGATGAATACACTGACCGGACTCAAGGAAAAGATCTGCGCTTAAAAAACTGATTTCCGGCCTGATTCAGGCCATGAGATCTGTACCCTGCCCTGAATGACAGGCCGCGCAGGTCATAAAATGGATATTAGCGTGATTTTATTCAGGCGGTTCACTGAGCGTTTTGACCAGCTCAGTTCGCACTTACCGGCTCTTGAAAATGTTGAAGAACACCAGTCAGGGGGGGTGTACTTCCGGCTTTATCTGCCCGCTGGCGCGGTGAGCGATGTTATTCTCATCTATCACGGCGGGGGCGTTAACGCCGACGCGGGGTATGCCATTCCTGCCCGCCAGATAAGCGCACTGGGGGCCGTCTGTGTTTGTCTGGTGGATATTCGCGGGCATGGCCGCTCATCGGGGCCAAAAGGTGACGTGACCAGCCCACAGCAGATCTGGCGGGATGTAGATACTGTGCTCGACGCGATTACCGATCGGTTTTCCGGCGTGAGAATTCATCTGCTGGGTCACTCAAGCGGCAGTGGCATGCTGATTAATTATTTCACCTGCCACGCTCCGCGCTATAAGGCTGACAGCCTGATTTTACTGGCACCCGAGTTTGGCCCCTTTGCGCCAGCCCCCATCATCAGAACAGGTGCAACGCCATTCTCATCCGTAAACAGACTGCCTTTTATCGTTAATGCGCTGACGCAGGGAAAATTGTGGGGCAGGCGCTACGCCGTAAAGCTCCATTTTCCTGAAGAGGTTTTGACAGCCAGACCTGACTTTGCAGAGGCGTACAGCGTAAACATGGCAAACGCCCTGACACCCCGTCAGCCAGCCAGGCAGCTGGCTGCCCTGCCATTACCCGTCACCGTGCTTCTCCCGGAGTGTGATGAACTCGCTGATTCGCGCCAGGTAGCCGCATTTGTTGAGGGGTGCGCAAATCAGAACATTACTGTCCGGCAGATAAAGAACAGTAACCATCTTGAGTCTGTTTTTGATGCCAGTGATGCGATCCGTCACCATTTATGCAGCGTAAATTCCCGCGCTGATCCGCAGGAACGCTGATGTGCATCAGGCTGAACGATGGAATGAAGGTTCTGTCTGCCTGAGTGGCAGACAGAACCTGATTTAAAGTGCAAATCGGCCGGGGCGAATAGCCGCTCCGGCCGTCAGGATCAAGCCAGTTGCTGATGCTGATTATGCTGGTTCAGGATATCCGCCAGTGTGCCCTGATGGCTGACAGAACCGTTGGGGTAAAGCTCGCCCTGATGACTGTCCGGAGTACGCGCGCCCTCCAGATTCCAGACACCGCCTTCTGTGTGACTCAACGTGACCACGTTGCCATCCGCGCCTGTTAACGTCATTGCTCCGGAGGTCAGTACCGACAGGTCAGTCTGTACCGGCGTGACGCCATGATTGCTGAAGGCTCCCAGATCGATCGCCGGGTTGTCTTCTGCTTTCAGCCCGAGCGTGGCAAAATCCAGCGCATCGTGCGTGGCATTCAGCGGTAACGTGTCGTGACCCACCACGTTGTCCTGTCGGGCAAGCAGATTCGTCAAGGAAAACGAAAAGGCGTCACTGCTTTCTGTTCCGAAGAGGGGGTTGACGGCCTCGGTTGCAGGCTCCGGCGACACGACATGAGCGATTCCCGTCTGGCGGTCACTGGCGCTGCTGCTGTCCGAAACGACGTTAACATGCCCGTCAGCCTCGCCAGCGATCAGCCTTTCCCCGCTCAGTGCAGAGTGTTGCACCTCAGAAATTTCAGGCTGAACGGTCTGGGCTGCCTGACTGGTAGCCGGTGACGGGCTTTGATGCTCTCCGGCCTTCATCGTTAAGAGAGCATGGGTTTCAGCCATTCCAGCCGGTCGCGGGTCGTGACTCACTTCCGGATGAACCTGAGAACTGTCCGCAAGATGACTGGCTGCGATTTTTGGCTTACAGGCCTCTACTTGGAAATGCGTCGTCATTGTTGCCGAGTGTCCCGCAGCGTCGGTTGCGGTCACGACGATGTCGTGCTGACCTTTGCCAAAGCCGGTTTTCATCATCCCTGGCGTCAGGGACAGGCTCCAGTGACCATCGTCGCTGACGGTTGCGGCGTGATGCTTACCGCCAATATTGATCGTGACCGTCTGGCCACTGCCGGTGATGCCCGTGGTGCCGGTCAGCGTCTCAGTCTCTTTTTTCTCCGCGCGGCTCAACAGACCATCGCCAAATGGCGTATCCATTGCAGGGACTGGCTCGCCTCCGTTACCTGTGACCGGCGACGTCAGATCGGCTGTGACATAACTCCCCTGTTCAAACCAGTTTCCGGCGCCGTCCAGCACGCCGAACGTCAGATGATTCCCCCCTTCTGAAAGCTCCGACGCGCTGATTTCTGCCCGCCAGCTGCCATCCGGCTGGATAGTGACTTTATTCCAGTGGAAGGTATCGTCAACCTGTACCGAGAAGGTGTTAAGTGGCAGCGGTGCCTCCAGCGTGCCGCTGAGGACATACCACGTCTCACCATCATGCTGCACTGCATCCGCCAGCGTGACCGGGTTGACGGTCACTTTCGGGTTGCTGCTCCCGTAGTGGGTGATGAGCAGCAGGTCGTGGGTCAGGCTGGTGCTGTTGCCGTCCGCGTCCGCTGCGCTGACCGTGATGCTGTAGTTGCCATCCTTAATCGTCTTCAGCTCGCTGTCGGAAATATCGACCTGCCACCGGTCACGGCTGACGCTGCCCTGCCAGACCCGGCCGTCCAGCGTCAGCTCAATGGCGGTTCCGGAAGGAAGATGAGACGCGGTGCCGGTCAGGGTCACGCCGTAGATCCCCTCCTTGTAGCTCACGGCGTTGTCGCCGGTAACGGGATCCAGCGTCAGGGCCGGCAGCGCCTCGGAGGCGTAGATTTCCACCCCGGACGAGGCGTAACCGCGGTTGCCCGCCGCGTCGGTGATGGTGGCCGCGGCGCGGTAGCTCCCTTCCCCCATTGCCTGCAGCGTTTCCGCCGGCACCGTGAACTGCCACTGCCCGCTCTGCCCGATAACCTCACTCCAGTGAAGATCGCCAAAGGTGACCTCAAGGGTGCTGCCCGCTTCGCCGCTGCCCGCGATCACCAGCGGCTGACTGATTTCGCTGCGGTCGATCAGCCCGTCGCCTGACAGCGTCCTGATCGTGACGGAGGGATCCAGGGTGTCGGTGATAAAGGTCGCCTCTGCGACGCCGGTCTGGCCCCAGAGGTCGGTGGCGGTGAGCGTCAGGCTGTGGCTGCCCTCGGTTAACTCAGCCTGGATCAGCTGGTCCCGGGAGAGCGACACCTGCCAGTTGCCCTCGCTGTCCACGGTGCCCGCGTAGTCGACGCCGTCCAGGGACAGCACGATACGCTGACCGGCCCCGGTCACGCCCGTGGTGCCGCGCAGCGTGACCGGCTCAAAGCGTTCATGCGCGTTCATGTACCCGTCGCCAAGCGGCGTGTCGATGACCGGCTGCGGCGGCAGCGTGCCGGAAGGCGGCGCAGACGCCTCGACGGCGATCGCCTTGCTGGCGGTGGTGGTGCCGCCCACGCTGTTCTCAAAGCTGACGCTGAGGCTGCCCGCGCCCGCCGGCAGCACCTGCAGGTCGGCCGCCGGCAGGGTGACGCTCCAGCTGCCGTCCGCCGCCAGCGCCGTGGTGTAGCTCTGGCCGTTGAGCATGACGGTCAGCGTGCTGCCTTCGGCCATGTTCTCCAGGGTCCCGCTGAGGGTCTGGTCCAGGAGCTTCTCCTCTGCGCTCAGTACGCCGTCGCCGGTGAAGCTGCGGATGGTCAGCACGGGCGCGGCGCTGACCGGCGTGTCGCCGCCGTCAGGCGGGTTGGTGCCGCCGTCTGACGGATTCTCCTCGTGCACCGGCGGCACCCATGAGCCCGCATCGACCGGGGTGGTCAGGTCGGCCGTGACGTAGCCGTCCTTTTCAAACCAGTTACCGGCGCCGTCCAGCACGCCGAACACCAGGCTGTTGCCCCCTTCTGAAAGCTCCGACGCGCTGATTTCCGCCCGCCAGCTGCCGTCCGCCCGGACCACCACCGTGTTCCAGTGGAAGGTGTCATACACCTGCACCATAAAGGAGTTAATCGGCAGCGGCGCCTCCAGCGTGCCGCTGAGCACGTAACGGGTTTCCCCGTCGTACTCAAACGCATCCGCCAGCGTCACCGGGTTGACGGTCACTTTCGGGTTGCTGCTCCCGTAGTGGGTGATCAGCAGCAGGTCGTGGGTCAGGCTGGTGCTGTTGCCGTCCGCGTCCGCTGCGCTGACCGTGATGCTGTAGTTGCCATCCTTAATCGTCTTCAGCTCGCTGTCGGAAATATCGACCTGCCACCGGTCACGGCTGACGCTGCCCTGCCAGACCCGGCCGTCCAGCGTCAGCTCAATGGCGGTTCCGGAAGGAAGATGAGACGCGGTGCCGGTCAGGGTCACGCCGTAGATCCCCTCCTTGTAGCTCACGGCGTTGTCGCCGGTAACGGGATCCAGCGTCAGGGCCGGCAGGACAATGGCGTCCGCCTTTTCGTCTTCGGTGGCGGCGCTTAGTGCTGGCGCTGTTTCTGCCGCCTGTGCAAACGTTGAGGTTGATGCAGCGCTGCCGGAGGTTGTTTCCGTATCAACAGCTATGTTCTCAGACACCGTCTCAGCACCTGTCAGAGCGCGGCTTTCCGCGTTCGTAACTTCAGATGAGAGTGGTACTGTGCTGGCATTAAACGTTGAGGCCGGAGCGTCGGTGTGTTCTGCAGCATGCAGAACGGGCGTCAGCGTTGTGAGCGTCTGAGCATGATTCGTTTCTTCTGTACTGAACTTCGCCTGTTGCAACAGATCTCCCTGCTGGAACAGTAATTTACTTTGATGACCTGCAACGTCAGTAAAGAAGTTCTGATAGCGTAGCGTGTCGCTCTCCTTCAGGTTGAGGATAAGGTCATCCCACTGCCTGTGATAAGACGTAACCTGAGAAGGTAAGCCCTGCAATGTAACAATGGCAGGTTCGCTCAGAATGAAGGATGACATGTTTTGAGTCTGACGAAAGAGTGGCTGACCGCCTGTCAGCGAGACGACCGTGAAACGGCCCGTGCCTGAAAAAGCCATGGAGATTTCCTTATATACCAGGTAGTGAGTCGCAATGCCGTTAAAAATAAAGCGCCGCTTTACTAATTTCTGGCATGCAGATGCCAGCGACCCGATAAAGGTGCTGAGCCAGACCCGATACTCAACGGATTAATCGCAATCCGTAACAAGGACAATGGTTAAGCAGATGAGCCAGATTAATTGATCAGTTCTGAAGACAGTTTCTGCCTGCCAATAAAATAAATCAGCACCATTCTTTGTAAGAGTTCGAGCGTCGGCTCATTCAACTCCCATCAATCTCAATAACTTATTGCCATTGAAATGTGAACGGTTGACGCTGGATAGACATAAAATATCCTTCACCTCTCTCTCTGGCTACCAGGCAAAATCTGGAATTTCACCCGGCAATAGTTGATGATTTCTGTTGTTTTTAATTTTTTCCAGGCGACTGAATGCGATCAGCGATCTGCGCCTTCGCTCGGTTACCCGTTTTTATTAACGAACAGAATTTATCAGCTAATTTTAATAATAAGGTGGAAGCAATTCTGTCATTACATGGGATAACCCGCCTGCCGCAGATGCTGGCCGCGCGGCTTGTGAGCTGAATCTGCTCATCGGGTGCAGGGATAGCAATCCCGGGGAAGTAAATTTTTTCACAGAAAGTGAGTGCATTCGCCTGACATTTATTTCTGCCGCGACGACGGCCAGTGATGGACCCTCATTTATGACGCCGGTGTTAAAATCCCGATTTAGCACATCAGCCTCACCCGAAAAAGAGTGTAATATCTGTTTATAAATGGCACGGTAATTCTGATTTTTCTAAGATAAAAGCAGTTAATGAACGGCTCTTTCTGTCACATTCAGATCCAGAATAAAGTAAATTTACGACACGCTTTTGCAGGCTGACTATTAAATTGATCTAACGCCCACACGCGTTGCGCGTAATAGCGTCCGGCTGGTTACATAACATGATAATTCCCGCTATACCTGTGCAGAAACAGCAACGATTGTTTTGATCAGACTGACAGCGTCCGGAATTTTGAAAAGGCTGCATGAGGCGTAACGCCATGACGATTCTGACGTGATGCGGCGCATTTGATTTTATCTTCTCTCACAACATTAACATCAAACACTTTGCTCTCTCAGGCACCATGAATTTCCGCCTGTATTAAACAGTAATGATATGCGCCAGGTTCGTTGCTTTCAGGTTTCACGTATCCGGTATCCCTGCCAGAAGAATGAGGCTGGATGCGGACAGATACCGCACTTTCACCCCTCAGGAGAAAGAGAAAAACAGGGTAGCTCCGATGCGTTGCAGTAAGGCCGACTGCATGTGAGGAGCATCTGCTGACATTGCGTTTTCCGGGCTGGAGATAACCCAAAGAAAATGGGGCCCGGAGGCCCCATTCATCGATTAGTGGATGTTCAGCGCACGCTATTCGGGTAAAGCGTAAACCACCACCTGATCACCCACCTGATCCTTGAGGATGGTATTACCGCCAGCAACGAATGCCACGTACTGACGCCCTTTGTACTCATAGACAGAGGGGTTGGCTACCGCTGGCGCTTCTGCCTGATCGGACCACAGCTCTTTACCATTTTCCACCGAATAGGCGCGAACCTTAGCATCCATTGACGCACCAATGAATATCACACCGCCAGCTGTCACTGCCGGGCCGCCAATGGTCGGTGACCCCCAGCTTTCTGGCATGAAGAAGCCATATTGCTGAGAGGCGCCGACAGGACGACGCCATTTGACATCACCGGTATGCATATCGATGGCTACAATCTCGCCAAAAGGAGGTTGCCAGCACGGCATGCCCAGCCAGTTATTGGCAACCATCAGACGCAGTCCGTAAGGCGCGCCTTCCTGAGGGGCAAAACCGCTTTCATTACCTGAGCCATTATCCGCTTTTTCATAATCTTCGCGGCTGTAAAGTTTCACATACTGCACAATGTGAGAGGTGTTAACGATAGCAATCTGTTTTTGTGGATCGAACGCAACACCGCCCCACTGCACGCCGCCTGCACTGTCTGGATAGGTCAGTGCACCTTCGCCTTTGGTGGTAGGCGGCGTATACATGCCTTCATAGGTCAGCTTATCCCACAGCCTTGAACACTGGCCCGCTCCCACGACATCCGCCAGTTTCCAGATTGCCGGCTTTTTCGACTGGTCAAGCAGCGGCGCGGGTTTAGTCGGGAATGGCTGTGTGGGTGAAAGCACTTCACCCTGAACAGAGCCGTCACCCTGCGGAACCGGACGCTCTTCAATTGGCCAGACATCCTCACCGGTCAGACGATTCACCACAAACAGAAAGCCCTGTTTGGTAGCCTGAATAAGTGCCGGAATCTGTTTGCCGTTAACCGTAATATCCATCAGCGTCGGCGCAGAGTTGATGTCGTAGTCCCACACATCGTGATGCACCCACTGGCGGGACCAGACCACTTTACCGGTATTCACATCCAGTGCCGTGGTCGAAGTCCCTAGTGGAATAGGTGCAGTGCGGTTCCCGCCCCAATAGTTAGGAGAAGGTGATGAAACAGGCAAATAGACCAGGCCATGCGCCTCATCCGCTGACATGTGCGTCCAGACGTTTGCCGTGCCTGTACGTTTGCGGACAGCTTCCGGAATGGCTTCAAACGTCCATTCGCGTTTACCGGTCTGCGCATTCACGGCAAATACCGTGCCCGGAGGCGCTTCGGCATAGGCCCAGTCCTTACCCGCCCAGCCAATCAGCAGATGATTACCCACCACGGTTGGCGGCTGCAGAACGGATAGCGGATATTTGGCATTGAGGGTATTCCATTGATTCAGATCCAGTACGCCGTTGTCCGCAAACTCACTGCATGGCTTACCTGAATCGGCATCCAGCGCAAAGAGCTTGCCATCTACCGTACCCATATAAACGATTTTCTGACATGCCTGTCCGGCGACAGGTGTTTTTGCCTGCCAGTAAGAGACCCCCCGGTTTTTCAGCACCGGCTGAGTCAGAGCCTTACGCGAGGATTTAGTGTCGTAGTGCCATTTCTCTTTTCCTGTACCAGGGTCGAGGGCAATCAGGCGGTCGAAAGGGGTACCGATATACAGCGTCTCGTTGGCAAAAATAGGAGTGGCTGACCAGACCGTAGCGGGTGTATCGCCTTTGCCATCTGATACGTCGCCAGTATGAAACTCCCAGATTTTCCTGAGATTACTGACGTTGTCAGCCGTAATCTGCTTAAGCGGACTGTATTTCTGCGCGTTCAGCTGGCCATGAAAACTGTCCCAGGTGGCAGCAGTTGGCACCAGCGGGGTTGGCGGGTTATCGGCAGATGCGACCTTCTCTGCATCGTGCTGACCGGTTGATGCATCACTGGTGGTTTTTGTGGTACGTGGAGATTGCTGATCAGCCGCTTCCGGACTGATATTTTCCCGCGCGCCCATCGAGGCTTCAGCCGCTTTATCCTGGGCATGCAGTGTCAGGGGGGCAAGCAGCAGCGCCAGCGCCGTCATGCTGACTTTCATTACCGATTGATGTTTAGTGTTCTGCACAGGGGGATCCTCAGGCTCTGACGCGATGGTTGTGGCGGGCAGAATTTCTGTTCAGTATTATCAGACCGACAAGACCGACCACCATCGCTGCCGTAATGATGTACTGATGCAGCAATGCAGCTGCAAAACCGATTCCGAACAACACAATCAGCGTCAGAATCATTAACGCAGTTCGTGCCCCCCGACCGGATACTCCCCGCAACAGGAATGTGAGTAGCGCCAGAATGGCGCTCGCGATAGCCACACCCAGCGCGCCAATCGTGCCGGTAACACCGGTAAGCGGCGTCATCCATGCATATAAAGCCACGACGAAACCAATCACGGCGGCCAGCAGCAGCAGTAAGCCGCCTGGCCGTGAAGAGTGAGATTGCAACATAACAGGTCTTCCCATGTGAAAATGATCAATGATTAACTATGGCGCACTGACAGGTTTATGCGTCTGCTTTCGTCGGATAATGAAAAAAAGCCTGTCATCTTTTAACGGGCTCAACACGTCATCCGTTCAGACCTTATGGCAATGCGTAAACACCGCTGGAAAACGGCACACATTCAGAATGGATGAAAACAACTATTCCGCAAGCCGGCCAGGTAGCGTTCAGGGAAAGCGCCGGGAGCGGAATGCGCGTACTGCGCCCGCCGCACCCTTAATTCAAACTATAGACGGGATATCGTCCTGAACGTTTATTTAAATTATCGCTGTCCACCTGTTTCCGGAGTCATTTACCTTCATCCGCATCACTGACACCAGCCCCTGATGTCAGCAGTCTTTCCCCCGGGCCTTAGCTTTCCTGCACTCTGCTTGCAGAGCTGCGCCTCGCGACTGCCTGCTCTGTCATCTGATCTCATCGATTCAGAGGAAAATGAGCAGATTTCTGTCTCGTTTATTTGAGAAGGTCGTTTTGAAATGGCTGACGCGCGTTAAATTCGGGATAACGCTGATGCAGAAAAGGGAGCGGACAACGGAATAGCACCAGACAGCACTTTATAACGCTGCCTGGTTAATGCCGGTTATTGCACAATCATGATAACTGGCAGTGAGGGTTTATCTGAACAGTCCCCAGTAAAACGCCTAAGATGAGCAATTCAGAATTGCTGACCGCCCTCTTTGCTTCAAAGACAGGATGTGAAAATAGTCCGGTATGCAGGATACACTGATACCGGACAACTTCTTTACCGTGCCAGATTACTTCGACATCTGACTGGCAAGCTTCAGATGCTGCTCGACAACAGGCGTATGTGCATCAGCCAGCGCCTTCACATCCGGATCTTTGATTTTTGTCGCATCACTCTTCAGGGTCGACAGGACCATCTTATGGTCCATCATTCCGGCATGTTCCATATACATTTTGTCAAACGCATTGCCGCTCTGCTTTTCAAGTTTTTCTGCCATGGCCTGGTGTTTCGCGTCCGGCTCAGCAGGCAACCCGACGCCTTTTTGCTGAGCAACTGCCTCTACTTTAGCCAGGGCGCTGGTGTGATCGTCAATCATCTTTTGTGCAAAGGTTTTAACCTCCTAACTTTGTGCTTTATTCAGCGCGATTCTGGCGGCGGCAACTTCGTTGATATTGGCCTGCGCCATATCTTTCAGCGCTTTTTCATCTCCCGCGCTGAGTTTGCCTTTAGCGACAGTCTGCTCTGCATTTCCGCCCTGCGGGGCGGCAGTCTGCGTTTCGGCCTGCACACCTGCACTACCTAACATCGCAGCGAATGCTGACATCGCCATTAACGCTTTAAGTGTTTGATTCTGTTTCACTGTATGCTCCTTAAAAATGATGAAGAGGCTGGCGTCAGATGAAGCCATTTCACCCCGCATGAGGAATCGGATATGTCATGGTCCATCACGTGAACCCATGATTTCAGGAAAGCAGCCAGGTTGGTGTTCTGCACACCGACAACAAAATCTGCTCTGCAAATAACTGAAACCTCAGACATAAAGTCCTGATAAAACGTTTTTCCGTCAGCGCTGTTCCCGTCCAGCATAATCAGGTCTGAACACGTCCTTCTTCTCTTTTCCTCTTGTAAAACCGATCCGTCGCAACACCCGGTCCCGACGGCGCTTTCAGAATGACTTTTTGAAACTTCATTTCTCTTTACATCCGGCTACCGCAGCACGCTCTGATTTTTACAGATTTACCCGGCCACCTGATGATGAGACATGTTCCTGTCGTTCTGTGTTGATTCAGAAAATAAACTCATAAATAAGTGTGGTCGCACTTTCGCATAATCACAACTGCTAACAGCGAATTAATGAGCATAAAACCTGAAGGAATTTACGGCTTCGCTTTTAATGACTACTTAGCCCATAAAGAGCAATCACCTCGGAACAGGATTTGTACTTCACAGCTCAGACTTGTATAACTTTAATTATTTCTTTTAATTGAATTTTAAGCAACAGCACAGATCCGGCTGAATCGCTGATATACCCATTGGCTTCATAACACCCAGGGCTACATATATCCCTTTCGGCTTTTCTGAGCTTAATATCCTTTTTAAAAATTCTCATCCGAATAGCTGGGCAGAGCCTTACTGAATAACAGATTACCTGAATGATAATCTGGATATCATTTAAACCTCATTTTGCTGGTTGTGTAAATTCAGCTACTCGCGCCCACGCAACGCCTTTTATAGTGCGCCAATTCATAAAACAGCCTGTATTATTGTCTGCAATCACCATTTTTATCGACCGATGAAGAATACCAGGCACCGGGAAAGCAGGAACCGTCTGTCATAGGAAATCTGCATATCGCGCAGGCCGCTCAATGCATCGGTATTCCTGGCGATTTTCTTCGTATGAAATTAAATTTTCCTGAGCCATATCCCGGGCAGCAAAAGCATAAGAAAGTCATACAACCTCCCTGCACCGGCACGAGAACAGTCTAAGATCTTCAGCATACTGATTGTTCAAACTGAGTTGTAACTTGCTTTCGACAGTGTCAGGCTGCATTTCTTCAATAAGTTAGCCGTTATTGATATATGAGGAAAAGTGACATCTGCAGTTAAGCGAACAGAAAGATAATAACTCCCACTCAGAGAAAAGTAGGATTTACCTTACCGCGCAAGATTAATAAACAGTCAATCATTTCAGACGTTAACAAAACCACTGAATTTAAGAAAGGTATATATCTGCACTATTGTCAGACATAAAAAAAATTACCCGAAGAGAACTGCCCCTGTTATTCCTTTAATTCTATAAGCCCCGGCAAAAATGCCGGGGCATGCGGTGGCCTAATCAGAAAGTCTTACTCTGATTATTCAGATTTACGCCCACCGCCGTGGCTGTTTGCGCCACCTTTCTTACCTGCTTCTGAAGCTTTTTCACGGTCGTTGGCAAAATTCCCGCCGCTGTTCTGTCCGCCTTTTTTACCCGCTTCAGATGCCTTTTCAGGATTTTCTGCAAAATTACCTGAACCACCACGATGCTCGGCCATATTATCCTCCTGGATATATCGGTTATCAGATGACAACCGGCATAAATCAGTAATGCCAGTCGTATTCGTGTTGCGATAGTAATAGTAGAAACCCCGCAAATATTTTCAAGCGTACCCGTATCCGCACTGCGCTCGCCTTTAAATAACCGAAACGCTTCGCCGCAAAATTAACCCAAACGACAAAGCTCTATTTTCATTAATAAATACATAACTTTAAAATGCTTATTTAAAGAAAAGCACAAAATAAGCCACTAACAAAATTTTACATTTGAGTCATCATAAAAGGTCTGGCCCGATTATTTTCCACACCTCAGGAATCTCACAATGACTCCCCAATGTCCTGATGCCCGTGGCGATACGTACGTAATGGTGTGATGTACAGAGCAGGCAGGCTACATTTCGCCATTTTCGGACGGTTTTAAATTTGCCTATGCAACGCCTGATCTTGCGGATAGAAAATACAAAAAACTTTATCGCAAACACAAGAATTAACTTAGATATTTCAATGAGATACGCGTACATAACCTGCTTATTGTAGGTAACAATATTTACCATTGTATCTCTTTATAATCAGACAATTAAAATTTTTCTCGACTGTGATCTGACAGGTTTCGGATTAAGATTTTCTTCCCTGAGGCCTCATTAATCCGGACAGACTCTCGCGATATACCTTTGCATCATCAGGTGAAATTTTTTTATTCCCGGAATATCTTCCAGCCTTGTTGTATAGCGTGGCGACAACCTTTCGCGCTTCATCTGCCATGAGCTGTCGCGCTCTCCCTGCCCTGCAAACCAGACTTTTCCTTTTCCTGAGCGATTAATGCCGTCCAGTGCCGCCATCAAGGCGTCTGCATTCGCACGCGGCTGCTGCTCACTGAACATGTCAAACTGCGCCACGCCTGACTGGTAAAAATCACCCAGCATGACACCGGCTTTGGCATACCGGTAGCCATCCCGCCAGATAGCTGAAAGCCCCCGAAGCGCCAGGTCAATAATGTCGCGCGTATCGTCTGTCGGATAATCGCTGATACGTGAGGCGGTATTTGAATATTGTGGTTCATTACCATGACGGGCAGTAGCGATGGAGACACTGATAAGCCTGCAGCGCGAGTTCTGCTCCCTGAGCTTTTCTGCCGCGCGTGTGGCATACAGCACGACTGCCTGCTGCATGTCTTCAGGTTTTTCGACTCTTTCACCAAAAGATCGCGAGTTCAGTATGTGCTGTTTCGGCTGCGGTGCATCCTCAAGCGCGATGCAGCACTCGCCATTCAGCTCACGGGTAATACGCTCGACGATGATGTCAAAATTTTTCCGTATCATACTGATGTTACTGTCCGCCAGTTGCAGAGCCGTCGTTATTCCCAGCTGATTCATGCGCCTGCTGATGCGCAGCCCAATTCCCCAGATATCACTGACGTCAGTCAGGTGCAGGAGTTTCCGCTGACGGGTTCTGTCGGACAGGTCCACGACGCCGTTGGTCTGTGTCCACTTCTTAGCTGCATGGTTAGCCAGTTTTGCCAGTGTTTTTGTCGGCGCAAGCCCCACGCCGATGATGAGTCCTGTTTCCCTGCGGATACGCTCGCGCATCTGCTGACCGTATATTTCAGGTGGTGTAAGGCTGCTGATTCCGGTGACATCCAGAAAACACTCGCCTATAGAGTAAACCTCCTGTCCCGCAGCCATTTCTCCCAGTATCGCCATCATGCGTGCCGGCATGTCGCTATTTATGTGGAATGGAAACTCTGCTGAAATTAATTAGCTGATGGCTACCATGAGCTGTTAGCCCAACTGATGGATATGCTCTGTACTGTTGCGTCAAAAAGGACGTACGCGAGCAATTACCCCAGAAACCTGAAAAAAGCATAATCATGGAGGATAAAATTCGACGTAGCCCTGAATAAATGGTAAGAGATCTTAATATTGACTGTTAGCAGACTTACATTAGGTTGTCCATATCTCACGCTGCCAAAAAATATACCTTTTAGTCATCCGAGAAGGATCTCTTCCTACTTAAATAGTCTGGTTGATTGCGGCAAATTCTTCCCGACCAAAGCGACCCGCCGCCATATATTTACAATCACAATGTAGAAAAACTCTTAGTGCCATTAGAAAGAGGCTGATATCGCATTATATTATATGCGGAGTGTTAAAGTTATCAGCTTAACGTTTTATGGACTGACTCACTTTTTGGAAATCGTGGAAGAAGAAATAATGTGATGACAATCCCTATAAACTGAATAGCATCCGGATTCACAGCAATATGCGGTATAACAAAATTATTAACAATGTACATCCCCCCACAGATAATTAGTACGCACTGCAAAAAATAAATTGTCAACGATGTTAATTTCATGATGAGTAAAGCCTCGACACTGAAGGTGATATAGAAAAGATATCCCCGAAGGGATATCTTCAAAAATTTACACAGGTTAAATCACCAGTGACACTGTCCATTAACACTGTTGGCGTTATGATCGCCGCCGAAATTACCTCCGCCATTCTGACTTCCACGATCAGGCGCGCAGGCAATCGCCGTCCCTACCCCAGCAACAACCGCACCTACCACTACAGATGCAGGCGTACCACCCAAGGCACCCCGCATTCCACCGATAATTGCAGACAAACCAGCGCGGTTTGCACAGGTGGCGGGGGCAGAACCCCTGTGATTTGAACTTCCGCCTTCATAATTTGAGTTTGCATTTCCGCCTGCTACGAAGCTGAGTTCTCTTGCTGATAATTCACGAATTGCCATTTCAAAACTCCCTTTCACACGGATAAAACGAAAATAAATCATTATCGAGCTATGTGAATATCCATCTATTTATGGTCAACCCAAAGTAAATATATGTAACAAAATAATTCTGTTTTTATGGAGTTAATCATCTGTTACATAATATGACACCGGTGCAACAGGAAGTTTTGAAAACTTCGCAGTTGCCAGGTGGCGTGAAAGGGCTTCTTTTGCGGATAGATACAGTCGGTCACCGTCACTGTCCAGAGGGCGGTTTAGCTCTTCACTAGTTAGATTTGAGCATTTTGCATAAATGCGACGAAACAGGTCGTTATAAGTTCTGATAAAATCCTGAGATGTTCTGATTTTTGCAGGGGTCACATCATGTTCATCAAGTGTGTCCATTTGTGCCGGATGAATAATGAAAACCGCATTGTCTGCGGCCTCCCTTTTATCTGCAGCACAAAAAGGGATTGTCGCCGCTGATACAACAGCTGAGATGTTAACCGTGGTGACGGGAATCTGAGAGCTTTTTATTGCATAATACATTGACAGCGCTGCATCCATATCTCCACCGTCGCTGCTGAAACTGATTGTCAGATCCTTTGCATTGACATAGCGCTGGTTAATTTCATCGAGTACAGACATAAAAGCAGCCGATTTTTTCTGAGTAATATTTCCGCTGTAATGAACTTTTACCTGTTGAACGTCCTTATACATGGTGTTGTCTGCCATCTGATAAGTATTAGCAAAAATACTCGATGTGAACAAAAGTGTTAAGGCCAAAATCATTAATGATATTAATGGCTTATTAATCATTTTCTTCCCCCGACTAATTATACGAAGTTAAATCTTTAATATTCAATACCCTATCTGCTGAAGCTATCGTAGTAGCACGGTGCGCAATGATAATACGGGTCATACCAAGAGATGAAATAGCTTTGTTTATAAGTGACTCATTTAACTCGTCGAGATGACTTGTTGCTTCGTCCATAAACAGAATGCATGGCTTTCGGTAAAGTGCTCTTGCGATGAAAATCCTTTGCCGCTGCCCCCCGGATAGACCTTCCCCCAGTTCTCCGGTTAGCGTCTCATAACCCATCGGCATACTGACAATATCATCATGAATGTGAGCAGCCTGCGCACAACGGGTCATCCATTCATCATCAGGAGTTTCACTGAAACCTGTGATGTTATCTCTCAAGGATCCCGCCAGGAGTCGGTCTTCCTGCAAGATACAGGCCACCGAATGCCGGTAACGCTGTAGCCCTGACTTAAATATGTCCCGTCCTCCAGCCAGTACACGTCCATCTCTGGGGGGGGTTAGTCCACACAGGATCTTCATAAGTGTACTTTTTCCGCATCCTGACGGTCCGGTGAGGGCAATGCTTTCGCCCTCACGAATCATCAGGTTGAGTCCGGTAAACACTGGTGATGCGCCTTCATAATATGAAAATGTAAGATCCTCTGCTATCAGCGACAGTGCGCCTTGTCTTACTGGGAACGGACGTGTTTCTTCATCCAGTTCGGGCTCACTTAAGGCAATGTCCGCTATGCGATCACTGTGAACGGTCAGCATGCGTAGCTGCAAAAAAAGGCCAGTGAGCGAAAGTATGCGGTCTGAAAAAAGCCCCCGGAAAGCGCTGAAAGCTACAAAGGCACCGACCGTCATCTGATGATCGATAACTGCTGAAATACCGAGCCAGAGTATCAGTACGTTATCAACCGCACCGATAAAAGCGCTAATCACCGTGAACAGCATGTCAAATTTTGCCAGGTTGAACGCGGTATTGATACTGCTTGCTACCTGACTGAGCCACGTTTTACGCCTTTGCTCTTCCAGCCCCTGAGCACGTATGGTCGCAATGGCAAATAACGTTTCAGTAAATCCTGATGCGGTGCGGGCATTTTTGACCAGCAATTCTTCCGAAGTCTGTCGGTAAACCTGGTAGGTACCAAGCCTCATCAGGACATATATAAGGGTTATGCTCACTACAACTGCGGCCAGCCATCCGCCGTAAAGGATAAGAAGTACCATCGCCCCTGCGGCCATAATGGTATCCGTGAGTGCGCCAGTAATGCTGTGCGTAAAAGTCGTGCGAACGGCGTCCAGAGAGCCGAACCGCGACTGTATGTCACCGGTGTAACGCTTTTCAAACCACACAAGAGGCAGACGAAGCAGATGACGGAACAGTCCATCTTTCCACTGCATGTCAGTCAATGTATTCATTATGAGTGACGTGCGGTTTCGAAGCACACCGACCCCGGCCTGCAGTAGTGTCAGAAGCAACAGGCTCAGGCAGATAAGCATCAACAGACCGCGATCGCTTGCAGGAACTGCATGGTCCATGACCATTTGTGTCCCTACTGGCAGCAGAAGACTGATAAATTCAGTAATTAGCGACAGGCAAAATACAATAGCCAGAGAAGAGCGTAGGCCAGTTATGCTTCTTACAAGTGTCCTGATTTCAAGACGATGGCGCTGCTTATACGGTGTGAAGCCAGCATCCGGCCAGATTTCAAGAGCTACCCCGGTAAAATGTTCTGCCAGTTCCCGTGGGCTGATTGTTCTCCGCCCGGCAGCCGGATCGTGAATGATGTACGCACGTTTCGTCACACGTACAAGAATCACAAAATGGCTGAAGTCCCAATGCAGAATACACGGTAACCTTATCTGGGAAAGGTCTTCGGTATCAAGGGATAGAGGCCGGGTCGCGAGGCCACTGCGTGAGGCGATGCTCATCACATCAGTCAGTGTTGCACCTCTCGACGAAATACCAAATCGTTGACGGAGCGACAGCAGATCAGTGTTGCTGCCATACCAGTTAAGCATCATTGCAAGACAGGCCAGACCGCATTCGGAAGATTCTGTCTGCAGAATTAACGGGAAACGGCGTCTGAAGTTTAAATTTATCCTTTCAACGGACAACGGTGCTTCACCTTCATTTCTGCTCATCATCTGGCTCCCGGGTGCTGTCCTTCAGGTCATAAAATGGGGACAGAGCCCACTCATATAGCCGTCTTTTCTCAAGATAAAGAATCGTGGAGGCTTTCATGCCGTTTTCGGCTGGAATGATTTTGCCCTGCCAGCTGAAATGCGCGGAGTCAGGAAGAACAATAACCCTGTACCAGGTCCGGGGATTGAGAGGTTCATATCCTGGTGCAGAGGGATAGGTAGACATTTCCTGCGGAGTCGCAGGAGTTGTGCCGACAGAAATGATATGGCCAGGAAAAAGACCAAACTTTTCCGAAGGGAATGCATCGTAACGGATATTGACCTTTTCTCCCACATGCAGGAAAGGAACTGCACTGTCCGGTACCCAGATAACCAGCTCATAACGAGTTATATTGCCCGGAATGAGCTGCATCAATGCATCGCCGGGTCGCGTGATCTGCCCCTCAGCGGTGCTGACAGAGTCTATCCTCCCTGCTGCGGGCGCGGTCACAACCTGAGAGCCTGCAGCTTCTACGTCCGTATATTGCCGAATGAGATCGCTACGTTGTATTTCTGTCTGATAAATTTGATTGTCAAAATCACTGGCCTGGGTACGGATATTGCCTTCAAGGGTCATTATCTGTAGGGCGTTCTGTTCATTCTGGGTAATCAGACTTAACAGGTTATTTTGCTGCTGATAATAAAGCGCGGTCTGGTTAGTAAGCTGGTCTTGATTGATTAAACCACGCCGTTGATAACCACGATAGCTGTCCATACCTTTTTTCATAAGCGCCAGACCCTGCCGTGCCTGATTGACTATATCTGTCGAATGCTGAAGCGCCTCCTCATACCTTTTCTTTTCTGCGTTCAGCGTATCAAGTGTGATTTTTTTGTTTTCCTTTAGCCGGGAAATAATATGTGCAAGCGTAATTATCTGAGACTTGATAGTTTCACGCTGCCGTTCGCTTACTCCTCCAGAGATTGTAGTCCGGCTGACATTGAGTTCCGCCAGCGCCTGACCTTTACTGACGCTCTGGCCGGGCGTGACATTAAGCCTGACTATGTAACCCTGCTCGACAGAAAACAACGTGATAGCGCGGGGAACAGAAACCAGTTCTCCATAAGCACTTACACGGCGGGTATAAGTGCCGAATAGAAGTAAAGCCATCATACAGAGAAAAAAGAGAGTACAGAATCCGTACACCAGAGGCGGAGAAAGAGGGGGGATAAGAACCGCTTTACCTTCCCAGCGACGGTTGCGGTATTCAACAGCTTCCTTTCTGAAAAGCATTCTGTAGATCATCCATAATTAAGACATTCAAAGACAAACATAATTTACATAAAGCATAAATAAAATAAAATACTCAGATGAATTTTAATAAATTACAGCTCTTAAAACAGATCGATTGACCTGCCCCCCAGGATTAGATACAACCTTTAGTTAGCAATGTCAGTTGGTATTGCTTCATACTTCCTGTTTCGCCAGTCCGTTGCGAATTCAGCCGGTGTCAGGTATTTCAGCGATGAATTAGATCTGGACTCGTTATAGTCCTGCCGCCAGTCATCAATGATTTTCCGGGCATGAAGAATATCGCTGAACCCTTTTTCATTCAGGCATTTATCCCGAAAGCGTCTGTTAAAAATTTCAATAAATCCGTGCTGCATTGGCTTACCTGGCTGGATAAGCCGTAATTCCACACCCTGCTTTAAGGCCCCTTTATCGAGCGCGCGGCAGGTAAATGCCGGGCCCTGATCGGTTCTTATTGTCCCCGGATAGCCCCGCAATAGCGCGATGCTGTCCAGAATGCGTGTGACCTGAACGCTGGAAATACCGAAAGCAGCGGTGATCGTCAGACACTCCTTCGTGAAGTCGTCCACACAGGTCAGGCACTTGCTCCTCTGACCGTTGGCCAGCGCGTCCATAACGAAATCCATCGACCATGTCAGGTTCGGCGCCTCCGGACACAGAAGCGGAAATCGTTCGGTTGCCAGACCTTCACGGCGTCGTCTGGGTTTTACGCTCAGCCCATTAAGGTGGTAAATGTGGTATACGCGCTAGTGATTGACGTGAAGGCCCTTCCGACGCAGCAGTTGCCAAATGCGGCGGTAGCCAAAACGCCTGCGCTCCAATGCCAGCTCAGTGATGCGCATTGATAAATGCGCATTAGCTGCCAGGCGCTGAGCCTCATAGCGGCAGGTCGACAGGGACAAACTTGTAAGCCTGCAGGCACGACGTTGCGACAGACCGGTCGCACCACACATAAACTCAACGGCTTCCCGCACCTGGCCTGTCGTCAGTACTTTCGCCCCGGAGCCAACTGAAGTGCCTCCTTATCCAGCATAGGTTCGGCAGGCAGCTTCCTGAGGCGGGCATTCTGCTCTTCAGGAGATTTAAGCCGCTCCAGCTAAGAAACTTTCATGCCACCAAACCTCTCCCGCCATGTGTAGAAATTGGCATTGGAAATGGCGTGCTTACGGGCAGAATCTCCGGCTTCCGCTCCGCGAAGAATACTGATGATCTGATCGTCGGAAAAAAGCTTCTTCATGGGGATGTCCTCATGTGGCTTAGGAAGACATTACTAACATCGCGATGTGTTAATCAACCAGGGGCAGGTCAATGCGTGCTGACTTGTATAGGGCGTATGTGTAATTTCCGACAAATTTCGGACATTTTCGGACATTTTCGGACGCGTATGAATTTACCCTTGTAACCCATGCCATAACAGATATGCTATATACAAAACATATACGTTTCATATAAGGCCAAAATGGGTATCGTTAAAATTTCCGACCTGATGCATGAAAATCTGCGCATCGCCAGTCAGGCGATGAGCCGCTCGATTAATGCACAGGCAGAACACTGGCTTAAACTGGGTATGCTTGCTGAACTTTATCCGCAGCAGACCCAGCAGCAGCTGTCTCAAATGCTGATCCGGCTTGAGCTGCAGGGCAGCGCCGATATACGCAATATGCTTGCAAAAGAGAGCCTCACCGCACAGGGAGACGTGTCATGAACAGCGTTAAAATACATACCGCCGCAGAGATCGAGATGGCGCGCGCAGCCGGTCAGGCTGCCGCTCAGGTACTGGCGATGATCACGCCTCACGTCCGCCCCGGCATTACCACCGAAGAGCTGGATGATATCTGTCACGACTTCATCGTGAATGAGCTCAAGGTGACGCCGGCCAACATCGGTTATCACGGCTATACCCGCACCACCTGCACCTCGGTCAACCATGTGGTATGCCATGGCATCCCTGCCAGCAAGAAACTGAAAGATGGCGATATCGTTAACATCGATGTGGCAATCATCAAAGATGGCTGGTACGGCGATACCAGCCGGATGTATTTTGTCGGCACGCCTTCGGTGCGGGCAAAACGACTGGTTGAGATTACCTATCAGTCGATGGTCGCCGGGATTAAAACCGTCCGGCCTGGCGCAACGCTCGGCGATGTGGGTGCCGCCATTCAGCGTGTAGCAGAAGGTGCCGGTTTCTCGGTCGTGCGGGAGTATTGCGGTCACGGCGTCGGTGAGATCTACCATACCGATCCACAGGTACTGCACTACGGCACGCCTGGTCAGGGAATGCCGCTTAAGGCTGGGATGATTTTCACCATCGAACCAATGATCAATGCCGGTAAAGCCGGAACCAGCGTGCTGTCGGATGGCTGGACTGTTGTGACCAAAGATCGCTCGCTCTCTGCGCAGTGGGAACACACCGTGGCCGTCACAGAGAACGGTTTTGACCTGCTGACACCCTGGCCTGATGGCACCGGCCACTACTCCGCCATCTAATCAGACGCCTGAAACCTGTCCTCAGGCTGATGAACAGTGTCAGACCTCAGCGTGACGGTCGCCCTGGTGTGCCTGATAAGCACATCATTGCGTCCGGCACGCTTAACCTGATAGAGCGCCTCATCCGCGCAGCGCAGCCACTCATGAATCGATGCCGCATCACGAGCAGCCGCAATACCAATACTGACCGAACACTGGAAGCAGGAAGAGGCTGGCAGCCGCAGCAGCGATATACCCTGCTTAATCTGTCCGGCCAGCAGCCTGATACTGCTTTCATCGGCCTCGCGCACAATCACGCAAAGCTCATCGCCGCCAAAACGGGCAGGCACATCTTTCAGGCCTACGCTGTCACGCAGCAGTGCTGAGATCTCTGCCAGCAGAAAATCGCCCGCCTCATGCCCGAACGTGTCGTTAACCTGTTTGAAGTGATCCACATCCAGCAGCATCAGCCACGCATTGCCCTCACCACGCTGCGTGCGCAGAAACTCACTTTCAAGCCGGCGCTCGAACAGACGCCGGTTAGGGATCTTCAGACCGGGATCCATCAGCGCAATGCGCTCCAGCTCACGGTTCTTTTTTCGCAGACTCAGGGTCAGCGTGTGTGACACTACGCTCAGCACCAGCAGATAGCCGCTGGCCAGTGGCAGCGTCAGCCAGACGGTGCGGGTACTGAACGTGAGGAGTAAAGGCGCGCCCTGCGCCAGCCAGACCAAAAGAAAAGTGAGCAGAAAAGCCTGTAAAGCTGATTTCAGCTGGCCCCACCCCCCAGCAGAGTAGCGATCAGAAATCAGTACCGCCATGATAATTATTGAAGGCAGCGGGCTCAGCGCCATCAGTGCAATCCAGACGCCGCCAAACGCCGCATCCAGCGTCAGGTTTTTACGTTCAAATCCGGTAGGATCGCGCGATCGTAATGCCAGTCTGTAGGCGGTATACGGCCAGACAAACGCATTGGTGAACAGCAGTGCGCACACTTCAGCACCTTTTCCCATCTCCATCAGCACCGAAAGAATAGGCAGAAAGCAGAGAAAAGTGCCGAGCTGGCGCATCAAAAACATACGGCGCACAAATCGTGTCGAGCGGCGCTTCAGCTGGACATCGTCAGGGGTGTAGTAATTCATAGGCAGACTGAAGCAGGAATGGATACCGCATTTTATCGGCAAATCCAGAATCAGGATACATGGTTTGCAGAATATTCTTATTGCACGAATGAATTTATGGGCTACCAGCCTGGTGAAGGGCTCAGGTTAACTGTGCTGAACGACGCCGCATGTCGTGATGACAGGCGGCGACCCTTAGCGGCGCCCTTTTGCCACCGAAGCAGACCAGCTGAAATCACTGACTTCGCTGGCGGTCAGTGACGAAGGTTTCTTTTTACGCTGGGGTTTTTTCTGCTTTTCCGCCTGCACTCTCGCCCTCTCCAGCTTGCGCGTCATCACCTGCTGGCGTGCCTCGCTGTTAAATTCCCGCTCTTTTTTACTGTCAGGCGCTTTGCCGGTTCGCTGACGGTATTTCTCTGCCAGAGCCTGATAAGCCTGCTCAACGGCCAGTCGCTCGTCGGCGTCGAACTGATCAATCGAAATCATCTTTTTATCGTGCATAACGGCATGTCCAGTGGCGGAGTGTTCGGGCAGTGTACCGCATTTGTCGTCTGCTCACGCAGAAGATGAATGCCTTGCGGCAGGATCGCCCGGATAACCGGTAATTTTTCTTAAACCTGCCGGGTAACCCTGCTGAATACAGGGTGACCTCTTAATATAAAACTAATGTTTATCAGGTTAACTGATCGTGACCACGTACTGCCGGGGAGCGCAAGGAATGATAAAAGAGACCGACCGCCTGTCACAGGCGCTGTTACGGCGGCATGGGATTGGTGTAAAACAAAAACGTATTTACTTCAGAGGCAGAGACCTGCTATTCCAGTTGCGCAACGCGCGCTATGATGTGTTCAGCGGCGACCGCTGCATTGCGACCGTAGAAACTAACAACATCAACGATGCGATTAAGCAGTTTAAATCGCTGGATAACCCCGGGAAGAAATAGTCATGCCAGATTATCGTCTTTATCAAAAGGGCCAGACAATCAAAGCGGTAAATCTTTTGCAGCAGGACGCATTAGCCGGAGAAGGTTATCGTCTTCTCTGGAATGAGGTACATGCTGATAACGCGGAGGCCGCCCTTTTGCGCTTTGAGCGGCTGCAGCAGGAAGATGAGCAGCGTGCTCAGGAATTTTCCACGGATTCCATAATAAGCAGTGTGATAAACCTTATTGCCCGTTAAATCAGAACAGCGCCAAAGTTGCTGTTAATTCATGGGATGCTGATTAAAATAGGGCAAATTTCACGAATACAGGTTTCTGATGAAGATGACCATTCACGAGGAAGATGCGCTGTTTATGCGCAACTTCTTTGCTGCGCCCTGCGACACCCTTGAAAAAGACTCCTTTGAGGCAAAACAGCTTGAGCAATCACTTCAGCTGGCTATCCGACAAAAAGAGGCAGAGTCCCGCGATGACGGAAAACGCAGCCTGACATTTATCCTGCTGTTTCTGTTTCTGTATGCTGCGCTGGGCGCGTCACTCACGCTGGATCTCAGTAGCACGGCCACAGCGCACAAGAGCATTGAATATGCGCTGGAAGCGATCCCGGTACTTATCGCTTTCTCAGGCTTTTTTGTCTCTATTCTCTATCTTTTTCTTACCCGGGCCAGTGCCAGAAAGCAGCGCAACTGGGAGAAAACGATTCTGGTGCTGGAAAAGTACACTATCGGCAACCTGTTCAAGGCGACCCATACCCAGGGCGGTGGCACCAGTAACTATTCTGTGCCTAACCTCTCCATTTCGCTGGCGCTGTTTATCTGCGTGACCTGGCTGGTGATCTACAACTATCTGACTTTTACGACCAGTGGCGTGTTCGGCAGCGTTATCTCGCTGTTCATCAGCACCATGGTCTATGTGATTCTGGATATTCAGCTGCTCAAACCGTTTATTCATGCTGCCGGGAGCGTCGACGTTGAAAAGCAGGATGAAGGGAAAGAGCAGAAATAACTCCTGCGCTAAGCCCTGACCCGACTACCCGGCTGATGACCGGGTATTTTTTTGCCTTCGCCAGAAACGCTCTGCAAGACTACTTCGCTCCGCATGCTAACAGTGGCGCGATGACACCATTAGCATGTTGTAACTACTAGTCACCCGCTCCCCCAATTTCAGGCCTGACCCGTCGCGGTAAAAAACCCGCTTTCAAAGCGGGCTCGCAGTGTTACCAGCGCGTGTTCTGCATATCGATGACGAAACGATATTTCACGTCGCCTTTCAGCATGCGTTCAAAAGCCGTTTCTATCGTGTCACCGGTGATCATCTCCACATCAGCCGTAATATTGTGCTGACCGCAAAAATCAAGCATCTGCTGCGTTTCCTGAATGCTGCCAATCGAGGTGCCGCTGATGCTCAGACGACGGAACACCATGGGTGTGACGTTCGGTGAAGGATGCGGCTGATCGGGAATGCCCACCAGCACCAGCTGACCGTTGGTTTTCAGGGTATTCAGATAAGGATCGAGGTCATGCGGTGCTGCTACACAGTCGAGAATAATATCGAGTGACGCCTGGCAGGCCGCCATCTGCGCGGAATCGCGCGAAACCACCACGTTTTTTGCCCCCAGCCGCCGTGCATCCTCGCCTTTCGACGGTGACGTGGTAAACAGGGTGACCTCTGCGCCCAGCGCGCTGGCCAGCTTGACCGCCATGTGGCCCAGCCCGCCGAGCCCGACGACCCCTACGCGGTCGCCCGCTTTGACTTTAAAATGCTGCAGCGGTGACCAGACTGTGACACCCGCACACAGCAACGGCGCCACTGCATTCAGTGCCAGATTGTCGGGCACGGTGACTACAAAATTTTGATCGGCAATGACATACTGCGCATAACCGCCAAAGGTCGTCTGACCGGTGTATTTATCGGTGCCGTTATAGGTCGGCGTGAAGCCGGCTTCACAATACTGCTCCTCCTGATGCTGGCAAAAGTGGCACTTGCCGCAGGAGTCGACCATCACACCCACCCCTACCGTCTGACCGATCGTAAATTTAGTGACATTGTCACCAATAGCCGCGACCCGGCCCACAATTTCATGCCCTGGCACCAGAGGATAACGGCTGACACCCCATTCATTGCGTGCCATGTGCAAGTCGGAATGGCAGACGCCGCAATAGAGGATCTCAATTCTGACATCGTCAGCCTGCAGGTCACGAATGTCGGCCTGGCCGGCACGCAGTGGCTGGTCGGCATGGGTCGCTATCAGCGCGTTAATTTTCATTGCTTACCTCTTCTCACCTGGTGGTTCTGAATTAAGCGGCACACTATAGACACACAGGCACTGGTTTGATAGTAGTTACCTTTTGGTTACCACTCCCTGTGAGGTTCTGATGCCGGTCTGGGTCGAAGGAAAACTGTGCTTTTATGCGGATTCACCGCCGCGTCGTCTGCTGGAACTTTTTTCGGTGAAGTGGAGCACAATGGTGCTGCATGCCCTCTATCACTGGCCGGAAAATCGTGCACGCACCGGTGAACTTGCGCGCAGTCTGCAGGGTATTTCAAAGAAGATGCTGATCCAGACGCTGCGTGAACTGGAACAGCGCGGACTGGTGGCGCGGCACGTGTATCAGGTCGTCCCGCCCAAAGTGGAATACAGTCTGACCGCGCTGGGCCATACCTTTTCCGGGCCGATTGAAGAGATGTATCAGTGGGGGCTGGAGAATCAGGCTGCGCTGGATGAAATGGAAAATCATCTGCGCAGCCATCAGGAGAAAAGCGGCTGACAGGCTGTCAGTCAGACCGGCAGAGAGTGTCAGTCGAACGGGAATTCGCGCGCCAGTACGCGGGAGATGACATTCAGCGCACCTTCATCATTGTTGCTCTGGGTCTGATAGCGCGCCACGGCCGACACCGCCTCTGCCGCGTTTGCCATGGAGAAGCTGAAGCAGGCCTGGCGCAGCATCTCGATATCATTGGCGCTGTCACCTATCGCCAGCACTTCACAGTCGCTGATGCCCCACTTTTCCTGTAGCAGCGCGATGCCGTGCGCTTTATGGCAGCCGGGAATAATCAGGTCAATAAAGCCAAACCCGCTTGAAACCGGATGCATGATATTTTCCAGTTCGCCCAGCGAAGCATGCAGGCGTTGTAGCAGGGCATCGACCCCTTTGTGCTCCAGCTTCAGCGAGAATTTAAAAATGGTATCGTCGATGGCGTAAAGATCATCGCGTTTTTCCAGCCGGTGATAGTGACTGGCAAGCTGGGCCATTACCTCATCAGACGCGGATGTATGCATATAGGCACTGTTGCGTCCACAGACCACGACAGCAATGTCGGGTTCATGCGAAAGGATATCCAGGATCTTATGCACCTTCTCACGGGCTAACTCACCGCAGAAAATCTCTTCATTGCAGTCAGACACCCAGGCACCGTTCTCTGCCACGAAGGCAATTTCATCTTTAATGTCCGGAAAGTAGCGCTGCAGCTGGTAATACTGGTTGCCACTGGCGACCACAAAGCGGATCCCTTTCTCTTTTAGCAGCGCATACTGACGTGAAAACCGCTGAACGTTGTACTGCTTATTGTCGTCCAGAAAGGTGCCATCCATATCCACCGCAATCATCTTAACCGCCATCTCACCTGCCCCTTTGTGTTTGCCGTCTTTTCCTTTCGGCTGATTGATTTGATTCATAAAGCTTACTCGCTGTGTGGATTCATGAGAATGCAAATAGTGACTTTGCTAACGGCTTTCGGAGCGTTCCGCATCCGGAGTTGTGTTATGACGCACGGTTTTTACCGTTAAAAACGTGTTAATTTTCGTTCGTAAATTACGAACGAAGGTTATTTTAATTACATTCGTAACTCAACCCTGACCTGCAAGGAGTCTGATATGCAGAAATCCGTCCGTTATACTCCACTACCCGACGACACGGGGGCTGCAATCTGTGCGTTTAAACAGCAGCTGCGCGCTCAGATTGGCGATGTCGATGCGCTGTTCCGTCAGGTATGTGACAACATCACGGCGGCGATTGCGGCCGCGAAAGCCGATGAGCAGCGCACGGGCAGCGCCTGGCCGATCGTACCGATGCATGACATTACTGCCGGAAAGGTTTCAGATGAAACCCGGGCGCTGATCAAACGTCGTGGCTGCGTGGTCATTAAGCAGCATTTTGCGCGTGAGCAGGCGCTGGACTGGGATAAGTCGATGCTCGACTATCTGGATCAGAACCAGTTTGATCAGCAGTATCGCGGGCCCGGCGATGACTTTTTCGGCTCACTGGCGGCTTCGCGGCCCGAAATCTACCCTATCTACTGGTCACAGGCGCAGATGCAGGCCCGACAGAGTGCCGCAATGGCCGACGCGCAATCTTTCCTGAACCGACTCTGGAAGTCGGAATCGCAGGGCAAACAGTGGTTCGACCCCGATGTCAGCATCATTTATCCCGATCGGATCCGCCGCCGCTTGCCTGGCACCACATCACAAGGCCTGGGAGCGCACACTGACTCTGGCGCGCTGGAACGCTGGTTACTGCCCGCTTATCAGCGGGTGTTCGAGAAGCTGTTTCAGGGTGATTTCGACGCTTACGATCCCTGGGATGCGGCACACCGGACGGAAGTCGACGAGTATGATCTGCCAGGCACCACCAAATGCTCGGTGTTCCGTACTTTTCAGGGCTGGACGGCGCTATCCGATATGATCCCCGGCCAGGGGCTATTGCATGTGGTTCCGGTACCGCAGGCGATGGCTTACGTGCTGCTGCGCCCGCTCCTGTCTGATGTGCCGGAAGAGGAACTGTGCGGCGTTGCGCCCGGACGGGTATTGCCGATCAGCGACCGGTGGCATCCGCATCTGATGGCCGGACTCTGTTCGATACCCGCTTTAGAGGCAGGCGATTCGGTTTGGTGGCACTGCGATGTCATCCATGCCGTTGCCCCGGTCGAGGATCAGCAGGGCTGGGGCAACGTGATGTATATTCCTGCCGCGCCACTGTGTGAGAAAAACCGCGTCTACGCCAGACAGGTCGCGCAGGCGCTGGAGCAGGGTCGGTCGCCGGGCGATTTT
Organism: Pantoea sp.; assembly: GCF_032114055.1. Taxonomy (GTDB): domain Bacteria; phylum Pseudomonadota; class Gammaproteobacteria; order Enterobacterales; family Enterobacteriaceae; genus Pantoea. The sequence goes on from NZ_DAMCTB010000003.1 coordinate 226,500, forward strand.
CCGCCGGAAGATTATGAAGTGGCATGGGACGGGCGCTTTACGCTGGCAGACCTTAACAGCAATGGACGCCGGGCGCTGGATCTGAGCTAATCCGGCGCATGAACGTCGGGTAAACCCCTGCTACACTGCAAAGCCTGTTTACAGCGAAACGGTATTATGAACCCGCGACATCATCAAATTATTCAACTGGTTAATAGCCGGGGCAGCGTGCCGGTCAGCGAACTGGCTCAGCTAACCGGCGTGTCTGAAGTCACGGTACGTCAGGATCTTACGCTACTGGAGCGCGACCGGCTGCTGCGTCGGGTTCACGGTTCGGCGCTGGCGCTGGACAGCGATAACGTCGGCACCCGCATGAACACCCGCTATCCGGTTAAGCAGGCGCTGGCGCACCATGCGGCCAGCCTGGTTCAGCACGGGGAATCAGTATTTATTGAGGGCGGCAGTACCAACGCCCTGCTGGCGCGTGCGCTGGCCGACCGGGCCGACCTGACGCTGATTACCGTCAGCCACTACATCGCCCAGCTTCTGCGTGAAGCCGCCTGCGAGGTCATCGTTCTGGGGGGCCTGCTGCAGAAAAGCAGTGAGTCAGTGGTCGGCCCACTGACCCGTTACTCTATCCAGCAGGTCCATTTTCACCGGGCATTTGTTGGGGTGGATGGCTGGCATCCGGAAACCGGTTTTACCGGCCGCGATATGCTGCGCTGCGATGTGGTCGATGCGGTGCTCGCCAAAGGCGCTGAAAGTTATGCCCTGACCGACGCATCCAAATTTGGTCAGGTTCACCCCTATCCGCTCTCTTCGGGTTATCAGGTCGGGCATGTGATCACTGACAATACGCTGGACTCGTCAACAGCGATGCAGCTCAGGGAACGGGCAATCGCGGTCAGCCTGGTCGCGGCGGATCAGCCAGAACCGGGCCCCTGAGCCACGGAATCGCGCAGCATCAGACTGGCGGTGAAGGGAGCCTGGGGGTGCCAGTCACCGCCATCCAGCATGGTCAGCAGACGCTGTATCGTCTCGTCGATCATCTCGGTAACCGGCAGCTTCATACTCGATAGCGACGGCGTGATATAGGGCGCCAGCGGGATATCATCAAAGCCAATCACCGAAACCTGCTCAGGCACGGCAATCTGGCATTCCGTCAGACGTTTAATTGCCCCAATCGCCATCTCATCATTACTCGCTACCAGTGCGCTGAATGTCACTCCGTGCGCCAGCAGCCTATCCACCGCGGCCATGCCGCTCTGGGCCGTCCATTTACCTGCCACGATGCGTGCCGGATCAGCCTCAATGCCCGCCAAGTTCAGCGCAGCACGATAACCGGAGAGGCGCTCAATACCGGTCGGTGAGTCTGGCGAGCCGGTGATAAACGCAATATCCCGGTGCCCCTGTGCCAGCAGATGGTTCACCGCCGTGGCGCTGCTGGCGTGCTGATCGCTGAAAATGCAGTAACTCTGGTTGACGCGCAGCCGCCGGTTGATAACCAGAATCGGCTGTTTATGCCGGGAGATGATGGTATCCAGGGCATCAATGCTCAGGAAACGCGGGTAAATGATGATGCCATCACAACGCAGATCGAGCAGAAACTGGATCGCTGCCTGCTCCTGCTCCGCAGTATGCTTACCGTCCGCCAGTATAAGCTGACGACCCTGTTGCTCCAGGATGCGGGCGGAGTGCGCCATCATTTCCGTGAAGTAGCTGCCGCTGTAGAGCGTGTTGGTGATCACCAGTCCGATGGTCTGAGAGGTACGGGTCGCCAGATTCCGCGCCAGCAGATTGGGCCGGTAGCCGGTTTCAGCAATGGCCTGCAGAACCTGTTCCCGTTTTTGCTGGCCGACATAGCCATTGCCGGAGAGCACACGTGACACGGTCGCTTTTGAGACGCCTGCCCGTTTTGCCACTTCCTGAATCGTTGCCATGATGCTGCTCCTCTGCTGCGTCCGTCCTGCAGTCTACCTAAGCCTCTCAATATTGGAAATATTTACCCGGCGCAGACGTGAATATCGCCTCGCCCCTCAGGTGACTTGCTTCACAAAACAGAAAACTGGCTGATTTCGGGACTTGCCGGAGCGTATGAAGCCCTTCATGATTTTGTGAAACCGGTTTCCTATCTGCCTGTCCGCAGGCTCATAAACATAAAAAAATCTGACCGATTTACCCTACAGAGAAGAGTGATCATGCCCAGAAATTATGCCGAGGTTTCTCGCGACATCGTCGATGCGCTAGGCGGCCTCACCAACATCGAAGCCGTAACGCACTGTATGACTCGTCTGCGGTTTGTGCTGAAGGATGAGACACAGATTGATTATCCCAGACTCAAAGCGATTCACGGCGTGCTGGGCGTGGTTCATAACGATACCCAGTGCCAGGTGATTATCGGAAACACCGTTTCGCAGGCTTATCAGGCGCTGCTGGAACTGGGCTCACCAGGTGCCTCATCCGACGCGCCGGTAAAACGTAAAATTACGCTCAGGCGGATAGGCGCCGGGATTCTGGATGCGCTGGTGGGCACGATGTCGCCGTTAATTCCGGCCATTATCGGCGGGTCGATGGTGAAACTGCTGGCGATGATTCTGGATATGGCGGGGCTGTTTGAAAAAGGCTCCTCCACGCTGGTGATCCTCAACGTCATCGGCGACGGCGCGTTTTTCTTTCTGCCTGTCATGGTGGCGGCTTCTGCGGCGCTGAAATTCAAAACCAACATGTCGCTGGCCATCGCGATTGCCGGCGTGCTGGTTCATCCCACGTTTATCGACCTGATGGCGAAAGCCGCACAGGGGCAGTCGGTAGAGTTTGCCCTGATCCCGGTGACTGCGGTGAAATATACCTACACGGTTATCCCGGCACTGGTGATGACCTGGATCCTGTCACATATTGAGCGCGGCGTGGACCGTATTACGCCTGCCGTCACTAAAAATTTCCTGAAACCGATGCTGATTGTGCTGATTGCCGCGCCCATCGCCATTGTGCTGATTGGCCCGATTGGCATCTGGATCGGCAGCGGCATCTCTGCGCTGGTTTATACCGTTCATGGCTATCTTGGCTGGCTTTCTGTGGCAATCATGGGGGCGATCTGGCCGCTGCTGGTGATGACCGGGATGCATCGGGTTTTTACGCCAACCATCATCCAGACCATTGCTGAGACCGGAAAAGAGGGTATGGTGATGCCGTCCGAGATTGGTGCCAACCTGTCACTGGGCGGATCGTCCCTGGCGGTGGCGTTTCGCACTAAAAACCGCGAGCTGCGCCAGACCGCGCTGGCTGCAGCGGCCTCTGCCATTGTGGCAGGCATTTCAGAACCCGCGCTGTATGGCGTGGCGGTTCGTCTGAAACGACCGCTGATCGCCTGCCTCATCAGCGGATTTATCTGCGGCGCAGTCGCGGGAATTGGCGGACTGGCCAGTCATTCAATGGCCTCGCCTGGCCTCTTTACCAGCGTCCAGTTTTTCGATCCTGCCAATCCGATGACGATCGTCTGGGTCGGCGCGGTAATGATTCTGTCGGTCGTGCTGTCATTTGTTCTGACGCTGTTACTGGGCTTTGAGGATATTCCGGAGACGGAACCGCAACCCGCACCACAGCCCTCGCCCGTGACTGAACGTACCGACGCAGTTAGCAGCCATTAAAGGAACCGGTCAACGCGACCAGAAAAAAGAGGATTGCATGTCTGAATCAAGGTTTCCGCAAGGATTTTTATGGGGTGGCGCGCTGGCCGCGAACCAGAGTGAAGGTGGCTTTCGCGAGGGCGGAAAAGGCTTAACCACCGTTGATATGATCCCGCACGGTCCGCACCGTATGCCGGTCAAGCTGGGGCTGGAAAAGCGGTTTACCCTGCGTGACGATGAGTTCTATCCAAGCCATGAGGCTATCGATTTCTATCATCGCTACCGGGAAGATATTGCGCTGATGGCGGAGATGGGGTTCAGCGTGTTCCGTACCTCGATTGCATGGAGTCGGCTCTATCCCAATGGGGATGAGCTGACGCCCAATCCGGAAGGCATCGCCTTCTACCGTGCGGTGTTTGAGGAGTGCCGTAAATATGGTATCGAACCGCTGGTGACGCTCTGCCATTTTGATGTGCCGATGCATCTGGTCACTGAATATGGCTCATGGCGCAACAGGAAGATGGTCGACTTCTTCGCCCGCTACGCCCGCAGCTGCTTCGAGGCGTTTGATGGCCTGGTGAAGTACTGGCTGACCTTCAACGAGATTAATATTCTGCTGCACAGTCCGTTCTCCGGTGCAGGGCTGGTGTTTGAACCCGGTGAGAATAAGGAGCAGGTTAAGTATCAGGCGGCGCATCATGAGCTGGTTGCCAGCGCCCTGGTGACGCGCATCGCGCATGAGGTGAATCCGGCGAATCAGGTCGGCTGCATGCTGGCAGGCGGGAACTTCTACCCATGGTCCAGTAAACCGGAAGATGTCTGGGCGGCGCTGGAAAAGGATCGGGAGAACCTCTTCTTTATCGATGTGCAGGCACGGGGCGCGTATCCCGCCTATGCCGCCCGCCTGTTCCGGGAAAAGGGGATTACGCTTGAGATCGCCGACGGGGATGATGAGGTCCTGAAAAACAGCGTCGATTTTGTCTCGTTCAGCTATTACGCCTCACGCTGCGCCTCGGCAGAAATGAATGAGCAAAACAGCAGCGCCGCTAATGTGGTGAAATCCCTGACTAACCCCCACGTGCCGCGCAGCGAATGGGGTTGGGGCATTGACCCACTCGGCTTACGCATCACCATGAATATGATGTATGACCGCTATCAGAAGCCGCTCTTCCTGGTGGAAAATGGTCTGGGCGCGCGCGATGAGATTGATGATAACGGCGAGATTAATGACGACTATCGCATCAGCTATCTTCGTGAACATATCCGTGCGATGGGCGATGCTATTGAAGATGGTGTGCCGGTTCTGGGCTACACCAGCTGGGGCTGCATCGATCTGGTGGCGGCCTCAACCGGAGAGATGAGCAAACGCTATGGATTTGTTTATGTTGACCGCGACGATCGCGGTGAGGGCACGCTGGCACGCACGCGTAAAAAGTCATTCTGGTGGTATAAAAAAGTGATTGCCAGCAACGGCACCGATCTCGAGTGACACCGTCACACTGGGCCGGTAGTGTGCCCGTTGGCAGCAGAGGCAGTGACGCTTAAGGGCCTCTCTGCCGATTGTGCTCTGGCAGAAATTATCGTATAACCACTGTCTCCGAGGGGTGTCCTGTAACGGGCTGAGATGGCGTAAGCCGAACCCTTTGAACCTGATCTGGGTCATGCCAGCGAAGGGACGGGCCGGCAGATTCTTCTGTCTTATCTTCTGCATTATCCCCTGTTCCAGACCGTATGCCCGGATCTCCCTGATAACCGGAGATCCTATGTCACGTCCGCTTTTCGATACCGGCTTTTATGGCCGTCTGCGCCAGCAGGCGGGTCCGCACTGGCACGCCTATGTTGCGCATGATTTTGTGCGGCAGCTCGGCCAGGGCACGCTGCCAGCCGCCGCTTTCCGGCATTATCTCCTGCAGGACTACCTGTTCCTGCTGCACTTTGCCCGCGCCTGGGGCCTGCTGATCAGCAAACTCACCGATCCTGACGCGCTGCGCCATGCGACCGCCTCACTTAACGCCATCATCAGTGAACTGCCGTTACACCAAAGTTACTGCCAGCAATGGGGCATCAGCGAAACCGTGATAACCGTGGAGCCTGAAGCGGTGGAAACGCTGAACTACACCCGCTATGTACTGGACGTCGGCCATACCGGCGATGCACTGGCGTTACTGACGGCGCTGATGCCCTGCGTCGCCGGGTACGCCGAGATCGGCCTGAGTCTGCTGCACGGGCCGTCTACCCGTTTTGAAGGTAATCCTTACGCGGCGTGGATAGAGAACTACGGCGATGAAAGCTATCTGGCGGGCGTTCGCCTCTCGCTTTCCCTGTTTGAACAGCTGGCGGACGAGTACGCCGGAGAAGCACGTTTTGACCAGCTGTCGGCGATTTTTACCACGGCGACGCGGCTCGAATCGGCCTTCTGGCAGATGGGTCTCAACTATGCCTCCGGTCCGGAGAAAGGCGCATGAGGGTCGCGACACCGCCTGCTGCGCCGGGGATTTCGGTGCGTCAGCTCAGCCTGGATTTCGGGCAGCGGCCGCTCTTCAGTCAGCTCGATCTGGAGATTGCGGGCGGCGAGATCACCGCCCTGCTCGGGGCCAGCGGCGTGGGTAAAAGCAGCCTGATGCGGGTCATTGCCGGACTGACACCGCCCACCGCCGGACGGGTCAGCGGCAGCGATGGCCTGCCGCTGACCAGCCGCATTGCCTGGATGAGTCAGCAGGATCTGCTCTACCCCTGGCTGACAATAGAACAGAATGTCTGCCTCGCCAGCCGCCTGCATGGGGAAAAACCCGATCGCGACCGGGCGCAGCATTTGCTGGCACAGGTCGGGCTGAGCCACTGCGCCCGCGCGCGGCCCGCGACACTCTCCGGCGGGATGCGGCAGCGTGCGGCGCTGGCGCGCACGCTCTACACCCGTCAGCCAGTGGTTCTGATGGATGAGCCCTTCTCGGCGCTGGATGCCCTGACCCGCAGTCAGATTCAGACGCTGGCCGCAGAAGTGCTGACCGATCACACCGTTCTGCTGATAACTCATGATGTGGCGGAAGCCTGCCGGCTAGCGCACCATTGTCTGATCATCGGTCCGGCTGGCGTTGAAGCCTGCCCGCTCCTGTCGGGAGAGCCACCCCGCGCCGCCGATGATCTTCATGTCATCCGGCGTCAGGCCACACTGCTGAAACAGCTGAGCAGGATAGCCGAATGAGGCTACAGGCAGGATTTAACGGTTTTCGCCGTACCCTGATGCTCGCCGCCGGGCTGATTTCAGTGTGGTGGCTTGCCACACTGACCGCCATTCCGGCTTTTCTGCTGCCCTCGCCCGTATCAGTCGCCGCCGCGCTGTGGCAGAACGTGGACTACCTGATGCATCACACGCTGATCACCCTGTCTGAAATCCTCAGCGGCATGGTTGCCGGTGTACTGCTGGGTGGTGCACTGGCGCTGGGCATGGCTTTTTCGCCATGGCTGCGGCGCTGGATGATGCCGCTGGTGATTATCAGCCAGGCGATCCCGGTCTTTGCCCTGGCCCCATTGCTGGTGCTCTGGTTTGGTTTTGGCATGGGCGCCAAAGTCGCGATGGCGATTCTGGTGATCTTCTTTCCCGTGACCGCTACCTTTTTTGATGGTCTGCGTCGCGTCACACCTGGCTACCTCGATCTGGCCCGCACGATGGGCGCGTCGCAGGGCGCACAGGTGTGGCATGTCCGGCTACCCGCCTCGCTGCCTGCGCTGGGCTCCGGCCTGCGCATGGCCGCCGCGGTCGCGCCCATCGGCGCCATCATCGGCGAATGGGTCGGTTCAGCCGAAGGGCTGGGCTATGTGATGCTGAACGCCAATGCCCGGATGCAGAGTGATCTCTGTTTCGCCGCCCTGTTTATTCTGGTGCTGATGACTCTGGCTCTGTGGCTGACTCTCGATCGTCTGCTGCGCCGCCTGATCGCTTGGGCACCGGAAACCCCTTAATGACCTCACTGATGAGAAACCCATGACAAAAATGCCCTTACTTATCCTGCTGTCCGGCGTCTCCCTCACCGCCCAGGCGCAGACGATGGAAAAACTGACCCTGGTGCTTGACTGGTATATCAATCCCGATCACGCCCCATTGATGGTGGCCCAACAGAGTGGTGCCTTTGCCGCAGAAGGGCTGGAAGTGACGATAATTCCGCCTTCCGACCCCGCGCTGCCACCGCGTCTGGTCGCCGCGAAGCAGGCCGATCTGGCCATCACCTATCAGCCTCAGCTGCATTTCTTTGCCGATCAGGGCCTGCCGCTGACGCGGGTCGGCACCCTGATTGATACGCCACTGAACACCCTGATGACACTGGATAAAACCATCCGGCAGCCGGGTGATTTAAAAGGCAAGCGCATCGGCTATTCCGTCAGCGGCATTGAGCAGGCAACGCTGGCCACCATGCTGGCGCACAACGGGGTGAGCAGTGACCAGGTCAGGCTGGTCAACGTCAACTTTCAGCTGACCAGTGCCCTGCTGACCGGCCAGGTAGATGCGGTGATCGGCGGCTATCGCAACATTGAAGCGCTGGAACTGAAGCAGCAGGGCAAAGATCCGGTGGTTTTTAACATCGAGGATTATGGGGTGCCGGCTTATGATGAACTGATTATCGTCGCCAACCGTGAAGATGCGCATGCAGAGAAGATCCAGAAATTCCTGCGCGCGTTGAAGAAGGGGAATGCTGCGCTCCAGGCACATCCTGAAGAGAACTGGCTGGCCTTTGCCCGCCTGCATCCGGAGCTGAATACACCACTGAACCATGAGGCCTGGCGTGCCACCCTGCCGCGGTTCGCTGCCGACCCGGCAAAGCTGGATCGCGCCCGCTATCAGGCCTATGAGCAGTTTCTGTTTGATAACAAACTGATAAAAAAAATCACGCCGATTGAGCGTTACGCCACCGGCAGTGAATAAGGAATCACCCGCAGCCAGCACTGCGGGTAAATTTACGCGCGTGACTTCGGATAAAGCCAGTGCTCGATGTCGCTGGCGGGCAGCGGTTTTGAGAAAAAGTAGCCCTGGATTTGATCACAGCCGTAGGTTTTCAGCAATGCCAGCGTGGCTTCGGATTCGACGCCCTCCGCAAGCACGGTGTAGTTCAGCTCTTTCAGCATCTGAATGATACATCTGACGATAATTTCAGAGGCCTTATCTTCACCCATCCGTGAGATAAGGGAGCGATCGATTTTGATCACATCCAGCGGGATATCCTGCAGATAGCTGATGTTACTGTACCCCGTACCGAAATCATCCAGTGAGATAACGAAACCCTGCGACTTCAGCGCACTCAGTCCGTCAATCCCCACAGTGCTCCGGGTGATCAGCTCATTCTCCAGACACTCAATACCCAGAATGGCATTCGGCAACTGTACCGCGGCGAGTTTTGCCACCAGCCGATCGGCAAAATCGGGACGGGCGAAGTCACGCTCGCTGACGTTGATCGAAACCGGGATCAGATTGTATTCACTGTTCCAGCGCGCCAGCTGTTCAATCGTGTGGTCGATGACCCAGTTCGTCAGATCGGAGATCAGGTTGGTTTTACCCGCTAACGGAATGAATTCTGACGGGAAGAGTTCACCGCGCTCAGGATGGTTCCAGCGGATCAGGGCTTCCAGACCGACCGTCTTACCGGTTCTGAGGCAGACCTTGGGCTGCCAGGCCAGGTAAAGCTCTTCATCTTTCTTCAGCGCCTGCGCGAGGTCGTTCATGATGATGAAATCTTCGTTGCGCCGGGTGTCGTAACTTTCGTCAAACGACATGGCGCTGATTTCTTCATCGATCGCCTCATGCAGCGCACTGACCGCCTGCCGCACCGTTTCGTTAGCGTCCATCTGGCCCGGCACGAACTCGGTTTCACCAGCGAAGACATCCAGATCCAGCGTGATATTCTCCGCCAGGTCAGCCTTCATCCCTCTGAACAGGTCGGGAATAGTGTGGGCAGTGTACCGGCCCGAATAAGGCTGGATAAGGGCAAAACGGCCGGGAGCAAACGTGTAGAGCGGTTCGTTGTCCGACAGATTCAGACGTTGTGCCGCCTCCTGCGCCAGCAGCTTCAGCAGTTTTTCCATTGGTGCAATGCCGACCGCACGCGAAAGCTCATAGGCACGAATGATGTCGAGGCAGTCGATCAGGATCAGGCGAAAGCGGCTGTGTGGATCGGTGATCGTAAGCTGCTGGATATCGCGGATCAGGCGCGGGCGGTTGGGCAGATGAGTAATGACATCGGCAAAACCGGCATTGTTCCAGGCATCCAGAAAAGAGGTGACCAGCGTGGCCAGCGAACGCAGCGTGGCCAGCTTTTCATCGCTGAAGGAATGCGGCTGCGTATCGGTGACGCAGAGCGTTCCCAGCATGGCGCCCTCCAGATTCTGCAACGAGACACCGGCGTAGAAACGGATATGCGGATCGCCTTCAACAAACGGATGCGTAACAAAACGCTCGTCCAGCAAAGTATCCACCACCACCAGATGTCCTTCGCCATCCAGCACGTGACGGCAGAGAGACTCATCACGGGTAGACTGTTTCAGGTCGAAGTTGCGGGACGCTTTAATGTATTGATGATGATCGTCAATGATCGAAATGAAGCTGCCTGAAATGCCCAGCACCTGGCTGGCAAGCTGAACAAACCTCTCCAGCACCTCATCGCGGGTTTCGTCCGGAGTGAGAAGCGCTTTGACTGCACTCAGACGTTTTACGTCACTGCCATTTTGCTCGTTATGCACTGAAACCTCTCCTATGCAGGCGCAAAAGCCGAAAAAAATTTCGCTTAAGATTACTCAATTAGCGCCTAATTATCAGACAAATAGCGGCTCAATCTGACAGTACTTTCACAGCGAAACAGTGTCGCACGATATCGGATGAGTGTCGAAAGCATTTAACGCTGTTGATCAGCGTGCGCAACATCCGGCGACTCCATCCGGAAACCCAGTCCAATCAGGCGACCCAGTAAAAAACGCAGAAACGGCAGGCGACGGATGATGCCGGGCACCTTGCTGCCCTGAGTCGCTTTTCGTCTGGCTTTGCTGCGGCTCATTTTAATCTGCAGGAACTGAGTGGCGACGGTCGGAAACTGGCGGCGTTTCTGCACTTTGTCCAGATCGCGCAGCGACAGTTCGCCCCGTTTCAGCGGTTCAGCCAGCAGGTTCGCCGTCGCCACGGCGTCCTGAATGGCCAGATTAACGCCCACCCCGCCAATCGGCGACATCGCATGTGCCGCATCGCCAATGCAGAGCACCCCGGGTCTCGCCCACCTGTCCAGGCGATCGATGCGTATTGAAAGTAGCTTAAAGGCGTCCCAGCTGCTGATTTCTGTCATCCGCGTGACGTCAAACGGCGATAATGCCGCCACCTCCGCTTTAAAAGCCGCCAGCCCGGCGGCCTGCTTCGCCTCAAACTCCCCTTTGGGAATGGTCAGGCCACATTGCCAGTAGTCACCGCGATCGATGACGATAAAGTTCTGACGTGGCCCTTTGTGGCCCATACCCAGTTCGGGATCGTCAGGCTGCTTGCTCAGGCGGAACCAGATCACATCGCGTGCAGCGCCAAACGCCTGTCCTGACAGCCCGGCGGCTTCACGGACGCGTGAATGACGGCCATCCGCACCGATCACCAGGCTGCAGCGGATGTGCAGTTGCTGGTTGCCGCGTTTTGCCGTGAGGCCGCTGACCCGGCCATTCTCTTCATGTAACGACTCAAAGGCGGTGGATTGCAGCAGGCTGAAACCGGGGTAGCGGGCGCTCTGCTCCGCCATAAAGTTCAGGAAATCCCACTGCGGCATAAAGGCGATAAAGCGACACTGAACCGGCAGGCGGGAGAAGTCCGCCATGGTGATATTTTCGCCAGCGATTTCCGCCTCCAGTTTTTCAGCACGCTGATGCGGCAGACGCAGAAAAGCGTCCAGCAGCCCGAGCTGATGCATAATCTCCAGCGTCGACGGATGAATGGTGTCTCCACGAAAATCGTGGAGAAAATCAGCGTGCTTTTCGATGACCACTACGCGCAGACCCGCGCGGGCAAACAGATAACCCAGCATCAGTCCGGCCGGGCCACCGCCAACGATACAGCAGTCAGTGGTGAGAATTTCAGTGGAATGTGGCTGCATGTCAGCTCCCTGTTGCGCCCGTCTTACGATGAGTATTGCGTTAAATGTGCAGCTTTGCCGCAGTCGGTTAAGGATGCCGTACCGGGGAGAGCACGTGGCGAAGTGGCCCGGTCTGAAACGCCCTGCACCTGCGTCGGCAGTGAGACACTCGCGATGAACGCGCTCCGCAATATCCTGCAAACGCTTCTGTAGCTGGCGTCAAAAAAATGCGATCACACCAGCCGAAAATCACAGACGGTCCACGCCAAAACAGAGGGTTTCACCCATCTTCTCTGCTGCCATCCTGCGGTGTTGATTTCTGCCAGGCGGCAGTTTCGGGCCTCGCTGATGGCTGTCGCATCAATACTGAAAAATCAGGATAACCCAGCCTACCGCGAACGGATGGCACAAGTGGTTTGTCCACCACACAAGTCGTCACGCTTTTCCACAGATGGATTTATTACTCTCGTTTGTTTTCACCCGGCCTGTCAGTAAACTGGGACGCTGGTCTGGTCGAATAAGAATGCCTCTCAATGAATGAAGAATCACCGCAGTCGGTTTATGTTCCCCGCTCTATCGCGGCGCGTAGTCGGATGTTTCGCGCCCTGCTCTATCGAGATAAAACGCCGCTGGCCATGCTGTTTTGTGCCGCGCTGGTCGGAACGCTGGTCGGTCTGGCTGGGGTGGCCTTTGCCCGCGCCGTCGAAGCTATCCAGCAGTGGCGGGCCGGCACGCTGATCGCTGCACATTTTCAGAGCTGGACGATCTACGTGGCGGCCTTCGCTATCTCCGCAGTGCTGGCGATGGTGGGCTATTTTCTGGTCAGACGCTTTGCGCCGGAAGCGGGCGGTTCCGGTATTCCTGAAATTGAAGGGGCGCTGGAAGAGCTGCGGCCTGTACGCTGGTGGCGGGTTATTCCGGTAAAGTTCTTCGGCGGCATGGGCACACTGGGTGCCGGTATGGTACTGGGCCGTGAGGGGCCCACCGTACAACTGGGTGGTAACATTGGCCGGATGGTGATCGATCTTATCGGGATGCGCAGTAATGAAGCGCGGCATACCTTGCTGGCAACCGGCGCGGCGGCTGGGCTGGCAGCGGCCTTTAATGCGCCACTGGCAGGAATTCTGTTTATTATCGAAGAGATGCGGCCACAGTTTCGCTATAACCTGATTTCGATTAAAGCGGTTTTTACCGGCGTGATTATGGCAAGCATCGTGTACCGCTATTTTAACGGCGAACTGGCGGTGATCTCTGTGGGTAAACTGGCAGATGCGCCGGTACAGACGCTCTGGCTCTACCTGATACTGGGAATGATTATTGGCATGGTCGGCGTGCTGTTTAATCGCCTGATCTTTCTGACGCAGGATCTCTTTGCCCGTTTTTATGCCGGAAAAACGGCACGCGTGGTTCTGGCGGGCGCCCTGCTGGGCGGCGGCTGTGGCATTCTCGCGCTGCTGTTTGCGCCCGGTGCAGGCGGAGGGTCAGGACTGATCCCTCAGGCGGTTCATGGCGTTTTTCCACTTACACTGCTGCTGCTGATCTTCGTTGTCAGGCTGGTCACCACCCTGCTCTGTTTCGGCTCAGGTGCGCCAGGCGGCATTTTTGCACCGATGCTGGCGCTGGGCACGCTGCTGGGCACCGCCTTTGGCGTGGCGATGACGGATCTGTTTCCGTTATATCATCTGGAGGCAGGGACCTTTGCTATTGCGGGAATGGGCGCCCTGTTTGCGGCGTCGGTACGCGCACCGCTGACCGGTATTGTTCTGGTGCTGGAAATGACCGATAACTATCAGCTTATCCTGCCAATGATTATTACCTGCCTGGGTGCTACGCTGCTGGCACAGTTCATGGGCGGAAAACCGCTCTACTCCTCTATTCTGGCCCGTACACTGGCCCGCCAGGCCGAAACGACCCGCCCCTGAGGGCGGGTTATCCGTTCAGCGATTTATTATCGAAAAAGTCAGCAGGCATCTGTTCCGGTGCCTGACTGGCAACCCAGGCGTTATCCGGCCTTTCGTTCTTCATGTAAGTCACTTTCGCAAACGCAGGATTAAACACGGTTGCCGGATTACAGGAGCCTGACGCCAGAAAGATAAAAGCCCTGACTGAAACAGCCAGGGCTTTTAGGTTACTACTGATTTAACATTTACCATTAACTGACTTAATTAAAAGATATAACTGGGTACTGCTATTAATGAACAGATTCTGCGGATAAAAGCGAACAGGGTCGTAATGTCGCTGTTATTAACGGTTTTAACCACCTGTTAGTCTTTTATGAAACGAAGACAGGTCAGGCCCGTATAAATCTGCACACCCCCATCGCGATATATACTCTTTGATGCGTTGCCTTACTTTCATTACGACGTTTAAACCGCAATCGTATCCTGTCGTAAAGTCACGTTCAGAACTACGAGGCCTGACATCATCGCGACGCGATACTGCTTAACTCAGACTCAATTTAACAGGGTTATCAGTTATTAACGAACAGTGTCTGACATGGTTGTTAACAGAAAAACCGGTTACATAAATAAATTCGCTGACCGGTACCGTTGACTCAGAACCCTTTCAGTTCTGATTTATCAGGACAGCTATACGCCGCTGACAACTCTTAATCTACGCAGAAAAAAAAGGTTGTCAACACTGGTTTTAAAACCATGTTTAAATATTCAGCCAGCTGCAATTGATAGCGTTTTAAAGACCAGACTTTACGTTTTTTATAACGAATCGGATTAAAGGAAATAATTCCATTTATTCCAGATAGTTCAGCGAGTCACTATTTTTTCTGCAATCTGATCAAATAAAAAAGGCGCCCGCGGGCGCCCTTTCAGAACCCATATCCGCTTATTTCGCCAGATTCGACAGCAGTACCTTCGCGGTTTCCGCTGAGGAGCCAGGGTTCTGTCCGGTGATCAGCAGACCATCCTGCACGGTATAGGATTGCCAGTCATCCCCGCGTGAATAGAGACCGCCATTCTCTTTCAGGGCATCTTCAACCAGGAACGGCACCACATCGGTCAGGCCAACGCCCTCTTCTTCGCTGTTGGTGAAGCCGGTGACCTTCTTGCCCTTAACAAGCGGTGTACCATCCGCATTTTTAACGTGACGCAGCACGCCAGGCGCATGGCAGACCAGCGCAACAGGTTTACCCGCCTGCAGGGTCTGCTCAATCAGCGAGATAGAATGCTCGTCGTTCGCCAGGTCCCATAGAGGGCCATGACCGCCGGGATAGAAAACGGCATCAAATGCGGCCTGATCGACACTATTCAGCGGCACGGTTGAGGCCAGCGCAGCCTGCGCCTCGCTGTCAGCATGGAAGCGGCGGGTCTCATCCGTCTGAGAATCAGGTTCATCACTTTTCGGATCCAGTGGAGGCTGGCCCCCTTTGGGTGATGCCAGCGTAATCTCTGCACCCGCATCCAGAAACGCATAGTAAGGTGCGGCAAGCTCTTCCAGCCAGAAGCCGGTCTTCTTACCGGTGTTACCCAATTCATCATGCGAGGTCAAAACCATTAAAATTTTCATTTCCGCTCCATTTCACAGTCAGTGGTTGAGGTTCAGGAATTATCAGAATTGGCGTGTGCATCGCCCCTGCTGCGTGACACTTTAGCTGGGACGGGAGCCTGACTATTCAGGTCATTTATTTCTTAAATTTCAGCCATTCACATAACATTATAGCTTAACCAATGTGGCCTGATTTCTCAGACCCGTCTGCTAATGATAAGAGAAGCGCCGCGTCACGCGCGCTGTTGAGCAACCGGTTATTGCGCAGCCCATACGCTCAAACGTGCTCAACCGGGCAGCAATTCATTCCTGTCCGTTTCCGGATGCGGGCGATGCCGGAAGCAGAACAGCTGGCGGACAGATGAACAACGTGTGGGATCGCTGAATAGCTGCTCCGGATCCAGGCCAGTAAAAAAGGCTGCCCTTAAGACAGCCTTTTCTTTGCAGTCTCAGGCGAGCCGGGCAGCAGGAGAATGGCCGGTGCGCCACCACAGGATCAGGGCGGCCAGGGCAATAACGCCGAGAACCGCAAAGGCGGTGCTGTAAGAGTAACGCGCGGCGATCATCCCCGTCATGGCAGGGCTCAGCGCCGCGCCTGCACCCTGCATCAGCATAATGACGCTCTGTCCGGCGTTGACATGCCCTGTTCCGCGCAGCAAAGAAACGATATAACCCGGCACCGCCACCCCCAGGATCCCGGCCGCAACGCCATCCAGTACCTGAACGGGAATCACAAAGATGGGCCCGGCAAAACTCGCCGCGATAACGGCACGCAGCGGCAGGATCATCAGGGCAATCAGGATAAACAGACGAAAACCGTGCGTTTCGACCCGCTTAGAAACCCACAGCGCGACCGGGATCATGACCAGCTGAGAGATCACGACCGTGGCAGCCGCGTAAAGACCCGGGCTTACCGCTGCCTGTCCTCCCTCAGAAGCGACGCGCATGCTCAGCATTGGCAGTAACGCGGCATTAGCGAGATGAAACAGCAGCAGTGTGACACCGGCAATCATCAGCGCCGGTTTGCGCATCAGCACGGCCAGGCCCAGCGCGGGTTGACGTTCCTCATGCTGCTCATAGCCGCGCGCCACTTCGTTGTCGATCTCATCACCGCGTATCGCCAGCGTGGCGAAGGCGGCGAAAATCGCCATGACCGTCATCAGAATAAAAACGCCCCCCATTCCCCAGTACCAGGCGGAGAATCCGGCCAGTAAGGCCGCTATGGTGTTACCGCCATGATTGAAGGCTTCGTTGCGGCCCATCTGCTGGTTAAAGCCGCGCTGGCCGGTGAGCCCCAGCGTGATACCCGCGACAGTCGGACCGATAAACGCGGCCGCAATGCCCGCCACAATCTGAGACACCATTGCCGTCCAGGTCTGATTGCTGTACCACAGCAGCAGCGTGGCTACGGTGATGACCAGACAGCCCACCAGCACGATCATTTTTTTATAGCGGGTGGCATCGACGGCAATCCCGGCCGGCAGCGTAGCAAGGAGGCCAGCGATGCCGCCACAGGTCATTACCAGACCGATTTCGTCAGGACGCCAGTGTCGTTCCGTCAGAAAGATGCCCAGAAAAGGTCCCAGGCCGTCGCGGACGTCGGCCAGAAAAAAACTCATCAGGCAGAGCGCGTAGAGTGAACGCTTAGACATATCATATCCCTTGAAGATAAGTGTTAAAGAGAGTGGCGCTTCGGTTAGAAAAAAATTATGTGCTACAACCAGGAAAGTCACACTTCGTTATAGTAACAAAATGAAAAAGCCACCCGTAATACTATACGGGTGGCTTTTTGCTTTTCAGTCGTCAGAAAAAGAGCGGACTATTTATCTGTTCCGAAGCCCTGTTTCAGTAGTGCAGGCAGGACGTCCGGGAAGTAAATGTGCCTGTAGTAACCGCTGACGCTGTCACTCCAGCTTTCGCCGTCATTGCGACCGATGTTTTTCCAGTGCTGAACCATTTCATCGTTATAGGCAGCAATCTGCTGCGCCAGGCCCTGCGTCTGGTAAGTTTCATCATGGCGGAACGTCGCCAGCGGTAAACGCGGTTTCTGATGCGCAGGCTCATCAACATGCCCGATTACCACACCAGCCACCGGGAAAGTCAGCGGCGGCAGCTCAAGCAGCGAAATCATCGCCTGCGGATCGCGACGAATCCCTCCAATCGGCACGATGCCCAGCCCTTCTGCCCGCGCGGCGGCCATGACTGACCCCAGCGCAATACCGATATCGGTTGCACCCGACACGATGCTTTCGATGCTCTCATGCGCAATCTGCTGCTGACCGACCGCGTCGATTGCAACTGCTGATTTGTGCATATCCAGTACGAAGGTGATAAAGACCGGGGCTTTCGCGATCCACGGCTGGCCGCCTGCAATAGCGGCGATCTCAGCGCGGCGTCCGGCATCACGGGTGATGACGACTGAAACCTGCTGCGAGTTGACGGAGGTGGGTGCGCGATAAGCGGTGCTGATAATCCGATCCAGCACAGCTTCGTCAACAGGCTGATCGGTAAAACTGCGTTCACTTTTATGGCTGGTAAAAATATCAATCAAATCGCTCATGGTTCCTCCCATAGAAAGCGCAACTATAACAGTTGCATGTCCACGTACTTGGTAAATAGAGGGTTTTTAGCATAATTTTTGTAACTGCTTTTTAGTATGTACATGCGTGTGTACTGAATCGCCACGGGTTTAACAGACACCTCGGAGTCATTTAAGATGGCTTAAAGAGAGGTGCCCATGAGCGGTAAGCGTTATCCTGAAGAGTTTAAAATTGAAGCAGTCAAACAGGTTGTTGATCGTGGTTATTCTGTTTCCAGCGTTGCAACACGTCTCGATATCACCACCCACAGCCTTTACGCCTGGATAAAGAAATACGGTCCGGATTCTTCCGATAATAAAGAACAGTCAGATGCTCAGGCCGGGATTCGCCGTCTCCAGAAAGAGCTGAAGCGGGTTACCGACGAACGGGACATATTAAAAAAAGCCGCGGCGTACTTCGCAAAGCTGTCCGACTGAGGTACGCCTTTATCCGTGACAACGCCCGTTGCTGGCCTGTTCGCCTGCTCTGTCGGGTGCTGGATGTTCATCCCAGTGGCTTTTACGCCTGGCTTCAGCAGCCGCATTCACAGCGCCATCAGACAGACCAGATGCTGACCGGGCAGATTAAACAGTTCTGGCTGGAGTCGGGATGCGTCTATGGTTATCGCAGGATCCATGTGGATCTGCGGGACAGCGGGCACGTAAAGGCGAGGCCAGTATCGTGTCGCCCAACAGGCTCCAGCGACAGTTCAATCCGGATGCTCCGGATGAGCGTTGGGTAACGGACATAACCTATATCAGGACCCACGAAGGCTGGCTGTATCTTGCCGTGGTTGTTGATCTGTTCTCACGCAAAATTATCGGCTGGTCCATGCAATCCCGGATGACAAAGAACATTGTCCTGAACGCATTGCTGATGGCTGTATGGCGGCGTAATCCCCAAAAACAGGTGCTGGTTCATTCGGATCAGAGCAGTCAGTACACAAGCCATGAGTGACAGTCGTTCCTGAAATCACACGGCCTCGAGGGCAGCATGAGCCGTCGCGGTAACTGCCACGATAATGCGGTTGCAGAAAGCTTTTTCCAGTTGTTGAAACGCGAACGGATAAAGAAAAAGATCTACGGAACGCGGGAAGAAGCCCGCAGCGATATTTTTGATTACATCGAAATGTTTTATAACAGTAAGCGTCGGCATGGTTCGAGCGATCAGATGTCACTGACAGAATATGAAAACCAGTATTATCAACGGCTCGGAAGTGTCTGGATTATCCGTGGCGATTCAACCCACCGGTGGTGGGACAATGCTTCATGAGCTGAGTCAGCCGTAGCAGGCCAGCTCATGGAACCTTAAGTTGGCCGGAAAAGTTGCCTGGATGAAACGGCCAATGGGAGAAGATATCGTCGCTTCCGGCGTTCACAATGCAGGCAACGTCCTCCGCCAGCGGATTGCCGTCATGCGGATTTCTTGCGAGAGAGGATGTTTTGAGGATGAGGTAAAAAAAGCGGGCTCAGCTAATCAGCTCAATCAGGGAAAAGCACACTACTATCGTTTTTTTGTCACCTGTCAGCTTTCGAAAAATCTCAGCGATAACAACATCTTTTGAATGCCTATAGTGTCCGGATTTCGGCTCATGAAACGCTCTGCATCCCTAACTTGTGGCAGCTACGGGGGTCAGAAGCATCGCATCAACGGAAGGATATTGTAGGCGCGCCAATAGCGTAGCCTTACAGAGCAGAGGATTATGACATCCCGGGAAGTATCTCAAGCAGATACTTCCCGGTTAGTAAATTAATTATCTGCTTAAGCTGACTTAAACCCTGGCTTCCCGTTTGCAGCCCGCCATTCTTTCACTTCCTTTACAACACCTTCAGGGCTGTCTTCCCTGCTATCATCTGGATAATAGATAAGATCGGCTCCTGATGGATGTTCACACAATCTTTTGAAGTCGAGGACATCATTAATATTTTCTTCCTCTGTCGTACTTTGAACATTAAAAATTTTCTTCACAAAGGCTAAGAATTCAGCCTCGGTATAATCAGAAATTGTTTTTTTTTGCATATCATTTACTCTTTTCATGAATTTCAATATGCCGCTTTGGTGTAACTATACGAATATTATCAACATCATACACTGCACCTTTGTCTTTAATCGGCTTAACATGATGTAATTCATATTTAATACGTCTACCTACATGTTCCGATTCATTGGGGGAAGGGGCGTTACCTGCTCGAAGGTTGCCAAGGTTGCCCGCCTTGAATTGTTTGCTTAGATCTGGATCCATTCCCACCTCTGTCCAGAACGCCTTACGAAAGCTATCGAAATTGCTGAATTTCTGCCAGCGCAATTTATCGGCTATCTGCGCAGGGACTGGCACACCATCATTTTTACTGGCGGGTTCAAGCCAGTTTCCGCTCACCTCCTGCCCTATACCCGTGACTTCACCCGGCAGATTACGCGGGTCATCAAACATGATGTAGATAGGTTTCAGACCAGAGGCTACTGGTGGTATCAGAATCAGGTCACGGTAGCCGGTATCCTCTGCGGTAGGGAATGTTTCAATAATCGGTGCTGGCTGGTTACCGCTATGATTTCCCGTATGAATAATCGCTTCTGGAATTTCCGGTACTTCAAGCGACAGTGGTTCGGTACCGGGTGCCTTATCAGGCGTAATCAAAACCGGCACACGGATACCAGCATCATCCATCAGTGTGTAGCTATAAAAACCGGTATCTTCATCCGGCCACATCGATAAATGAATCACCGGCACTGCGACGGGCTGTGGGTGCCGTATCAGCGCAACACTTAGCTGGTTTTCTCTATGCACCAATTGAGCAGTCAGGAAAAGCTCCACCGTATCGCGTCCCTGTCTCAGAGTCGCTTCCGGCGGTAGATCCAGCACCTCTCCTGCCAGCATCACCGTGCTGATATCACTTTCCTCTCTGCTGATACCGGTCAGCATCGCTGCCACAGGCACAGACTGGCTGATTTGTTGCAACGCCTGGCGGACCTCTGTCACTCGTTGCCAAAGCTGAACGGCTGCCTCACCCGCGAAAGTCACGCTGCCGTTTTCGTGCCCGGCAAAACTTAGCGGAGAGCGACTGGGTGACACAGCAGAAGAAAACCCTCTCAGCACTACAGTTCCGGGTTTAGCAAGTTGGAAATGCGCCCAGTTCTGACGCTCCGCCAGGCTTTTTTGTGGCTGCAAAGACGGGGGTTGAGGGATATTAAATGGTGGGATAATTATTTGCGGCTTGGGTTCAGTGACTTCCGGAAAAGGGATTGGATTTATAGTTATACCCGGGGTTAGTTCCAGTTTGGAATCGGTGATTCCCGGAGTAGGGATCGCCGGAAAGGTAATATCCGGAATAGGTCGTTTCGTAATGGTGATTGCCGGAACAATGACTTCACGAGCAGCGATGTCAATGGTGCTAAGAAATTCTTTAATATCCCGCCTAAGCAGATCAGTTAGTGGAATATTTATTGCCAGAAAGTTACTTTCAATTTCCTTTTTCAATTGCTCTGCTGATTTTATATTGGCTGCATCCATCGCCTCCTTCAGGTAATTTTCCATCTCCTCTTTGCGCTGTTGACGATAAGCTTCTATTGCTCTTTGATTGGCTTCTGCCCGCTGCTGGAAAAATCGTTTCGTCGCAGCTTCATACATTATTTCATATTGCTCATGTACCTTCGCTGCTTCATCACGTAGTGTTGATAGCTGAATCTCCATTGCCGGTACGCTATTGCGCAGGTCTTTTGCCTGCTGCAACAGACGCGCCGCTTTGTCCCCTTCGCCTTTTGCACGTGCGACAACCGCTTCGGCCTCTAATGAGTCTGCACCCGCCTTTACATGTGAAATTTCAAATAATTTAATCAGCGCCAGTTGCGCAGCATAACTATCCTGTCTGAATAATGCGTTCTCGTCATCAGTAAAATCCGGCAATTTATAATCCGGTCTTTGAATACGCGGCAGTGCAGAGTTAAGCATGTCAAGCTGAGATGCCAGCAGCCACTCAGCTTTTTGTTTCTCTGCCAGTTGGCTTATATATTTCAGACTTGTGGCAGGTATAACATCGATCAACGAAATATAAATCGGCTTCTGTTGCGCATCCGTAGGGAAACGCACGATTGCATCATGGGTATTACCACCACCGGAAGGCGTTACATTTGCAGGAGCATCATCTATAACGTTAGTAATTATTCTCGAAGGATTGCTGACTGCTGCCTGAGATTGATCGGATAGGTGAATATGTATCGGCGGCATCCCGCTAATCAGAGTAACCTGCCAGACATCCTTGCGTGGCGTGGCGATAGCTTCGATCACCTGAACTTGTTCCGCGGGCTGTGTTTTCCCCGGTCGCACCACAGCTATATGCTGTTTTTCATCCTTCACGATATCCCGGATACGCACATTAACCGGCACATTACCTGACAGTGTTAAGGCTTCTGGCGCGATATCCGTGACCTTTTCCGCCAGTAGCGCCTGCACAATGCGGTCCTGAATTGGTCCCATATAAGCGGGATCGTCTTTAGCAATCGTGCCAGGCAACAGCGACCCAACTACTACGCCAGCAAAACGGCCGGCCAGAGGTGCCGTCTCCGCTGCCAGCCCCATCAGGCGGGAAAGTGCAGATTCAATCGTACTGGTGACAGTTTTCGATTTTAAAAAAGTAAAACCCCACAAACCATCAATCACGGAAATGTTCATTGACATTCCCGCCGCTACCGAAGCCTGAGCCTCCGGAAACAGAGACAGATTGACATTGACGCTCCCGGGAGCAGCTCCACTATTACTGTTCCCTCCGCCATTTCCTTGGCTACTGGTTTTACCTCCTGCACCAGTGTAATGATGCACCGTCCAGCCACCGGGATCGGTAGTTGTGGTCCATCCATTGCCACTATTGCCCCCCCCGGAACCTGCTACACCATTAACTCCCCCAGTAGGCCCCTTACTACCACCACCAAACTGATTATTATGGGCATTGTCGCCCCCATTGCCACCCATGGCACATTCCTCCTTGATTGTATTGTAAAAACTGAAGCGGCTATATGAAAATACAGCACTCAGTAAAAATACGGCAAGACAATAACCACGTCAATAGTAAGGCTTATTGCGCATCTCGTTACTATTGCCGTTTACAACCTCAATACTTAAAACATGTCATCCACTGACATTTAATTCTGTCCATTAACAGTAGTAACGTCTTCCACCTTTAATTTAGAAAGAGGCACAGACTGAAGCATTAAATACCGGCGTTGAGATGCTGGAGAAATCCTTATGATAGAATAATTCTCTAAATTCAAACCGAATCTAATAATACTAACAAGGGATTTCTGATAAGATATTGTACCGAACATCGTTGCCATCTCCACTTTGTCAGTTTGATGCTGACGCCATATTAACGGGCCTCAGCAGCACATAATTTTGTACGGCGTTTTCAATCGCCTCACGCGAAACACTCATCAGGCGGGGTTCACGCAGGCGGACCTTGTAACCCCTGCCCCTTACGGGAAGGCTTTCCAGTACCATACGCCAGAGTACCGAAGAGCGCACCGCTGCTGATGGGGGGCGCTTCCAGCTGTACTCACATTCGAGATCAAACTCACAGACTACGGCCAGCGCCGGATAGGTCAGCACCAGTTTATCCGTATGCTGCGCCCCCGGCGGTGCGTCCAGCACCTGCAGGATATGCTGTACCCGGTCGGCCCGTACGTAACTGCGGCGCCGGCGGTACGGCATCGCGGCCAGCAGGCGGGCTTCAGAAGGCGGACTGACCTCCATAAAGCGGTTAATGCGCACCGCTTCATTCGTGAACTTGTCGGTGTCAGCGATGTAGAGCGAACTGCCGCGAACCACCTGCCCCCTGAACAGGGTCACGTTTTCACCTTCCTGCAAAGCCTGAACTTCTTCCACGTCGACCTTTTTCTTTTCGCTCACCTGCAGGCGCGGGTCGTCGCTCAGGCCGCTGCCGAGGATGCTGCCCTGCTGTACCAGCGCGCTCATGTGCGCGCGGTATTCGGTGCCGGCCATCAGCTGCAGGATTTCCAGCGTATCTTTCGGATCCATGATTTTGCCGGTTATGCGTACGCCCATGTTGGCAATCAGGGTCCACACCGCGTAGCCCGCCGCCGTCTTCAGACGTTGCACCTCCTGCCCGGCGAGCAGCAGGCAGTAGCCCAGCGAGCGGATCTGCGTGGCCAGCTCGCCCAGCTTTTCGCTGTAGCCTGCACCCACCTCATCGATTATCCAGAGCAGCGGAAAGCGGTCCTTAAACTTCCGCACCTTCATGTTATCTCCCGGGCGCCCTTCCAGCTTCTCGCCGAGGTTCTGACTCAGAATCATGGCCAGCTGTGACTGGTAAAGACGGCCCAGCGTGCTGCTTTCCGCAGCGGAAAGTTCCAGCGCCGGTGGTGCCGAACATCAGTACATGACGGGTCAGGTCGTCCATGGAGAGCCACAGCTCGCGGCCAGCATCCCTGCCGCGCAGGTAGCCGGCGTAAAGGATACCTGCTGCCCTGCCGGTATGAATGCGCACGGTCGCCACCGGCAGGAAGCCGAGCACCTTCGCCGGAACCTTACGCTCGGTGGACGGGTCATCCCGGTTCATATCCGCCGGCATGCGCATCGGCATCTTCCAGCGGCCAGCGGGCCCCACGACCAGTGCCCATAACATCAGCACCGGCAGGCTGAGCACAAGCGTGGCGGGCCAGACGATGCCCGCGACGACGGCAGCCAGCATTCCCCAGGCGAGCGTGCCGGTTTCACTCAGCACGTCAATAAGCCACGAACGTCCTGCATGCCGGTTAACGCATGCGCTGTCGATCACTGAATTATTGTCCGTCATGGCCACCTCCGTTTAAAAAATCCGTGAGTGCTGCCGGTGAGCTCAGCACGCTCTGCGGCACGTAACGACCGTCGTCAGAAATCGTCCACGGGGTGCCCGGCAGGCGGTAAGCATGGTATGCAACTTCATTGACGCCAATTGCTCCGCGGGCAAGTTCAGCAGTGTTCTCATCCGGAGCAGGTTTCGCCAGCGCTGTTCTTGGTACACTGACACCCGTATCGGCAGAAAAAAGTCGTTTCCACGACCCGGCGCGTTCAGCTTCAGGAAGAGACATAACTGGTGTCAGCTCCTGCAGGGAAAGTGCCCCGCCGCGGATAGTGACATGGGCTCGACGACCCGGCTTGCCGGGGAGCCGAAGGGGGCCCACGCTGTTGCTGTTGCTGTTGCTGTTGCTGTTAATACGACTTTATTGACGACGGAAAAAAATAGCTGACCCGAGAATTACCGGTACATAAGGAGGCAGGTGTACGAAGGATATAAGCGGCCTTACTGGGACGGCCGGTGCGGCAGCACCGGCTATTCCCGGCCCGCAGGGCGGCGGTGTTGCCGTTCCGGGGCTGGCAGAAAGCGCAAAGCAAAACCGCGCCAGGCGGAGCGGTTCAGGATAACTCGTAAAGATTAATTGCCTGGCCGATCCTGTGCGGAATCAGCCAGCACACCCCGGTGCAGGCGCACGCCGGAAACATCCGTGGTGGCACGCGCTTTATGCAGATCACAGGCGGCCTGCATGGATAGCCAGAGGCGCGCCGCAATACCCAGCCCCGCCTCCAGGCGCACCGCCATTTCCGGGCTGACCGACGCTTTACCGCTGGCAACCTTGCTCAGCGCCGATGCGGATACACCCAGCTCTTTCGCCAGTACGCGCAGGCCGATATTGTTGTCTTCAATGTACTCGGTAATCAGGCCGCCCGGATGCGGGGGATTAAACATGGCCATCAGTGATAGTCCTCCAGGTTGAGAATATAGGCATCACCATTTTCAAATTCGAATGTGATGCGCCAGTTAGCTCTGACCGTGATTGAATAAATATTTTTCCTGTTTCCCTTAAGGGGGTGAAAGTTAAAGCCCGGATAGTTTTTAAATTCATCCGTTGATACTGCTTCATCAATCACCAGCAGGCGAAGCCTGATGCGTTCAGCATCTTTGGACTGTACACCGCTCACATCACCTTTCTCAAAAAGTTTCTGTAAACCCTTATGCTTCCAGCTCTTTATCACGATAGTGCTCCGTGTTTCGTCTCGGGAAACATTATAGCATGTGTTTCGCGTGAGGAAACAAAATTATCATCATTTTTCATGCCTGGTCGTTGTAATTTGTTTGGTACCAACCATCTATTCATCTCACGTTGCACTGTGCTGATATGTGGCACGCGCTGTTAAATCTCCCAGGCTACGTCACATGCTGCATCCGGAGAGTACAACTGAAGGGTTTCAAGTCCGGCCAGTGACAGAAAGCGGCGCGACCAGGCTCTGATCATATTTTTCAGATCGTGTTCTGGCACGAAGTCGCACCAGGCGGTAAACCAGCCGCGCAGCGTATCAGGCGTGCGGAAAGCCAGCTCTGTTTCTGCCTGACAGATACGATTTTCCAGCTGGCGCGCCCGATAGTCCTCCGCCAGCTTTTCACGCCGCACTATACGGCTCACACTTTTTTTTGCTGCATGTTCAGCGCGTTCTGAGCGGCGGAAAGCGATTTCCGGAAACAGGATCAGCGCGAGTTCTCCCGGCAGTGGCAATGGACATACATCACCTGCCGTTCTGAGAAACGTATCCAGGGCGCTTTCCCATTCCGGCAGCGGCGCACGCTTCTCGCGCGGCCGCAGATAAATTCCTCTGATATGGTTCAGCCCCTGGACGCTGATGCGGCTCATACCGCTCAGCTGCTTCATAAACGCGGCCGCGTACGGATGGCGGGCAAGTCGTGTCCCCCGCTGCTGTGCGTGCTCAACGATTGCGATTGCCTTAAGTGCGGCCTGTCGTTCTGGTAACAGCGGCACCAGGGCCAGTGAGGATGGGATCATGCGGCGTATTCTCCCATCTTCATCGCGGCAACAAGCTCACCAGCGCCGGTGAAGCCTGCCCGCGTGTACTCAGCAATTACTGACAGTTTTTCCTGTGGTGCCATCGGATCAAGCTGGTCGCTGACGTACAGGCGCAGTCGGCTGCGGCTGCGGCTGTCTGCCACTACCGTGCACCATGCGGGCCAGCAGGCAGACGGGCTGACCAGCTCAACGGCGATCTCTTCTATTTCAGGCTGCGTCAGTCGCAGATGGATGGGATAGGCTCCGCCCCATTCGCCGCGCATCTCGCAATCCATGCGCCAGCTGTCTGGCAGCTTCAGCGCGCTGTGTACCAGGCCGCACATGCGAAGGCGCGCGGCTTCTCCATGTTCGCTCAGTTCTTCAAGATCACAGCCTGAAAACGACTGCAACGTATTCAGGGTAAAATGTTCATTTCGGATCATTATGTTTGCTCTGTTTCGGGGTTCGTGGCTCCGGCCCGGTTATCGGGCCGGAGAGGTATCCGGCAGGGGGCAACCCTGCCAGCCTGACCGGACTTTTATTCCGGCTTGTACGCCATCAGGCGAACCACACGAACCCCGGTTCCCGCAAACATGCCCTCAATCGGCGCAGACCAGTTGCAGTCCCAGCCTGGCAGCAGGTCTTTGCGCTCACTGCCTGCGGGCAGAATGGCCGCCAGGCGTCCGCCGTCCTTCACCAGTGCCGCCGCTGCGTTAAGATGCGCTACTGCCCGGCCTTCGCTGTATGGCGGATTCATCACTACTATGTCAAAACGTTGTGGCGTCATCTGCGACCATTGCAGGAAATCGGCTTCGATCACGTTGTGCCCTTTTGCCTCCAGTACGCGGCAGTGCAGCGGCGAAATCGCTATGCAGGTGGTCTGCGTCTTCGGCATCAGGTCGGCAAGTCCACCCATGCCCGCGCTCGGCTCCAGGCAGGTTTCCCCCTCGCGGATATCCGCCTCGTTAAGCAGCTGCGCAGCGAGTTCGCCCGTGGTCGGGTAAAACTGATGTGTTTTCTGGTCCGGCAGCGCGCCGGAAAGCTGAATATCTTCAAGCGCCGTTGTCGGGTCATAATCAAACTCGAACCAGGTAAAAGCATTGATATTCATTTTTACGCCGCCCAGGCTCATCAGCACTTTTTCTGCTTCTGCGCGTGCGGCATTGTTCTCATCCGAATAACCTTTTAAACGGCGGTTAAAAGGGTTCGTAGTGACAGGCGGGCGCGGTTCTTCCCAGCGGTTGCGCTTTAAGGATTCGGTGCGTTCTGTCTCCAGATCACTGAGTACGCTCAGGACAGAAAAAGGCAGCAGATTCGAATGCAGATCAAAACTTTTTACCTTTGTACGCGGCTTCTGACGGTGCTCCGCAGGGATGGCCGCTGGATGCAGAAAGGCCAGAATGTCATTAAGGCGCCAGGCCATGTCCGGATGAATTTCAAGATGAATAGTGCCTTTCAGAAAGGCTTTTACGCGCAGTGCTCCGCCGTCGATAGCAACCCACTCACCCGAACGGGCGCGCGCGATGCTCAGAATTTTATTAGTCGTGTTCAGGCCGGTAGTATCGCGACCCATGAATTTCGCAATCACTTTGCGCAGGTCATCCACATAGCCGGTGCGCTCGTAATTACACATTCCCCACTGATCAAACATGCATTCGATAATCATGCGTTTACTGAAGCCTTCCGGGCGGTTGGTCACGTGGCTAAGTGACAGGCTGCGGAAAATACCATCAACGCGCTCGGCGAAAAATTTCTGACGTGAGAAAAGCAACTCGGAAAGGGTTGCGCGCACGGCGTTTTCCTCAAAGTCTGGCGCTTTCATCTCATGGATCTGATTGTTCCACTCGTTGCGGCGATCGTTGGGCATGTACTCGTAAACGTCAGTCAGGTTTAGCGCCTGTTGCCAGAAATCAGCGTTAAGGGAAGCTATCGCGCCAGGCAAGTCAAACACCACGCGCACTGGCGGCATGTGCAGCCGGGAATTACGCACATTGCCACGCATGAAATACTCAACCGCATCGGCATTCTCGCCTTCGCGTATAGTGGCCGAAATATTTTTTAATTTTGCGTACATCAAGCCATAGCGGCCTAACAGGCCATCAATGACGTCTGTTTCAACGGGTGCAAAAAAGGTATCTGAAATAAGTTCCCCGGCTGCGTTGATTGGCGTGCGGTCAGTGGTCGCATCAGAGGTGACGTTCACGAATGTGTTTTGCATGGCATAGCTCCTTAAATCCGGCTGAGTTGTGCAGCACGCGCTGCGGATCCGAAAAGACCTTCTCTGACGCGGGTTTTATCTTTCCGGTCTGGCCTTTCGCGGCGAAGGGCAAAGGAGCAACGGCAGACGACAGGAGTATGGGCGCCACCGGAGGCCGCAGCGCAAGCGAGCCGGGTCTATGGCGAGTGCGAACGGGCGAGGAACGGCGAAGCGAACCTATACGGCAGGGCGGATGACGGTGCTACGAAAAGCCCTCCGCGAAAGACCGGGCCGGAAGGCAGTAAAAGCCGTCAGGGACCGCCCGGCGGTCCTCCCTGGAGCCGCGGCGGCCCCTCTGCCGGGGCGGTGAAGGCACCGGCGCAAGCCGGTTGCAGGGGTTGCCCTTAGCCATCAGACTCTAGCCGGCAGGCCCGAAACCGCCTGCGGGTTCGGCGGAGCTTACCGGCTTTGCCGGTTAGCGGAGTGAGGCTCGACGACTGCCCGACAGGGCAGGAGCCGAAAGGGGCCAGCGAGATGCTCACTTATGAAGTAAAAAACTGAGAGCAATGAGATAGAGGTTTTTACTTTTTCTAAAACTGAAAAAGTACTATTTAAATAAACTTAGTTATATTATTAAACATCTAAGAAACTTGAACCTTTATATGAAAAATATCACCACCAAATAAAAAGAGATTGCTATGACTAAAATGAACCGTGAAGAAATAATACTAAACCTTTACAATCACTTACTGGAATATAGGGATTATGAAAAATTGCTTTTTGAAAAAGACCATTCTTATACAGGGATTGTAACCAAAAAAAATCTTAAAGAAGCACTTGCTAGCGAAGGAAATATAGCAACTTGCGCTTTACTTAAAGATAAGACTGAAGTAAGCAACACATTAATAGCAGGTAGCTGCAGTATTAATGCTACATTGAGAGAAAACCAGTTTGAATCTTACTTTCAAGGAAAGACCTTAAATAGTTATATAGTTTCAATGATCGCCGGTGCAGACTTAAATCAAGAGGAGGAAGACATTAAATTTACACCTAAAGATTTAATATGTGCATTACCTCCACCTCCTAACTCTGAGACTTTTTTAGTTGAACCAATATTTTCTTGCAGATCTTCTCGAGTTCATGACTCAGAAAGGCTTTTATTCGAGGTTTTACATCATCTTAAAATTAATGATAAAGATAGCTTTGATGAAGTCATTTTAATCACAGAAAGAATTCCATGTAAAAGCTGCACTGCAATTATTATAGAATTCATCAAAAAGCATCAGTTAAAAGTAACAATTTTTTATTGGCTTGACACTGGCACAAAAAATGAAATGAGAGAGATTGAAAAAATATCATCACACATTAAAAAACATAAAAAAGCTGCTAAATTTATCAGCCTAATGGAGATAATTTCAAAAAACGCAGGAAATATAGCTTATATCGATAGAAATCAAAAATTTGAACACCAAATAAATCGAGCGTCGTGACTAAATGAATTCTGTCTCTGGTGGTGAGATCGCAGACGATTTCAGCGATGGTTTGCCGCCGTTACATGTGCCTCGTCCATTACTATCATCACATCTTCTTTACGCCAGCTAATCAGGGTGATTTCTTTGTGGGCCTCAAACTGAATTTTCAGGCGGTTACACAGCTGGCTTACGGTTCCGTACATAGTTTTCTCCTTACCGGGGCGGCCCTGCCGCCCCGTGCTGTCAGATCCGTGTTTATTCGCCGCTCTGCTCTCTCAGCAGCGCGCTAATCCGGCAAAGCGCCGCCGTTTCCGCCGGGAAGCGGCGGGCAGATGCGCCTTCACCGTTCTGCGCATCCTCAGGCCGCATAAAGTCCCACGCCACTTTAAGCGCCGACTCAAGCGCGGCGGCGGGCACGGTCGCCACGCGGGCCTGTTTTTCCTCCTTGCGGATGTTCTCCAGCACCGCCTTAAGGGTTTCCAGGCTCACGCCATAATCGTGCTGCGCGTCCAGCCCGCTGATTTGCTGCACAATATCAGCGGCGGTTTCTTCCGTTACGCTTTCGTCGTCGAGAACAGCCAGCACGTCCTCTTTTGTCCAGATAATCAGCGTCATAAGTTCGTCAGATTTGTAACGCTGTAATAATCGGGCGCAGAGTTCATTAACGGTTCCGTACATGGTTTTTTCCTCTTAAGAGGGGCGGCCATGCCGCCCCGTGATTGATCAGTTCAGGGCGCAGAAAATAGCGCCGGCTTCGGGATGGTCTTTCACACACTCCATCAGCTGGCGTTGGCGCTGGCAGAAGTGCGCGCTCAGTTCTTCGTCGTCGTGGCGGTCGTACAGCCAGCTGCGATGGTTAAGAACCAGCGCCGTAATGATGATCCCCGCCGCGTCGGCGCTGATTTCCAGCTCCGTCCAGTGGTAAGGATTGGAATACATGTAGCGTTCCTCACCTTCCGGCTTCATGTACCCGCCGCCGCCCGGCAGAGGGACGAAATCCCAGACCGTGCCGTCATAGTTCGCCAGATAGCGGCTGACGTAGAGGTACACGTTGTTTTCGGCCTGCACATAATCGTGACCAAACAGGGAAGGCAGAAAACGCAGGCTGACAAAATCAGCCAGAACAGACGCCGGCTGTAAAACGTGGGGTTGTGTATTCATCAGACACCTCCGCAGTCAGAGGGGGTTAAAGTTCCGGCCTGTGCCGTGACTGAATGACAGCCCGGCGGATAGCGGAGTGTTCAGGAGCGACACCGCAGGCCGCAGCGCAAGCGAGCGGAAGACGGGATTACGCACGGCGCTGGCGCGAATTTCTGAGCGGTGGCGCGACGGAAGTAAGCACGGCGGAGCGAGTGCGAACGGGCGAGGATGGCGAGCGCAGCGATCTCTTGAACACGCAGCGGCCGGGCTAAAGTGAAGTCACGGCACCGGCCGCAGTCCGCACGGACCGGGTTTTCTGCCCTGTCCCGCCGCATGGCGGAATATAGCGGCGCGCAGCAACTTCCTTATTTCATTCTGTCCACAACCCGGGTGCATAGCCTGGCTATATCCCTGTGAACAAAAGCGCGGCGGCCGCAGTATCTGCGTACAGACAGCAGGCGGTCATAAAATGACCGCCCTTCCGTTACTTCAGGTGCCCGCGCATCTCAGCAGCGCGCCGGTACAGCGCCACCAGTTCGGTATCGATCTGCTCGATCAGCATCCCGGCCATTTTCTGCGCCGGCGCCGCGCCACGGTAAAGATGGCGCTTTGTCATGTCCCGTAACCGCAGGTGAAACTCGTAAAGCGACTCCTCCAGGTCGTTAATGTCGTCGGTAAGCTGCGTGTTTTCAGTCGTCAGTGTCTGGTCTGTCATGGTGCTGTCCTTATGGTCTGGTTACGGAAAATACGCTATGCGGCACGGGCGGCGCGCAGTTCGCCCAGGCGACGCAGGCCGGCCGTGTGGCACTGCTCAAGCAGTTCGATACCGATCCAGCGGCGGCCGCACTGGTCCGCAGCGACACAGGTTGAGCCGGAGCCTGCAAACGGGTCTAAAACAAGATCGCCGGGCTTCGTGAAGGTTTCGATAAGCGGCTGCAACACGCTCACCGGCTTTTCGGTCGGATGGTGCCGGTTGCCCGTATACTGCCAGGGCATCACGTCAGGTAAGGGCTTCGCCAGCAGCGGCGGGCGCCCTTTGGGCAGCAGGTAGGCGCTTTCATGCTGATACCCGAAAAACGCCAATTTCGATGCGTAGGTTTTGGTGAACACGAGGTGCCCGACGACGCGAAAGCCCGCCGTTTTCCATGCCTGCATAAAGACGTCAACGCGGTTCCAGCCGTAAAAACTTACCGCCAGGCTGTTGTTTTTGAGCACACGGAACATTTCACGGCTGGCCGGCATTACCCACTGGTCGCTCACGTCGTTGGCGATAGAACGGCCGGACCGGTCCTTAAAGCCGACGATGTACGGGGGGTCAGTCAGAATGAAGTCGATGCTGTTATCCGGAAAGCCGGCCATGATCTCTACGCTGACCTCTGCATACTTTATGGCGGTAGCTGTGTGCGCGCAAAAGTAAGCATGTTACTCATAGCCCATTCATAGAATGAATAACCGAAATCAATTCATTTTGTTAATGTATTTATTTCTTCAATAGCACCCGCTTTCATTTGTTAAAATAAATTTACAATTAACCCCTTTATTTATCAATAAAATGAGTATTGATAGTGATAATCATTACTATTTAATTGTCTTTTGTAAATTTATCGTTATCATTCCTACTTCCTATAGGTAAGATATTTTTATGTAAGGGGAAGTTTTATGCGAGATTTAACCATTGATGAGTTAAGACTGATCGGCGGCGCAGCAGACATTGTTGGTGCAGCGCAAAGTATTGGCGCAGGTGTTGCTGGTACAGCCGGAGCATTAGCTGGAGCAGAAGACGGTGCACTTATTGGCGGAGGCCTTGGTGGTCCGGCTGGCGCTATCATTGGCGGCGGAGTAGGCGCCGGCATCGGCTATTTCGGTGGTGATGCTATTGGCTCTGCGATCTCTTCAGGCATTGGTGCTATGACGGGTGGTTCTGCGTCGTCCGGCGGTTAACACTCCATAAGAGCAGCTCAGGCTGCTCTTAAAATTCGTCAGGAATCTCAACACAGTGAAGACATTTTTTAAATTGCAAAGACTGAGCTTACTTCAACAATGGCGTCACGATAGCTTTCGCTTAATATTCTTGACTATAGTACTGCTCGTTTTTTCTGCCATTATGCTCTGGATCCTTCCCCTGTTTACTCAGGGCAACGTCCATGCCGGGTATATAGGTTTAGTGTGCGGCCTGGCTGCGAATTTCTGGTTCACCTGCATAGCTCAGTTAGATATAGACTGTCATGAGAACAGCGACGAATTAGAGAGATTACTTCATCAGTTTAAGTACGAAAAAACGCCAGAAGGTTTCTATGATCTTCCTGTTACCCGCTATAAGAAATTTAAGTCTCAGCGCATCTATATTGTCTCTGAAGGCTACGGGTTGTCTTTAAGAGGGCCATATAACATTTTAAAAAAAATCACTAAAAAACTGAATGTAAGCTCTTCACAGGGAAAGGATGATATTAGCGGATGAAAACGCTCTCAGCACTGGAAAAAACATTAATCTCCTTCGATACCATGAGCGTTAAGAATGCTCAGGTTTTATGGCTTTCGCCAGATACCCCGTTTGATTCCGCCTATTTTATGGATAACTATGCCTGGGTAATTCCTGAGCACAAATCAATTAATGGACGCAGTAAGCGATTCTGGGCTGATTTATATGGCGGCAGCGAAGTTGCAGGTAATGGGGGCAGTGCGCGTGCGGGTTATGACGGGAAATTTCAGCTTAAAGGGATCGGCCCAACCCCACTCGTGAGCCGCTATCGGGATCGCTACCATTCAGATGGCTGCCTTTGCACATTTCAGGCATTTTCGGATGCATTCTGGGGGCGAATACTGAATAGCGTACTTCCTTACGGTGCCGTGCAATCTCATTGTATTATGGTATTACCCCTTTCAATTCCAAATGATGCTTATCCCGTAAATACTTCCCGGGCACTTTTGGTTCGTGACGCGCCAGTCAGGTTAGCTCACTTTGACAGGGCACTGTTTTATAAACCGCAGGAAGAGATTAAGTCAAAATTACCCATAGACAGTGAAAGAACTGAAATCAACTTCCAACGGATTGAAGACTTTCTGGATAATGAGTTATCACACACGATGCGAAATTGTGATAACTCACAACAGGCTGGACGTTATCTGATTTCAGCATTAATTCATCGCCTGGCCAGACAACTGGCTTTCTGTCGTGCCAGCCTGATTAAACTTACAACATCTGCCTCAAACGTGACCATTAATGGTGCTTTACTCGATTTCAATGCCACCTCAAGCGCAGTGCCTAAGCTCTTCCGTGACAGAAAACTCTGGGATGAGCAGATGCGTTATTTGCAGGGCGAATGGCGGAATGTTCTGGGTTCGCTAAAAAATATCAGTTTTCTCTGGTTTAAATATCGCGGTGGTGAAGCAGAACCTTATTCTTCTCAGCAGGTAGAGCAATTATATACAGAAGAGTTTATGCGCTGGCGTATTTTCTATACGTTATGCCGCACCGGCTTTCCTGCGAACCTTCATGCCACACTGCCCGAAGATAAACTCGCGAAGTTTATCACTTTATATGATCGCGCTTTAATTCTGGCACCGGAAGTACTGTTTGCAAAAAACGGGGAGCTACCCGCAGTGACACGGTTAACGATTGCTCTCGCGACGGGTAAAGAAGAAATAGAGGATATCCTGTGCCAGCATGGCGCCTTTACGCCAGGGCATGCTTTTTTGAAAGGGTGTCTGGACCTTTTGCAGGAGGCAAACCGCCATCAACTGACTGCTATAGCGTTCTCTTCATTCCGTCAGCGGTGTATCGATCAGCGACTTGACTTCAAGGCCTTCAATGAGGAGTTTGACACCTTTGAGGGTCCCTTGTCGGCACTAATGGAGAAAGCTGGCGAACGTGCAACGTTTCATTTAGCCCTTGATGATAGCGAACATATAGCCTTGTTGCCCGGCGTTAGTCCCTCGCTGACATTTTGCTGGCAGACCGGAAAACTGTCGTTCGATCATCACTTATGCGATTTCAATGACCTTCCTGCCGCTATTTTTGACGCCTTACATCACTACTACGATGCACGCGTTGTTGAGTTGATCGAGACGAAGAACGGAACAAAGCATGTTATTTAACGAAAGCCATAATACAAATGCTATAGCCTATGCTACACAGCTGGGCCTTGCGGCAAGCTGTATGTTGTCATCACCCCGCTACTGCCGCTTTCCTGTAGCAGCGTTAGGAATATGGACACGTCACGCTATCATTCAGGAGCAGATTCATTTTTTCTATGATGGGGGAGGTGAAGTACAAGGCTATCTGACCTGGGCACGGATTCGGCCAGACACACTGAAAAAATGCATCACACAGCCTGAATATATTTTGCATCCTACAGAGTGGAATGAAGGCGACATTCTCTGGTTGACAGATTTTTGTTTACTTAAGAAATATCGTCGTTATGAGCTCCTTGCACTCCTGAAACAGGCATTCGGTTCTGAGACAAGCGAAGTATATTGGGCATCCAGGCACAATCCCGAGCGTGACAAGTGGATAGCCTGCAATCTTATTACCGGAAAGTGCTTTAAACAATCCTTCTTATGCAGTGAGCCGGGCTGAAGACTATGTTTCGCAAAGAGGCTATTGAACATTACCGCGATACATGGCAAGGCCAGGCCTTGCTATTACCCGGCATTCCCCTGCACTGGATCATTATAGTCACTTCCTTGTTTGTTACTGGCATCATAGCGTTTATTACATTTTGCAGTTATACCCATCGTATTAACGTTGATGGGGAAATTATTACCACGCCTCGTGCGGTTAACGTACTTTCTGCTCAGCAGGGATTTATTATTAGTGCGTTGGCCAAAGCTGGCGATACTGTTAAAGAAGGTCAGCCGCTCTTAAAAATAGATGTCAGCAGGACCACTCTGTCCGGACGCGTCAGCGAAAATCAACAGCGTGAAATTCATCATCAGATTGCCAGTATTGATCAAATCATCCTCAGCCTTGAACAAAATAAACACGTAACCATTGATGCCCTGAAACAACAAAAAGATCGTTATGAAAATGCTTATAGCTTATCCACTGATATCGTCAATAAAGCCAGGAAAGGGATCGCTTTGATGCAAAATAATATGGATAATTATAATAAGTGGCGTAAAAAAGGATTGATAAATAACGATCAGTTTTTGAATCAGGCAGCCCTTTACTATCAGCAGCAGAACAACCTGTTAACGCTCTACAGCCAGAATCAACAAAATGCGCTGGAGTCTACGCGGATAGCCAGTCAAATACAGACGCAGTCTGTCGATTTTGACACCCAAATCTGGCAAATGAAAATCCAGAAAAACGCCTTAAAACGCGAGCTCTCTTCTGCTGATGCCAGTGGCACTATCGTTGTTACCGCGCCAACAGGTGGCCGCATTGACTCTTTTAGTGCCAGTACCGGACAAATGGTTAATCCTGGCGACAGCTTATTGCAAATCGTGCCTGAGAAGATAAAAGGACACCAGCTGATAATGTGGGTGCCTAATACCGCCCTTCCCTGGCTCGCGCCCGGCGACCCGGTCAACATCCGTTATCAGGCTTTCCCGATGGAAAAGTTTGGCCAGTTCCGCGGGATAGTGAGTTTTGTCGCAAAAACACCGGTCTCCCGACAGGAACTTCTGGAGTATTCCAGTGCCCCATTTGCCGATAACCAGCGTGGTGAATCCTGGTACAAAGTGTTGGTTAAACCGGAAAAGGAGACGATTTTCTGGCAGAACAAATCTCTGGCGCTGGAGAATGGAATGAAGGCAACGGGAACGCTGTTTCTGGAAACTCGCAGAATCTATCAATGGATGGCTACCCCATTTTACGACATGAAGAATAGCGCCCGGGGACCTTTGCGTGATTAATCAATTTTTTTCAGAACATGCAGTGAAACTGAATTTATCACTGAGACGGCGCGTTCCCCTGTATCTTCAGACCGAGGCGGCGGAATGCGGGCTGGCCTGCCTGGCAATGATTGCAGGCTACCATGGTCAGCATACTGATCTGCACAGCCTGCGACAGCGCTTTGGCTTTTCTTCACGCGGCACAAACCTTAACGCGATTGTAGAGATTGCCTCTCAGATGAACCTCGGCAGCCGTCCTTTAAGCCTGGATCTGGACGAACTGACAGCATTACGCCTGCCTTGCATTATACATTGGGGATTCACGCATTTTGTCGTCCTTGTTAGCGTCAGAAAAGGCCGGTATGTCATCCACGACCCGGCAGCAGGCAGACGTACAGTCAGTGAAGGGGAATTCTCACGCCAGTTTACAGGGATTGCATTGGAGCTGTGGCCGGAAAGCACGTTTAGCAAGGCGAAAAAAGAAGATCGAATCAGGCTGAATCAACTCTTTTCCAGCGTCCAGGGGTTGTCACGCGCGCTGACCAAGATATTTTTCCTGTCACTGGTCATAGAGTCGGTGAATTTACTGCTACCTGTAGGCACACAGCTGGTTATGGATCATGTGATCACGGCCAGCGACAAAGGACTGCTGGGACTCATTTGCACAGGCCTGCTCTTTTTCGTAATTTTCCGCAGTTGCGTCAGTATGGTGAGATCCTGGTCTTCGCTGGTGATGAGTACGCTGATTGATGTGCAATGGAAATCGGGCTTATTTGCTCACCTGGTCACCCTTCCCCTTGATTACTTTGCCCGCCGTAAGTTAGGTGATATCCAGTCGCGCTTTGGTTCATTGGATGCGCTGAGAAGCACGTTCACTCAGAACATTGTTAAAGCGATTGTTGACGGGATCATGTTCACCGGCCTGACGGTTATGATGTTTATATACAGCCCGATGTTGTACTGGTTTGTTGCCGCATTTACTTTAATCTATGTTCTGCTCAGACTTTATGCCTGGCCAAGGTATCGTGAGGTGACGAGCCAGCAATTGGTCAAGAGTGCGCGTATCAATTCTCACTTTATGGAGACGTTGTATGGCATAGCGACTGTCAAAACGCAAAGTTATGGCACTATCCGCGAAAAAAGCTGGCTCAACCTGGTTATTGACAGTACTAACAGTGGGATCGAAAAAAACCGGCTGGATATGTTATTTGGCGGGATTCACCTTTTTATCATGACCTGTGATCAGCTCCTGATACTCTGGCTGGGGGCTAACCAGGTCATCGATCAGCATATAACGCTTGGTATGTTTGTCGCTTTCAACGCTTATCGTGCCCAATTTGGTGACCGGGTTTCCTCCCTGACGGAGGCTTTACTTCAGCTTCGGATGCTGCATGTCCATAACGAACGTATTGCTGACATTGCTCTGACTGAGCCAGATGACTCGCGTGAAGATATTCATTCTGAAGCATCCCGATGTTCATTACCCATCAAGCTCAAAGTTCAGGATCTCGTTTATACATACGATGTTCACACCAGGCCGGTTCTTAATGGCGTTAATTTTGAGGTTGCCGCCGGAGAAAGCGTTGCAATAGTGGGCGCTTCAGGCAAGGGAAAAACCACACTGATGAAAATCCTCTCAGGACTTTATTCTCCTGCGTCTGGCATCATTTTCGCTGATGACAGAGATATAAGTGCATTCGGAATAAAAAACTATCAAAAGCGGATTGGCTGCGTGCTGCAGGATGACAGGCTTTTTGCAGGATCAATCCGGGATAACATTGTGGGTTTTACCCCTGATTTTGATACTGAGTGGATGGAGCAGTGCGCACGGAGCTGCTTTATACATGATGATATTATGGCGATGCCAATGGGATACAATACCCTGGTGGGTGAATTAGGTGATGGTCTCTCAGGCGGACAGAAACAACGGCTGTTTATTGCCCGCGCACTCTTTCGTAAGCCGGGAATGTTGTTGCTGGATGAAGCCACCAGTCATCTTGATCAGGATAGTGAAAGAGCCGTCAATGATGCCGTGCAGCAGCTTAATATTACCCGCATTATCATTGCTCATCGCCCTTCCACCATTGCGTCAGCTGACCGCGTTATACATCTTTAATAGCACTGGCAAGTCCGATTAAATTTCAGCCCGGATTTTTTATAGGTGATAGCTATCTGCGAATAAGCCTTTAAAAGCCTCTCCAGATTGGTGTCCAGACGTTTGCAGTGAATACTGTCTTAATTCACGAAAGTGACAATTTTCAGTACTGACTTCTCTGCACCGAAGACAGGAGAAAGCGGATCGTTCAGCCGTTTTATGCGGATAATGGCATCGGTCTGTGACAGATGCTGAATCTGTTCTGACGTAACGCCAGTGCTTACCTGATGATGAGAGACCGATGCTGGTGCAGGCCATGCGTCAGGGAGCATCAGCATGAACAGGTATTCATTCCGCTTTTGTTCTCCACAGGCAATTTCACAGAAACCACGCATAGCGGCTGTGAATGAAGTCTCCAGTAAAATAAGCATGCCGGGATTGGCTTTCAGAATTCTGAAAACCGGAACTTATGAAAACATGTATTGAGGCAGAGCCTGGGAGTCATCGCTGACAGCGAGACTTATGAGAGATTGCCTGCCGGACCTGGATAGACCATCAGCATCGAAAGATCGAAGGTGCTGGTGGAGGCCGGTGCTCTGACAGCCTGCTTACTCATGCCGTTCATGACAGAGGCCATCAGGACCTGGCACCCTTCATGCGTCATCAGAAGGTGAACGGGCTGTCCGGTATTGCTGCCGGTCGCAGGCGGTATCGGCGGGTAGCGGCTGGTTTTATGATGCGCTGGCGGGATTAACCACCGTTTTTTTCAAAGTCGAAATGTGCTTTTTCTGCGCAGGATAGTTCACCGCCACGACAACCAAATAACAGGCATAACTGAACCAGTAATTTAAAATCAGGGGCAAGCCTGCTGGCCTCCATCACGCAGAAAATGGTCACGATCTCGGCACTGCATAACACTCGTTCACGCCTCGTCGCGAGCCTCTTTCAGACTGGTGGCGGGATAGGTGCCGATAGCAACACGTTCACCCTGCCCTTTCCAGCGGTAACGTTATTGAGAAGTCATTCGGCCTTTAGGTGATACCCGGGCAGATAATCCGTCACGATCCGTTTCGACCTGAACTTTTTCATATTCCTTGCCCGGCATCGAACGCAGGATTGCATCTGAGCGCGCCATAGATTTTAGGAGGCTGAAAATTAAGTACACGAAGAAAAGGAAGTGAAGAGGCGCGACAGAAACACGGAGGAACAAAAAAAGCAGTAATTAATGGCTTTTTTGTCGATTCGCCAGCTATCGCGGAGCTATCCGGAATAGCTGGGAATCCACTGAAAAATAACGGAAATGAAACTGTTATTTAGCGCAAACATAGCAGTAAGTCACAGTGAAAAAGTTAACCGCACGGGTCATGCTGGCGTGCCATTTTCATTCTCCCCAGCGGCTTTTCAGATAGCCTACTGCCTGTTGCGTCTGCGGCTGATTAAGATAGTTTTCCCGGAACAGAATCGTTCCGCTTATACCGGGAGTTGACTCATTGAGATCGAGCTGTTTTTTGAGTTCAGGCACGCCACCCTCACGTGTCCAGTCGGGCTCCATTTTTGAAGGTTCACCCACTTTATAGAGGGCCAGGCCAATATAGAGTCGGGTCCGGGTCGGTTTTACCACCTCTGCCCACCAGTTAGCGAGCACATCATAACGCGCGGCCTGACGTGAAAAAGGCCAGTAAAGCTGAGGCGCGATGTAATCCAGCAGACCCTGCTGTACCCAGCGGCGGGTGTCTGCATAGGCTTCGTCGTAGGCCGCCGCCCCGCGGGTGTCGGACCCGGCAGAATCGTGTGACCGATTGCGCCAGACGCCTGCCGGACTGACGCCAAACTCCACGCCGGGCTTGAGCTGCCGGACGGTGCGGGAGACCTGCTCTATCAGCTGCTGAGTATTGTTTCGCCGCCAGTCGGCTTTACTGGCAAAACCCTGACCATAGCGGGCAAACGTCTGGTTATCGTTGAGCAGCGAACCGGCAGATTCCGCATAGAAATAGTCATCGAATTGCACACCGTCGACGGGATAATGCGCGACCACCTCGGCCACGATGCTGGTGATCCAGTCACGTGCCTCCGGAATCCCAGGATCGAGCACGTAACGGTCGCCAGCGGTGCGGATCCAGTCGCGATGCAGCACAAAAACGTTGGCCGGATGCAGCGATAGCGTGCGGTTGAGTTCACTGACGGTTGAGGGTCTGGTGTTAACCGAGACACGGTAAGGGTTAAACCAGGCGTGGACTTTTATGCCGCGTTTGTGCGCCTCGTTCAGCATAAACTGCAGCGGGTCATAGCCCGGGTCCTGACCAATCTGTCCGGTCAGCATATCGGACCAGGGCAGGATTTTTGAAGGCCAGAGCGCGGTGGCATCCGGCTTCACCTGAAAGAACACCGTATTGATTCCCAGGCTTTTCAGCTTATCCAGCTTGTGGATAAGCGATTGCTGCTGCATTCGAATGCGTTCTGCCGGGCTGGTGCCATTTACCGATGCGACGGGCGGCCAGTCAAGACGCGACACCGTGGCTAACCAGACGCCCCGCATTGGTTCCTGAACATGAGGCTGCGCTGGCTGACCTGGCGCCGGCAACGGTTGTTTCGTCACCGGCGGAAAAGGCGTCACCAGCGACCGCGGCGGCTCAGAGGCACAGCTGGCCAGCAACAGCGCCGCAGCCAGTGCGACGCAGCGCTTCACGGCCGTTCTGGCCGCTGCAGGAAAGGGATTAGGGGCTATCATAAACTCCGGTATTCTCTGGTCGGCACGCAAAGAGGGCTATTCTCGGTGACGCTGATTAAATGTCAATGCGTCAGCACAAGGGCGGCCCCGAAACTGCCCTGGCTGAAACGCCGTTAACCCTGCGGGCTGAATATGATACCGGCCGATGCCAGACAGGCTTTCAGTGTGCCGAAGGCATCCTGACACTGGCGCTCATTAACGCAGGCGTAACCCAGCAGCAGCCCGCGCGCCTCCTGAGGGTGCATATAATATTGCGAAAGCGGCCGCACTTTGACTCCGCGCTTCAGTGCCCCGGCGGCGATGGCCACATCGTCACTGCCTGGCGGCAGCGGCATCACCAGATGCAGTCCCGCTTCATGATTGAAGGTCGGCAGAAACGCGGGTCCCAGATAACGCTCAATCAGCCTGCAGAGAAACTGTCGCCGCTGACGATAGAGCAGCCGCATCCGCCGGATGTGCTCCATGTAGTGGCCCAGACGGATAAACTCCGCCAGCGCCCGCTGTATTAGCAGATGTCCACCGCGATAGAGTTCCGCAGCGGCGAGTCGCAGCGGCTGTGCCAGAGTTTTGGGCACCACCAGGTAGCCAATTCGCAGCGCGGGATAGAGCGTTTTACTGAAGGTGCCCATGTAAATTACCGGTGCATCAGCTTCCAGCCCCTGCAGCGAGGGGTGCGGCTGCCCGGAAAAACGAAACTCACTGTCGTAATCATCCTCCACTATCCAGCTCTGATGACGACGCGCCAGGGCAATCAATGCCTGACGGCGCGCCAGGCTCAGGTGGACACCCAGCGGATACTGATGCGATGGCGTGACGAAAACCATTTTCGGCGCGGGGCCGCTGTCCGGCACCAGCCCCTGCTCATCCACCGGCATGGCGCGAATTTTCAGGCCATTCATGCGCAGCAGGTTACGGGTACCCCAGTAGCCTGGTTCCTCCATCCAGACCCGATCGCCGGGATCACAGAGCACCCGCGTGACCAGATCAACCGCCTGATGCACGCCTTCTGTGATCAGGATCTGGTCTGCATCGGCCCGCACTGAGCGGGCGACCCGCAGGTAATCGACCAGCGCATGCCGCAGATCGGGACAGCCCCCGCCGCTACTGTAGACCAGCCGATGCACATCAGGCTCGCGGTTTAACCGTGCCTGAATCTGGCTGAAGAGCTTATGGGGAAATTCAGTCACGTCCGGCGCGCCGGGCACAAACGCCCCCCACTGCCAGGGTGACGCGTTGGCATGACCAAGCAGCGAGGCGCCGCGTTTTGACAGTGTGGCCGGGCGCTGCGCTCTGACCGCCTGCAGGTCAGCCACCGCCTCACTCTGCAGCGAGGTTTCCGGCAGCGTCTCGGCGATCCAGGTACCACTGCCGGTGCGCGCGGTGACATACCCCTGCGCCATCAGACTTTCATAGACATGCATCACCGTATTTCGTGATACGCCCAGTTCACGCGCCAGATCGCGCGTTGCCGGTAAACGGCTCCCGCGCGGAAACACCTCTTCCGCGATCGCGGCCTGCATGCAGTTCAGCAGCCGCTGATGTAATGAGCCTGTTCTTAAAAACTGTAACCGTGCTAATAGATGATCTGCGTACAAGAGTCGCAATTGGCTCCACCTTTACTCTCACAATTGGCTCTGGCAACTCACCTCGCCTCAGGCATAAATAAACGTGTTTGTCGGGAATTGTAAATACGCAATATAACGAGGTGGATTAAATGAGCGAAAAAAATAACCTGATGCAACAGCGCAAAGCACAGGCTCTCCCTAAAGGCATCGGTACGCTGTGCGACTGGTACGTTGCCCGGGCAGAAAACGCCACCTTATGGGATCAGGCAGGGAACAGCTGGATCGATTTCGCGGGCGGCATCGCGGTGCTGAACACCGGCCATCGCCATCCGCGCATTGAGCAGGCCATTGCGGATCAGTTAACAAAGTTTACCCATACTGCTTTCCAGATCACCCCTTATGAGAGCTACATCGCGC
This sequence comes from Pantoea sp., assembly GCF_032114055.1. Lineage (GTDB taxonomy): Bacteria > Pseudomonadota > Gammaproteobacteria > Enterobacterales > Enterobacteriaceae > Pantoea. The sequence continues at coordinate 270,541 of NZ_DAMCTB010000003.1, forward strand.
TGGCCGAGCGGATTAACCAACGTGTACCTGTCGCCGGTTCCGCGAAAACAGCCTTTTTTACCACCGGTGCTGAAGCGGTTGAAAACGCCGTGAAAGTGGCGCGTGCCTATACCCGTCGTCACGGCATTATCACCTTCGGAAACGCGTTTCATGGCCGAACCTTTATGACGATGGCGATGACCGGCAAAGTCGCCCCTTACAAGCGTGACTTCGGTCCGATGCCGCCTTCCGTTTTTCATGCGCGCTATCCGAGTGCGGTTCAGGGGATCAGCATCGAAGCGGCACTGTCCAGCCTCGATGAGATTTTCACCCAGGATATCGCCCCGCATGATGTTGCCGCCATCGTGCTGGAGCCGGTTCAGGGTGAAGGCGGTTTCCATGCCGCGCCGGTGGAGTTTATGGTGCAATTGCGTGAGCTGGCTGATCGTCACGGTATTCTGCTGATTGCGGATGAAGTGCAGAGCGGCTTTGCCCGCACCGGTAAGCTGTTCGCGATGGAACATTATCCGGTGAAGGCCGATATCATCACCATGGCGAAAAGTCTGGCGGGGGGTATGCCGCTCTCCGCCATCGCGGGACGTGCAGAGGTCATGGATGCGCCGGCACCGGGAGGACTGGGTGGCACTTACGCCGGTAATCCGCTGGCCATTGCTTCAGCCCATGCGGTGCTGGATGTGATCGAAGAGGAGCAGCTTTGCCAGCGTGCCGTGGATCTCGGTGCCCGCCTGGAAGCGGAACTGCATGAGCAGCAGCGCAGACATCCGGACATTGCGGAAATACGTGCGCTGGGTTCAATGGTGGCGATGGAGTTTTATCAGGCCAGCACCGCCCAGGCAGTTCAGAAAATGGCGATGGAACAGGGCCTGCTGCTGCTGACCTGCGGCGCAAAAGGCAATGTTATCCGCTTCCTCTATCCGCTGACCATCCCGGATGCCCAGTTCAGTCAGGCACTGAACATCCTCTCTTCAGTGATCAGTCACTGTGTCGCCTCAGCCGGACATCCCGTCGTTCCGGCCTGATCCCACTGTGCGTTAACGCAAGTTCATCCCCGTTCGTCCGGCCCCCTGGGCCGGACGTCGCCTGGAGACGTTTACATGACGATGACTCAGAGTGCGAATGAAGATTCGCTGGCTCAAAACCTGAAACCCCGCCACGTGCGTATGCTCTCGATTGCTGGCGTGATTGGTGCCGGACTGTTTGTCGGTTCCGGCCATGCTATCTCGGAAGCCGGCCCTGCCGTGCTGATCTCCTATGCCGCTGCGGGTGCATTGGTCGTACTGATTATGCGGATGCTGGCCGAGATGGCAGTCGCCTCGCCTGATTCAGGTTCATTCTCAACCTATGCCGATAAGGCACTGGGCCGCTGGGCCGGATTCACCATTGGCTGGCTCTACTGGTGGTTCTGGGTTCTGGTCATTCCCCTGGAGGCCAATGCAGCCGGAACGATCCTGCATGCCTGGTTCCCGGACGTAGCCATCTGGCAGTTCACTTTCGCGATTACGCTGCTGCTGACCATCACGAATCTGCTGAGCGTAAAAAATTATGGTGAGTTCGAATTCTGGTTTGCCCTGATCAAAGTGGTCGCCATTATTCTGTTTCTGCTCGTGGCGGGTGCGGCGGTATTCGGACTGCTGCCCGACAGCAACACCAGTGGCCTGTCGCACCTCTATGACACGCATGGTTTTATGCCGAATGGCATGGGCGCGGTCGTGGCGGCTATCCTGACCACCATGTTCTCCTTTATGGGAACAGAGATCGTCACCATCGCCGCCGCAGAGTCAAAAAATCCGGGCAAACAGATTACTCAGGCTACCAATTCGGTCATCTGGCGTATTGCCCTGTTCTATCTGCTGTCGATTTTCTTCGTTGTGGCGCTGGTGCCATGGAACACGTCCGGGCTGGTTGAGCAGGGCTCCTGGCAGACAGCATTGCAGGCGATGAATATCCCGCACGCCCGGCTGATTGTCGACCTGGTGGTGCTGATGGCGGTGTGCAGCTGTCTTAACTCGGCACTCTACACCTCATCGCGTATGCTCTATTCGCTGTCACGCCGTAAAGATGCGCCTGCTGCCGCCTCGCGCACCAACCGTAGCGGCACACCCTGGGTTGCAGTGCTGCTCTCCACGGCTGCTGCGTTTCTGGCTGTGATCGCCAATTACGTGGCGCCCAGCGTCGTGTTTGAGTTCCTGCTGGCGACATCGGGAGCAATCGCCCTGCTGGTCTATCTGGTGATCGCCGTTTCGCATCTGGTGCTGCGTAAAAAACGTGAAAAAGCGGGCGAAGTGCTGGGCTACCGGATGTGGTTATTTCCCGGTCTGACGTGGTTCACCATCCTTTTCATCTCGGCAGTACTGGTAATTATGCTGTTTGATGCCCGTCATCAGGCCGAATTGCTGGCTACCGGTGGACTGACCCTGCTGATTATCGCCACCAGCCTGGTGCTGCGGCGTAAAAAGGAGACGCGTCCGGCAACCAAATATTTTACGCAGCGATCGTCTGATCCCTCCTGACGCAGGTTCAACGCGATAAAAATGCCTGCCTCAAAGGCGGGCATTTTTCTGTCAGATGCAAAGGCTTCTGATTATTCCACCGTAAAAGGTTCAGCGTCCTGCTGAGTGCGTCAACATTACCTGTAACATGGACGTTTAATAGAGTGTAAGAATCGGGCAGACAAGTCAGAGATAAGTGACTTCAATAATCCCTGTATTTTTTTCAGGATCAATCCAGTGCATCTTTACTTCAACCGGTAATTCGGTCAGCGATCCTGGCTTCGTCATATCTGCGGTTTTAACAAAAGCTTTTCCACTGGCCGGATCGTAGCAGTTAAATACCACAGGGTTTTGGTCGATATTCATATCACAGGGGCCGTTAATAATAGCACCGGTAAATACGATGGTACCTGACCGGGATCCCGCGCAGGCAGGCGCTGACAGCGCGATAAGCAGAGTGGTAAGACAAAGAGAGAGTAATGATTTCATGGTGTGCCCTCTGAAGTATGTATTACTCTTTATCGGCCCACACATTAAAAAGTTAAGTGGTAAATAAATTATTATTTGTAATCTTCAGGTTATTTACCGGATTAATCTTTTCTGTTTTCTTCCTGATAAAGCTTATCTTCTCATGGGTGAAGCGCGTAGCAGACATATCAAAATCGTGTTGAAAAATGTTAATTATTGCCAGGAAATAAAGTAACAAATCTAAATAGAGAGAGAGATTTTTTAACATTTAATGCCCTTCATTACCGCGTAATTGACTTTCCTGGCCGTGTCCGCATGATGTTAAAAAAATGGCATCTGCATGAGAAAAGGAGATATTTCGCTTTGCTATGCTGGCTTCATTCAGATTATTTTTATATATCGAATGACAAAAATAAAAAGGCCTGGCGGGCATAGCTAAAAAACCCTTATTCCTGTGTGCCTTTAATTGTGACAGTCAGGATAACCGCCTATTCCAGAAACTGACTGAATCGTAGCAGATAACCATCCGGATCCTGAACCAGACACTCCCGCTGACAGGCTGTAGTGCCGCCGATGTCATAGTCGTTATCACGTAACGCCCGGTAGAGCGCGATTTTGTGCTGCTGCAAACGCAGCAAAACGGCTTCGATGTCATCCACTTCAATCTGAAAGTTGACGCCCCGGCCCAGCGGCCAGCTCAGTTCGGCGGTATTCCAGCCCTGCGGGTGCCACGCCTCAATCATCAGTTGTACCCGCCCGTAACAGAGATAGGCAAAATCGGGCTGCTGACGAACGATCCTTGCCTCAAAGCCGAGTATGTCGGTATAGAAACGGAACGACGTGGCAAAGTCTGTGACGGTGAGTTCCGGCACCATCGGATTCCAGTACTGTTCCTGCCCGGTAGTCATAAATCTTTTCCTTTTCACAGTCATACCCGCGACTGATTTCAGTCGCGGAGTCGGGTTTGCAGTTCATCCAGCACCAGCCTCAGCGCAGCTGACTGATGTTCGCGCGACAGGTAGAGTCCCCAGATGCCAATACGTTGCGGCTCATAGTCCGGCAGCAGCCTGACCAGTTTTCCGTTTGCCAGTGCCTGACGAGCCTCCTGTTCCGGCACCATTGTCATACCGCAATGCGCAATCGCCGCCTCACACAGCAATGACGAGATGCCAGCACTGAAATTTCCTCTGACTGCGACGACGGTTTTCGCGCCTTCTGGCGTCGTAAAGTGCCAGCTCTGTCCGGCAAATTGACTGTAACAGAGACAGTTATGGTCAGCGAGATCGCCGGGCGTCTGCGGCGTACCGTGCTTTTGCAGATAGTCTGGCGAGGCGCAGAGTACAGAGCAACACTCGCCAAGCTGGCGGGCAATCGCCCCTGGCTCAGGCGCATTCGTAATACGGATAGCGAGATCGATTCGCTCACCGATCAGGCTGACCGGCTGATTGTTGATGTCCAGTTCGATGCGCAGAGCGGGATAACGGGTAAGAAAATCGGGGATCAGCGGGCTGACAAGATGCATCGCGGTAAAGTGAGCGCAGGCGATACGCAGCGTACCTGCCGGAATGGCCTGGGTCGTTTCCTGCTGGATAGCCTCCGAGAGCAGCGCCAGCTGCCGGGTCTTCTGCAGGATCGTTTCTCCGGCGGGCGTCAGCGTCAGCCGACGCGACGAGCGATGCAGCAGACGGGTTCCGGCCCACTTTTCCATCTCTTCCAGATAGCGGCTGACCATAGGTCGCGAAATCCCGAGCGCCCGTGAAGCCGCACTCAGGCTGCCCAACTCACATATCCGGTTAAATACCGCTGCCGCCGTCACTCTGTCCACTCTCACCTGCCCGAATTATGAAACTCAGCATCTCCGATTGCGGGAATTCTAACAGATTGCCTGATGAGTAAAATAGCGCCACTGACATGCCAACGCGCCCGGTCGCTGACTGAACCGGGTCACACGCTCTGAGGAGAGACGATGAAAACGCTGATTTACCCAGCCATGCTGATGCTGGCTTCTTCTGCCACCAGTGCAGCCACGCTGCAACTGGAAACCTACAACCCACAGACGAACGCGATTTTCCCTGTCTCCTCCACGCTGGTTTACGGGCCAACTGAAGCGATTCTGTTTGATGCCCAGTTCAGCACCCAGGATGGTGAGAAGCTGGTGGAGATGATTAAGAAGCGCAATAAAAAGCTCAGTGAAATCGTGATCACCTCTGGCGATCCTGACTTCTACTTTGGCCTGCAGCCGATCATGAAAGCCTGGCCGGACGTAAAGGTAGTCGCCACCCCTGCGGTCGTGAAACATATCCAGCAGACTCACGAAGCGAAGCTGACATACTGGGGTCCACAGATGAAGCAGGGCGCGCCGGACAAACTCTTCCTGCCTGAGGTGACGCATCTGACCCGCTTTCGCGTCGATGGTGAGGTGCTGGAACTGCGTCATCCTGAAGAGTATGCCGCCTATGTCTGGATCCCCTCTGTAAGCACCATTCTGGGCGGCACGGCGCTCTCCTCCGGCATTCACGTCTGGACGGCGGACACGCAGAGTACGGAGAGTCGCGCAGCGTGGCGGCATATCCTGACTGAGATGCAGGGCCTTAAGGCCAGGAATGTGATTCCGGGTCACTATCTGGGTGCGCGACCTGCCGGCTCGCAGGCGGTCGATTTCACGCTCAGCTACCTGCAAAGTTTTGAGAAGACGCTGTCGCAGCATAAAAAGTCTGATGAGGTGATTGCTGACATGATGCAGGCCTGGCCGGATCTGGCCGAGCCAGGATCGCTGGAACTCAGCGCGAAAGTGAATACCGGCGAGATGAAATGGTAAGAGCGGGATCGGTGATCCTGCTGACGCTTTGAAACGCAACGGATGTACTGCAGGCGCTACCGTTTAGCCAGGGAGCGCCTGTCGTCACGCGCCTGTAACCGGGCCTCGGCGGGCGTCGGGAAAATATAGTCATACAGATCGCGGTAGAAACTCAGGTTTTTCAGTAATCCCTCCTGAATCGCCTTCGTGATGTCTTTGACCAGGAATGCCTGCGTAGTGTTGAAGTTGGTCATACTGAAAAAGGCTTTGTCATAGACGTTGACCACCCCCTCCCATTTCATCACCTTTTCCTCCGGGGAGGCCCCTTCTGCCGCGACAAACATCCCTTTATGCGACTTCACACCATGTTTACTGACATAGGTGGTCAGGGCGTCATAGCCACGCTTATTGCGCCAGCGGCAGAATTCATAAGGCACGTCGTAATGCGGCAGGAGAAAATCCGGGCTGCGGAAATGCTCATCGCCAAGCAACCCATCCAGCGTGACCGTGAAGTGCAGGAAGTCCTGCAGAAAGTCGAACTGGCGGGTTTTGGTCAGCGTCACGTTGATACGGTAGTGTCCGGCCTGGACAAACCAGTAATTGGTGAAGCCGGTAACCAGAATGGTGAACGCCTGCCAGTCACTGAGTCGTCGATCCCCCGCCAGCCCCCTGAAGCGGTTGATCATCAACCGTGATTTGGGATGCTGATACGCTTTCAGCAGCGGATCGTTCATACCTTTCAGCAACATCAGGCACACTCCTTGTTAGATTGCGCCTATCCTGCCACGCCCTGATCGGGGTGAAAAGTGTCCATGTTCTGAATGTGTCTGGGCTTAATCTGCCAGAGGATGTCAGAGGCATGGCGTGATGGGGGAAATGTAAGGGCAGCTGGTGCATTCGCAATCGAATGGCCAGCCTGGTCAGAGGTGAGAGTGTTGAGCGTTTCAGGATCCTGTTGCACCATGCGGATAAGCAATACTGCCTGGGCATTGGGTCTGGGCCGGCCCTGCTCCCAATTCTGCCAGGTGGTTTCGCCGATGTGCAGATAGTGGGGACCGGTAAGCGGTCTCGCGGTTAAAGGCGCCGCAGTCAGGGAGATGAGCGGGGAGTAACAATGACGCAGAGAACCCGTTTCGCCTCTGCGTCTGATAAGGATTAACGGCCTTTTTTCTTTCGTCCAGGCTGTGCGAAACGTTTACGGGAAGCGCCGCTGGCGTCCGCTTTCTCTGCCGGTTTTGCCGCGCTTTTCTGCGGCTTTCTGGCCGGGGCTTTCGCTTTCTTCGCGGGTTTATCTTCTGACGACGAGTTTTCCAGCAGTTTAAACAGCTCAATCAGTTCGTCGTCGGTCAGGTCGCGCCATTCGCCCAGCGGCAATCCCTTGAGATTGACGTTCATGATGCGCGTACGTTCCAGCTTCGTCACTTCATAGCCAAAATGCTTACACATACGACGGATCTGCCGGTTCAGCCCCTGCACCAGGGTGATGCGGAAGACAAACGGCGCCTCCTTTTTTACTTTGCACTTTTTGGTGACCGTACCCAGCATTGGCACGCCTGCGCCCATCCCGGCGATAAACTCATCGGTAATTGGTTTGTCGACCGTGACCACGTACTCTTTTTCGTGGTTATTTCCGGCCCGCAGGATCTTATTGACCAGATCGCCGTGGTTGGTAAGGAAAATCAGGCCCTGCGAATCTTTATCCAGTCGGCCAATCGGGAAGACGCGTTTGCTGTGGTTGACGAAATCGCTGATGTTATCGCGTTCGCCCTCTTCCATCGTCGTGATGATCCCCACCGGCTTATTGAGAGCAATCAGCACCAGATCGTCTTCATCGCGCGGTTCGATAAGCTGACCGTTCACCTTCACCACATCGCCTGCAAACACCTGTGCACCCACAGTCGCGCGTTTGCCGTTAATGAAAACGTTGCCCTGCTCGATGAAACGATCGGCGTCGCGACGTGAGCAGATACCGCTCTCGCTGATGTATTTGTTGAGACGCGTTGATGAGCCAGTCAGCATGATTCCTCCAAAAAACGCGGACTATACCTTACCGACGGGAGCTTGCGAAGTCTTTGCACGGGAAACTTTTGCCCGACATTATCCGCCCGGCAACCGCAGACCTTTACAGCGTAATGGCCATCTCCATACAGCGTAAATCGCTGCCCGCCAGCTTTGAAGGATAGAGACTTTCGCCCAGCACCCGGAAGCCGTGCCGCTGATAAAAACTGACCGCGTTCGGCGTCGACGCAAGCGTCAACTGCTGATAACCACGCTGCCGCGCCTCCCCTTTGATGGTGTCGAGGATCAGCCCCGCCATGCCCTGCCCGGTGCAGTCCGGCCGGGTGAAAATCGCTTCTACGCTGGCGGCGGCGAGATCGAGCGCGCCGGTCGAAACCGCTTTCCCGTCAGGGCCGTCGATCACAAAAAACGGGTTCTCGCGGATCATGGCGGGAAAGCTGGCGGGCATCCTGTCCGGCGTCCAGGCGGCGATGACAGTGGCGGGATAAACCTGCTCACAGCCATGACGGATGGCAAGATTGCGGATAGTCCATAAACGGTATGCCTCTTCGGGTGACGCCTGTCTGACAATCATGCTGCTCTCCGGCCGGAAACGTGACCGCTACGTTATCACATTGTCTACCGGGCTTCTGCAGCGGCGTGCCGCGCTGGTTCAGAACGCGCCGTCGCGGTTTTCTCTGCCGCGACGGGCGACGTTCAGCGCGATCAGAAGCGGGCGTTCAGCCCGATATTCCAGCTCACCTGATGCGTGTCACTGTTGCCTGCTATCGCCGAGACGCCCGCGAAGGCACTGACCGCTGTTCCGAGCGGCACGCTCGCGCCGACGGCCATATCAATCCAGTTATCATCACGGGCTGCGCTGCTGCGGGTAAAGGCGGTGCGGGTGGACTTCAGCCCGGTGGTAACGGCCGAATCACTGTCGCCAAACTGATGGTTATAACTCACCTGCGCCCAGGGATTAATCGGTAACGCTTTGGTGTCAATGCGCCAGCCCAGCGAGCCGACCTGTGAATGCAGGGTCTGATCGCCAAAGCGCATCGCAGTGCTGCTGTTCCCTGCCTCGTTATAGCCATCAACCTGGGTGTAGTCGAGCGCATAGCTGGCCATCGGGCCGGTAGAAACATAGCTGCCCAGAGGCAAATCCCAGCCGGTCTGAAGCCGCATGCCCATCAGGCTGCCGTTACTGCTGCCCTTTTCGGTGCGGGTTGCCGGTCCCAGCCGGACCTGACGCGCAATGTGATCAAAATCGAGATCTGCATAGTGCACATCCGCGTTAATCCATCCGCCAGCGGGATGAGTGAGCTGACTCCAGAGCGCCACCATGTTGCCGCGCAGGCGATAATCGAAGCGCGACGAGGGTTGCTGGCGCTGAGAGGTGGTCGAAAGCATCGCACCCGCCTGCCAGTTATCATTGAGCTGATAGCCCACGCCCACGGTGCCGGTGGCGCTGGTGGCATCGCCATCCTGCAGGCTGTCGCCGCGAAAATCACGCCGCTGTCCGGCATAGCCGCCAAACATTGTAAATGCCCCCGCATCGGCGGCTTGCTGCCGCTGCTGCTGCAGATGGCCATCCAGCGTGTTGTGCGCATCACCCACCAGCATAGCGGGCGCCTGACTCAGCGCCGCCACCTGTAGCGGCGCATTCAGCACTGACAGGACATAGTCAGCGATTAGCGCATGAACCGCCGGGCTGGGGTGCAGGCGGTCAGCAAACAGATACTGCTGCGCCTGAGAAAATCCCGGCGTTGCGCGGGTGCAGTCCTTCGCAGAGACGCCCGGCGGGCAGGCCATGCCAGCGGTATTGCTGAGACCATACAGACCGGGGTTATCAATCACCTCATTGAACAATCCGTTAATATCGACGCGGGCAATGTTGCCGCCTGCGGCCACCAGCCCCTGCTCTTCCATCTGGTTGTAGCGATCGGTGAGGAGCGCGGCCTGCTGACTGAGCAGTTGCCAGGCGGCGATCAGCTGCTGCGCAATGGCATCACGAATCAGCGGGATCGAGGAAATCTGACCTGCCGCCTCGCCCAGTGCGGTTTCAATCGCCTGTTGCCTGGCGGCACGATCCGCCGTGGTGGCGGTGCTCAGCGACTGAAACAGCGCCGCTGTGGCAGGCTGTGCGGCTGGCCCCAGCACCTGCAGAATCGCCTGCAGCAGTGCGGGCGTCGCGCCGACATTCGGCACTGTCGGCACAATGACCGTTCCGGCTCCGGCATTCAGCAACTGGCTGACCTGCAGAGCAGCGGCGCTGGCGCTGTTGTCCACGATCTGCCGGGCGGTCAGGGGAGATAACGCCGCCGCAGCTAAATCGTTGCCGCCAATCCAGTGAATGTAAAGCCCATCCGCATCCGCCCGTCCGCCACGCGCAGCAAGGTAGCTGGCGAGCTGATCCTGAGTGTTGAACTGGGGATCGATCGCGGGCACCGCTACGGCGCCGCCTTCAGCATAGTTGCGTCCGCCCTGCGATGAAGGGCGCAGGGTATCGCCCAGCGACTGCGCCACAATCTCGTCATACAGCGGATGAGTTGCGCTGTCATAGGTATAACGCCCGACGTTTCCGCCATCACTCAGGCTATCGCCAAAGACGGTCAGGTTATCCCAGGCCGCCGCAGGCAGCGGTGACAGAAGGCTCAGCGTGGCACAGCAGAAAAGGTATTGCGCGTGAAGGGGTTTCATCAGCAGCTCCGCACAAATCAAAAGAGAAGGAAAAGGTTTACGCTGTCCCCGGGGATCAGCACGCTGTAAGCGTAGTCGTCCTGAAAAATTGACGGCCTGAAAGGCGAGATCGCGCTCGCAAAGCGGAAAAATTTGCGTTAATCCGGCCGTCCCACGCGGCACAGACCGGTGTTGCACACTGATGATAAAGATTATTTTTTGCCGGCGGGTTTCAGTCCGCGATAGAGATCCTGCAGGCGTTTCATCGTCTTAACCGTGCGCTGAGGCAGCGTCGAAGCCACCGACAGGATGAGCATCTCCAGACAGACCATAATCGTGCCGTGCAGCGGGATGCGCCCCTTCTCGCCGCCGCGCGGCACGGTGATAACCACGTTCGCCTCGCGGGCAAAAAAGGAGTCGGTGGCGTTGGTCAGCAGAATAATCGGGATATCCAGCCGCTTTGCCTCGCGCACCACGGTCGTCCCTTCCCTGTGCGCCGACTGCTGCGCCATCATGATCAGCACGTCGCCACGCTGTAACGCCAGCATCTGCTCCGCCAGTGCGATGCTGTTACGGTTCAGGGAAAAGGCGGGCAAGCCAATCCGGTTCAGCAACCGCACGCTGTAGTCGGCCAGAATGCCCGACGCGTTAATGCCGAAGATTGCCACCTGGCGCGCTTCGCCCAGCAGCGCCACCGCATCGGCGACCGCTCCCCGGTTCTGCGGCTGCGACAGTATTTCACAGGCGTGCCGGTGGCCCTGAAGCACAAAGTCGATGGCACTGTTCACGTCGCTGGTCACTTCGCTGACGGTGGTGATCATCTTATCTTCGGAGGTCAGCGACGGACCAAACCAGGCTTTCAGTGTCAGTTTAAGATCCCGCAGGCCGCTGAAGCCCAGCGCCTGAATGGCGCGGATCACTGTGGCATCAGAGGTATGGTTAAGCTGTGCAATCTCCATTGCGGTGCTCTCCAGCACCGTTTCCCGATGCTGATCGATATAGCGCGCCACCGCCAGCAGGCGTGGCGAGAGCTGTTTTTCGCGGGCGCGCAGACGCTCCGCCAGCACATCCACCCTGTTTTTCACTGCTCTGTTTTGTTTCATGCTGCACCCGCTGCCGGTTTTAAAGCTGAAATATGTAGTAAACGCGCCAGTCTGCCTTCTCTTTCACCTGATGAATACAGGGTTTTCGCGCACCGCCCAACGATTTCAATTTCCTATATATTTTAAATTCAATAACTTAATTCCTGTCTGATGAAAAATTCATGCCTTACTGCATCATCATAAAATGTAGCCATTTCCACGCAAATTTTGTTTACTACTACATTAGCTGATGATTGAATGATTCTCAATTACAGATGAGAAACATTGTCGTCCGGATGGTGCATTTTCGGATGCGACCCTCCTCTGATTACGTGGCTGCCCGTTGCAGCACCCTCCAGGATCGCCCTGCATTGCAGCGCATTAATCGCTTCAGAAACGAAAAAATGAAAAACAGTTCAGATATCCGTTGTCCGGCTCGCTACTCCGCCCTCACTCTGGCAATCGTCAGCAGCCTTGCTCTGCCGCCGGTCCAGGCCGCCACCGACAGTTCATCAGATATGACGGTGACCGCGAATGCCGGTGAGGATGGCCGTTACAGCGCTGGCGAGAGCAGCGTTGCCAGTAAAATGCCAACGGCGCGGCTTGATGAGGCGCAGTCAGTCAGCGTGGTGACGCAGCAGCAACTGGAGGATTATCAGGCCAGCTCATTGGCGGATGCGATGCGCTTTGTCAGCGGCGTCGCCGAGGCAAATACGCTGGCCGGAACGGAAGATGGCTTTGTGCGGCGCGGGTTTGGCAGCAATGCGGATGGTTCCATCTACCGCGATGGCATCCGCAGCAGCCAGGGGCTGAATTTCGATGCCACCACCGAACGGGTTGAGGTACTGAAGGGCTCTTCCTCGCTGCTGTATGGCATTCAGAATCCGGGCGGCGTAATCAATGTGGTCAGCAAAAAACCGCAGTACAGCTGGCACTCCAGCGTCGCCGGACGTTACGCCAGTGAGGGCGGCGGCGCAGGCACGCTGGACGTCACCGGGCCGCTGGGCAACGGTTTCGCTTTCCGTCTGATCGCTGAAAAACAGAATCAGGATTACTGGCGCAATTTCGGCAGCGACGATCACACCCTGGTCGCCCCCTCGCTGCAGTGGTATGGCGAGCAGGCGAGCTTCCTGATCAGCTACGCGGACTTCCGCTACGATATTCCCTACGATCGCGGCACGGCCTTTATCGGCGGCAAGCCTGTCGATCTCGATTACACATCGCGGCTGGATGACAAAGCCAATCACGCCTGGGGCCACAACAAAACCCTGAATGCCAATTATGAGTGGCAGTTTAATGAGGCGTGGCGCACCCGGCTGACGCTGGGCTGGAACCAGCGTCGTTATGATAATAATGAGGTACGGGTGACGGCGGTCAATGCCAGTAGCGGCGTGATGACACGTCGCGCCGACGCCAATCGCGGATATAACCACAAAACAAAATATGTAAGCTGGGATCTGCTGGGCAACCCGGAGCTGCTGGGGATGTCACACGCGCTGGTGCTGGGCACCGATTATGAGATGAACCAGACTTACCGTGCCCATCAGTATCAGGGCAGAGTAAATCGGCAGTTTAATTTCTTCTCTCCGCAGTATGATCTGCTCTCGCCCGTTACTGACGCCAGCACGGAAAACAGCGCCGCCGCCAATAACCTGAATCGGATTCATAGCCGGTCGCTCTATGCCAAAGACAGCATTTCGCTCTCTTCCGACTGGATTCTGGTGCTGGGCGGCCGTTACCAGCACTATGAGCAGCGTGCCTCGCGCGGCTTTAATCCGCAGGTGGAAACCCTGAACGATGAGGGCAACAAGTTTCTGCCGCAGGCCGGGGTGATCTACAAATTTACCCCTGACCTGTCGTTCTACACCAGTGTCAGCAAGTCGTTTACGCCCTCGACCGATGTGGATGATGAGGGCAATGTCGGCAAGCCGGAACAGGGCACCAGCTGGGAAGTGGGCAGCAAATGGCAGCTCTCGCCGAAACTGTTCGCCACCCTGGCGCTCTATCGGATTGATGAGAAAGCGATGTCGCTGAATATCAATGGCAGCACGCGGCCTATCGACAAGGCCCGTTCCACCGGGGCGGAAGTGGAGCTGAATGGCGAGATTGCCCCCGGCTGGGATCTGAGCGCAAATTACAGCTACGATCAGGCAGAGATCGTCAGCGACAGAGTGAACCCGGACAACAACGGCAATCGCCTGCAGAATGCGCCGCGTCATGCTGGTGCGCTCTACCTGAGCCATGAGCTGCAGGTCAGTGGCGTACCGGGCTCGCTGCGGCTGGGCGGCGGTGCGCGCTATGTCGGCACGCGGGCGGGCGACCCGGATAACAGTTTCACCCTGCCCGACTACGTTGTCGCGGACAGCTTTGTGGCGTGGAATAATCGCCTGTTCGGTGAAAAGACTCAGCTGCGTCTGAACATCAACAACCTGTTCAACCAGCACTACTACAGTTCAAGCGGCGGCAATCTGCGCGTCCGTGAAGGTGAAACCCGCAACCTGATGGTACAGGCTCGTGTTGAATTTTAAATCTTTGCGTCGCGCGCTGCTGCTGTTCAGCCTGATGGCGATCGCATCTGGCGTGAATGCCCGCATGCTGACCGACATCACCGGGCGCCAGGTGACGATCCCCGACCATCCGCAGCGCATTGTGCTGGGTGAGAGCCGGATGCTCTACAGCATCGCGCTGCTGACGCCGGGCAACCCGCTGCAGCACATTGCGGGCTGGCCGCTGGATCTGAAAAAATATGATCCCCAGACCTGGGCTGTTTTTGCCCGCCAGTTTCCGGAAATCAGCCAGATTCCGGCCCTGGGTCTCGACGGGGTGAATGACATGAACCCGGAAAAAGTGATTGCACAGAAACCTGATCTGGTGATCCTGCCGCAGCTGGCGCGCGGCAGCGAAAACAGCCTCCTGCTGGAGAAGATGCTCACGGCGGCCCACATTCCGGTAGTTAAGATCGATCTGCGGGTGGCGCTGCTGAAAAATACCGAGCGCAGCATGACGCTGCTGGGCGAAATACTCAACCAGCCCCAGCGGGCCGCTGACTTTAACCGGTTTTATCGCACGCACATGCAGCGCATCGGTGACCGGCTGGCGCACTATCACGGCCCGAAACCTACCGTGCTGTTGCAGCTGCATCTGGGGCGGCGCAGCGAATGCTGCGTGACGTCAGTGAACGGGAATCTGGGCGAGCTGCTGCGCTTTGCGGGCGGGGAGAACATCGCCAGCCCGCAGGTTAAAGGGGTATTTGGCCGGCTGAGTGAGGAGAGCGTGATCGCCGCGCAGCCGGACTTCTACTTCGCAACCGGCACCGGCAGCGCCGATGAAACCGGGGCGCTGAAGCTCGGCCCGGCCGTTACCCCGGCGCAGACCCGGCAGAGCCTGCTGAGGCTGACAGGACAGCAGAACGCGCTGAAGCAGCTGGCGGCGCTCAGCAACGGACACGCCGCTGCTCTCTGGCATAACTTCTATCTGAGCCCGTGGCACGTGGTGGCAACAGAATTCTTTGCCACTACGCTCTATCCCCGGCTGTTTCATGACGTCGATCCTGAACAGACCCTGCAACAGATGTTTCGTGATTTTCTGCCGATTCCGTTGTCAGGCAGCTATCTCTACCGGCTCCCTCCCTCCTCAGCCGACTCAGGCGGCTGAGGGCCCCGCATTTTTGACCCGGACAATATCGGCCATGACCGACAGTGCAATTTCTGCCGGGGTTTTGCTGCCAATTGGCAGGCCGATGGGCGCATGGATGCGATCCAGCTCGGTGGTGTCCATGCCAGCGATCTGTTGCAGCCGCGCCCGCCGTTTCTCACTGTTTTTCGCCGAGCCCATAATGCCGATGTAAAAAGCAGGTGTCGCGATCGCTTCCATCATCGTCAGATCGTCGATGCGCGGATCGTGCGTCAGCGCCACAATCGCGACCGCAGCGTGTGCGCCGTTCAGCTCCAGCCAGCGCGCCGGATGCTGTGAAACCAGCGTCACGTTATCCGCCTCGCTGAAATGCGTCTCCAGCTCCGCCAGCTTCTCCGGCCGGTGTTCACAGACCCGCACATGAAAACCCAGCATCTGCCCAAGCCGGATACATTCATGCGCGACGGTCGAGTAGCCCGCAATGAGCAATTCCGGGATTGCACCGACAGGCAGAAGCAGTTGTTCCTCGCTGGCATCCAGCGCAGGCAGTCGCCTGTCGGTTGCGATCACTTCCCACTGCGCGCGCTCGCCAGGAGGAATGATCCGGACCACGGGCTGGTCGCCTCGCAGCGCAGCCTGCATCGCCGTCAGCAGCGTCAGCGTGGCGTTGTCGGGTGGCAAACACTCAATGACAATCTCCAGGCTTCCGCCGCACGGCAGCCGGACGTCCGGGCGGATCCCGCCCTCGCCATAGCGTACCCGCTGACTGCTGGCGCGATAGGCCCCCGCCGCCAGTTGTGCCAGAAAATCCTCTTCAATGCAGCCGCCTGACAGCGAACCGCAATAGTCGCCGTTCTCGTTGACCGTCATCAGGGTACCGGGCGCCCGCGGTGAAGAGCCATAGGTGCGCAGCACCGTGCAGAGCCAGACTGTCTGGCCTGCCTGACAACTACTGAGTGCCGCATTAATGACACGTTGATCCAGCGTTATCATGAAAATTCCTTGATTAAGTGCAGATCGGCAGGCAGATCGATGTCGTACAGACAGCCACGATCCTGTAGGGGTAATCGCACGGCGGCGGCACTGACCGTCGCCTGCGGTCCGGCATCGCCCTGTAAGGTACTTAGCAGTGAATAGCAGTGGCGCTGAAACCCCACCGGATGACCCGGCCTGCCGTCAATCCATGGCCTGACTATCGACGCCTCCGCCAGCGCCTGGCCGACGGCACGATAACTTTCCGGCGTCACAAAGGGCATATCCCCCAGCGCAATCAGCCAGCCGTCATAGTGGCGGCTGGCACGCACGCCAGCGGCGATGGATTCGCCCAGTCCGCCACTGTCGCACATGACCAGCGTGGCCCCGCAGCAGAGCGCCTTCAGCGCTGAGGCGTCGGGCCGGATGACGACAAAGCGATCCAGCCCGCTTGCGGCGGCCTGCTCCAGCGTGCGCTGCAGCACCGGTTTGCCGTCCAGATCGGCCAGCAGCTTATGCCCGCCCGCCTGCTGCTGAAAGCGGCGGCTCAGGCCGGCAGCCAGCACAATTAACGCTATCTTCACTGTTTCGCTCCGGATGGCGTAAAAAACGGGCGCAGACTCCGGTCCGCGCCCGCATCCCTGAGACTGACCCGCAATCACGGGTCAGCGACCCTATCAGATCAGCTTGTCGAGGGTAATCGGCAGATCACGGACCCGCTTTCCGGTCGCATGGAACACCGCATTACTGATCGCGGCCGCCACGCCCACGATACCCAGCTCACCCACAGGTTTGCCGCCCATCGTGGTTGCCTCGAAGTCCGGCTCGCCCACGTTAATCGTGATGATCTCCGGAATATCGCCGTTTACCGGCACCAGATAATCCGCCAGATTGTTGTTGATGACCCGGCCATTACGCGGATCGACAACGCCTTCTTCCATTAACGCCTGGCCGACGCCCATGATCATGCCGCCAATCCACTGGCTGCGAGCCAGTTTCGGGTTATAGAGACGACCGCTGTCCAGCGCCGCCACCATCCTTTTAACCCGGATAGTGCCGAAATCTTCATCAACCCGCACTTCCACAAAGTGTGCGCTCCAGCTATGAGCAGAGAATTTTTCCGGGCGGCTCATGTCATTCAGATTACGCACCATCTTGTCGCGTTCTTCCTGCGACATCTCTTCCGGGAAGGTGCCGCCTTTGACGGTCAGACTCGCCGCCGGTGCCAGGGCGGCCAGTTGCGCAAACGTGAGGACCTGGTCACTGCCCTGACCCTGCACGCCATCGCCCTTTAAGGTCAGCGCTGAAACCGGCGTGCCGTTGAGGGGTGACTGTGGCAATTCGCTGGCCAGCTTCAGCAACTGGTCACGCATGCGTCTGGCGGTGTCATCCACGGCGGCGGTCACGTTACCGGCCAGCTGTGATCCTCCGGCCACCCCCGCACGCGGCAGCTCGGTATCGCCCAGCTCTACATGGATAGCGGTCGACGCCACGTTCAGAATGTCTGCCGCCGTCTGCGCCAGAATGGTATAGGTGCCGGTGCCAATATCTGCTCCGGCACACTGCACGGTAAATTTGCCCTCTGCCGTCAGAATGATTTTTGCCTCTGCCGGCAATTTATTAACCGGATAGGTGCCGGAAGCCATGCCCCAGCCAATCAGTTCACGCCCTTCCCGCATTGAGCGCGGTGCCATAATCCGTTTATCCCAGCCAAAGGCCTCTGCCCCTTTCTGATAGGCTTCTTTGAGACGTCGTGAACTCCAGGGCAGGTCGAGCTGATAATCTTTGTCCGCCCAGTTGCGCAGACGCAGTTCCAGCGGATCAATGTCGAGTGCATAAGCCATCTCATCCATCGCCACCTCCAGACCAAAGGCACTCGGGTTTTCACCCGGCGCACGCATCCAGCCTGGCGTAACGGTGTTGATGGGCCGGACTTCATGCTGCGCGGAGACGTTCTCAACCGCATACATGCGTGCGGTAACTTTGCTGCAGTTTTCAGCAAAGACATCGATTAATGAGGTTTCACTGAAGCTGCGCTGGATAATTGCCTGAATCTTACCGTCACGTGAAGCACCCAGCTCCAGCTGCTGCGAGGTGGCCGGGCGGCCGCCAAGACCGGTAAAAGTTTGTGGACGGGTCAGCGACACTTTGATCGCACGATTCAGCGCGCGCGACGCGACGCTGGCCAGGGCGACGTGCGTATACGGCACCGGCTTAGAACCAAATCCACCCCCGACGTAAGGCGAGATAATCCGCACGCTTTCGACATCAATGCCCATCCATTCAGCGATTTCCACCTGTGCACCGGCAACCCACTGGCTGGGTTCCCAGACGGTCATGCGCCCATCCTGCCACTGTGCCACACAGGCGTGCGGCTCCATCGGCATGTTGTATTCACGCGGTGTGGTATAACGTTCACTGAGGCGCACCTCGGCCTGCTGCATAGCCTGCTGCGCATCGCCCATGTCGATATCCTGCTTCGATACCGGTTTTGGTTCGACGCCCTCATCGGTGGCAAAGATCAGTGCTGAGTCGGTTTCATACTCAATCTCCACCAGCGAGGCGGCCCAGGTTGCCTGCTCAAAGGTTTCTGCTACCACCAGACCGATGTTCTGGCCGTTATGAATGATCTTATCGTCCTGAATCGGGGTGTAGGTTGACTGCGCTGCGCCGCCGTCCGCAATGGCGGTAGGTTTGATAATTTTCAGTGGATTAAGATGGGTGTAAATGGCCACCACGCCTGCAGCCTGCTGCGCTTTCTCCGTCGACATACGGCTGATGCGGCCGCTGGCGACGGTAGACTGAATCACCACGCCGTAAAGTGGATTGTCCGGCTGATGCTCAACCGCATAGCGCGCCTCACCGGTCACTTTCACCTTACCGTCACCGCGCGCACGCGCCGCACCCAGTCCCTGAACGGCGCTGGCCGGCTCCGTTAATTCCTGACGTGATGTGTCCTTCAGGTCACTCATGCGGTCTCTCCTGCTGCCATCAGCGCGCGTGCAATGACACGCGGCGCGAGTTTTACTTTGTAGGCGTTGTGCGTCAGCGCCTGTGTCTCCTGGGTGATCAGCTCTGCGGCCCGGAACACCGTTTCTTCACTGAACGGCTGGCCTTCCAGCGCCTGCTCAACCGACCTGACCCGCCAGGGTTTGGTCGCTACGCCGCCCAGCGCAATATGCACCTGACGCATAACACCTTTTTCCAGCGCGAAGCCCGCAGCTGCACTGGCAGCCGCGAATTCGTAAGAGCTGCGATCGCGAACCTTGAGGTAATGAGAACGACGCAGCGCCTCTGTTTGTGGCACTTCGATAGCGATAATGATTTCATCATCACGCAGGTCGTGTTCACGATCTGGCGTGTCACCCGGCAGCAGGAAGAAATCATCCATTGCTACCCGGCGCGTGTCGCCCTGTGCGTTCTGTAGCACCACAATCGCGTCAAAAGCCACCAGCGCAACGGCCAGATCGCCGGGATAGACAGCGATACAGCTTTCACTGGCCCCCAGAATGGCATGATTGCTGTTGACGCCGTCTAATGCGGCGCAGCCGGAGCCGGGCTGACGTTTGTTACAGGCCGAAAACGTCGCCGGATCGCGGTAATAATTACAGCGCGTGCGCTGGCGCAGATTACCGCCCAGCGTCGCCATATTACGGATCTGTGGCGACGCCGCCTGCCAGAGGCTTTCATAAATGGCTGGCGCGTTCTGCTGGCAATCAGGATGTTCAGCCAGCTGGCTCATGGTGACCAGCGCACCGGCGGTGATCTTCTGATCATCAAACGCAAGGCTTTTAAACGCGCTCAGACCGGTGATGCCAATAAGCTGTGGGGGCGTAAAGACACCACACTTCATCAGATCAAGCTGCGTGGTGCCGCCCGCCAGCAGCTGACTGCCTGATTGCTTTAGCGTGGCCGCCTCTTCAGGCGAGTGCGCAGTTTTCCAGCTGAATTCGTTCATACGGACTCCTTCGCCATTTCAGCCGCAGCCTGTCGGATGGCATCCACAATGTGCGGATAAGCCCCACAACGGCAGAGGTTGCCGCTCATATATTCACGGATCTCATCATCCGAACCGGCATGCCCCTCTTTGATGCAGGCGACGGCAGACATGATCTGACCCGGTGTGCAGTAGCCGCACTGGAAGGCATCGTTTTCCATGAAACAGCGCTGCACCGGATGCAGTTCACCTTCAGCAGAGGCCAGACCCTCTATGCTGGTGACTTCAGCACCCTCGGCCTGGACGGCCAGCGTCAGGCAGCTCAGCACCCGCTGGCCATTGATCAGTACGGTACAGGCGCCGCATTGTCCTTGGTCGCACCCTTTCTTGGTGCCGGTCAGATTGAGATGCTCACGCAGCGCATCGAGTAAGGTGACCCGGGGATCGACCTGCATCGGGTGCGACTGGCCATTAACCTGCATTGTTAGCGATATTTTTTCCGACATTGTCTGCTTCCCATTGTTGGGGGCTAAAAGATGTAATTGTTATTTGTGTTTCTGACGGGAGTGAAATCGGGGAAATGGTGATAACCCTAATCTTTACGCGCTTATCTCTGTCATTAAGGTTTAGCAGCTTTTTGGCAGTCTGGTGGGAAGGTGGGTAAAAGTCAGCGTTATCCGAAGCGGAAAGTGGCATAAAAGCGTCAGGGCCCTGCTTCAGGGCCGGGTGCAGATGTGCCTGCAGTCAGGGTTGAGGTATCTGGCTGGCCGGTGTAAAGGACGTTTAAACGAAAAGACCGGATAGATGGGAGTGAGGATTGCGGGGTGTGAGCGAAAAGCGAGCATCAGTATCAAAAACCTAGTGATCCCCTCTGGTTCTCCGGCGCTGCCGGGACGTCAGCCCCACTGCGCTAAACGGCAGTGCCAGTAAGCTCTGCCGAATCCCTGCGGGGTTCGGACCTGACGGCCAGGATCTGATGGCAGCTGCAATGTTAGCCACAGCAGCCAGCTTATCGTCCGCTATGAGTGAAAAGCGGACGTTCATTTTAAAATTTTGTCCACAATGTCACCTTGCTTTGTATCACCAGTCTCGTCGTAAGAGATTAATTCTGCTCGGCCCCTTACGTAACAAAGTGCCCGATTAAACAGCAGCCTATGATTATCTCCACACTACTGGCGTGGGAAACAGCAAATGTTTGAGGAATTTACACATACACGAGTCATCCTTTCAGAAGCAGAGCTCAATGTGCGCTATGGGGGTAGTGGACCACCTGTTCTGTTATTGCATGGACACCCTCGTACCCATGTAACCTGGTCAAAAGTGGCTCCCGAGCTGGCCAAATCATTTACCGTCGTATGTCCTGATTTGCGGGGGTTCGGCCAATCATCAAAGCCGGCTGATCAGTGCGATCATGCTGGTTCTTCTAAAAGAGCTAAAGCAAGAGATTGCATTGAGTTGATGAGTCAGCTTGGTTTTGAGCAATTTGCGCTTGTTGGGCATGACAGAGGGAGTTACACAGCTTACAGAGCTGCTCTTGACTATCCAGATCGAATCACACGGCTTGCCGTACTGGATTGCATTCCAATACTTGAAGCCCTCAATAGGTGTAATGATAAGTTTGCCCGGCAGTGGTATCACTGGTTTTTCTTTGCTCAGCCAGAAAAACCGGAGCGGGCAATACTTGCTGATCCTGATAAGTGGTATGGAGGCCAGCCTGAAACGATGGGAAATGAAGAGTACCTTGAGTTCAGAAAAGCTATTCACGACCCGGAAACTGTACATGGGATGCTCGAAGACTATCGTGCCGGATTTTATATAGACAAAGAGCATGAGCTTAATGATCGTCAAAATGGGCGGATGATTGAATGCCCTACTCTCTGTTTATGGTCAAAATTTGATGATCTGGAAGATATTTACGGCGACATCTTGGGTATCTGGAAAAGCTGGGCGCCACATGTACGGGGAAAAGCGATAGCCAGCGGTCACCACATGGCCGAAGAGGCACCAGAAGTAGTCGCTGCTGAGCTTCAAAATTTTCTTTTACAACACAGTTAGCAATTCCCTGTACCATGTTTGTTAGCATCTGGAAGTAGTAAAAGGTTCGCTCCTTGCACAAGGATGACGGTCAGTTTTGTGCGAATACCAGACTTTTAGTCCCTACAAGACATACCAGTAACGCATTCTTATCACTCTTCACGTTATCCAACGGCCTAATTCAATTAAGCCACCCTTGAAATTTATTGTAAAAAGTTCAAGCGACTAGCTAGATCAATTACAAATACTGTCTAAATATACATGCAAACCTTTTATCTGGGTCAAATGAGTGATAAAGTTTCACCCAGAAGACCCTTTGGAGGTGCTATGTCTGAATTTGAATTATTAGCGCAGAATCTGCTTGAAAAAGCCGAAATGGAAGAAAAGTTGCGACAGGAAAATGATAAACAACTCATCAAGCGGGTACTGGAAATCTATGATCAGAAATACGTGGCAGAGCTGCTCAGAAAAGTCGGTAAAAATGAGTGGAGTCGCGAGACGCTTAATCGCTGGATTAATGGTAAGTGCCCGCCAAAGTCGCTGACGTCAGCAGAAGAATCACTTTTGCAAAAGATGCTGCCGGAAGCGCCTGCGCATCACCCAGACTATGCCTTCCGGTTTATTGACCTTTTTGCCGGCATTGGCGGTATACGAAAAGGGTTTGAGGGCATCGGCGGTCAGTGCGTTTTTACCAGCGAATGGAATAAAGAGGCTGTGCGCACGTATAAAGCCAACTGGTTTAATGATGAGCATGCGCACACATTTAATCTCGACATTCGGGAGGTGACGCTCAGTGACAGACCTGAAGTACCCGAAACCGATGCTTATGCCTACATTGACGAGCACGTGCCGGATCATGATGTACTTTTGGCCGGTTTCCCGTGCCAGCCGTTCAGCCTGGCTGGAGTAAGTAAGAAAAATTCACTAGGCCGGGCGCACGGTTTCGAATGTGAAGCGCAGGGAACGCTTTTCTTTGATGTCGCGCGCATTATCCGCGCTAAGAAGCCGGCTGTCTTTGTGCTGGAAAACGTCAAAAATCTAAAGAGCCATGACAAGGGTAAAACCTTTAAAGTCATCATGGAGACCCTGGACGAGCTGGGTTATGAAGTGGCCGATGCGGCTGACATGGGTAAAAGTGATCCTAAAGTCATCGACGGAAAGCATTTCCTGCCTCAGCACCGTGAACGTATCGTACTGGTTGGTTTCCGCCGCGATCTGAATATTCACCAGGGTTTTACCCTACGGGACGTCAGTCGTTTTTATCCGGAGCAGCGGCCGTCATTTGGCGAGCTGCTGGAGCCCGTGGTGGACAGCAAATATATCCTGACGCCGAAGCTCTGGGAGTACCTTTACAACTACGCCAAAAAGCACGCGGCTAAGGGAAATGGCTTCGGTTTTGGCCTAGTAACCCCTGAAAACAGGGAAAGCGTTGCCCGTACGCTTTCTGCCCGTTATCACAAAGACGGATCTGAAATTCTGATTGATCGTGGCTGGGATATGGCTGTGGGTGAAACAGATTTCGCGAATGAAGAAAATCAGGCGCATCGGCCACGCAGATTGACGCCGCGTGAGTGCGCGCGCCTCATGGGCTTCGAGAAGCCCGACGGCAGGCCTTTCCGTATTCCAGTGTCGGACACGCAGTCATACCGTCAGTTCGGTAACTCCGTAGTGGTCCCTGTGTTTGAAGCGGTTGCGAGACTGCTGGAGCCTTACATTTTGAAAGCCGTTTCTGCTAATGCAGATAAGGCGGAGCACATCTGAGTGCACCTCCCGGCAGGGTATGCCGGGAGATTACTTAAGGAAGATCGGCGTAAAGCCCTGTGAGCTCAGCAATAAAGGTGCCCAGCGTTATTAATTCTGCCCTTACCGCTTCCGGATATTTTTTATGTAAGGATGATGGCACAACCAACCTGACCCCTTCCGCCTTCATTTCTCTGTACTGTGCCTGTGATACGCCCTCCTGCAGCGTAAACAGGTGAACCGGAGAAATTCTGTTGGCTTCATTCAGAATCTGGCGCCAGCGGTCTTTACAGGTGGTTTTGACGGCCAGCATGCGCAGATTGTCTGCAGGAAACTCAGCGTCATGGTAAGCCTCGGCGGAGGGGAACAGAAAGTCGGGCTTTTTATTGCCCTCCGTGACTGCCTGAGTAGCGAAATGCCTTAGCCCATGCTCAATGAAAAGATTCTCCAAATGCAGTTCCAGTGACTTACCGGCCCGGGATTTACGGCGATTGCTGACGGAGTTAGCCAGCGCAATAAATTCATCCACGGAGCCAAAACCTTTGCGGATGATGTCCAGAACGTGGAGTTCCTCTACAAGGAGAAAGATATCGTACTCGACGCGCCGGCGGTCAATAAGCTGCTCATCCGGATCGTGCGAGTTTTTCACGTAATGCCCGGCTGCATACTCAATAATTTCATTCCCTGACGGGAAGCAATGCTGCCAGCCCTCCGGGATAACGTATTTATGATTAACAGGCGCCTGCTGCAGAGACAGACCGCCCAGAATGCGATCGGCAGGCCCGGATATAAGCGTGCCGGGGATGACTTCACCGATAGCGGTCTCAATAACGTCCTCTTCATCCGGGCTGACGCAGACCCAGATGTCTACAGACGTGCTGTCCCCGCCGTGCTCATCAAGCCTGAAGGCCAGAAGCGTCAGGGCCCCGGTATTTTCAGGATCCTGAAGCGGGCTGCCTCTTCCCCAGCGTGTAATCCTTTTTTCATTTCGGGTTTTACCAAAATGCCGGCCATTGTAATAAATCGCACGGGCCTCGCTGTCCGGGCAGTCATGAGATGACACATGTGCGGTGAGAAAGACCGAAGGGTTGAGGTCAAGGGTATGGTTGATAGACGGAAACAGCTTTTCAACGATACCGGAAGGAATATAAAGGCCGACCTGATGGCCCCCCGTGGCGCCGGTGTCATTAGCGGAAAGTCGTTTGATATAAACGAAGTAATTCCCGACTGCGATTTCAAGTAACCAGTTATGAAAAGCCGACATACATATCCCTCTGTTGTCCTGAAATTCAGAACGCCATTTTTTCACAGTCAGATGAAAGCAGCCAGCAAGGCTTCTCAATATTATGCTGCTCTGTATAGGTCAGCACTCTGGGATCTTGCACAAAGCTGACATACATTGCAAAGCAGCCCACGAGCGAGCATCAGCTTTTTCCATCACCGCTCATACCCTTAGAAAGGTCTGCTTTGTGGTGTCGAATTCACGGGCAAGCGAGCTGATACCTTTCCCTTCACTTGGGCACAGGAACACCGCTTTCTTCTGTACCAGCTATATATTGGTCATTTTAGTATGTTTTTACCGAGTTTTAACAAATGACAGCTTAATAAAAAGTCATAACAAACGCCGTACACACTCCCTATAAAAAAATGCTCTGGAGCTGCGGTACCAAGTGCGACTGCCGGAGTGCTTTACCTAAAAATGAAATGGTGTTTATATGTTCTGGCGTCAGATTAAATAATTAATCGGCCCTGCAATACATGGGGCCAACTCAGTGTCTTTGCCGTAAAGGATTAGGTATGGAAATTGAAATTAATTGCTGTAATAACATTGATAAAGCAAATATCACTCTGGCAGAAAAAAAATTAAATATTAAATTTGCGCCTAACGGCACCGGAAAAAGCACCATTTCACGCGCGATTCAGTGTACGGTAAATGGGGATGCACAGGGACTCAGTGACCTGCTTCCGTTCAGATATCGTAGTTTTAATCCCGATGCAGTACAGCCCGGGGTAACTGGTGTCGATGGTCTGCAAAACGTCATGTGTTTTAATGAAAAATATGTCGATCAATTCACGTTTCAACCAGACGAGTTAGTAAGTAATAGTTTTGATATCTTCATCAAAAGTGACGCGTATCATGAGACAGAACGCGAAATTGAAGCCATGGTCGTTGCCATACGACAACAGTTTGCTGATAACGTCGAGCTTGAAGAATTCATCACTCACCTGGGGGAACTAAGCGCCGCGTTTAAGCTGAGTAGTACCGGGATTGCAAAAACGTCTACCGGTATGAAAGGCTTATCAGATGGCAACAAGCTTCAGCACATTCCCGACGGTTTGGAATCTTATAGGCCGTACATCCAAAGTAAAAGCAGCGTAGAGTGGATCGAGTGGCAGACTCGGGGGTATGAGAAATTCTCTGCGCTATCCGACGGCTGCTGTCCATTCTGTACTGGCGACTCCCGTGAAAAGGCCGAGCAGATTAGTCGCGTCAGCGCAGAGTATGATAAGGCTGTCATTAAAAACCTGATCGGCCTGATCGGTGTGCTAGATAAACTCGGCGAATATTTTTCAGAGCCTGCCCGCGCCCGCCTCGCTGATATTACGACCTCAAAGAGTGGGCTGGAAAAACAGCACGAAGAATATCTCGTGACAGTGAAGAAGCAGACAGACAGCCTGATAAATATGCTAAATACTCTTAAGACTCTTAACGGCTTTACGTTCAGCGCTTCAACCAACGTCAAGGCTGCTCTGGAAGCCTGTCGCCTAGACGTCAAGTTTTTTCCGGAGCTGCAGTCGGATAAAACGGCCCGCACCGTGGCCAGTCTCAATATCTCTTTAGACGACCTAGCAACGCAGGCCGGACGTTTGCAGGGTCAAATAAATAAGCAGCGTCAGGGCATGCAGAAGCTGATCCTTAAGCATAAAACCGATATCAATACCTTTCTGGCATACGCCGGATATCGTTATCAGGTGGATATCACAGGGGAAGGCGATAAATGCCGGCTGAAACTGCGCCACGAAGACTTTGACGGCTACGTCAGCGGCGGGAGCCAGCATCTCAGTTACGGTGAACGCAATGCCTTTGCCATCGTTCTGTTTATGTATGAATGCCTAGCCAAAAAGCCGGGCCTGATCATTCTTGACGACCCGATTTCATCGTTTGATAAAAACAAGAAATTTGCCATCCTGGAGATGCTGTTTCGCCGCAATACCGGTGAGTGCCTTAAAAATAAAACGGTACTGATGCTGACTCACGATGTTGAGCCTATTATTGATACGCTTAAGTCCGTCAGGAAGCTGTTTAGTAATCTGGTTACGGCCTCTCACTTGCGCTACAGTTCAGGCTGCATCACTGAGCAGCTCATCGGTGAAAGTGATATACGCACTTTTGCTCAGATCTGCCAGTCTGTTACTGACTCTGACAGTGAAGACATCATTAAGCTGATCTATCTTCGCCGACATTATGAAATTATAGACGACCTCGGTGATGCCTATCAGGTGCTGTCAAACCTGTTTCATCACCGCGAAACGCCCATAGATACCCGTGAACCCATTGTGCAGGGAGTGGGACATCCCAAAATGTCTGCAGAAAAAGTTGCCAGCGGTTGCCAGGCAATCGCCGATCGCATACCCGGCTTTAACTATCAAGCCACTTTCGTTCAGATCACCGAACCGGATCGTATACGTGCGCTTTATCTGCTCTGCAGTAATGGCTACGAGAAACTGCAGGTGTTCAGGCTGCTTCACACCGGACTCGAAAATGCAGTCATACGTAAATTCATGAACGAGACCTATCACATTGAAAATGAATTTATCTGTCAGCTGGATCCCGCCCGGTTTGATCTCATTCCTGAATATGTCATCAGGGAGTGCGACGCGCTTATACTTCCTCCTCCACCGGCAAATGACGACGCACTGGAAGAAATTGCCTGATCTGTCGTAGGCGAAAATATATTAATGTGCATCAGTTTTCAGTGCGGCCCCAGCCAAGGCCAATAACAGCCAGTAGGCGATTACGGTCTGTTGCCCGGATCGTTTTTCCCTGCCGCAGCGACCTGATGAGCTTCCGGTCCTCGCGGCTGGGCCTGACGTTCAGAGTGCTGACGGTACTAAGGTAACGCCACCTCATACCCCACGAGGCATTGTGGTGCAACTGCATTTAGGCCAGACCGCACGTCACAACATAAGGGCCGCATTCTGATGTTGACCATAACGCATTGTGATTTAGTAATGTCCGCTTCTGGCACATAGCGGACGTGTAATTTACAAAAATTACTGTAACCCATCCTAAATTTTACCAACAGCTTCGGTGATTAGCCGTGATTTGCAGGTCATCCTCATTCCCGGTAAAGCGATAAATATTCAGAGCATTTCTATAGGCGGGGCTGATATAGACCGTTAAAATCAGGTTTTTTAACCGGAGCGGAAGCTATGAAAAACGTTGTACTAAGCATGCTGGCCAAAATTTCCAACATTGATGCAGATTTGAAGCAACTGACAGCACGCGTCGAGGCGCAGTCACTACTCATCAGCGCGCTTGTTCTGGCTGTAAGCCGCCAGGGTGGCGTAACAGAGATGATTGAAAGCGCGAACAAGGCTATCAATACCGTGATTGACTCCGCTGAGTCCGATGAGGTGCTGAAATCAGATGCCGCAATTCTGTTAAGCGAGTTGCAGAGCCTGTTAAGTATCTCCACGGCAGTAGACAGTGCGGATACTGAAATCAATCATGAGGGTCTTGATAAACTGAACGGCGTGGCAACCCTCACTGAGCAATAAATTTCAGAACAGTAATGTGCCGAATGAGAACCACCCCCTGAACGAATTTGCGCCCAGGCAGCTTATTTAAAATAAATACAGGATACAGGTATAAACTTTATCAACACCCCAGCGCAGAATGGGGGCGACTCTGGTTATAGTGTATGTGCCATGCCTCGATTTTGCACCGGGCATCCTCCATCGAAATAAACCAGTTCTCCGCCAGGCACTCCTGACGCAACCTGCCGTTGAATGATTCCACCGTGGCATTATCCGTGGGCGTACCTGGCCGCGAGAAGTCAATACGGATATCACGTTCATACACCCACTTACCCGGCATTTTTCCTGCAAATTCAAAGCCATTATCTGTGTTCAGGTGCTGCAATAGCGGACGTCTCAACGCGAGGATATTCAGAATCGCAGCCACTTCTGATGAACGCAGGTTCTGGCCTACGCCGATCTCCGGACATTCGTGCGTGCAGAGATCGATTAACGTCAGCAGGCGAAGCTGGCGCCCCTCAGACAGCGCATCGGAGTCAACATCCCTCTCCCATGCGTAAATGGGATGCGGCTCCTGCAGTCGGAGTTGACGTTTCAGCGCAGAATTATTGCGGCCGGGGCGTTTCAGCTGCGCGCGGGACGCAGCTGATGGCCAGCACAACGCCTGTAATCAGCACCACAGCGTTTATCAGCCAGGCTATGCGCCACCCCGCCAGATGGTTAATCTGCACGGCCGCTACCGGCAACAGCGCCAGCGCCAGCGACAGACCCAGCGCGATAGCACCCAGCGCCTTACCGGCGTCCAGTGGGAACTGGCGTGCGGTCGCGGTCAGGGCGGTATGTACCATTAGTTGTCCGCCGAGACGAAGCAGGTAGAAGCCTGCACAAAGTATCCATGCCGCCTGCGCACCGGAGACCAGCAGTCACGCCATCAGCAGCAGCAGGGTAACCGCCAGAGTAAATAACCGGGGGGTGGTGTATGTACTCAATCAGCCGGCCCAGGTCAGGGTGACAGCACTCATCACGGTGCCGGCGGCATAGAGTCCACCCAGCCCGCCGTCGCTGAGACCGAAAGCCTGACGCAGATCCTGGCCGTAAAGCGATACAAAATATGTCTGACCGAAACTCGACATCGCCATCAGTATTGCGCCAAAAGCGAGATGGCTGCCGTGCTGATACAAGAAGCGAAAAAGCTGACGCATGGTTTTCCCTGAGCGTGGTTAATAAAGGCGCTGCGCAGATGAGGAGCCCCGGACCTGTAGTATTGGTTATGGGGGCCAGATTAGGAAAAGGACCCGCGATTGCAGGCCCGTAAGGTTTAACGCAGCATCAGCAGAGGATGACGGCATTCAGTCAGCATCGCTGTCGTGTGGCTGCCGATAAAGAACTGGCGCAGCCGGGAGTGCCCCCAGGCTCCCATTACGATCAGGTTCATGCCGTTCTCCCCGGCGTAACGGCACAGCCCGCGCGAGACGGATTCATCCTGAATCATCCTGAACTCTGCATTGATGCCGGCCGCCTGCAGGATCCGCTGCGCATCACGGAGTGAAGCATCGTCGCCGTTCACCCTCACAACATGGCAGGTCAGGCCCTGAAACAGCGGGCTGACGCTCAGCCGGGTCAGATTTCTGTGGCTGGCTTCGCTGCCGTCCCAGGCAAAGAGCACCCGGGAAGGCGCGCTGAACGTTTCCGGCACGACCAGCACCGGCTCTTTCTGCAGACGGATGACGCTTTCCAGCTGACTGCCCACAGGGTGTTTCTCACCTCGCCGCTCAAGCACCATCAGCCTGACGTCATCCAGCCCGGCAAGGATTTCGTCCAGAGCGCCGTGCATCTGCAGCAGGCGTACCTCCGGGCGTCCCGCCCGTGCCAGACGCTCAGCGCAGGCAGTGAGGATAGCTTTTCCCTGCGCCATGAGCAGGCGGCTGCGCTCACCCTCCACGCGCACAAGCTCTTCAGTCAGCAGCTCTTTGCTGTCGATGCCAATACTGCCGCTCAGGTCAGAGACGGCCGGATGTCCGTCTTTTTCCAGCACGTGCAGCAGGGCCAGCGGCGCGGAAAGGCCGGCGGCAGCTCATGCCGCGTAGTCACAGACCGATCCGGTTGACGGTGAGCCGTCCACACAGGCCACAATGGTATTGTTCATAGCTTCATCTCCTGTCGGTTAGTGACCGCCCATCAGTTTTTCCGCCTCTTCCGGCCTGTCATGTACGCCGAAACGGTCAACGAGGGTGCGGGTGGCGTCGTTCATGCCCGGTATTTCCACCTCAGCGCCTTCCCGGCGGAACTTAATCACCGCCTTATCCAGCGCGCTTACGGCGGTGATGTCCCAGAAGTGAGCATGCGTTACGTCAATGACCACGCGCTCTGCCGCTTCTCTGAAGTCAAAGTGGCTCATAAAACGATCGGCTGAGGCAAAAAAGACCTG
Source organism: Pantoea sp. (assembly GCF_032114055.1). Lineage (GTDB taxonomy): Bacteria > Pseudomonadota > Gammaproteobacteria > Enterobacterales > Enterobacteriaceae > Pantoea. Next base: position 301,559 of record NZ_DAMCTB010000003.1, read on the forward strand.
CCCGGTCACGGTATAGGTCCGGGTATCGCCCTCCAGTGACGACCTGACCGTCATGAAGTGCGCCACTTTGGTTGCAAAGTTAAGTGAGGCAATCAGTACCCCGGTCAGCACGCCGAAAGCCAGGTTATCGGTCGTTACCACTACCGCCACGGTTGCCAGCATGACTACGCTGGTTGACAGCGGATGGCGGCGCAGATCGGTAATGGATCGCCAGGAGAAGGTGCCGATGGAAACCATAATCATGACGGCGACCAGCGCCGCCATCGGGATCTGCGATACCTCGTCGCGAAGGAAAATGATCAGGCAGAGCAGCACCAGCCCGGCCGTCAGGGTGGAGAGACGCCCGCGCCCGCCGGACTTCACGTTAATCACCGACTGACCAATCATGGCGCAGCCCGCCATCCCGCCGATAAACGCCGTGCAGACGTTGGCGATGCCCTGCGCCTTGCACTCGCGGTTTTTATCGCTCGGGGTGTCGGTCATGTCGTCCACGATAGTGGCGGTCATCATCGACTCCAGCAGTCCCACAACGGCAAGGCCGGCAGAGTAAGGCAGAATAATCAGCAGTGTTTCCAGATTCAGCGGAATGTCTGGAATAAGGAACACCGGCAGGCTGTCAGGCAGTTTGCCCATGTCGCCTACGGTGCGCACGTCCAGGTGCAACCACATTGAAATGGCGGTCAGGACCACAATACAGACCAGCGGAGAGGGAATGGTTCTATTGAGGTACGGAAAGAGGTAGATGATTGCCAGGCCAGCGGCGGTGAGCGCATAAACGTGCCAGGTCACGTTTGTCAGCTCCGGTAGCTGCGCCATGAATATCAGAATAGCCAGCGCGTTGACGAACCCCGTCACGACAGAGCGCGACACATAGCGCATCAGGCTGCCAAGCTTCAGGTAGCCGGCGGCCAGTTGCAACAAGCCGGTAAGCACCGACGCCGCCAGCAGATACTGCAGGCCGTGGTCTTTCACCAGGGTTATCATCAGCAGCGCCATGGCACCGGTAGCCGATGAGATCATGGCGGGGCGTCCGCCAAAGATAGCCATTACCACGGGAATACAGAATGCCGAATAGAGGCCAACCTGCGGGTCGACGCCGGCAATGATGGAAAACGCGATCGCTTCAGGAATCAGCGCGAGCGCGACGACGATACCGGCGAGCACGTCACCACGGACGTTGCCCAGCCAGTCCTTACGCGTTGAGGACAGCAGCATATTAATTTCTCAGATTTTGAATACAGTCAGCCCGTGAGGGCTAAAATTTCAGGTGCGAAAAAGCACATCCGCAGACGGGATGTTAAGGATGCGCGACTGAGATTACTCAGTGCGACAAAGGAAGGTTACGACTCAGGGTGGCGTAAGACGCATGGTGTTTTGAGTTCTCCTTTACGGCAAGCAGGTGCCTTCAGGACTGAGTTAAGCCGGTTCATCTGGAGATAAACGCTGACCGCGAAGTCTGTTCTTGTCAGAACAGGCAATAAACTATAAACGAAAGCAGAAAGAGGTCAATGTTTCACCCTGTGCATTGTCGTCAGGCAAGGCATCCAATAAAAGCCTTGTCTGCGTCCATTATTAGTACAAAGCGGGCTGACATAGCGTCGATATTTACTTTGAGCTGAAAGTGGATATCAGGGGCTCTGAGCCAGATTGCATCCTTCTGTTTGGCCTGTGCAGGCGTACCGTAAACACAGGGCCATAAGATGAAAGACTGGCAAAGTCCATATATGAATTTATAGATATATTGTTGACTCGCAGATTGCATGCAGTGAGAATCTCTTCAGTTCCCGACTCAGGAGCCATCATGCTTCAGTTTCAGCCTCTTCAGCTTTTCAAAAATCTTTCTGATGACACACGGCTCAGTCTGGTGCTGCTGTTGCGCGCAAAAGGAGAGCTTTGCGTCTGTGAACTCACCTCAATACTGAAAGAAAGTCAGCCTAAGATCTCCCGGCATCTGGCTTTACTCAGAGACGCCGGTCTGCTTATCGACAGGCGTGACGGTAAGTGGATTTATTACCGGCTGTCGCCCCATATTCCTGTCTGGGCTGCCACAGTCATTGAGCAGGCTTACCTGTGTCAGCGCGATGATATTCTGCGACTCAGCCAGCAGGCTGAAAGAAATAACGTGACCACCAACGGCAAGCCAGTCTGTATTTAAAAATTTATCCTGATATATATGATTTTTCATATCTGTTAGCAGGACTGTCTTCAGTCCCGTTCACAGGTGTTACATTGGAAGGAGCAAGTATGTTTCTGGCGGGCGCTATATTCATCCTGACACTGGTGCTGGTTATCTGGCAGCCAAAGGGACTCAGTATTGGATGGAGTGCACTTATCGGTGCCGCACTGGCGCTGCTGACCGGCGTAGTGCATCCCGGGGATATTCCGGCCGTCTGGCAGATTGTCTGGAACGCCACGGCCACGTTTATCGCAGTTATTATCATCAGTCTGCTGCTTGATGAATCTGGCTTTTTTGAGTGGGCTGCACTGCACGTTTCCCGCTGGGGAGGCGGCAAAGGCAGGCTGCTGTTTACATATATTGTTCTGTTGGGTGCGGCAGTGGCGGCCCTGTTTGCCAATGACGGAGCGGCACTTATCCTGACACCCATTGTCATCGCCATGCTGCTGGCGCTGGGCTTCAGCCCCGGCGCCACGCTGGCATTTGTGATGGCGGCAGGCTTTATTGCAGACACATCCAGCCTACCGCTCATCGTGTCAAACCTGGTCAACATCGTCACAGCGGACTTTTTTAAGCTGGGGTTCAGTGAATACGCGTCTGTCATGGTGCCGGTAAACATCGCATCCGTGATGGCCACGCTGGTTATGCTTCACCTCTTCTTCCGCAAAGACCTCCCGGTTACTTATGATCTGGCGAAACTGAAGGTGCCACGGGAAGCCATTCGTGACATGCGAACCTTTAGAGCCGGATGGCTGGTCCTGCTCATGCTGCTGTCCGGTTTTTTTGCCCTGGAGCCGCTCGGCGTTCCGGTCAGTCTGGTGGCAGCAGTGGCAGCATTTATTCTGTGGTTAGTTGCCCGGAAAGGACAGGTAATTGACACCCGTAACGTGCTGAAAGGCGCGCCCTGGCAGATTGTCATCTTCTCACTGGGCATGTATCTCGTGGTGTATGGCCTGCGCAACGCAGGACTGACGGATTATCTCTCCTCCCTCCTGAACCGGTTTGCAGAGCACGGCGTCTGGGGTGCAACGCTCGGCACCGGTTTTCTGACGGCCTTTCTGTCATCCGTAATGAATAACATGCCTACCGTGCTGATCGGTGCCCTGTCCATTGATGACAGCACGGCTCAGGGTGTAGTAAAGGAGGCGATGATTTACGCCAACATCATCGGTTGCGATCTTGGTCCGAAAATCACACCCATCGGCAGCCTGGCGACCCTGCTGTGGTTGCACGTGCTGGCGCAAAAAAACATCACCGTCAGCTGGGGCTACTACCTCCGCGTGGGAATAGTGATGACCCTGCCAGTGCTTTTTGTGACCCTGGCCGCGCTGGCCCTGCGTCTGTCTGTTTAACCTTAAACCCGGGGCTACGTCTGCGCAGCGCCGTCAGTGAGTACCCTTTATGACTGATATCACTATTTACCACCACCCGGCCTGCGGAACGTCCCGTAATACCCTGGCGCTTATCCGTAACAGCGGCGTGGAGCCCACAGTGATTTTATATCTGGAGACACCCCCATCACACGATGAGCTTAAAAAACTGATAGCTGATATGGGGATTAGCGCACGCGCTCTGCTGCGCAAAAACACAGAGCCCTATGAGCAGCTGGGGCTGGCTGAGGACCGGTTCAGCGATGACGAACTGCTGAATATGATGCTGGCTCATCCCATTCTGATTAACCGCCCGGTAGTGGTGACATCGCGCGGAACCCGGCTCTGTCGTCCGTCTGAAGCGGTTCTGGATATTCTGCCTGACCCACAGCAGGGGGCCTTTACGAAAGAAGACGGTGAACAGGTTATTGATGAACACGGAAAACGAATCAGCCACTGATTCTTCAGCGTGCTACCGGCAGGAAGGGAGACGCATAAGCCGGTAGAAGCCGGCTTTTTTCATATACTGCGCTGACTAACCCGCTCAGACAGTTGTGCAGCACGCTCTTTCCTTTCGCTATAGCGATCGGTCAGATAATCACTGCGTCCGTGCGTCAACAGCGTGAACTTCATCAGCTCCTCGGTTACGTCCACAATGCGGTCATAGTAAGGGGAAGGCTTCATGCGACCATCTTCATCAAATTCAGCCCAGGCTTTTGCCACGGAGGACTGATTCGGGATAGTGATCATTCGCATCCAGCGCCCCAGGATACGCATCTGGTTAACGGCGTTGAAAGACTGCGAGCCGCCGCTGACATGCATGACGGCCAGGGTTTTGCCCTGCGACGGACGGACCGCGCCGGACATCAACGGTATCCAGTCAATCTGCGTCTTCATGATGCCGGTCATGGCGCCGTGACGTTCCGGTGAGCACCAGACCATGCCTTCCGACCAGAGAACCAGCTCGCGCAGCTCCTCAACTTTCGGGTGAGTCTCCGGAGCGTCGTCGGGCAGCGGCAGGCCGGACGGGTTAAAAATTTTACTTCGGCTCCCATTGCCGTCAGCAGCCTGGCCGCCTCTTCCGTAGTGAGACGGCTGTATGAGCGTTCCCGCAGCGAGCCATAAAGCATCAGGATTCGGGGCGGGTGTGCCACTTCTGCAGCCCTCAGCTTATCTTCATTCAGCGGCATCTCCAGGAGTGAAGTATCGATATTTTTCAGGGGATCGTGCATGTTGTTCACAATGAGGTCTCTTCATGAGTCACCCCGGTTGACAGGCTGCAGCTGCCACCTGCACAGCATTCTTCTGTCAGAAAGGCCATAAGCTGTTCAAGCTGAGCATAACAGGGTCTGCAGCACAGGGTGCGGCTCTGCCGCTCCTGACTGACCAGCCCGGCGGACATCAGCGCGGAAATATGATGGCTGAGCGTGGAGGCCGGAATGCTGAGGCGCTTCTGAAGAACGCCAACCGGCAGGCCGTCCTGGCCCGCCCGCACCAGCTCCCGGTATACACTGAGACGGGTCGGGTGCCCCAGCTCCCGAAGCGCATTGGCTGCTGTATTTAAATCCATTCCAATTCCTTAAACTATATTTCCAGAATAATAGAAATGTAGTCAGCGTTAAAAATTTTCTCCCTGAATAGATGGCACGCTCTTATCCCGGTTCCGTCCAGCAGGGGAAGGATGGCGACGCCAGATCACAATGGAAATCGCCGTAATGAAGAGAGTAAGGATGGCAGATATAAGCAGCGTACCCGGTATACCGTATCGCGCCAGCAGTATGGCGTAAGCTGACGGCGCGAGCGCCGCAAGGAAAAAAGCGGGTGACAGCAGTACGCCTGTCCTGCGGGCATACTGCTGCGGATCAAACAATACAAGAGGTAATGCGGCTTTAACGACCGTAGTCATTCCGTTTACAGCGCCGTAACTCAGAATAAAAATGGCTGCCGCCACAGGGGTAACATTACCTGCAAGGCCGGCCAGAAAGCAGACTGGCAGCAGAACGCCGGTAACCAGACTCAGGCGGATCGCAGAGGTCCGTGCGCCGGAAGCCACGTCCAGCAGTCGGGCGCTCACCTGCCCTATTCCCCACAGCATGCCCGTCACGGCAGACATGCCATAAGCGACCAGTATCTGCGGAAAATGAGTAGACACACCAGTAGAAACAAAGCTTATCAACGCTATCAGCGTGGCATACCACAGGCCACTGATGAATGCTTTTCGGTCTTCTGCTTTTCCGGACGCTGTCAGAGCGGACGGCCCGGCAACCGGAGGTTGCCTCCGGTTGCCGGCCGGAACGGCAGAAAGAAAAAGCAGGCTGACAATGCCTGCACAGCCGTAAACGATAACCGCATGCCGCCAGTCGGTAATACGCAGTAACGCCGCGCCAGCAGGCCAGAACACGGCTGACGCGAGGCCACCCAGCAGTGTGACCAGAGAGACGGCCCGGCGGGCCCCTGGGCCTGCTATTTCTACAAGCAGAGCAAAGGCGGCATCATAAAGAGCAAGTCTCATGCCGGCTCCCATCAGGAGCCAGACGGCAATCCACGATGCTGTTGAGTGGGTAACAGCCATCAGAAAGCAACTGAGCACGATAGCGGAGGTTCCTGCCATCATCAGCGTGCGTCCGCCGGTACGGGCCATAAGGGGGCCGGTTAACGGCGAAACAATTCCCATAACAAGCATGGCAATAGTCAACCCGGAGAATGTCAGAACTGGCGACCAGCCTGTGTCCGCCATAATGGCGGTGCCAAAGACGCCTGGCATGTAGAATGTGATCCCCCAGTTGATAAGCTGCGTCATGCCAATGCAGAAAAGGGGGCGGCCTGTCAGATGTCTGTCAGTCAACCTGTGCTCTCCGGAAAGGTGGCGTCACCCTGCCCAAGCGTACGCTGCAGGATGACCGTATCAAGCCAGCGTCCGTGCTTGAAACCCACGGATCTGAGCGTTCCTGTCACGCTGAAGCCTGCGGCGCGATGCAGGGCGAGAGAGGCACTATTTTCGCTGTTTCCCACGACGGCTACGAGCTGGCGAAAGTTATATGCTTCAGCCCATGCGACCGCACTCAGTAACAGCTTTTTCCCGATCCCCTGGCCCTGAAAGTTGTGGGCAATATATACTGAGTCCTCCAGGGTGTATCTGTAGGCATACCGTTCCCGGTAGAGTGACAGGTAGCAGTATCCGCGGACATTGCCGTTCTCAATCGCCACAAACCAGGGCAGCCCAGCTGCACGCATCTTTTTCAGGCGGGCTGTCATTTCAGTCGGGTCCGGCGGTTCTGTTTCAAACGTGGCGGTACCATGCAATACGTGATAAGCATAAATCTGCTGGATGGCGGGTATATGTTGTTCATCTGCCAGGGTTATTTCCATCGGTACGGCTCCTTATCCGGTCTGAACCAGAGGCTAACCTGAATACATCCTTTCAGACAGGCAGCAGGACTTATCAGCGGCATAAGGAAAATTTTGGGATGGCAAACCTGAATCTCGATCATCTGGCTACTTTCAGACTGGTTATCAGCCGGGGCAGTTTCTCCGGCGCGGCTGAAGCACGGGGCCTGTCGCAGCCGGCAGTGAGTCTGCAGATAAGACAACTTGAGCAGGCGCTTCAGGTGCGCCTTATTGAACGAACCAGCCGGGGAGTCAGACCCACGCCAGCCGGGCTGACCCTCGCTGAGCACAGCCTGAAAATTGATGCTGTGGTCAGTACAGCTGTTGAATCGGTGTGCCTGCATTCTGATGAGATAACCGGTACTGTTACTGTCGGCACAGGCGCAACGGCCTGTATTCATCTGCTGCCTCCCTTGCTGCAGCAATTACGACAGGCCCATCCCCTGCTGAAGGTCGACGTACGCACAGGTAACACTTCGGATATTGTGCGGGGCGTGGAAGAAAACCGAATTGATATCGGGCTGGTGACTCTGCCAGCCGCAGGTAAAAACCTCAGCATCATTCCGCTGGGTACGGATGAGTTTGTTGTCATCATGGAAAAAGATGCCTCAGAGCAGAGCGAAAAAATATGGACTCCAGCCGCCTTGCTGCCACTGCCGCTAATTATCTTTGCGCCGGGAAGCGGGACTCGCGCCCTGATTGATCAATGGTTCCGGGAGACGGAAAATATCGCCTGCCCGGTCATGGAGCTGGGCAGTATTGAGGCTATCAAAAGGATGGTCCGTGCAGGTCTTGGCTACAGCATTGTTCCCCGGATGTCCGTTGCGTGTATTGGGGAAAGAACGGGACTTGATCTTTACTCTGTAACGCCCCCTCTTCACCGGACGCTCGGGGCAGTAATGCGGGAGGATCGGATTATAAGCAGAGCAATGAATGAAGTGCTGAAAAGCCTGCGCAGCGCTTTCGCAAAAAACGAAAACAGATAATTATCCGATATCTGAACCAGACAGGTACGGCCTGCTCTGACCGGGAAAGCGCAAAAACAGCGTTTACCCGCGATCCCTGTCCGCTTCTGGCACAGAGCGAACCGAAGTCAGGCCAGGGGCCGCTATGCGCGAGGAGCGGACGTTGCGACTTTCGCTTATAAGTTGAATAAAAGCTAAAGAGAAATGAAAAGTATGTGCTTCATATAAAAGCCTTTAACTCCTCAGCATTTATGTTCGCCAGCATTGATGCTTTCAGGTTTGAGGATGATGCGAGATACCTGGATATCAGGTTGAAACCTGCCGTATAACCCAGCCACCTTGGTAATTCTCCTGTTCCGAAAAACCAGGCATTATGGTCATAATCAGTACGATGCCAGTTTTCAAGCATGAGTGGATAATAGGGCTCAACAGTATCAGTCATGAGGCTTTCCCAGGGCTCAGATTTACCACCAAAAAGCTCAAGAGCAAAATGCCCGGCAAGTCCTTCAGAGACTAGCACTTCTCCCAGCGTTGAGCCGTATCCCGGTCCTGCCCACCTTGCAGCATGGTGAAGTTCATGAGCAAACATACGTTCAAGGGAGTTCTCGGCGTTTTCGCAGAATGCAGGGTTTTCCGGATCGACTGTTATATAAATAACGCCAGCTTCAGGACAAAAACCGGCATGCCCTTTCTCAGGGATAACAAACTTCCCGGACTTAACTATGACGTCTACTGAAGGAGTGGGCATCAACCTTGTGACCTGGACGTAGGTATCGGTCAGGTTAGTTCTCAGCCATTCACTGTGAACAGTGAGCTTTTCCTGAGCATTCAGAATATGGATGGTTATTTTGGACATGTCAGTCTTACCCAGAAACATTAGTAATATGCGGATACTAACAGACATATAGGGCATGTCATGTTGCTGCTCAGCAAGTGACCGGCCAATGATCGCTAATGACCGCTTCTGGCACAAAGCAGACTGCGTTTCCGTCAAATGCCTGCTATCGGCGGAGCGCAGATGACACCAGCACCCGCATCATTATGAATAAAACTCATTTGTCTTAGTCAGCAGAATACAGGGCATAGTCGCTTTCGCTGTTACGAAGGGTAAATACCAGTGGCTTCGGAACTCATTTAGTGAAAGTGGATAATCATAATGTTATTTCCTCTGACGGCCTTCACAACGGCATCAACCTGCGTCTTCCGACTCTGCGTGCTCTCTGGCCGGGAGGTTATGCGTAATGACAAACCTGTCAGAGCAAAAACGCAAAGGCAGCAAATCTCACATCCTTCTCCGTTATTAATGCCCCGCTGAGCAGGATGGAAATCAGCCATGCGATAAAGAGCCGTCTGGTCCTGGTACTTAACGAGGAGTGTGACCCATATCCGCTGCTGCTTTGGCCGCCAGAAGTACCTCCGTGCCTTTGCACTGCTGACTGAGGCAAGATGCTGTCGTGCTGTACTGGCTTTCAGCGGGCATCTGTCGTCTGAGTCGCAGGTTGCCGGGCCTGACGTCCGGCTATGACCATAGCCACGATAAACACCAGCGCGAATAGCACGACGATGGTCGGGGCGGGCGCGCTATCAATAAAGAACGACAGATAAACCCCGCTCAGTGACACCAGCACCGAAACAATGATGGCCACCAGCAGCGCGTGAGAGAACCGGCGGGTGACGAGCACCGCAATCGCGCCAGGTGCGATGAGCAGGGAGATTGACAGGATAATCCCGACCGCTTTCAGGGTGGCAACAATGGTCAGGGAAACCATGCAGAGCAGCCCGTAATGCAGCCAGCGCGTGAGCAACCCTGAAACCTGCGCCTGCTGCGCATCGAAGCTGAACAACATAAAGTCACGCCACTTCAGCGCCATTACAGCCACGATAATGACGGCAATGATCGCGGTCTGAATCATATCCGCGTCGGAAATGCCGAGCATATTACCAAACAGAATGTGATCGAGATGGACATCGGGTTTGACCGCAATATAGAGAATCAGCCCTGCCGCAAACATGCCTGAAAAAATAATCCCCAGCACCGTATCCTGCTTGATGCGGCTATTTTCCCGCAAAAATCCACTCGCAACCGCGCAGAATACACCCGCGACAAATGCGCCTGCCGCCAGCGGCAGCCCCGCCATCCAGGCGAGCACAATGCCCGGAAAGACCGCATGGCTCATGGCATCCCCCATCAGTGCCCAGCCTTTCAGCACCAGAAACACCGACAGGATGGCACAGGGGATCGCCACCATCAGCGCCGTCAGTAAGGCACTATTCATAAACGCAAACCGGAAAGGTTCAAGGATCCACATCAGCCAGCTCCTTTTTGCTCTGATAGCGGCCACGACGGCGTTGAGCCAGCAAGCCCTGTCTGGGTGCAAAGACAAACGCCAGCAGGAATAGTAACGTCTGCGCTACCACGATGATGCCGCCCGTTGCGCCATCCAGGTAGTAACTTGCCCAGGCCCCAAGAAAACTGGTGATGCTGCCGATAGCCACCGCAATAATCAGCAAACGCGGAAAGCGGTCAGTGAGCAGCCAGGCCGTCGCACCCGGCGTGACCACCAGAGAAATCACCAGAAACGCCCCGACGGTCTGCAGTGCCGCCACCGTCGACGCCGCCAGCAGCGTAAAGAACAGAATCTTCAGCCGTTCAGGATGCAGCCCGACGGCGCGCGCGTGATTTTCGTCAAAGAAGGTGACCATCAGATCTTTCCACTTAAACAGCAGAATCAGAGCCGATAGCCCGCCAATCAGGCCCAACTGAAGAATGTCAGCGGGGTCGATCGCCAGAATATTGCCCAGCACGATAGTCTGGATATTCACTGCCGTTGGGTTAAGCGACACCATAAACAGGCCGAGACCAAAGAAGGAGGAGAAGATCAGGCCAATAATCGCATCTTCTTTCAGGCGGGTACGCTGGTTCAGTAACAGCATACTGCCTGCCGCCAGGCCACCAGAGAGAAAAGCACCCAGCGCAAACGGCAGCCCCAGCATGTAAGCGCCTGCGACACCGGGTACAATTGAGTGTGAAAGCGCATCCCCTATCAGCGACCAGCCTTTCAGCATTAGATAACAGGAGAGAAAGGCGCAGAGTGCGCCCACCATTGCGGAAACCCACATCGCATTGAGCATGTAGTGATAACTAAAGGGTTCCAGAAGCCATGCCATCATCAGGCCTCCCCCGTTTGCGAAGAGCGGGAAAGAGGCTGCACGTCCGCAGTGGGCTTTATCAGCCCGTTCACCGCGGTATGACGCAGTGCCCCGCTAAAGGCGCGTTCAAGGTTAGCTGGCGTAAAAGTGGTCTGGGTCGGGCCACTGGCGAGGATCGTGCCTTTTACCATCACGGTGTAATCGCAGAATTCAGTGACCGAGTCCAGATTATGCGTGGAAACCAGCAGAGTCTTACCTTCATCGCGCAACTCAACCAGTAGGGCGATTATCCGCGCCTCGGTCTGTACGTCTACGCCAGTAAAGGGCTCATCCAGCAGAATGACGCTGCCCTGCTGGGCGATGGCGCGCGCCAGAAAAACCCTTTTCTTCTGCCCGCCAGAGAGTTCGCCGATCTGGCGATGCCGGTAATCCAGCATATCGACCCGCGCCAGCGCCTCAGTGACAATCTGCCGGTCGTGCGCGGTTGGACGGCGCAGCAGCCCCATGTGGCCATAGCGTCCCATCATCACCACATCGTCCACCAGAACCGGAAAGGACCAGTCCACCTCCTCCGACTGCGGCACATAAGCGATCAGACTCTGACGCAGCGCCTGACGGGTCGGCATCCCCAGAACAGAGATTGTGCCACTGGCGAGCCGGACGAACCCCATCAACGCTTTAAACAGCGTCGATTTGCCGGAACCATTAACGCCTAACAGCGCCGCAATCGACCCGCCCGGCACGCTGAAGCTGGCATCGCGTAGTGCGGTATGGCCGTTGCGATAAATGACTGTGACGCCTGAGACCACGATCGTGTCACTCATTCTGATTTTTCTCCCGCCGTGATGCCCTGCACCAGCGTGCTGGTAGTGACCTTAAGCAGGTCGAGATAGGTTGGCACGGGGCCATCGGCCGTGCTCAGCGAGTCAACGTAGAGTACACCACCATAATACGCACCGGTTTCCCGCGCGACCTGGCGGGCAGGTTTGTCAGAGACGGTACTTTCACTGAATACCGCCGGTATCTGCTGTTTTCTGACCCGGTCGATGACTTTTCTCACCTGCTGTGGTGAACCCTGCTGATCGGCATTTACTGGCCAGAGATAGAGTTCCTTCATGCCCAAATCGCGGGCCAGATAGGAGAACGCGCCTTCACTGGTCACTATCCAGCGTTTATTCTCTGGAATGCGGGCAATCTGCTGACGAAGCGGTTCCAGCGTCGCAGTGATTTTTTGTTTATAAGCTTCAGCGTTCAGGCGATAGCTTTGCGCATGAATGGGATCATGTTCAATCAATGCGTCCCGAATGTTATCAACGTAGATCACTGCATTGGCGGGTGACATCCAGGCGTGAGGATTGGGTTTACCGTCGTAAGGGCCCTCGCTGATGCTAATCGGCTGAATGCCATCAGTAACCACCACTTCAGGCACCCCGTCGAGGTGCTGATAGAAGCGCTGAAACCAGCGTTCCAGATTGAGCCCATTTGCCATGATCAGTTGTGCACCCTGAGCCCGCTTAATATCGCCAGGTGTCGGCTGATAGTCATGTATCTCCGCGCCGGGTCGGGTGATGGAAACAACCTCGGCCGCTTCACCCGCTACATTCCTGACCATATCAGCGACGACAGTAAATGTGGTCACTACCTTAAATTTTTCTGTTGCATAGCTGCTGGTGCTCATCAACGCAGTCAGCAGCACGCCTGATATAGACAGGGCGACATTTTTAAGCAGGACCATAAGGCAACCTCCGGCAGTGATGAAATATCAGACAATATTAGCCTGTGCTATTTTTTATAGCACAGGCTATAAAAAGCTGACAGCATGGGAATGTGAAGTTTCTTAAACGTCAGAAGATGAACGTGAAGATTTGTCAGCAAATAACTCAAACTATTGATTATAAATAATTTATAATTGTTATCTACCATGATCGCATTGCATTTTTTTTGGCAAAACTTTCAGGCTGCCAATGCTTTTGTCATATTGCCGCACAGTGGGACGTCTTGACGTTTCTTTATCGACATAGCAGAAGCAGAGGACCTGACCGACAGGCAGTCGTCGGCCGCCAGTCATTTTGTACCCACGAAGGACAAAAAACGGACAATTAAAATAATCTTATTGATAGGCTGAATTGATTAAATCGGGTAAATTTTTTTGCTACAGTTAAAGTTACTTACCGCAATCACCCAGGAGGATATTTTGTTTTTTTCCAGCGATGAAAAAGCGAATGTCATCATTGGCGAAGCCGCAATGAACCTGTTTAATGCTGGTCAGGAAGTGAACGTTGAACTGCTGATTAAAGAGTTGCTGATTATGGCAAACTCAGAAGTAAACGAGTACCGCCTTGAGCAGTTACAGGATGCGCGTCAATGGTTATCAGGATTCAAAACAATTGGTTCCCGCCGGACGGGTCCGGCAAACTGGCTGTCCACAAACACTTCTGCCGAGTCTGTTGTTTCCGAATCTGCCGATGATATTTACTTCAGGCACTGATTTCTGTTGCCTGACTCTTTCCCGACCTGTACAGCACTCCTTAGCAGGCCGGGATTAAAACGATACAGTTTTATGGTACAACCCCCTTCTGAAAACACCTTCGCAACATTCTGTTTTATAAGCATAAGCATTTTTTGCACAAAATTAACCATTTTGAAAACTCAAAATGTTGTACAAGTTTTTTTCGAAATCGTATAGCTTACGCACTTAGTGATGTATAACTTGCATATCTTTCGTGCGATTGATTTAAATCACCTGAGGAAAAAATAATGCGTCAGAACGGACAAGCCCAGGAAACACTCAGTGACATTGCCCGTTATTTCAATCAGGCCAGCACCCCCTCTCAGCAGGAAACGCTGGGTTGTGTCGTGGTTGAAATTTTGCGCGCCGGCAACAGCCTCAGCCGGAAAGCGATCTGTAGCAAACTTCTGCGTCGCCTTGAACAGGCTTCCACGCCAGAAGAGGAGCAACACCTGCACGAACTCATTTCAATGCTTTTCCGCCGCGAAGATTAATCTTTTTTACGGCAGCATGATTTATTCAGGATGCCCGTTTTCAGCCAGTCCAGGACGGTTTAACGTAGTAAAAAGCCCAGTACTGCTTTCCCGTATCCGGTGCGCCCGACCGCACCCGATGACGCATACGGACCCGCAGCATGGTCATTGATTTGTAATCAGAGAAGCCAGTATGTACAGAAGTGAAGATGAGAAACTGACAGATGTTATGATCGGCGAAGCCGTTCTTACATTACTGAAGTCAGACAAACCGGTCTCCAGTAACGCCCTGATTGCGCAGCTCGAGCTGATGGCAGCGAATGCGGAAAACGACGCCAAAGTGTCGATTATCCGCAGAGCCATTACTGAGGTGCGTAACGGCATGGTTGCTGCACGCAAGCGTGTTCAGAAAGAGGGGGCGGAGCGCGACAAAACGGCCCATCGCATGTCCAGTGATGGACCACCTGAGGGTTCGAAAAAGCACTGATTGAAGGTAGCGGTAACCTGTTGCGGGCGGCTGATGATAAGCGAAGCGGCAGAGAAGTGTTTTTATGCAGTCTGGGCAAAACGAAAACAAGGTCTACACTCGTTTTGACTTTAACCATTGCGTCTGACTAATTTTCTTCAGAGAACGAAAAAATCATGCAACACTCTTCATCAGATTCTTCCATCATTGACTATTTTCGTGGCGAAGGCGATCTGCTGGCTCAGGAAACCGAACTGCTCGGTGCGCTGATCCGTGACATCGTGGCCGATCAGGGTAGCGTCACTAACAAAGCCATTATTCTCTATCTGATTGCAGAGCTGGAATCCACGTCGGATATCGTCAGACTGGATGTACTGCGCAAAACGCTGGAAATCGTAGTCGGCCTTACGCCTGACGATTCAGGTATCTGATTCTCTTTTCTGCGCTGTTTGCGGCAGCGCAGTTTATACTGGTATTGCGACATTTATACTCTGCCCTGTCTGGCTTACTAAAACCTGGTATCTTAGGAAAAATCTTACATAACATTCTGAGATTATTGCGCTTTACAACGTGTCATCATGAATTAGTTTCATCAGAAATGAATTCTGGAACAGTTAACTTTTTTGGATAGCAATAAAATATCAGCCTGGGTAAACCGGTTATTTTCTGCGCAGACACCCGTTGTATTCTGAATAAGGTCTGACCGGCCTGCTGGTAATAAAGCTTCAGGCAGGCCTCTGATCATTGCGGTTTATTATCGGTCTGGAAAAAAGCAGAAGGGATTTGAGGAAGGTTTCAGGGTGGCGCCTGTCGCAGACGCCACCAGCCTTAATGCATTTTGCGGCTAAAAAAGCTAATCGCTTCCTGGCACAATGCTTTCAGCCTGCTGTCATGCGTCTCTTCGCCAAGGCGAAACAGCGCGTCCGTAATGTCGTGAAAATGAACGGGCTCTCCTGCCTTGATCAAGTCACTGACCACCGCGCCGACAAGCGCACGGATTTCATTATCATTGTCGTACTTCACACGACCTCCCGACGGTGTATGAATATCCAGTCTAACATCAGCAGAAGCTAAAAACCAAAAAGGCCGCGCAGCCGGAATATAAGCGAAGCGGCAAAAAAGGTTATTAATTAACCATTACTCGGTTGTTATGCGACATTATTTATGCCTGTGTAACAGTCGCTGGTTAATACATAGAAGAGGGTTAGAATTCTTGCCAGATTATTTTTCTGTTTAAAAATGTTAACTGTCTTAATTTTAACCACACCGCTGAGACGCGAAGCCGTTTTCCCTATAAGCCACTACGCCTTTATTGTTCATATAAGCGTGGACAGCCAGCCCTGTTGTGAACAAAGTTCTCACTCCCTCAGCAAAATTCAATCCGCGTTATGATAGAAAGGAGGATGTCTTCCGCTATCCTGAGGAGCCAATGGCCCGATTCACTCACAAACAGATTTCAGCGCAGTCGGGACTGAGCCTGGCCACGATTGATCGTGCTCTGCATCAGCGCGGCAATGTTCATCCCCGTACCCAGCATCGCATTCAGCAGGCGATAGCGGACCTGGAACTGATGCAGAAAGCCGGACGGGCCTGGGGCAGAACGATCTACTTTGACGTGATCATGCATATTCCGGATCGTTTCCAGCCGCTGATCCGTGAGGCGTTCACCAGTCAGATTGCCAGCTTTGCTGCTTTCAGGATCCAGCTACGCTTTCACTTCAATGCAAATCTCACGGCAGAGGACATTAACCTGCTGCTGAACAGAAAAGCCTTTCACAGCCACGGCGTCATCCTGAAAGCAGCCTGCTCGGATGAGCTAAACCCAACGCTTGAATCCCTTCTCCGCCAGCGTGTGCCGGTGGTAACCGTAATGAGCGATCTTCCCGGCAGTGCGCGTCTGCGCTACATCGGCATGGATAACTTTGATGCCGGAAAGGTGGCAGCGTTTCTGATGTCCCGTTGGCTGCGCGTCAGCCGCTCACATATCATTGCGGTAACCGGCAGCCACGATTTTATTGGCGAAAAGGAACGAATCCAGGGGTTTCAGCGTGAGATGCAGCAGTCTGCGCCTCAGCATCAGGTCAGCGTGGTTGCAGGCGGCTATGGTATTGATGCACGGATGTACCAGTCGGTCGCGCAGTTTCTGCAGCAGCATCCGGATGCGGATGCCGTCTACACGGTCGGCGGCGGTAATCCGGGCATACTGCGCGCCTTTGCGGAACAGAAGCGTCAGATAAACGCCTTTATCGGGCACGACCTCGATCAGGAAAACTGCGCACTGCTGCAGGCAGGTAAAATTGATGCACTGATCGAGCATAATTTACAGCTTGATGCACTGCTCGCTTTCAGGACGCTGCTTGAGTTTCATGCCTTTCTGCCAGTCGCCGCCCCTTCTGCGCCCTACTCTAAGATTAATATTATCACCCGCTACAATATGACAGCCTGACTTACCGGACCCTTCATGAGCGCAGCGCATTACCGTTTGCAGAACGAACAGTCGGAGTGCTTTGCGGCCTGGTCAATGATTCAATGCATTAACCTCAACAACAGGCGCAAATGATGAAAGTAACGCCCGGTGGATGGCTGCCTTCCCGAACAGTCCTGTCGAATACTTTACCGGCAGAGTACGGATTGATTTCCCCTGCCAGGCGACTGAACCTGCCCGTATAAGCGGCGCGACGGTGACTGTCGAACCGGAAGCGTGCACGCCATAGCATAACCGCCCCCCGCCAGCGCCTGGACGTCACACACGGCCAGGACTGGGTCCCGGGTGAAGAAAGCGATTCTGGGGATGAACTGCGGGAATAGCGTCTGGACACCGGAAAATGTGACGCACTGGCATGGCACTACGCCGGATCACGCCATACCTCAGTCGCAATTGCTGAATCCCTGAATGGCTCACCGGTGACGTGGCTGGAGCAGATCAGCAAGGTGCAATCCTGACATAATCGATCAGCGCCCGCATCTTGGGAGCCAGATTCTTACGGCTGGGAAAGTAGAGATAGAAGCCGTCGAATGTGGGCAGCCAGTCGTCGAGCAGCGTTACCAGTTCACCGCGCATAATCCACGGCTGAAAAGTTTCTTCCATGCCAAAGCTGATGCCACCGCCTGCGCAGGCGGTGCGGATCATAATTCCCATATCATTGGTGGTGAGCTGCGGATTGACGGCGACATCAAATTCACGACCCTGCTCAGCAAACTCCCAGCGATAGGGGGCCAGCCCCGGCCCTTTTCGCCAGCCTATGCAGCGATGATGAACCAGATCCTGAGGATGTGACGGCATTCCCGCGCGCGCCAGATAATCCGGTGAGGCGACTGCTACCTGTCGCTGCGGCCGGGATACCGGTATGGCAATCATATCCTGAGCTATCACCTCACCCAGCCTTACCCCCGCGTCATAGCCCTGCCCGACAATATCAAACTCCTCATCGGTGACGGTGATATCCAGCTCAATACGCGGATAAGCGGTAATGAAGCCTGCCAGCAGTTCGCCTCCCAGCATTCGCTCTGCAATTGAGGAGATGGCGAGCCGCAGCTGACCACGTGGCTCGGCCGCCAGTTCAGCAATGTCCGTTATGGCGCGATTGAGCTGGTTAATCGCTGGTGCGACATCGTCATAGAGCCGCTGCCCGGCCTCTGTCAGCGTAACCGAACGTGTGGTGCGCTGCAGCAGGGTGATGTTAAGCCGGTCTTCCAGTCGACGCAGACTCTGGCTGATCGCCGGGCGCGTGACGCCAAGCTGCTCAGCCGCCAGTCTGAAATTCCGTGTCTGTGCCACTCTCACAAAAATCTCTAAGGCATTTTTATCCGTCGTCATTGGTTAGCCTCAGTTACCGGTGCAGGAAGTAATAGGTGGATTATCTTTATAATCCAGCCGCCGTATGATCGCCAGTGTCAACTCAACGGGAGAAACACCATGTCTCAGAAAGTCATTTTAATCACTGGCGCTTCAAGCGGCATCGGCGCAGGCATTGCGCGTGAACTGGCAAAAACTCAGGCAATTCTGCTGCTGGGCGCACGACGGGAAGATCGTCTGGCGGCGCTGGCTGAAGAGCTGCGATTTAACGGAGCGGAGGTCGCAATCAAAGCAGTGGACGTTACGCGCCGTGATGAAGTGGTACAGTTCGTAAATTTTGCGCTGGAACAATGGGGGCGGGTCGATGTGATAATCAACAATGCCGGCATCATGCCCCTTTCACCGATGGCATCGCTGCGGGTAGAAGAGTGGGATCAGATGATCGACGTCAATATTAAAGGCGTGCTGTATGGTGTCGCGGCTGTTCTACCCACTATGCTGGCCCGCCAGTGCGGGCACATCATCAATATTGCCTCAATAGGCGCACTGGCCGTGTCACCAACCGCGGCAGTCTACTGTGCGACCAAGTTTGCAGTACGCGCCATTTCCGACGGACTGCGCCAGGAGAACAGCCAGCTGCGGGTGACCTGTGTGCATCCGGGCGTGGTCGAAAGTGAGCTGGCATCCACTATCACCGATCCGACAGCCGCCGAAGCGATGCGGCATTATCGCGCCATTGCGTTGCAGCCGGACGCCATTGGCCGCGCCGTACGATACGCTATCGAACAACCCGATGAGGTAGATGTGAACGAAATTGTGGTTCGGCCGACCCGGAGCCAGCAGTAAAAAAACGGCCCGATATGCAGTACATCGGGCCGGGTGGTCAGTAAAGGATTTTTCGGGTTCGCTGCACGGTGATGGCAATCGCCGTCAGCGCCACCAGCATCAGGAAGATCCCCAGCCCCACCATGGCATTAAAGCCATAAGCCTTGAACAGCAGCAATCCGGCAATACAGCCGCTCAGGAACGAGAACACCGTGGTCAGGTGCGTGTGCAGCACCTTCTGAAAGAAGCGACGGTCGTCGGTTTCAAGATGCACGGCGTGTGACGTATGCGCAAAGATCCACGAGCCCAGGGCGATGCCGGCATCGGTCAGCGTACCGGTGATATGCGTGGATCTGACGCGCCCGTTAGAAAGCTGCGTCGAGGTCGCATTGTGGATCCCCATTAAGAAACCCAGCATCACCAGCACTTCGCCATTAAAGCTTGGTCGGTAGAACATCAGTTCGAAGATCGAAGCCGCCGTCAGCGCTGCCCCTTCAGCCAGAATAATCAGACAAAAGATGGTACGTAACCTGTATTTATGGCCCACTACCACTGCCAGTCGCGCAACCGTACAGCCCATGACAAAAGCAGCGATCAGCGCCATCAGGAACAGCATGGTATGCAGGTCGCTGGTGGTCACTTCCTCTGAGATCTGCGAAGTATTACCGCTCATGTGCGATGGAAAAAATCCAAAAGCGCCCAGCGCCATGGCGTTAAGAATGCCGGCCGTGGTGGCCAGGACCAGTGCCAGCAAACGGTCTTCGGTATGCGAACGAACTTTCTTCTTTTTTATCAGCACAGGCTTTCCCCATCAGATGAGTGCTTCAGATTCCTTCAAACGTTTAAGCATACAATCTGTTAGCGATAATTCCTGTCATAACCAGAATACTCCGACGAAATAAGCCATTAATTTTGCTGATTTTTATAAAGCAGTTTCAGTTTACTTTTAAAAGTGTCAACGACGTGATATTTCACTTACATAAGCGCAGCGGCGGGGCGGATCCTGACGTCAGTCAACCACAAAAAGGGTGGCACCCGTGGAGGTCGACGAGCGATGCGGTTCGGCATTATCCGCCACCTGATAACTGACTCCCGGGGTCAGAACAAACCGACGCCCATCCGCAAGTTCCGTGTGCAGTTCGCCCGCCATGCAGAGCAGGATATGGCCTTTAGTGCACCAGTGATCGGCGACATAGCCGGGTGAATAGTCGACCATCCGCACCCGGATCTGGTTGAACATAACGGTTCGCCAGGTTGCCTGCCCCTGGTCACCGGGATAAACCCTCTCTTCAACCTGATCCCAGTGCGTCAGGCCAAAGGGCAGATTTTCAATCTTCATACTGTTTCTCCGGAATAAGCGACAGGAAATGCGTTATTTCAGCGCCTGAATAACCGCGTCCTCCGCATGAATCAGGGTAGTATCAAACAGTGGTACGCTGGCATCCGTGGCATCCACAAGCAGGGTAATTTCAGTGCAGCCAAGAATGATAGCTTCAGCGCCCTGCGCGACCAGCTTCTGCATGATCGCCCGGTAGCGCAGACGCGATTCAGGCTTGATCTCGCCCAGACAGAGCTCGTGATAGATCACCTCATGGACAAACTTTTGATCTGCTTCATCCGGAGTGATGACCTCAAGATCAAACTGCTCCCGAAGCCGCCCGCGATAAAAATCCTGTTCCATGGTAAATCGCGTCGCCAGCAAGCCGACCTTATGCACTCCGGCCTGCCGGATGCGCCGTCCGGTGGCATCAGCGATATGCAACAGCGGGATCGTCGTTGCGGCACTGATTTGCCCAGCCACTTTGTGCATAGTGTTGGTACAGAGCACGATAAACTGCGCGCCCGCCCGTTCCAGATTGCGTGCCGCCTCCGCCAGAATGTTACCCGCCTGCTGCCATTCACCCGCAGCCTGAAGCTGTTCGATGCGCTGAAAATCCACGCTGTAGAGTACCAGCTCCGCCGAGTGAAGACCGCCCAGTTGCTGTTTTACCTGCTGATTCAGAATGCGATAATAGAGGGCGGTAGATTCCCATGACATGCCGCCTAAAAGACCAATGACTTTCACAACTGACTCCGGGTTAAGGGGGGGTTAAATCTCAGCATGCCAGATTGTCCTGAATCGGCAATGCGTTTATTCAGTACGCTTTCCTGATTAGTGGCCGTAAATCACCCTGCGCCAGAGCGCTCCTGCCGGGCTGACTGGCCTCACCGGGCAGGGCTCTGCAGCAGGATAATCGTGAAATGTCAGGCTGCCTCGAACACAATGCAGGATGTGTCGTTTGATGGGATACAGACCGGAAATAATCAACCCAAACGTTGCCTCAACAGTGGTCATACAGGGTTAACGGCTGGCAGATTCTGTGGCAGGATACGCACCCTGCGTCTGGCCATACCCGGCTGACTTAACGACTGATAACCGGTGACTCACATGGCTAAAGTAAAAATCATCCTTCCTCTGCTGCTGATCCTCGCCCTGGCCGCGTGGTGGTTTATTCCCCATGACAGTGAAGAAGATAAGGCTTATTACGTTGCGGTCTTCTGCGCGGTTGATCATCAGGACAGCCAGACGGCTGAACAGCAAATGCGCAATGTCATCGAGGGCGGCAATTCTGACTATGCGCTGCAGAAAATCCGCTATAAATCCGCCCTGGGTCGTCGTGTTATCAGTCGCTGGCAGGCACTGACACCGGATGAGCAGCAGCGCGCCAGGCAGGACAATTCGGTCTGCCAGCAGTTACTGAATCGCTAATCCGTGAGGCAGAGAGCGTCGTCAACAGGCATGCCGTAGTCCTTCAGATATAACAAGTGGGGCTTATGACTCGTCGACGCTTTTATTATCGTTGATAGAGGAGATTTCCGGGTCTGACTGTCCAACCGTAAGGAAACTGTAAAACCGGGCTTACGTATGGGGTACAATTCCGGCATATCGATTTATATAATGCCAGGAAGGTATTCCCTCTGATGATTTACGATTGTTTCCTCTATTACGACGAAGACATGCTGTTAGAACTTCGCCTGAATACGCTTTATGAACACGTTGACCGGTTTGTTGTCGTGGAATCCCTGTATACCTTTACCGGCAGGCGCCGTGACAGACTTCACTTCGATATCGAAAAATTTGCCGCTTTTCGTGACAAGATTATTTATGTGGTCAATGACGCTGTGCCGACTATTTATCAGCATACGTTCGTGTCTGGCAGCTCCGTCGTAAAAGCGGGTGAAACTGATCCATGGGAAAACGAGACAATCGCCCGCAACGCGATTATGCGTGGCCTGAACTTCGCCCAGGATGACGACATCATTCTGGTTTCAGACGTTGACGAAATCCCTCGTCCGGAAGCCCTGAAACAGTTTAGTCCGCACTATCTCTGCACAACGCTCTATCAGAATTTTTATAACTTTAAATTCAATGTTCAGGTGCTCAACGATGATGGCTCTGCGCGTCTGTGCCGTCTGCCAAAGATGACTACGATGAAGCATCTGAAGCATTTCTTCCGCGGCCAGCCAGAGCTGCTGCGTAATGTAAAACGTAAGGGTACGCCCATCAGGGATAGCTGGTGGCGCTGGAACCTGCTGAAGTTTCGCACCCGCACGATAAAGGACGCTGGCTGGCACTTTTCATGGGTCATGACTGATGACCGGATCAGCGAGAAAATGGCGACAATTTCCCATACGGAAAACAATCTTCCGGAATTTAATAATCCGGATCATATCCGTCGCTGTGTTGAGCAGAATATTGATATCTGGAACCGGCCCCGCAAAATGGCGATCAGGCCAGTCACGCCGGAATTTATGCCTGCCTGGCTGGTCGCTAATCAGGCCCGGTTTAGTGACTTCATCAAACGTTAGGCACATAGTTTTAGCCCGCACTCAGCGGGCTTTTTATTGACAGCTGATGCCTTACTGCCGGTCACCACAAAGCGTTGTGAGTAAAGACCAGGCCCGGAAGTGGGCAATGTCATCCGGGCTGATAACCCGTTATACATCGGGGAGCTGGCAGGCGCAGACACCGGATGAGCAGCAGCGTACCACGCAGGAGAACCGGGCCTGCCAGCAGCTACTGAGTCGCTAATGCCGGTGCAAAGATTACGCTGTTCACTCAAATGATGAAGGAGGTTCCATGACCCAGCCAGAACGTAAAAACTATCCGCAACTGGGCGACGTCAAAGCGCCCTATGTGCATGCTGTGAAACATGGCACCACACTCTATGTTTCCGGTCTGACGGCGTTTGGTACAGCAGCGCAGCAGGGAGATATAGCTGAGCAGGCAGAGGCTATTTTTGAGCAGCTCCGCCTTGTTGCAATAGCAGAGCAGACCTCGCTTGCCTCACTACTGAAGGTAACGATATTCGTGACCTCATTGACTGAAATTAATGCCCTGCGGGAAGTGCTTTATCGATATTACGGTCATCATCTGCCCGCCAGCTCGCTGGTGCAGGTCAGCGGGCTGTTCTCTCCGGACCTGCGCATTGAGATTGAGGCCATACTTGCCCTCTGAGCGACGAGCGTCAGAGCTGCAGTGCTGACGCGGCCGCGCCGCGCGCCAGGTAGCCAATGCGATAGACTTCCCGAAAACCGGCAGAACGCTGAGAAGACGCATGGAGAGTTATGCCCTGCCAGCGGGTGACATCCCAGGCGCTGAAGCCGAATCTCTCCGGCAGCGCCATAAGATCTGTATGAGGCGGTATCGTCCAGCGATTGAGCATCATAAAGCAGGCTTCGGCTAAATCCGGGATGGAGGACTGATCCTCAGAAGCCAGCCAGCATTCAGGCGTCGGCCAGCCAAAATCGCGGACCAGCGCGGCGAAACCGGGCGATTGCAGGAAACGCTGCATCGCCGCTGCCTCCTGCCAGAAATAGATCGGCGCATAACGATTTTCCTCAAGGTCCCCCTCCTCACGGCAGGCATAAAGATACGCCTTGGCTATCAGCCCCGGAAAGCCATCCAGCCTTGCGCCATTCACGCTGATCCGGTGTTCGATAATGCCCATGTCATAGTCGGCAGGCAAAGTAAAACGGTAGTGCATTACAATCATAACGCCTCCTGAGCCAGCATCCGGCCGCCGCTGAAGCTCCACTCTTCGGTGCTGTTAAACTGAATAACGATCATCACATCATCGGGATCGATCCCCATCTCCCTCTGCAGCGCGGTGCAGAGTGAATGGTAAAATTGCTGCTTCTGCCGTCGGGAGCGTGGCCTGCCTGCCGTGATCTGAAACAGCACAAAGTCGTCACTGCGGCCGCCGCTGAGGTAGTCACGGTCGAATACCCGCTGAACGCCAGGCAGCATCTCAATCATCTGAAAGCAGTCCTGCCCGGGAACGTCAAACTCCGCCACCAGCGTCTGCTGCAGCAGCCGGGAGAGCTGACGCAGTGCCGCATCGCTGTAGCCCTGACGCAGGGTTATTCGGGTGATGGGCATACGTTGTCCTCCAGACAGTTCAGCGCGGTAACTGCGGCAGGCCAGCCCGCATAAAACGCCAGATGGGTAAAACTTTCTACCAGCTCATCATGGGTCAGCCCATTTTGCCGGGCAAAACGAATATGCCAGGGAATCTGCTCAACGCGTCCCAGCGCTGTCAGGGTTGCCAGCGTCAGCAGGCTGCGTTCACGCGCTGACAGCTGATCACGCTGCCAGATATCGTCAAACAGAACCTGCCGGGTCAGTTCAGCCAGTTTCGGCGCCTTGCGCGCCAGTGTTTCTTTGTTCAGTAACATTTTCATTGCACCCTCCTCCGTAGTCAGACAGAGTGTCTCCCGGGATAACCATCCTGAAAATCAAATTAATCAGCATTCACCATTCACTTTTACAGGACGATGATGAACAAGCTACCTGAATCACTGGATATGGATGCACTGCGCAGTTTTGTCGCGGGAATGGATGCAGGCAGCTTCGCCCTTGCCGCACAGCGTCTTTGCCGATCCGCCTCTGCCGTCAGCGCACAGCTCAAAAAACTTGAGCAGCAATGTGGTACGCCGCTGGTAATGAAAAAAGGACGACATCTTCAACTGACCCGCAGCGGAGAACAGCTGATGAGCTATGCCCGACGGCTGCTGGCGCTGAACGACGAGGCGCTGCGGGCGGTAAAAGGCGAAGGGTTGCAGGGGGAGATCCGCATCGGCATGCAGGAGGATTTTGGCGAAGCCCTGATGCCCGACATTCTCGGCGCTTTTAACCGCCAGCATCCGGAGGTCATGCTGACGGCTCGGGTTGACCGCAATCAGGCGCTGCTCACGGCGCTGGCGCGTCAGGAACTGGACCTGGCGCTGCTCTGGCAGACAGAACGACAGCGTGGTACGCAGCTGATCGGTCACTGTCCGTTAGCCTGGATACAGCATCCGGCATTTGATCTGGCGGGCTATTTGCAGCGCGGGGCGCCGCTGCCGCTGGTGGTTTTCGATGCACCCTGTGTAATGCGAGCCCGCGCCACCGAGGCACTGGATCGGGCCGCTATTCCATGGCGTGTAGTGTTTACCAGCCACAGCCTGAGCGGCATCTGGGCCGCACTCCAGGCCGGGCTGGGGATGACGCTTCGCACCCGCGCCGGATTGCCGGAGACGCTCGTGGTGGAATCCCAGCGGCTGCCTGCGCCCGGCTCGCTGGATATTGCGCTGGCCTGCGCCGACCAGGAAAGCGATCCGGCACGTGCACTGTTGCAGCATCTGATTGCAGACGCCGCCCTGCCCTTTGTGGCGGGCTGACGGCGATTCACAAAGCCCGCTGGATCAGCGACGAGCAATATTCCGCAGAGAGATCACGGTCTCCGAAAAGGATATGAAACATAACGGGTGCCACCACCCCATCGACCACGCGATTAACGTCAAATCCCGCTTCTCCGCGCGCCAGCGCACGATTGTTAAGCGTTTCAAGATGCTGATAGGTAAAGCCACAGCATCGCTGGCTGGCCTGTTCTGCGTGACTGCCGATTATATCGGCCAGCATTTCACGGCCGACCTTTGACGACATCTCCTCAACATATTGCTGGATAAAGACGTTAAGGTCGCCAGTCATCGAACCGGTGTCTTCCGGTTCCGCGATGGGCCGCATGCGTGCCAGAGCCACATCCGCCAGCAGCTGCGCCAGATCGCCCCAGCGCCGATAAATCGTGGAGGGCGTAACACCGGCCTGATCTGCAATCATCGGCACTGTAATGGCGGAACGATCGTGCGTTTCCAGCAACCGGTTTACCGTTGCATGCACCTCAGCCTGAATACGTGCGCTGCGTCCACCCTGACGAATCATCTCCTTCGCCATCTTTTTCTCCTGCTTTAGCCATCCGGATCATTTTAAAGCAACGACGTTGCATTAACAGATAGCGGCAGTGTACCGCATCTCAGGTTGAGCAGGCGGTAAAGTGTGCTGAACGGTGTCGGGCACGGCAGAAGCCACACCTTGATCATGGCGTACAGGCATCAGCCAGAGGTCGCATCACCCTTTTGCGCCGCCAGCCAGTCACGGCGGGTCAGGGTGTACATCAGGCTGGGCGGCAGGTCTTTGAGATCGTTTACCTTCTTCAGAAAGGTTAAGCCAGCTTTTTCCAGCACCCGGCGCGATGCCAGATGGTTTTCCCGCACGACACCCGTAATAATGCTCAGTCCGGCCTCTTCAAATCCGTAACGGATGGCTCTTAGCGAAAGCTCGGTCGCGTAGCCTTTGCCCCAGGCGTCCGGCTCAAACCGGTAGCCGAGATTATTGGTCGGATGACCATCAAACCGGCTTCTGAAAACGCCGCCAAAACCGATGATTTTCGCCGGGCGTGCTTTCTCAAAAATGGTCCAGTCGCCGAAACCATCATCCTGATAGCTCTGTAACCTCAGCGCCATAGAGTGAACGGCGTGAGCCTTGTCAGGCCACGGCCCCCTCGGGTTAAACCGGTGCGTCTCAGGGTCGCCATAGATTCTGAAGAGATCGTCCAGATCGTCACGACGGGTATAACGGTAAAGTAAACGCTCTGACTCCCAATACATCGACTGCTCCTTACGGGTACTGAAATTCATGCTGTGTCAGCGACCTTTTCTGCCGCCCGTCAGTGCTGAGTCGCGTGCAATTAAGGTAGCCGCAGGCAACCGGTAAAACGATCACCCGGGTAATCGGCTGTTTCCCCATCGTTTTTACCGGCCCCACGCTGAACACAGATCACAAACCACAGTGCCACAGTTCCGGCAGTGATGCCATAAGTGTTAATGTGATGTTAAAGTCGGGCGTCGGTTTTTCCGTCCGTCATCGCAGGCGCTAAAGCGTGGATTAATCAGCAGAGAGGATACGAATGGCTGAACAGAGCAACATCATCACTGAACTGACAGAACTCGACAGTCTCTATGGCAGCGTCGCCCGCCCCTCCGTCGCAAAGGTCACGGATTACATTCATCCCGCCTATCGTCCGTTTATCGAAGCCTCGCCTTTTGTGGCGCTGGCGACCTCGGGGCCGGAAGGACTGGATGTTTCCCCACGCGGCGATCCGGCCGGATTTATTGAAATCCAGGATGAAAAGACGCTGCTGTTACCTGACAGACGGGGGAATAACCGTATCGACAGCCTGCGCAACATTCTGCATGACAATCGGGTTGCGCTGCTGTTTCTTATTCCCGGTATTGGCGAGACGTTGCGGGTGAACGGCACGGCGGCGATCAGCACCGATCCGGCACTGCTGGCGCGGTTTGCCGTTAACCATCAGCAGCCCAGAACCGTACTTCGCATCAGCGTGGAGAGTGTTTTCTTTCAGTGCAGTCGCGCCATTATCCGTGCCGGACTCTGGAATGCGGATACACAGATTTCCCGCCAGGCTCTGCCGAGCACCGGTTCGATTCTGAAACAGATTGCAGAGATTGATGGTGATGCTTATGACAAAGCCCTGCCGGAAAGGCTGAAGAATTCGCTCTATTGAGCGCCGTTCTGGTCTGGCCTGCGGAAAGTCTGAGGGCTGATGCGCCGGGATTCCGGTATAAGTCCCTGACGGCCAGCCAGAGGCACCGATGACGAAACAGAGTGCTAAGCGAGGCTCTCAAGCCGTTGCTTCGCATTCAGATAATCGTAAGAGGTGACTTCAATTTTATTATCACTGAGATCGCGGAAATAGACAGAAACTGAGACGTCATGGTCACTGACGCTGAAGGGAATATTATGTTGCTTCAGGACCGGAATCAGTTCGCTGAACGACTGGGCCGCTACCCTGAAAGCCACCGTATGGCCTGGAGGGTGAGATTGTCTGAGGAAAAGGGAGAGGGACGCCCCGTGGTTACGGATCACCAGCGGTCCGCCCTGTTCAAACCAGAATAAGAGGGACTCGTCGCGAGAAAAACCCAGGATAGTCTTATACCACTGTTCAGCCAGCACAATGTTTTCAACGTATACATGAATATGGTCAATCTTATCGATTTTCATTTTCGCGCCTCCTGATTGTTTTAAATCATCTTCGCCAGATTTTCCCAGCATAACCATCGGATAAGCATAAAACATCACGAACTGTACCCTTACCATACTGGCGCACGGAAATGATCCTGCGGGTTTTATTGCTTCAGTCACGCCCTGTTTAAGTCTCTGTTCTGAAAAGCGCTATTCGTTTTGCCCTGTGGATTAGCAGCGCATAGTGAACGACTGACTAGTCTCTATCTTTAGCTGGCATGCGCTGCGTAAAGATTTTTTCAGCCTCCCTGCGGCCTCAACACGCCTGACGCTGAGCCGGCATAGCGATCGGTCATATTGCGCATCATTTTTAATGGCCTTCCATAACTTTTGTCCCGTAGCAGGATTTGTTAAAGCAAAGATATTGCATTAAGACACCGTTCGCCTTATATCTTAAAGCTAATATTTTGCATTAAGGTGATCGTTATGAACCCTGCCCTGACGCCCGCAGCCGCCAACCGCACCACGCTTTTCAGCTTTACCGGCGCAGTACTGATTTCAGCGACCAGCAGCGCACCCACGCCGCTTTATCCGCTCTACCGCACGCTGTTCCATCTGTCGCCGCCCATGCTCACGCTGGTCTTTGGCGCCTACGCTTTTGCCCTGCTGGCCGCGCTGCTGACGGTAGGGAAAGTGTCGGACTTCACCGGGCGGCGACCGCTGATGCTGCTGGCCCTGGCGCTGAATGCGCTTGCGCTGGTGGTTTTTATGCTGGCCAGCTCGGCGGCGACACTGATTACAGCCCGGCTGGTGCAGGGTTTTGCGACCGGCATTGCCCTGCCAACCTTTGGTGCCAGCCTGATCGACGCCAGCAAAACCCGCGGGCCGCTGCTGAACTCCTTTACGGCCTTTCTGGGGATGACGCTGGGCACGCTGGCAGGCGGATTTCTGGTGAGCTTCGCCCCCTATCCTACCGTCACGCTCTATGCGCTCTTACTGCTGACGATGCTGGCAGCCATAGCGCTCTTACCACTGATACCGGAAACCATCACGCCTCAGCCCGGTGTTCTAGCCGCGCTGCGTCCTCAGGTCAGCATACCGCGCCGTGCGCTGGGCCCCCTGTTAAAAGTGACCCCGGTGAATATCGCCACCTGGATGCTGGGCGGCTTCTATCTTTCTCTGATGCCTGGCATGGTCGCCAGTGCCACCGGGCTGACCTCACCGCTTATCGGCGGATCGGTGGTCGCCACGCTGATGCTGAGCGCAACGGCTGCGGTGTTACTCTTCCGTCTGCTTCCACCCGCACGCGCGCTGGTCGTCGGGACGCTGATGCTGATAACCGGCGTCACGGTCACCCTGAGCGGCCTCTCTCTGCACAGCGTGGCCTGGCTCTATGTCGGCACGGCAATTGCGGGCCAGGGATTCGGATCGATTTTCTCCAGCGTGCTGAAAATCATTTTGCCGCTCGCAGAAGGGCATGAGCGCGCCGGTCTGTTCGCGGCCTTTTTAGTAAAAAGTTACCTCGCCTTTGCCCTGCCCGCCATTGCCGCCGGCATCGCTGCGCCCCATATCGGGCTGAACCAGACCGCCTGGTATTACGGCATGACGCTGATTGCGCTGGCGCTGATGTCGCTGCTGGCCGTCAGAGGGCGAGCATTCGCGGGCGCGCCCGGTTCGTAACATCGCATGACACGCCCAATGGCGGTGGCATCACCCTGAAACGGAGTTTTCACATACACTGAACGGATTGATTTCAGGCGCAGTGGACGCACAATGCCATGAGTATGATGCCAGCATCCCGATCAGAGGCGATCTTAGCCCGTTTCTCAGCCGCCACGCGGCAATGGTTTTCTGCCGCCTTTGCCGCCCCGACGCCGGTGCAGCTGGCGGCCTGGCAGGCCATCGCCCGCGGCGATCATGCTCTGGTCATCGCCCCTACCGGCTCCGGGAAAACGCTGGCGGCCTTTCTGACCGCCATTGACACCCTGTTCAGAGTCAGAACGGAAGAGCCTGCACCCGCTCGTGAAAATACCACCCGCATTCTCTATATTTCACCAGTGAAGGCGCTGGCGGCTGACGTGCAGCGTAACCTGACGCTGCCGCTGGCCGGCGTCAGCGCCTGGCGGGAGGCGCTTAACGAGCCTGCCATCACCCTGAATGTCGGCATGCGTTCCGGCGATACGCCCGGTGCAGAGCGTGCCCGGCTGCTGCGTCGTCCGCCCGATATTCTTATCACCACCCCGGAGTCGCTGTTTCTGATGCTGACCTCAAAAGCCCGCACCACGCTACAGGGTGTGACGACAGTGATCGTCGATGAGGTGCATGCGGTCGCAGGCTCAAAACGGGGATCGCAGCTGGCACTGAGTCTGGAGCGGCTGGATGCGCTGCTGCCTCAGCCCGCCCAGCGCATCGGGCTCTCCGCCACGGTGCAGCCGGTCGAACGGGTTGCGGCCTTTCTGGGCGGATCTCAGCCTGTTCAGGTTGTTAATCCGGCCGCCAGGCGTACGCTGCACCTGACGATCGAGGTGCCGGTCGAGGATATGACCGATATCGCCGACGGCGCAGATCCGGGCGATAAATCAGGCGCGACGGGCGGTTCGATCTGGCCACACATTGAGGCCCGCATTCTGCAGCAGGTCATGGCGCATCGCGCCACGCTCGTCTTTGTCAATTCGCGGGGACTGGCGGAGAAACTGACGGCGCGGCTGAACGCACGCCATCTTGCCGGGCGCGGTCCGGCTGACGATAGTGACAGCAATCACGACGCGGACGACATCCTCATCGCCCGCTCGCATCACGGCTCTGTGTCCAGAGAGCAGCGAAGCGAGATTGAAGCCGCGCTGAAACAGGGCAGCGTGCGCTGCGTGGTGGCGACCTCAAGCCTGGAGCTGGGCATCGATATGGGCCCGGTGGATCTGGTGATTCAGGTTGGCGCGCCGCTGTCGGTTTCCAGCGCGCTACAGCGGGTAGGACGGGCCGGGCATCAGGTCGGCGGCGTATCGACCGGGATCCTGTTTCCCCGCACCCGGCGCGATCTGCTGGATGCCGCCGTCACGCTCGAACTCATGCAGACCGGACAGCTTGAGGCGCTGAACCCGCCGCGTAATCCGCTCGATATTCTGGCGCAGCAAACGCTGGCAGCGGTTGCCATGGACAGCCTGCAGGCCGACAGCTGGTTTGCACGGGTGCGCCAGGCCGACCCGTTCCGAACGCTGCCACGCCGGCTGTTTGACGCGACGCTCGACATGCTGGCTGGAAAATTTCCGTCAGATGCGTTTGCTCAGCTCAGGCCGCAGCTGGTGTGGGATCGCGAGAGGGGTCTGCTGACAGAGCGCCCTGGCGCGCAGAAGCTGGCCGTGACCAGCGGCGGAACGATTCCCGATCGGGGCACGTTCAGCGTTATTCTGCCGGAAGGCGAAGAGCAGGCGGGCTCCAGACGCGTAGGTGAGCTGGATGAAGAGATGGTTTACGAGTCACGGATCAATGACATCGTGACCCTGGGCGCAACATCCTGGCGCATCCAGCAGATCACCCATGATCAGGTGGTGGTAGTGCCTGCACCGGGCCGTCCTGCCCGCCTGCCATTCTGGCGTGGTGAAGGGGTGGGACGCAGCGCCGATTCAGGTGCCCGCCTCGGCATGTTTCTGCGTATGCTGAACCGGGACACCTCAGAGGAGGCCTCAGCCCGGCTCAGCGCGCTGGGGCTGAATCCCCAGGCGGTCAGCAATCTGCTGGCGCTGGTGGCCGAACAGCACACCGCTACCGGCGTCGTGCCGGATGATCGCACACTGCTGATTGAACGCTGCCGGGACGAAATCGGCGACTGGCGAGTGATCCTGCATTCGCCGTGGGGAAAACGGGTCAACGCGCCCTGGGCGCTGGCGATCGGCACTCGCATCCGGCAACGCTGGGGTGTGGATGCCGCCATCGCCGCCAGCGATGACGGCATCGTCGCCCACTTCCCCGCCAGCGAACGCGATTTGCCTGGCACTGACCTGTTTATCTTTGACGCGGATACGCTCTCGCGATTTGTGACGGAAAGCGTCGGCCAGTCGGCGCTGTTTGCCGCACGTTTCCGGGAGTGCGCCTCACGGGCACTGCTGCTGCCAAGGCGCAATCCGGGTAAGCGGTCGCCGCTCTGGCAGCAGCGACTGCGTGCCGGTCAGCTGCTGGCCGTCGCGCAGCAGTATGATGATTTCCCCATACTGATCGAAACCGCCCGCGAATGTCTGCAGGATGTTTATGACCTGCCTGCGCTGCATGCACTGATGAAGCAGGTGGCAGAGGAACGCGTCAGCGTGGTTGAGGTGACGACTGCCCAGCCTTCCCCCTTCGCCGCGCCGCTTTTATTCGGCTACGTCTCGGAGTTTATCTACGCCAGCGATGCTCCGCAGGCGGAGCGGCAGGCCTCACTGCTGACGCTCGACAGCAGCCTGCTGGGTGAGCTGCTCGGCCAGACACCGGAACGGGATCTGCTTAACGCGGAGGTCGTTAAGCAGGCGGAACAGGAACTGCAACGCCGCGATCCCCGCTATCAGGCCTCACATACTGAAGGCATCATCGATCTGCTGCGTGACCTCGGCCCGCTTTCCGCTGAAGACATCGCGGCCCGCTTTTCCGGCAGTCCTGACGCGATCCCCCCGGCCATCACGCAGTTCGCAACTGCCCGGCGGCTTATCCCGGTCACACTCGCCGGAGAACCTCGCTGGGCGATCATTGAAGATGCAGGCCGCCTGCGCGATGCGCTGGCCTGCACGCTGCCTGATGATCTGCCCGTAACGTTTCTGGCATCAGTGGCCGATCCCCTGGGCGATCTGATCAGCCGCTACGCCCGCACACATGCGCTGTTCACAACCCGACAGCTCGCCACCCACTTCGGGCTGGGCACCGCCGTGGCAGACGAACGGCTGCGCGCCCTGCATTCACAGGGCAGCCTGATGAATATCGGTGCGGCCGCAGAGACGGCAGAAACAGAGTGGGTCACAGCGGAGAACTTCAGACGCCTGCGCTTACGTTCACTGCAATCAGCTCGCGAGGCAACCCGGCCGGTGCCGCCCTCCGCTTGGGTTCGCCTGCTGCTGGAGCGGCACGGTTTAAATGATAGAGAGCGGGAAGAAAATCAGGGTGCCAGCCGGCTGCTGCGGGTGATCGAACAGCTCGCTGGCGTGCCGCTTCCGGCCTCGCTATGGGAATCGCAAATCCTGCGGAGCCGGATCGCTGACTATCAGCCTGCGATGCTTGACGAGCTGTTAGCCCGTGGCGAGGTGATCTGGTGCGGACATAAAGCGCTGGGCCAGAATGATGGGCTGATCTCCTTTCATCTTTCTGAATGTGCGGCAGAAACGTTGCCGCTGCAGGAGGCCTCGCCTGCTCTGCCCCCGCTTCAGCAGGATCTTTATGACGCACTGAGTCAGGGAGGCGCATGGTTTGTCCATGAGCTGATGGCGAAAATGGAAATAAGTGCGCCGGAACCAGCGGATATCAATGACGCGCTATGGCAACTGGTGTGGCAGGGCTGCGTTACCACCGATAGCTGGATTGCCGTGCGCAGCCGTCTCAGCGCGTCAGGCGTGACACGTTCACGTCCGGCACGGACGCTGCGCAGCCGTTTTGGTCACCGCCTGACGCCTGGCGCACTACCTGCACGGCGGCCGATGGTCAGCACGCTGCCCGGACGCTGGTCGCGGATAGCGCGACAGGCGGTTGCACCTGCCCATCTGGCTCTGTCGCTGGCGGAGAACCTGCTGGACCGCTATGGAGTTATCACCCGCGGCTGTGTCGTTTCAGAGCAGATCCCCGGCGGCTTTCCGGCGCTGCAGCCGGTATTGCGTGGCATGGAAGATGCCGGACGGCTGCTGCGGGGCCGGTTTGTCGCCGGTGCTGGCGGCGCTCAGTTTGCCGACCACCAGACCATTGAGCGGCTGCGGCAGCTGGCCGAAGAATCCGGGGGCGCGCCAGAGGCGGTGGTGCTGGCGGCCTCTGATCCGGCGAATCCGTTTGGGGCGATGCTCAGCTGGCCATCACACACCAGCGCAACCCGGCCTGTCCGCCGCCAGGGGGCGCGGGTGGTCATTGTGGATGGTGCGCTGATGCTCTACCTGACAACGGGCGGCAAAGAGTTACTGACGTTCAGTGACGACGTCACGCGACTGGAGGACGCGGTTGCCGCGCTGGGCGAGTCGCTGAAACGTGAAAAACCCGCAACCTTTACACTGGAAACCGTGGCGGGTGAACCGGTGTCACACTCGCCCCTGTTTAATGCGCTGCGACACGCCGGTTTTTCCCGGGTGCCGCAGGGATTCAGCTGGTACCGCTAACGCGGGTTTCTGCAAACCGGCGAACGCCTGCGCGGTCATCCAGGATGGGCCTGCAGGCTGAACGCCTCCGCCTCCCGCACGACCTCCCTTTCAAAGTACGCCGCTTTATTTCGCGCGCCTGACGACACCAGATAGTTGCCCTGCTGAATCACCATTACACTTGATCTACACCCACGCAGGAGGTTCTTATGTCAGACAGCACCATGACTTTTCAGTTAGGCGATCGTGACGTTAACCGTATCGGCTTTGGCGCAATGCAGCTCGCCGGGCCGGGCGTGTTCGGGCCGGTGAAAGATGAAGCCCGTGCCATGCAGGTTCTGCGCGACGCGATTGAGGCAGGCGTCAATCACATCGACACCAGCGATTTTTATGGCCCGTACGAAACTAACCTGTTAATCAAAAAGAGCCTCTATCCCTATCCGCAGGATCTGTGCATTGTGACTAAAGTCGGTGCCCGGCGAGACGCTAAAGGGGGCTGGCATGCGGCGATGGAGCCGGAGGCGCTGACGCAGGCCGTGGAAGATAATCTGCGTCACCTGGGGCTAGACGTGATTGATGTGGTAAATCTGCGCAGCATGCTGCATCCGGCCAGACCGAAGGAAGGGTCGCTTACTCCGCAGCTGGAAGCACTGCTGACCTTAAAGGATCGCGGACTTATCCGGCACATCGGCCTGAGTAACGTTACGGCCACTCAGATTGCTGAAGCTCAGGCGATGACACCCATTGTCTGCGTGCAGAATATGTATAACCTTGCGCACCGCCAGGATGATGAACTGGTAGACAGCCTGGCGCAGCAGGGCATTGCCTGGGTGCCATTTTTTCCGCTGGGCGGCTTTGCGCCGCTGAAGCTGGCACAACTGAATGACGTTGCGGCCTCGCTGAATGCCACACCGATGCAGGTTGCGCTGGCGTGGCTGCTGCGCCGTTCACCCAATATCCTGCTGATCCCCGGCACTTCCTCTCCGGAACATCTGCGGCAGAACATGGCCAGCGGGAATCTGGCGCTGTCGGATGAGGTGATGGCGACGCTGAATGCCCTGTAACCTGCTATCGGAGACGGCAGCCTGGATGTGATGCCGTCACGTTCAGTACTGGAAAACAGCGGCCCATTTCAGCCAGCAAGCGTCTGGCGAAAGAAAAAGGATTTCGGTGAGGAGGGTAGCGGAGAAGATGCCCGCCTCACGGGTCTTTCCGGCGATAACCGGCCACAATTTCACTGCCTGGTTCTGGCGATTTCAGGCTGAAATTGCCAGCATCGCGCCCGCACTCACCTGCCCTTTACAGTGAACACCGACGGTTTGCATGAGGACAGAGGAAGGCAGGACGTGTTGCCGTCACGTCCGATAGCCGAAAAGAGCGGCCGTTTTTGGTCGGCAAACGCATGGCGAAAGCAAACAGATTTCAATGAGGAGGGTAACGGAGAAAATGCCCGGCTCACGGGCCGTTCCGGCGATAACCGGCCACGATTTCACTGCCTGGTTCTGGCGATTTCAGCCTGAAATTGCCAGCAAAGCGCCTGCACTCACCTGCCTTTTACAGTGAACACTGACGGTTTGCATGAGAATTGGGCGAAGGGACGAATGTTGGAGCACGCAAAAAAAACCGGATTCAGCGTCGGGCTGAATCCGGTTATGGGTTAAACGGCTTCAGCCTCTTTTGGCTTTTCACCAAACTTCTCTTTCATGTGCGTCTCGATCTCTTCCAGACTCTTGCCCCGCGTTTCAGGGACCATCGCCATCACGAAGATGAGTGAACCGACATTGATGGCAGCGAAGATAAAGAAGGTCGTGCTGCCCGCATATTCCATCACCGGAGGGAAACCAAAGGCAACCACGGCGTTGAATATCCACTGCAGCGAAACGGCTCCGCCAGTCAGCACACCACGCAGCTGCATCGGGAATAGCTCCGACATCATCAGCCAGTAGACCGGTGAAATACACATCTGCATGCAGAACAGGAACAGCAGGATACAGGCCAGAGCCAGATAGCTCTGCATCAGGCTGGAACTCATAAAGGTCAGAACGCCACCCAACAGGATCTGCGCGGTGACCACCAGACACAGGCCGGTAATCAGCATCGTACGGCGCGGGAAGCGGCTGATGGCCCAGATGCCGGCAAAGGTCGCCAGCACGGATACCACGCCGTTACCGATGGTGGCGGCAATTGAGGCGCTGGTGCCCAGTCCGGTGGACTTCAGGATGATCGGCGTGTAGTACATAAAGCCGTTGACCCCGGTAAACTGCGCGACAAAGCCGAGACCAATACCAATGATCATCAGACGGATCACCCATTTCTCGCGGATCAGGGTTTTCGCACCCGGGCCACGTTCTGCTGCCCTGGCCTGCTTCTTCATCTGTGCCATTTCATGACGGACTTCGCGCGGCGTTTCACGCAGATACTTCAGGATTTTTTTTGCCTCGCGCAGACGCCCTTCTGCCACCAGCCAGTGCGGTGACGCCGGCACGAAGAAGGTGCCGATAAACAGCAGCAGACCCGGCACCATCGCAATCGCCAGCATGTAACGCCACAGGTGCTCATCGTGCAGCAGATAGCTCAGCAGCGTACTGGCGACATAGGCCACCAGCTGGCCGGTCACGATCATCAGTTCGTTGCGGCTGACCAGCGGCGCGCGCAGGCGCGGCCCGGCAATCTCCGCGATAAACACCGGCACGGTTGACGAGCCACCGCCCACTGCGATACCCAGCAGGAAGCGCATCGCCACCATAATGTTAACCGAGGGGGCCAGCGCCGTGCCGAGTGAACCCAGCACAAAGATCACCGCCAGGCTACGCAGCGTAATGCGACGGCCAAAACGGTCAGAGAAGAAACCACTCAGGAACGAGCCAATTGCGGCCCCGAATACCAGTGAAGAGGCGACGAGCCCTTCTGTAAATGAGTTCAGTCCCAGCCCACCCTGATCCGGCGGTGAGGTCATATAGGGCAGTGCGCCCGAAATGATACCTGTATCATAACCAAAGGCCAGTGCCCCCATCGTCGCCACCAGCACCACTAAGAAAATACGCTGGCGTACCGTATCTGCAGGCGCGTGATCGCCAGCATCACCAGAATCTGGTGTATTTGCACTCATAATATCCCTGCCATTAATAAGTTAAACATCCGCATGGTTAAATTTCATACGGAATAGAAATGGAACATATTTACCGATTGGGTAAGGAAGTGTAGACGCTATTTTTAAACTGGCATGAGCAATATGCAGTTAATAACCGGCACGGGAAAAAGAAGAAATAAACCGGCGAAACAGTGACAGAATGAAAGTTATTTAAGAGCATCGCTTTCAGCTCATCCTGAATCCAGTCAGGAAAATGAACAACGCGGGAAAACCGGGCAAATCCGTACGTAAAGACCCGATGATACGTGTCGTCGCCTGCGACAGCCCCAGCAGTATCGGACCGATCTCCTGCAGATAATGCTCACCTCAGAGCATCAGCGTGACTCCCTTTAACGGAGCGATTAAAAAGAATACAGTCCGGTTCCCGCTTTATTTTTGCCAGCTGATAACTGGCCGCCCAAGGTGTAATGCTGAGTTCCTCAGCCGCGCACGCCACATTACCGAAATGGGCCACCTGCTCAAACACCCGCAGCGCTTGAATAGAAGGCAGGTAATCAGACTGCTTTTCCATCCGCCTTTCCACACCGGAATTTTGTGATTGATGTTCATTTTTCAATCTCAAAGTTGTCGACGGCCATAAATCACCAAATACATTCAGCATCAAATGAATTTTTTGCATCGCCAATTTTCACCGCGTTATCAATTCTGATTGTGACTCTGCCGGTAGCGATACCGAACCACTCATAATTATTCTTCTGGAGTGGACTATGTTATTTGAAAATAAAGTTGCGATTATCATCGGAGCCGCCTCCCAGCGCGGTATAGGCCGGGCGACAGCGGCCTGCTTTACTGAGCATGGCGCGCGCGTCGTTATGCTCAATTCAGACCCGGAAGCTGCGCAGACCAGCGCCCTGTCGTGCGGCGAAGGACATCCCGGCTTGGCGGCCGGTATAGCCGATTCCTTCTCCATCCGCCTGGCCGTTGACCGGATGCTTGCGCATTACGGGCGCATTAATGTGCTGGTCAACAACGCGGGCATCACGCTGCACGATCGTTTTGACCTCTCAACCGTGGCAGTGGTGAAGCAGATCACCGCCTGGCTGGAAGATTTGTGGACGCTCAACCGGGCCATCGGCCAGGCTTTTCTCCTGTGTGCGTCAGGCGCGGATTATCGTAATTTTCAGCGCGATTTACTGACTGTAGTGGACAACGTATTTCCCTCTGTTAGCCAGTCTGCGCGCCCTGAAAGCGAGGCAGGCAGGCGGATGCAGGATTCAGAAGCACTGACTGGAGCCAATTTACTGTAAACAGTATGCATCTTTTACCATCGCAGACGGGTGGCAGGCTGTTCACCTTGCCTGAGAGGTTTAGCCTATCTCCGTGACGCTTCGCAGCCGACGAATGTGCGCAGCGCGGGTCAACACTAAAGAGAGTTTTACCCCAGAAGTCGTTGTATTGTTCAATCATCACGTGCGCCGTTCACAGGCTATGAGAAAAGAATTTCACCCCCACAGAAAAAGTTATCCACTTTTTCTGTGGATAACTGAGGGATATTTTCTGAGTATCTCTTCTGACGCCGGAATCGATCGTTTGCTGTCAACCCATCATGTTGCTTTTAAAGAATTCTTTTTAAGGCTGACCGATAACAGGCTGAACCATTCAGTCAGCTTTCCTGGCGATTTCAGCCTGAAATTCCTGATTTTTTTCCTAAATAAACAACAGGTTAAATGTAAGTTTCTGCTGGCGGAGGGTTTCTCTGCAAAATGGTTTTTCAGAGTATGCGTGTGCTGCTAGCGGCAGTCAGGTGTTAAGTGCACTAAGGGAAAAGTAGTTGGACACAAATGAACCAGCACCTGGAATTCTTCTCTTGCAATATTGTGATGAGCCAGTCTGTGCTCAGGGCATAGCGGCCTGCTGGCTGACGCCTCAACGCAGACTCATAACATGCTTTGATTAATTACGTTAAGTTACGGAGCAAAATCTGATCTTAGCTGACATTTCTCAAAAGCTTGGCGATTTCAGGCCAAGGGAAAAACGAAATAATTCATTAATTTCAATCATTTAATTAGGCAAAGACGCAATAAAGCGTGGCGATTTCAGCCTGAAATTGGGTTTTCCTGTGTTTAAGCGATGATTAGCAGTCAAAAAAAACCGGCGCAGCGCACCGGTTTTTTCAGGCAACGTGGATTATCGGTTCAGATACTTCTTGAGCGTCTCTGCGATCACTTTATCCAGCTCGTCCTGCAGCTCTTTCGACTGACGGTTAAACTCATAACTGAACATCCGTCCACGAATCTTTTTGCGGGCGAAGCGATCTTTGTCGGCGAACGACCATAGCGTTGTCGCCTGCGTTTTATCTTTTTCCGGTTCCTTCACCAGCGTCTGGCTGCCCTGACGGATCAGGCGCAGGATATGGTTCTTAAGCTCATCTTCAGCCAGACCTTCGCGGGCACGAACAACATCAATCTCCCTTGATATGGCATTAATTAACGCACCGATGCTTTGTCCGGACTCGCTCAGCTTGTCCGCGGCCTGCAGCAGTGACTTATAATCGGGATAGGTCAGCTCGGCATGATTCGGAAAAAGGGTAATCAGGTCGGCGGGTACGCTGGCCGCCTGCAGGGCACGGGTAACTTTCGCCTGCGAGAGTCCCTGATTTTCAGCAATCTCTTTCTGCGACAGGCCGCCATCTTTCAACGTCAG
The DNA here is from genome assembly GCF_032114055.1 of Pantoea sp. Taxonomy (GTDB): domain Bacteria; phylum Pseudomonadota; class Gammaproteobacteria; order Enterobacterales; family Enterobacteriaceae; genus Pantoea. The sequence continues at coordinate 342,109 of NZ_DAMCTB010000003.1, forward strand.
CAGGCGCATACCCACTTCACGCAGATTATGTTCACGCGCCGTCTGAATATCCTGCGCCAGCCTGCGCGCTTCGTCTGCGGTAATGGCGGCATCCGTGACCAGCACGTCGAGGCCAGTTTTACAGTGCAGCGCGGCGGCACGGCGGCGCGAACCATCGAGGATCTCAATACGCTCGTCACGCATCACGCCGATAGCCGGGAAGAACTGCTGCAACTTAATTGTGCGAATAATGTCACGTAGTGAATCAGGCGTCAGGCCAGCCTGATCGCGTCCGTTAGTTTCTATCGACACAAAGGTTTTGCTCTCAACCTCTGCGGCGGCAATACGTTCAAAGCGAAACAGGGCCCGCTTACCCGTAGCCAGTACAAAAGTCTGATTATGCTGGCTGTCAGGCGCCTCATTTTCCAGGGGAGTCTGGCTGAAGGTTCTGCCTATCGTAATTCTTTTTGCGCTCATACAAACCTCAGTTCAGGCGAATAAATTCGATACGATCGAACACGGCTTTTGCAAAATCCTCCGCGGCTGAGCGCGCATTTTTCAGCGCTTCGCTGCTGCCGACATAAGTCGAAGGATTGGCGGAGATGACCGTATCAAATGATTCCCCACAGCGTTCGAAGCCATCCAGACGGGGAAGGGCGGCATCGAGCATGTCGCCACCAAAAATCTCTTTTGCCAGACTATGGCAAAGTTTGTGATCGGCTTTGTTGGAGAGCTTGGACATAAAGCCGATATTGCCCTGCAGACGACAGGTTGCACCGGAATCTTCAATAATCGCGATCAGCTCCGGCAGGCGCGTCAGGTATTTCAGCGTCGAGTGGAAGTCAACCTGCGCGGGCGGAACGGGTGTCATCAACAGATCGGACGCCGCAATCGCATTTTTCAGAAATGCATCCAGATGCGGGCCGCTGTCGATAAAAATAAAGTCATAGTCTTTTTTGAGCCTGGCGACGACATTGTCGCACAGCACGGCATGAACGTTCTGTTGTGGCAGATGTTCAGCGCATAACTCATCCCAGCGCGAGGCGATAAAGGCGTCATCAATTGACGCAGGCAGCACATCTACGCCCGGAATGATTGACGGAACAATAAATTCATTAATCAGCTCATCACGCGAAACGTTCTGCAGCATCGCCTGCGCGGCTGTCGCTTCCACCAGTCCGACTGAACGCTCATGATTCAGAAACATCGTCGCAGAAGATTGCGGATCGAGGTCGATAACCAGAATCCGCAGATCTTCATATAAGAGGTGAGGGTGGGCACGCAGTGCGTGCGCCAGAGAAACGGTGGAGACTGTTTTAGAGACCCCGCCCTTCAGGTTACCAACAAACAGGGTATAGGCCTCATCGTGACGATCCCGGTACTTTGGCACGCCACGATGATGATAAATATCGATAATATTCTGAATCGACATGGCATATTTAACGGAAGATCCCGCCGCACGTTTATCAAACTGATAGCCGTTTTCTTCCATCTCGTTGACAGCATAATCCACACTGGCCCGGGTCAGTTTAGGCAATTTAGCCAGTGCCGCTTTGGCATAGACCTGATAATAGGTGTTTTCGTGCAGTTCCTGCTTCTGCGCCTGGATTTGTTCGGTGAGACTCAGCAGCATGCGTTCTGAACGCTGCGCAACCTTCATCACCTGCTTATCATCGTTAGCCATCGTTGCTCCGGATGTGTAGGATTTACGACTTTATACATAAATCCTGCACATGAGGCAATAATTTATCATCTCAACATCATCTGCGATTGTATGCAACAGCATGGGTTCTGGTGAGCATCGTCACACTATTGTAACCACCCTGCCAAAATGACCGCTGTTCTGGCCTTAAGGGATTCACTGTAATCAGCAAAACATTCACTGTATTCAGTCAGGGAGGGGCGGATTCAGGGCGTAGACATGAACCGGACGGACAAACGATTGAAAAGCGCACTGAAAAAAAGTGAACGTTCACTGTAATCAGTGAAAGTGTTAAGAAGAACAGAAACAGGCGGTTCACCCTGCTTGCCTTAGCCTGTCTGCGAAAGAGGGGAGGCGTATCGCATATTCGGACATTCACTGTAATCAGTAATTCCGTGCTTTCAAAGTTCTGTCTGACGTTCACTGTAATCAGTAGTCCTTCCATCTGCCCATTAACGACTCTTCTGTCAGACGTTCACTGTAATCAGCTGAACGTTGCACCCGGAACCCCAAACGAGGGAGGAACTGGCAAGGCAGAACAGAAAACGTTCAAAATTAGCTGTGACTTACATCACAAAACAAAGCATCTCCCGATATTCACTGTAATCAGTAACCGCAGACCAGCGAAACGTTGACTATAGTCAGTAAAAACTGTGTCAGATCGCAAACGTTCACTGTAATCAGCAAAGAGGCACATGGCTGTGGAAAGGCCCGCCAGCAGGGATGAGTGCAAATCGTGATGACTCTGCAGCTGCGAATGCACCGCATTGAGCGGTCAGATCTCGCGCTGGACTACCGCGCTCGCTATAAGCCAGGATGAACCGGCCAGGCTTAACGGCGGAATGTAATGCTATGGCTATATGGCAGTAATCAGGCTCAACGCTGCCAGGCGTAAAGATCTGGCGTTCACTGTAATCAGTAAGACGATGCGTTTACTCATCCGCTCACCGGCATTCACTGTAATCAGTAAGCGTTCACTGCAATCAGTTGAGATTCCTGGCCACAGGTACAGAATGACGTCAGCGGCTAACGTTCACTGTAATCAGTAACCCAATACGGTAAAAGTAAGGGAAGCCGCATGCCAGCGATGATTCACTGTAATCAGTAACAGTGTCACGCCTCGCATTATAATGAGCAGGCCCTGATGCTGGCCCAACGGTTGTATCACAAGGCTGAAAGGCAGGGCGGGCCGCAATCATTCACTGTATTCAGTAACGTTCACTGTAATCAGTAAGCCCTCTTTTTCAGCAAGCGTCCGGGCGTTCACTGTAATCAGCAGTAGAACTGTCAGATACCAGCCATAAGATGTATGTAAGTACACACTTACATCCAAAGGCTTATGGAGTGGCAGATAAAAAAGGAAGATTTGCAGAGCTGGCTTGCCTGTAAGGCGCCGGGTACTGATTACAGTGAACGGTGCTGATTACAGTGAACAGGGAATAAGGGCTGATTACAGTGAATCCTGAGTAGCTGAGCCGTCATCATCAGTAGCACAGCATGTGACACTGCCACAGCATTATACTGATTGCAGTGAACGTATGCGGTCAGTCATCAAACTCAATTTCATCCAGCGAATCAATGCTCTCCAGATTGCTGATGCCATCGAGCTTAGGCGTGCGGCTGTGGATGATAAAGAAGACAGAGCGCCCGCGTTTCACTTCTGAGTAATCAAGATAGCCAATTTCCTGGAGCTGCTCCATTGCGCGCCGCACCACATGATTCTGCGTGGTAGTCTTGGAGCCCAGATTCAGGCGCATTCGCAGTCGCGCGAGCGATATAGGCGCAGGATTGGTTGGCAGGCTCTCCAGGAAAGTGTAGAGCGCCTGTGCAGACTCTTTGCGTTTAAGACGGGATATGGCGCGAAGCTGAAGCAAAACCTTATGGTCGAAATTATAAAGTTCAAACAGTTTAGGATCGGCCTGAATGCGCACGATATCTTTTTCGCGATCGTAATACGCAGACTGAACAAGATGAGTATGATACGCCTTGCCATTACCTTCAAAGGAGAGGGTATTGGTTGCAATCCGGCGCAGAGAGGCATCCAGACGCTTACGCAGCGCAGCGGAGGAGTTGGCAGAGGGAATACCACACATCTTCACAAAGTCGATGAAGGGTAGCGTGACTGTATCGCCCCTGGTCGGATAGCGCGAGAAAGACTGAATGATCCCCGCCCAGGTTTTGAAATCGTTATCCATATCCAGTCGCGCGCCGGTGATGGTAATCTTTTCGTAGCCCTCGGCTTTTACCAGCGTCAGATTTTTCAGCTCTTTGGTCGCATCTGTCGAGGCCATTGCACCGGATTTGCCGCGTGCCGTTGATTTCAGCGTCGGCACAAACAGTCCAAGGCGCATTAATGCCACCGGCTGAACAGTATTATTCTTGTTGGGATGAAGCTGGATAACTTCACCACTGTTTTTGGTCACTGACAGAAAAGGTTCTAGTAACGCTTTGTTTTCGTTGTCTTTATCTGCCATAGCTTAAGATCTTCATTCTGTGGATGAAAGGGATCGTTTTCTGACTACAGTGAACATTAGCACTGTTTATAGTGAACATTCTACCTGGTACAGTGAATAAAGTACTGATTACAGTGAACACTTTACTGATTATAGTGAACGCGATCACCCTTTGAGCCCTTGGGGCGTGCGGCCTGCGACGATCGGGGATCTCTTAGGATCTCTTTATGATCTATTAAGGATCGTTTTTTAGGATCTAATCACTGTATAAGTGGAAAACATCAGAAATCGCCGATCTTCCGCTCTCCGCTTTGGCGGCTGAAATAACCACATCTGCAAAGAGCTGGTAAAGAAGCAGAGCAGATAAAAAGCATACAGGTTCATTTTTAGTAAACAACTTCCTCACTATTATTCATTTTTCATCATCATCCTGAGCGCGTATCGTTTTTCCATCACTGACAGAATGAGGAAACCGGCATCATGACTGACCATGTCCTATCGCGTAACCCTGCAACAGGTGAAATTCTGACACGCTGGCCATTACAATCAGCATCCGAGCTGGAGCAGGCATTGGCAGAGAGCGCCGCCGCGTATGCCCGATGGCAACAGAGTGATATGGCGGACAGAGTGCATGTATTACGCCAGTTGGGTAAACAGCTCCGCCTGCGTGAGCAGGATCTTTCTCGTATGATCACGCTGGAGATGGGAAAACCCATTGCACAGGCCCGCGCTGAAGTCCTGAAATGCGCAAATTTGTGCGACTGGTATGCTGAACATGGCCCGGCAATGCTTGATGACCAGCCGACTCAGGTTGCCGACGCATGGCAACGATTCCGGCCGATTGGCGTCATCCTGGCCGTCATGCCATGGAATTTCCCTCTGTGGCAGGTTCTGCGAGGCGCTGTCAGCATGCTGCTGTCAGGCAACACCTATCTGCTGAAACACGCGCCTAACGTTATGGGAAGCGCCACACTGATGGCTGAGCTGTTCAGGGCGACCGATCTGCCTGCAGGCGGCTTTAATCTCATTAACGTTGATAATGACGGTGTTTCCGTCGCGATTAAAGACGACCGGATTGCCGCCGTTGCCGTCACTGGCAGTGTCCGGGCAGGCGCCGCAATTGCCGCGCAGGCAGGTGCAGCCCTGAAGAAAACCGTACTGGAACTGGGCGGATCGGATCCTTTCATCGTACTGGCCGATGCCGATCTCGATGAAGCCGTTAAATCTGCCGTCATCGGACGCTTCCAGAACACCGGGCAGGTCTGCATGGCCGCTAAACGCTTCATTGTCGAAGCGCCAATCGCCAGCGAGTTTGAAAAGCGCTTCACGGAAGCCGTTCAGGCACTAACCATGGGCGATCCGTTGGACGAGCAGACATTCCTGGGCCCGATGGCGCGCGCCGATCTGCGTGACGAGCTGGACAGTCAGGTCAAGGCCACGCTGGCAGAAGGGGCACGTCTGGTGCTGGGCGGCGAAAAGGTCGCCGGTCAGGGTAACTACTACGCACCAACGATCCTTGCGGATGTCACCAGCAGCATGACGGCGTTTCGTCAGGAGCTGTTTGGCCCGGTTGCCGCGATTGCCGTCGCTCGGGATCCCCAGCATGCGCTTGAGATCGCCAACGACAGCGATTTTGGCCTCAGTGCCACGATCTGGAGTGGCAACGAAGAGACCGCCGACCGGCTGGCACTGCAGCTTGAAGTCGGGGCTGTGTTTGTGAACGGTAACGGCGCCTCTGATCCGCGCGTCACCATCGGGGGTGTGAAGAAGAGCGGTTATGGCCGTGAACTGTCGCACTTTGGTGTGCACGAATTCTGTAACGTGCAGACCGTGTGGAAAAATCGCCGCTGATTTTACTGCGACGCAGGCAGATAGGCGGGTGCGCTCTTTATATCCGCACTGAGCGGACGCAGCAGCCGATGCGGTGCAAAGTCACTGAGCATCGGTGAGGCTGTGCCGCTCAGCATCTCTTCTGCCACCAGTCTGCCCAGCAGCGGGGCAAGGGTCATGCCGCTGTGGGTAACCATCAGATAGATCCTGGACGATTTACTGAGATACCCCAGCGCGGGCAGTCCGTCAGCCGGGCGCGACCGCTGCCCGGTTTCAATCTTCTCAATTCTTGCCCCCTCACTGTACCTGAACAGCCGCTGCAGCCGCCGCAGCATCTCTTTGCCAATCAATCCATCCGGGGAGGCCGGACGGGCCGGATCGGCATACTGATCCAGATCGAGTGCCTGCAGCATAAGGCGTCCTCCCCCCTGCGGCCGTACGTTAAGTTCCGGCGTGATCAGATTGCAGTTAAGCGGGATTGGCAGCGGCTGGGTATGCGCCAGGAAACTGCAGGCCGCCGGATCAGCACGGTTCGCATCGGTCATTGCCAGTTCGAGCCCGCACTGGCTGAGCAGCTCAGGTGCCCACCGGCCGGTCGCCAGTACCAGCTGATCGCCGCGCCACGCTTCGCCGCTGGCCAGCGTCAGACGCACATCCCGGCCCGATTCCGCCAGCGTTGTGACCTCACTTTGAGAAACGAGCCGTCCCCCGCTGGCGTGCAGATCGGCCAGCAGAGAGGCGATATAAAGGCTGGGAAAGAGCAGGCATTCCGAGGAAAAAAACCACGCCTGCTGAACGCGGGGATCAAGCCGGAGACCGGGCAGGGCGCTGAGCAGCGCATCCCGCTCGCGTGTTTCACAGGGATAACCCAGCGCCGTGAGTTTTGCAACCCGGCGGGTCAGCTGCTGGTGGATAGCGGGATCGGCCGCCCATTCCAGCGTGCCGGTTTCCAGCAGCCAGCGGGGCCAGGTCGGATGACTGGCCTGCCAGCGCCGGTGCTCCTCTGTCGCACACGCATTGAGTTCGTGATAGCTGGCGGGATCCTTACCGTTGGCATTCACCCAGGCATAACTGATCTGGCTGGTGCCGCCGCCAGGCTGGCCTTTGTCGAAAACGGTGACCTCCGCACCCTGACGGCAAAGGGACTGTGCTACGGCTAAACCCAGCACACCTGCACCAATAACGGCAATACGTTGCGGCATCTGTGGCGACTCCTGATCAGGGATCGGCGGGCGATCGTCACCCACACGGCTATGTCACTATCACGGAGCCCGGCCATGCCGTCAACCGTTGCGTCAGGCCGTCACCTCGTCGAACCAGGCCGGAACCGGATCCGCCAGCGTGACCCACTGTTCAGGTCCGGCCGCCATTTCCTGGTCCGTCAGCAGCGCGCTCTCCAGCGCCGCACGAATGCGCGGCTCGTCCATTTCGATACCGATAAAGACCAGCTCCTGACGCGCATCGCCGGTGCCTTCCTGCCACTGTACGGCGATGAAGTTAAGGGACTCCGCATCCTGCGGCCAGTCGGATCGCGGAATGCTGACCCACCAGCGGCCGGCATATCCCTGACGCGCCACCGCGCCTGCCTGAGACCAGAGTCCGGCATAGTCGGGACGGCTGGCCAGCCAGAAGTAACCTTTGGAACGCACGATCCCGTCAAGCTCGTGGTTCACCACCCGCCAGAAACGCTGCGGATGAAACGGCCGACGGGCGCGGTAAACAAAGCTACGGATGCCATACTCTTCTGACTCTGGCTGGTGCTCCCCACGCAGCGTCTGCAACCAGCCGGGCGCCTGAGCCGCCCGATCAAAATCGAACCGGCCAGTATTCAGAAGTGCGTCCAGCGGCACCTGACCGAATTCGCTCTCTACAATGCGGGCGTGCGGGTTAAGCGCGTGCAGCATGCCATGCAGTTCATGGCGTTCCGCCTGGCTCAGCAGATCCGTTTTGTTGAGCACCAGCAGATCGCAGAATTCAATCTGATCCACCAGCAGATCCACGACAGCGCGCTCATCCTGTTCGCCCAGCGACTCACCACGCGACTGGAGATCATCGACTGAGCGGTAATCCCGCAGGAAGTTGAGACCATCCACGACCGTGATCATGCTGTCCAGCCGGGCATACGCCGACAGACTTTCCCCATCTTCATCCTCGAAGGTGAACGTTTCCGCCACCGGCAGGGGTTCGGAAATACCGGTCGATTCAATCACCAGATGATCGAATCGACCGGCCTGCGCCAGACGTTTCACCTCCAGCAGCAAATCTTCACGCAGGGTGCAGCAGATGCAGCCGTTGCTCATTTCGACCAGCTTTTCATCGGTACGGGAGAGTTCTGCACCGCCGTTGCGCACCAGCGCTGCGTCGATATTGATCTCAGACATATCATTGACGATGACGGCGATCCGCCGTCCTTCGCGGTTGTTAAGGATATGGTTGAGCAGAGTGGTTTTACCTGCGCCAAGAAAACCGGAGAGCACCGCCACCGGCAGGCGGGAATCGCGGGATGTGACTGAAGAGAGTGTCATAGCATGACCTTAAAATGCACGTTAATTATTATGTTATAACATAACATTAAGAATTTTGTTTTCAAGCCGAATTTGTGTTTAGTTGTCCGGATACACGAATGTGCAGGAGACAAAATGCAGCAGCTCTCACTCGTTCCGCGCCTGATGCCGGCCGTCAGATGCGGCGAAAAAACCTCGACGATACGATGGCAGGAGGGGGCGATCGTCGCCGGCCCACTGAGGCTGGTTAATCAGCAGGATGCAGCCGATGCGGTCATTGTATGGGTGACGCGCGTTGACACCCTGCGTTTAAGCGAAGTGGCTGCGCGGCTGGGAAAGATGGCGGAATGGCCGGATGCGTGGCTGCTGGAGGGGATGCGTGAACACTATCCGGCTATCTGCCTGAGCAGCGAGGTGCAGCTCATTTATCACCTTACCCCCGCTCAGACAGATGCGAAGCTCGCCGGATGCTGATCAGGTGTGTTCAATCACCAGCAGCGCCAGTGTATCGGGTTCCAGCGCCCTGAATAGATGCAGCTCATCGCCCGGATAGGTAATGTAATCCCCCACCTCCAGCTCGACCGCGCTGTCGACCGGTCCCACCCACGCACGTCCTCTGGCGATGATGATGTGCTCAACGGTATTAGGAATATGGGGTTGTGAAACGCGCTCACTGCCGGGCTGAACCTCCAGCAGATAGATGTCACGTCGCGCGCCAGGCGGGCAGGAGGCCAGCAGAACGGCCTGGTAGTCCGCCAGATCGGCCGTCACCGTCAGGCCTTCTCCACGCCGGATCACCTGCAAACGGCGGGCATCCGGTTCCAGCAACCGCGAAAACGGAATATTCAGCGTCACGCAGAGTGACCACAGGGTTTCGATGCCCGGATTGCCATTCCCTGCCTCGAGCTGGGAAAGCGTGGATTTTGCAATACCGGCGCGGCGTGCCACCTCAGCCAGTGACAATCCTGATCGCTGACGTTCCCGCACGAGGGCAGTGGCAATAATGCTGATAGGGGTATTCAAACGCACTCCTGATAACCTGAATGTTTTTTATATCGAACGTTACGTTCATCTTGTAAAGCGACGTCCGGCTGTTCATTATATCGGATTATACGTTCATTATGAGATGTGATGATGATTTTTCCGCAGATGCAGTTGCTGGATAAAGGGGTGATAAAGGCGATATTCCTGGTCTGCATTGCGGACGGGATCGTCGGCCTTTCTTATGGTTCGCTGGCCTCCGCCGACGGCTTTCCGCTCTGGGTGCCACTGGCCTTATCAACGCTGGTGCTGGCAGGCGCGTCGGAGTTCCTGTTTATCGGCATTGTAGCGGGTGGAGGCAGCCCATTTACTGCTGCCGCAGCGGGTCTGCTGGTCAATGCGCGTCACCTGCCGTTTGGCATTGCGGTAAAGGATCTGGTGGGCAGGGGACCGTCGGGCTGGTTTGGCTGTCACATCATGAACGATGAAAGCGTCGTGTTTGGCATCTCACAGCCACAGCTCGCCCAGCGCCGCAGCGCCTACTGGCTGTGCGGGATTGGGATCGGTCTGATCTGGCCGGTCAGCGTAATGACCGGCGCGGCAATAGGACAGTTCATTCCGGATGTCTCCATGATTGGCCTGGATGCCGTCTTCCCGGCCATCCTGATCGCCCTGATCTTTCCGGCACTGCGTCAGCGTCGTACCCGGATACCCGCCACCGTCGGCGCACTCCTCTCACTGCTGGCGACGCCCCTGGTTCCGGCAGGCATGCCGGTGCTGTTTTCGTTACTGGGTCTGCTGACATGGAGGTCGCGCAAATGACGCATCAGGGAATGATACTGGCCGGCATTGCCCTGCTGGCCGCGGGAACCTATCTGATGCGGTTTGCCGGTGTCCGGCTGGGAAACCGGCTGCCCATCAGTGAGCGCACGCAGCAGATGCTTTCTGATGCGGCCACAATATTGCTGCTGGCCGTCGCGGCAACCACCACCCTGTTTGAAGGCCAGCATTTCGCCGGGATGGCGCGGGTCGCGGGTGTGGGTTTTGCGTTGTTGCTGGCCTGGCGGCGCGCACCGCTGATCATGATCATTCTGGGGGCCGCAATGATGACGGCGCTATTGCGTTTTCTCGGCGTGACCTGACGCGCTTCTTCGCGCGTTACGTTGGGTGGCACGGTTTCCTGCACAGGTTCTGGCCGCCCGCAGCTTCCGGCACGTTTACTCCTGAAAAACCTTGCCTGAACCGCTCGCGCAGATCGGAATAAAAAACTTCACACCATGAGGGAATCGGTTTATGTTTAAGGAAATGATCATTTCCTAATGGTGCCAGCGATGAATGATAACCGCTACAAGGATCGGGGACGGCCACGCGCCTTTGATACCGACGTGGTGCTTGACCGCGCGATGCTGCTGTTTCGTCAGAAAGGGTATCACGCCACGTCGATCGGGGATCTGAGTCAGGCGATGCAGCTTACCACGGGTAGCATCTACAAAGCCTTTACCGACAAACGCACGCTGTTTGCAGAGGTCTTTGCCCGCTATCTCTCTTTGCGTAACAGCAGCCTGGCGCTGCGCCTGGGACAATGTGAAAACGGCCGGGCGAAACTGGAAGAGCTGCTGGCGTTTTATGTGGATTCCGTGCGCGACGTTGAAGGTGAACGTGGCTGTCTGGTGGCGGTCAGCGCCGTGGAGCTGCAGACGCTGGATGAAGAACTGGCGGGCGTGGTCGGTGCGGCTCTGATGCGCAATTACCAGAATCTGCAGCAGCTTATCCTTCAGGGTCAGCAGGATGGCTCAGTGAATCCTTCACTTGATAGCGAGTCTGCCGCCTCACTGCTGCTTTGCATTGTTCTGGGAATGAGAGTCGCCGGTAAAGAGGCGGCGACGCGCCCGGATGCCAGCGTTATTCCACTGGCAATGACGCTGCTCGATTAAATTTTACTCATAAAGGAAATGATTGTTTCCTTATTTAAGGAGGTCCTGTGTTGCCCCATTCCATTTTTCAGCGACACTTTGCTACCGTTGGTTCGCAGCGTCTGCACTATCTTCGCGCAGGTGACGAGCATCCGCAAACTGTCGTTCTGCTGGCGGGGTTTCCGCAAAGCAGTTACGCCTGGCGGGCGGTGATGCCTTTGCTGGCCCGCCGTTTCAATGTTATCGCCCCCGATCTGCCGGGCCAGGGTGATTCAGACTTCCCCGCCGAAGGGTATGATACAGATACGGTTGCAGCGCGCATTGTGATGTTGCTGCAACAGCTTGGCGTGGACCGCTTCTGCCTGGCCGGACATGATGTCGGCGCCTGGGTAGCCTGGTCTCTGGCGGCTCAATTCAGTGAAAAGGTGAGTCGTGTGGCGCTGCTGGATGCGGGCATTCCAGGCATCACGCTTCCGGATACGCTGCCACTGGTGGGGGAAAGCGCCCGGAAAACCTGGCACTTTGCGTTTCACTGTGTGCACGATCTGCCGGAAGCCCTGATCATGGGCAGAGAAGGCCTCTACCTCGACTGGTTTTTCAACCAGAAAGCCGCCAGCCCGCATCGCATCGATCCGGCGGCCCGGCGTGAATATCTGCGCGTCTTTCAACAGCCAGGCGCACTGCGGGCCGGGCTCGCATTTTATCGGGCGTTTGAACAGTCCGCGCAGCAGAATCGCCAGCGTGCGCGGCAGGGGAAACTGTCACTGCCGCTGCTGGCTGTAAGTGCCGATCAGGGCTCGATTCCTGATATGGCTGCGCCGTTACGTGCCGTTGCGCAACATGTTTATGGTGAAACGATAACTGACTGCGGCCACTTTATTCCGGATGAGCAACCCGAAAAAACGGCGGACATCCTGACCCGTTTTTTCACCCGGCGGCTCGAAACAAACGCAGAGGCGCTGTCGTAATGCGGGCGGGCGATGATGCGCTGCGCCGCTAAAGGTATTCATTCCCGGCCGTAGCCTGCACGTTGCTATCTGAACAGCCATCCGGGCATGATGAAAGCCACTTTATGTCCGGAGTTAACGTATGAATCCTTCACTGAAGATAGGTCTGCTGCTGTTTCCTGATGTTACCCAGCTCGATTTAACCGGCCCCTGGGAGGTATTCGCGCGTACGCCGGACGTCGAATGCTTCCTGATCTGGAAAGATTGTCACCCGGTGCGTTCCGATCGCGGCCTGTCGATCGTGCCGACCATGACGTTTACAGACTGTCCGCCGCTGGATGTGATCTGCGTGCCGGGCGGACCGGGGCAGATCGCTCTGATGTCAGATGCGGTCACGCTGGATTTTCTGCAGCGGCAGGCGGAACAGGCGCAGTGGATCACGTCCGTCTGTACCGGATCGCTGGTGCTGGGGGCGGCCGGGCTCCTGCAGGGATATCGTGCCACCTGCCACTGGGGTTCCCTCAATCAGCTGGCCCTGCTCGGGGCAGAGCCGGTCAGCCAGCGCGTGGTGCGCGACCGCAACCGCATCACCGGCGCGGGCGTTACCTCTGGCATCGATTTTGCGCTGACGCTGGTGGCGGAAATCGCCGGTGAAGAAACCGCCAGAGCGGTGCAGTTACAGATGGAATATGACCCTGAACCTCCGTTCAGCAGCGGTTCACCGCGTACCGCACCGCCACAGGAGGTGGCACAGGCGCAGGCTCAGATGGCACCCTTTATCGCCACACGCCGTGCGGCAACGGAAAGTGCGGCTGCCCGGCTGCAGGCTCAGCCGCGTGACCCCGCCGCCGGGAGCAGAACAGACTAACGGCATCCGGAAGTCAGGTCAGGCTGCGCTGCTTCGCCCTGCGATTCGATTTTTATTCCGGATGCGTACGCGGCAATGTCAGCGAAAATAGCGGAGGCTTATTTTTAATGGCGGGATAGAAGTAATTATCCCGCCGCGAAAGTAGGGAAAGTAATGTCACGAGGTAGATTATTAATATTATTGCTGATCTGCTGCTATCTCATACGACTTTCCAATAACTGATTCTATCTTATTGATTTATAGCGATTGATTGCCGCTTATTCCGCGTTGCTTTCTGCAACGTGCTGTGAATAAATAAATGGTCATCATCATCCGCCATCAGGGTGAATAAAAAAGAAGGTCGGCCGGAGCCTGTCGATCTCATATTGCCGGGGCTGCTATGAATCAGGAAAAAGCACGACTGGCCGGGGAAATAAAAGCCAGAGTTAATGAACTCGAATCGCAGTTAATTGCGATTCGACGGGATATCCACGCCCATCCGGAGTTAGGATTTGATACGCTGCGAACGGCCGGTCTGGTTACGGACTACCTGCAGGCGCTGGGGCTTCATCCCCGCAGCGGCGTGGGCCGCACCGGCGTTGTAGTCGATATTGATGGCGCAGAGCCGGGTAAAACGCTGCTGCTGCGCGCCGATATGGACGCGCTGCCTATCCATGAACAGACCGGTTTACCTTTTGCCAGTTGCTATCCTGGAAAAATGCATGCCTGTGGTCATGATATTCATACTGCAACCCTGCTGGGTGTGGCGTCGATCCTGCCGCACTACCGCCAGCAACTCAAAGGCCGGGTCCGCCTGATATTCCAGCCTGCGGAAGAGACACCTGAAAGCGGCGCGGCCGCCATGATTGCGGATGGCGTTGCAGACGGCATCGACTGGGCCGTCACCCTGCATAACAAACCCGAGCTGGCTGCAGGCGAGATTGCCCTGACGCGCGGGGCCAGCACGGCCTCCAGCGACGAATTTGATGTGACGGTGCACGGCGTCTCAACCCACGCGGCGCGCCCGCACATGGGCACCGACCCGATCATCGCCACCGTCCATCTTATCAGCCAGTTGCAGACCCTGATCTCGCGCGAACGCGATCCGGCGCACTCCGCTGTATTGACCATCGGCCATATTCAGGGCGGAACCACCCACAACATCATTCCCGACAGCTGCCTGTTTCAGGGCACGATCCGGACGAAATCGCCTGAGGTCCGCGCGGCCATGGAAGCCTCATTCAAACGGATGTGTGAAGGGGTCGCCCTGGCGCAGAACGTGCGGATAGACGTTAACTTCCAGCGTGGTGTGCCGCCTCTGATGAACGACGATCGCCTGATCGACGCGCTGGAAACTATCCTGTCGCATCAGTTTGACCAGATGATCGTCGCACAGCCCAGCGCCAGCTTTGGAGCCGAAGATTTTTCACTGTTTACGGAACGCGCACCCGGCTGCCAGATCCATATTGGTTCTGCCACACCGGGCCGCGATGACCATCTGCATAACTCCGACTATCAGCCGGATGAACGCAGCATTACCGCCGGGACGCAGGCGCTGACGCGCCTTGCAGTTGATTTACTCTCTTAATTATAAAAATGAGGTTTCTATGATGATGCGTAACCGCCTGTTCATGGCGTCACTGACTGTGGCGCTGCTCGCCACCTCCGCGTTCAGCCAGGCGAAAGATTTTGGCACCCTGAAGTTTGCTACCGAAGCGGCCTATCCTCCGTTCAACCAGACGACGCCGAGCGGCAAAATTGTCGGCTATGAGCCGGACATGGTCGCGGAGCTGGCGAAGCGCGCGGGCTTTAAATATGAAATCATCGCGCAGAAGTGGTCAGGCATGATCCCTGGGCTGATCGACGGTAAATATGATGCCGTGGTCGATGCGGTGACCGTGACGCCAAAACGTGCTGAAGCGATTGACTTCACTCATCAGTATACCGTCAGCGTCTCCAGCTTTGTGACCGCGAAAAAAAGCGCGCTGGCGACGCTGCCAGGCAGCGGCACGGTGGTTGCGGCAGATGACGAAGCCGGGATGAAAAAAGCGATCGACGATCTGAAAACCACCTTTAAAGGCAAAACCATTGCGGTGCAGGTCGCCACCATCCAGGCGGATTTCCTGCAGAAGTACCTGGGCGATGTCGCTACGATCCGCACCTATCAGGCTGGCCCGGAAACCTACGCCGACCTGCTGAATGGCCGCGTTGATGCGGTGATGGCTTCGCGCACCAACCTCAACGCCTTTGTGAAAAAGCAGAGCGATGCGATCAGCAGCAGCGGCTATGGCTTCACTGGTGGCGTACTGGGTGCCGGCTCGGCGATTGGCCTGCGTAAAGGTAACAGCGAACTGCAGCAGGCACTGAATCAGGCGCTGGAGTCGATGATCAAAGATGGAACGCTGAGCAAACTGTCGATCAAATGGTTCGGCGAAGATGTCGCGCCGAAAGCGTAACCCCGGATGCTGATGAATATTGACTGGCAGATACTGGGTTTCGGCGATGAAGGATGGGGGGGCGTGCTGCTTAATGCCGCCGCCGTCACCGTCAGCGTGTCTCTATGCGCCTGGCTGCTGGGCGCGATGCTGGGCAGCGTGCTCTGCTGGATGCAGATTGCCGGTTCTCGCTGGCAGCAGCGGCTGGCGGCAGGTTATGTCACGCTGTTCCGCGGCGTACCGGAGCTGCTGGTTATCTACCTCTTCTACTTCGGCGGACGGCAGGTCGTCACCACAGTCGGCACTGCGCTGGGCTTCCAGGGACCGTTTGATGTCAACGGTTTCGTAGCCGGTGCGATTGCCATCGGGCTGATCTCAGGAGCCTACCAGAGCGGTGTGTTTCGTGGCGCGTTCTATGCCATTCCTGGCGGCACGCTGGAAGCGGCCACCGTCACCGGCATGGGCAGGCTGATGATGTTTCGACGCATTATTGTGCCGCAGGCGTTAAGGACCGCACTGCCGGGCATGGGCAACCAGTGGCAGTCGGTGATTAAAGAGTCGGCGCTGGTTTCCGTGACCGGGCTGGTGGAGACCATGAACCAGGTCTCCACCGCCGCAAACTCTACCCAGATGTCCTTTTTCTTCTACAGCGTCGGGGCAGTGATCTACCTGATTATCACCACCTGTTCCGATATGGTTTTCCGCTACGTGGAAAAGTTTGCGATGCGCGGTCAACAGCGCATAAAAGGGTAAGGAGTCCACGTGGATATCATGTTTTTACAGCAGACGCTGTTGGCGCTGTTAAAAGGATTGCCGCTGACAATCAACCTGGCGCTGCTCTCCCTGCTGGGTGGCGGCGTGCTGGCGCTGCTGCTGAATCTGTTGCGCATGACGCGCGTCGGCAGCCTGTTCTGCCGGTTCTACGTCTGGCTGTTTCGTGGCACTCCGCTGCTGATCCAGATTTTCATGGTCTATTACGGGCTGGGTAGCTTACCGGCGGTGCGTGAGAGCATCTTCTGGCCGCTGCTGCGTGAGCCTTACTGGTGCGGCCTACTGGCACTCATCCTTAACGATGCGGCCTATACCTCGGAAATTCTGCGCGGCGGGCTGCGCGCTGTCAGTCAGCAGTCGCTGGAGGCGGCAAAAGTGTCGGGTATGTCATCGTATAAGATCTTTACCCGCATTACGTTACCGATTGCGGTCCGCCAGGCGTTACCCGCCTACAGCAATGAAATCATCTCCATGATCAAAGCGACGTCACTGGTCAGTACTATCAGCCTGATGGAGATGACCGGCATTGCCGACTCCATCGTCTCTTCCACTTTCCGGGCGCTGGAGGTGTTCCTGAGTGCAGCGTTGATCTACCTGCTGCTGACCATCCTGGTCAGTAAAGGGGTATCAATGCTGGAACGACGCTTATCACCTTACTATTTCGGAGCACGCTCATGACCGCACCTACCATCATGCTGAGCCACCTCAGAAAGAGTTATGCGGGACACGAAGTGCTGCATGACATCAGCCTGACCGCGCAGGATGGCGACGTCATTTCACTGATTGGGGCCAGCGGATCGGGAAAAAGTACGCTGTTGCGCTGCATCCCGTTTCTGGAGATACCACAGGCGGGGGAAATCGCCGTCGGCGACGTCAGCGTCACACTGGACAACGCTGATGAGAAACTGAGCCGCGAGCAACGTCGTCGTATCAAGCTGATGCGGATGCAGCTCGGCTTCGTGTTTCAGAGCTTTAATCTATGGCCGCATAAAACGGTGATGCAGAACATCATCGAAGCGCCGGTGCATGTGCAGAAGCGCAGCCATAAAGAGGCGATCGAAGAGGCTGAAGCCTTGTTGCATAAGGTTGGACTCTATGCAAAGCGTGATGCCTGGCCGTCACAGCTTTCAGGCGGGCAGCAGCAGCGCGTGGCAATTGCCCGGGCGCTGGCGCAGCAGCCCAAAGCGATACTGTTTGATGAACCAACTTCCGCGCTGGACCCGGAGCTGGTGGGTGAGGTGCTGCGGGTTATCCGCGGCCTTGCGGAAGAGGGACGCACCATGATCATCGTGACGCATGAGATGGGCTTTGCGCGCGATGTCTCGAACAAAGCGGTGTTTCTGCATCAGGGTATGATCGAAGAGTCCGGCTCACCGGAACAGGTGTTTCTGGATCCGATCTCTCCTCGCTGCCGCGCGTTTGTGAACAGCCATTTCGAGCGCAATGCAGGCTGACGCTATAAAGCCAGATTTGTCCTGTGGTTCAGCCGCAGTGCTATGCCGCGCCATTTCGTCACCCGGATGGCGCGGCTAATTCTGCTTTACCCTGTCAGCCGCAGCTCACGTAAACCGGAAAAAAATCAGCGCGTTGATTTTTATTTCGCCCTATCGCAAAAAAATTAAAATTTTTTGCATCCGTTTTCCCTGCTCATCCGTATTAACAGATAAGGGCATAACCGTCCTGTCCATAAACTAATGAGGAAAGTGAAAATGAAACCCTTCATGCCAGCTCTGCTTTTTTCTGCTTTAGTCTTCAGCGGTGTCTCTTATGCGGCGACCATGAACAGCGATACGGTGATGGTCGGTGGGGCAGCGATGTACCCGTCGAAAAATATTGTGCAGAACGCCATTAACTCCAAAGATCACACCACACTGGTGGCCGCCGTCAAAGCGGCGGGTTTGGTGCCGACGCTCGAAGGCAAAGGGCCGTTTACCGTTTTCGCCCCGACCAATGCGGCATTCGAAAAACTACCACAGGGCACCGTCGACTCCCTGCTAAAACCTGAGAACAAACAGAAACTCACCAGTGTGCTGACCTATCACGTCGTAGCCGGGAAACTGGATATGAAAGCGCTGCAGAAGAAAATCAAAGCCGGTGGCGGCAAGGCTGAACTGAAAACGGTGCAGGGTGGCGCGCTGTGGGTAATGGCAAACGGCCCACACAACATTCAGCTTAAAGATGCCCAGGGTAACATTGCTAATATCACCACCTATGATGTGAACCAGAGTAATGGTGTCATTGACGTTATTGATACCGTGCTGGTGCCGTAAAAAGTGTCATCTATACTGTGTGTAGCCACTGAGGTGGCTACACCTTCAACAGGCAAAACGATGACAAAAAACGTGCCTCACATTCAGGCTGAGTTAATGAATCAGATTGCCTGCGGCGACAAAGCCGCGCTGGCGCAGCTTTATCACAGCCTCTCTCCAAAGCTGTTCGGCATTATTCTGCGTATGGTCCGGCGCCGTGATTGGGCAGAAGAGATCCTCCACGACACCTTCCTTCAGATCTGGCAATCGGCAGCCTATTACGACGACAGGCGCAGCGAACCACAGATATGGCTCTGCCATATCGCCCGCAATCGTGCGATCGATTTTCTGCGTAAACATGAAAACCGGTGCTGTTCCATGGAGGAGATTACTGAAGCCGAAGCGGGCTTTCACACACCGCTCTCTGTAGATGGCGGACATGCAGAGGCGCGCCGTCTTCAGCACTGTATGGCGCATCTGCCTTCAGAGCAGCGACAGACGCTTTCGCTCGCCTATTATCGTGGCCTGTCGCAGAGTGAAATTGCACTCTCTCTGAGCCAGCCTGAAGGCACGATAAAAAGCTGGATCCGTCGCGCGTTAATCCATCTGCGGGAGTGCATAGGCTTATGAGTCTTCAGGAAAACAGCGACCTTATCGCCGCAGAATATGTGCTCGGGCTGACCGATGACGCCACCCGTCAATCGCTGGATAAACGGCTTAATGAGGACGCGGCCTTTGCTGCCGAAGTCCTGCACTGGCAGAAAGCCTTTAGCGGACTCGATCTCCTCACTCCGGCGGTTGCGCCTGCGCCCGGCGTCTGGCAGAGGATTGAGCGCGATCTCAGCCGCTCCGCTCCCACGGCCTCTGCACCCCGTACATCCTCTCATCCCGGATTCTGGCTCGGCTGGGGGCTGGCGGCGGCGTTAGCGGGACTCCTGATTTTCAGTTACGTGACCAGGCCCGATGTCACCCCTTCACTGCAGCCGGTGGCGGTGCTCAGCGGGGCGCGGCCTGATGCGCAGTTTGTGGTGAGTCTGGATAAGTCCGCTTCGCTGATTGAGGTGTCAGCCCTAAACATTACGTTGCCAGCGGATAAAAACTTTGAGCTATGGCTGATCAAAGGTAGCGCCGCACCGCAGTCGCTGGGCCTGATCGCGCGTCGCGGAAGCAATGCCTTTAAGCTGCCTGCCGGCGCGCTGGATAACCAGACGGTGCTGGCGGTCAGTCTTGAACCGCCAGGCGGCTCTAAACAGGCCGGGCCATCGGGGCCTGTAGTTTTCCAGGGCAGGGTGACACTGCTCTGACCGGGCCGCAGATCCGTGCGGCTTCAGACGTGAATTCCTCACCGGCAGCAGAGCCTGCTGCCGGGCTGACGCTCAGGGCTGATGTCTGCAGCTCGCAAGAATATCGTCAGTGGCAACATATTCACGGGTCTGCACGCCCGTCATCCCCAGCAGCGTGGAAAAGAGATTATCGTGAGAATATTTCTGCGTTGCGGCATGCTGGCTCAGACAGTGGTAGTCCACGCCGTAACGCTGCTTATAGTCAGGCGAAAGCCAGATTAGCAGCGGGACGTGTGTCTGGACGTCAGGCGCAATGGCGTAGGGCAGGCCATGCAGATAAACACCTTTCTCGCCCAGAGACTCACCGTGATCAGACAGATAGACCAGGCTGGTGGTGAATTTATCCTGCCGGGCTTTAAGTAACGTAATCGCTTTATCTACGATGTAGTCCGCATAAAGGATCGTATTGTCATAAGTATTGATCAGCTGCGCCTGGGAACACGCCTGAATCTGTTTCGTTTCACAGGTGGGTGTGAATTTGCGGAATGCCGGGGGATAGCGATGGTTGTAGGTAGGCCCGTGGCTGCCGATGGTGTGCAGCACGATAATGCCATTGCCCTGCAACTGGCTGATATACGCCTCCAGCCCGTGGAAAAGCACCTCGTCATAGCATTCGCCGTTGATGCACATCTCCGGCAGATTAAGATCGGTCATCTCCTGATTCGGCACCCGTTCACACGCACCCTTGCAGCCGCCATCATTCTCATTCCATAACATGCTCAGCCCGGCACGCTGCAGAATATCCAGCAGCCCCTCCTGATGGCTGGCCAGCGCATCGTCATAATGGCTGCGCGGCATAGTTGAGAACATGCAGGGAACGGATACGGCGGTGGAGGTACCGCAGGAAGAGGTTGCCGGAAAATAGATGACGTCCTCTTTCGCCAGCAACGGATTGGTTTCCCGGTCATAACCGCCCAGAGAGAAATTGGCGGCGCGTGAGGTTTCACCCACCACCAGAATCGTCAGGTTCTTTTTTGGGCCGTTCAGCATCTGAGGCTGCTGGCGGGCATCCTCGCCTGTTTTCACCAGCGGAAGGTTGGCCCGCTCGCGATGGCTGTAGTAAGAGAGTGACGCGGCGATGAAATTCGAGGGGCTGAGTGACTTCAGCAGCGAGTGGTTGTTGCGAATCAGCGAGGCGTAATCTTTATAAAACAGCAGTGCAATCAGGGCGATGAGCACCAGTGAGATCGCCAGACTAATGCCGCGCTGTAGGAGCCCTTTCCATACCGGGATGGAGGCTTTAAACCTGGGCCAGAAGGCCAGCGCAGCGACAAAGAATCCGCTCGCCAGGATGACGAGGATCATCTGAGGCGTCAGCAGCGCCAGGCTTTAAGCGGGCGTGGTATCCACAATATTGGTGATCATCGAACGGTCAAGGACGATGCCATAGTGCTGAATAAAATACTGTGCGGTAGCAGCAATAATGACCAATAACGCAATGGTTATCCTGTCCAGCCATAAAAAGGAGGCGAGTGTGACCACGATATTAATAACGCTGAATGCCACCAGCGGCAGAGAGATAAAAAAGAGAATATTGCTCACGCTATCAAAAGGAATGAGCGAACTGGCCTGGCGGTAAAAAGGGAGGTTGAGAAAAACCGAAATATAAAGTGAGAATATAATAATGAATGTCACGCGGTGCAGGACAGGCTGACAGATTCTGAATCGTGGCATAAAGGTATTCCGTAACCTTAATGAAAACTGAGTAAATAAAAAGTCATTTCTGGACGGATTTGCAGGAATCAACCAGATTTGTCGCCGTGCAGAGCGAACAAATGCAGTCAGGGGCTATAATTTATTGCTTAAATGGCACGTTACAACTTTTACCTGACGGACAGGGGGGAGTGGATAAAGCCTCTGCAGGGCTGATACTGTTAAGCAGTAATGAACTTTTTACTACAGATAACGAGATTCTACTCGCAATTATGTGATTCAGATCATGCTTAATCATTTGATGTCATGCATTTTGTTAAGCAAGGCCAGCAGTAATAGCAAAACTGAATGCGGGATGAGGGGTTATTCATCAGGTGCGTATTCGGGTTGGGGTGAGCAGGTATCGGATATTTTGTGGGGCCACGGGTCGGCTATCACGGCGTGGCGGCAGGGTACTGTTCACAAACCGTTAATCCGCTTTTCTGCCCGGGTAATGCGTTTTATGTAGCCTGAATGAAATCCCAATCTCCGGCGTCTGCAATACACTTTTGATCCCCATTGCTCAGACTGGCAACAAACGACAAAAGCGGGTATGTATCGTGCCAGCTGAAAGATCAAAGCAATGCGTTGATCGCCTCCATGACCTGCTGGGTTGCCTCATCCAGGCGGCTTTCATTCCGGCATAACAGCCAGCCGTTGCGGTCAATCTCCTGCTCAAATGCGTGGGTACAGGCGATATGCTCTTCCAGCCGCTGGATTACCGTACTGCCCAGCCCCCGCGACCGTGCCGCGGCTCTGGCCCATGACACCTCGGGGGCCGTCACCACGCCGACGTGCAGGTCCGGCACGCGCACGTTGTGCTCCCGGTTAAGCTGTAAGATCTCCGCAAAAGGGATCAACCGGCGAAATGCGGCATCTGAGGGATACCAGCGGTCCATCAGAATCAGGCTGTCGGCTGGCTGTCTGATCAGAACCTGCTGCGTAATCCATGCCCGGCTCAGCGCAAAGCGTTTGCAAATCTCCCGCTCCAGCTCAACAGAGGGATTTCTGGCCAGCCGATTGACGAGCAACATGGTTTCCGCTCTGAAAGGATCGTTTTTCTTCTCGCAAAGCCGGACTACCTTGCGCTTCTCTGTCCTCAGGCCCTGAGTGATCGCCTCCAGCAGAGTGGTTTTTCCGGCCCCTTTCGGGCCATCCAGCGTGACGAACAGCGGACGGCTCATCATCTGACTGACAGGTAGCAGGGGGTACTAGTAAAACGGGGATCTGATTTGAGCATTCTCTGTTCCGGGCTGAGGGCGTTTCTTATCGTTCATCGCGGGGGGCGCAGGGTCATTGCGGCCAGGGATCCGAGACCCTGATATTCTGATGCGTGCCTGACGCGTGGAGCAGTGTAGTGTAAGAACACCGGGCTGAAAACGAAAAGTATCCAGGCCTGAACAGGGAAATGGCGGTTGCGATCATCCGCAGATCACCACAGCGCGTAAAAAAGCCGCCCTGACGGGCGGCTTTGACCACAGCGATGAAGGGGAGAACGGTGTGGTCGTCTCAGCCTGCTGTGACACGATGGGTAGCGGGACGCTGAGGCAGCAGGACCAGAAAGGCGATAATCATCAGCGCCAGGGCCAGCGAGGCACCGTAACGACTCAGCGCCAGCCCGCCTGCGGCAAAGGGTTTATCCAGGAAGTCACCGACAACTGCACCCAGCGGGCGGGTCAGAATAAAGGCGGCCCAGAAAAGTGCGGTGCGCGACAGTGAAGTAAAGCGACTGGCCGCCCAGATGATAGCCAGCGCGCCGACAAACAGCAGGATCCCGCCATCATAACCCAGCCCTTCGCTGTCTGCCGTCCAGTCTCCTAATGCGGTGCCCAGCGTCTGGGAAAACATGATGGTGACCCAGTAAAACGTCTCCGTCACACCGTTGCTTACCGAGCTGACCGCCACGGTGCCGCAGGTGACTTTCC
Organism: Pantoea sp.; assembly: GCF_032114055.1. Taxonomy (GTDB): domain Bacteria; phylum Pseudomonadota; class Gammaproteobacteria; order Enterobacterales; family Enterobacteriaceae; genus Pantoea. Next base: position 365,680 of record NZ_DAMCTB010000003.1, read on the forward strand.
AGAGAAAGAGCGAAAGCACCAGCAGGGTACTCAGCAGCAAAGTGCCACCCAGATAACCAATACCCAGCGAACGATCAGCAAAATCCGCCAGTGTGGTTCCCACGGTGGTGGTGGCGACCACCGTGAACCAATAGATCCATTTATTAAAGCTGTGGCGGTTAATCTGTATCGTCACCGCAATCAGGAAGATGATGGCGAAAATCAGTGTACCGGTCAGATAACCGAGATTCATTGACATCGTCACTGCGTCTCCGCCAGTTTCACCCAGCGTAGTCGCCGCGATTTTAGTCAGCCAGAACGCTGCGGTTACGGCCGGTACTTTACTGAAGGAGAGAGAGGCTGTGTGATTATCTTGCATAGGGTAACGCTCCGGAAAAGCCTGACATGGGCTAATAAAGCGGAAAGGTTATAAAAATAAAATTAAGTAAAGATTAAGCGAATAGCGGAAGAGAACAATTAGCGGAGCAATCAAATCTGCTACGCAAAAGCGGGCAGGGATCAGGCCGGAATTTGATGTCCGCGTCAACTTCGTCGCCCAACGGCGGGCCGCTGCTCTGCATCTCAGGGACTGGGGACATTGAGCGGGTGCCGTTTTCAGAAAAACGGGCATCACGTTCTCAGTGATGCCGTGCCGGTTAAGAAAAAACTGAACCATGAAGCCGCTGTCTCTGATAAAGCCTGCGCCTGTTTGCACACGCCCTATGCCTGTCAGGCAGATAAAACGGAGCCGCGCCGATAAGGTGATAAAAAATGTCTGTATTTATTAACGCGATCGGTCGGTGAACCTGATGCCCGGATTAAAGATTTTCAGCTTATCAGCCGATAAATACAGACTGATACTTTACCCATACATCCTGATATCAATATTTGTGCAGAGCCACAGGGAGAGTGGCGCCTTAAAAATGCGGCCGGAAAGTTGGCATTGCAGCCAGCGTTCAGGGCAGAGAATCTCGCAGAATGATACTGCTGCCTGGTACTGCTTTCCGTGCCGTGCCGGGCAGAGTTTAGGGTTATAATCAGGTCTGTGCGACGAGTATTGAGCTTGTTTAATATCGTCAGTAACGTCGGAGCCGACCGCCATGTACACAATGATTAAACCCTCCTTTACCGCCATCTGGTCGACAGACGCACAGGGTATCTGCATCGCCAGTCAGGTCAGTCCTGCCGGCGTGATGCCGGAACTCAGGGGCGTGACGCTGAGTTCATGGCTGAGGCTGGCGCAGGCTGAGGATGATGCAAAGGTCGCATTGCAGCTGACGGCGGCACTGGAAGGTCTGACTCCTTTTCATATTGAAGTGCCGATTCACTGTCTGGATGGCAAAACGCGCCGCGTCCTTGTCTCCGGTCTGCCCGATTCACAGCCGGGCACCTCCCATCTGCAGTACAACGGCTTCATCCTCGATGTGACCGGACAGCGCAAAGCGCTGGAGGATGCGCTGCGCACGGCGGCCGAGTATCGTCTGTTGATCGAAAACAGCACTGATCTGATCGCCCACTGCGACGCAGAGGGCCGGTACGTTTCCATCTCCCCCTCTTATTGCGAACTGATTGGCTGGACAGCCGAAGAGGTGATCGGCCGCCGGGTGGTGGATTTGCTGCACCCCGACGATCGTCAGCCCGCGACTGAAGCACTGGCCACGCTCTTCAGCGGCGGCGTGCTGCCGGATGTGGTTGAGGTGCGCAAACTGCATCGCGACGGTCATTACATGTTGATGGGCACCAAAGCCTGTGGCGTGATTAATCCCTCCACGGGCAAGAATATTGGCGCCGTGCTGGTGTCGCGCGATATCACGCGCGAAAAAGAAAAATTACGCGATCTTGAAAAGCTGGCAACCCTGGACACGCTGACCGGGCTGCATAATCGCGCCTGGATCAACGATAAGGTTGAACAGATGCTGGCCCGGACGGATGAACAGGCTTATACCACGGTGATGTTCATCGATCTCAATGGTTTCAAGGCAGTCAACGATCTGATGGGCCACGCGACGGGCGATGCGTTGCTGCAGGAGGTCAGTAAGCGGCTTCAGCGCTGTATGCGTCCGGGCGACTCGGTGGCACGACTGGGCGGCGATGAGTTTGTCGTGGCAGCCCGCTGCACGGACAGTGAAGCGGCATCGTCTATTGCCCTGCGTATCACCAGCAGCCTGCAAAAGCCTTTTACCATCAATAATGTGGAGTTGCGCATCAGCGCCGCCATCGGCATCAGCCTTGCCCGCTTCGGCAACGTCTCCGCTAAAATGTTATTTGAGAATGCGGATAAAGCGATGTATCAGGCCAAAGCCCGCCGTGATGGCACCTTTCAGTTTTTTGACTTTCCTTCACAGCCAGCAGGAGAGTAAGCAGAGGCTGATGCGCTGATTAACGCACTTTCCAATGCGCTCTGCGTCCGAAGCTGCAGTCTGATGAACCCCTTATCATGCAACGGAGCAGTAATTTTACCACTGCCAGAGCAGGTGCCGGGCGCGCCTCTGTACGACACAGATTGATTGCCTTTTTCAGCGGAACCCATTTCACGCCTGACCGGAAGCGACAGAGCGGCACAGCGGCTGCACGTTTCTGTACCTGCTCGTTCACAGGATGATTTTCTGATACCCGCATTCATTGTTGATGCGAATCTGCTTATTCTGTCCTGTTCTCATCTTCTGCGTCATAGGCCGTCTGCGCCTGTTCCAGCGTCTCTCCATGTTGCTTTGCCCAGCTGACCAGCGCCACGAAAGGGGTCTGCAGGGTCTGACCCAGTGGCGTGATCGCATATTCCACTGCCACAGGCGATGAGGCAATCACCCTGCGGCTGACTAATCCGTTACGTTCCAGCCGTCGCAGGGCTTCCGTCAGAGATTTATGGGTAATCGGTTCCAGCCTGCGCTTAATGGCGTTGAATCGCGCAGGCTGGGCGCACAGCACAGTCAGGATCAGCACCGACCATTTGTTCGCTACCTGCTCAAGAATAGGGCGGGTACTGTTGATCTCGGCCAGCAGCGTAGTGATATCAGAGGTCATTCGGTTTCCTTATAGATATCTGGTATACATCAGGTGCGTAATTGACACTAAATATACAAAATATATTATCAGGTGTCTAATGTCTGTCTGGAGTCATAATGATGAAATTAAGTGGAAAAGTCGTTCTGGTTACTGGCGGCAGCAGTGGTATCGGTCTCGCTATTGCCCATCGATTTGCCCGGGAGGGGGCGCGGGTCTTTATCACTGGCCGCCGAGAAACGCAGCTGGCTGAGGCTGTTGCTGTGATTGAGGGCCAGATTGAAACTGTTGCCGGTGATCTCACGCAACCCGACGATCTCGCACGTCTGTTCGATACGCTGCAGGCCAAAGCTGGCCGCCTCGATATCCTCGTCAGTTCATCGGGCGTGGCAGAACCGGCGTCCCTGGACGAGACAACGGAAGCGCACATTGACCGCGCCTTTAATCTGAACGTACGGGCCATGGTGCTGGCGGTGCAGCGTTCGGTGCAGCTTATGGGCGAGGGCAGCGCCATCGTGCTGGTGGGGTCGATCGCTGGCAGCATGGCGAATCCGGGTTACGGCACCTATTCCGCCAGTAAGGCTGCAGTGCGATCCTATGCCCGCACCTGGAGCCATGAACTTGCACCGCGCGGCATCCGCGTCAATACACTGAGTCCCGGTCCGACCGATACGCCGATGTTTGACCAGGCGAGCGATGAAGTCAGGGAGGCGCTGAGTGCTCAGATACCGGCAAAACGGCTGGGGCATCCTGATGAAGTCGCGGCAGCGGCGCTGTTCCTGGCTTCCGATGAGAGCCGGTATATCAGCGGTACTGAACTGGTGATTGATGGCGGCATGTCTGCATAGCGAGGCCCCCGGCTGGCGCTGCCCGTGAGCCGGACAGCGCCGGGTAACTGTCTGAACGCCAGCCCGAATCACGTGCGCAGGATCGTGACACGTCTGCGCGCGTGGGTCAGGCGGTTAACGAGGATGTGATGGCGTTGTGGCGAATCTCCCGTCAGCCGGCCAGCTCCTGAACGTCTGACGCATCTCTCACAGGGTATTCTGCAAACGCGCCACTATTTTACGTCTGTACGCAAAGATAATGGCGCAGAGCAGGAGGCTGAGCATCGCCGTACAGATAAACCCCCCCGCACCGCTCCACGCCAGCATGACGCCACCGATTAATGGTCCGGCCGCAATGCCCAGAGTTGTCAGCATAGATGCGCCAAGATAGGCACCCCGATGCGCCGGCGGAGCGAGCTGATCGAGCAGAATGTTCAGATTCGGCATCAGGATTGCCTCACCCATGCTAAACACACAGGTCACCGTGAGCCATAACCAGGCATCCGGAGAACGTACCGAATAAAAGCAGAGTTGCGACAGGGTGAAAATCAATCCACCCAGCAGAATACGTTTTGGCAGCGTAAAGCCTGCCAGAAACCGCATGATAAAGGTCTGAAACACCAGTACGGTGCATGCGTTGGTCACCAGTATCAGGGTAATCAGCTTAATGGCCTTCTCGCCGTTTAGTAAAAGGAGATACTGAGGCAGAACCGCTTCATAATGAATAAACACCACACTGCACAGAATGCTGCACAGCAGTGCCGCAATAAATACGCTGTCCCTGATGATAATGCCCGTTACCTGATGCAGCCTGAGTGTCACCTCGCGCTCTTTCTGCTCCCCGGCCAGTAATGTCCCTGCCGGGATAAACAGCAGCACGTAAACGAAAAAAGGCAGGTAGGTCAGACCGGTGATCAGAAATGTACCTTTCTGCGAGGTCAGTCCGAAGGCTATCCCGACCAAAGGACCGAATACGGCCGCGATGTTGATCAGGTAATAACGCATCTGCAGCGCAAGCGCCCGGCGACGGCGGTCGCCCAGTAAATCACTCATCAGCGCGCGCAGTGGCGGATCAACCCACGCAAAGGAGACGCCGATAACCATCAGGCCGGTAATAAACAGCCCCAATCCGGTCGCCTTTGCGAGGATGATATAGCCGAGGGCCGAAAAGGCACAGCCGAGCAAAAGAATAACGCGTCGGCCGAGCCTGTCTGAGATCTGTCCGCCATACATGCCGAGCACCACGGAGATCAGAGCGCTGCTGGTCATCGCGCCGCCAATGGCGATCGGAGACATGTGATAGTTCTGCGTCATGATCACGGCAATAAAGGGCCACGCCATAAAATAGCTAAACCGGATGACCAACGTGAAAAAGAGCAGGGCGTGGACGGTTCCCGGAAAAGTCCGCAGCGTCCGGAATAACCCCGGTGTCTGACACGCGCCGGCGGCAGGTTCATTTTTCATAAAATATCCTTATATGAGAATGGTGAGCGATTTTATGGGCGTGCAGATATAAGCTCTTAAATAGTAATAAATTTATTTACACGCCATCGCAACTGAATTGTTAATAAACTGTTGATTTTGCCCGGTTGTCAGGTAAACACCGTTAATCGAAGAGGAATATAAGGAAAACAGGGAAGCCAGGAAGAAAAACGCCGATGTAAGTGCTGAATAAAGGCGTGCAGGCAGATGCCGGGCATTAAGGCATAGATGAGCATGGCCTGCATGAAGCGGTCTGCCGTATCTGTTTATGTCTGACCGGGCTGTAAAGTGATGGATGCAAGTGGATAAGGGATAACAGTTATTGTGTTTCTCTTATACTCAATCGTCTTTTTGATGACCTCGAGGGCTGCTGGAGGGGCTCAGGTTCAGGTCTCTGGTGAAAAGCGGTCGAACACTTTTGAAGTAAATAAAAGCTTTGCTGTAGAAACTGAAATAGTCTGTTGCATTAACCGATGGGCTATTCTGTCAGCTCTGACATCCTTAATGACGACAGGCTGACGAATCAAATAGCACAGAAGCAAGTAAGTTGAGCTGATTTAGTTTCCTGATCAATCTGAATGAGCTTCAGGGAAAGGACAATCCCATCATCATTCCAGACACTCAGGTAATCCTGTTGATCTATGCAAACTAAAAACTGAGGGCCCGTTATGAACATCCATTGTGCAAGGATTACCCCAGACAGCACCGGCTTTGGGCCGCTGAAATCGCAGAGCATAGCCGGGGGATTTAATATGCTGCGTCGGCTGGAAGAAAACTGGCTTAGTGGACATAACCGTTTTGACAGGCCCGGCGAAAGCCTGATGGGTGCGTACGTTGATGGTCTTTTGGTCGGCGTGTGCGGACTTAACATTGACCCTTTTGTATCAGAAACAGGCATCGGGCGGCTGCGACATTTTTATGTAGACAGGGAATGGAGAAACAGGCGGATAGGCAGCTATCTGCTCAAGGAAATACTCAGGGGTGCAGACCGCTGGTTTGATGTGATTAATACCAATGCGCCTTCATCGGCATTCGCTTTTTATGAACGGGCGGGATTTTTTATTTTATCGGGGAGAGACAACGTTACCCATCAGTTCTGCCTCAGAAAACCAGCATGAGCGCATAGTGACCTTTTGGCCCACAGTGAAAACCCATCAGATATTCAGGAAGTTTACTAAACATATTCAGAACTTCAGCATTGCTGTCTGGCGGATTTAAGCAAAAATTACCTCCGTTATTTTGTTGCCCCCTCTGATTGAAATTGGTTTTCAAAAGGCGTCGCCAGGCGCGGGCTCTCAGATATTCAGGGTCTGTTAAATCGCGCAATTGGTAAAAAATTTTATCAGTTGTAACGGATGAACGGCTAACCAGAAATAAAACCGTGTCGTATTGATTGACGATAAGTGCGCTTATTTTACGGATAAAACCGTTGCAGATATACAGCGATTAAACAGTATTAATTTTTCTGAATACATTCATCAGTCTTGACTGTTCGCAGCGCTGTTCCACTGCCTCGCCAGTGTTACAAAATTGTTTCCTCGTTCATTTTCAGCGCGGCTATAACGTTAGGGCGTTAGCAAAATAAGACCAAAGATAAACACTATTCTGAGGATGGATGGCGATGAAAACATTAACAAGAAGACATTTTATGGCTTTTGCGGCAGGTGGAACGGTTGCACTTGCAGCCGGTCAGGCGCTGGCTCACGACAATAGCGTAAAGACGTTTCCTGCCGGAACGGGCGGTGGAGGACGGGATCCCGGTCCTCATGATCCCATCCGTGAAGCAGAAAACCCGGACATCGTAAATCCGCCTGAGACAGACAGCGGAACACTGCCGAATCTCCATTTCTCTTTCAGTGACGCGCACGTTCGTAAGGGAAGCGGTGGCTGGACGCGGCAGGTGACGCAGCGGGAGCTGGGCATCTCCACGACGATTGCGGGCGTCGATATGCGTCTTAATGCCGGAGGCATCCGCGAGCTGCACTGGCACAAGGAGGGCGAGTGGGCTTATATGACTTACGGTAACGCACGGGTGACAGCGTTTGACACCAGTGGCGGATGGTTCGTCGATGATATTGCAGCGGGTGATCTTTGGTATTTTCCGCCCGGTATTCCTCACTCGATTCAGGGGCTCGGTCCTGACGGCTGTGAGTTTTTACTGGCGTTTGACGACGGCAATTTTGATGAGGACAGCACTTTTCTGCTGTCAGACTGGTTCAGACATATTCCGCCGGAAATTCTGGCCAAAAACTTTAAGGTACCGGTCTCTTCATTTGCCCATCTTCCTTCACCTGATGATGAATATATCTTTGCCGGCAACGTTCCAGGCAGTCTGGAATCGGACAGCATAAAAGGTGCTGCGAAATCGAAAATTCGCTTTACGCACAGGATGCTGGCTCAGGAGCCGGTACGCGCGCCGGGAGGAACCGTCAGGATCACCGATTCATCTAATTTCCCGGTTTCAAAAACGATCTCCGCCGCGCTGGTGGAAATTGAGCCAGGCGGCCTGCGTGAACTGCACTGGCACCCCAATAATGATGAGTGGCAATATTACCTTGAAGGCGAGGGGCGGATGGGGGTCTTTGCCTCATCAGGTCAGGCAAGAACGTTCGACTATCGCGCCGGGGATGTTGGCTATGTGCCCTTTGCAATGGGTCACTACATCGAAAATACCGGTAAAGGGCCGCTGCGTTTTCTTGAACTGTTTAAAAGCGATTACTATGCCGATATTTCACTTAACCAGTGGCTGGCCAGTACACCGCCTGAACTTGTCCGGCAACATCTGCACCTGGATGATGAATTTATGAACATGCTCTCGCTTAAAAAGAATCCGGTAGTGAAATAATCAGTAAGGGTCTGTGGCTGAATGACCCGTACAGACGCTGCTAAGTTGTAAACCTAAAAGAGTCCGCTGCTGGCGAGCAGACTTACACTCCGGTCCATGTCCGCTTTGTGCGAGAAGCGGACATTTTGCCTCGGTCCAGGGTAGCGGATTGTTTTGTCGGTTATATACCTTCCTTGCTGTGTACCTCTAAATCGGCAATAGATAATTGCAAATGTTCCAGAAACGCCTTCACTTTGACAGGTAGATATTTTCTGCCGGAATACAGCGCGTAGAGCACCAGATCTTCAGGTTCGCGATTACAGTTAATTTTTATAAGGGAGCCGTTGTCGATTTCGGATTCACACGCATGGAGAGGCAAAATGGCGAAGCCAAGTCCTTTTAGTGCAGCGGCTCTGGCCATCTGTCCGCTGTTCACCTTGTAACTGGAATGCACCCGGACGGTTTGGTTTTGTTTAAATCTCCATGGCGTTCCCTGGAGTACCGACATACTGGTAATGCAAGGGATGTGGGCTAATTCATCTGGCGATCGTGGCAAGGGGTAACGTTTCAGAAGTTCTGGTGCGGCCACCACACAGCTTGGCCAGCGCAGAATTTCCCTGGCAACCCAGCTGGAATCCTCCAGTGGTCCACGCCCAAAGCGTAATACCAGATCAAATCCGTCCAGTAGTCCTTCTGTTGGATCCAGCTGAGTGTCACAACTGAGCTGTATTTGTGGATGCCTGATGCAGAAGTCAGCAAGAATATCGGCCATGAATGGAAGGTCTGGGGTAATGATTTTCAGATGGCCTGAAAGTGAATCACCGAATAGGGATACTTCTTCCAGGGCATGGTCCAAAGCGCGCGTGAGCGGTGTAATGGATTGATATAGTCGTTTACCGGCTGCGGTTGGAATTATCTTGCGGGTTGTGCGCTCCAGCAGCCGCACGCGAAGTTGTTGTTTAAGTAAAGCGACATGACGGCTGACATTAGATGATGGCAGTTGAAGCTGATCTGCTGCGAGCTTAAAGCTCAACTTTTCATAAACAGCCTGAAAGCAGATCAGCCACTGCATCTCAAATTTTTCAATCATAAATTATCCCAGTAAATGAGATTAATAAAACTATATTGCCATATTTATCAGCAATAAGGAGGTCATTACAATTTCTATTACGTTTCGTAACAGGAAGAAGATGATGACCAGACCTAAGAAAATTGCCATCGTAGGAGCCGGGATTGCTGGAATGGCGCTGGCAATACTTGCAACCAGACAGGGCCATCAGGTCAGCATATTTGAACGTGGCAGCACCGTATCCACTGCAGGAGCGGGTGTGACGTTGTGGCCCAATGCCATGTTCGTCATGCAGAAGATGGGTCTGGACAAAAAGGTAATTCAGGTGGGTGGTACGCCCTGCATGATGCGCCAGTTTGACCGATATGGTCTTCTTCAGACAGAGTTCGATATTTCAGCAGTAAATTCACTATGCGGTTTTCCCAGCGTGACAGTCTTACGACGTGAGCTACTCAGCTTATTGATCGGTGCGCTGGATAGTCTGGATTGCGAGATCAAATTTAGTTGTGCAATCACTAATGCAGACGTAATGAAGTTGAGCCAGAAGTTTGATCTGGTCGTGGGGGCTGACGGGCGTATGAATTCAGTCGTCCGCCAGGCGTTGTATGCGGAGAGAATACCTCCTCATTATCATGGCTTTGTTAACGTAATAGGCGTAGGCAGACAACGAGAGGGCAGCCTGAGCAACGTCATCGATGATTTTCGAGGCCGGGGGGAGCGTTTTGGCATCGTGCCGGTGAATAACGGGTGGTGCTATTGGGCAGGTGCATGGAACGCTCCTGTTAACGATGAACGCCTTCGAGCGCATTATTTCGATGCGTTGCATCAGCGTTTTCAGGACTGGCCTGATCCTGTGCAGAATGTATTGGAGTCATGTGATAAAGCATCGGTTAAGTGCATTTTTGTTCATGACATTGATCCTCTTCCTTTCTGGCATCAGGACAATATTTTACTGATTGGAGACGCGGCTCATGCTTCCTTACCGACTTCCGGGCAGGGAGCATGCCAGGCGCTGGAAGATGCATGGCATTTGGCTCGCTTATTGAGGGAGATCGACGATATAAACATTGTTCCGGAAAGCTTTTACCAACTAAGACATAGCAAGACCTCAGCAGCACAGCTGACTGGAAGACAATTCGCTGATAAGATTTTTTCTGAACAACCTGAACCACTGTTGCCTGCCACTAATATTTCCACTGCTGAACTCAGTCGGTTTTGGATGCAGGGTTTGACGTAGTGGCCATTTAAAACCCAGTCATGGTGACCGGATTTGTCTGTATGTCTGTTGAACATATAATTAACCAGCGCGCCGATGGTTATTTGAGCCCGGACCTGGCAGGGTCCGCTTCTGGCACGAAGTTGACTAACAGCAGGCCATGGTCCGCTACGAGTGAGAAGCATAAGTCTCTGCTGCCTGAGCTGGAATAGAACTTTGATGGTGCGGCGGGCGCGAAGAACAGTCCGCATGCAAAAGCTTTCCCGGTGGCGTTAAAACGTTCTTCTGCGATTTGACTCGCTAAGGGATAACGCTTAAACCCCCCTTTGCTATGCAGGGAGGGGTATATTTCTGTACGCTTCAGCAAAACCCATCCGTCACGCGTTCTTAACAATATTTCTAATGTTTCCGCTTTTGTTGCCGATAACCTGATGGCTGGCTGAGTGATGAATTCACTCAGCATTTTTTTCATTTCAGACGATAAGGATATTTATGAACAAGCTTTTTGTTGCGGCGTTACTGGCTCTGAGTTTAACCGGCTGTGCACAGCAGACTTTCGTAATGAAACAGAATCAGGTTGGCGCGGCGACGAAAACCACCAGCCAGCCGTTCTTTGTTTCAGGTATCGGTCAGCGTAAGAGCATTGATGCGGCGCAGGTGTGCGGCGGACAGGAAAAAGTTAATCGGGTTGAGGTGCAGCAGACGTTTGTTAATGGTTTACTGAGCGTGGTGACGTTTGGTATCTACACGCCACGTGAAGCGCGCGTTTATTGCGCCATCTGATAATACCTCAGGCCGGTTCGCCGGCCTAATCCAGCATCTGATATTCAATCGCATCAGTATATTGTTATTCCATTCTTCTGTCGTACTGCTGCCCGGCTTACCTGCTGACGACATTACCCGAAACGAGTTCAGGCAACGACGCCCAGCCTGGTAAAAGCAGTAGTCAGCTGTTGAGGCATGTAAGTCTGCTCTGAGCGAGAAGCGGACATTGTATCTGCCATCTATACGCCCCCTGCCTCTGGCGTTCCCTGATGGAATACCAATTTCCATTGCCCGTTTGCAGAAAATTCCCAGTATGACGAACGTAGGGTTGCACGACTGCCATCTGGATTAACAGTTCTGTAGTGCAATATTGCGTAATTATTTCCAACGCTGATAAGCCGGTAATCACGATCAAGAATAGCCGGAACATTATCTTCACTTAAAAGCGCTTCAATAGTCTGAGTACGATCAACGACTACACCTTAGCGTGTTATTTCGCTAAATCTTTCGTGGAGTATCTCTTCAAGCCATACCCGATCTTTCCGCTTGCTGCTAAGAAGAGAGCATTCAAGTCTTTTTAGCGTCTCCAGGAGCATAATGTTTGTCCTCATCGCAATCGAACATTAACTCTTAAGGCAATAATTGCTGGAATGCATCGTCCGCGCCGACCGAAGACTGTGAGGGGGCCCCCCCTTCTTCAAATCGGGATGCCCGTTTTAAGATCGAGCTTAAAAGGTTCCCAACCTCCTGGCGGGTCCCACTCTCCCAGGCCCAGCACCGTCTCATTCTCTATCGATGTAATGATCACGCCATCAATGGCGCACTGTCTAGATTTCCAGAGAATGCTCGCAGCAATATCCATCAGAAAAACGTGGCAGTAAGTGGTAACCAGAACCCAATTATGTAGCCTGTCAGAATGGATGTCAGGAACTGAATAAATATGGCCAACGTAATCACCTAGTGGATGGCTTCTGAACGAGTATGTGGTCATCTCGACAACATGAAAGTGGTCGCCACAAATGATTGCCACCTGGGATTCATTCAGTAGGAAATCACAAAACGCGCTGGAAATCAGCCAGCCATCCTCATCAGCACGTATATATAACTGTAAAATCACAAAGGGTTCACCGCCCTTACTGATTAACAGTCGTCGATCCTTTTCTCCATTAGCGCCAAAGGGATTAACGTCGATGATCGAAACACCTACCCTTTCATCACCGGGCTTAGGCTGTTCAAGCCAGGTCGCTTGCAATGTCATTGAGTATCCAAAGTGTGAACAGCAGAAGAACACATACTACTTTATAAGCTGATGTCACGACAGCGCCTTAAGTTGGCATATTGCGCTGACCGGGCCCCGCGGATGAGTATATTCAAGTGTTAGCAACGTCCGCTTCTGGCACTGAGCGGACAGGCTGACTGAGATGAATGTTCGCTATGAGCGAGAAACGGCCTCAAGGCGTTTCAACTCGAGAAAGCTGAGTTATATTGATGCTTAACGATTAGCTGCACACAGCCTAAATCATTTGAAGGGGTGAAAATTAAAATACTCATGAGCAGACGGCTTAACAGAGATCATCGAACCAAAGTCAGAAATATTCCACGCCGCTTGAAAGCTCTTAAACGTTGGGCTAATACATTTCATAACCCTCAACGAAGCGTGTTTTCAGAAGATGAGCATTACTGGAATTTCAAAATCCCGGTAGAGATTAATCTTGTTCAGGGAAAGTACAGCACACTTAAAACTAAAGCAGATTGCGCGCAAGCCATGATCAATGCTTGTTCAAATCTTATAAGGGCAACTGCTGGTATGAATTACAGCCCCCGGATTACTGCGGTTATATGCCTTCCGGATATGTTTACAAGCGAAATCTGTCTCTATCGTTCAGAAGACTATTACCAAAGCTTTATTACTGAAGACCGTTCTGAAAATGGTGCCTCCGCTTTGATTAAAGAGCGCAGCCTGGCTGCTGAGTGGGGGCTCACTCTTCCAGCTAATGTGCAGGAATTGGGTATTACGCTCGAATACTATGGGAGTGAGGATCGTGATGAATGGTTCACCGGAGAGCGTTGGTATTATGGTCAGGTCATGTAATAGCGCTGTGATTAATATCTAAATGAATGTCCGCTTCTGGCACAGAACGGACACTGACATCTCACACTGTTCGCTTTTAGCATAAAGCGAACTGACGTCAGGTTAACGCCCGCTATAAGTGAATAGCGGGCGACATGATTGTTCAGATTATGCCCGTGGGTCTGCAATGCGTACCCGCCAGCCCTTATCATCGCCTTGCTCATAAGCTGTGTAGCGATACCACACTCATGACTTTGAATACCGTCTTCTGACGTCGTGATCATCGGACATTTGATGCTGGCAGAAATAAGGTCACCCGGTGGGATGAGAGTATGAAACTGGTTTCTGTATAAAATACACAGACACCCTAAGCTGCACAGCTTTAATTCATCATGCCGAAGTGATGATTAAAAAACGGGTGTAAAGTGCATTTTTCGTGATGATGCATTGCATCAATGGTTTTTAATAATAGCAATAACGAAACCATCCCATCCTTTTTCACCCACAGTCTGTACGGCTGTCGCTTCAAGGCGTTCATCCTCAGAGATCATGTCGACAAATTTCCGCAGGCCTGTAACATTGGGATCGTTACTGTCGGCATCGATGATATGGCCACCGCGCACGGTATTATCTCCAATGATGACCGTACCGGGTTTCGACAGTCTGATAGCCCATTCAAGATAGAGGGGGTTATTTACTTTATCGGCATCGATAAAAATCAGATCAAAAGGCGCATCAAGCGTGGGTAATATATCAAGCGCAGCGCCTCTGTGTAGTGTGACGCGCTCAGCCAGCCCCGCTTTTTCAATATTCTGGCTGGCTACTTCTGCATGATGCGCATTGAATTCAATTGTCGTTATGCTTCCATGCGGCGGGAGTGCCTTGGCCATCCATATCGTGCTATACCCCCCCAACGTGCCTATTTCAAGTACCCGGACGGCTCGTGACATTTGAATAAAAATAGCCAGCATTTTCCCCTGTAAAGCGGAAACATCGTGTGCAGGCAAACCCTGTCCGGCGTTATTGGCGAGGGCAGATTGTAAACCTGCCTCTTCCGGAGCAAGTCTTTCAGAAAACCAGGCATCCACCTGAGCCCATTTATCAGAATCCTGTGAAGGATAATCCGGAGTACGCATACAGAACTTAATCCCCTTTCAATCGATGGAAGTTTAGTCGTATCGGTTACTCATGTTGCCTACAACAGGTTAGTCTCAGATCTGTAATCAGCAACGTTCTCATCTGAAATCAGGCGGTTCCCTTTGCTGTCTGTTATGAGCAAACAGGATCCTCGCTATTAATTTTCTCTCATTTATGACCAGCAGTTTTCTGCCATTCCTCGTAATAAGGCGTATCCTGGTATTCACTAAGCCACGGCACGTTATGAGAGCACCAGATATGTGAAATAGCCGCAGAGGAGGGGGGCTCATCCAGGGTTGCCACACGTACGATGACATGGCCCTGATGCGGCCTTTCTGCCATCAGGTGTGAGCCACAAAGTGAACAGAAATGACGAAGTTTATCCGGGGAAGAGGCATAAGATCCGAGGTGCTCACTTCCTTCCAGCCATCTGAAATGTTCGCGTTTAACGCCCGCTGTTGGTGCGTAGGGGGCGGCGTGTGCTTTTCTGCAGGTATGGCAGTGACAGTTCACTATTTCCCCTTCCAGTACATCGCATTCATACCGGATTTTCTGACACAAACAGCTTCCCTTCATAACTCATCCTAATAGTGGCTGGATATTGTCGAACGCTATACATAGCACAGGCCTGACTGCATTAACAATATTTTAAAACCCATTTCAGAATGCCAGCGTTTTGCGGACTGAACGTCTGTTACTGCCACGCGTTAGATTATCTTGTTGAGCTGAAGGTTGGCAATGAGCGTCAGGCAGGCATTAGTCAATGTCAGGTTTTTTTCCGTAACAGAAAAGCTGCAATTGCCGTCATTATGCCTATCAACGGCATCGTACCCGCCCCTGCTAAGAAGTTATGCTGGTCTATTCTGCTATCTTTACGAATGTCATAAAGACGCGTGAGTGCGCTTTTTTTCGTCGTAGCACTAATCTCTTCAACTTGCTTTTGATAACCCTGAGTAATTAATTTAACAGCCTGATTGTTTTCCGAACGCTCTAACGCAACGATCCGTTTACCTTTTTGATAGAAGTCGTAGTCAGGCATATAAGCGTCCTTACAGTAAGTATTGATGAAGTGATTCAGTTCTCAGGTTTAGCTATTTCACGCGAGCCCGTTTTCTGCAAGTTAATAGTGAATTTTAATCGCACTGTCCGCGTTGGTCACAGATTGCACTAACTGAATGTCAGATTCGCTTTGGTCGGGAAGCGAGCCTGTTGCTAAAAATGAAAGAGACGGGTGAAAACGCTTTGAACCACCCGTTCAAAGCAACCGGTATATGAATCAAGTTCAGGTAATTTACAGCTTAAAAAGCCGATGTAGTGCAACCCGGCCTGAATTGGTTACGTTCACTTCACGGTACCCCTGTGTACGCGTTATCCATTCTTTTTGCAGGAAAAGTGTAAACAGGGCTGAGCCCGCGTTACCGCCGAGATGGAAACGTCTTTCACTCCAGTCCAGGCAGCCGCAACAGGGTTTGCGTCGTGTGCGAGAGTTAAGCAAAACGCCCATTTTCTCAAAATGCATTTTGCCGGCTGTTGTCAGGTCCGAGCCATCTGCTTCAAGCCATTTTTCCTGCAGCATAAATTCATAAATATTGACAGCAAGCTCGCCTGCCAGATGATCATAGCAGGTGCGTGCGTAACGCAGATAGACCGGTGTACTGGACAGGGGGGCTTTGGAAGTCCCCATAGAAACTCTCATCAGGTTTTCCAGCAATCCAGCGATATGATGGCCCGCAAGGCTGTAATAGCGATGACGCCCCTGCGTCAGGCAAATGACCAGACCGTTGCTGAGAAGCCGGTTCAGATGCCCGCTGGCTGTCGAGGCCGCTATGCCAGCCACTACGCTAAGTTCGGTCGCTGTCCATGCGCGCCCGTCCATCAGGGCGCACAGAATACTGACTCTCGACGGATCAGACAGCGAAGAAGCCACTTTAACCATTGATGTTTCAAGGACATCATCTGGCTCACTGTCGCGCGTTGTTTTAACGAGATTCATTCAGAATGTATTGCCCATGTTCGGGTTACTTCGGCGGCCCGGGCATCATCATCCGTAATGAGAATGAGCCGGTTATTGTGATCACTGTACTGTATCAGAATATTGATGCCGCTTCGGGCAATAGTATCAGCTATTTCTCCCAGTTCTCCGGGCCGTTCCTGAGGCAATTTTCTTATCAGGGGACGACACACGTTACACACGTCAAAACCAGCCTCAGTCAACACCTGACGAGCTTTGTGGCCGTCTTCAACCAGAAAATGTGCATGTCCGCCATCAGGTCCTGTAAATACGCCACCGCCTTCAAGTCCCACTCCGTTTTCACCCAGTACTCTACCCAGCGAACCCAGTGACCCCGGGCTGTTTTTGAGAATAACGTGAATATCATACATGCTGATTTGTTCCCTTATCAGAAGCGTAATCACGGAATACGCTGGCTACCCGTATTCTGTAGAATGAAAAAATGGACTGCTTACCTTCTTTCTGAGCAGCCTGGTGCATCACATTTTGCTTCCACCCGGCTACAGACTCCTCATCTTCCCACCACGACAGAGAAAGAATCTTTCCGGGCGTAGTCAGGCTCTGGAAACGCTCAATTGAAATAAAGCCGGGCGTGTCGGATAAGAGAGGCTTCAGTTCTGAAGCGAGCTGAAGATATCTTTCCTGAGCCTCTGGCAGGGCATCAGCCTCAAAAAGTACTGCAATCATGGTCCGCTCCGTTGTTAATTTACGGACAGATTAATGATGACGAAGGCGTGCTGCTTCGGTCGGCACCGAAGTATGCCTGTGCGTGATACAGCAGCCCCTTATTTTTCGTTCATCATCGGGTGACCTGCGGTTAACCCCTGACGATCTCCGGCTGCGGGACGAGAGGATCTTAAGGAACAGAGGGAGGCGACTTATTAACCCGAAGAGCGGGTGAGTCTTTACGTTTTTTTCCGGTCAATCACCCTGTGCAACAGACAGACCTTGTATTTCCTCCGGATGAGGGTTTTACCTCATTGAACCGATAACGATTCTGCTCACACCCTCCCTATAGTGCTCTCAGACTGACCTGAAAGGAGGAGTATGCTGATGACTTCACGTATTCGATTAGGTGTAAGCCCGCTGAGCTGGACGAATGATGTCCTGCCCGATCTGGGTGACAATATTGCCCTTGAAACCTGCCTGACACAGGCTGCCTTTGCCGGTTATCAGGGAACTGAACTGGGCAGAAAATTCCCCCGTACCCATGCGGAGTTAGCCCCGCTATTGCATAAGGCAGGACTTCAGCTTGCTTCAGGCTGGCACAGCGGTTTCCTTGCTGAACGCAGCGTTGCTGATGAAATCGTGGCCGTGGAATCACATGCCGGACTTCTCCGAGCATCAGGAGCAGACGTTATGGTTTACGGCGAGTGCGGCTGTATGCCTGGCAGCCATCCGCTGGACGAGCCTCTTTCTCTTTCTCCGCCTCTGAACTGCCTGAATGCTGATGAATATGCCCGCAAAGTCAGCGTGTTCGCCGATATTCTGATGGACAGGTTTGGTCTGAAACTGGCCTACCATCATCATCTGATGATGCTGGTTGAACAGCATCATGAGCTGGAAGAATTTCTGACTAAAACCTCCGACAGGGTCGGACTGGTTCTGGACTCCGGGCACGCTTTCGCCGCTGGAGTTGACCTGGCTCAGATAACAGAAAAGTTTGGACACCGTATCGTGCACATTCATCTGAAAGACGTTCGTGCTGATGTACTGCATCGGGTTCGGGAAAACGACCTCAGCTTCAATGATGCTGTGCGTGCGGGACTTTTCACGGTGCCGGGGGAGGGCTGCATTGATTATTCTCCGCTGACTGACTTTATTGCGCGCTCAGATTATCAGGGCTGGCTGATAGTCGAGGCGGAGCAGGACCCGCGAAAAGAAGAGCCGTCTGCTGCTGTTTCCCGGGCGTTTCGCTGGGTAAAAAGTACTTTTTCACCGTCTCTTTCTGCAGAGGAAACCGCCCAATGAAAGACAACCTCAATATTGGTTTAATCGGCTCGGGATTTATGGGGCAGGCGCATGCTGATGCCTACCGTCGCGCAGCAATGATTTATCCGGACCTGCCGAAGCGTCCTCGTCTCTATGCACTGGCCGATCAGAATCAGGTCTTAGCCGATGCGAATGCAGAGCGCTTTGGGGCTGATAAGGCCTACGGGAACTGGCGTGATCTGATTAATGACCCGCAGGTTGATGTGGTCGATATCACCTCGCCTAACCATCTGCACTTTGAGATGGCGCTGGCAGCAATTGCGGCAGGTAAGCACGTGTATTGTGAAAAGCCACTGGCCGTCAGTGCGCAGGAGGCGCTGCAGATGACGCTGGCTGCAGAGCAGGCAGGCGTCAAAACGATGGTGGCCTTTAACAATATCAAAACGCCCGCGGCGCTGCTGGCAAAACAGATTATTGAGCGCGGGGATATCGGCACGCCAATCCGCTTTCGCGGCACCTTTGACCAGGGTTTCTACAATGACCCGACGCTGCCCTGGTCCTGGCGCTGCTCCAGAAGCCTGGGCGGCAGCGGATCTCTGGGCGATCTGGGGGCTCACACCCTTTCCGTCGCACAGTTTCTCATGGGGGAGATCAGCGAGGTAACGGCCAGCGCACAGACCTGTCTGAAACAGCGCCCGGTTCCTCAGGTAGATGCCGGTTATGCCAGTCACATTGATGAACAGGCAGAATGGCGCGAGGTGGAAAATGATGACCAGGTTCAGTGCCTCGTCAGCTTTGAAAGCGGGGCCAGCGGCGTTATCGAAGCTTCACGCCTGGCCGCCGGTCGCATATTTGGTGTGTTCTGGGAAGTCTCCGGAACAGAAGGCACCCTCTATATGGACGGCGAACGTTTCAATGAGCTGCAGGTTTATCGCTTGAGTGATGACAGACACGATCGGGGCTTCAAAACCCTGTATGCAGGCAGCCAGATCCCGGCCTATTCCGGCTTTTTCGGGTTTGATTTCGGCGGCGGCGGGCTTGGGTATTTTGATGTCAAAGTCATCGAAGTTCATGATCTCGTTCAGGGGATCTGCAGCGACGACGACTGTTATCCGAACTTTGCATTTGGCCTGCAGAATCAGCAAATCCTGACCGCCATTGAGCAGTCCATTCTATCCCGTCAGTGGGTTGCAGTTGCAGGCAACCGCCAGAACAATGCTTAAAAGGAATCACTATGTTTCCCTCTTCCCTCCCCGTCCCGCGACTGCCTGCTGAAAAGTCGATACCCGTACTGCGCTGGGGCATTATCGGCCCCGGCTGGATCGCCGAACATTTTGCCCGCGCGCTGAAAGCGCACACCGGACAGCAGCTGGTTGCAGTGTCAGCAAGAAACAAAGTAAGGGCACAGGCGTTCGCAGATCGCTGGGCCATTCCGGCGGCCTTCAGCAGCACAGATGAAATGCTGGCAATGAAGGATCTGGACGCAATTTACATCGCCACACCCCATAACCACCATTTTCCGGATGGCATGAAAGCACTGAATGCGGGCAAACATGTGCTGATTGAAAAACCTCTGGCGCTGAATGTCAGGGAAGCGGAGGCCCTGCAAGCGAAGGCCCGTCAGAAAGGTTTGCTGTGTATGGAAGGCATGTGGTGTGATTTCGCGCCAAAATACGATGTGCTGCGTCAGCTTTTAGCCGATGGTGTGTTGGGCCATCTTCATACCCTGATTGCCGATCACGGCGAGTTTTTTACGCAGGACCACCGCATCTTTAATGCCGATCTGGCCGGAGGCCCGATGCTGGATTTAGGCAGTTATCTGGTTTCGCTGAGTGTGATGGTGGCAGGTGCACCGGTCCGCATCCAGTCCAGCGGACAACCGGCAGAATGCAATGTTAACGGGCAGGCGTCTATGCTGTTTGAACATGCCTGTGGCATGCATTCGGTGCTGAATACGACCCTGTTCAGTAATACACCTGGAAATGCAGTGATTGCGGGACGCGATGCTACCCTGGTTATGGCGGGACAGTTTTATGCACCCGGCGGATTTGTGCTGACCTCAAGCCAGGGGGGCCACACGCTATGCTGGGAAGAGCCCGCCAGCCGTTACGCGCAGCTCTGTCATGAAATCCGGCATTTTTCATGGTGCGTGGGGCAGGGGTTAACTGACTCGCCCATTCGCCCGTTATCTGCCGTACTCACTACTCTGACAGCGATGGATACGGTGAGGGAACAGCTTGGGATCGTGTTCAACGAGGAGCGCTGAAATCTGCAGCAGCCAGGGCTGAGTATGGGGAGCTTCCGGGGCCATATCCTGACAGGACCAGCCCCGGACCTTTATCACATCACCCTGTCGACCGGGCAGAACATTCCGGTTGTCAGGGATTTCGTCGCGGCTTCTGCGATCGCCTGCGCCTGAATCCCATCCAGCAGTCCGGGTAAATCAGCCACATCCTCGCCGTTCAGAGAGCGGACAAACGCGTCAAGATGCTGATAATAGGTGCCCTTAACACGGCTGAACCAGTCCGCATAAAGGCCCTGCTTTATAATGGTTTTTCCCATGTAAAGCGTCATGCCCGGCGGGCTCTGGGAACCTGACTCCGCCAGTCCTTTTTCGCCCATGACACTGATCCTTTCATCATAGCCATAACCCGTACGACGCGTGTTATCGAGCTGTGCAAACGCGGCCTGCTGCATCCGCATAATCAGCACCGACGTATCCACATCGCCAGACTCACTGATGGCAGGCATCGCCAGTGCAGCCCCCATTGCACCGACTGAAATAACATCATCGGCTGTCAGCCAGCGCAGCAGGTCGAAAAAATGGATCGCCTGGTCACGCATCTGGCCGCCGGAAGACTTAAGGTAGCTAAGCGGCGGAAGTTCTGACGCACGGCAGACCATCTGGATTAACTCGATACGTCCTACTGTTTCCTGTTCCAGCTGGCGCTTTAACTGCTGATGACTGCTGTCAAAACGGCGATTGAAGCCTACCGTAATTTTTGTCTTCAGTGGCAGCACGTTTTCAGCAACGCGGACTGCTCTTGCCAGCGACAAATCGATCGGTTTTTCACAATAGACGGCCTTACCTGCACGCGCTGCGGCTTCAAGCAGTTCAGCATGTGACGGCGTTGCGCTGGCAATCAGCACTGCATCTATATTGTCACTATTGATAGCGGTGCTGACTTCGCCCGCTGTACACTTCATCTGTCCGGCCAGTGCGGTGGCGCGGGCCGTATCCAGGTCGGCCACCATTGCAAGCTCAACATCCGGGTGCATCGCGAGATTTGCGGCATGCACCTGTCCGATAAAGCCACAGCCAATCAGTGCAAAACGTTTTTTCTGAGTCATGATAATTTCCTGTCTGAAGGTCAAAGTTCGGCGATAAAGACGTTGCCAAATTAGCCTGCCTGCATACCCTGAGAAATGTATGTTTTGAGGGAATTACCTCAGCAGGAACCCTGATGAAATCACTGACTCTTGAAATGCTGGCAGAACGCGCGGGCGTCAGTCTGGCTACGGTCGACCGCGTGCTGAATGAGCGGGGCGGCGTTTCACCCCGGACTGTACAGAAAGTACTCGAAGCCGCGCGTGAGGCTGGCCTGAAGCGCATTCTGCCTGAAGAGCACCGCCATGCCTGGCAGATAGAGGTACTGCTGAGTGGCGATGACGCATTTTTTTTCAGACAGCTTGCCAGCGATTATCTCGCCATCGCCAATGCTCTGGGGTATCGCCGCGTAGTGCTGCACCGCACTTTTGTGACGGAGTCCTGCCCGGACAAACTGGCTGTGCTCATTGACGCGCGCAGCAAAATGCGTGACGGCCTGATTGTTTTTGCACATGAGCACCCCGCTGTTTATCAGGCGCTGCAGAGCTGCAAACAGCGCGGCGTTCCTGTGGTGACCCTCGTTACAGATCTGCCTGGCGCACACAGGCTGTGTCATGTTGGTATCGACCAGCTGCAGGCAGGCCGCACAGCCGGGCTGATGATGGGCAGCCTGATCAGACAGCAAGGCGATGTGATTGTGGTGAGTGGACGCAGTGAATATCGCGCTCATCAACAGCGTATTCAGGGCTTTCGGGACGTCCTTGAAAAGCGTTTTCCTGAAGTAACATTACGTGAGGTGCTGGCAGGTCAGGAAAGCCGGATAACCATCAGCAAATTGCTTGAAAAAGAGCTTGTGCGGTCTGCTCATGTCGTGGGGCTCTATAATACCGGCCTGGGTAATACCGAAATCAGCGAAGCGCTGGCCCGGCATCGTCTGACACACACCTGCACACTTATCACACATGAACTCTATTCTACGACTAAAGCCCTGTTTGCCAGAAACGCACTGGCCCTTACGCTGGATCAGAATACGGCACGT
The DNA here is from genome assembly GCF_032114055.1 of Pantoea sp. Classification (GTDB taxonomy): domain Bacteria; phylum Pseudomonadota; class Gammaproteobacteria; order Enterobacterales; family Enterobacteriaceae; genus Pantoea. The sequence goes on from NZ_DAMCTB010000003.1 coordinate 388,360, forward strand.
CATGCGCAGCTGTCAGTAGACATCCTGCTGAACTATCTCGAACACGATGAAACACCTGAGGAATACAACAGCGGCAAAGTCACCTTTATGCTTTATACACAGGAGAACTTTTATTAGTCATCAGTGGTTTTTTTTGAAAGGAATGGTTTTTGAGTATATTGCTGGCAATGAGGCAAGAGCGGACGTCGAATGATGGTTACAGTGAAGCTCTGCCAGATCAAAAATAACAACCCTGTTGTGTCCTTTCCTGGCGTTTTAGCAGCGTTACTTCAAGGGAGCGCTTTGCGCATAAAAACACTTAGTGGATCAGGTTTATACGGAGGGAATGCATCGCATATCTCATACCCGCATTTGCGATAAAGCGCCAGAGCTGGTTGCTGATGAATGCCTGTTTCAAGCTGCAGTAGCCGCAAATGCTTTTCTGAAGCAATCCTCTCGATCGCACTGACTATCTGCTCTCCGAGCTTTCTGCCGCGGTATTCCGGTCGAATGTAAACCCGCTTAACCTCAGCTGAACCCTCTTCGAGAAAGAGCAAAGCACCACAGCCTGCAGGCACGCCCTCTTCATCGCGGACTATTATGCACCGGATCTGCTCGTCAATGACTGTTGAAAGATCCAGGCAGTGGTTACTTTCTGTAGGATAAAGTGCGCTCTGAAAGGCATCGAGCTCGCCGACCAACCGCGCCAGGTCAGAATTTCCCTTATCAACTTCTGAAATGGTGAACATTCACTATCCTTAATTCAGTTTTGACGACTGAATTTACCATACCTGTTCCGACTTCGACGTCTACTCATTTTTATAATAAAGGACTACCTTCGTACCTGCCTGCAGGGGACCTCAGCGCGGTGCTGCCGCGAGCTACTTGTTTCAGATACCTTTTAACACTTCATAACGCTGAAAAGTGTCCCTGATAATTCCGGCGAGACTGTAAGACTGTGCGGTAAGGACTGTTCTCCATCCGTTAGTGCATGGCAAAGGTGCAAATGTCCGCTTCCCGCACAAAGCAGAAAGGCTAACTGAAAGGAAGATATCTGCTTTGTGCGAGATTGGGCAGGTTAACGTCACCTTCTGCCAGAATAATTATCTGGACCATAAAACGATATATTCAGCTAAAGATAATCCACAAAGCTGCTCGCATCAGCGTATCCAAAAATCCTGTGACCGTTTTCAAACTCAATTCCGGGAAGACGAATAGCCCGAATGATGGTGCCGACCATGGCATGTTGCGTCAACCATTTTGAATAAAAATCGCGTTGTCCAGATGATGGACAGAGCAACAGGGGCTTATTTTTATACTTCGCGGCTAAACTTGCTATGATCACAAGATAGCTGGCTGAACTGGCTTAAAACGTACGCTTCTGGCAAAAAGCGGACAGGCTGACTGAGATGAATCTTCGCTATGTGCGAAAAACGGCCTCAAGGCGTTTCAACTCGAGAAAGCTAAATTATATTATTGCTTAACGATTAGCTGCACACAGCTTATATCATTTGAAGGGATGAAAATTAAAGACTCATGAGCAGACGGCTTAACAGAGACCATCGAACCAAAGTCAGAAATATTCCACGCCGCTTGAAAGCTATTAAACGTTGGGCTGATACATTTCATAACCCTCAACGAAGCGTGTTTTCAGAAAATGAGCATTACTGGAATTTCAAAATCCCGGTAGAGATTAATCTTGTTCAGGGAAAGTACAGCACACTTAAAACTAAAGCAGATTGCGCGCAAGCCATGATCAATGCTTGTTCAAATCTTATAAGGGCAACTGCTGGTATGAATTACAGCCCCCGGATTACTGCGGTTATATGCCTTCCGGATATGTTTACAAGCGAAATCTGTCTCTATCGTTCAGAAGACTATTACCAAAGCTTTATTACTGAAGACCGTTCTGAAAATGGTGCCTCCGCTTTGATTAAAGAGCGCAGCCTGGCTGCTGAGTGGGGGCTCACTCTTCCAGCTAATGTGCAGGAATTGGGTATTACGCTCGAATACTATGGGAGTGAGGATCGTGATGAATGGTTCACCGGAGAGCGTTGGTATTATGG
>NZ_DAMCTB010000004.1:0-79 GCF_032114055.1 Pantoea sp.
ACCTGCGACCAATTGATTAAAAGTCAACTGCTCTACCAACTGAGCTAACGACCCGAAGTGGTGGGTGATGACGGGCTCG
>NZ_DAMCTB010000004.1:179-163108 GCF_032114055.1 Pantoea sp.
AACCGCCGACCCCCTCCTTGTAAGGGAGATGCTCTACCAACTGAGCTAATCACCCATATCTTCATACCTGTTCACTGCGGGCACCCTGTTAAGAGTGGTGGGTGATGACGGGCTCGAACCGCCGACCCCCTCCTTGTAAGGGAGATGCTCTACCAACTGAGCTAATCACCCCCGCTGTGTGGAGTCGCATTATAGGGATAGTTGATTTTGAGTCAACGCTTTTTAAAACATAAATGTGCGTTCGGTTTATTTTTAAACATCCTGTCGCGCTTTTAGCCAATATGCTGGTTTTACTGGCAGAAAAGCGTCTTTTCCCGGTGGCCAACGCGCGGGCACGCATTGAGGATTCACCGTCAGATGCTAGAATGTGCCCACTGTTTTTCGCGTCTAACCTGTTTTTTGTCATCCAGACAAAGAACCCGCGCATCTAAGGCACTATTCAATGAAAATCAAAACACGCTTCGCGCCCAGCCCGACGGGCTATCTGCATGTTGGTGGCGCACGCACTGCACTTTACTCCTGGCTCTTTGCCCGTCATAACCAGGGCGAGTTTGTACTGCGTATTGAAGACACCGACCTGGAACGCTCCACGCCGGAAGCGATCGAGGCCATCATGGATGGCATGAACTGGCTGAGTCTCGACTGGAACGAAGGCCCTTACTACCAGACTAAGCGTTTTGATCGCTACAACGCGGTCATTGATGACATGCTGGAAGCCGGTACGGCCTACAAATGTTACTGCTCCCGGGAGCGTCTGGATGCACTGCGCGAAACGCAGATGGCCAATAATGAAAAGCCGCGTTATGACGGCCGCTGCCGTGACAGTCATGAACACCATGCTGATGATGAGCCGTGCGTCGTGCGCTTCCGCAATCCGCAGGAAGGTTCGGTAATTTTCGACGACCAGATCCGTGGGCCTATTGAGTTCAGCAACCAGGAGCTGGATGACCTGATTATCCGCCGCACCGATGGTTCGCCGACTTACAACTTCTGTGTGGTGGTAGATGACTGGGATATGGGGATCACCCATGTGATTCGCGGTGAAGACCATATCAACAATACGCCACGTCAGATCAACATCCTGAAAGCGATTGGTGCGCAGGTGCCGGTTTATGCCCACGTTTCAATGATTCTGGGCGATGACGGTAAAAAACTCTCTAAACGTCACGGCGCAGTCGGCGTAATGCAGTATCGTGATGATGGCTATCTGCCAGAAGCGCTGCTCAACTACCTGGTGCGTCTTGGCTGGTCACATGGCGATCAGGAAATCTTCAGTGTCGCCGAAATGGCAGAGCTGTTTACCCTGGATGCCGTCAGCAAGTCTGCCAGTGCGTTCAACACCGAAAAACTGCAGTGGCTGAACCACCATTACATTAATGCGCTGCCGCCGGAATATGTGGCAACCCATCTGCAATGGCATATCGAGCAGCAGAATATTGATACCCGCACCGGCCCGGAACTGGCGAAGCTGGTAACGCTGTTGGGCGAACGCTGCAAAACGCTGAAAGAGATAGCGGCATCCTGCCACTACTTCTATGAAGACTTTGCTGAGTTTGACGCTGATGCGGCGAAAAAACATCTTCGTCCGGTAGCGCGTCAGCCGCTGGAAGTGGTGCGTGATAAGCTGGCTGCCATCACAGAGTGGACAGCTGAAAACGTACATCAGGCTATTCAGAGCACCGCAGATGAGCTGGAAGTCGGAATGGGCAAAGTCGGCATGCCGCTGCGTGTGGCCGTGACCGGGGCCGGCCAGTCGCCTGCTCTGGATATTACTGTTGAGGCGATCGGCCGCAGCCGTAGCGTGTCCCGTATTGATCAGGCGCTGGCTTTCATCAGTGAGCGGGAAGCGCAGGCGTAATTAATACAGCCGGAAGCATTACGCTTCCGGTTTCTTTATGCTTCACCAATGCCCAGTCGCTGCAACACGCCTTTAATCCCTTCACGTAAGATTAATGCGGTGAGTTGATCCTGCTCATCCTGACTCATTTGCTGGACAGAACTTATCAATAACGCAGGTAACGAATTAGTGACTGCGCCGTAAGTCGCGGTGGGTTCGTTGAGATTGCGGGTTGACTGAATAAAGCTTTTCACGCGTTCATCGATATGGATCAGACGCGCCTTACCGCCCTGTACGCCGGGCTTCGGCGTGGTTGTCCAGTTCTCCCGCTTGATCCATTTATTTACCGTTTGCCGACTGTAACCCGTTTCTGCAGCCAGCTCTTCGGGAGTAAGCCATTCCTTTTTCACGATGCTGTCCCTGTTCAATACATTAGCGGTACATATTACAGCAAAACGTAACGTGAGAAAGTAACTGAAGCTGAAATTGCCTTTTGTCCGGTGACAAAAGGCAAAACAGGATTACTGCGGATTGGTGGCAGGTTCAGCGGCAGGACGGAATGCCAGGAAATAGGCCAGACCGACGAAGACAGCACCACCCACGGCATTACCCAGGAAGACGGCAACAAAGTTAGGCAGATATTCTGCCCAGCTCATCTGGCCGGCAAAAATGGCGGCAGGGATGATAAACATGTTGGCGACGACGTGCTGGAAGCCGATAGCGACGAACGCCATAACCGGGAACCACATCCCAAAGATCTTGCCGACCATATCTTTGCTGGCAAAGGCCAGCCATACCGCCAGACAGACCAGCCAGTTGCAGCCGATACCGGAAATAAAGGCGTGCAGGAAATCGGCATGGACTTTGGCAGAAGCGATCGCCACGGTTTTCTTCAGATAGTCACCTTCGGTCATGCCCAGCATGTGTCCAAAGAACCAGGCCACGGCCACGCTGCCGACGAAGTTAGCCAGGGTGACCCAGAACCAGTTGCGCGCCACGCTCGTAAAGCGGATACGACGGGCAAACCAGGCGACGGGTAGGGTCATCATGTTGCCGGTCAGCAGTTCGCCGCCGGCCAGCACGGTCATGATAATCCCGACCGGGAATACTGCCGCACCTAACAGGCCGCCAAAGGAGCCCCATTCAGCGGGCAGGGAGTTAATGACATGAAGATCCAGCAGGAAGCCGGTCGCAATAAATGCGCCCGCCATAAAGCCAAGAATCAAAAGGGTGCTGACAGGTGAACGGCTTTTAGCCACGCCTGACTGGATCGCCAGTTGGGCGATTTCTTTAGGTGTATGCAGCGACATAGTATCTCAGTAATTTTTTTATGATTAAGGGGATGTAAACGCCTGGTGGACGCGGAATGCGCGGGAGAAGGTCCCGGCTGCCACTAAATTAGCGGGCTAAGTTTTGCATGTGAAAAAGATGAAGACAAGAAAATTCCTATAACATATTTAACCGGGAATTAACCTGAGGGCAGTCTGAATAACAGTTCAGGCCCGCTATCTGTTAAAGCGACACGATTTTCCCCTGCGGCATGCTACTGAAATCCGGCAGGTTGCCGCCTTTTTCAGCGATCAGACACAGAATGTCATTTTGCCGTTGACACCCAGGGGGCGGTTTCATATTATGCCGTCCGTCGCTTAACGCGATAGTTTTTCGGTTCGGGGCTATAGCTCAGCTGGGAGAGCGCCTGCATGGCATGCAGGAGGTCAGCGGTTCGATCCCGCTTAGCTCCACCAAACTTCCTCCCAAAAGTTTGGCACTGAAAAACGATTCCAGATGTGGGGGTATAGCTCAGCTGGGAGAGCGCTTGCATGGCATGCAAGAGGTCAGCGGTTCGATCCCGCTTATCTCCACCATTTTCTGACACGTCGCTGTCAACTCTCTATCAATAATCACTTCGCTGTTTCGCGCGAATCGGAATCGCTGTCGCGTACTCTGCTACAGGTCATTTGCCGTTTTATACCCTCTTTACTGTCGTGTCTGGCAGGGCGTTGTGCTGCCTGTGGCATGGCATTGAGACGCGGGAATGCAGGGTAAGCGAGACAGAAGAGGATTCAGGCGGGCTGAGAAGAGAAGCAGAAGAAGAAAAAGAAAAGGGCGAGACCGGCTCGCCCTTTGACGCTCAGAATCGTGCTCAGAAGGCCAGAACCAGACCGGCGATAGCGGCAGAGAGCACGCTGACCAGGGTTGAGCCGTAGAGCAGCTTCAGGCCAAAGCGGGAAACCACGTTGCCCTGCTCTTCGTTCAGGCCTTTAATCGCTCCGGCCACAATCCCGATAGACGAGAAGTTTGCGAACGACACCAGGAACACGGACAGAATACCTTCTGAGGTCGGCGACAACTGACCGGCGATTTTCTGCAGATCCATCATGGCAACAAACTCATTCGAGACCAGCTTGGTCGCCATAATACTGCCGACCTGCAACGCTTCGCCAGATGGCACGCCCATCATCCAGGCGAACGGATAGAAGACAAAGCCAAGCACGCCCTGGAAGCTGATGCCGAAGATCAGGTCAAACAGCGCATTCAGACCGGAGATCAGCGCGATAAAACCGATCAACATCGCGGCCACAATAATCGCGACGCGGAAACCGGCAAGAATGTATTCACCCAGCATCTCAAAGAAGCTCTGGCCTTTATGCAGATCCTGCAACTGCAGATCGTCTTCGTTCTCAACGCGGTAAGGGTTAATCAGCGACAGTACGATAAAGGTACTGAACATGTTGAGTACCAGCGCGGCGACCACATACTTCGGCTGCAGCATGGTCATGTAGGCACCCACGATAGACATCGATACGGTCGACATCGCGGTCGCGGCCATGGTGTACATACGACGCTGTGACATCTTGCCCAGGATATCTTTATAGGCGATGAAGTTTTCTGACTGTCCCAGTATCAGTGAACTCACGGCGTTGAAAGATTCCAGTTTTCCCATGCCATTGACTTTCGACAGCACCGTACCGATAGCGCGGATTACCCACGGCAGGATACGGAAATGCTGCAGAATACCGATCAGAGCAGAGATAAAAACGATAGGGCAGAGTACATTCAGGAAGAAGAAGGCCAGGCCTTTGTCGCTCATGTTACCGAAGACAAAGTTGGTTCCCTGAGCAGCATACTTCAGCAGATGGTCAAAGAAGCCGGCAAAACCCTTCACGAAGCCCAGTCCCGCTTCGGAGTTCAGGAAGAACCAGGCAAGCACAATCTCAATGACAAGAAGCTGTATAATGTAGCGAACGCGAATGGATTTACGATCGTGACTGACCAGCAGGGAGAGTATCCCGACCACCACCAGTGCGAGAAGAAACTGCAAAATATGGGACATGAGTGCTCCAAATTTGAGGAGGATTGTATTTTGCTGCGTATTCTATGTAACGCGTTACTTAAAAACGAGATCTGAACCACAATATAAGTATTCGCTATCGCTATATTTTCCAGAAAAGTTCCAGAGATCACGTCCTGTTTACAAATTATTCACCTCAGGTATCCACATAATCATTGTCTATATTTTACACCGGGCGTAGAGTGACACTATTGCTCACATTTTTAGCAATCACGTCCTTTACTGTAAGATATAGCAATGGCTATACTTTATAGCAGCATCTATTACACCGATAACAATAAACGAATTTCACTTGCACAGGCTCACCCCTAAGCTGTCGGGGCAGGCCAATCGTCGACAGGGTACCGGATATGTTTGAGAGTCGTACCGCCGAGCGTGCCGCTCGCGGAGTCAGAAAAGTCAAACTCGCCTTGCTGGGCCCCGCCTTTATTGCCGCTATCGGCTATATCGATCCGGGCAACTTTGCGACCAACATTCAGGCGGGCGCAGCCTATGGCTATAAGCTGCTGTGGGTAGTGGTGTGGGCCAACGTTATGGCTATGCTCATTCAGCTGATGTCCGCCAAGCTGGGTATCGCCACTGGCAAAAACCTTGCAGAACACATCCGCGACCGTTTTCCCCGCCCCGCCGTCTGGTTTTACTGGGTGCAGGCGGAAATTATTGCGATGGCAACAGATCTGGCCGAGTTTATCGGGGCCGCACTGGGCTTCAAGCTGCTACTTGGCATCTCATTGATGCAGGGCGCAGTGCTGACCGGAATCGCCACCTTTCTGATACTGATGCTGCAGAGTCGCGGACAGAAGCCGCTCGAGCTGGTGATTGGGGGATTGCTGCTGTTTGTGGCGGCAGCCTATATCGTCGAACTTTTCTTCTCGCAGCCCAACGTCCGCGAACTGGTCACCGGCATGGCCGTACCTGCGCTGCCGACCTCGGATGCTGTCCTGCTGGCGGCTGGCGTGCTGGGCGCCACCATCATGCCGCATGTCATCTATCTGCACTCCGCGCTGACTCAGGGCAAGAGTGAGGACAGCAAAGGCCAGCGTTACTCCTCGACCAAACTGGATGTGGCTATTGCGATGACCATCGCCGGCTTCGTCAATCTGGCGATGATGGCAACCGCCGCTGCGGCTTTTCACTTTAGTGGCCACAGTAAAATTGCTGAACTCGACCAGGCCTACCTGACGCTGCAGCCGCTGCTGGGCCAGGCGGCGGCGACGGTATTTGGACTGAGCCTGGTGGCCGCAGGCTTATCCTCAACGGTGGTGGGCACCCTGGCGGGACAGGTGGTGATGCAGGGCTTTATCCGCTTCCATATCCCGCTCTGGGTACGGCGTACTGTGACCATGCTGCCCTCCTTTATTGTGATCTGGGCAGGCTGGGACCCGACAAGAGTGCTGGTCATGAGCCAGGTGCTGCTGAGTTTCGGTATTGCGCTGGCGTTGATTCCGCTGCTGGCCTTTACCGGCAATCGCGAGCTGATGGGGGAGGAGCTGGTTAACTCCCGCCTGATGCAGAATACCGGGCGACTGATTGTGGTGCTGGTGATTGCGCTGAATCTCTACCTGCTGGTGGGTGAGGCGCTCGGGCTGTAAGGCGTCCGGAAAAGAAACAACGCCCGGTTTGCCGGGCGTTTTTTTAATGACGATCGTGGCCGTGGGGGCCGGGACCACCTGGACCATGCGGTCCAAAACCGTGCGGGCCAGGGCCGCGATGGTCATGACGATCCCAGCGATGCTGGTGTTCCCAGCGGCGTTCACGGTCGCGTTCGTGCCAGCGGCGCTCACGCTCCCACTGCTGGCGACGACGCCACTCTTCATGACGCCACCAGCGCCGTTCGTTGTAGGTATAGCGGTCATTCCACCAGCGTGGTTCACGCCAGCGTCCCCCATCCCAGTAATAACCCCGGCGATCGCGATCGCCAAGATTCAGCGTGACGCCGGGGGCCAGAGTAATAGAGGCACTGGAGGCCTGGGCTGTGTGGTGTGCCAGCGGCGACAACAGTGCCACCAGGGCAGCAAAAATAAGCGCTCTTTTCATTCTTATCTCCTGATCAACAGTCTGATGCTGTTGCGGCGCAGTGAGCCTGCGTAGTGCTGTTAGTACCGCACTATTGTGTCGGAAAATTGTGAGGAAATTGGGGAGAAAAGGGGGATTGAGACTATTCTGGCGGGAAAATGCCCGGTCAGCGCCGGGCAATACACTGTTAAAGCAGGGCCGCGTCAATCGCCGCTAACTCGCTGTCACTGAACTGACGGCGGGTGAGCATCGCCACCGCGTCATCAATCTGCGCCGTTTTACTGGCGCCAATCAGCACCGAGGTGACCCGTTCATCGCGCAGCACCCACGCCAGGGCCATCTGCGCCAGCTTCTGTCCGCGCTGCTGCGCAATCGCGTTCAGCTTACGCACCTTCTCCATCTTCTCTTCGGTCAGCTGACTCTCATTCAGGAACCTGCTGCCGCTGGCCGCGCGTGAATCTTCCGGGATGCCCTGCAGATAGCGATCGGTGAGCACGCCGCCCGCCAGGGGTGAGAAGGCGATACAGCCCACCCCCGCCTCTCCCAGAGTCTGAAGCAATCCCTGCTCAGGCGTGCGCTCAAACATCGAATAGCGCGGCTGGTGAATCAGGCAGGGCGTGCCGAGGTCACGCAGAATCGCGATCGCCTGCGCAGCCCGATCCGCCGGATAGTTAGAGAGGGCCACGTAGAGCGCTTTGCCCTGACGCACCACATGGTCCAGTGCACGCATGGTTTCTTCCAGTGGCGTATCCGGATCCGGACGGTGGTGATAGAAAATATCGACATACTCCAGCCCCATACGCTTCAGGCTCTGATCCAGACTGGCAACCAGATACTTTCGCGAACCCCAGTCGCCATACGGCCCCTGCCACATGGTATAACCCGCCTTGGTGGAGATAATCAGCTCATCACGATGGGCACGAAAATCTTCCCGCAGGACCCGACCAAAGTTCTCTTCTGCGGAACCCGGCGGCGGACCGTAGTTATTGGCTAAGTCGAAGTGCGTGATGCCCAGGTCAAAGGCGTGACGCAGCAGGGCACGGCTGTTATCGACCCGGGTCGCGTCACCAAAGTTATGCCAGAGCCCCAGCGAAACGGCGGGCAGTTTAATGCCGCTGCGGCCGCTGCGGCGGTATTCCATCTGTTGATAGCGATCGGGATGAGGAAAAGAGGACATTTAGCGCTCCAGGTAAAAAACGGGAAAATGTGCCAGAACGCTATCAGTGTATACGGTTACACACAGTGACAGCGCCCTGTAGTTCGCGTTTTTACAGAATATTCCGCCAGCGTAACGCCCGCTTTCCAGGCATTGTGGCTGGGGAAAAGCGCGGCTTGCCTCGCTAATTCAATCCTCTGTCAGATACTTAAGCCAACTCTTCCCTGAAAGGAATGCGCTATGTCCACGTTTACTGTTGGAGATTACCTGCTGGCCCGTCTGCAGGAGATCGGTATCAGGCATCTGTTTGGCGTACCCGGCGACTATAACCTGCAGTTTCTTGATCGGGTTATCGCACATCCGGTCATCAGCTGGGTAGGTTGTGCCAACGAACTGAATGCCGCTTATGCAGCGGATGGCTATGCCCGCTGCAACGGCGCAGGCGCGTTGCTGACCACTTTTGGCGTCGGCGAGCTGAGTGCGATTAACGGCATAGCGGGCAGCTACGCTGAATATCTGCCGGTGATCCATATCGTCGGCGCACCGGCAACCCAGGCGCAGCGTCAGGGCGACTGTGTGCATCATTCGCTGGGTGATGGCGATTTTCAGCATTTCATCCGCATGGCAGGAGAAGTAAGTGCGGCCAAGGCACAGCTCACCACCGATAACGCCACGGCGGAAATAGATCGGGTGATTGTCACTGCGCTGCAGGCCCGTCGTCCCGGCTATCTTTCGATCGCCGTCGACGTCGCGGCGCATGAAGTGGCTCCCCCGACACAGCCACTGCAGATCGCGCAGCCTTCATCGGCGGCGGTACGTCGTGCGTTCCGCGAGGCGGCGGAAGGTCTGCTGGCGCCGGCTGCGCGTGTTTCTTTACTGGCTGACTTTCTGGCGCTGCGCTGGCAGCAGCAGTTTGCCCTGGCGGCGCTGCGCAGAGAGCGTGCCATTCCCTGCGCTTCACTGCTGATGGGCAAAGGGGTCGTGGATGAACAGCAGCCCGGTTTCGTTGGCACCTATGCCGGTGAAGCGAGCGCGGGCCGGGTTCGTGAGCAGATAGAGCAGGTGGATGTGGCGATCTGCGTCGGGGTACGCTTCACCGACACCCTGACCGCTGGCTTCACACAACAGTTTGATGCGGCACGATTGATCGATCTGCAGCCGTTCAGCGCCACGGTGGCGGGCGAAGATTTTGCACCGCTGTCGATGGCGGACGCGCTCGCGGAACTGCTGCCGCTGTTTGAGCGCTATGGCGCGCAGTGGCAACCCGCCGCCGCACTGCCTGAACCGCCGTTCGCTGAACCGGCCGCTGCCATCAGCCAGCACGCTTTCTGGCAGGCGATGCAGCGCTTCCTGCAGCCGGGCGATCTCATCGTGGCCGATCAGGGCACCGCCGCCTTTGGCGCCGCGGCGCTAAGACTGCCTTCGCAGGCGCAGCTGCTGGTCCAGCCATTGTGGGGCTCAATCGGCTATACTCTTCCGGCAGCCTTTGGCGCACAGACCGCCCATCCCGATCGCCGGGTGATCCTGATTATCGGCGACGGTTCGGCGCAGCTGACTATTCAGGAACTGGGTTCGATGCTGCGCGATCGGCAGCCGCTGATACTCTTTTTACTGAACAATGAAGGGTATACTGTCGAACGCGCGATTCACGGTGCCACACAGCGCTACAATGATATCGCGCAGTGGAACTGGACGGCCCTGCCGCACGCCTTTAGCCTGCAGGAGCAGGCGCAGAGCTGGCGCATCAGTGAAACGGTGCAGTTAGATGAGGTGATGGCGCGGCTGTCTGCACCTCAGACGCTGTCGCTGGTTGAAGTGATTATGCAGAAAGCGGATCTGCCGCCGCTGCTTCAAAAAGTCACCGCCTGCCTGAATCAACGCAACGGCGGCTAAGATTCAGATAGTTGCCGCTGTGCAGGGTGGCCTATCGCGGTTAGGCTGTAGCGCACCTGAGTAAGACGCTCACCAATCGCACCGGTGAGCGTTGTTGTTTTATGGGCAGAAATTTATAGTGTCCTCCAACTCTTAAGACCCCAAGCGGAGCAACAGAAGAATGACAACCTATGCCTTGGTCGGCGATGTCGGCGGTACTAACGCGCGCCTCGCCCTTTGTGAGGTGGAAAGCGGCAGCATCACCCAGGCCAAAACATTCTCAACATCAGAATACGACAGCCTCGAAGCCGTCATCCGCCACTATCTTGATGAACAACAGCAGGATGTTAAAGATGGCTGTATTGCCATTGCCTGCCCGATTACCGATGACTGGGTTGAAATGACCAACCATGACTGGGCGTTTTCCACGCGCAAGCTCAAAGAGAACATCGGTTTTGAACACCTGGAAATTATTAACGACTTCACCGCGGTATCCATGGCGATCCCGATGCTGACCGCCGATAACGTCATTCAGTTTGGCGGCACCGCGCCGGTTAAAGATAAGCCCATTGCGATTTATGGGGCCGGAACCGGACTGGGCGTCAGCCATCTGGTGCACGTCGACAAGCGTTGGGTAAGCCTGCCGGGCGAGGGCGGTCATGTCGATCTCGCCGCTAACAGTGAAGAAGAAGATCAGATTCTGGAAGTGCTGCGCGAAGAGCTGGGCCATGTTTCAGCCGAACGTGTGCTCTCTGGCGCCGGTCTGGTCAACCTCTATCGGGCGATTGTGAAAGTCGATAATCGTGTGCCGGAAAATCTGAAGCCGAAAGACGTAAGCCAGCGTGCGCTGGATGACAGCTGCATCGACTGCCGTCGGGCCCTGTCGATGTTCTGCGTCATCATGGGTCGTTTCGGCGGCAATCTGGCGCTGAATCTCGGCACCTTTGGCGGCGTCTATATCGCGGGCGGTATTGTGCCGCGCTTCCTGGAGTTCTTTAAGGCGTCCGGCTTCCGTGCAGCCTTTGAAGATAAAGGACGCTTCCGTGACTATGTTGCCAGCATCCCGGTCTATATGATCACGCACGATCAGCCCGGCCTGCTGGGCGCGGGCGCGCATCTGCGTCAGACGCTGGGCCGCATTCTCTGATCCTGCTTTATCCCGCGTGAGTTTTCGATCCGCCCTGTCTGACAACGCCGGATCGGAAACTCTGCGACACTTACTTTTTCTCTGCCCGGGCGCATCGCCTACAGACGCATCAGCTGTCTGAACTGCTTCACCTTGCTGCGGCTGACCGGCACCTGAAACTCCAGGTCGCGCAACTTCAGCAGATAGGTATTGTTAAACCACGGCTCGATTTCGCGAATCTTGCTGAGGCTGACGCAGTAAGAACGATGGCAGCGGAAAAACTGCGCCTCCGGCAGGCGCGAGCAGAATTCGGTGATGTTCATCGACATTACATACGATTCGCGCCGGGTGTAGACAAATGTCAGCTTCTCATGCGCTTCCACATAGTAGATATCATTCACGTCAGTAACGATAATCCGCTCATCCTTGATCAGATTCACCGTCTGCGGCGCAGAGACAGCGTGAAGCGGATTGACCGCCTGCTGCGCCTGGGCCGTGGCCTCCAGCTTGTTCAGCATAGTGACGATCCGCGACTCCTGATAGGGCTTGAGTATGTAATCAAACGCCTCCAGCTCAAACGCCTCCACGGCATGCTCTTTCCACGCGGTAATAAACACAATCAGCGGCTTATGCGCAAACTGATGAATATTCTGCGCCAGCAGCATGCCATCCAGTGAGGGAATATTGATGTCGAGGAAAATCACATCAATCCGATGCTGCTGCAGGTACTTCAGCACGTCGAGGCCATCGTCGAAGCAGGCCACAATTTCAATGTTGCTATGATGCTGGATCATCCAGCTCAGCTCCTGCTGCGCCAGGAATTCATCTTCCACAATGATGGCTTTCATAACAGATTCTCCGTCAGGCGCTGGCCGTTCTTGCTGAGCGTAAAGGCTATCTCGGTGCCTGGCTGATGCCGCACGATCTGTAAGCCCTGGCCCGACAGCAGTTTTACCCGGTGGTGAACATTGAGCAGGCCGATTTTATTGCCGGGCATCTCATTGCGCGCCACCCGGGCCATCACGTCATCGCTGATGCCCTGGCCGGTGTCCCGCACCGCGATCTTCACCCGATCGCCCAGATCCCGCACGCTTAGCGTCACCACGCCTTTGCCCTTACAGGGCTGAATGCCGTGCACGATGGCATTCTCTACCAGCGGCTGGATCAGCAGGCTCGGCAGCAGAAAATGCAGATCGTCATCGACGTCATAGATCATCGTCAGCTTGTCGCCAAAGCGGGCCTGCTCAATAGCGATGTAATCTTTGACCTGCCAGAGCTCCTTGCGGATGTCGATCAGCTCGTCATCATTCAGCTCCAGGTTGTAACGCAGATAGCGCGACAGGTTAATCACCAGCTGGCGGGCGGTATCGGGATTAAGCCGGATGGAGGAGGAGATCGCATTCAGCGCATTGAACAGAAAATGGGGATTTATTTTGCTCTGCAGCGCACGCAGTTCCGCTTTATTGGCCATTTCGCGCAACTGCTCCGCACGGGACACCTCAAGCTGGGTGGAGATGATTTGCGACAGGCCGATTGCCATCTCCTTCAGGGAACCGGTGATCCGGTAGGCGCGGCGATAGTAGATT
Source organism: Pantoea sp. (assembly GCF_032114055.1). Lineage (GTDB taxonomy): Bacteria > Pseudomonadota > Gammaproteobacteria > Enterobacterales > Enterobacteriaceae > Pantoea. The sequence continues at coordinate 13,125 of NZ_DAMCTB010000004.1, forward strand.
TTCAGCGTGCCGGTCACCTTGCCTTTCTCCCAGAGCGGGATCACGATCATCGAATGGATATCTTTGGTGCGGTGCGCTTCATCGTTGTTTTTGATAATAATCTTGCCGCTGGCGATCGACTGCGCCGTGGTGGGGCTGATGCCATCATCCCCGTGCTGGTAGTTGTGCTCACCATAGCCGACATAGGCCAGAATCTGCTTTTTATCCGTCATCGCGACGGCATCGGCCTTGATCTCCCGGCGGATAATGTCACAGACGTTGCGCAGCGAGTCACTGTTGACCTGCCGGAACAGCGGCAGGGTTTTGTTGGCGATTTCCAGCGCCAGCTTGGCCTGACGGGCGGCGATCGCCTCTTTCTCACCCTCCACGCTCTGCACCAGCAGCACGATAATACCGATACTGGAGGCGCCGAGAATCATCGGCAGGGCAATCTCCGACACGATCGCCAGCCCGAGTGAAGTGGGACGTGCCCACAGAACAATCAGCAACATCGTCAGGCCTTCACACAGCATGCCGCCGAGGATACCGGCCCGCCAGCGGTGCTCTTTCACTACCCGGCGGTTGATACCGCCCGCCACGATGCCGGCAATAATGCTGGTGATCAGGCAGGGCACGGAGGTCACGCCGTGAATATCGATCAGAAAGCGGTGCAGGCCGGCAATGATGCCGGTTGCGATGCCGACCCAGGGACCAAACAGAATACCGCCCGCCATTACGGCGATCACCCGCACATTCAGCAGCGAGCCGTCGACATTCACACCCGACCAGGTACTGAACAGCGCAAACAGGGAAAAGATGGCGGTCACCGCGAATTTCTCTGCACGGGTATGTTCATCTTTCTGCAGCAGCTGACGAAACGGGCGGGTACGCGTCAGAAAGAACAGGCAGATCAGCATCAGGGCGGCGCGATCAAACACTGCCAGTAACATCGTAAAGTGGGAGGACACGGGCGACTCGTCGGCAATGGAAAGTCTCTCTATGATAAAAAATGTGATCGGGAACCGCCAGCGTCCTGATGACAGAGGCCGGGATAGCCTGTTTCAGATCAATATTCAGGGCCTCTGGACGAAAAGGGGAAATGTTGAGTCAGCATAAGGGGAACCGTTTTCCCGGTGCCGGGACTGGTCGGTGTAATCGCGTTTTGCTATGTTGCGCGATAACGCACTTCAGCGACCGCTGGAAAATTGCGTCCACCGGGAGCCGCAAATGCAACTTTTTACCCCCAGACTCATCTTGAGCAAACTGCAGCCGGAAGACTGGCAACTGTTCCGCGCTGTGCATGAAGATCGCGACACCATGACCTGGGTCAGCGAAATTCCGGATGAAGCGGATATCCGGCAACGTTTCACCGAGCGTCTTGCCCCCTGGCAGGCGAGCAGCTTTCACATGCTCTGCCTGGTGGCGCGTCGCCGCGACAACGGCGAGCCAATTGGCCTGTTTGGCTGTAGCCCCGAATGGGTGCCGCATCGCCAGGCGGAAGTCGGCTACATGCTGCTGCATCGCTATTGCGGCCAGGGATATGGCAGTGAGGCGCTGGCCGCGCTCTGCCAGTTCCTGCTCGACGCCGATTTTCACAAACTCAAGGCGATGGTCATCGAGGGGAACTGGGCCTCCCGCCGTATTCTGGAGAAGAACGGTTTTCAGCTTGAGGGAACGCTACGGGATAATTATCTGCTGAACGGCTGCTGGGTGAACGATTGGCTGCTGGGACGGCTGAATCCGCAACAATAAAAATATTTTCCGCCACACTCGACAAAATGATCCTCAGCACGTTATGTTCGTAACGGGTCACCACCGTGACCCGCGTCGCTCGGACGGTCCGGGCGCTTACGTAAACCAGAGGTCATCATGGCTGATAGCAGCACACCCCGTCGTTTTTCGCGTATTGATCGTTTGCCCCCTTACGTTTTCAACATCACCGCTGAACTGAAGATGGCTGCCCGCCGTCGCGGTGAAGATATTATCGATTTTTCAATGGGTAACCCGGATGGGGCAACGCCGCCGCACATCGTTGAAAAGTTATGTCAGGTGGCACAGCGTGACGATACCCACGGGTACTCCACCTCGCGCGGCATTCCGCGCCTGCGTCGGGCGATATCGCGCTGGTACGCTGAACGCTATCAGGTGGAGATCGACCCCGAATCAGAGGCGATTGTGACCATTGGCTCCAAAGAGGGGCTGGCACACCTGATGCTGGCGACGCTGGATCACGGGGATACCGTGCTGGTACCGAACCCCAGCTATCCGATTCATATCTACGGCGCGGTGATCGCCGGGGCGCAGGTGCGCTCGGTGCCGCTGGTGGCGGGCGTCGATTTCTTCAATGAGCTGGAACGCGCCATTCGCGAAAGCTATCCCAAGCCAAAAATGATGATTCTGGGCTTCCCCTCTAACCCGACGGCGCAGTGTGTGGAGCTGGACTTTTTCGAGCGGGTCATCGCGCTGGCGAAACAGTACAACGTGCTGGTGATCCATGATCTGGCTTACGCTGACATCGTCTACGATGGCTGGAAAGCGCCGTCGATCATGCAGGTGCCAGGCGCGCGCGACGTCGCCGTTGAGTTTTTCACCCTGTCAAAAAGCTACAATATGGCGGGCTGGCGCATCGGGTTTATGGTCGGCAACAAAGAGCTGGTTGCTGCGCTGGCGCGGATCAAAAGTTATCACGACTACGGCACTTTCACGCCGCTGCAGGTGGCGGCGATTGCGGCGCTGGAAGGGGATCAGCAGTGCGTGCGCGATATTGCCGAGCAGTATAAACGGCGGCGCGATGTGCTGGTAAAAGGTCTGCATGAGGCGGGCTGGATGGTAGATAACCCGAAAGCGTCCATGTACGTCTGGGCAAAAATTCCTGACCACTATGCACATCTGGGATCGCTGGAGTTTGCTAAGCATCTGCTGCAGGAGGCGAAAGTCTGTGTCTCACCGGGTATTGGCTTTGGCGACTATGGTGATACACACGTGCGGTTTGCGCTGATTGAAAACAGCGATCGTATTCGTCAGGCGGTGCGGGGGATTAAAGCGATGTTCCGTGCTGATGGTGTCCTGCCAAACAGTCTGAAAGCAGAACAAGCAGAGTAATGGCTCGCAGGGGCGACTCAAAGGTCGCCCCATAGCGGCACTGTCGCGCCATTACTTCAGCAGCAGAACGAAGGTCCCGAACCAAAGTAACGCGAAAAATGATATTCCCATCAAGGCATATTTCACAAAACAACTCCTCTGAGCGGTTACGATGATGGCGATCCCAGACCAGTGCAACGCGAACAGACAGGGAATGGAGGTCGCCATTATTTTCTCTGGCTGACTCGCTTCCGGGTTGATCTGAATAACTCAGAACAGGATCGAGCGCTAATTTACGCGGAATCCGGACCAATTGAAATAGGTCCGTTCTGAGATATTGCTCACAATTTTAGTTCACGTCTATTTTGGGAATCACCGACATGCCGACACGCAACTGGGCCAGATGTTGTTGGTCGCTATCCAGCACAATTTTCACCGGCAGACGCTGAACGACTTTAGTGTAGTTGCCCGTGGCGTTATCGGGTGCAATGGCAGAAAAAGTTGCCCCGGTCGCCGGAGCGATGCTGTCTACATGGCCGGTGAAGGTCAGGCCTGGCAGCGCATCCACCCGCACCGTGACCCGCTGACCCGGACGCACATCGCTTAACTGCGTTTCAAGATAGTTAGCCGTGATGTAGGTCTGTTGCAGGGGCACCACCGCCAGCAGACGGGTACCGGCCGAAACATAAGCGCCGGTACGTACCGTGCGCTGACCGACCATGCCATCAACCGGCGCGGTAATCCGGGTATAGGAGAGATTCAGTCTGGCCTGGTCGACGCTGGCGTTTGCTGCGGCGACATCGGCTTCCGCCGAACGTACCGCAGCCTTAAGCACGCCCACCTGTTTCATGGCTGACGCCAGCGCCGCCTGACTCTGATGCACGGCCGCCAGCGCGGAACGCTGGTTTGAGCTGGCTTTCTGCTGGTCGTCGGCGGCCACCGTGCCGCTCTTATAGAGGCGATTGTAACGATCGGCGCTCTGCCCGGCATACTGCGCGGATGCCTGGCTCGCTGCCACGCTGGCTCTCTGCTGATCAATAACGGACTGCTGCTGTTCCAGTTGTGCCTGGCTGCTCAGCAGCTTTGCCTGACTCACCTGCAGATCGGCTTTGGCACTTTCCAGCGCAACCCGATAATCACGATCGTCCAGGGTTGCCAGTAGCTGGCCTGCTTTGACTGGCTGATTATCCTGCACCTCAACGTGGCTGATATAACCTGAAACACGGGGCGCGACCAGCGTGTAATCGGCGTTGACGTACGCGTCGTTGGTCTGATGGTCGTTACCGCTCATTAGTGACCAGACCACAAAGGCCAGGGCCAGTAACACCAGCAGCAGCAGGCTCAGCAGCAGGGTTCTTTTCAATTCGAAAGCACGCATATTCACTTATTCCGGGGGTGGGGTTGAATCAAAGTCTGCGGTGGCCAGACCCGTCTGGGCAGGATGATGGTCAGCACTAACAGGCAGGCGGCAAAGCCGGTCAGCATCAGCCAGCTGTCGCTCAGGCCGAGCACCGTCGCCTGATGTCTCACCAGGGTGGCGAAACCGCTGAGATTATCGCTGGCGCTGATGCTGCCATCTGGCAGCAGCGGCAGGCTGCGGCTGGCCTGTGCGGCCGTCGGCGCGGTCATCAGCCAGCTGTGGTCGGCCGCCTGATTGATCAGGATGCTGGAGTGAAACTGCTCACGGTGTGAGAGAAAGACCTCAACCAGCGTGGAAGCGGCGATGCTGGAAAAACCGCGCACAGTATTAAACATCGCCGAGGCAAAGGGGCCTTCAGGCGGCGCGACGACGCTGGTGGCGCTCATCAGTATCGGCAGAATGATCATCGGCTGTCCGAATGCCTGCAGGATCTGTAACAGCCAGAAATTCTGTCGCGCCCAGTCACTGGTGATCTGCGTGCCGAGCAGGCAGGCGATGACCAGCAGGCCGACGCCTGCCGTCAGCACCCAGCGGCAGTCAATCCAGCGGATATTGAGCAGGGCAGCAATCAGCGGTGCGATCAGCAACTGTGGCAGGCCGACCGCCAGCGCCAGTGGCGCAAACTCAAGTGGGCGAAAGCCGCTGACCTGAGCAAAATAGACCGACGGCAGCGCCGAGCCGGATAGCCCGAGAATCAGCACGCAGGCCAGCCCCAGCAGCCCGTGCGCCAGATTGGGGCGCCGGAGCATCTGCAGTCTGAACAGCGGCAGCGGGTGAAACCACTCATTGATCAGGAACACCAGCAGCAGCGGCAGTGCGGTCAGCAGCATGCCGGTAATCAGCGGTGAATTCAGCCAGTCGAGGCGTTCACCCTGCGTCAGCACCAGAACCAGCAGCGCCACGCTGCTGCAGCCTGTGGCCATGCCAAACAGGTCGATCTGCTGAAAGCGTTCCGGCCGCAGTGGATCCTGAGGCAGCCCCCAGCCGATCAGCAGCATCGCAATCAGCATGCCGGGCACCACCTGCCAGAACACCATTATCCAGCTGACCTGATCGGTCCACAACGACGCCAGCGACGTCGCCATATTGGGACCGAACGTGGCGGTAAGGGCATAGCCCGCCAGACCAAATAGCTTAAACGGCGGCGGCAGGAAACGTAGGGCGACGGTCATCAGCATCGGCGGTAAGGCGCCGCCAAACAGCCCCTGCAGAACACGCAGGCTGATAAACAGCGTGGGATCCGGCACCAGCGGCAGCAGGAATCCGGTCAGCATAAAGCCCGCTGAGACACCGAGTGTAAAACGCCGCAGCGACAGGGTGACGGCAAACCAGGGCGCAATCATCATGGCAGCCACTTCGGCTGCCTGATAACCGGAAATAATCCAGCTACCCTGATCGTAACCGATGCCAATCGCGGCACGGATATCGGCCAGGGCGATATCACTGACGCGATCGTTCAGCCCGGAGGTCAGGGCGGCGATGAGCACACCGACCAGGCCGAGAGCCAGTCGCAGTGTAAAAGGGTGGGGGGCCGGCGCGGACGCAGGCTGGCTAGTCATTACAGGCGATCTCGTTATTGTGATGCAGTGTATTGCGATGTGATACAGAGCGCAATATTACATCCCGGTATGCTGTATTGCAATGTGGTACAGGGTGTAAAACGTGCGTCATTCGCGCTACAGTAAGGCAGCTCAAACAGGACGACGCTATGGCACATCAACCCTCCAGCCGTGAGGATGAAAAATCGGGCGGTATTCAGGTCATTGCCCGCGCGGCAAAAATTCTTAATGCCCTTGGCGAACAGCCGGGCGGCATGAGTCTGGGCGAGATTGCGCAGGCGGTCGCGCTGCCTCGCTCAACGGTTCAGCGCATCGTCGCTGCGCTCGACAGCGCAGAACTGGTGCGCAGCACCGGTGCAGGCGGCTTACGTCTGGGCCCGGCGCTGTTAAAACTGATCTCCAGCGTCCATACCGATGTGGTCGATCTGGTCAGCCCGCTGCTGGAAAAACTCTCTACTGACACCAACGAAACCGTTTCACTGGCGCGTGCCAGCGGCAGCCAGCTGGCGATTATTCACCATGTGGTGGCATCGCGTGAGCTGCGGGTCGTGCCGCACATGGGACTCAATCTGCCGCTCTACAGCACCTCCGGTGGCCGGGCATTGCTGGCGCTGGAGTGTGACAAAGATGTGCGGACGATCGTTGGTGATGCCTGGCAGGAGTTAACCGATATGACGGTGAAAACAGTGCCGCAGTTGCTGGCGCTGATCAGGGAAGTGCGCGAAACAGGTATCGCCGTGGATCGTGGGGAGACGCTGGAAGGTGTCTCGACCATGGCGTTTGCGCTGGATACGCTGTTTGGTCGCTTTTCTGTCTCTTTGCTGGTGCCCTCTGCCCGTTTTCTGCGCCATGAAGCACGTTTTCGTGACGAGATGCTGAAGTGCAAAGAGGCGCTGGTGCGTGAAATCGGCAAAGTTGCCGCGATAGAAGGATAAGCCCTGATGAAAACCCTGCTGATGGCCATCGACCACTCTCCGATAGCAGAAAAAGTGGTCGCGTTAACGATTGAAGAGGCGCTGGCGCATCGTGCCAGCGTCGTGGTGCTCTGCTGTGTCGATCCTGCCTACTCCTCCTGCAATCAGCCGATGGAGATCGATGCAGGTGAAGACCCGGCCGATTTTGTGGCGGCGCAGGACGAACAGAACACGGCAGAAATGGCGGTTCGCCACGCACTGGCACCGCTGCTGCGCGCGGGTATCGATGCGCGAGGCATGATTCTGGCTGGTGAGGCGGCTGATACCATCGTCGCCCAGTCGCAACAGCTCAAGGCCAGTATGATTATTATGGGCCGACGTCATCTCTCTTCTTTCAACCGGCTATTAAAAGGTTCGGTCAGCGCGTCGGTTATTGAACGTGCTCACTGTCCAGTGCTGATTGACGTGCGTAAGGATTAATCCCGCAGCATGAACTCACTGCTTGTAATAACGCTGGCGGCATTTGCGCTGCTGGCGCTGATCGTCATTGTGCTGATCAAAAATACCCGGCTGCGCCTGTGGCAGGGACTGATCATTTTTCTGCTGCCACTGATAGTGGCCAATCTGCTCTGGTTCAGCTGGGTCGCGCCGCAACGGCTGCAGGCTGCTCAGCGTGAGCAGGCGGTCAGCCAGCTGACAAAGATGCCCGGCTTTCGGGTGCTGCAGACGCAGGAGCCAACCCTCTGGCTGCTGCTCACTCAGGAGCTGACGCGGCGCATCCGCGCGGGTGAACCGGCAGATAAGGCAACGGGTGAGCTGCGCGGCTGGCTGATTGAGGTAGTCAATCAGCGGCTGATGCGTGGCACGGATGCGGCTGTTGTCCATTACATCAGCGTCTCGGTCGAAGAGATGCAGGCGCTGAACCAGATCGATCCGGGACTTTGTTTCCGTTATCTCTACCCGCAGGTAAGTGGGGGCATCAATCTGCAGACGACGCTGTCACCAGCCCTGAACCGCAGAGAAGCGGAAGCGATGGAGCAGCTGCTCCTGAACAGCCCACCACCGGAACAGCCTCTGGACAAGACGCAGGCGCAGGACGACCTGCAAAAGATCACAGGCCAGCTTTATCAGAAGTGGGGCGACAGGCTGCAGCAGCTGAACATGCCTGCTGATACCGCCGTGGATCGCTCATCGCTGTGTGCCATGTCAATCGATCTCTACAGTGCAATTCTGGCATTACCTGACAAGCGCGCCGCCAACCTGTTACGTAGAATGATTGCATTAAGTGGCCAGTAACGGGCAGCAATAGCGGATGAAAAAAAGCCCGCTTAGCGCGGGCAGGGAAGAGAGAGGCAGAGTCTTATTATTGGCATTTCCTGGTGTGGTGCAGTCTTCGTGGTCTCTGAGTGCATAGTGTCATGGCTGCCGCGATAGCAATAGCCGTTTAATCGTATTGAATCAATCGGTAAAATTTTCTGAATTTTCGGTTTTTCGCGCATTTTCCTATGGATGCGTGACAGGCTGCGTCTTAAACTGCGCAGCAACGTGAGGACAATCTGATGAAAAAATTAATAACTGGCGCAGTCGCGCTGATGTTGCTGACAGGCTGTACTGCCAGCAAGCCCGGGGCATTTGAACGTGTAGACGAAGATCCGACCTCAAATACTGTGCAGTATCGTTTTGACCCGCTGAAGGTCAATCGTGATGCAATGAATATCGATCTGGCGAATTACTGCAGCAACAAAGGATTTGATAAAGTCGAGGCGCTGCCCGCGCAGGAGAGTCATATTCCGGGACTGCAGAAGGCGTGGTTCCAGTGTAATTATGCGCTGAAAAGCTAAATAAAACGGGCGGGATAATTATCCCGCCCTTAAAGTGTGTTTCTTTTATTCTATGCTGTGTGACATCTTTGCCCGTCAGTGGCGATGATGACCGCCATGATACCCACCGTGATATCCTCCATAGTAACCTCCGTGATACCCGCCGCCACCTCCACGGTGCCAGCCGTTGTCATGTCGGGGAGTGATGATACAACCGCTTAATAATGTCATCAGTGCCACGACCGAAGCGACTTTAATTAATCTCTTCATCGGAAGTCCTCTCCTCTTTCCCGATGAGGGTAACACTACGCGGAAAAAGTGGAGTGAAGATGCAGGCTTTGTAGAGTTATTTAATAAGATATGACGAAATATTTCATAATGCTGAAATAAGCGGCAGTCAGAAATAAGAAAATCAGAATGAACTGAATAATAAATACTATCAGAGAGAATAGTCTCAAAATCAAGCGAAAATAATCTTCGTCTGAAAGTTTTTACAACTACATTATTAGCATGTCAGTTCAACAGGAGAGAAACATGGCGCACGACGTGAAACATATACTGGCTTTGCAGGCGGAGCTGGGCGAGTGTCCGCTCTGGTCAGTCAGAGAACAGGTGCTGTGGTGTGTCGATATTCTGGCACCCGCCATTCACCGGTTTGATCCGGTCAGCGGCGATCTGCAGACCTTTCCGCAGGCGGAGCACGTAGGCTGCATCGGTCTGCGTGAGCAGGGGGGAATCATCGCCGCTCTGCGCAGCGGTGTCTGGCTGCTGGATGCGCAGGGTAAACCAGAGAAGAAGGTTGCCGACAATCCCGGTGAGGCCGCGCAGAGCCGCTTTAACGACGGTCGTGTCGATCCATGGGGAAATTTCTGGTGCGGCAGTCTGTGGGAACCGCAGGATAAAAATGGGGGACTGCTGTGCCGCGTAACGCCGGACCTTAACCTGGAGGTGAAAGCGCGCGACATCAAAATTTCCAACGGACTGGCTTTCTCACCTGACCGGCGCTGGATGTATCACAGCGATACGCCCAATGAGGCGCTCTACCGCTATCCGTTAGATGATCAGGGCGAACCGGGAGAACGGATGCTGTTCCGCCGTTTCGACGCTAGCGGTGGTTTACCGGATGGCGCGGCGGTGGATAGCGAAGGCTTCTACTGGTCAGCACAGTTTGACGGCGGACGCGTGGTACGTATCGATCCTCAGAGCGGGGAGATCGTTGATGAGATCCTTCTGCCGGTGAAGTGGCCGACCATGGTGGCTTTCGGCGGTGCCGATCTGAAAACGCTGTTTATCACCAGCTCGCGGGAAGATCGCACGGAAGAGGAGCTGGCGCGTTATCCTCACTCCGGTGATATCTTTGCAGTGGATGTAGCTGTTGCAGGTATGGCAGAGCCGCTGTTCCGCGGCTAGAGAGAGGTGGGCCGCGCGAAGCGGCCCCTGTTGTTTAATGACGTTGCAGAACCGGCGCCACCGTCACGGAACGCTGTGGTAAGCGGATGGTGAGTGACAGGAACAGAGAGATAACCAGCAGCGTCATGATCAGGCTGAAGGTCACGGTAAAACCGCCAAACAGCGAGGCGACCAGGGAGCCCAGTACGCTGCCGATACCAAATCCCAGATAGAGCAGACCGTAGTTTTTAGTCAGGTTGTTGAGGCCGAAGAAGTCACTGACCAGTGACGGGAACACTGTGATAGTTCCGCCAAAGCTGAAGGCGATACAGGCGAGCGAGAGGAAAAAGGTCACCTCGTTCATTCGGGTAAAAAGCAGCACGCCCATACCGATCAGTGAGACGACCTGCGCCAGCGAGATCACGCGGATCCGCAACATTTTGTCAGACAGTATCCCCAGCACCAGACGGCCGCTCAGGTTCGCAATGGCGATCACGGTGACGGCGCTGGCCGCACTCTGCGTGGAGAGATGCACCAGAACTTCGCCGATATCTTTGGCGACGCCGATGACATAGAGTCCGCTCATGCAGGCAGTCAGAAACATCAGCGCCAGCATCCAGTACTGCGGCATACGGGCGGACTGGGCCAGCGTGTAATCCCGCGCAGGCTGTTGCCCCTGATGACTCAGGCTTTTTTCCTGCATGGGCGCGTCATGCATCAGCAGTGCCCCGAGGATGATCATCGACATCGCTATTACGCCCCAGATCATGAAGGTCTGCTCCAGACCGACCGTCGCCAGCAGGGCCCCGCAGATAAATTTGAAACCCAGGCTGCCCAGGCCATAGGCACCGATGGCGCAGGCGGAGATCATCCCTTTGCGCTCCGGGAACCACTTTACGCAGTTAGAGAGCGTCATCAGATAGCCCGCGCCATCGGCCAGACCGACCAGCAGGCCGGCGCTGAAATAGAGCATCATCAGGTTATCTGCCTGCGACGTCAGCCAGAATCCCAGCGCCATGAGCACGCCCGCGCCCATCGCCACGCGGCGTACCCCAAACCGTTCCTGCAACTTACCGGCCAGCGAGGAAGCGATGGCCAGACCTAAACTCAGCAGGCCAAACGAAAAAGCAACCTCACTGATAGGCGCATCCAGCTTCTGCGACAGCTGGCCGTTAAACAAACTCCACGTATAAACTGACCCCAGCGCAAACTGAGTGATGACAGTGCCGAACAATGTAAGCCAGCGCGAACGCTGGAAAGAAGCCTGCTGAGTCTGGTTCATCATTTATCTCTCCCATCCGGGAATCTGGAAACTGCGGTCAGCATAAAGCAGTGGGGCACGCGAGCAGGTGGCAAAGGTATGAACGGAACGGATTGCGGAATGAAATGCCATTCACACGGTATGAATGGCATTGCGTGGTACAGCATGGTGCGACAGGGTGCGCAGAAAGTAACCAAAATGGCAGCTTAACCAGGAAGCGTAACTACCCGTAAAATAATGTTTCAGCGTGTCGGTTATCTGAGCAGGTTGGCGGATTATTTGCCAGGCTAACAGTTCACTTAACAGGAGGAAATATGAAAGACCGGACATATGAATCCACCACCAGTGAGGATGAGGTTTGCTGCATCATCGGTCAGGCCGTGATTGAACTGAGTACAGAACAACAGCCTGTGACCAAATCGACGCTGGCACTGAAACTGCTGTCGATGGCCGATCGTGACAATGATGACGAACGTGTTCTGCTCTACTGGATCGCCCGAAAGGCGGTCAATCAACCACAACAACTTCTCCAGCAGCAGTGGGCATAATGCCCCTCCGGATGCGGGCCACTGCCCGCTTCCTTATCAGGCCGTAATCCGGCGACGGCTTGCCGGCCAGCGGGCAAACATCACGAGATTGCCCAGCAGAATCATGACAAGGCCAGGGATGGCGCTGGCATGCCATTCATATCCTTCGTAGCGGGTAGAGAGTGCCAGCGCCACCAGCGGAAACAGCACTGTTGTATAGGCTGCCTGACTGGCGCCAATCCGTCCCACCAGCGTGAAGTAGGCGCCAAAGCCCACCACCGAACCCACGATAGCCAGATAGGTTAATGCCCCCAGCCACTGCACATTCCAGGTCGGTTGCAGCGAAACACCCTGCAGCAGCGAAATCAGTGCCATCATCAGCGCGCCGTACAACATGCCGTAACTGTTGGTGGTCAGCACATCGCGTTGTAACCGCTGATGCCGCTGGCTGATCATATTGCCAAATGAAAAACCCAGCGTGCCCAGTGCACTCAGACCGATGCCCCACATCAGTCCGGCCGAAGTTTCCGTGCTGCGCAAATCGTGCCAGAACAGCGCAACGATGCCGGTCATCCCCAGTGCAATGGCCGGGATCAGACGCACGGAAGGGCGCTGGCGGAAGAACAGCCAGCCGTTAATGGCGTTATACATCACGGCCATCGAGAAAATGACCGATTCCAGACCGCTGCTGATATAGGCGGACGCAGAATAAAAACAGACAAAATTGAAGCCGAAGACGCAGCAGCCCTGCAACAGACAAAAAAGGTGATCCCGCAGCGTCAGCCTGTGCAGGCGTTTTATCAGCTTAAGCAGCAGTAACATCACCAGCGAAGCCAGCAAAAACCGCCAGAACACCGCGACGGTTACGGCACCCATGCCCGCAGACTGTTGCGCGTAGATCGCAATCCAGGTCGTTCCCCAGATCAGCACGACAGAGAGATACAAAAACAGATTCATCGCCGGGTTCTCCTCCATAAAACGCCGAGTCTGCGCCCGAAATCCCTGCTGCGCTTGCAACGGGTTGCGGCGGTTTTGCAAAATCTTGCGCATTTTTAACTTCAGTTCCGCTATAGCCTGTTTTCTGATGGGCGCACACCGTAAACTGGCACTCTGTTTAATCTGAACTGACATGCGGATGAGCCCATACCAGACCTTTGACATGCTGCAGCGCCGTAAAGCCCAACTGCGTGACCAGGTGCAGCTTCAGAGCGGCATTCAGCTGGCAGCCTGGTTTAACAGCGGCGATCGCGTGACCAACCACAGCGATCACCATACGCTGAGCCTCTATGTGGCGGGCGGTTATGACACCTGGCATAAAACGCCGCATGGCTGGCGCAACGGCGGCGCACCGGATCGTTTCTGTCTGATGCCTGCCGGTACAGAGTCCACCTGGGATTTGCGTGCCGATCTCGCCTTTGTGCACCTCTACTGCAGCGAGGCGCATCTGCGACAGCTGGCCGAACAGGTCTGGGACCGCAGTCCGGCGCAGTTAACGCTGGATGAGAAAATCTTTTCCACGGATGACCGTATCACCCAGCTCTATCGCCACTTTCTGTTGAGCAGTGACTGGCAACAGCCTGCCAGTCAGTTAACGCTGAGCAGCGCCTCCACGCTGCTGCTGACGCATCTGTTACAGCACTACAGCGAAGTTAACTGGCAGCTGCCTCAGGTGCGGGGAGGGCTGGCCCCGGCAGTATTACGCCGGGTACTCGACTTTATTGATGCCCATCTTGACCAGCCTTTAACGCTCGCCGTGCTGGCGCACGAAGCGGCGCTGAGCGAGTTTCACTTTGCCCGTATGTTCCGTCACACTATCGGCGAAGCGCCGCACCAGTTTGTGATGCGACGCCGCATGGATCGTGCGCGGGTGCTGCTTGAACGGCCCGATCTGACCCTGACCGCCATCGCTTTACAGTGTGGCTTTCACTCGTCAGCTCACTTCAGTCACCGTTTCCGCCAGGTATACGGAACCACACCCTCCGCCTGTCGCCGGGCACTCAGCTAAGCAACCTGGTCTCTGAATCGGTTACCGCTTCTGCATACAGGCGCAGACCGGATCGGGATCATGGAAACCAGGGTCGGGTAATAAGCATTTCCTGAGATCAAAACAATTCTCTTATTATCTGACACTGCTCTCTGTTTATTTCTTTTTGTCTCTGGCTGTATCAGTATTAAAAAATTTAAAGCTGATTCTTTTTTTGGTTTTTACGTAATGAAAGTGTTAAAAGTCTTAGAGAATGGTTATTTTCCGGTTTAAAATATTAATCTCAATCAATCTAATCAGCTTTATTAAATCATCTGCTGTTTAATTTTGGTATTACGGCATAAAAATTTGTTTAATATATTTAAAGTAGCTCAATTTTCTGAAATGTCAGTATAAATCCCTCTGCTTTATTCAGCATAAAAATCTAAGAAAACTCCTATTGAAGTTTAATGATCTGTTTGTTTGATCTTTTGTTGTTCATTGTTCTATTATCGCGGGCAGTTAATCCGGGTCAGAAAAGTACCTACGGCGATAAGAAAGGGATGATGAAATGGCTGAAAGTTTCCAGAATGAAGTGCCAAAATCACGTATTAATTTAAAGCTTGATCTCCATACCGGAGGCGCAAACAAGAAAACAGAACTTCCGCTTAAATTACTGGTGGCAGGTGATTTCAGTAATGGAAAGGACGCATCTCAAATATCGGAGCGGAAAAAGGTAAATTTAGACAAAAATAACTTCGATTCTGTTCTTTCCGAATATTCCCCAAAAGTGAACTTTGCCGTTAAAAATACACTCGCGGGTGACGGCAGTGAAGAAAAGATCAGTCTGACATTCCGCAGCATGCAGGATTTCTCTCCGGAACAGATCGCCCGACAGATCCCGCAGCTGAAAGCGATGCTCTCCATGCGCAATCTACTGCGTGATTTAAAGGCCAACCTGCTGGACAACCAGGCCTTTCGCAAGGAGCTGGAAAAAATCCTGCTCGATCCGGCCTTAAGCGCAGAGCTCCGGGCCGAACTCTCCGCGCTGGCCTCTCAACAGCCATAACTTTCGCGATGAATTAATGGATTAATAAGGAAGATGTTGATGTCTGTACAAAATGAGAACGCCACGGGTGGCGACTATGCGGTAACCGGGCGTCCTGCCGCGGGTGGGGTTTATGCCTCTCTGTTTGAAAAAATCAATCTGAACCCGGTTTCAGAGCTGAGTGCGCTGGATATCTGGCAGGACGCACAGGCGATGTCGGATGCAACGGCAGATGAACGTATTACAGCCGGTATGCAGGTCTTTCTCGAATGCCTGACTAAATCAGGCTCTAAGGTCGAAAAACTCGATAAAAACCTTATTGACCAGCACATTGCCGCACTGGATGACCAGATCAGTCGTCAGCTCGATGCCGTCATGCATCATAAGACGTTTCAGGCGGTAGAAAGCCTGTGGCGCGGCGTGAAGTCACTGGTCGACAAAACCGATTTCCGCCAGAACGTGAAAATCGAACTACTGGATATGTCCAAAGAGGCGCTGCGCCAGGACTTTGAAGACAGCCCGGAAATCATTCAGAGCGGGCTCTACAAACAGACCTATATTGATGAGTATGACACCCCGGGTGGCGAACCGATTGCTGCCCTGATCTCGGCGTACGAATTTGATGCGTCGGCACAGGATGTGGCCCTGCTGCGCAATATTTCGAAAGTCTCCGCCGCTGCCCACATGCCGTTTATCGGCTCTGCCGGTCCGACATTCTTCCTGAAAGATTCCATGGAGGAGGTGGCGGCCATTAAAGATATTGGCAACTACTTCGACCGTGCTGAATACATCAAGTGGAAATCCTTCCGCGAAACGGATGATGCCCGCTATATCGGGCTGGTGATGCCGCGTGTTCTGGGCCGTCTGCCGTATGGCCCCGACACCGTTCCGGTGCGCAGCTTCAACTACGCCGAAGAGGTGAAAGGCCCGGATCACAATAAATATCTGTGGACCAGCGCCTCCTTTGCCTTTGCGGCGAACATGGTGCGCAGCTTCATTCACAACGGCTGGTGTGTGCAGATTCGTGGCCCGCAGGCGGGAGGTGCCGTTCAGGATCTGCCGATTCATCTCTACGATCTGGGCACCGGTAATCAGGTGAAGATCCCGTCTGAAGTCATGATCCCGGAGACCCGTGAATTTGAGTTCGCCAGCCTGGGGTTCATTCCGCTGTCGTACTATAAAAATCGCGACTATGCGTGCTTTTTTTCCGCCAACTCCGCCCAGAAACCTGCGCTGTATGACACGGCTGATGCGACCGCGAACAGCCGCATTAACGCGCGCCTGCCTTATATCTTCCTGCTGTCACGTATTGCGCACTACCTGAAGCTTATCCAGCGCGAAAACATTGGCACCACCAAAGACCGCCGTCTGCTGGAGTTAGAGCTCAATACCTGGGTGCGCAGCCTGGTGACCGAAATGACCGATCCGGGCGATGAGCTGCAGGCTTCTCACCCGCTGCGCGATGCGAAAGTGGTGGTGGAAGACATCGAAGATAACCCCGGTTTCTTCCGCGTGAAGCTGTTCGCTATCCCGCATTTCCAGGTGGAAGGGATGGACGTCAACCTGTCACTGGTTTCGCAGATGCCGAAGGCGAAATCGTAAGGCGAGGGGAAATCAGGGATGAAAATTTACCGTCCACTTTGGGAGGATGGGGCCGCTCTGGCCCCGCAACAATTCCAGCAGCAGGCCCGCTGGAGTGAATACGTTGCTGACATGGTCGCCCGGATGGGGTTTTCTCATCCCTGGGGCGTGATGGCGGCAGAGTTTGATGATGCTGCACTGGCGCTCGCGCGCCTGAATGCCACCCGTCTGGTCGTACGTTTCCAGGATGGCACGATTGTTGATACGGATCTGGCGGATAATATTCCGCCGGTCTGTGATTTGTCTGCCGCAAACGGCTCAGAGGCTGTTGAGGTGGTTGCCGCACTGCCGCTGCTGAGCGCCAGCGGTGGCAACCTTGATAACGGCCAGGACAGTGAGCGCCCGCGTCGCTGGAAAGCAGAGCGTGTGGTCGTGCAGGAACTGGCCGGCCATGAAAGCGGGGAGCTTGCGATCCTGCGTCATGCGCTGACCCTGCGTCTGTCCAGCCAGGAAAACGCAGCATACCTGACCTGTCCGGTGGCCCGTCTGGTGCGTAATGCTCAGGGGCAGTGGAGCCGGGACCCATCCTTTATCCCGCCAGTACTGTCTATTGCTGCCAGTCCGTGGCTTACTACCGAACTGGGTGACCTGCTGGTCCGTCTGCAGGCCCGTCGCCGTCGCCTGATGGCCATGCGCCGGGAAAGCAATGAGCGCATGGCTGACTTTGCGGTTGCGGATGTCTCCCTGTTCTGGCTGCTCAATGCCCTGAACAGCGCCGAGCCGGTGTTGAAGGAATTGCATCAGACGCCTGAGCGTCACCCGGAAATGCTGTATCGCGAATTGACCCGTCTGGCCGGCAGCCTGCTGACTTTCTCACTTGAGCACGACGCCGGCGATATTCCTGCTTACCAGCACGATGCACCGGAACGGGTCTTCCCGCCGCTGCTGACACTGCTCGATAAGCTGCTGGAAGCGAGCCTGCCTTCACGTGTGGTGAATATCCACCTGGAGCACCAGAACCAGATCTGGAAAGGTGCCCTGCACGATGCGCGCCTGCGCGAAGGGGCAGACTTCTACCTTTCCGTACGCTCTTCCATGCCAAACCATGAACTTCAGACCAAATTCCCGCAGCTGTGTAAAGCGGGCAGCTTTGAAGATGTGTCCGATGTGGTGAATGTGGCCCTGAGCGGAATGGTTATCAAGCCGCTGACCCATGTGCCGGCCGCTATCCCGTTGCGCCTTGAGAACCACTATTTCTCGCTGGATCTGAGTACCGGGACGGCACAGGCAATGCTTGAGATGGGCAGCTGCACCTTCTATACCCCGCGCTCGCTGGGGGATGTGAGTCTTGAACTCTTTGCGGTACTGCGCTCATGAATAAATCCGAACTCAGGCAGATAGAACGCATTTTCTATCCGGGCTGGCTGATGGTCAGCCAGCTGCGAGGTGGGCAGGAAGTCCGGGACGGGGAAGGGCTCTATCGCCGGGCCTGCTGTCTGGTGCAGGAGGCGAAAGCGGCGCTCACGGAGGCAGGTTACAGCGACATTAACCGTGACCATATGGTGTATGCCCTGTGTGCACTGCTTGATGAGAGTGTGATGAACCGCGGAACCATCGATGACGGTTACCTGATCTGGCGCCGTGATCCGCTGCAGGCTCATTTCTTTGGCACCCTCAATGCCGGTGAGGAGCTGTGGGAACGGATCCGCAACCTGCTGAAAGAAACCGCCCCTGATGCTGCTGTCCTGACCTGCATGTATCGGAGCCTGCAACTGGGGTTCGTGGGGCAGTATCGCACTCAGGATGATGAGCGCCGGGAAGATATTGTTCGTGCGCTTGCGGAACGGGTACCGGCCTTTACGCTGGCACAGGACGTTCCCATTGTTACCCGGGCATCACGCCTGCGCAGCGGCCGTCGCGGGTACTGGCTGAGCTGGATTGTGGCCGCTGTCGCCCTGGTGGCGCTCTGGTTCTTCCTTTCGTCTTCGCTTACCGAACTGGTAAGCCAGACCGTCAGGCCGGGGTAAGCGATGCGGGATGCGTACCGAAGTCTGTTAACTGCCCTGGGGGCCGTACTGGCGCTGTGGCTCATTCTGGGATTCTGGCCACTGTCCGCGGGCAGCCGTGTGGCACTCAGTCTGTTGGTTGTTCTGGTGTCCGGGGCGATGCTCTGGCGTCAGCGACGGGCTGCGCAGGCGCGGGCAACCGCTGTCCGGGAAATTGTGGATGAAAACCTGCCACCGGAAGATTTTCAGGGGGCAGTGGTCCTCGTTTGTGGCGACAACACTCCGCTGTTTGTGTCCGGCACCCGTCACCGGGAAACCCGGCAGGGCTGGTATCTGTGGGTGAAGGATGCGGAACAACTGCCCCTCCTGGCACAGCATCTGAGCCTGGTGCGCCCGGCCCTGGCGTCGCAAATCTCCGTCATGCTGGCGGTGGTGCCTGAACAGCACTTCTCTGGCGATGATTTTACCCAGCATCTTCGGGGCTGGCAGCGGTCTGTCGTCCAGTGCCGTGCGGCATTTGGCACTCTCCCCCCGCTGTGGACCGTGACCTGGGTATCGCCTCCTGTGGCCTGTGCAGAGGCTAAGCCCGTCTGGTTTACCACAGTCAGCCCGCGAAGCGGTATTCAGGTGTATCAGCCCGGTCAGGGCAATGTGTCACTGACGGATTGGCCTCTGGAAATTGGAACGGACGGGCGTCTTTCGCGTTTGAGCCATGGCCTGTGGCTGGACAGTCTGCTTGCCTGGCAGAACAGTGCGGTGAATGACCTGCTGTCGGTACGGCGGGGGGAGTTACCGGTGATGACGCCCTGCGTGCAGGGTATGTGCATGGTGCCGGTGAGTGGTATCGCGGGCAATCTCTGGCAACAGCAAATCACTTCCGTGACGGCGCTGCCACCGGATGCAGTTGAAACGACAGAACCACTGCCGCTGCCTGAAATGCTGCTGCCAGCGCTGCCACGCCGACGGGGCATCAGCCGCAGAATGGTGTTCTGGCGTTACGCCGGGTTGCTGGGCGGGATTTTCCTGGCACTTGCCATGCTGGCGTCCTGGATGAACAACCAGCGCCTCATCCGTAATGTGGGCGATCACCTTGCGTTGTATCGCCAGCTGACAGGGGAGCCTGTTGCCCCGAAACTGCGTGCCCAGCAGCGCCTCAGAGCCGATGGCGCATTGCTTGACGACTGGGCGCGACGCGGGCAGCCACTGCGTTATCGCCTGGGTCTGTATCAGGGACTGCGACTGATTCCGCCCGTTGAGGCCGCCGTCAATGACTGGGCACCTCCGCCACCGCCGCCTCCGATCATTAAGAAAATTATTCAGGGTCCGAAAACCCTTCGCCTCGACAGCATGTCGCTGTTCGATTCGGGAAAGTCGGCGCTCAGAGCCGACTCGACCAAAATGCTGGTCAATTCTCTGGTCGGTATTAAGGCCAGACCGGGCTGGCTGATTGTGGTCGCGGGTCATACAGACAATACAGGTAACGCACAGCTGAACCAGACGCTGTCACAGAAACGTGCCGGGGCGGTGCGTGACTGGATGCGTGACACCGGCGATGTGCCGGAAAGCTGTTTTGCGGTGCAGGGTTATGGCGCAAGTCGCCCGATCGCAACCAACGACACCCCGGAGGGCCGTGCGCTTAACCGCCGTGTCGAAATCAGTCTGGTACCGCAGGCAAACGCCTGTCAGATACCGGATCACACCCAGGCGTCATCTCAGGATGATGACGCGTCACAACACAATGGAGAGTAATTCCATGGCAATTCCTGTTTATCTCTGGCTGAAAGACGACGGCGGCGCGGACATCAAAGGGTCTGTGGACGTGCAGGACCGTGACGGCAGCATCGAAGTGGTGGCGCAGGCGCATAACCTGTACATCCCGACCGACAACAACACCGGCAAGCTGACCGGTACCCGTATCCACACCCCGTTCCTGTTCACCAAGGAAATTGACTCGGCCAGCCCGTACCTCTACAAGGCGGTGACCACCGGTCAGACCCTCAAGTCTGCGGAATTCAGGTGGTACAAAATCAACGACGCAGGCCAGGAGGTGGAGTACTTCAACACCAGGCTTGAGAACGTGAAGGTGGTGAAGGTGAATCCGGTGATGCACGACATCAAGGATCCTTCCTACGAGAAGCATAACCATCTGGAGCAGATTGAGCTGCGCTACGAAAAAATCACCTGGACCTACAAAGACGGCAACATCATTCATTCCGACTCCTGGAACGAACGCGCCACCGCGTAAGTCACGAGCGGGCAGGGTTTCTCTGTCCGCTTTTTTGTTTTTGCTGAGCGTCTGCCCGCGCGGGCTTTCAGCAAAGAACCCACAATCTGCCAGCCGACCGTATGCGCTTTGGTCTCCTTCACGGGAAACAGCGAGGGGCGGTAGCGTGTCCAGGAACCGACAAAGAGAGAACCTCATGGAAAATCCAGCCATCCTGCTGCGACGTCTGAATCCTTACTGTGCCCGTGCGATGGAAGGGGCGGCCTCGCTCTGTCAGACCCGCGCCCATGCGGAAATTCTGCCGGAGCACTGGCTGCTGAAACTGCTGGAGCAGGGGGAAGGTGACCTGACCGTGCTGGCCAGGCGCTACGAGTGGGATATGGATGCGCTGTGGCAGGCTTTGCTGGGCTGGCTGGATAAGCAGCCGCGTTCGGTACGCCATCGCCCGCAACTGTCTGACGCCATTCAGACCCTGATGCAGGAAGCCTGGCTGATTGCCTCGCTTAACGGTGAAGAGCACATCCGAAGCCTGCACCTGTTAATGGCACTGGTGGAAAAACAGAATCTGGTGCGCTGCGATGGCCTGTGGCCGCTGCTGACGCTGGGCCAGAGCCAACTGGAGCGTCTGCGTCCGCTGCTCGACGCTCAGTCGGACGAACGTCCGGACGTGCAGCAGGAAGCAGACCTGGCGCAGAGCCACGGTGGCGAGGTGGAGTTTGTGGGCCGTCCGGTGGGTGCGGAACTGAAAGAGGGGGAACTGACCCCGGCCCTGCAGAATGCGCTGGAGAAATTCACCCTCGACGTCACGGCTAAAGCGAAAGAGGGCAGGATTGACCCGGTCTTTGGTCGTGATACTGAAATCCGCCAGATGGTGGACATTCTCTCGCGCCGTCGCAAGAACAACCCGATTCTGGTGGGGGAACCAGGAGTGGGGAAAACCGCACTGGTTGAAGGTCTGGCATTGCGTATTGCCGAGGGTAATGTGCCGGAATCACTTAAGCAGGTCATCCTGCGCACCCTCGACCTCGGCCTGTTGCAGGCAGGGGCAGGCGTGAAAGGTGAGTTCGAACAGCGCCTGAAAAACGTCATCGATGCGGTGCAGCAGTCGCCCACCCCGATTTTGCTGTTTATTGACGAAGCCCACACCCTCATCGGCGCAGGTAATCAGGCCGGAGGCGCAGATGCGGCCAACCTGCTGAAACCCGCTCTGGCGCGCGGCGAACTGCGTACCATTGCCGCCACGACATGGTCTGAATACAAACAGTACTTCGAGCGCGATGCGGCGCTGGAGCGTCGTTTCCAGATGGTCAAAGTCGACGAGCCTGACGATGACACCGCCTGCCTGATGCTGCGCGGTCTCAAATCCCGTTACGCCGAACACCATAACGTGCACATTACCGACGACGCGGTCAAAGCGGCGGTCACCCTGTCTCGTCGCTATCTGACCGGCCGTCAGCTGCCGGATAAGGCGGTTGACCTGCTCGACACCGCCGCAGCCCGCGTGCGCATGAGCCTGGATACCGTGCCGGAAGCTATCGTGCGCCTGAAAGCACAGCTCACCGCGCTTGAACTGGAAGAGCAGGCGCTGCGGGAAGATATCGCTGCCGGCAGCTACCGCCATGGTGACCGCCTGGGTGCCATTGAGCAGCAGAGGACTGAACTGGAAGTGCGCATTGCGGAGCAGGAAGCGCGTTTCAGCACTGAAAAGGCGCTGGCGCAGCAGCTGATGACCAGCCGCCAGGACATCAGCCAGCAGGCGGAGATTTCCGACCTGCGGCAGCAGCTCGAACAGGCACAACAGGGCGACGTGCTGGTTCAGGTGGATGTGGACACCCGCACGGTTGCCAACGTGATTGCCGACTGGACGGGCGTGCCGCTCTCATCCCTGATGAAAGACGAACAGACCGAACTGCTGACCCTGGAAAATGAAATCGGCCAGCGTGTCGTCGGTCAGGATGTTTCTCTTGAGGCTATCGCCCGGCGCCTGCGTGCGGCAAAAACGGGTCTCACCTCCGAGAATGGTCCGCAGGGCGTGTTCCTGCTGGTTGGCCCGAGCGGTGTCGGTAAGACCGAAACGGCACTGGCGCTGGCGGACGTGCTGCACGGCGGCGAGAAATCACTGATTACCATCAATCTGTCCGAGTATCAGGAGCCGCACACCGTTTCGCAGCTGAAAGGCTCACCGCCGGGCTATGTGGGTTACGGTCAGGGCGGCATTATCACCGAAGCGGTGCGTAAACGTCCGTACAGCGTGGTGCTGCTGGATGAAGTGGAAAAGGCGCACCGCGACGTGATGAACCTGTTCTACCAGGTGTTCGACCGGGGCTTTATGCGCGACGGCGAAGGGCGCGAAATTGATTTCCGTAACACCGTTATCCTGATGACCTCCAACCTCGGCAGCGACCACCTGATGCAATTGCTGGACGAACAGCCGGAGGCCAGCGAAGCCGACCTGCACGAGCTGCTGCGCCCGATACTGCGCGACCACTTCCAGCCCGCGCTGCTGGCCCGTTTCCAGACGGTGATTTACCGTCCATTAGCCGAAGCGGCGATGCGTACCATCGTGGAAATGAAACTCTCACAGGTCAGCAAGCGTCTGCATCGACACTACGGCCTGAGCACGCACATTGATGAAAGTCTTTATGACGCGCTGACTTCAGCCTGCCTGCTGCCAGATACCGGTGCACGTAACGTCGATAGCCTGCTCAATCAGCAGATTCTGCCGGTGCTGAGCCAGCAACTGCTCACGCACATGGCCGCGAAGCAGAAGCCGCACAGCCTGACACTGGGCTGGAACGATGAGGAAGGGGTTGTACTGGCGTTTAATGAGGCGCACGGAGGCTGAAATGCAGATTTGCATGAGGATTACGGCAACCTGTCGGCGGATGGCAAAACGGCGTACCTGAAATGCTACGGCATCGGGACTTTTGAAGTGCTGACGGGCGTGGGTTTTTATATCAATAATCCTGACTGTGCTGACCATGAAAAGGCTGCTATCCCGCCAGGGACTTACTGGGTGACCGACAGGCCTGCCGGCAGCCTTTATAATCGAGTCCGGGCAGAGGCGATCGATGCATGGCATGGTTACCGAAATCATCATTCCGAATGGTTTGCCCTTTTCAGCGATAAAACTAAAAGAGACAGCATCATGGTGAATGGCCTGAACCGTACAGGATTTCGTCTTCATCCTTTGAACAGCGATGGTTCCGGTGAGTCCTGGGGCTGTATCACCCTTCGCCGATCCAGTGATTTTCAGCATCTGCGACGTCTGCTACTGCAGCGGGGGACGTTCCCTGTTCCTGGCGGCAATGGCCTGAAGGCCTATGCCCGTATCGATGTGCGTGGTACCGCGGACTACAGCCTGTGTGATAAAGAAACCGAAGAACGAAAAGAGGCTGAGAAACGCCGGATGCAGCAGGCCCTGAAAAAGCGGGCGGGGAATGCCGAATGAAAATCCTGCTGTTTATTGTGCTGTTCTGGAGCGGGATCCACTTCATTCCTGATGTATGGGTTGCGAGTTTTGTGAAGGCCCATATCCCGATTAGCGGTGACGGGGAAGAAGCGATGGACAGCTTCGAGATGCATATCATCGTGATTAAAACAACGTTGTGTGCTGTCGGGGCGTACCTCCTGATGAAGCTATTCTACTGGTTGAAAACACGTCGAAAAAAATAATCTCTTTCTCACTTCCTGTGACCGATACTGGCCCGCGCCAGCCCTGACGGAATAACCAAATACACAATGGAGTCAACGCCATGAGCCTGACGGATACCCTGAACACGATGGTGGCCACCGTCACCGGAAAAGCCCTGAATCGCTACCGCCTCGATATCCCTTCCTGCGCGGCCGATATCGACGTGGAGGACTTCAGTGGTTCAGAAGAGATGAGCGAGCTTTACAGCTATACCATCAACTTCACCAGCGCCGACAAGAACATTGATGCCCGCCAGATGCTGAGTAAGCCGGCAACCCTGACCATGGGCGCGGGCAACGTGCTTTCCCTTGCGGAGCGCAAGGTGGTTCATGGGGTGGTGATCCGTTTCGAGCGTACCGGTGGTTCAGCAGATGAAGCGCAATACTGCATTGTGCTGGAACCGTTCCTCGCATTGCTGGGGAATCAGTTCCGCACCCATCGCTTTTTCGTCAACAAGTCGGTGCCGGAAGTGGTTGCAGAGGTGCTCACGGAACATGGGCTCAAAGGCTGGGAGTTTGAGTTTACCCTCAAAGCCGACTATCCAAAGCGTGAGCAGATTAACCAGTATCAGGAAAACGACCTCGCCTTTATTGAACGCCTGCTGGCGGAGGTGGGGATTTTTTACTTCTTCACTCTGCAGCCTGATACCCAGACCGAAGTGGTGCACTTTGCGGACAAGCAGAGCGCCTGGACGTTTGGTAAAAAACTGCCGCTGAACAGCCCGTCAGGGGCGAATGACAATGCGGCCGACTCGGTGTGGGACGTGCATGTCTGGCATAACGTGGTGGAGCGCTCGGTCACGGCCAGCGACTATAACCACCGTGAGGCCCAGAACATCCTGACCTCCGTACCGGTTGACATGACCCGCGGTGACGGGGAGGGGAATACCTACGGGGACGTGTATCACTACCGCCCACGGCACCTTGAACGTGGCGACAAAATTACACCGACGGCAGAAACTGGTAACTTCTGGGCGCGCCTGGAGCATGAGCGCTTCCTATCCACCCAAACCACCGTGACCGGCAGCAGTACCGACCATACCCTGGGTCCGGCCCAAGTACTGTCTATCACCGAGACGGCTATCCCACCGACGCTGCCGCGTGAAACCGAAAACGGCCTTGTCATCATCAGCGCGGGTTACTCCGCCAGTCGTCAGAACGCGCTGAAGGTTGAATGGGCAGCGATGCCGTACTACGAGAACCGCTGCTGGCGTCCAGCCGCGAAAAAGCGTCCGGTGGTCAGCGGCACGATGACGGCGCGAGTGACCAGCGCCAGGGATAACGACATCTACGCCTGGCAGGATGCGTCGGGCATGTACCGGGTGAAATTCGATGCCGACCGTGATGACAAAAATCAGGGCGTGGAAAGCATGCCGGTGCGCTTTGCCAGGCCTTACGGCGGCGATAAGTACGGCTTCCACTTCCCGCTGATTCAGGGCACTGAAGTCGCCATTGCTTTCCACGAAGGCGACCCGGACCGCCCGTATATCGCTCATGCTCTCCACGATTCCCGCCACGTTGACCATGTTACGGAGGCCAACAGCACGCGTAACGTTATCCGCACCGCCGGGCTGAACAAGCTGCGGATGGAGGACAGGCGCGGCGAAGAGCACATCAAGCTCAGTACCGAATACGGGGGTAAGACCCAGCTTAATTTAGGACACAACGTCAATGCTTCCAGGGTTCTTCGTGGTGAAGGGGCAGAGTTGCGCACTAACGACTGGATCAGTGTTCGTGGTGGTAAGGGGATTCTGCTCACTGCAGATGCTCAGCCTGACGTCGGCAGTAAAATGCTTGAAATGGACAGGGCTGTAGAACAGCTGGAGCAGGCACTCACGCTGGCAAGAAGCCTCCAGGCCGCTGCGAAAGAGGCACAGGCAACAGTATCTGACATCGACAGCCAAAAGACGCTAAACAGCTCACTGAAATATCTGAAAATGCCAGGATTGATGGCCAGTGCTCCCGCTGGAATAGGCATTGTCAGTCCTGAGGCTGTCCGGCTTGCTTCAGGCGGGGCAAGTATTGGCCTTATGTCAGGTAAAAACACGGATATCAGCACCGGGCAATCGTTCACTGTAGCGGCAAGCGAGGCTGTAAGTTTGTTTGCACAGGCAGCAGGAATGAAAATGTATGCGGGGGCAGGGACGGTTGATATTCAGGCACAAGCTGATGCCATGAATGTTTCAGCATTACAGGACATCACTGTCGCCAGTGGTCAGGGAAGCGTAAAGGTGAATGCCAGCAAGGAACTGATTTTAAGTTGCGGTGGCGCTTATATAAAGCTTAGCGGTGGGAATATTGAGCTGGGATGTCCGGGAAATATTTTGCTGAAAGCGGCAAATGTTAATCAGACAGGTCCTGCCAGCTTAGATACACCTCCAGTGACCTTCCCGAAAGGATATTCCGGTTCCTTCACTATCAAAGATACGGAGACTGGCGAGATTAAGCCTTTTACCAAATATAAAGTTACCTCACCAGAGGGAGATGTTTTTGAAGGGATATCGGATTTATCAGGAAAAACAGCGCCGCTTTATTCATCAACACCAGGCAAAATGAAAATTGAATTTCCAGACGCGATGAGTGATGAACAATTCAGAGCAATCGATAGGTCGACAGGATCACCTATCTCAGGATATGCATACTATATCATTGCCGAGAGTGATGAATCTGTATCAGGGTACACTGATAACAATGGATATACCCAACGAATTGAGACAAAAGATGAGTCGACTGTCGAGGTTCTGTGGGGGGAAGATGCTATAGAAAGAATGAATGGAGGTGGATACAATGCCTAATAGCAAAACAATGGCGACAACGAATGGAGTTTCTAATTCTCAAAAAAATGTCCTGCTTAAGGCTATTACATTTGACGAACTATGGTCAGCTTATCCCTCACGAACAATTGAGCATATTGATCCATCGAGTAAAAAAGATGTATTTTCAGATCACTGTGCAATAAATGTCAGCAATGCTCTTTA
Organism: Pantoea sp.; assembly: GCF_032114055.1. Taxonomy (GTDB): domain Bacteria; phylum Pseudomonadota; class Gammaproteobacteria; order Enterobacterales; family Enterobacteriaceae; genus Pantoea. The sequence continues at coordinate 40,568 of NZ_DAMCTB010000004.1, forward strand.
TCAATGCGGCATCCTTATGAAAACTTTCAGCAAGACTCGCTGTTGGAATTGCCCAACACCAGACCCAACGACGAAAAAGGGGATTCACGCCATCAGGGCTGAAGAGTTAAATGAGTATCTTAAAACCCGCCCTTTTGCTGGTTGTCCTGTTCCGAAAAAATTGAGTGGAAAAAATTTTAAGGAGAATGTTGAGGGAAAGACCGGTATTATCTTTTTTAAGGATTACTGGTTGAGAGGGAATGAAAGGACTCCAACAGGGGATCATATCGACTTATGGAATAAAAGTAAATTAGCTGGAAGTGGGGCGCTAGCTTCGTATCTGAGGGTTAACTTCCCTAATGCAACGGAGAGTGTTTCTGGCCTATTTGGCTCAGACACCAGAATCACATCACTCGAGAAAGCTACTGAGGTGTTATTTTGGGAAATAAAATGAAGAATAAAATAATAGCTGGGATCGGTTCGGTGATTACTCTTTTGTATTCATTATTGGTTGTTTTGGCTATAGATGGGTTTGGCCGGAATGGGATTTTTAATAGTGCTATGGATTTATTTAGTTTTGAAAATGGAAGTGTTTACGGAGTCATCCTGTTCACCGTGTGTTTGGTTTTATTAGTATTTTACTATATTGTCATAACTAAGCGTAAGAGCAATGTACTAGCGATGGTGCTAATAGCTTCTTTTATTATCGGTGCTATCTTACTAGGGCTGATTACTAAAGTTACATCAGTGCAAAATAATTTATTTAGCCTTTATATTTCTTGGTTTTATCATGACGCTTATTATGAAGGTGAAGAAAAAGTACAGCAGGTCTTATCATACATTTCACGCCTCGTAGTTCTTTGCTTCTGTTGTGGCGGTATAATTTCGGCCATTTTTATGAAACTCATCAAGCGAAACCTGACTAAGGTATGAACTAAATACACCACGTTATTTACGCTCTAACATAGTAAAAATATGACGAGCGTAAACTAAACATTTGCAAGGATTGAGATTTGGTTTTATGGAAAATAATTCACTGGTTACATCTATAACGCATAGTAACGCTGATGTCATGGCTGGAAAGCAGAAACCCTACTGGGTCGAATTTCAACTGGTTGATGAGCAGGGCGATCCCGTGGCGAATATGCCATGGACTGTTGAAAGTGCTCATCCTGTTTCCGGGCCGGTGGAGGGATTCACTTATTCTGGTCAGAGCGATGCTGACGGGCTAATCAGGGTCGACATGCCGCACGGTCTGGAGCTGAGGCTGACGTTAGATGGCAATCAGCTGGCTACTGAAATGGAAAAACGTACCTTGCGTGTTAGCAGGGATGCGGAAAATGATTCTGTTGTTCGTCCTGAAGCTGAAGAGAAAGGGTATATCTGGCACTACGCTGTTATCGGCGAACTTTGCCGTACCCTTCCCTCTGTTAAACTACGTAAAAGAGAAGTGTGGCCGCCATTCCATTTCCCTCCGCAGAAAATTATGAAAGGGGTGATTGTAAGAACCAATGAGCTTGAAAAGCGACACGTTATTGAAATATGTCCTTTCAGAGCTTGGGAGCTTGTTCTGCAGCATCAAAAGGACTATTCCATTGCGAACGGAATTAATCTTGGTGCGGCAGCAACGCTTGCCTATGCAGACGACAGTACTCTGGATACGGTATCAATTACGCGCTTTTTTATTAACCAGTGCCAGGATCTATCCCGCTTACCTCAGCTTTATAAAGACGGCTCTGCATGGAATACGTTGGTACAGGATGTTCCCTTTAGTGAACGATATCATCCCCCGGTATTTATGGATACCTCACGAGACACGTCACCTAAGGAAGACGAGAAGAACCCACATGGAACAGTACAGGCAGAGGATGACACTGCTGCAACAAAGGCAGACGGTGATACGCAGCTTTATTATGTTTATAACGCGGATAAGGTGATTGTTGCCTGGCGTGGAACGGCCAGCTTGTTTGATGTGGGAACGGATCTGGCGTTCAGACCGGTGAATACTGAAGTTTGTGATATGGATAAAACACAATGTACTAGCTTACTGCCTGCTGGAAAAGTACATACCGGGTTCTGGAGCGGATATAGTCGTGTTGAAAAGAAATTTAAAGAACAGATCGAAACATTAAAAGATCTGCTCGCAAATCTTAAGTTGTTTATCTGTGGGCATAGTTTAGGCGGTGCATTGGCATTAATTCATGCAGCCAAATTGAAGAATTTTAATCCGATACTTTACACTTATGGAATGCCGCGAACTTTTACCCGCGATGCCGTAATGCAATTATCGGAGATTACCCATTTCCGTCATGTAAACGATAATGATCCTATTCCAGCCGTGCCCGCGGAAGCTAACCTGGATAACGAGTTATATAAATTATGGGGATGGTTTGGTGGGACTCTGGGCTTTTTCTGGTCATTGGGTGAGCTTCTGGCTAACCAGATGGTTACCTGGGGAGACTGCTTCTGGCACCACGGCAATACGGTGGCTTTTCTCACAGCTACCCAGAGTCGGGAATGGCATGAGTGCAAGCGAGACCTGCCAACGCCGGCAGGGTGTATTACCATCAGGAATTTACTACCTCTTAAGGCTAAACTTTACCTGGTCCCTGCACTGGCAGAGCAGGAGATGCAGCAGGCTGGTCAGAAGCAGAAAGAATTTAAAGCGTCATTAACGCAGGCAGATCTAAAGAACTTTTTCCCTAAAGGCAGTAATCCGGACAGAGGCGTTAATTTAAATCTTTTTGAACACTTCATGACCTCCTATATGCCTTATATGTATAACAAAGTGCTAGAGCTGATTGATAATGCCGGGATAGTGGAAAAACGTACCTTTACTGAGCACCGGTATAATGTGGATGCATTCCGGGAGCAGACGGCAGAAAATAAAAATGACATACCGGAGAGAGAGGTAGCAAGAAATAACATCTTTCTGAATATAGAAGGACTGCTGGATGCATCGCTTTCCCCTACGTTGTCCATACCGTCTGGCAACGATACACTTTTGCGGTTTGCTCAATACGGAGAAGAGGTAACGGAAAATGTCTAATCAATCAAAAATCATTTTGCTTTCATTAGTGTTGTTTTCATCATCAGGGTGCAGCATAAGTAGAACTGTTAATAAAACCTTATCTCCGCCAGCGGATACAAAATGGGTGAATGTTGAAGTAAAAAATCCGTCTCAGTATACAAAACCCTTCCCGCTCGAAGTCAGATACATCTCTTATGAATGTAAGAAAAAAAGAATCAGTGGATTTGATGGTTCAGTTATTACGGAACCCAGCTATAACGTTATCGGGATCCCCATGCAGCAAGAGAGCGGGGATATCTGGAAAGCAAAAGTGGCTATGACCGGGGGTGGCTCGTGTAAATGGACGTTGAGTGCGGTCAATTTAGGTATCGAATACATTGATGCAACACATCTTGGCGAGGATTTGATACCCGGTACTGCCGTAGGGGTATCGCTTGCTTTTGATAATGATGCCGCGCGGAATGGTCAATTCACCTTCGCTACAGGCGACTTAAATATTTCGGCTAAATATTACCCATATATTCGAGAAAGAAAAATAGCAGAGAAAACAAAAACGCTTTCCCTGCTAGGGAAAGAGAACTTTCTTTCTTATAGAGTTTCTAAACTTAGCAATATTTATTTTTATCCTGAAGTTGATGAGATGAAAGTTGTTAGATATATAGAGCCAGCAAAAAAAATTGATGGTGTGTACTCCAAGATAATTTATCCGGATGGAAGTGTTGCTCCTGAAAAAACTCTTTTTCCTGATTTTGATAAGATCGATAAAATCAATGTTAATTGATTCTTATTTATTTTTCGAGTATTCAACATGACAAAAGGTTTAGTTTTACTTGGTGATAAAACTTCTCACGGCGGAAAAGTGATCTCCGCCTCTTCCAATATTACTGTCGACGGAAAAAAAGCCGCGTTAGTGGGTGATATGGTGAGTTGTCCGGTAGATGGGCATGAAACGAATCCTATCGTGGAAGGATCACCGCACCGGACATTTAACGGTCGCGCTGTTGTCGTCGATGGCAGTAAATGTCAGTGCGGTTGCACTGTAATTTCAAGTGCTCAGAACAGCACAGTAGGATAAGCAATGGGCTGGGAAAGGACGAAAGCAACAACGTTGGAGTTGCCTCCTGAACCATCTTTTACGGGATGGCTGTTGGCTGGTGGTGTTGCCGCGGTTGTGGGTATTTTGCTGTTTATTCTGCATGCGTCAGGCATGGTTAAGGCACTGGCTGCATTCAATATCTGGTGGTTGGCATCCAGCCCGGTTCTTGGCTGGTTTTTTCTGTTTTGTTTGCGGGGATGGCTGTGGGGAAGAACCGTCAATGAACATCAGTTTTTGCAGAAAGAAGCTGAATACGGACAGCAACAGTGGGAAGCATGGGCTGGACGTTATCTGGCCGTACTTGGAAGCAGCATACTGCTACCTTCCGGAGTGACCTCTGACGCCATTGCTAAATCAGACGCTGCAGATGCTCCGCAATTTCTTTCACTGACCAGTCATTTTGATGCGAAATCGACGACGTCCACCTCCTTGCTCGAACTGGGTCTGGCTGGTGTACAAGAGGCGATATCAATTTTGCCTGCGACAGTACCCTTCAACGTCACAATTGTGAGCGACATGATTTCGTCAGACTTCGAGACCCGGTTTCGCGAATCATGGGGAAAAATTTATCCAGGGCGTGCGCTGACAGGTTCGGTCTCGTTTTGTAAAACCCTCTCTTTTGCCTGGATCGAAGAGCGCCTGAAAAATCCCGTTTTCGATATTGATTTGATTCTGATATTGCAGAATCAGGGTGCTGAACAGTATTCCGATGCACTCGCGAGCATGATACTGACCAGCGATGATGTTGCTGCAAAATATCAGCTTTCTCACTCTGCCCGCATATTGCGACCGATGCCGCTGGACATGCCTAATTTCAGGGCTGATATGGGGTTGTTCCTCGAAACACAAACGCTCGCCTGTCAGACGTCAAATGTGTTCTGTGATTACGGGCACTGGAATGACGGGTTTGCTGATCTAATGACCGCGGCTCAATCATATCTGACACCGTGGGTGCCCCAGGAAATTGATGTACTGGAAAAATATAACGGAATTCCAGGGGGCGGGAGTGCGTGGCTTCTAGCCACATTACTGGCCGACATCGTGTCTGTCAGCAACAAACCTGTTTTAGGGTTGTTTACCTCAGGTGCTGATCGTTTTGTCAGTACTGTTACTTCAGGGAGTGAAAATAATGATGCCGGGTAGTACATGGAGCAGAGGAGGGCTTGCCGGCATAATAGCCTGCATCTCAGCGATTATAGTGGCCTTGATCCTTCATTTCGGCCCCTCGCACGGCCTTGATACCCAACCGATGCAAGTGCTTGCATTCGTTGCCGTATGGATAGTCCTGCTGATTGTTTTCTATACACCGTTTATGTTCCGGTTTATGAAGGAAAGATATCATCGCTGGCGGGAACAGAAGAACAATGCGCTGCCTTCTGATGAATCAAGAGTTGCCCGGACTCCGCCCCGCAACGTCACCGTCGACACCATCCGTGAAGCCATGCGTAACCTGTACGGTCGGCGCTGGGGACATAGAACACGCATCCTGCTGATAACCGGCACTGCTGCAGAAGTGGAGCAACTGACACCCGGCCTCACCGGCCAGCTATGGCAGGAAGACCGCGGCACACTGTTGCTGTGGGGCGGTGACCTCAATACCCCGGCAGACAGCGCCTGGCTGACCGCGCTGCGCAAACTGCGCCGCCGTCCGGTGGATGGACTGGTGTGGGTTACCTCGGCCTTTGACCAGCTCTCAGCACCAGGGCTGGAGCCGCCGCTGCCGGTGCCGTCTGAAAGCACCATGGATTCCCTGTCCCATGCCATCAGCGCCCGTATGGATGCGCTCGGCTGGAAGCTTCCCCTGTACGTCTGGTCCCTGCACCCGCGAGCTGGTAAGCCGGAAGGACGGGTTGTACAGGCGACCGGGTGCCTGTTACCTGCCGGTTGTCATACCGAAGGGCTGGCAGCGCAACTCTCCGCCCTGACGCCAGATCTGTCTTCACTGGGCCTGCAGCAGACCTGTGGTGACGTGAAACATAACTTCCTGCTGACGCTTGCCGACCAGCTTATTCGTGCGCCGGAAAGCGTGACCGCACCGCTGTCGGTGATGATCAACCCGTACCGACCGCTGCCGCTGGCGGGACTGGTGTTCAGTCAGCCCTCTGCCGGTGCTGAACGTGCCGTGACGCACCACTGGGGGATGGATAAACGCTGGGATGTTTTGCCTGAGTCTGTCCGCACGCTTCCTGCCGGGCTGCGTCCGCGCAAACCGGGCATTCCCTGGCGCAAAGTGTTTGCGTCAGTTGCTGCCCTGGCGATGGTGGGCTGGGCTGTGTGGATGGGTATCGCGTTTGTCACCAACCGCAACCAGATTGCCGGTGCAAATGCTCAGGCATCTCTTGCCGCCCGAGAGAATCAGCCGCTGGAACAGCGCCTGCACGCCTTGTCTGAACTGCAGAAAACGCTGGCCCGTCTGCAGTACCGCTTTGAGCATGGCGTGCCGTGGTACGAACAGGCCGGGCTGAGTCAGAATAACGTCCTGCTGGCCGCACTCTGGCCGCGCTATCAGGACAGCGCACTGCCGCTGTTGCGGGATGCTTCTGCAAACCATCTGCAAAGACAGATTAATGCCTTTAATGCACTGCCGCCGGACAGCCCGCTACGCGAGCAGATGGCAAAAACCACCTGGGAGCAGCTCAAACTGTACCTGATGCTGGCGCGTCCGGAACACATGGACGCCGCCTGGTTCAGTTCGGCGCTGATTCGTGACTGGCCAAAACGTGATGGTGTGAAAGACGGTGTCTGGCAGGGGATGGCTCCGTCTCTGTTGTCGTTCTATGGTGCGCAGCTGGCGACGCATCCGGAGTGGAAGCTCCGTGCGGATGAGGGCATGGTCAGCCAGGCGCGTTCACTTCTGGTTCGTCTGATGGGCGTGCGTAATAGCGAATCAACCCTCTACCAGAAGATGCTCTCCCAGGTGGCGCACCTGTATGTCGATATGCGTCTCGAAGATATGACCGGCGATACCGATGCTGCCCGTCTGTTCAGCAATACGGAAATCGTGCCAGGCATGTTCACCCGCCAGGCCTGGGAGCAGGCCGTGCAGCCTGGCATCGAGAAGGTGGTGAAAGTGCGCCGGGATGAGCTCGACTGGGTGCTGACTGACAATGAGCGTCAGGCGAATAAACAGGACGATATCTCGCCGGAAGCATTGAAAAACCGCCTGACGGAGCGTTACTTTGCAGACTTTGGCGGGGCCTGGCTGGCGTTTCTCAACAGCCTGCGCTGGAACCCAGCCGCCACGCTGTCTGACTCTATTGACCAGTTGACCCTGATGGCCGACGTGCGTCAGTCACCTCTGGTGGCGCTGATGAATACTCTGAATGTGCAGGGCCGTACCGGACAGAGCGGGGAGGCAATTTCGGATTCACTGGTGAAATCAGCGAAAAATTTGCTGGGCGGTGACAACAAGGATGCCATTGACCAGAGTGCTGGCGTTCACGGTCCGCTGGATGCAACCTTTGGCCCGGTACTGGCGCTGATGGATAAAAGCAACACCGGTGTGCAGGCCCTGAGTCTGCACTCCTATCTGACCCGCGTGACGCAGGTGCGTCTGCGTCTGCAGCAGGTCACCAATGCCGCCGACCCGCAGGCCATGACCCAGACCATTGCCCAGACCGTATTCCAGGGTAAAGCGGTTGACCTGACCGAAACCCGCGACTACGGCAGCCTGATTGCAGCAGGTCTGGGGCAGGAGTGGAGCGGCTTTGGCCGGACGGTGTTTGTGAATCCAATGGAGCAGGCCTGGCAGCAGGTGCTGACTCCGGCGGCCGACAGCCTCAATGCTCAGTGGCAGCAGGCGGTGGTGGATGAATGGAACAGTGCCTTTGGTGGCCGTTATCCGTTCAATAACTCCAGCAGCGATGTCTCCCTGCCGCTGCTGGCTAAATACCTCAATGCGGATTCCGGGCGTATCGCCCGGTTCCTGCAGACCCGCCTCAAAGGCGTGCTGCACAAAGAGGGCAACCACTGGGTACCTGACAGCATCAACTCGCAGGGCCTCGCCTTTAACCCGGCATTCCTCCATGCCATCAACGCCCTGAGTCATATCTCGGATGTGGCCTTCACCGAAGGCAATGCCGGGATGAACTTTGAGCTGCGTCCGGGCACCGCCGATGGGGTGATGCAGACCGACATGATTATCGACAGTCAGAAGCTGACCTACGTGAACCAGATGCCGGCATGGAAGCGCTTCACCTGGCCTGCGGATACGGAGGCCCCGGGAGCAAACCTGAGCTGGATTAGCACGCAGGCGGGCACCCGCCAGTACGCCGATATTCCGGGTGCCTGGGGCTGGATACGCCTGCTCGACAAGGCTGCGGTCAAGGCTTACCCGGGCGTGGGCAGCAGCTACAGCCTGAGCTGGAAGGCACAGGATGGCCGTACGCTCAATTACACCCTGCGTACCGAAGCCGGCGAGGGTCCGCTGGCGCTGCTGAAACTGCGTAATTTCCGTCTGCCCGAAACCATCTTCAGCACGACCGGAGTTGCACCGTCAGATCTGGTCGCCAGTGTGAACAGTGATGCAAAGGAGGTTTACTGATGAGCACGCTCAATGCCTTACTCAGTGCCTGCCAGACGGAACAGGAACCATTGCTTGTAGAAACCCGTGAACGTGTAGCGCAGTGGGACAGCTGGCTGCAGCCGCTGTCCGGACAATCGCCCGCTGGCGAAGATCCGGGCTATGACGATGACTTCCAGCAGATGCGCGAGGAGGTCAATAAACTCTCCGGTGCGGATACCGAACTCATCTGCCGGCTGGCAGAGAAGTTGCTGACCACGACCGCAAAAGATATCCGTGTGGCAACATACTACTGCTGGGCGAAGCTACACCGCGAAGGTGAGCAGGGGCTGGCAGAAGGACTCGAGTTACTGGCTGGTTTGCTGGAGCGCTTTGGACAACAGCTGCACCCGCAGCGTGACCGCAGCCGTAAAGCGGCACTGGAATGGCTGGCAGGATCGCGCATGATTGACTCCCTTTCCCTGTACCCGGAAGTGGTCAGAATCAATGCGATGCGAACTACGGGTGCGTTGCTGCTGATATCACAGCTTATTGAGTATGAGCCAGATGAAATCCGCCCAGAACTCAATGCGCTATACAGCGCGCTGGAAAGTCGTCTGCAGAAAGCGGGCGGTGTGGATGCGGTGGTACCGCAGAACGCCAGTACCAGCGATATCCCTTCGGCTGCCAGCCACAGCGATGCCCCGGTCATCGGGCGGATCTCCTCCGGCCAGGATTTGCTGGCCCAGGCCCGCACACTCACCGAATACCTGCGCGAGCAGCCGGACGGCTGGCTATCGGCACATCATCTGATGAAGAGCCTGCGTCACGACACCCTGCGTGCCATCCCGGCCCCGGATGCGCAGGGGCGCACACGCATTGAACCGCCAAGGGCCGACCAGCGGGCGTTACTGAAACGCCTTTATCTGCAACAGAACTGGAGTGAAATGCTGGAGACGGCCGACAGCACTTTTTCCCGTGGTGCCAATCACCTGTGGCTGGATTTGCAGTGGTATATCCACCAGGCACTGACGAAATCCGGTCAGGAGACGCTGGCTGACATTATTGCGGCTGACCTGAAGGGATTACTGACCCGCCTTTCCGGGCTGGAAACACTCGCGTTCAGTGACGGAACGCCATTTGCGGATGAAGTAACGCTGAACTGGATCCAGCAGAGCGTGATGGACACAACTGGCGGGTGGGGCAATGACACCCCATCTACACAGATGCCTGCCAGCAATGATGACATTCTGGCGCTGGAGGCAGAAGCCGTGGTGCTGGCCGACAGTGAGGGTGCGGATGCCGCGCTCGGCTGGTTACAGACCCGACCGGGTATGACCACCGATCGTCAGAAGTGGCTGTTGCGTCTGCTGATGGGCCGCATTGCTGAGCAGTACGGTAAAAATGAGCTGGCGGTACACCTGTTTGCCGAACTGGGTGAACGTGCAAGAGAAGTGACCCTCAGTGACTGGGAGCCTGAACTGCTGTTTGAAGTTCAGGCCCGCCATCTGAAACTCCTGCGCCTGAAAGCGGGTCGCAGCGAGGCTGATAAGGCGTGTCTTACACCGGTAATGGAACAGTTACTTGCCGGGCTGATCGCCGTCGATCCTGCCCGTGCCGCCGTGCTTTGCGGTTAGAGACAGGAAAATGAATAAATGAAAGATTTAACCCTGCGTTATTACGACGCGGAAATGCGCTACCTGCGTGAAGCTGCGAAAGAGTTCGCTCAAACCCACCCCGATCGCGCATCGATGCTCGACCTGGACAAGGCCGGCACACCCGATCCCTATGTTGAACGGTTGTTCGAAGGGTTTGCCTTCTCAATGGGGCGGTTGCGGGAGAAAATTGACGACGACCTGCCGGAACTGACTGAAGGGCTGGTCAGTATGCTCTGGCCACACTACCTGCGTACCATTCCGTCACTCTCGGTGGTGGCATTCACGCCCGCGCTTCAGGCCGTGAAGATGGCGGAAGTTGTGCCTGCGGGACTGGAAGTGTACTCCCGTCCGATGGGGCCGAAAAACACGGTCTGTCGCTACCGCACCACCCATGATGTGATGCTCAACCCGCTGAATATCTCTCGGGTAACCATGGCCACTGAGCCGGACGGGCGCTCGCTGCTAAGAATGCGGTTTGCCTGCAGCACGCAGGCGGACTGGTCCCATGCGGACCTCAGCCACCTGAGTCTCTATCTTGGGGCAGACGCGCCAATCAGCAGCCAGCTGCACCTGATGCTGACCAAACGGCAGGCTGCCCTGTATATGCGTCTGCCCGGACAGACCGACCGCATTCGCCTCGACGGGTACTTCTCGCCGGGCGGATTTGCCGAAGAGGACGGTCTGTGGCCTAAGGGCGATACCGCCTTCAGCGGTTACCAGCTGCTGCTGGAGTACTTCACCTTCCGCGACAAGTTTATGTTTGTCCACCTCAATGGCCTGGACGGCATTACACCGCCTGCCGGGGCAGAGTACTTCGACATCGAAGTCGTGTTCAGCACACCGTGGCTATCAGACCTGCCGGTTACCGATGACGCGGTTCGTCTGCACTGTGTACCGGTAATTAACCTGTTCACCCTGGAAGCCGACCCGCTCACCATTACCGGGCTTGAAAGCGAGTATCTGTTGCGTCCTAAGCGACTGCAGGACGGACATACCGAGATTTATTCGGTGGATTCCGTTACCGGTTCAAACCGTACAGGTGATGCCGAATACGTGCCGTTCAGCAGCTTCAGGCACAAGGGGGGAATGATGCGCCGTCATGCGCCACCCCGCTATTACCACACCCGCGTTAAGCGCAGTGTCACCGGGCTGTATGACACCTGGCTGATTCTGGGGGGGCACCAGTGGAAAGATGACCGCCTGTTTGAACGCGAAGCCGTGTCGTTGCAAATCACCGGCACCAACGGCCAGTTGCCGCGCCGGGCATTACAGAGCACGCTGCTGGACCGCTGTGAACAGGTCATTCAGACGCCGCTGTCGGTAAGAAACCTTTGTAAACCGACGCTGCCGGTTTATCCGCCTGCGGAAGATCGTTTCCACTGGCGGGTACTGAGCCACCTTGGCTCTGGGTTCCTGAACATGATGAGCACCGCCGAAGTGCTGCGCGGGACGCTGGCGCTCTATAACTGGCAGGAAGATGAACTGAACACCCGGCGTCTGGAGGCGATTCAGCATGTGGAGCACCACCGCCTGCAGCGTTTTGAGCAGGGCTACCTGCTGCGGGGGCTGGATATCGAAGTGACCCTCGACAGCAACGGCTTCACCGGTGAGGGCGATATTCACCTGTTCGGTGAAATGCTCAACCGGTTCTTTGCGCTGTATGCCGATATGAACCAGTTCAACCAGCTCACCCTCATTGTTCAGCCAGAAGGAAAATGCATCCGGTGGAAAGAGAATCACAGTCCGCGTCTGCCAGGCTGATAGCGCAACTGGGCGACCGGCTGCCGCACATGAATTTTTACCGTTTCTGTCAGCTACTGGAGCAGAGCCAGCCGGATAAACCGGTCACCGGCAGCACCTGGCAGGTACGCTATGAGTCGGTGCGCTTTCGGCCCCACCCGGGGATGGGCTTTCCGGCATCTGAAATCAAAGGGATTGAGCAATCTGAGCATTCTCACCTGCCGCCGACGGTACGCATCACCTTTATGGGGCTCTACGGCGTGGAATCCCCGCTGCCAACGCACTATATCGATGACATCACCCAGCGCCGGGAAGGGTATGAGGCCACCGCGGATTTCCTCGATATCTTCAACCACCGGCTGATTGCCCAGTACTACCGTATCTGGCGTAAATATTCCTACCCGGCGACTTTCGAAGAAGGCGGTAAGGACAACACCTCGCAGTACCTGCTGGGACTGGCCGGGCTCGGGATTAACGGCTGCACGGACAGTATCGCGACCCCGGCTTCTCGCTTTCTGGCACTGCTGCCGGTCATGTTACTGCCGGGGCGTACCGCAGAAGGCATGGCCTCGCTGGTGCGCCTGCTGGCACCCAACACGCAGGCGAAAATCTGGCACCACGACAAACGCCGTGTGCCGCTGAAGAAGCCACTGACCATGAGCGTCAGCCAGCCCGTCACCCTGACAAACCGACCAGTGATGGGCAACTATGCCACCGACGTAAACAGTCAGGTGCTGATGCGTCTGACCACCACTGACCCGGCAGAAGTGCAGGGCTGGTTACCGGGCGGGGAGCTTCAAACGGATTTAATGGCGCTGCTGCACGTGTATCTTGGATCTCGCCTGGATGTGCGGCTACAGCTGTGTGTCGATCGCCGTCTGCTTCCTGACGCGACCATGAGCAGTAAACCCAACGCAGAGGCGGCGCAACTGGGCCGCACTGCCGTGATGAGACCGTTGAATGCGGCCAGGACCGCATCATACCCAAAAACAATCACCATTAATCTGGGCCGCTATGAGCGGGTACAGGAAAATATTCACCGCAGGGAGACTGATGAAGATGGCGATTACCGCTGGTAAATTTCCTCAGATTGCGCGGGTCGCCGGTATCGCACTGATACTGGCGGGCTGTGGTCTGACGCAAAAAGTGACAGACGGCACCATTGCTGTGACCAAATCGATTTTTTACAAGCAGATAAAAACGCTGCATCTGGATATTCGGGCGCGTGAGGCAGTGAACAGCAATGCAGGCGGCGTGGCATTGTCGACGGTGGTGCGTATTTACCAGCTTAAAGACCGCAAAACCTTTGACACGACGGACTATCCGTCACTGTTCAGGGCGGACAGTCAGGCCATTAAAGCAGACCTGGTAGCTGAGAAAGATATCCGCCTTCAGCCGGGCGGGGCGGTGATGGTGGATATGCCGATGGATGAAAGCGCGCAGTATGTCGCAGTGGCCGGGATGTTTATGTCTCCGGACCAAATGAACAACACCTGGCGGGTGGTGCTGAGCCGTGATGATCTCGATCCGGATAAAGCCCGGGTGATTGAGGCCGGTAACAACCGCCTGACCCTGAAGGCACTGAAAAATGAATGACTCATTCCGTGCCTCACTTTATGAAATGCTTTATGGCAACTTCATCGGCGGCCTCGACCTGCATCAGGTCATCGAAGAAAATCAACTCATCCTCTCCGTCCTCGACAATATGCAGCATATTCTCAACTGCCGTGCCGGCACGCTGGCGCACCTGCCGGACTATGGCCTGCCCGATATGACCAGAGTTCTCCAGGGTATGCCGGGTACCGCCCATGAGCTGATGGGTATCCTGTCGGCTGTTCTGCTCAAATATGAGCCGCGTCTGCAAAAAATAACGGTTCTCCTGCTGGAGCAAAATGTCCCCGGCGAGTTGCGTTATGCCATTGATGCTGAGCTTAAGGGGATTGGCCTCGTGCGTTACGGCACCGCGTTTATGCCCGAGGGACGAGTGATGCTGAGACATCTGAAGCAACAGCAGTATCTCGATACCACAACCCGTCTGTAAGGCCAGAGAGCATCATGTCAGTAAAATCACAGTTTCTCGAAAAACTGCAGGCCAGTAAGCCCTGTCCTGCCTCCTTTACCAGCAAGACTCAAACCGATATTGCCATGTTTCATCTGCGTATGACCCAGCTTCAGGAACGGATGGATGTTTGGCTGACTGATACCGGGCTGAATGTGGAGACATATTCGGCACAGGTCTCGGATCTGCTGGTGGAGGGCGGCACGTTCGGGATAACCGGCATCGTCTTGCGTTATAACGACCAGACCGTCAATTTTACGCCGCTCTTTCTCTACGGCCAGCATGTGACCGGGTGTGTAGAGGTAACCTTTCATCGCGGAGGAAAGGAGAGCCTGCTGGGACGTTTATTTATGCGCTCAGGCGCGTTATATGACTGGACCTTTTCTCCGCCTGGCGCACTCCCTGGCACCGGAAAGCCGCTGGATGAAAGCCGCTTTTTCAACCTGATTATGGTGCTGCTGCCCTGACAGCCAGAGCGTCAGGCGAAGCCGCCTGCAACCTACTTCTCCCTCTCTTCTGACAGAACAACCGGACAACCTGGTCATGCATGACATCCTCCCTCATCAATTAAAAACCGGCGGTGACCCACGTACGCTGCCGGATTATGCTGCTCTGCGTGATGAACTGAGTAAGCTGACACATCCGGCGCGTCCAGATGTGAACTGGCACTATGCTGAAAAATGCTGCCTTTCCCTGTTTGAGCTGAATGGCGTGGAGCTGCAGACGGCCGTCTGGTACACGCTGGCAAGAACAGAACTGGCAGGACTGGCCGGGCTTAACGACGGTCTGACCATACTGGCATCGCTGATCCGCCATCACTGGGGGGCGCTGTGGCCTCAGCCAGTTCATGCCCGCCTGGCAATCCTCAGCAATCTGAGTCAGCGTCTGCAGCAACGAATGCGCGCCATCCCGCTCAGCTACAGCGATCTCAGTCAGCTATATCTGGCCGAACAGCAGCTTACCGCTCTGGGCGAGACGCTGCAGCGCCTCGAACTCAGACATCTGAGCCAGCTTGATGCGTTGCGTATCCTGCTGCATAACAGCGCCGCCCGACTGGAACGGAGCGAAAGCCCTGCCGAATCCGATCTCTCTTGCCGGCAAAATATGGAGTTGCCTGCCATGATAGCGAGGGATATCGGAATATCCGACAAGGCGCACTGCGACATCCCGGTGACAGAACAGCACTGTCCCGCAAATATTCAGAGGAGGGCGCTGTTCTCACAGAGTAAAAAGCAGAATCAGGTTAATGCGAAGGCGACAACGGTTTGCCTGAAAAAGGCGTGGAGGCCTTTCGTCGCCGGGATGGGCACCATGCTGGTGACAGGCAGCTTAATCGCAGGAAGCCTGTATTGGTTCCACCGGGCTGACCCCCTGAAGGCGCAGATTGCAGCCTCTCTGGCGCCGTTACCTACCGCGCTCACGCCGGAACAACGGGAGGCACTACAGCACCGCAAAATGTCACCGCAGGACCTGATAGCGCAGACAGAAAAGCAGCTTGCCCGACTGGATCAGCTGCCGCCTGACTGGAATATTCGTTACGGTCAGCAACTGGCAGAACAGGCGCAAAAACTCTGGCCAGCAGAGGCAGAACCTCTCATCCAGCAGTGGCAGCGGCAACTCAGCGCGGCTGCCCTGCCGACCGCGCAGCTCAACGGCTGGCATCAGGGGATGTCATCGCTTCAGAAACTCAGTGACAGACTTAACGGCCTCGACGAGCAGAAGGGAAAATATATGACGGTCAGCGAGCTGAAGTCGGCGGTTTTTTCCACTATGCAGGCATTTAATCAGTCGTTACCGGCTGAGGAGCAATTGCGAGTCCTGGCGCAAACGCCTGCGGGGGAGCCTTTACCTGCTGCAGCCAGCGCCCGGCTGGAGATGCATCTGAAGCAACTGACTGCCCGCTACGCTGAAATCAGGCAGCGAGCAGCAAAATAGAGAGGGCGTGAGCTTTCATCGCGGGCACTCTGTAGCCGCTACGCCTCCGGCGCTCTGCATGAGTCGGGCCATACCGCGCATCAGCGGAGCCGTCCGCACTGTTCTTCAGAAGCGCGCGGGCACAAGCCCGGATCTCGTTTTCGCTGTGACGGTAACGATCAGCGTTGCTGGTTCACGCCGGATGTTGATGCTTTGCAGGGATGCGGAATGCAGAAGGGCGGTGAAGGCCAGATCAGGATGGTGTCCCTGCAGGAATCGAATAACTTTCTATTTTATTGTATTTTAATGATTTTTTTTTAATTTTAAATATCCAGTACCATCACGGATACCATCAGGCACCAAAGCTCTTACTGAGACTATCTTGGGTGAATGTTAAACGATTGAAAAACCCTATGGTAAAAGTAACATCTTCACTGGCCGACATTTAGCTAGTTTGATAGTGACAAGCTTAGGAGAAGTGATTCTTCTAACCTGAACTAAAGTGTTAATGTTCAATTTGCTATATATCATCGCGAATTCAATATGAAATTAAGACTATCAATAAATTAATTGGCTGAGTATGAATTAAAACGCCAGCGTTCTGGTTTACGATTTTATTAGAAATCACATAGTAAAAATTGATACTATGTGATTTCTAATTTAGCGCGGAAAGTTACTTTGATTTATTCATTTCAACTTGCTTTTTTAAATTTAATAATTCTTTAACTAAAATATGAACATATGTGGTTGGATTGTCTGTTTCCGTATCTTTGGAATGTTGTAGACACATTTCGGCTTTTTTGATAACCACGTTAAGATCTCGTTCTGGCAATACGTTTAAGCTTTCAAGGAATGTCCCCTTTGAACCCTTCTCGTAACCATTAAAATATTTCTTAAGTTCAATTAATACTTTATTACCAGAACTACTCCCAGCTGTAGCCTCAAATGCTTTGGTAGTGTATTTATGATGAAGTAGTAACCAATATTCAAAGCATGGTACGGAATTTATAGCTACCCACTGATTAGATGGCTTAGATTTTCTGATTGCCTCAAGAGCTGCATAATAATCAGTATGAGCATCTTTATCTATCACACAGAATACCATATCGTAAGGGGAACCTTTCTGGTTTTCCTGAGATTGTATTGCCTTCGCATGTTTGTAAACTGATAATGGACTTGAGCCACAATCGCCAGTTACATCGATAACGCTGGTAGTGTTTAACTTGTAGTAATCTCTTAGCTCCTCAAAGTAATTAGGTTCAGTTTTAGAGCCTTCACAAACAATTAATATTTTCTTTAATGGTTTTTTGTTAGGAAGTTTCCTTGAAAGTTCCTTGTTCTTCTTAGCTAAGCGTTTTTTCTTGAACAAATCATCGCTTCCCATTTTTAGGCCTCGACATTTGCAATGTATGGAACAGCACCGTAGCGCCCATCAAGATAACTCGCTTCAAGATTCTCTCTACCCTTACGTGGACTATAGTCTGTAAGCGGGTAAAGTCTTGATTCTCCTGCATTGTTCTTTTCACAAAACCAGATTTGATCCCTTCTAAAAACCTCCTGATTTAAAATAGATGTTTCATGAGTGGTAAAAATAAGTTGTGCACCTGATGTATTAACTGAAGGATTGTTAAATAACCCAACAAGATACATTACAAGCTTAGGGTGAAGGGCGTCATTTAATTCATCAATAAACACCACTCGACCTGTCTGGAAAGAGTCGATCCATGGACCGGCTAAAGAAAAAAGTTTTTGGGTGCCATGTGACTCATCTTCAATGTCAAAGGCAACTAACTCACCTTTGTTGTTTTTATGGTATGTTGTAATATCAAAAACATCTTTATCACTTAAGCTGTCTACCACGGCTTTTTTAATTTCTTCAGGCATCCCCGAAGGTAGGGAGTCAGCATTAAATTTATCCTTATCTACTTTAATGTCTGCAATATCAATATTTGCGTTATTAAGAAATTTTAGTACTTCACTCTTTTTCTCTCCTTGGCAAAGCAAAGCAGAGAATGTATTGTGCCAAACATTTACTCCTGAAATTCGAAGTGTATTACTGAACCAATAATAAATAGGTTTTAACTGGCTACTGTTTAACTGCACAGCCGTTGATAAGAAGAGAGCATTATCTCTAGTTGATTTTTGCCAAATGGCTTTTTCGCCTAGAAGATAGCCGCCATACTCCCAAGCATAATCTCTGGTTTCCTCATCCCATACTCTAGTAAACCATTTCTGGGGACGGCCTTTGGGATAAGCAAATAGCCATTCATCGTGAATCATATTATTGGAAGCAGAAAATCCGTATTGATACCTTACACCCTCAGCAATGAACATAACCTCGAATTCACTAGGCATTTCGATTGAGTCAGTATCTAAAAAGAATGGGGTCACACCCAGTTCATCACCTTCTTGATATTTAGATGCTGAATTTCTGACGATGTCCGCCATTGTTTTCATGGCTAGCATGAAGTTCGTTTTACCCGCAGCATTTGCGCCATAGATAGCAGCTGAACGCAAAACTTTCATGTTAGCGCTTCTGGTATCACTAAAAATGTTTCCTAGCTTATCGTCACTTTTGTTCGCAACTAACGTAAGTGTTTGTTTTTCATGTACTGATAAGTAGTTTTCTACACTAAATTCAACTAACATTTCATACTCCAAGTGACAATGAAACGATTGGCTATCACTTCAGTTTTAAGTTTCATTTTTGACATTCTATACCAAAAAGTTGATTTAGATAGCCGCTCAAGCGTTTACAGCTTGACACTGAACCCTCTAGCACACTTTTACAAGCAATCTTTGTTACTAATTTCAACTGTTGAGATTAAGTTGATAGAACGTTGCTAGTGCAAGATGGCCGCATTGACTGAGATTACCCTCTCAAGAGTAGGGGGGGCTTCAATTTTTCTCGCCAGTCCAACACCATACATTCTTGCGCGCACTCGTAGCCCCGCCACGCCTGCCCGCTTTGTGCAGCGGTTTTCATGCACCTGCATGAGTAGCTCTAAGCCGCGCCGCTGCTGGCCTTTCCTGCCGTTCCGGGGTGCCGTAGAATCATGCGTTTTCATGCAGCATAGACATGCAAGCTCACGCTGACGAGCGCAGGCACAAAAAAGCCCGGCACATGGCCGGGCATCTGTGGGATCTAAAATCAGAGACTCAGAAAATTTTGCGCTTGCGCCGGTCGGTTCTGGCTCCCCTGACAGGATAAGCGCCAGCCAGGCTGATAACGTCATCCCGGAACATCAGCGGCAGGTTTTTATGCGTCCACTTCTCAATGAGGTTCACGGCAAATTTACGGTACAGCGTATCCGCATCGTTCGCTCCTTCAATCACGCCGGGCGCATGAACCGATCCGTTTCGCTCAAACTGGCTGTACTTCATCCTGAGCAGGCTGCCGAGTTCAACGCCGTTCACCATAAAAAATTCATCAATGAGCGTGTCAATACGCTCGTCCGTAATGCCGTCATGGCAGAACACATAGGCATTTGCCTTGCGTCCGGTCACATCGGCCAGCGCGGGCAGCTGCTTTTCCCTTTCTGCAATCAGTCCGGCAAGGTCAGATGCCGTTTCCTGCTGCTCAAGATATTCTGCGCGCAGCGCTTTCATTTCCGGCGTGACGGTGCCGCCGTTCTGCTCGAGCAGCTCACGAAAGCGCGCACGGTTGTCCTGGCTGGCCTGCTCCGTTTCGGCCTGACGCTGGCGCAGCGCGCTGATGTTCTCCTCAGCGGCGGCTTCTGCCTGCTTTGCCTCCAGCCAGGCCAGCATTTTACACTGGAGGTCCTGTACGCGGGCCTGCCAGCCAGCGGGAAGGTCCTTCACCAGTGCGGCCGTGTGGCTGATAACGTCGGCCTCGGGCAGCTTCAGGAGCCATCCCGCATCCTGCAATGGCTTCCGGCTTCTTGCCACGAGCGAGCCAACGAGTTCAGCGGTTGCCTTCATCTCTTGTTCTGTCATGTTCTGCTGTGTCATGTTTTTTTCTCTCTGTCAGGGCTGTGCGTGGCGGTCGCGGCGGGTGCAGGCGTCGCCGTAGCGGCCCAGCGTCTGCGGCTGCCGCGCCGCGCTCAGTGGTTCAGCTGCGGGTTCTGACTCCGCAGGCTTCTGCGGCTTCATGATGATTTTCTCGACGCTTTCCAGCGCGGTGAACGTGCAGGAGCAGTCAAGGTTGGTGCACTGATACCAGGTGCGCTTGACGGTCGCTGACTCGTAGGCGCTGGTGCGTGTGTGCGCGGTGGTGCCGCACTCCGGGCATTTCAGGGCCATTACGCGCCCTCCTGCGAAATCCGGTCCCGGCGCTGCGCAAAGCGCAGGTGCTGTGCGGGCGTGTGGCTGCCCTGACAGTCGCGCAGCATACCGGCCTCCGGGGCAAGGCCCGTTTCGGCCAGCGCGTCCTGATAGGCTGCTGATACCGCCGGGCGCGCCCGCTGCACCTCACGGGCCACGGCGCTGCGCAGCAGCCGTGCGGCCACGTCAAGCCCGCCGGGGCCGTTCAGGAACGGGGCCAGCGCGGAGGTGAGCGTCGGGCCGTGTTCGCTCATAAAACCGCTGAGCGCATCCTCCGTGCAGGCCTCCAGCACCATCCGCTGTGCATAAACGCCCTCGCGCGCGGCGCAGTTAATCTGCCAGTCCAGCACCGCGATGCGCTCGCGCAGCTGCGGCACCCGTTCACTGTAATCAGCCGTATTTTCACCCGCTGTGAGCAGGGTATTCAGCGCCGTTTCGGCCTCCTGACGCTCACTCAGGTGCGTCTGCCACTGGCTGCGGGCGGCGCGGAACTGCTCCAGCGCCTGTGCGGGTGTGTCTGCAACGGTCATTGTGCCTGCTCCTTCTGCGCCATTTCGCGGCGGATCAGCATTCTGTTCCGCGCTGCCGGTGACGGGCCTCTGCTGAGGTCAGTGCGGGCTGCATGATCCGGGAACACACCTGCCAGCCTGAAGGCTGCATCCTCCTCCGGCAGGGCGTCGCACTCAAGCGCAGGGCGCATGATATGTTTTGCGATAAATTCCCTGAGCACGCTTTCCGGGTCGTTGACGCCCCGGACAACGCCGGTGGTGATGGATGCCTCGCGGCCCAGCGTGATTTTCAGCAGGCTCAGCGTCTGAATCAGCGGCCCGCCGTGCGCCTGCATGAAGTCCTGCCACAGCTGCATGGCGCGCAGCCGGACGAATTCGTTATGGGCGCTGATGTAATCTTTCGCGCGGTCGGCAGTCTCCCACGGCAGGAACTCACTTTCCTGTGCGTGCAGGGCCAGCAGGGCGTCAAACTCTTCCAGCGACTCGCGGTCGAGCGCAACTTCCGCGCGCAGCTTCTTCATCTCCGGCGTCATTACGCCGCCGTTCTCACGGAACAGCCTGCGCCATTCGTCATTCTGTGCGGTCGCGTTCGCCTCAGTCTCAGCACGGCGCTGGCGGATGGTGTCAGCCTGCGAGGCTGCTGACTCCTGTTTATGGCGCGTCTCAATCCAGGCGTTTCGGGTAGCGTTAACTTTTTCCAGCGCACTCTGCACGGAAGCAGGGAGCGCATCAGCTGCTGTTACGGTGGCGTTATCGGTCATGGGTATTCCTGTCGGGTTATTTTCGGTCAGTCAATTGTGCCGCGGCTGGCACAGTGCATCTATCTGCTGGTCGTGTGTGGTGGCTGGTACAACGCCGGGCGGTTTTACCGCTGTGGCTGATAACCTGCCTGCCAGAAAAAGAGGATTAAACGCTCCTGCACAACACTGACCTTCGTTTTCCGGTGTAACACGGGTAACAGGTGTTACAGCTATGAATTAAAAGGATATTTTCTTATTCTTCCGGTGTAACACGACGGGTAACACGGTGTAACAGCGCTGACGGATGCGTTACACCTGTTACACCTCACCAGTTAGAGAGGTGTAACAGGCTCAGGCCCTACTGAATGCGGCTGTTACACCCGTTACACCTGTTACCCTTTAAAAATAAGACTCACGCAAAGCCTTTAACGTCAGCCCGGCACCTCGCTGTTGAAGACGTAGAGCCTGCGTACGTTCATTTCTGGCGGGCGGATGCTGGTCTGAAGCTTGCCGTCGGCAGAGGCCAGCAGATAACCCCGGTCCGCGCAGAGGCGCGCCACCTTGCGCGGGTCAAACCCCCTGCAGATTTCCTTCCAGCCGGACGGCATGACGTAGAACGTCGTGGCCGCCTCGGTGCCCTGCGCGGTGTTGCCCTTGTCCACCCTGCGCCAGCCCACCATGTTGCCGGGGCGGTTGCGCTCGTCGTGCCAGTCGGCAAAGCGGCTGTACTGGTTGGCCGTGAAGAAGCTGCGCACCTGCTCCAGCGCGGCAATGTCTTCCTGGTTGGCGGTATGGCCGCGGTCTTTCAGCCAGGCATTCAGGCACACGCGGGTTGCCCGCAGCGCCTCACCTTCCTGCCAGCCCGTAATGCCCAGCCGGGTCGCCAGCTCACCGGCCATTGCCACCAGGGCAAAGCGGTT
Source organism: Pantoea sp. (assembly GCF_032114055.1). GTDB lineage: Bacteria > Pseudomonadota > Gammaproteobacteria > Enterobacterales > Enterobacteriaceae > Pantoea. The sequence continues at coordinate 62,999 of NZ_DAMCTB010000004.1, forward strand.
GACCGCGCGGCCCACCTGATTACCCGCATCCTGCGGGGTCAGGGCGGCGGTGTACTCCTTCAGCAGCGTTTTGGCCTGCGCCGTCAGCCCGTTCAGGTCGGCGGTCAGCGCCTTCAGCCACTCGCGGAACGGCGCGCCGTAGTAGCTGGCCGTGGCCCACTCCAGATGTTCGGCCAGCGCCTTGCCGCTCTCAAAGCCGTGCAGCTCCTCAAACACGCCGAACTTCCCGGAGTCGCTGGGTATCTGGATCATCCTCACCTCCATTCCGGCAAAGGTGCGCTCACCGGCCTTCGCGGCGTGCTCGGTCAGCGACAGTTCACCGGTGGAGAAGAACAGCAGGCGCCACTGCTTGCGGGTGCGCAGCTCGCCATCCGTACCGGCACGGCCCTTGCCCTGACCGTTTGCCAGCATGTAGGCGATGTTGCCCGCCTCGCGTCCGTCCACCTCGCGGATTTCGTCGAGCATCATGGCCGCATCATTGCGGCGGCTGGCGCAGCCCTCCAGCGCGTTGCCGGTAGCGCGCCACGTCTGCCAGTAGTCCGGCCCGCCGCACACGGAGGTGGCCGCCTTCATGGTGGTGGTCTTGCCGTCCGTGGATTCCCCCTTGAGGTGATAGCCGCCGCCGTCCATGCCGACCAGGCGCAGCAGCGGGGCGGCAAAGGCGAGACTGACCGCAAACGCTACGCGGGAGTTGCCGGTGCAGAAGCGGGAAACGTGCTCGCGCCACTCCTGCGCGGTGCCGGACACGCGGAAATCGCGCCCCTGTACGGAGGTGGTCTGGAGTATCACGGCGTCGGCCCCGTCGCCGCTCACCTCGTCCTGGAGGACGTAAACCTGACCGTGCCAGCCGGTGCGGCTCACGCAGGTCACGCGGCGCTCCGGCTTGCACAGCGAGATGTATTCCATCAGGCGCGCGCGGGCCTCGCCGGTGGTGCTGATGTACGACAGGCCGTTGACCAGCAGCACCCGGCGCAGCTCCTCGCCGCTGCCGCTCAGCATCTCCATGGGCATGGCCCAGCGCCTGCGCTCGCCCCAGGTGTCCTCCCACTCCAGCAGGCGGCCAAAGTTGCCGCCGTCGGCGTCGCAGGTGATGGCCGTGACGCGCAGCGGGTTGCAGATTTTGACGTTCTGGATTTCGGTTTCGCCGTTGCGCTGCACCTGCTTTTCATACCAGAGGTATTCCTGCGTCAGCCGGAACCCGTGCGGCAGCTGCGTGCGGCCCTCACCGCACAGCACCAGACCGTTACGGAAGGCTTCGCGGGCGCGGGTCACGCCGTGCTCCCGGTGAAAGTCGTTCCAGTCGGCCTTGATTTCGCCCGGCGGCAGGCTCACCCAGCCACTGACGGCTTTTGCTGCCTTCTCCGCAAACGTCCTGCCGGGGTTCTCACCCACATCCTGAAAATCGTTGTCACCGGCGATGATGATTTTCACCTCCGGCCAGCGCGCCCGCAGCGTCTGCGCCACGTTCGGCAGGTTGCCCGCCGATATCGCGGCCACGACGCACCCGGCGGTCAGCTGGCTTACCGTGAGCGCGGTGGCGTAGCCCTCCGTGATGACCACCTGCACCGGCGGCTCAGGCGGCAGCGGGCTGAGCGCCACAAATGCGCCCTTCATGGTGCTGCCGGGCAGCAGGCTCTTTTCACCCGTGGGAGCAATCAGCTGCGCGCCGGTCACCGCGCCCTCTGATGTGGTCAGCGGCAGCAGCAGGGAACCCGCAGGGAAGGCCGTGCCGCCAACGCGCTGTGCGCTGCCGGTCAGGCAGGCCGGATAACCGGCAAAGCCTTTGCCTGCGAGGTAGGCACTTTCACCGCTGTGGCTGGCCTTCACCAGCGCACCGACGGTGGCGGCCATGTCGCGCTTCGGGGCTTTTTCTCTGGCGGGCTTAACCGGCAGGGCCTGCACGTCACGTACGTCCAGCACCTCTGCCACCGCCTGCGAAGCCTGCTTTACGCCTTTGCCCGTCACCAGCTTCACCAGGTCAAGGCCGTCACCGTGGCCGCAGTGGCTGCAAATCCACGTACCCCGGCCCTCAAGGTCATCCATGCGGAAACGGTCTTTGCCTTCACACTTAGGGCAGGGGCCGTGCCTGCCGCCATCGGGCACGTTCACGCCCAGCATCTGAAGAATGACCGGCCAGCGGCCACGCGCGGCGGCTGTGATGTCTGATACTGAATGTACTGTCATAACGCCTCCTTAATGCCGGTACAGCGACGCGCCGGTGTCGCAGAACGATTCAAACGCCGCCGGAAGCGTGGCGTAAAGCCCTTCCATCACCTCACACCCGCGCGCCGTCAGAGCGGGCGGCGCGGTCAGGAGCGTCGGCTCCACCATGTCGGTAAGCAGGGCCAGCGCCGCCGCAGCGCCGTGCGCTTCGCCATACTCGTTAACCATCGCGCTCTCAATATGCAGGGCGATGGCCATCTCAATGCGCTCCACCGTCATGCGGTGCGGGCCGCGCATTTCGCTGCCGGTGACGGCCAGATGCCTGGCCCGCCATGCGGAGGCAATGGCGCGACGGTACAGTGCCGTGGTCAGCTCGGGCGGGAACACGGATACCTGTGGCTTTTTCATGCACGGTCCTCCTCAATCAGTGCGCAGCAGCGCGTGACGTCGGTCAGGTCGGCGCGCAGGTAGTCCATCAGTGCGGCCAGGCCGGGCACGCTGTGCGCGCTGAATGAACCCGGACAGGAGTGCTCAGAAAACAGGAGCTGGAGCAGGTCGCAGGCTTCCTTTGCGCGGGTCAGCTTCTCAAAAGCGTCTTCCGGCAGGCCGTAGGTAAAGGCGGCAAAAGTACCATTTTCAGGCAAGGGGATGCCCTGAGCACCGTTGTGCCCGATTGAAACTGTCATGATTTACTCCGTTAAAGCTGGCTGTATGTCAGAGGAATTTTGAGTAGTGGCCGTCGTCAGGCTCCGCAGGCTGCTGTGCAGCCCGCTCCCGCCAGCGCTCGTACTTCACCGTGGGATGCAGATTAAACGGGCTGAACCCGCCGCTGCCTCCGGCCGGGGCGGTGAGGCGATGCGGTGCACCGGCAAGCTGGGTGTAGTTTTCCTCAAACCACGCCAGCGGGGAGGAGGTCACCTGACCGTCGCTGTCGTAGCGATACAGCACCTCGTGACTGAACTCAGGGTTAGCGGATGCGACTGACGCAGGCGCATCGGTAAATCGCAGTACCGTCACCGTCCAGCCCTGCGAATGCTGCCAGCGTTCGCCGCTCTGAGGATATTCACGCATGACGGCCTCCGTGGACGGGCAGGCGGCCCGCAAATAGCAGGATGTAATCAGCCGCCATTCGGCTGCGTGCGCTGCGCTCGTCAATGTCAGTAATACGCAGCATGACGGGGCGGCAGGACAACTGAGAACGGTTGATTGCCGCGAAGATCCAGGTAGACTTTTGTCTAGCCATTTTCGTTACCTATTTAACGTTTTGGTTAGACGCCTCGGTGGTGCTGCAAACACTCCGGGGCGTTGCTATTTTTTTTCTATGTGTGTAATGTGTAATTACACACAAACACATTACAACGGGTGTAATTAGCGTGTCAACACACAAAAGCGAAAGACGTGGCAATCCACCATTCCAGTTCCGACTAGATCCTGAATTACGCGAACTCATGGAGCAGGCACAGCAGCAAGATGGTGATGAATCGCTCGCAGCGTGGATCAAGCGCATTCTGCGTAAGGAGCTACAAAATCGAGGATTGGAAACAAGCAATTGATTAACTAAAGGGGAAATTTTTTCTCCCCTTTTTCTCGTTTTCATCATTAAATCTCTCTCATTCTCGGAGATTGATCTTTGACCCATTGCCTGATTTCTTGAGCATCGTAAACAGATACTCTTGTTGAAATGCGTGTAGATTTGGGAAATGAAGGGTTGTTTTTCTCCCATCGCCAGAGAGTAACCGTGCTGATTTGTAGAAAATCAGCAGTTGCGCGTGGGCGGGCATGTCCGTTAATAGGATAAGTTTTTAATGTCATGTAAGTATCTGCCGTATAATGTAATAAACACGGCAGATACTATTCTTGAATAAAAGACTTGAGTAGGTAGCGTAATCAACTTTACCCGTAGAATGCTTTAACTCTACCCCTTTCTTTTTGAACCAGCATGATTAACAGCCAGCCTTAATTTTCTTAAAATTTCTTGCTCGTTTGTAATGAATATTGGTGGTAATTCGCTTAGATGATTTAATATTGAGTTTGTCCATTTTTCAGGGCTTATTTCTTTCCTTGAGCCGCGACACTCTTCGGGATATCTTGATAAAATATATATTGCGGAGTTTAACAATCCTTCTCTGTTTCTGGCATGATGTTCAGCTGTATTATTGATAGATTTTGATATTTTTGTTTTTGAAGACATATTTCCCGTCAATATTCCGGGTAAAGGTCGTCCAGTTTTTACTGATTTCCAGATCAGTTCCAAGTCTCTTCTCATAATTACTAGTTCTTCAAAAGGAATTTCAATGTCAATTTTCCCTTTGTATCTAGCAGTAGCACTAACAATATCATCTCGTATTTTCACTGGCTTAAAAGTGGCCCCGTATTCGGTTTCGATAAAGAATCCATCTTTAACTTCAGGTAATACATAATCGGCATACCAGATACCACATGCAAATCCATCAATATGATATCCATTTTCAAAATGAACAATCGCGTTGTCATCAAATCCATAAAGTATGGTGGATGATTCCATTTCTAGATTTCTGTTTGTTAGTGCTGGGTGCAATAAGTCAGAATCATTTTTTTTATCAGCCTTATCGAAATCAACAGTGAATTCAACATCGATTCCGTCCAGCTTCAAACCAACATTGAATGCACCTATTTCATATAAATGAATTAGATCATCAACCTCGCATCCTAGGAGTCTACCAGCCCTCTCAAACGAACAGTATTCCAAGGGGGGTATTTTTTTTTCGATCCACAAGCTTCCTAAAAAGGTGCTTTCAGTATCTGTTAATGATTGCATAATTGCCTCTGTTTTATAGGGTTATTTTTTAAGGATGCTGACATCTGGCAAATTATAAGGAGGATGATATTCATCTTTGTTTATATCTAAATAGTTCGACCACCATTGCATCATTCGACGTCGTTCCTGCATGTGCTGTGCCAAATGAACATAAGCTGCGCGCACCTCGTTTCGTTCCTGATGACTCATCTGTCTTTCAACAGCATCACGTGACCATAATCCTGATTCAGTTAGGGCAGAGCATGCCATGGCACGGAAGCCGTGTAGGCATACATCAGATTGCGTATCGTAACCCATCGTGCGTAGAGCCTTATTTACGGTGTTCTCGCTCATTGGTTTGTAAGGATTACTGTCACCAGGAAATATAAGTAAATATTCCCCGCTAATCTTTCGAATGTTTTCAAGTACCTCAATTACCTGAGTAGAAAGTGGTACGCAATGTGCTGCGCCCATCTTTGCACCCCGCTCTGAATATTTAACCCCTATTATCTCTTCCCGTTGTCCGGGTATTGTCCAAACCCCTTTTTCAATGTCTATTTCATCCCACCGGGCATGACGCAACTCACTAGACCGCACAAACGTATGCAGCGATAAAAACACTGCCAGCCGTGTCAAAGGCCTACCAGTATAATTTTCAGCTTTTGCCATTAATTCTGGTAAGCGTTCGAGCGGTAGAGCAGGGCGATGTCGTGCTTTAGGTGTAGTGACTGCGCCTTTTAAATCTTGGGCCGGATTGTAATCAACAATGCCTCGCTGTACGGCATAACGGAAAATACTTGCCATAGTGGTTTTTACACGCCCCGTGGTTGTACCAATGCCCACTCTTGTCATTTCAATTAACAATGGCAGCAAGTCACGAGTTTTGAGTGCAACGATGGGTTTTGAACCGATGGCCGGAAACAGATGATTTTCCATTTCACGCAGTATTTTTTGGCGGGTAATTTCTTTCCACTCAGGGTGTCCTATGGAACCTTGATGCCACTCCCGGGCTATAGCCTCAAACGTTGGGGATTTCTCCTCATTAGCAACTGCATTCTTTGCGATCCTTGGGTCTTTATCATCAGCGAGCATTTGCCTAGCTTCATCGCGGCGTTTACGAGCAATTGAAAGCGGTACATCTGGATAAACCCCTAACGCCAAAGTCGCCTGCTTACCATTGAAACGATAATTCATTCTCCAAGCTTTAGTCCCGTTCTTTTTGACTAACAGGTAAAGGCTCCCGCCATCTGTAAGTTTGTAATCAGTTTCTTTAGGCTTGGCGTTTTCAATCTTTTTGGGTGAAAGCTGGTTCAAAGCCATTTCACTAGTCTCATTGCTAAAGTTGATGGTATCGGCATATCGAACCGACGAATACCATCAACGATACCATCACAGAGATGTAATGTCATGAAGGTAACTGAAACCACTATCATGATGCTAAGCTCTGATTTTTCTGGTTTTAAGAGTTTTTTTGGAAGGTTATGAAACATGGTGAAATGAAAGGATATTGTCCCCTGCAGGAATCGAACCTGCAACTAGCCCTTAGGAGGGGCTCGTTATATCCATTTAACTAAGAGGACCGCGGCGTGGAGTATAACGCAAACAGGCCAGCAGATTCACTACATCGCTGTGCGTTTGCTCATTCCGCCAGCAATCCGGCAGTTTGCCTGAGCATGACCAGCCCGGCGGGGCAGAAACCATCGTATCAGGGATAGCGGTGAGTTGTGGGTTGCGGAGGCGGGAAATAACGGCAGAAAGAGGGGCGCGCTGCCAGAGCGGGGTCGGGTTTTACCGCGCTGTTAAAACCCTGTAGCAGCCTGACAGCCTGGTTGCCGTATCATCTGAAAGGCAGACAGGCCTGCTAAAGTGGCGCTGTCTGCCTGATCGTTATTCTGCCTTCTCCTTCTCTTCACTCTGACGGCGCTTCTCCTGTTTACGCTTCTCCGCCTTGGCTTTCGCCACGGCGGCTTCACTCATGTCATTACGGATCTGTGCGTGACTGATCAGAGCAAAAATCAGCGTGCCGCCGGTGATGTTGCCAAGCAGGGTCGGCAGTGCAAACGGCCAGAGGAACTCCTGCCAGCTTATGCTGCCACTGAACACCAGATAGAGCATTTCCACCGATCCCACGACGATATGTGCCAGATCGCCCAGCGCAACCAGCCAGGTCATCATCACAATCACGAGCAGTTTTGCCCCGCCCGCAGATGGAAACATCCAGACCATGGTGGCGATAATCCAGCCGGAGATCACCGCATTGGCAAACATCTCGCCGGGCGTATTCTCCATCACTTTCATACTGATCTCTGTAAACGCCTGACGGGTTGCCTCATCAAATATCGGCATCTCGTTGAATGCCAGCGCACCCAGTGCCGTGCCAATCAGGTTACCGAGCAGAACAATTCCCCACAAACGTAACAGCAGCCCGACATTACCCCAGGTTGGCTTGTGCATCACCGGTAATACGGCCGTCACGGTATTTTCAGTAAAGAGCTGCTGGCGGGCCATGATGACGATGACAAAACCAAAGGTATAGCCGAGATTTTCCAGCAAGAATGCACCCGGTACGCCGTCAAGATGAACCTTAAATATGCCTTTCGCCATCAGTGACGCGCTCATAGAAAGGCCCGCAGCAACCGCGGACCAGAGCAGCGCCATGCCATCGCGCTCCAGCTCTTTTTCCCCATCCTGGCGGATCTCCTCATGGATCGCTGCGGCACGGGAGGGAAGTGCCTCCTCATCGACTTCGATGTCAGTCCCCTGTTCTTTCTCTTCACTGTCTACGTCGTTAGGACCCTGTTCATTACCTGATGAAGGCTTCATATTTTCTCCTGGTGATAATGCTGTCGCGTAATAAGCGTAGCCCTTTTTTATCTGCCGATAATGTTACGGTTAATGCGAATAAGCGTAACAACCTTTTTCGGAACTGCATTTTTATTCAGACACAGAGCGATACCGCACGAATAAGCCGCTGAGAGTAAAACTGAGCGTTGGCTCACACTTCGGCCCACAGCAACATTGTGGTAATATCCCGGCCACTTTTTAGCTGGTGCGATTCCCCCCCTGATGTTGGAAATCATTACGCTCACTTGTGCTTATGACGAACGTTCGCTGTTCCGGCGGCTCTCATTCCGCGTTTCCGCAGGTGACATTGTGCAGATTGAAGGCCCTAACGGCGCAGGCAAGACGTCGCTGTTGCGTCTGCTGGCGGGTCTGAGCCGTCCGGAAGAGGGTGAAATACGCTGGCAGCAGCAGCCAATTCTGCGGCAGCGTGAAAACTGGCATCAGTCGATGCTCTACCTGGGGCATCATCCGGGTATCAAAGGCGTACTCACGCCGCTGGAAAATCTGCGCTTCTTTCATCCCGACTGCAGTGATGCGCAGATCTTTGCGGCGCTTGAGGCAGTCGATCTCACGGGAGAAGAAGAGGTAACGGTCAGCCGATTATCGGCGGGGCAGCAGCGTCGTGTGGCGCTGGCGCGACTCTGGCTCAGCCAGGCGCGCATCTGGATCCTCGACGAGCCACTCACCGCCATCGACAAAGCGGGTGTTGAAAAATTAATGGTGAAATTTTCCCGCCATGCCGATAACGGGGGCGCAGTGATCCTGACTACCCATCAGGATCTGCCCGCGGCGGCGCGGGTGCGTAAAATCCGTCTCGGCGATGAGGAGGCTGACTGATGCTGTTTCGCCTGATCCAGCGTGAGCTACGTATCGCCTTTCGCGGCGGGGCGGATGTGATTAATCCGCTCTGGTTTTTCCTGATTGTGATTACGCTGTTTCCGCTGGGTATCGGACCCGATCCACAGCAGCTGGCGCGCATCGCACCAGGCGTTGCCTGGGTGGCTGCCTTGCTGGCGTCGCTGCTGGCGCTGGAGCGGCTGTTTCGTGACGACTTCAGCGACGGATCACTGGAGCAACTGGCGCTGACGCCCACGCCGCTGCCGGTCATCGTCATCGGCAAAGTGGTCGCGCACTGGCTGGTGACCGGCGTACCGCTGATCGTCCTGTCGCCGCTGGCCGCGCTGCTGCTGTCGCTGGACATGAACGGCTGGTGGGCGATGGCGTTAACGCTGCTGCTTGGCACACCGACGCTCAGTTTTCTTGGGGCGATTGGGGTGGGGCTGACCGTAGGCTTACGGCGCGGCGGCGTGTTGCTCAGCCTGCTTGTGCTGCCGCTGGCTATTCCGGTTCTGATCTTCGCCAGTGCGGCGATGGAGGCGGCCAGTCAGGGATTACCAATCGGCGGCTATCTGGCGATCCTCGGCGCGATGCTGCTGGGCAGCGCCACGCTCTCGCCGTTCGCCACGGCGGCGGCGTTACGCATTACTTTGCAATAACCGGGGTTGCACTCACGCGCATAAAAGACGCGGCAACTCCCTTTTTTCGTTAATGTGAGCACTTGATATGTGGAAAGCGTTACATCAGCTGGGCAGGCCGGAACGGCTCTATCAGTTGTCGGGGCGACTGGTGCCCTGGTTCGCCATTTCAGGGCTGGCGGCGTTGCTGCTGGGCTGGATCTGGGGATTTGGGTTTGCACCCGCTGACTATCAGCAGGGTGACAGTTTTCGCATCATGTACATTCATGTGCCTGCCGCGATGTGGTCGATGGGTATTTATGCTTCCATGGCCATCGCTGCGTTTATCGGGCTGGTGTGGCAGCTGAAAATGGCCGATCTGGTTTCTGCTGCGATGGCACCGGTGGGCGCGATCTTTACCTTTATTGCGCTGGTCACGGGGGCCGCCTGGGGCAAGCCAATGTGGGGCACCTGGTGGATCTGGGATGCACGCCTGACCTCGGAGCTGGTGCTGCTGTTCCTCTATATGGGCGTAATTGCGCTTTATCACGCGTTCGACGATCGCCGTACCGCAGGCCGGGCCGCGGGCGTCCTGATTCTGGTTGGCGTGGTGAATCTGCCCATCATTCACTTCTCGGTGCAGTGGTGGAATACCCTGCACCAGGGGTCGTCGGGCATTCTCCAGCAGGCGATTGCGCCAGTCATGCGCACGCCGCTGCGCTGGGCCATCATCGGTTATCTGCTGCTGTTTGTGACGCTGACGCTGATGCGGCTGCGCAACCTGATTCTGTTAACAGAACGTCATCGTCCCTGGGCGCTGGCGGTCGCGAAAGGGGGAGAGCAGGGATGACGCCAGCCTTTTCCTCCTGGCACGCCTTCTTTGCGATGGGAGGCTACGCCTTCTACGTCTGGCTGGCGGTCGCCTTTACGCTGCTTCCGCTAATCGGTCTGACGCTGCACACGCTGCTGCTGCGCCGCCGCCTGCTGGCTGAGATCCGCCAGCGCGAGGCGCGTGAACGTCGTATCCGCGCAGCTAAATCTAAAAAAACTGCTGCTGAAGCGACAGGAGAGACACTGTGAATATCCGTCGACGCAACCGCCTTTATGCGGCGGTGGCCGTTCTGCTCGGCCTCAGCCTGGCCACTGCGCTGGTCATGTATGCGCTGCGCTCAAACATCGATCTCTTTTATACACCGGGTGAAATTCTTTACGGCAAAGGCGAGGCGCATGAGAAGCCCGAGGCGGGCCAGCGACTTCGCGTGGGCGGCATGGTCATGCCGGGCAGCGTCCGGCGCGATCCGGAAACACTGGCCGTCTCCTTTAAACTTTACGACGCTCGCGGTGTCGTCAGTGTCAGTTTCGAGGGCATCCTGCCGGATCTGTTCCGGGAAGGGCAGGGCGTGGTGGCGCAGGGCGTGCTTACGGCGGGCAACCGGATTGTCGCCAAAGAAGTGCTGGCGAAACATGATGAGAAATATACGCCGCCGGAGATCGAAGACGCGATGAAGAGCAATCCGGGTGGCCCACAGTCGCCTTACTCCGCAGGACGTAAATCATCATGATGCCAGAGATTGGAACCTTTCTGCTCTGCCTGGCGCTGAGCCTTGCCCTGCTGCTGAGCAGCTATCCGCTGTGGGGCGCCGTGCGTCAGGACGCCCGCCTGATGGCGATGGCGCGACCGCTGGCCGCTGGCCTGTTTGTCTGCATCGCGGCGGCGTTTGCGCTGCTGGTCTGGGCCTTTATCCGCAACGATTTTACCGTTGCCTACGTCGTCACCAATTCCAACAGTCTGCTGCCGGTCTATTATCGCATTGCTGCCACCTGGGGCGCGCATGAGGGCTCACTGCTGCTCTGGGTGCTGCTGCTCAGCACCTGGACACTGGCGGTGGCGCTCTTCAGTCGCGGGATGCCGCAGGATGCGCTGGCGCGGGTGCTGGCGGTGATGGGGATGATCAATCTCGGCTTCCTGCTGTTTATCCTGCTGACCTCCAATCCATTTGGCCGCACGCTGCCCGACTTTCCTGTAGATGGTCATGACCTGAACCCGATGCTGCAGGATATTGGCCTGATCTTTCATCCACCGCTGCTTTACATGGGCTACGTCGGTTTTTCCGTGGCGTTCGCCTTTGCCATCGCCTCGCTGATGGCCGGACGGCTGGACACCGCCTGGGCGCGCTGGTCGCGTCCCTGGACAACGGCGGCCTGGGTCTTTCTGACCATCGGAATCGTGCTCGGCTCCGCCTGGGCCTATTATGAGCTGGGCTGGGGCGGCTGGTGGTTCTGGGACCCGGTGGAAAACGCCTCCTTTATGCCGTGGCTGGCGGGAACGGCCCTGATACACTCGCTGGCCGTCACTGAAAAGCGCGGGACCTTCAAGGCCTGGACCGTGCTGCTGGCCATCACCGCGTTTTCACTCAGCCTGCTGGGCACCTTCCTCGTGCGTTCCGGCGTGCTGGTGTCGGTGCACTCCTTTGCCTCCGATCCGGCACGCGGCATGTTTATCCTCGCGTTCCTGGTAATCGTGATCGGCAGTTCGTTGCTGCTCTACGCCATCAAAGGCGGGCAGGTTCGTGGTCGGGTACAGAATGAAACCTGGTCGCGTGAATCGTTCCTGCTGGGGAATAACGTGCTGCTGATTGCCGCCATGCTGGTAGTGCTGCTCGGCACGCTGCTGCCGCTGGTGCATAAACAGCTGGGTCTGGGCAGCATCTCGGTGGGCGAGCCGTTCTTCAATACCCTGTTCAGCTGGCTGATGGCCCCCTTTGCACTGCTGATGGGCATCGGCCCGCTGGTGCGCTGGCGGCGCGATGAGCCGCAGAAGCTGGCAAAACGCCTGGCGCTGGCGCTGGTCGTGACCCTGGCCTGTTCCGTCATTATTCCATGGTGGCTGCAGGATCGCATCGCGGCGATGAGCGTGGTGGGTCTGCTGATGTCTCTCTGGATTATCATCCTGACGCTGCTCGAACTGCATGAGCGCGCCACGCATCGCCATCGTTTCTTTGCCGGTTTACGACACCTGTCGCGCAGTCACTGGGGAATGGTGCTGGGGCATCTGGGCGTGGGCGTCACGGTCATCGGCATCGCGTTCAGCACCCAATACAGCGTGGAACGCGATGTACGCATGAAAGCGGGTGACAGCATTGATATCCACCACTATCACTTTGTCTTCCGCGGCGTGCAGAATCTGCAGGGCCCTAACTACAGCGGCGGCATGGGCATCATTGATGTCACCCGCGACGGCAAACCGGAAGCGACACTGCAGGCAGAAAAACGCTATTACACGGCTGCCCGCACCATGATGACCGAAGCAGCAATCGATGGCGGCTTCAGCCGCGATCTCTATGCGGCGCTGGGTGAAGAGCTGGATGACGGCGGCTGGGCCGTGCGCATCTATTACAAACCCTTTGTGCGCTGGATCTGGGCCGGTGGCGTACTGATGGCGCTGGGCGGCCTGTTCTGCCTGTTTGACCCCCGTTATCGTTCGCGCAAGAAAGCCGGACGTGAGGAGCGGACGTGAATAAAAAAATTCTGTTTATTCCCCTGATGCTGTTTCTGCTATTGGCAGCGGCGCTGCTGTGGCAGCTGACACGCAACGCGGAGGGCGACGATCCCACCCGTCTCGAATCTGCCCTGATTGGCAAGCCGGTGCCGCTGTTCCGGCTGGAAGCACTGGATCAGCCGGGCCAGACCTACGACCAGCGCGTGCTGACGGATGGTAAACCGATCCTGCTGAACGTCTGGGCAACCTGGTGTCCGACCTGCCGCGCCGAACATCACTACCTGAACAGCCTGGCGGAGCAGGGGATTCGGGTCGTGGGGCTGAACTATAAAGACGACCGTCAGAAAGCGGTGAACTGGCTGAATACGCTGGGGAATCCCTATGCGCTGAGTCTTTATGATGGTAACGGCATGCTGGGGCTGGATCTCGGCGTGTATGGTGCGCCGGAGACTTTTCTGATCGACGGCAAAGGCATTATCCGTTATCGCCATGCGGGCGATCTCAATGCGCGCGTCTGGGCGCAGGAAGTGAAACCGCTGTGGGAAAAATACAGTGCGGAGGCGGGATCATGAGATCGCTGATGCTGATCTGCGGCCTGCTGTTCAGCTTTTCACTGTGGGCCGCCATCGACACGTTGCAGTTTGACTCGGTGGCGCAGGAGGAGCAGTACCGCGATCTGACCGCCTCGCTGCGTTGTCCGAAGTGCCAGAACAACAGTATCGCCGATTCGAATGCCATGATTGCCGCTGATATGCGCCTGAAAGTTTATCAGCTGATGAAGCAGGGCCAGAGTCGCCAGCAGATCATCGACTATATGGTGGCGCGTTACGGCAATTTCGTCAGCTATTCGCCGCCGGTTACGCCCTCAACGCTGATTCTGTGGGTGGGGCCTGCGCTGTTTGTCCTGCTGGGCGGCACGGTCATCATCCTGCGTAGCCGTCAGCGTAAAACCCGCAGTGAGCTGAGCGAAGATGAACAACAGCGTCTTAATGCGCTACTGAAATCCGACAGGAAACCGTCATGAGTGCATTCTGGATCACCCTTTTTCTGTTACTGCTGGCGGCCTGTTTGCTGTTTCTGGCCGCAGGCTGGCGGCAGCGTCAGGCCAGCACGGGCGATCGCGACCGTCTTAACCAGCGTTTCTACCATCAGCGGGTCGAAGAGCTGGCGCAGGATGAAGCTCAGGGCGTCGTCGCTGAGCGACCGCTAATGGAGCGGGAACTGCAGCAGACGCTGCTGGCCGATATTCCACTGGCAGAAGCGCAGCCGTCACACCGCAGCAGCCGCTGGATTCTGCTGCCAGGCGTGATGGTGCTGGTTGCGGTCTCGCTGGGCACTTATCTGAAAACCGGCGGTTTGGCCCAATTCACCGGCTGGATGCAGGTCCGACAGGCGTATCCTGAACTGCGGGCCCGGCTGATGGATCCCGGCGCTAAACCGCTGAGTATGGAGGAGCTGGCGCGTTTACAGCTCGGATTGCGTACCGCGCTGCAGAAAGAACCGGATAATCTGGCCGACTGGACGATGCTGGGACGGCTCGGCATGGTGCTCAATAATGCGGAGATCGCCAGCCAGGCATTCGAGCGTGCGCTGCAGCTCGCGCCCAACGATCTGGCGCTGAAGCAGGATTATGCGGAGGTGCTGACGCGATCTGCCGATCCGCAGGATAACCGTCAGGCGACACTGCTGCTGCAATCGCTGCTTAAAGCGGATCCGCAGAATCTGCGGACGCTGAGCCTGCTGGCGTTTAACGCCTATGGACAGCAACAGTACGATCAGGCCATCGGTGCCTGGCAGACTCTGCTGGGGCTGCTGCCCGCGGATGATTCGCGCCATACCATGATTGCCCGCAGTATCGAAAAGGCCCGGAGTGCTGCCGGGCAGCAGAGTCGTCAGCTGGCGCTGACGGTGACGCTGACGCCACAGGCAGAAAAAATGTTACCGCAGGACGGAGTATTGTATATTTCGGTTTCTGACGGGGTTTCATCGGTGCCGGTGGCGGTTAAACGTCTGCCGCTCAGCCACTTCCCGCTGACGCTGACGCTGGATGACAGCAACGCCATGATACCGGATCGGCTGCTGTCGGCGCAGCATCAGGTGGCAGTCCGGGTGCGGATCTCCCGCGACGGCAGCGCCACTCCTCAGCCAGGCGACTGGCAGGGCCAGAGCGCGGTCACGCCCTGGGACGGGCAGCAGCCGATAACGGTAGAGATTAATCAGCAGACCCCCTGATGACGCTCAGCGACAACATCAACAAAGATTCGTGCCATTGCCTGCTGCCTCTGGCACAAAGTCAGCTATGCTCATCGGGTAAGCCGCTTCGATACCCGGCTTTAACCTGCAAGATGGGCAGTTCTTTTTCATCCGCACAGGGAGATTGGAATGAATTATCGCCTGACCAGCCTGGCAGTGGCCAGCGTTCTTCTGGTGGGTTGTGCCAGTTCAAAGCCAGCGAATAGTGATCCTGCCGAGCGCAGCGACCCGTTCGAAAGCTTTAACCGCACGATGTTTAACTTTAACTACAACGTGCTGGACCCCTATCTGTTGCGTCCGGTGGCGGTGGCCTGGCGTGATTACGTACCGGTGCCGGCACGTACTGGCCTGAGTAACTTCCTGGGCAACCTGGAGGAGCCAGCCAGCATGGTTAACGCCATTCTGGTGGGAGATGGACGGGATGCGGGCATTCACTTTACCCGTTTCTTTCTGAACAGCGTGCTGGGCCTGGGCGGTTTCATCGACGTGGCCGGTAAAGCGAACCCGGCGCTGGCGCGTGAAGAGCCGCACCGTTTCGGTACCACACTCGGACACTACGGCGTCGGCTATGGCCCTTACGTTGAACTGCCTGCTTACGGCAGCTTCACGGTCCGTCAGGATGGCGGCGACTATGTGGATACGCTTTATCCGATTCTCGGCTGGCTCACCTGGCCGATGTCAATCGGCAAATGGACGCTTGAAGGGATCGAGACCCGCGCGCAGCTGCTGGACTCCGATGGCATCCTGAAACAGCAGCGCGATCCTTACGCCTTTATCCGTAACGCCTATTTTCAGCGTCACAACTTCCTGGCGCGTGGCGGCAAGTTGAAACCGGAAGAGAATCCAAACGCAGCTGCGATTCAGGATGATCTGAAGGATATCGACGCGCCGTAACGGCAGGGCGCCAGGCGCTCAGAGCCGGTAAGCGATCCGCAGCCATAAAAAAAGGGCGACTCATCAGAGTCGCCCTTTTTGCCAGCGGTCTGTCAGAACTTGTAGTTAAAGTTCGCGCCGTAAAGCCAGGCCTTGCCTTCTGAGTTAAAGGTATAAGGGCCTTCTTTGACGGTGACTTTCTGTCCATGCATATAAGAGATGCCTAAATCCACCGAGGCATCATCGTTAAAGGCATAGGAGGTCCCGGCGCTCAGCCACAGGCGATCCTGGTCCGGAATAGAGATTGAACGCTTATCGGCCGGAACCGGACTGTCATCAAACGCAATACCGGTACGGAACGTCCAGTTTTTGTCGTAAGAGTAGGTGGTGCCCAGTGCAATGCGGTAGGCGTCGTGGAAACTTTCATCTTTATAGAACAGCGTCTGGCCATTCGAGCCGGTCGCTTTCAGCTCCTGGAACTGACTCCAGCTGGTGTAGGCCATGCTGTAGTGCACCGCCCACTGCGGAGCCACTTTATGCCAGCCTGACACTTCCCACATCTCTGGCAGATTCAGGGTTAACGCGCCCGGAACGGTCGTGCCGCTGGTGCCATAAGGGATACCGGTCACGCTCGGATTGTTGACCGCATTCAGACGCGATGAGAGGTTGCTCTTATAATCACCGTCGAAATCGACTTTCACTTCTGAACGGTAGGTAAAGCCGAAGCGGTTATTTTCATCCACTTCATACAGGACACCGGCGTTCCAGCCGTAGCCCCACTCGTCACCTTTCAGGTGGGCTACCTGGGTATCCGCCGGTACGCCCAGTCTGGCGCCGGATTCACCCGCATAGCGCTCAATTTTAGCTTTCGCGTAGACTGCATCAAAACCGACGCCCACGCTGAAATGCTCATTTA
The DNA here is from genome assembly GCF_032114055.1 of Pantoea sp. Classification (GTDB taxonomy): domain Bacteria; phylum Pseudomonadota; class Gammaproteobacteria; order Enterobacterales; family Enterobacteriaceae; genus Pantoea. The sequence continues at coordinate 79,777 of NZ_DAMCTB010000004.1, forward strand.
ACCGATAGGCGGTGCTCAGGTTGAAGTTGCCGGTGACCAGGTCGGTCTTACCGCCATAGCCGCCTGCGGTGTAACCGTTATTAAACTCTGTTGCTAAGCCGTAGTTAGAGGTGGCTGATGCCCCGATCCACCACTGATCGTTAATAGGCTGAACATAATGAATATTCGGCACCCACTGATTCGGGGCAATATTATTCGCATCCAGGCTGCGTCCGCTGGGACTGCGACCACTGATATCCACATCCGGCGCAATATAAACTGCACCGATAGAAAACTCAGGGCGATCCATTAACGCCATGGTTGCCGGGTTACGACTGGCAGATGCTGCCGTATCACCCATTGCCCCTTCGCCTGAATATGCGCGACCTAAACCAATCGAAGAGAACTCATTTAACTGAAATCCAGCTGCGTAAACGTGTGAAGAGACAAGCGCCACTGCAGCCGCCACGGCTGACTTTGCAAACAGGTTTTTATGGTTCATGACCACAACCTCACGTGAATTATTATTTAACGCTATAACGTCGCGTAACATAGGACGGCGGATTGTAGGGACTGACGTAAAGCGCACATATCAGACCAGTGCGGAGAGTATAGGTCCGACCTGTGTACAGGTTGCAATATTGTTTTTAAAATATTTCAGGTTTGATCGTTTAAAATTCGATCTGCATAACAAAACTGCCCTGAATCTCTACAGCATACCGATTCCAGTTTGTTCTGGATCAATTTTTATTGTGATATTCGTCACTTAGCATCCGGCGCGTGGCACATCCTCAGGCAGGCGGGTAAGATTTTGGTCAGAAAATCGCTTCACCACCCGTTTACAGGCCTGGAGAATGAAAATGAGTGATGCCATGAAAAAATGCAGTGCGAATGAAACCGCCGCCTGCTGTTGTGTCGATGTGGGTACGGTAATGGATAACACGGACTGCACTGCCAGCTGGTCAGAGTGGTTCGCCGACCGCGCTGAAGCGGAGGTAAAATTAGCACAGCTGACCCAGCGAGCCCGGGCGGCAGAGTCAGAGCCCTGTGTGATTGAGTCCCGCTTCAGCGACGTCAATCAGGGCGTACAGCTTGATATCGATTTTACCTTCAGCTGCCAGGCGGAAACCCTGATTTTTCAGCTTGGCTTGCGTTAATCCGTCCGACGCCGCGCCCGTGCGGCGTTTTTCATTTTCGTGTTTCTCTTCGCACTTTTTCCTTTCCGGTATTGGCGGCTCACCCGCTTGTGGTTAACACTGATCAGGTCAGACCTCTTCAGGCAATGATGCCATAGTCCCAGCCACAGGTGAGAACAATGAGTAAAGCGCAGCCGCTGCTGACGCGCGATGGTGAACGCATCGCAATAACCCACGGGTTACGTACCCCTTTCCTGCGTCAGGCCACCGGCTTTCATGGCATCCCCGCCGTTGAGCTGGGACGCATGTTAATCAGCGAATTAATGGCGCGCAGTGAGCTACCACCGGCAGTCATCGAACAACTGGTCTTTGGCCAGGTGGTTCAGATGCCGGAAGCACCCAATATTGCGCGCGAGATTGTCCTGAGCAGCGGGCTCGGTGTACAGACAGATGCCTACAGCGTCAGCCGCGCCTGTGCCACCAGTTTTCAGGCGGTCGCCAACGTGGCGGAGAGCCTGATGGCGGGCACCATTTCAGCGGGCATCGCTGGTGGCGCGGACTCCTCTTCGGTGCTGCCGATTGGTGTCACCAAAACCCTGGCGCGTGCGCTGGTGGATCTCAACAAAGCCCGCAGCCTCGGACAAAAACTGCAAATCCTGCGCCGCCTGCGCCCGCGCGACCTGCTGCCGGTTCCGCCTGCGGTGGCAGAGTACTCAACGGGTCTGCGGATGGGTGATACAGCAGAGCAGATGGCGAAGAGTCACGGCATTACGCGTGAAGCCCAGGATGCGCTGGCGCTGCGTTCTCATCAGCGTGCCGCCAGAGCCTGGCAGTCAGGCGTTCTGCAGCAGGAGGTGATGGCAGCCTTCGTGCCGCCGTGGAAAAGCGCCATCGATCAGGACAACAATGTGCGTATGAACGCGAAGGCAGAAGATTACGCCCGTCTGCGTCCGGCGTTTGACCGTCAGCACGGCAGCGTCACCGCCGCCAACAGCACGCCGCTGACCGATGGCGCGGCGGCGGTGGTTCTGATGCGTGAAGGCCGCGCCCGGGAGCTGGGTATCAGCCCGCTGGGCTATCTGCGCAGCTACGCCTTTACGGCAATCGATGTGCAGCAGGATATGCTGCTGGGCCCCGCCTATAGCTCACCGCTGGCGCTGGATCGGGCCGGGGTCACGCTGAACGACCTGACCCTGATTGATATGCACGAAGCCTTTGCGGCCCAGACGCTGAGTAACCTGCAACTGTTCCGCGATGAGCGTTTTGCCCGTGATGTCCTGAATCGTCCGCATGCGCTGGGCGACGTAAATGAAGAGCGCTTCAACGTGCTGGGCGGCTCGATCGCCTATGGTCATCCGTTTGCCGCGACAGGCGCGCGCATGATCACGCAGACACTGAATGAACTCCGGCGACGCGGTGGCGGGCTGGGGCTGGTCACGGCCTGCGCGGCGGGCGGCCTGGGTGCGGCAATGGTTCTGGAGGCCGAATAATGGAGCAGAAAGCGTTTCATCTGACGATGCGCGGGGATCATGTCGGCATCATTACTATCGATGTTCCCGGCGAAAAAATGAACACCCTGAAAGCGGAATTTGCCGCAGAGATAACGGCCATCATTGCGGAAGCACGGCGCGATCCGCAGCTGGCAGGCCTGGTACTGATCTCCGGTAAAGCGGACAACTTTATTGCTGGGGCAGATATCAGCATGATTGATCGCTGCCAGAGCGCGCAGGAAGCCGAGGCGCTGGCAAAGCAGGGCCAGGAGGTGATGGCCGCGCTGGATGCGCTGCCGTTTCCGGTGGTCGCGGCGATTCACGGTGCCTGTCTCGGTGGCGGGCTTGAACTGGCGCTGGCGTGCGACGCGCGTATCTGCTCGCTGGATGATAAAACCCGGATCGGGCTGCCGGAAGTTCAGCTCGGCCTGCTGCCGGGGTCGGGCGGCACCCAGCGATTGCCGCGACTAATCGGCGTCCGCCAGGCGCTGCCGCTGATCCTGACCGGCAAAAGCGTGCGGGCGAAACAGGCACGTAAGCTGGGGATTGTGGACGACGCCGTTCCCCGATCGATTCTGCTGGAAACCGCCATCGCCAGGGTAAAGAAAGGCAAGGTCAGCGGACGAACACTGCCGCTGCGCGATCGTCTGCTGCAGGGACCGGCCGGTCGTCAGGCGCTGTTTACGCTGGCGGCCCGCCAGACGGCTGCGAAAACCCAGGGTAACTATCCGGCCGCACAACGCATTATCGACGTGGTGCGCACCGGGCTGGCGCAGGGCAGCCGGGCCGGACACGACGCGGAAGCACGCGCCTTTGGTGAGCTGGCAATGACGCCTGAATCGGCGGCACTGCGCGGGATTTTCTTTGCGACAACGGCCATGAAGAAGGAGCGGGGCGGGGAGGCCGAACCCGCCAGCGTCAGCCGCGTCGCGGTTCTCGGCGGTGGCCTGATGGGCGGCGGCATTGCAAGCGTGACGGCGATACATGCCGGCTTGCCGGTGCGCATTAAAGATATCAGTCTGGAAGGGGTCAACCACGCGCTGAAAACCAGCTGGGAACTGCTGAGCAAAAAGGTCCGGCGTCGTCAGCTTACCCCGGCACAGCGGCAGCAGCAGATGGCCCGCATCACCGGCAGCATCGATTATCAGGGCTTTTCCCGGCGCGATGTGGTGATCGAAGCCGTCTTTGAGGATCTGGCGCTGAAGCAGCAGATGGTCCGCGACGTGGAGGCACACTGTCAGCCCCATACGCTGTTTGCCTCCAATACCTCTTCACTGTCCATTGCGGAAATCGCCGCTGGCGCGCAGCGTCCGGAGAATGTGATCGGGCTGCACTACTTCAGTCCGGTAGAGAAGATGCCGCTGGTAGAGGTGATCCCTCATCTGAATACCTCCACCGCGACGCTGGTAACTACGGTGGCACTGGCGCGCAGCCAGGGCAAAACGCCGATCGTGGTGGCGGATAAGCCTGGGTTCTACGTTAATCGTATTCTGACGCCTTACATCAATGAAGCAATGCATTGTCTGCTGGAAGGGGAGCCGATTGACCATATTGATCGCGCGCTGGTGAAAGCCGGTTTTCCGGTGGGCCCGCTGCAGCTGCTGGATGAGGTGGGCATCGACGTCGGCAGTAAAATCAGTCCCATTCTGGCGCAGGCTTATGGCGAACGCTTTGCCGCGCCTGCCGCGTTTGCTGCGGTGCTGAAGGATGGGCGTAAAGGCCGCAAAAACCGCAAAGGCTTTTATCGTTATGATCAGCCCCGCTGGCAGCGCAAAAAAACCGATGCCTCACTCTATGCGCTGCTGAAGGTGACGCCGCAGGCCCGGCAGAGCGAAGCAGAGATTGCGGAACGCTGCATGATGATGATGCTCAACGAGGCGGCCCGCTGTCTTGATGAACAGGTGATTGGCAGTGCCCGCGATGGGGATATTGGTGCGGTGTTCGGCATCGGTTTTCCGCCTTTCCTGGGCGGCCCGTTCCACTACATTGATCGGCTGGGGGCGGCAGACGTCGTCAACAGGTTAACCCGGCTTACGCAGCGTTATGGCGAGCGTTTTACACCCTGTGACGCGCTGATTGAGGCGGCCAGAAAATAGACGAAATTTTACATTTCGTAAGACAGTGGAATAACCAACCCAATTCAGCGGGTTAGAAATGCGCCCTCATAGTGTGCGGCGCAGCATGATTCTGAGAAGTGCTTATTTAATAAACAACCGGTTGACTATACTGAAGTCATTAGGGTAAAACACAGCGTTCACTCGCAGAGTGAAGAGTCAGGCGCGACGCGCCGGGCGATATCGACAAACAACAGCGGTGCTTTATGCAAGTTTTTATCATGCGTCACGGCGATGCGGCTCTGGAAGCAGCCAGTGATTCAGTCAGGCCTTTAACCTTATGTGGCTGTGATGAATCCCGTCAGATGGCACACTGGCTCAACAGCCAGACGCCGGAAATTGAGCGTGTCCTGGTGAGTCCCTATTTACGCGCGCAGCAAACGCTCGCTACCGTGCGTGAAGCTTTCTCCCTGCCTGAAAATCAGGATGTTCTGCCGGAGTTGACACCGGGCGGCGATCCGGAGCAGGTCGGATGCTATCTGCAGATGCTGGCGAACGAAGGCGTGAAATCGGCTCTGGTGATCTCACACCTGCCGCTGGTCGGCTATTTAGTCTCTGAGCTCTGCCCGCAGGAAGCGCCGCCGATGTTTGCCACGTCTGCAATCGCCTGCGTAGAGTTCGATCCTGCAGAGCACGGCGGTAAACTGCTCTGGCAGGTCAGTCCGAAAAAGCTGGCAAAAGCCATCTGATCACGCTGGGCCGACCCCATCGGCCCTGTCCTTAAGGGAGTTCTGGCGGTTGCCACTCCTCAATCTCAATCAGCACCAGCAGCGCGGCGTCGCCACCGAAGAGTTTCGGTGCCTGATGAAAGGCCATGACCCACGGATGCTGAGCCAGCCACAGCGGCGTCTGCTGCTTCAGAATATGTTTTCCATGACCGGTCATGACGCTGGCGCAGAACAGATGTTCACGGCGGCAGGCGGCGATCAGTGCGCCCAGTTCCTGTTTAGCCTGCTGCTGAGTCAGGCCGTGCAGGTCGAGGAATATCTCCGGCGTGTAGTCGCCACGACGCAGTTTTTTCAGCTCAAAGTGGCTGACATCAGCGCGCACGTAGCGGGTTGCGCCTTCGGTCGACAGTAGCGGCTGAAACTCATCCGAGAAGTAGTGGCTGTTGTCCGCCTGCTCAGAAAGCAGACGTTTTATCGGCACCTGGCGCGTTTTTACGGGCGCTTTGTGGACAAATGTGTCCTGTTTCAACTGACGCGTGCCAGTCATTAACTGGCGAAACAGCGCCTGATCATCCGGGCTTAAGGGCGTTTTTTTACTCATCGCAGGTCAGTCATATCAGAAAAGGCTGTCATACAGCAGAGCCGATACCTTACCGTTAAGCAGGATTAATTGTCAGCTTTTTCACCTCCCTGCGCTGAATTCTCTGCGGCTTCATGGCACACTACTGGCCGATTTAGCAAAAGGCCTGCGGAGGGCTACGTGGACAAAATTTTCGTCGATGAGGCAGTGAATGAACTGCACACTATTCAGGACATGCTGCGCTGGGCGGTCAGCCGCTTTTCCGCTGCCGGAATCTGGTACGGGCATGGCACAGATAATCCCTGGGACGAAGCCGTTCAACTGGTCCTGCCGTCACTCTGGCTGCCGCTGGACATTCCGGAAGATATGCGCAGTGCGCGTCTGACCGCCAGCGAGCGTCTCTTAATCGTCGAGCGCGTGATCCGTCGCGTAAACGAACGCATTCCTGTCGCCTATCTCACTAACAAAGCCTGGTTCTGTGGCCACGAATTCTTTGTGGATGAGCGCGTGCTGGTACCGCGTTCACCGATAGGCGAACTGATCGAGAACCGCTTTGCCGGTCTGGTCAGCGCGCCGCCACGTCATATTCTGGATATGTGTACCGGCAGCGGCTGTATCGCGATTGCCTGCGCCTACGCCTTCCCGGAAGCGGAAGTCGATGCGGTCGATATCTCTACCGGTGCGCTGGCGGTGGCCGAGCAGAACATTGAAGATCATGGTCTCATTCACCAGGTGACGCCAATCCGCGCTGACCTGTTCCGCGAACTGCCACCGCTGAAATACGATCTGATTGTCACCAATCCGCCTTATGTGGATGCGGAAGATATGGACGATCTGCCCAATGAATATCGCCACGAGCCGGAGCTGGGTCTGGCCGCGGGCAGCGACGGCCTGAAGCTGGTGCGCCGCATTCTGGCCTGCGCGCCTGACTATCTCAGCGAGCAGGGCGTGCTGGTCTGCGAAGTCGGTAACAGCATGGTGCACATGATCGAGCAGTATCCTGATGTGCCGTTCACCTGGCTGGAATTTGACAATGGCGGAGATGGTGTCTTTACACTGACGCGCCAGCAGATTGTCGACGCACAACACCATTTCTCTTTTTACAAAGACTAAAAGTGGGGCGAAGTCTCGCCCGCCGAACTCTGACAAGGAAACAGCATGGCCGGAAACAGCATCGGGCAATTTTTTCGAGTAACCACCTTTGGCGAATCCCACGGTCTGGCGCTGGGCTGTATCGTTGATGGCGTGCCGCCAGGCATTCCGCTGACGGAAGCAGATATTCAGCACGATCTCGACCGCCGTCGTCCTGGCACTTCGCGCTATACCACGCAGCGTCGCGAGCCGGATCAGGTGAAAATTTTGTCGGGTGTTTTTGAAGGGGTCACCACCGGTACCTCTGTTGGTCTGCTGATTGAGAATACCGACCAGCGTTCGCAGGATTACGGTGCTATTAAAGATCTCTTCCGTCCGGGCCATGCTGATTACACCTACGAGCAGAAATATGGTCAGCGCGACTATCGGGGCGGCGGCCGCTCGTCGGCGCGCGAAACCGCCATGCGCGTGGCGGCCGGCGCGATCGCTAAAAAGTATCTGCAGATGAAGCATGGTGTGGTGGTACGCGGTTATCTGGCACAGATCGGTGACGTCGCCTGCGAGCTGAAGGACTGGAGCATCGTCGAACAGAACCCGTTTTTCTGCCCGGATGCCGACAAGCTGGATGCGCTGGATGAACTGATGCGTGGCCTGAAAAAAGAGGGCGATTCCATTGGCGCGAAAGTGACGGTCATGGCGGATAACGTGCCGCCAGGCCTCGGTGAGCCGGTCTTTGATCGGCTGGATGCCGATCTGGCGCATGCACTGATGAGCATTAACGCGGTAAAAGGCGTTGAAATCGGTGATGGCTTTGCCGTGGTGAATCAGCGTGGCAGCCAGCATCGCGACGAAATCCGCCACAATGGTTTCCAGAGCAACCATGCGGGCGGCATTCTGGGCGGCATCAGCAGCGGCCAGACCATCAGCGCCAACCTGGCGATGAAACCGACCTCCAGCATCACCGTACCGGGCAAAACCATTACCCGCGACGGCGAAGAGGTGGAGATGATCACTAAAGGCCGCCACGATCCCTGCGTCGGGATCCGCGCCGTGCCGATCGCTGAGGCGATGATGGCGATCGTCCTGATGGATCATCTGCTGCGCCAGCGGGCGCAGAACGGTGACGTCAACAGCACCGTGCCACGCTGGTGATGGAATGAAGAGACTTCTGCTTATCCTGAGTGCGCTGCTGGTCAGCGCCTCCAGCCTGGCGGCGACGCCGTGGCAGCGTATTCAGCAGCCCATCAGTGGCGCACCGCAGTCCATCGGGGGCTTCGCCAATGGCTGTATTATCGGCGCCGAGGCGCTGCCGCTGAATTCACCGGATTATCAGGTGATGCGTCAGGATCAGCGTCGCTACTTCGGTCATCCCGATCTGATCCAGTTTATTCAGCGACTCAGTAACCAGGTGCATAACCTGCAGCTGGGCAATGTGCTGATCGGCGATATGGGAATGGCAGCAGGCGGCCGCTTCAGCAGCGGTCATGCCAGTCACCAGACCGGACTCGACGTTGACATCTGGCTGCAGCTGCCGAAAACCCGCTGGAGTGCGCAGCAGCTGCTGAAGCCACAGCCGCTGGATCTGGTGGGGCCGGGAGACCGCAATGTGATTGCCCGTCACTGGCAGCCCGAAATCGACAGCCTGATCAAACTGGCGGCGAAAGATGACGACGTCACACGTATCTTCGTCAATCCGGCGATTAAAAAGCAGCTATGTGCCGATGCGGGAAGCGACCGGGCGTGGCTGCGGAAAGTGCGTCCATGGTTCGCTCACCGTGCCCACATGCATGTGCGGCTGCGCTGCCCGGCGGGCAGCCCCGGCTGTGAAGAGCAGCCTGAACCGCCTGTGGGTGACGGCTGTGGCGCCGAGCTGCAAAGCTGGTTCCTGCCGAAGCAGCCGGGTTCAGGCGCACCGGTGAAACGCGAGCCGCCACCGCTTCCGCCTGCCTGTCAGGCCCTGCTGGATAAACATCTACTGTAAGGGATTTCATGGATTGGTTTGTGGTCAGCCCTCTGCTGGTCGTACTGCTGTTTTTAATCGCCATGCTCGCCGGTTTTATCGACTCCATCGCGGGCGGTGGCGGTTTACTGACCGTGCCTTCACTGCTGGCTGCGGGCCTCTCTCCCGCCCAGGCGCTGGCGACCAATAAGCTGCAGTCAGTCGGCGGATCCTTTTCCGCCAGCCTCTATTTTGTCCGGCGCGGCGCGGTCAAACTGAATGAACAGTGGCTGAACATCGCCATGACGCTGCTGGGCTCGGTGCTGGGCGCGATCCTGATCCAGCGACTGCAGGCCGATTTCCTGCGCCAGATGCTGCCGCTGTTCCTAATCGCCATCGGCCTGTGGTTCCTGTTGATGCCGCGCCTGGGAGAAGTGGATCAGACGCGTCGCCTGCACGGCCTTGCCTATGCGCTGGTCGGCGGCGGAGCCGTGGGATTCTACGACGGATTTTTCGGACCCGGTGCAGGATCTTTTTATGCGCTGGCGTTCGTTACGCTCTGCGGCTATAACCTCGCCAAAGCGACCGCCCATGCCAAGGTGCTTAACTTCACCTCTAACGTGGGCAGCCTGCTGTTCTTTATGTTCGGCGGCAAAGTCGTCTGGGGAACCGGCCTGGTAATGATGCTGGGTGCTTTCTGTGGCGCACGTATGGGCGCGCGACTGGTGCTGAGCCGCGGACAGAAACTGATCCGCCCGATGGTGGTAATTGTCTCCGCCGTCATGAGCATCAAACTCCTGTGGGACAGCCACGGCAGCGCCGTTATGGCCTGGCTTGCCACGCTGTAATCGTAACTTTTCACGTGAAATTGTCATGAACCCGACTCACCATTATGAACAGCTGATCGCGCTGTTTGATCGCTGTTTCAGCGAGGACTTTCAGACCCGCCTGATTAAAGGCGACGATGAACCGATCTATCTTCCCGCTGACGACACGTCACCGTGGAACCGGGTGATCTTCGCCCACGGCTTTTACGCCAGCGCCCTGCATGAAATTTCTCACTGGTGCATCGCCGGGGAAGCCCGTCGCAGACTGGTCGATTTTGGCTACTGGTATTGCCCGGATGGCCGCGATGCACAGACGCAGAGCCAGTTTGAAGCGGTGGAAGTGAAGCCGCAGGCGCTGGAGTGGATGTTTTGTACCGCGGCAGGCTTTCCCTTCAACGTGAGTTGTGACAATCTCGACGGAGATTGTGAGCCGGATCGCATTGCGTTCCAGCGCAAGGTGCATGCGCAGGTGATGAATTATCTGACCTCGGGTATTCCCGATCGTCCCGCGCGTTTTATTACCGCTCTGGCGGAATTTTATGGCAGACCGCCATTAACCGCGTCGCAGTTTCCCTGGCCGGACGATCTGTGATGCAGCAAGGCATGATTAAAAGAGGAATTGAGATGATCGCAGAATTTGAAGCGCGTATTCTGGCCCTGATTGACGACATGGTTGATCACGCCAGCGACGATGAGCTGTTCGCCAGCGGTTATCTGCGCGGGCACCTGACACTGGCGGTCGCGGAAGTCGAGCAGCTGGATGACCATAGCCCGGAGGCGCTGCAGATTCAGGTTTCGCGCAGCCTGCAAAATGCCATTGCGGCGGGTGAACTCTCGCCGCGCGACCAGGCGCTGGTCGTCGGCATGTGGGATAACCTGTTTGTTCAGGCTCGCCAGCTTTCCGCCTGATGGTGGCGGGCGGCGTGCCGCCCGTTGCGCCCGCTAGACCGCTTTTCCCTTCAGTAATTTTCTTACCCAGTAACGATTCGGATTGAGCGCCGCCAGCGTGGCAGCATCCAGTGGCTGCGGTTCGCCCGCCAGCTGGGCGGCCAGCACTTCGGCCACCAGCGGCGCACTGCACAGGCCGCGTGAACCCAGGGTACCCGCAATAAACAAGTCGGGCAGGTCGGGCGCTTCAGCGACCTCACCGCCACTGGCCAGACGGCTCTGCAGATCGGCATACTGCGCCAGCGTCGCCGCATGATCGGGCACGCCGCCTGCCATTGGCAGGTGGTCACGCGACGCGCAGCGGACACCCATTCTCGCTTCGCCGTCACTGATATCGACGGCTGCGGCCCATTCGCCGTCCGGCAGACAGTGCATCAGCCGGCTGCGGTTCTCCTGCTGATCTGCTTCGCGATAATCCGTGGTTGTTTCGCCGCGACGATAGCTGGCACCGATGCAGTGGGTGCCGAACTGCGGGCTGATGGGCGTCAGATAACCGTCATAACAGAGCACCGTCTGCAGTGCATCCAGGCCAGGCGTGGAGGGAACATGGCTGACCTGACCCGCCACCGCATAGGCTGGCAGCGGGGCGCTCTGGATAAAGTCAGCAATCGTGTGACCGTTCGCCAGTACGACGCTGGCGTGACGAACCGCCGGACGATCGCGGAAGGTGAGCGTCCACTGCTCATCGTCCCGTGAAAGCGCCTCGACACGATGCAGCCAGTGAATGCGCAATCCCTGGGTTTCACCCCAAGCCAGCATCGCGGTGGTCAGTTCGGCCGGTGAGAGCCAGCCACCCTCTGGATAGAAAATACCGCCGTGACCATGCTTAACGTTCGCCAGCCTTTCTGCCTCGGCCACATCGACTCGATGGGCCATCGTCTCAGGCAGCCCCATTGCCAGCATCTGATCGATCTTTTTGCGGCTCTTCTCATCCCATCCCAGCTGCAGCACGCCGCTCCAGTCATGTTCAAAGCTGACGTTCAGCTGGTCATAAAGCCGCCGGGCGAAGCCAAAGGCCGCCGGGAAGAACGTCGCCAGCGCCGGATCGTGCTGATTGAGAAGCGGATAGAGCGCCCCCTGACGATTGCCGGAGGCGCCCAGCGCGGGGGCGTCATCGGCACAGTAAAGCGTCACCCGCCAGCCACGACGCAGCAGCGCCAGCGCCAGGGTAGCACTGGCCACGCCGCCGCCGATCAGGGCCACCTCGCGCTGTTTAGCGGCGCGGCGGTGATACCATGGCTGCGGACTGGGCAGCGAAGGCGCATCCTGTAATGTGCCGCACAGCATCTCGCGTTTTGGGCCAAATCCTTTACGGCGGATGACCTCAAAACCGGCCTGCTGCAGCCCGCGCCGCACAAAACCGGCGGCGGTGAAGGTGGCAAAGGTCCCCTCCGGTCGCGCCAGCCTTGCCATCATGCCAAACAGCTCTGGCGTCCACATGTCGGGGTTCTTCGCAGGAGCAAACCCATCCAGAAACCAGGCATCTACCTGTCGATGCAGACTTTCATCCAGCTGCCCCATCAGCGCGTTAATATCCCCCAGCCAGAGATCCAGCGTGATGCGGCCGCCATCAAACAGCAGCCGCTGACAGCCGGGCAGGGCAGCGGGCCACTGCGCCTGCAGTGCTTCGGCCCAGGTTGCCAGTTCAGGCCAGTGCTGATGGGCCGCGGCTAAGTCTGCGCGGGTTAATGGAAATTTCTCAAAGCTGATGAAGTGCAGCCGTTTTACTGTGGCATCCGGCTGTTCACGCTGAAAAGCGTCGAACGCCTGCCACAGCGTCAGGAAATTGAGGCCGGTGCCAAAACCGCTTTCCGCCACGATCAGCAGATCGCGCGAATGCTCAGCAAAACGCTGGGGGAAACCGTTGCCGCCAAGAAAGACGTAGCGCGTCTCTTCCAGACCGTTCTCATTAGAGAAATAGACGTCATCAAACGCTCGGGAAACAGGTGTACCCTGTTCATTCCAGTTCAGCTGTGCATGTTCAACCGGGGATAATTTCACGGCAAAGGCTCGTTTTTCAGGCAGTGGCGCGATTTTAACGACCCACGTGACATGACGCAAATTTACAAAAGGAAATAGCTGATCGGACTTGTTCGGCGTACAAGTGTACGCTAGAGTGCATGCCAATTAAGAAGAAGTGGATGAGGAAGATTGAATGAAACGTGCTGTGATTACTGGCTTAGGGATCGTTTCCAGTATTGGTAATAATCAGCAGGAAGTGCTGTCATCTCTGCGTGAAGGACGCTCTGGCATCACCTTTTCTGAAGAGATGAAAGATTCCGGCATGCGTAGTCACGTCTGGGGTAACGTTAAATTAGATACCACCGGCCTCATCGATCGCAAAGTTGTGCGTTTTATGAGTGATGCGTCCATCTATGCTTATCTCTCCATGGAAGAAGCGATTAAAGATTCTGGTCTCAGCGCTGAAATGTATCAGAGCAACCCACGTGTGGGTCTGATTGCAGGTTCAGGCGGCGGTTCGCCACGTTTTCAGGTCTTTGGTGCTGACGCTATGCGCAGCCCGCGTGGTCTGAAAGCCGTGGGTCCCTATGTCGTAACCAAGGCGATGGCTTCCGGTGTCTCTGCCTGCCTCGCCACGCCCTTTAAAATTCATGGCGTAAACTACTCGATCAGCTCCGCCTGTGCCACCTCTGCGCACTGTATCGGTAATGCGGTTGAGCAGATCCAGCTGGGCAAACAGGATATCGTTTTTGCTGGTGGCGGCGAAGAGCTGTGCTGGGAAATGGCCTGTGAGTTCGACGCGATGGGCGCATTGTCTACCCGCTACAACGACACGCCAGAAAAAGCGTCACGCACTTATGATAACGAGCGCGACGGCTTTGTTATCGCCGGTGGTGGTGGCATGGTCGTGGTTGAAGAGCTGGAGCATGCGCTGGCCCGCGGAGCGCACATCTATGCCGAAATCGTCGGTTACGGTGCGACTTCCGATGGCGCAGACATGGTTGCGCCGTCAGGCGAAGGCGCAGTGCGCTGCATGAAGATGGCGATGAATGGCGTGGATACCCCAATCGACTATCTGAACAGCCACGGCACATCTACCCCGGTGGGCGATGTGAAAGAGCTGGGTGCCATCCGCGAAGTGTTCGGCGATAACACGCCTTACATCTCTGCGACCAAAGCCATGACCGGTCACTCTCTGGGTGCTGCGGGCGTGCAGGAAGCGATTTACTCACTGCTGATGCTGGAACATGGTTTTATCGCGCCAAGCATCAACATCAGTTCACTCGACGCGGCGGCAGAAGGTATGAACATCGTTACGCAGCCGATGGAAAAAGAACTGACCACAGTGATGTCCAACAGCTTCGGCTTCGGTGGCACCAACGCCACGCTGACCATGCGTAAATATCAGGCGTAATCATTACGTCAGGATGCTGAAGGGCCGGCTTGCCGGCCCTTTTTATTTGCCCGGCGTCGTGCGGCGCGCTGCTGTGGCGATGACGTTTCGACTGACCTGAGCCGCTTATCCTTCTGACATTTCCCCCCTGCTTAACCCGCCTGAAGCAATGCCAGCAAGGTATCGCATCCCGCCACAATTTCATCCGGCGTCAGCGCCGCGAAACCCAGCATCCAGCCCTGCTGCGCAGTGGAACCGGCATAGAGCGGGCTCAGGCGCGGCAGCAGCAGACCGCGTTGTGCCGCCAGCGCCGTGAGTTGCGCCTCTGTCTTTGACACGTTCTGCTGGAGTTTTACCGTGACCTGCAGGCCACCGCCGCTGGCCATCGGGATGATCCAGGGCGACAGCCGCTGCGTAATCTGCGTCAGTAAAAGATTACGACGGCTGTGATAGAGCTGACGCATCAGCCGCAGATGGCTGGCGAAATGGCCCTGCTGCAGAAAAGTGGCGGTAATCGCCTGCGGCAGCAGGGCACTGTGCCCGTCCAGCACGCTGCGCGCCTGGCCGAGGGGAGTAATCAGTGCAGGCGGAACAACCATCCAGGCCAGCCGCAGCGAAGGAAAAAGCGATTTGGAAAAGGTGCCCAGCGTGATCACCCGCTGATAGCGATCCAGGCCCTGTAATGCCGGAATGGGGCGTTCGTCGTAATGAAATTCGCTGTCATAATCATCCTCGATCAGCCAGCTCTGGTGGCGCTGCGCCCACGCCAGCCACGCCAGACGCCGTGGCAGGCTCAGCGTGACGCCTGTGGGATAGTGATGCGAGGGAGTCAGATACATCAGCCTCGCGCTGCCGCTGGCGGGCAGGGCACCTTCAGCATCCACCTCAATGCCGCGCACTTTTGCGCCTGCGGCCAGAAATGCATTGCGGGCACCGGGATAACCAGGCTCCTCCATCCATACCTCGTCACCGGGATCGATCAGCATCATGGCCAGCAGCTGAAGCGCCTGCTGGGAACTGGTGAGAATGATCACCTGCTCCGGCTGGCACACGACGCCCCGGGCGAGCGAGAGATAATCGGCGAGGGCACTGCGCAGCGGCAAGTAGCCGCACGGGTCACCATACCCCATGGCAGCACTGCCCAGGGCGCGCTGCACGCTGCTGGTCAATCGTCGCCAGAGGTCGTGGGGAAACGCACGTAACTCCGGCGAGCCGGCGGCAAAGGCATGGGGAAAAGGGGGATCCTGACAGCCTCCGGTCGCCAGTACCTGCCAGCCCCGCGCCGAAAAGCGGGCAGGCTGAGGGGGAGCTGGCGGCGAGGGAGGGCTGACGGGAACGGTGATGGCGACAAAGGTACCACGGCCGGTCTCGCGTCGCAGATAGCCTTCACTCTCCAGCTGCCCGTAAGCCGCTTCCACCGTGACGCGAGAGAGCCGCAGGTCCTGCGCCAGCTGTCGGCTGGAGGGTAACTGCTGCCCGGCGTGCAGATGGTGACGGTGGATAGCCAGCCGTAGCGTCGCGCAGAGGCGTTCACGTACGCCGCCGCTCGCCTGATGCTGAAAAAGTTGTAACAGCGGAGAGGTCATATCGGTCTTATGTCTGATGAAATATGGGTATCAGTAATCAGTCCAATTTGCCGTAAACTGCCTGTTCACTACAACAGGAGAATCGCGATGTCATCAGTTTTACGCGTGGCGGCCGCTACGCCGCAGCAAAGTCTTGAGTATCTGCAGGCAAAACTCGCCTGGTATACCGACGCCTGGGATCTGGCGGAAGACCTGGGGCAGCAGCTTACCGATATCGTGGTGATCGATGCACGCGCCCCGGATGCCTATCGCGCCGGGCACATCTGTGGCGCGATTAACTTTCCGCATCGCGAAATGAATGCGGAAACCACGGCCCGACTCGACGCCCGCAAAGTCTATATCACCTATTGCGATGGTATCGGCTGTAACGGTTCAACGAAAGCGGCCCTGAAGCTGGCCTCGCTGGGATTTCAGGTAAAGGAACTGATTGGCGGGCTGGATTTCTGGAAACGGGATGGGCATCCGCTGACCTGGGGAGAGGCGGCGGGAGAATGGCCCGTGACCGGGCCTGCAGCCTCCTGTGGCTGCTGACTCAGAGCACCAGCCAGAAGAGCAGAAAGAGGATTAACAGCGCAACAGACAGGCCCAGCAGAGGACGCTGAGCCAGGGGTTGCAGACCCGCGGGCAGCGAGGCGACAAACGGCGACCAGATGGGCTGAGGCTTGATTTCGCTGGGCGCCAGCGGCTGTTCATGCAGTTTCTCTGCCCGCTCGGCGCGACGGCTGAACAGGAAGTTAAGCAGATCCTGCGTCTGGGTCACGGTAAGCACGGTCTGTGGCATCGCCTGAAAACGCTGCTGGCTGTACTCCTCCAGCTGACTCTGCTCCTGCTTATCCAGCGGCTGTTTCAGGGAGGCTTCCAGCAGCTGCAGCGTCGGTGCGCTGTGCTGACTCAGCGTCTGGCGCACCTGCAGATACTGGGTCAGCAGCGGGAAGTGGCGCGACGGGATCGGATCGCCGCTGGTCAGATTCACCAGCTTCAGGGCCGCCGCCCACAGCTTACCTGTCGATTCACCCGTGGCGGCCGCCAGACGGATCACCTGCTGATTCAGCGTATGATGCTCGGCAGGCAGTAAGGTGCGATCGCTGACGCGGGTCTGCTGCGGCTGGGGAATCGCCATCTGGCCGTTCTGCAGCATGGTCAGCACCTGGTGCAGCTGATCCTGACTCAGTGCACTCAGCACAGTCTGACCAAACTGCTGACGAATAAAATCACTGACCGCCTGACGGTTATTGCCTTTTGGCAGCAGCTCTGTGAGCTGGGTCATCAGCTGACGTGTGCCATGCCCGTTCTGCGCCTGGGTCAGACGACTGTTAAGGTACTGTTCCGCCAATGGAAAATGGCGCGACTGCAACTCAGCTTCACTCTTCACACCGACTTCATGCCGTACGCCCGCCCAGAGTTCAGGCGCTTTGAGATTGCTGAGCGAAGAGATACGCACGATCAGACGTTCTAAGGTGGTGCGCTGGGCAGGGGAAAGCGGCTGCTCACCGGCCACCGAACCGTGACGCGAAGCGCCGGTTTGCGGATTGACAGATGAACGCTCGCCGACCGGCACACCGGGGCCGCTGAGAGGTTGCATGGCGGATTCCTTGGAAAACAGAACAGCGTGGGGTGCGCCGGAAAAAGAATAGGCCATGATAGCAAAAGCCCCCGTGAAATCACACGGGGGACAGCGGTTTGATGCGAGATTTACTCTTCCGCCAGCTTAAGGCGGTGACGACGCCAGCGTTTCCAGAGTGGCGGAACAAGCAGGACCGCGATCGCCAGCACCAGCAGTACTTTGCAAATCAGGCTTTCCCACAGGATCACCAGATTACCATTGCTGATTGACAGGGCGCGACGCAGGTTCTGTTCCAGCATTTCACCCAGCACAAAGCCCAGAATCAGCGGCGACATCGGGAAGTCCATTTTGCGCAGGATATATCCGAATACGCCCAGGCCGACCATCAGCAGCAGATCGAAGGTCGTACTGTGTACGGCGTACACGCCCACGGCGGAAATGGCGGCGATGGCCGGCACCAGGAACCAGAGCGGAATGCTCAGCATCCGGGCAAAAACGTTGATCATCGGGATGTTCATCACCAGCAACATGACGTTACCAATCAGCAGTGCCGCAATCAGACCCCAGACGATATCCGGCTGCTCAACAAACATCGCCGGGCCTGGCGTAATGTTATAGAGCGTTAAGGCGCCGACCATCACTGCGGTGGTGCCGGAGCCAGGGATACCCAGCGTCAGCATCGGGATAAAGGAGCCGCAGGCTGAGGCGTTGTTTGCCGCTTCCGGGGCGGCCACGCCGCGAATATCGCCTTTGCCGAACTGATCGCTGCCGCTGATTTTTTTCTCCGTCATATAGGCGATGGCGCTGGCGATGGTCGCACCGGCTCCGGGCAGAACGCCGACAAAAAAGCCCAGGAAGGAGGAGCGCAGCGTGGCACCGGTTGCCATCGCGGCCTCTTTCAGGTTGAACATCATGCGGCCGCTTGCCCGCACCGCTTTCTGACCGCTGCTGGTGGATTCCAGCATCAGCAGAATTTCACTGACCGAGAAGAGGCCAATCACGACGACCACAAACTGAATGCCGTCGGAAAGGTGAACGCTTTCAAAGGTAAAACGGTAGACGCCGGTATTCGCATCCACCCCGACCGTCGCCATGCCCAGGCCGATTAAGGCGGCAAGGAACGATTTCAGCGGATTGTGGCTCATCATGCTACCCAGGCAGGCGATGGCGAACACCATCAGGGCAAAATATTCAGCCGGTCCGAACGCCAGCGACCAGCTGGCCAGCAGCGGAGCGAACAGAATAATACCCACGATAGCGATGGTAGAGCCGATAAATGAGCTGACTGCTGAAATCGAGAGGGCGACGCCCGCCTTGCCCTGCTGCGCCATCGGATAGCCATCCAGCGCGGTCATGATGGCTCCGGCATCGCCCGGCACGTTGAGCAGAATCGAGGAGATGCGTCCGCCATATTCACAGCCGATATAAACCGTCGCCAGCAGGATCAGCGCCGATTCAGCCGGCAGGTGCAGTGCAAACGCCAGCGGCATCAGAATCGCCACCCCGTTAATCGGGCCCAGGCCAGGCAGCAGACCGACAATGGTGCCGATAAAGCAGCCGATCAGGGCGATCAGCAGATTCTCTGGCGTCATGGCGACGGCAAAGCCCTGCATTAAAAAGGACCAGGTATCCATGATGCTCTCCTTAACTCAGCCAGCTGCCGACCGGAAGCGTAACTTCCAGCAGACGGTCAAATGCATAAAACAGCGCGGTGCCCATCACCAGTCCGGCCAGCGCAGCGGCCCACCAGCGCGCCCCGAACAGCAGGCCGATGCCGAAGGTCAGCAGCGTCGTGCAGATGGGAAAGCCCAGCGTCTCGAACAGCCAGCCGTAGAGCATCATCATCCCCGCCAGCGCCGCCAGCCGTTTTAGCGTACCGCTGGCAGGCCACTGAATCGCATCCGGTTTACGAAATAGCATCAGTACGGCGCAGATGGCCATCAGGCCGAGGATGGCCATCGGGAACGGACGCGGCCCCACCGGTTCGTAGCTGTATTCACTCTGAATCTGCCAGGCCACCACCATGCCGCCAAGGCACAGTGCCAGCCACAGGACAGCAAAAATACGATCGCTCATCATCTGCTCCGGTTATTTAGCCAGGCCAAAGGATTTGGCCTGCTCACGGTAATCCGCTACCTGTTTCTTCACATAGCTGTCGAGCGCCTGACCGGTCAGGTTAAATTCGAACAGTCCGCGCAGGTCGCGCTGCTTTTTGAACTCTGGCGTCTCGACCATCTTTTTAAACGCCGCCTCCCACCACTGATAATCGGCATCGCTGACCTTCGGACCGAGGTAGTAGCCGCGGATTACGGGCCAGACAACGTTAAAACCCTGCTCTTTGGCGGTGGGTATCTCCGCCAGCTGACCCGGCAGACGCTGATCGGCCATCACGGCCAGTACCCGCATTTTGCCGCCCTGTAAGTGCGGCACCATCTCACTCATATCACCGGAAACCACCTGAATATGGTTGCCGAGCAGCGCTGTTACCGGCTCACCGCCGCCCTCAAAGGCGACATAGCGCATCTTGCGGGGATCGATACCGGCTTCGCGTGCCAGCAGGGCGGTCTTCATCCAGTCCTGGCTGCCGATTGACGCGCCGGCACCAACCACCACTTTGGTAGGATCCTCTTTCATGGCAGCCATCAGCTCACCCAGCGTTTTCCACGGCGCATCCTCACGCACCGCCACCATGCCGTAATCGGTGCCGACAGCCGCCAGCCACTTCACGTCGTCAACGGTATAGCGGCCAAATTTGCCCTGAGAAAGGTTGAGCAGCGAGCCACCGGAGAACGCGACAACGGTGCCCGCTTCGGCCGGACGCTGGGCGATAATGGCGTTATAGGCGACCGCGCCCACGCCGCCGGGCATATAGGTGACACGCATCGGCGTCTTAATCTGGCCGGTTTCCTGCAGAGTGACCTGCAGCAGTTTACAGGTCAGATCAAAACCCCCACCGGGTTTCGCGGGCGCAATACATTCGGTACGGCCCGGCTCGTCAGCGGCGACGGCATGCGTCGCCATCAGCGTCAGCAGGGTAGTGGCGAGGGCGGCAGGCATTAATTTTTTCATTGCGGACTCCATTCGTTCATCCAGAGTGTGATTGCGGCTGAAACATCAGCGTTATCGAATTGTTAAAACAGCTACCTTTCATTTACCTTTCAGGAACCGGATTTAATGACAGGATGTGATATGCGTCTCTTACTGGTGGAAGATACCCTTGACCTGGCGCGCTGGCTGCAGAAGGCGCTCACCCAAAAAGGGTTTGCGGTTGATTGGGTGGCAGATGGCGTGGCGGCCGATCACGCATTGCAATGTGAAGCCTATGCACTGGTCGTGCTGGATGTCTCTCTGCCACGGATTGATGGCCTGGAGGTACTGACCCGTCTGCGGCGACGGGGGCAGAGCGTGCCGGTCCTGTTGTTAACGGCGCGCAGTGCGCTGGACGACCGGGTGCGCGGCCTGAATCTGGGTGCGGATGACTACCTGACGAAACCCTTTGAGCTGGATGAGCTGGAAGCGCGGTTGCGGGCGTTGCTGCGGCGCAGCCAGAGCCCGACAGCGCAGAATCAGTCGCTGGGCCAGCTGAGGCTGGACAGTGAGGGCTATTTTCTGCTGGCCGACAGGCCGCTGGCGCTGACCCCGCGCGAATCCAGCATTCTGACGACGCTGATGCAGCGTCATGGCCGGCCGGTTTCACGCCAGTATCTCTATGAGCAGACCTTCAGCCTGACGGATGAAGCCAGCCCGGAAAGTATCGAGCTCTACGTGCATCGCGTAAGGAAAAAACTGGCGGGCAGTGATGTGGCGATCGTGACGCTGCGTGGGCTGGGTTACAGCCTGGAAACGCTGCCATGCGGCTGACGCATTCGCTGCGGGGGGAGCTGCTGGCCTGGTTTGGCCTGCCGCTGCTGTTGCTCTGGGCGCTTTCGGTTTACACCCACTATCAGAGCGGACTGGCGGCCGCGAATCAGGCCTACGATCGTTCGCTGCTGGCGTCCGCGCGGACGGTGGCGGAGCGGCTGGTGGTGCGGCGGCAGCATCTGGAGGTGGACGTGCCCTGGGTCGTGCTCGACAGTTTCGAGCGCAACATGAATGATCAACTCTTCTATCAGGTGATCTCTCCGGAGGGAAAAACTTTATCCGGCTACAACGATTTGCCGCCAATCCCCATCACCAGCAAAATGTCGACCGCCTATCCGGCGCTGGTGCACTTCTATGACGGGCGCTATCACCAGCAACGTATCCGGGTTGCCGCGCTCTGGCAGCCGGTGAGCGAGTCAGGAGTGGATGGCATGGCGCTGGTGCTGGTGGCTGAAACCGTTCACTCCCGCCAGGAGTTTGCCCGCGGGCTGATGCGGACCGCGCTGATCAGCCAGAGCGGACTGGTGCTGATGACACTCCTGCTGGCAGGCCTGATGCTGCGCCGGGTGTTGCGCCCGCTGCGGCGGCTGTCGCGTATCGTGTTGCAGCGCGACGGCGGCGAACTGACGCCACTTCCCTCACTGCCCTGGTCGGAACTGCAACCGCTGATCATCGCCTTTAACCGCTATCTTGCCCGACTGCGGGGGCTGCTGGCACGGCAGGATCGCTTCAGTGCTGACGCGGCGCACCAGCTGCGCACACCGCTCACTATCCTTAAAACTCAGGTCAGCGTCGCGCTCAGCAGTGAACGTCCCGAAGTCTGGCAGGAGAGCCTGATCGGCATGCGCCATACGCTGGATGAAACCATTATTCTGACTGACCGGCTGTTGCAGTTAGCCCGGATCAAAGCGCGTCACGGCGAGGATAAACCGATGGCGCAGGTGGATCTGGCGGCCATCGTACGCGACGCCTGCTTCAGCCGCTATACGGCGGCCCGCACCCGTCAGATTGATCTGGGCTACGAAGGAGAAGAGATCAGCCTGGTCAGAGGCGACGGGGTGCTGATTGGCGAACTGTGTGCCAACCTGCTGGACAACGCGATCAAATATACCCCCTGTCACGGCATCGTTACCGCGCGGGTGGGAACGGACGGGCTGGAAATTGAGGATAGCGGGCCGGGCATCGAGGGAGCCGAGCAGCTGAAAGCGTTACAGCCTTTTCAGCGACTGGACAATGTCGGCATGCAGCCCGGAGCCGGTATCGGCCTGGCGCTGGTGCAGGATATCTGTGTCTGGCATGGCGCAACACTGCAGCTGGACCGCAGCCCGCAGCTGGGCGGACTGCGGGTGACGGTGCGGTTTACAGCCGATGCAGGCCAGCCGTTTTCCGGCGGGTGAGTGGTGTTCGCAGCCGCTGCGCCAGAATCACGCCGGCGAGTGTCAGACCCCCCCCAATCCAGTGATAGCTGTGCAGATGCTCATGCAGAAACAGCACGGCGATCAGGGCGGTAAACAGCGGGATCAGGTTCATAAAGATGCTGGTGGTGCTGGCGCCCAGCCGCTGCACGCCGTGGATCCACAAAAAGGGCGCAATGATCGAGGCGAACAGGCCAGCAAACAGCACCAGCGGCAGGTTATGCAGGTTCAGGGCGACCGCTGGCGCCAGCAGGAAGCCGGGCAGCAGCAACAGCACACCAAAGAAAATCTGCACGTAGAGGCTGTGCCAGATCGGTAGCGGCAGTGCCCAGCGGCGGGTCAGCACGCCATAGAGCGCATAGGCGGCCGAGGCGGCCAGCATCATCAGTTCTCCCGCGCCTAACCCCTGACTCAGCAACTGCGTGACGTTGCCCTCACTCACCAGCCACACCAGACCGGTGAAGGAGATGATGCTGCCGAGCAGGATCCCGAGCGTCGGCGCAATCCGCAGGATCACCACGCTCAGCAGCACGGTAAGCAGCGGGATCAGGGCACCAATGATTCCCATAAAGAGCGCGCTGACGCTGTGCGCGGCGTAATAGGCCAGGCTCTGATAAAGCGCCATTCCCAGCAGGCCGAGCAGTGCCAGCCGTCCCAGGTGCGGCTTAATCGCCTGACGCGCGCGCCAGACGCCGGGCAGCACAAACGGCGTCAGCACCAGCAGCGCCAGCAGCCAGCGATAGAAGGAGATCGCCGAGGGATCGATCGCGCTGGCCGAAAGTTTGCTGACAATCGAGTTGATCGACCAGATCACAACCGCTACAAGCGGATAAAGAAAAAACATGCTGACGCTCCGGATACCCTTAAAGAGGCGCAGTGTACGCTTGTCCGGATTTATCCAGATAGTTAATATCGGACAAAATAAAACACCGGGCGGACAGAATGAGCCTGAAAGTTATTTACCAGCCCCCAGCAGATGCGCCGCAGTTACGCTACTTTATGCGTTATGAGCAGGCCAACGCCTGCACCGAGTATCTGCCGCACACGCACGCCTGGGGCCAGCTGATCATGGTAAAAAGCCATGTGCTGGAGATGCAGGTCGAAGGGAGGCGGCTGCTGACACCAGCAGATGTTCCTGTCTGGATCCCGCCGGGTCAGCAGCACAGCAGCTATAACCATCGTCAGGCCCAGTTCCGGACCTTCAACCTGGCCGCTTCGCTATGCCGCGAGCTGCCGCAGCGCGCCTGTCTGATGCTGGTCGATCCGATCGCGCACGCCATCATGAATGCCTTCGCAGATCAGCAACTTGAGCAACCTGAAACCGAGGCGCAGTGGCGGCTGTGTGAGGTGCTGCGCGACCGGCTGCAGCTGGCGCAGGTTCAGGAGAGCTATCTGCCCACCTCCACAGACAAGTTTCTCGCGCCGGTGTTACAGGCGCTGGAGGCCTGTCCGGGTGATAACACTACGCTGGCAGGCTGGGCGGCGCGGGTCTTCACCACCGAGCGGACGCTGGCCCGGCGCTGTCAGCAGCAGCTGAATATGACGTTCGGCGAATGGCGGCAGCGGCTGCGCTTTCTGCGCGCCATCGGGCTGCTGGCGCAGGGCGAAAGCGTGCAGAGCATCGCGTGGGAACTGGGCTACAGCTCCGCCTCGGCGCTGATCGTGATGTTTCAGCAGCAGGCAGGCACCACGCCGGATCGCTACCGCGCACGGTTGGGCTAACGCGCTGCTTTGTGCCAGAATAATCCCCCTCTTATGTTACTGACAGGAAAGCCGTGGTGAAAATTCTGGTCGATGAAAATATGCCCTATGCCCGTGAGCTGTTCAGCCGGACCGGCGAGGTGGTCACGGTGCCGGGGCGCCCGCTGCCGGTGGCAGAGCTGGCCGATGCCCAGGGGCTGATGGTGCGCTCCGTCACTCAGGTAAATGAGGCGCTGCTGGCGGGCACGCCGGTGACGTTTGTCGGCACCGCCACGGCAGGCACCGATCATGTCGACGAGGCCGGGCTGCAGCGGGCGGGCGTTGCGTTCTCCGCCGCGCCCGGCTGTAACGCCATCGCGGTCGTGGAGTATGTCTTCTCTGCGCTGCTGCTGCTGGCGGAACGCGACGGGTTCCAGCTGCGCGATCGTACCGTCGGGATTGTCGGCGTCGGTAACGTCGGTGGGCGGCTGCAAAAGCGGCTCGAAGCCTGGGGCATCCGGACGCTGCTGTGCGATCCTCCGCGCGCCGATCGCGGTGACGAAGGCGAGTTCCTGTCGCTGGACGCCGTGGCAGAGCAGGCCGACATCCTGACGTTCCACACGCCGCTGTTTAAAGAAGGCCCTTACCGAAGCTGGCATCTGGCCGACGCGGCGCTGCTGATGGGGCTGAAACCCAATACCATTCTGATCAACGCCTGTCGCGGCGCGGTGGTGGACAACGGGGCTCTGCTGGAGGTGCTGAACATGCGGCACGATCTGAGCGTGGTGCTCGATGTCTGGGAGCCGGAGCCGGATCTCTCGCTGGCGCTGCTGGATAAGGTCGATATCGCCACGCCCCATATCGCGGGTTACACGCTGGAAGGTAAGGCGCGTGGCACGACCCAGGTGTTCGAAGCCTGGTGCGACTTCATCGGGCAGCCGCAGCAGGTACCGCTCAGCGACTTACTGCCGCTGCCGGAGTTCAGCGAGATCACGCTGAATGGCCCGCTGGATCAGCCAACGCTGAAACGCCTGGCGCATCTGGTGTATGATGTGCGCCGCGATGATGCCCCCTTGCGTAAAGTGGCGGCAAAACCCGGTGAGTTTGATCGCCTGCGCAAGCAGTATCAGGAGCGCCGCGAGTGGTCATCGCTGCAGGTAAACTGTGATGATGCCGCCACGGCCGCGATGCTGAACCAGCTGGGCTTTAACGCACGCTTCTCCCCGGAATAACGCCCGCTGCGGGCCGGTTGACCGCTTCCTTATGGAATCAGACGGAACAGAGGCGGTGCGCAGTGCTGACGCCCGACAGGGCGGCGGGTTAAAGGGGGGGATAAATCTGAATCCCCGGGCGGTGAATATCACCGCCTTCTGTTTTTATGTCATTGTCTGGAGTAAACCAACATGTCTGACGGCTGGAATATTGCGCTACTTGGCGCGACAGGCGCAGTAGGGAACGCTGTACTGGAACTGCTGGCGGAACGCCAGTTCCCGGTTGGTGAATTATATTTACTGGCCAGCGAGAACAGCGCGGGTGAAACAAAACGCTTCGACGGCCGCTCGCTGCGGGTCGAAAATGCAGAGTCGTTCGACTGGTCCCAGGCGCAGCTGGCCTTTTTCGTGGCGGGACGCGACGCCTCGGCACGCTATGCCGATGACGCCGCCAACGCGGGCTGTCTGGTGATCGACAGCAGCGAGCTGTTTGCGCTGGAACCCGATGTGCCGCTGGTGGTGCCGGATGTGAACCCGCACGTGCTGGCGGATTATCGCAATCGCAACATCATCAGCGTGGCCGATAACCTGGTGAGCCAGCTGCTGACGGCCATCAAACCGCTGGTGGATGCGGCGGGCCTGGGGCGTCTGCAGGTCACGAATCTGCTCTCCGTCTCCAGCTACGGCAAAGTGGCCGTGGATGCGCTGGCGGGTGAAAGTGCCCGTCTGCTGAACGGTATTCCGGCCGATGAGCACCATTTTGGTCGTCAGCTGGCCTTCAACCTGATGCCACAGCAGACCGATGCCGAAGGCAGCGTGGAGAGTGAACGCCGTCTGATTGATCAGGTGCGTAAGGTGTTGCAGGACGACGGCTTACCGATTGCGGTCAGCAGCGTGCAGGCACCCGTGTTCTACGGTAATGCGCAGATTGTCCACATCGAAAACCTGCGTCCGCTCTCGGCGGAAGAAGCACGTGCCGAGCTGGCGCTGGCGGCAGATATTCGCCTGAGCGAAGAGGATGAGGTACCGACGCCGGTGACGGATGCGTCGGGCAATGGCGAGCTCAGCATCGGCTGCGTGCGTAACGACTACGGTATCCCGGAACTGTTGCAGTTCTGGTCTGTGGCGGACAACATTCGCTTTGGTGGCGCGCTGATGGCGGTAAAAACGGCTGAGAAACTGGTTCAGGAGTATCTGTAACCATGTCAGAAGGTCAGACGCACAAGCTGGCGCTCGGCATTGAGTATGACGGCAGTCACTACTATGGCTGGCAGCGCCAGAATGAAGTCCGCAGCGTGCAGGAGAAGGTGGAACGCGCTCTGTCGAAAGTGGCCGACCATCCGGTCAGCATTTTCTGCGCGGGCCGCACCGATGCGGGCGTACACGGAACCGGACAGGTGGTGCATTTCGAAACCACCTCGCAGCGGCCGGATGGGGCGTGGACGCTGGGTGTTAACGCCAATCTGCCGCCGGATATTGCGGTTCGCTGGGTAAAGGCGGTGCCGGACGCGTTTCATGCCCGCTTCAGCGCCACGGCGCGCCGCTATCGCTACCTGATCTACAATCAGCGCCTGCGTCCGGCGGTGCTGGCGAAGGGAGTGACGCACTTCTACCATCCTCTGGATGTGGAGAAAATGCATCGCGCCGGGCAGTGCCTGTTGGGCGAGAATGATTTCACCTCGTTCCGCGCAGTGCAGTGTCAGTCACGTACGCCGTGGCGCAACGTGAGCCACCTTAACGTGACGCGTCAGGGCGCGTACGTCATTGTGGATATCAAGGCCAACGCCTTTGTGCATCACATGGTGCGCAATATCGTGGGCAGCCTGATGGAGATAGGCTGCGGCAATCAGCCGGAGTCATGGATGGCAACGCTGCTGGCGGCGAAGGATCGGACATTAGCCGCCGCCACGGCCCGGGCAGAAGGGTTGTACCTGGTCGCGGTGGATTACCCATCGCATTTTGCGTTACCACAGCCGCCGATGGGACCGTTGTTCCTCGCGGATTAATTCACTTTCAGGACTTTAAAGGGCGCACTATGGAGTTTCTCCATTTTCTGGTTGATTTTATTTTGCACATAGATGTGCATCTTGCCGAACTGGTTGCACAGTACGGTGTCTGGATTTACGCTGTTTTGTTCCTGATTCTGTTCTGCGAAACCGGCCTGGTCGTCACGCCGTTTCTGCCAGGTGACTCGCTGCTGTTTGTGGCAGGCGCACTGGCAGCCCTGCCGGGTAACGATCTCAATGTGCATCTGATGGTGACATTGCTGGTGGTGGCGGCGGTGCTGGGCGATGCGGTGAACTACACCATTGGCCGTCTCTTTGGCGAGCGGTTGTTCAGTAATCCGGACTCGAAAATTTTCCGTCGCAGCTATCTGGATAAAACCCACGCGTTTTATGCCCGTCACGGCGGAAAAACCATTATCCTGGCGCGTTTTGTGCCGATTGTCCGGACCTTTGCGCCGTTTGTGGCCGGAATGGGCCACATGTCCTATCGCCACTTTGCGCTGTTTAACGTCACCGGTGCGCTGCTGTGGGTGCTGCTCTTCTCCTATGCTGGCTATTTGTTTGGCGATCTGCCGGTGGTGCAGGAAAACCTGAAGCTGCTGATTGTGGGCATTATCCTGGTCTCGATTCTGCCCGGTGTCATCGAAGTCTGGCGTCATCGCCGTCAGGCTAAGCAGCAGAAGCTGCCCTGACGTTTCGCTCAGGGGTAAGACCAGATTTTTATCCACAGTCTGAACAGGTTGTGGTTTAATGAGCGACATTTACCGTCTGCTGAAGCGGTTTTCAGCAGTATCAAGACGACTGGACCAGGTCAGTTTTAAACAGAAAGGTCATCAATGAGCTGGATTGAACGCATTCTTAATAAGAGCACCACAACGCCTGCGCGCAAAGCTAGCATCCCGGAAGGGGTGTGGACGAAGTGTGACAGCTGTGGACAGGTGCTTTACCGCGCTGAACTGGAGCGCAACCTTGAGGTCTGCCCGAAGTGTGACCACCACATGCGTATGCATGCCCGTGAGCGCCTTGGCAGCTTCCTCGATCAGGGCACCATGGTTGAGCTTGGCAGTGAACTCGAGCCTAAAGATCTGCTCAAGTTCCGCGATTCCAAAAAGTATAAAGATCGTCTGGTCGCCGCCCAGAAAGACACCGGCGAAAAAGATGCATTGATCGTAATGAAAGGTCAGCTGCACGGCATGCCGGTTGTGACGGCCGCCTTTGAATTTGCCTTTATGGGCGGTTCCATGGGCTCTGTTGTCGGTGCACGTTTCGTCCGTGCCGTTGAGCAGGCGCTGGAAGATAACTGCCCGCTGATCTGCTTCTCCGCCAGTGGGGGTGCCCGTATGCAGGAAGCGCTGATGTCGCTGATGCAGATGGCGAAAACCAG
The DNA here is from genome assembly GCF_032114055.1 of Pantoea sp. Classification (GTDB taxonomy): domain Bacteria; phylum Pseudomonadota; class Gammaproteobacteria; order Enterobacterales; family Enterobacteriaceae; genus Pantoea. The sequence goes on from NZ_DAMCTB010000004.1 coordinate 108,612, forward strand.
TGCGGCGCTGGCAAAAATGCAGGAACGCGGTCTGCCTTACATTTCTGTGCTGACTGACCCGACCATGGGCGGCGTCTCCGCCAGTTTTGCGATGCTGGGCGACCTCAACGTCGCGGAACCGAAAGCGCTGATCGGCTTTGCCGGTCCACGCGTGATTGAGCAGACCGTGCGTGAAAAACTGCCGCCGGGCTTCCAGCGCAGTGAGTTCCTGATTGAGAAGGGCGCGATCGACATGATCATTCGCCGTCCGGAAATGCGCTATAAACTGGCGAGCCTGCTGGCAAAAATGATGAACCTGCCGGCACCGCTGCATGACGGTGAACAGTCCGTTCCTGCGACGACTGAATCGGAAAGCAACGAGGCCTGACAGGAGATAGAGAGGCACGCCCGTCGTGCCTCTTACCAATGCACCGTATACCGCAGCATCAGTCTGGCGGGTATCAATAAGCAAAACGGGACATATGGACAATCTTCACCTTCCTCAAGCCACGTCGCCTTTGGCCACGTGGCTTTATTATCTTGAGCACCTGCATACTCAGGCCATCGAACTGGGTCTGGACCGTATTCGTCAGGTAGCACTTCGTCTCGACCTGCTCAAACCCGCTCCCTTTGTCTTTACCGTGGCCGGAACCAATGGCAAAGGCACCACCTGTCGCACGCTGGAAACGCTGCTGCTTGCCGCAGGCTATCGCGTGGGCGTCTACAGTTCGCCACATCTGGTGCGCTACACCGAGCGCGTCCGGGTACAGGGTAAAGAGCTGAGTGAGGCGCAGCACTGCGCCAGCTTCGCGGAAATTGAGGCCGGACGGGCAGATATCTCACTGACCTACTTTGAATTTGGCACGCTCTCGGCGCTAAACCTGTTCCGCCAGGCGCAGCTCGATGTCGTGATCCTGGAAGTCGGTCTGGGCGGACGGCTGGATGCCACCAATATTGTGGATGCCGATGTTGCCGTTATCACCAGCATCGCGCTGGATCACACTGACTGGCTTGGCCCGGATCGCGAAAGCATCGGGCGAGAGAAAGCCGGTGTCTTTCGTGCCGGAAAGCCTGCTGTGGTCGGTGAAGCCGATATGCCGCAGAGCATTGCCCGCGTCGCGCAGGAAAAAGGCGCGCAGCTGTTACAGCGCAATGTGGAGTGGTCCTGGCATGCGCAGACGGAGAGCTGGTCGCTGCGCGATGCGCGCGGTGAGCTGAACGATCTGCCGCTGCCGCAGGTGCCGCTGCCGAATGCGGCGACTGCGCTGGTGGCGCTGCGGGTTTCCGGCCTTGCGGTCAGCGAGGCGCAGATCCGCGCCAGCCTGCCGCTGGCGATGCTGCCGGGGCGTTTTCAGACACTCAGCGAGTCACCGCGCGTGATTCTGGATGTCGCGCACAATCCGCACGCGGCGACGTATCTGGCGTCGCGGCTGGCGGCGCTGCCGAAACGCGGCAACGTGCACGCCGTCGTGGGTATGCTGCATGATAAAGATATTGCCGGTACGCTGGCGGCGCTAGCGCCGGTAGTCGATGCCTGGTACTGCGCGCCGCTGGCGGGGCCGCGCGGGGCCACGGCTGAGCAGCTGCTGGCCGTGCTGCCGCAGGGCGAGGCGTTCGATTCGGTTGAGCTTGCCTGGCAGCAGGCGCGCCAGCGTGCTGCGCCGCAGGATATTGTGCTGGTCTGTGGTTCATTCCACACCGTGGCACAGGTCATGGAATCGATTGAAACGGAGAAAGGACGTGGCAAGTAAGTTTCAGAACCGTTTAGTCGGTACCGTTATTCTGGTTGCCGTGGGCGTGATTGTGCTGCCCGGGCTGCTGGATGGGCAGAAGAAGCATTACAAAGAGGAGTTCGCCGCCATTCCGCTGGTGCCGAAACCTGACGATCAGCAGGACAGCGAGATGGTGCCGCCGGTCACGCAGTCGCTGCCGGCTCAGCCGCCGGAAGGCGCGGGCAGTGCGGTCAGCGGCAACAACAGCGGCAGGGACAGTGCTACGGCAGAGCAGGGGCGGACGCAGCCCGAGGAAGAGAGCGAGCCAGCCGTTGTGTCGCCGCCGCCGGTGCATCAGTCTGTGCCTGCACAGACGGTGACGAAGCCGAAAGTGGAAGAGACACGTAAGCCGAAGGTTAACGAGCAGACGAAGCCAAAAGCGGTTGAACAGCAGAAACCAAAAACGGTGGAGCAGCCTAAACCGAAGACGGCAGAGCAGCCAAAAGTGGTGGAGCAGCCGAAGCAGGAAGAGTCGCCGAAAGCCGCAGAGAGCACGGCCCCGGCCGGGCAGGCTTATGTTGTACAGCTGGGTGCGCTGAAAAACGCCAGCAAAGTGAATGAGATCGTCGCGCAGCTGCGTCTGTCGGGCTACCGCGCCTTTACCGTGCCTTCGACGCCGGTTCAGGGGCAGATCACCCGCATTTATGTGGGACCGGATGCCTCGAAAGCCAAAATGCAGAGTGCGGTGGGCGAGCTGAAAAACATCTCCGGGCTGGGTGGCGTCGTGAAGCCGTACAGCGCACGCTAACGCGTTCATTGGCGCTGCCGATAGCAGTAACAGGCAGCGTCTTTGGGCCGCAAGAACCGCCGGGTAAGCGAGTCTGCGGCAGGAAAATTTGAAGATTTTCAACGGATTGTCTGGCTGAAAATCATCCGGGCGATGGTCTTTTTTTTCATCGCCTTTTTTATGGATGCAGAAAGGGAAAACCGCTACGCAAACGTTTTCTTTTTCTGTTAGAATGCGCCCCGAACTGGATGCAGGGGTGCAATTGCACTGGCGCTGGAAAAGTTCATGATCTGGATTGATTACGTCATTATTGCGGTAGTTGGTTTTTCGGCTCTGGTCAGCCTGGTTCGCGGGTTTGTCCGGGAAGCCTTATCTCTCGTTACCTGGGGATGTGCGTTTTTTGTCGCCAGTCATTACTACGCCTACCTTGCAGTCTGGTTTACAGGTTTTGACGACGAACTGGTTCGTAACGGTATCGCCATCGGTGTGCTGTTTGTAGCTACCCTGATTGTGGGGGCTATCGTGAACTACGTTATCGGCTCGCTGGTGGAGAAAACCGGCCTGTCGGGAACCGACCGGGTGTTGGGCGTCTGTTTCGGGGCGTTGCGGGGTGTGCTGATTGTAGCCGCTTTGCTGTTCTTCCTTGATACATTCACTGGCTTTTCCAGAAGTCCGGACTGGCAGCAGTCCCAACTCATTCCCGAGTTCAGTTATATCATCAGGTGGTTTTTTGATTACCTGAAAAGCACGTCGAGTTTTTTACCCCGGTGATGTGACCGGGAGTGCGGCTTAATGAGGAAATGACAACATGTGCGGTATTGTCGGTATCACCGGTTTCATGCCGGTCAACCAGTCGATCTATGACGCGTTAACGGTGCTCCAGCACCGCGGGCAGGATGCCGCAGGCATTTGTACTATCGATGCGCTGAAATGTTTCCGCCTGCGAAAGGCAAATGGCCTTGTCAGCGACGTTTTCGAAGCACGCCACATGCAGCGTCTGCAGGGCAACATGGGGATTGGTCACGCGCGTTATCCTACAGCGGGAAGCTCCAGTGCCTCTGAAGCGCAACCTTTCTATGTAAATTCGCCCTATGGGATTACCCTGGCGCACAACGGTAATCTGACCAACGCCCACGTGCTGCGTAAGCACCTATTTGAAAAGGGCCGCCGTCACGTTAACACCACGTCAGATTCTGAAATCCTGCTGAATATCTTTGCGCAGGAGCTGGATCGTTTCCAGAATGACCCGCTGGAAGCCGACAACATTTTTGCGGCGGTCGCAGCCCTGCATCAGCAGGTGCGGGGTGCCTATGCCGTCGTCGCAATGATTATCGGTCACGGTATGGTCGCCTTCCGCGATCCGAACGGCATCCGTCCGCTGGTGCTGGGTAAGCGCGTGATCGCCGATGGCCGCACCGAATATATGGTTGCTTCCGAGAGTGTGGCACTGGATACGCTGGGCTTTGAGTTCATCCGTGACGTGGCGCCGGGCGAAGCGGTCTATATTACCGAGCAGGGCCAGCTCTCAACCCGCCAGTGTGCGGAAAACCCGAAAAGTAACCCGTGCCTGTTCGAATATGTCTATTTTGCCCGCCCGGACTCCTTCCTGGACAAAATTTCGGTCTACAGTGCCCGTGTCCGTATGGGCACCAAGCTGGGCGAGAAGATTGCCCGCGAATGGGAAGATCTTGATATCGATGTGGTGATCCCGATTCCGGAGACCTCAACCGATATTGCGCTGGAGATTGCACGCATTCTCGATAAACCCTATCGTCAGGGCTTTGTGAAGAACCGCTACGTCGGCCGGACGTTTATCATGCCAGGCCAGCAGTTGCGTCGCAGTGCGGTACGCCGCAAGCTCAACGCTAACCGCGCCGAGTTCCGCGATAAAAACGTGCTGCTGGTGGATGACTCAATCGTCCGCGGCACCACCTCTGAGCAGATTATTGAGATGGCGCGTGAAGCGGGCGCGAAACAGGTCTATCTGGCCTCTGCGGCCCCGGAGATCCGTTTCCCGAACGTCTACGGTATTGATATGCCAAGCGCCACCGAACTGATTGCACACGGTCGCGAAGTGGAAGAGATTCGCCAGCTGATCAAAGCCGATGCGCTGATTTTCCAGGACCTGGACGATCTGATCGAGGCGGTGCGCGAAGAGAACCCGGAGATTGCACAGTTTGAGTGCTCCGTGTTTAACGGCGTTTACGTGACCAAAGATGTCGATCAGCAGTATCTGGAGTATCTCGAATCCTTGCGCAATGATGATGCTAAAGCCCTTCAGCGTCAGAACGAAGTTGAGAACCTTGAGCTGCACAACGAAGGCTGATGCAGCACTGAGCCAGGTAGTGTAAAGCAGGGCGGGAGCAATCCCGCCCTGTTTGTTTTCAGAATCCCGCTGGCCGCGTATGATGGCGCACTGGCAGATATAAGGTTGGACTATGAAACGACTCATCATTGGCATCTCTGGCGCAAGCGGGGTGATCTACGGCGTGCGCCTGCTGCAGGTGCTGCAGCAGGTGGAAGGGGTGGAAACGCATCTGGTCATGAGCAACGCAGCGCGTCAGACCCTGGGGCTGGAGAGCGACTATTCGCTGCGCGAGGTGCAGGCGCTGGCCGATGTCGTGCATGACGTGCGCGATATTGCCGCAAACATCTCGTCCGGCTCGTTTAAAACCCTGGGCATGGCGATCCTGCCCTGCTCGATGAAAACGCTGTCGGGCATCGTGCACAGTTACAGCGATTCGCTGCTGACCCGGGCCGCGGATGTGGTGCTGAAAGAGCAGCGCAAACTGGTGCTGTGCGTGCGGGAAACCCCGCTGCATGTGGGACATCTGCGGATGATGACCACGGCCGCAGAGCTGGGGGCGATTATCATGCCGCCCGTACCGGCATTTTATCATCGCCCCGAAACTATCGACCAGCTGATCGATCAGACGGTGAACCGGGTCATTGACCAGTTTGATATTGAATTGCCGGAAGATCTTTTCATGCGCTGGCAGGGTGCATAAAGTTCCGCTGGCGCACTTATTTAGTGCATAAGCGCGCCAGGGATCACTCTTCGTGCATTTGATGCACCAAAAGTTAACAACGTCGCTTTTTCTCTTTTACTTCGCTGTTATATTCCCCTCACAAACACAGCATTTTCACCGGTCTGACGTCACGCTAACCGCGTGGATTACTTGCAGAACTGGCATGAAACATGCAGATTGATCTGCGCAAACACATCACGAACCACATAACAAAAAGCACTTTACTTGAGGGTAATCTATGAAAAAGCGTGTTCTGGCTCTTTCCCTGATGCTGGGCTTATCCAGTGCTGCCAGCGTTTTTGCGGCGGTGCCGGGTTCGATCCGTATTGGTACAGATCCAACTTACCCACCGTTTGAGTCGAAAAACGCGCAAGGCAAGTTAGTGGGCTTCGACATCGATCTTGCTAACGAAATCTGTAAACGCATTCATACTCAGTGTACCTATGTTGAAAGCGACTTTGATGCGCTGATCCCGTCGCTAAAAGCGAAGAAAATCGACGCCATCATCTCCTCACTTTCAATCACCGCTAAACGTCAGGAAGAGATCGCCTTCTCGGAAAAACTCTACGCCGCCAATGCGCGTTTAGTGGCACCGAAAGGATCTAAGATTGAACCCACCATTGAGTCGCTGAAAGGGAAAAATATCGGTCTGCTGCAGGGCACTACCCAGGAAACCTATGCCAACGAGAACTGGCGGCCAAAAGGCGTGACCATTACGCCTTATGCGAACCAGGATCTGGTCTATCAGGATCTGAATGCCGGGCGTATCGATGCGGCTTTCCAGGATGAAGTGCAGGCGAGTGAAGGTTTCCTGAAGCAGCCGGTCGGTAAGAACTACGCGTTTGCCGGTCCTGCCGTAAAAGATGACAAGATTTTTGGCGTCGGCACCGGCATGGGACTGCGCAAAGATGACAGCGAGCTGAAAGCGGCTATCGATAAAGCGTTTACCGAGATGCGCAAAGATGGCACCTACGACAAGATTGCGAAGAAATACTTCGACTTTAATGTGTACGGCGACTAACTATCCTGTCGCTTTATCCTCTGTGCCCTATGCTGTTCTGCCCGCCTGAGCCGGTTCGCTCGGGGCAAACGGTCTCTGCAAAGATGAGATAGAGCTAAACTGCCCGTCAAACGCTGGCGGGCAGCGTTTCGTTTTCACCTCACGACAGGACCCTCTCGATGCTGTATGGCTATTCTGATGTTATTCTTCGGGGCACCCTGGTAACGCTGGAGCTGGCGCTTACCTCCGTGCTGCTGGCGGTGCTGCTGGGCCTGATTGGCGCAGGCGCGAAACTGTCACGCAACCGCCCACTGGCGTTCATTTTTGAAGGTTACACCACGCTGATTCGCGGTGTGCCTGATCTCGTGCTGATGCTGCTGATCTTCTACGGCCTGCAGATTGTCCTCAATCAGGTGACCGATGCGCTGGGCATAGCCCAGTTTGATATCGACCCGATGGTCGCCGGTATCATCACGCTCGGCTTTATCTATGGTGCTTACTTTACCGAAACCTTTCGTGGCGCGTTTATGGCGGTGCCGAAAGGGCAGATTGAAGCGGCGACCGCGTTCGGTTTTACCGGTGCGCAGGTATTCCGCCGCATTCTGTTCCCCGCCATGATGCGCTATGCCCTGCCGGGGATCGGCAACAACTGGCAGGTCATTCTGAAAGCCACCGCACTGGTTTCGCTGCTGGGACTGGAGGATGTGGTGAAGGCGACCCAGCTGGCGGGCAAAAGCACCTGGCAGCCGTTTTACTTCGCGATTGTCGCCGGTGTGATCTATCTGGTGTTTACCACGCTGTCTAACGGCGTGCTGTGGTGGCTGAACCGTCGCTATACCGTCGGCGTGAAGAGGGCGAGTTATGATTGATATTATTCAGGAATACTGGAAAGCGCTGCTCTGGACCGACGGCTACCGTTTTACCGGCGTCGCCATCACGCTCTGGCTGCTGATCCTGTCGGTTACCCTTGGTGGATGTCTGGCGATTGTGCTGGCGATAGCGCGGGTTTCCCCTAACCGCTTTATCAGTTTTCCGGTCTGGCTTTTCACCTACGTGTTTCGCGGTACGCCACTTTATGTCCAGCTGCTGGTGTTCTATTCAGGCATGTATACGCTGGAAATTGTCAAAGGTACGGAGCTGCTGAACGCTTTTTTCCGCAGCGGACTGAACTGTACGCTGCTCGCGTTTACGCTGAACACCTGCGCCTATACCACAGAAATCTTCGCGGGGGCGATTCGCTCGGTGCCCCACGGCGAGATTGAAGCAGCGCGGGCCTATGGCTTCTCCACCTTTAAGCTTTATCGCTGCATTATCCTGCCTTCGGCGCTGCGGACGGCGCTGCCGGTTTACAGCAATGAAGTGATTCTGATGCTGCACTCCACGGCGCTGGCTTTTACTGCCACAGTGCCGGATCTGCTGAAAATCGCGCGGGATATTAACTCCGCGACCTACCAGCCGTTTACCGCCTTTGGTCTGGCGGCTGTGCTTTATCTGATTATCTCTTACGTGTTGATCAGCCTGTTCCGCCTGGCGGAACGCCGCTGGCTGGCCCACGTGAAACCCTCTTCATCGCATTGAGTAGAACTATGGCTGACAATAAATTAAGCGTCACCGAATTGCATAAGCGTTACGGTGAACATGAAGTGCTGAAAGGGGTCTCGTTGACGGCTCAGGCGGGCGATGTGATCAGTATCATTGGCTCGTCCGGTTCAGGGAAAAGTACCTTTTTACGCTGTATCAATTTCCTCGAAAAACCGAGTGAAGGCACCATTGTGGTCAATAACCAGCAGATTACGCTGGTGCGCGACAAAGATGGCCAGCTCAAAGTGGCTGATAAGGAGCAACTGCGGGCGTTACGCACCAGCCTGACGATGGTGTTCCAGCACTTTAATCTCTGGAGCCACATGACGGTGCTGGAGAACGTGATGGAAGCGCCGATTCAGGTGCTGGGATTGAGCAAAACAGACGCGCGTGAACGCGCCATCCGGTATCTCGATAAAGTCGGCATTGATGCGCGCGCTCAGGCGAAGTATCCGGTACATCTTTCAGGTGGCCAGCAGCAGCGCGTGTCGATTGCGCGCGCACTGGCGATAGAGCCCGAAGTGCTGCTGTTTGACGAACCAACGTCAGCACTGGATCCGGAACTGGTGGGCGAGGTGCTGCGCATCATGCAGAAGCTGGCGGAAGAGGGCAAAACCATGGTGGTGGTCACCCATGAGATGGAGTTTGCGCGCCATGTCTCCAGCCATGTGATTTTCCTGCATCAGGGCAAAATCGAAGAGCAGGGGCCGCCCGCGGAGCTTTTCGGCAACCCGAAAAGCCCGCGTTTACAGCAGTTCCTCAAAGGGTCGCTGAAGTAACCTGGCGGAGCGTGACGGTGGGGGCTGCAGGGCGCCGGCGCAAAGTGCCCTGACAGACCAAGCATGGGCCGGGTCCGGGCATGTGCGGGATTAACGCGTTCGGCCTGCCCTGGCTGCCTCCTGGCTGAGCGATCACGTCTGCAAAAGCTTCAGCGCCGTATCCTCATCTGTCACCAGCCCCGATATCCAGCCGCCCTGTAAGGCGGCCCGGATGGCCGGATACTTGCGCTCGCTCCCCGCGAAGCCAATGATTTTGCGCTGCGTCTGACTTTCCAGCTGCACGCTGGTCAGCAGCGCATCCGTTTCTCCCCACACCCGTTCACCCTGCTGATTGAAGAAGTGCCCGAGCATTTCGCCCACCACGCCGCGCCCGTTCAGCGCCGCGACCTGCGCATCGGTAATAAATCCTTCGGCGTTTAACGGGCAGCCGGGCATCACTTCTCCGATCCCTGCAAAGGCCACATCCGCCTGTAAGGCGCGATCGATGACGCGCTGATAGACCTTATGCTGCACCCACATCGCTTTGTCCTGTGGCGTATCGGCGTAGAGCGGCGCAGGGATAAAGAAATACTTGCCCTGCATCTTTTCGGCCATCTTCAGCGGCACGTCATAGCGTGTGCCGGAATCATCCCGTGCGATGGCACCAATCATGGAAACGCAATGATGCTGCGGGCGTTCAACCCAGGGCAGCGCATCAATAATGGCGCGCAGCGTTTTGCCGGAGCCAATGCCAAACACCTGCGGTGTTTCCTCATTGATGAATTGTGTCATCACTGACGCACCTTCGACAGCCAGCATCTGTTGAATAGCCTCATCATTCAGACTGGCTGATGGCACCACACGGCACAAATCCAGACCAAACTTCGCCTGAACCTCACGCGCCAGCTGCAGGCAGTGTGTGATGGGATGATCGATTTTTACGTGCACCATGCCCATTTCGCGGGCACTGGATACCAGACGCTGCGCGACCTGCCGAGACAGTCCCAGTGCCTGTGCGATCTCCTGCTGCGTCACGCCCGCGACGTAATACATCCATGCGGCACGTGCGGCCAGCTCCTGCTTTTTTTCTTCTTTGCTCATCAGGCTGTTCCGTCGGATTGGGCAGAACATCTTAACGCCGCACGAGAGGAAAAGCATCAATTGAGCAAAAGCCCGCAAGAAGAGCAAATGTATTATTTGTGACCCGGCTCGCAGAAGCATCGCCGTAAAGCGCACTATGCTTAACGCCATCGGGCAAATGCCCTTCGTTGTGGCAAATGTTTAAATGAGGCGATTATGAATAACCAATCAGTGTGGATGCACATCGGTGCGGGATCTTTTCATCGGGCACATCAGGCGTGGTATCTGCACAAGCTGCGTGAGCAGGGCGACGAAAGCTGGGGCATTGCACTCGGCAATATCCGCAATGATGCGGTGCCACTGCTTGAACAGCTCGCGGCGCAGCAGGGCGAATATGTGCTGGAAACCGTGACGCCTGAAGGCAAGCGCGACTACGAAACCATCACCTCATTGCGTAAAATTCTGCCCTGGGACAGTGAACTCCGTGCGCTGAGTGAGCAGGGCGCGCGTGAGGAAACGCGTGTCATCAGCTTTACCGTCACCGAAGCGGGTTACTACCTGACCCCCGCATTTACCCTGGATCTTGATCATGCGGATGTGCAGGCCGATCTGGGTGGCGATATCCGCACGCTCTACGGCGCACTCAGCCGGATTCTGACACAGCGCGTTGCGCAGGGCGGTGCGCCGGTGACGCTGCTGAACTGCGACAATCTGCGCCACAACGGCGCGCGTTTCCGCGAGGCTTTCCTGGCGTTTCTGATGGCCAAAGGCGACAACGGACTGGCCGACTGGGTGCGCTCCCAAACCCGCTCACCGAATACCATGGTCGATCGCATTACTCCGCGTCCGACGCCGGAGGTGGCCGAACGCGTGCAGGCGGCGACCGGCAAACAGGATGGCGCCGCCGTGATGGCCGAATCCTTTATTCAGTGGGTCATTGAGGATGACTTTATTGCCGGGCGCCCGTCGCTGGAAAAGGTGGGCGCTGAACTGGTGGCATCGGTCCTGCCGTGGGAAGAGGCGAAAATTCGCATTCTCAACGCAACCCATGCCGCGATCGCCTGGGCCGGTACGCTGATTGGGCTGAACTATATCGATGAGAGCACACGCCATCCGGCGATTTATCGACTGGCACACGACTATGTTACGCAGGATGTCATTCCCTCCCTGTCGCCCAGCCCGCTGGATCTGGCGGACTATCGCGACGTCGTGCTGGCCCGCTTTAGCAACCCTTACATCAAAGACACTAACCAGCGCGTGGGTGCCGATGGTATGTCTAAAATCCCCGGCATGGTGACGCCAACCCTGCAGGCGTGCTATCAGCGCGGTACGCAGCCTGTCGCAACGGCGGTGATTCCGGCGCTGTTCTTCCTGTTTATGCAGCGTTGGGCTCATGACGATCTGCCATATTCCTATCAGGACGGTGCGCTACAGGCCGATGCGCTGCGTAAGCAGTTTGCCAGCGCCGGTCCACTTCATGCTTTCCTGAGTGATAACGCCCTGTTTGCGGAACTGGCCTCTGATAAGGCGTTTCACGCGTTGGTGACTCGCCGTGTCGCGGAATTACAGCAGTGGCTGAAACAGCCAGAACTGGCGGCGGTGTAACTATGTATCTCGGCATTGATATCGGCACCTCAGAACTTAAAGCGCTGATGATTGATACGCAGGGCGAGATTGTGGCGTCACAGCACGCCACGCTTACTGTGCAGCGCCCGCATCCCCACTGGGCAGAACAGGATCCCGAACGCTGGTGGCAGGCCTGCATCGAAGTGCTGGCGGCATTGCGTCGTCAATCGCCGGAAGAATGGGCCGCGATCCGTGCCATCGGCTTATCCGGCCAGATGCACGGAGCCGTGCTGCTGGATGCAGACGGTAAAGTACTGCGTCCATGCATCCTGTGGAACGACACGCGCAGCGCGCCGCAGTGTGAAAGACTGAAAAATAGCCATCCCCGGATCACCGAAATCAGCGGCAACATGATCATGCCCGGCTTTACGTTGCCAAAACTGCACTGGGTTGCGGAACATGAGCCGGAAATTTTCAGCCGGATTGACAAGATCCTGCTGCCAAAAGATTACCTGCGCTGGCGGCTTACCGGGCACTTTGTCAGTGAGCCTTCGGATGCGGCCGGCACGCTGTGGCTGGATGTCTCCCGGCGTGACTGGTCGGATGAACTGCTGGCCATTACCAGACTGACGCGCGCGCAGATGCCTGAACTGGTGGAAGGCAGCGCGATAAGTGGCCGTCTGCAACCGGCGCTGGCAAGCGAGTGGGGCCTGTCTGCCTCTGTCACAGTCGCGGGGGGTGGCGGGGACAATGCTGCATCGGCCGTCGGTGTAGGGGCGGTGAGTCCGGGTGATGCGTTTATCTCCCTGGGCACATCCGGCGTGATTTTCGTCGTAAACGACCGCCTCCAGGCCGATCCCCGCTCTGGTGTGCATGCTTTCTGCCATGCACTACCGGGTCGCTGGCATCAGATGAGCGTGATGCTCAGCGCCGCGAGTTGCCTGCGCTGGCTATGCAATCTGCTGTCGGTGAGTGAAAGCCAGCTGATGGAGGAGATGGCGCAGCTCAGTGACGAGCAACTGCGCAGCGCCCCGGTTTTCCTGCCTTATCTGTCGGGTGAGCGCACGCCGCATAACGATCCTGACGCTACCGGTGCTTTCTTTAATCTGCGTCATGAAACGCCGCGCGCCCTGCTGGGCTATGCAGTAACAGAAGGCGTGGCATTCGGGCTGGCTGATGGTCTGGAGGTGCTCGGCGAGACCACTCATGGCATTCAGCAATGCAGCCTGACCGGTGGCGGGGCACGCAGTGCACTGTGGGCTCAGCTGCTGGCCGATGTGCTGCAATTGCCGATTGTGACCCACCCGGCCAGCGCATCGGGCGCGCTGGGTGCGGCACGCTTAGCGTGGCTGGCTGATGGCGGCGCTGAGCATGAGGTGTGCCTGAAGCCGGCTGTACAGGCGCGCTACCAGCCGGACGCGACGCGGGGGGACTGGCTGCAACAGCGGCGGCGTCTGTTCCGGACACTTTACATCCAGCAACAGCAGGTGCGCAGTTTACTGCCTGCATAACGACTAACCAGACAGAAGGTCATTGTGATGCAATCGAACGAATACTGGTTTGGCTTACCGAAAAAGATGTTCTGGGGCTTCCTCGCTATCGCCATCTTTATGGCAGGTGATGGCTTTGAAATGGCGTTTCTGTCGCGTCATATCACCGATATGGGCTTTACGCCCGCGCAGTCAGCGGTCGTCTTCACCTTCTATGGCTTAGCGGCCGCCGTGGCGGCCTGGGCCTCGGGGGTGGTCGCCGAGTTGATCACGCCGCAGCGCGCGATGATGATTGGCTTTGTGCTCTGGATCGTGATGCACACGCTGTTTATGTCGCTGGGGTTGGGCCTGCGTAACTATCCGCTGATGGTGCTGTTCTACGGCATTCGCGGGCTGGCTTATCCGCTGTTTATCTACTCGTTTATGATGATGCTGGTGCAGGTTCTGCCACGCGAAAAACTGGCGGCGGCAACCGGCTGGTTCTGGGCGATGTATTCTGTCGGCATCGGCGTGGTGGGCAGCTACCTGCCCAGTCTCACCATCCCGATGCTGGGGGAAACCGGGACGCTCTGGCTGGCGATCGTCTGGGTCGCCTGTGGCGGGATCCTCGCCTGGTTCAGCCTGCGCAGGGTGCCCGTGGATCGTTCCCGTGTTAATCTGCCGATGCGTGACAAGATGACAGAGATGGGGCGTGCCGTGACTATCCTGTTCACCAATCAGCATGTGTTTTATGCCTGTCTGATTCGCATCATCAATACGCTATCGCTGTTTGGCTTTGCGATTATCATGCCGCTGCTGTTTGTGGACCGGCTGGGTTTCTCCATTTCTGAATGGCTACAGATCTGGGCGGTGTTCTTCTTTGTCACCATCTTTACGAATATCTTCTGGGGTCTTACGGGCGAGAAGCTGGGCTGGATCCGTCAGGTGCGCTGGTTTGGTTGCCTGGGGATGGCCATCTCCAGCCTGACCTTTTATTACCTGCCGCTGTATGCGGGACATAACTTCTGGGTCGCGTTAATCCCTGCGGTCATGCTGGGGATCTTTGTCGCTGCCTTTGTTCCGATGACCGCCGTGTTTCCGACACTGGAACCACATCACAAGGGTGCCGCGGTCTCGATTTATAACCTCTCCGCCGGGCTCAGCAACTTTGTGGCTCCGGCTATCGCCTCGGTCATCCTGCCGTTCTTCGACATTGTCGGTGTGGTGTGGGCCTATACGGCGCTCTATGTGTTCGCGGGCGTGCTGACCTTTATCATTCGTGTGCCACAACCGGGGCACACGCTTAACGAAAGGGCCATGAAGTCTCCGGTCGCGGAGCCGCGCAGCTGATCAAAACAGGGCGGCTCAGAGCCGCCCTGTTTTAGCCTGCGACATCCTGCAATGCCTCCTGCAGATCGTACCAGCGGAAGCCAAAGCCGGAGGCTTCCAGCCGCTTTGGCAGCACATGCTGTCCGCCCAGCACCAGAACCGATGACTCCCCCATCATCAGCTTAATGGCGCTGGCCGGGGTACGCATAAAGGCCGGACGATGCATTACCTGGCCCAGCGTGGCGGCAAACTGCTCATTACGCACGGCATAAGGCGCGACCATGTTGAACGGGCCGCGCAGATCGTCATGATCCAGCAGCCAGAGAATGGCGTTGATCATATCGTCCAAATGGATCCACGGCATATATTGCTTGCCGCTGCCGAGCGGGCCGCCGATCCCCATCTTAAAGGGCAGCTTCATCCTGCTGAGCGCGCCGCCTTCACGGGCCAGCACCACGCCGGTGCGCAGCAGACAGACGCGGGTGCGTTCACTCTCTGCCGCCAGCGCAAGCTGCTCCCAGCGGGCGCAGAGCTGATGGGTAAACTCGTCGTGTCCCTGATCCTCTTCCGTCAGCACCAGATCGCCGGTATTGCCATAATAACCGGTCGCCGATCCTGAGATCAGCACGGCGGGCGGCGTGCTGCTGGCGTTGATCAGGGAAACGATCTGCTCGGTGATCTGCCAGCGGCTCTCGCACAGCTGCTGCTTGTGCGGCTCCGTCCAGCGTTTGTCGGCGATCGGTTCGCCCGCCAGGTTAATCACCGCATCGATATTATCCAGGTTCGGCTGTTGTGCCAGACCGGACCAGAGCGCGACCTGCTCGCCGAGCTTTTCCCGCGCGCTGACCACATCCCGTGTCACCACGCTGATCTGATGCCCCAGCTGCTGCAGGCGCGGAATCAGGTGACGGCCAATCAGTCCCGTGCCACCGGTAATGAGAATGTGCATGTTGCGGCTCCCTTGATGTTTTTGTTATTTGCACCTTTCAGCATAGAAGAGTCGTGCCACTCTATCGTGCGTCGCGTCGCGCTTTCTTCTTCCGGCGGCAGAGATCGGATGAGCCCGGCGTTGCCTTCGCAAAAAAAAATCGGTAAACATGATGCAACCCTGACAGCCAATTGAGGTAACCGATGGATTATCCGCCCATCACCCTGTGGTCAGATTCATCATTTTTCAGTCCTTATGCCATGTCGGCCTATGTTGCCCTTTCCGAAAAAGGGATCCCCTTTCAGCTTAAACGCGTCGATTTGTCTCAGAATCAGCACTATGCCGAGGCGTACCGCGCGCTGTCGCTGACCTGCCGGGTGCCGACCCTGCAGATCGACACCTTCCTGTTAAGCGAATCCTCGGCGATTACCGAATATCTTGAAGAGCGCTTCCCGGCACCCGGGTTTGAGCGCCTCTATCCGCGCGATCGTGAGAAGCGCGCCCGCGCGCGGGAAATCCAGGCCTGGCTGCGCAGCGACTTCCTCTGGATCCGTCAGGAGCGTCCGACCGAGGTGCTGTTTGCCGGCGAACGCTTTGCGCCGCTGACGGCCTCCGCGCAGCAGGCGGTAGATAAACTGGTTATGGCGGTCGAACGCCTGCTGCCGGACGGGCAGCAGAACCTGTTTGGTGAGTGGTCAATTGCGGATACCGATCTGGCAGTGATGCTTAACCGGCTGGTTCTGCATGGCGATCCCTTGCCCGATCGTCTGCGGCATTATGCTGAGTTTCAGTGGCAGCGAGCCTCGGTACAGCTGTGGTTAGCAGAAAGTGGTAAAAATCGGTAACCGCCAGGGCTTGCTCAGGCTGGCGGAAGTGATTACCTTACGCCACATAAAAATAACGACGTGGCAAACTGCGTACCCAGGTGTACGCCAAACTGGAAAGGGTTACTGATGGTGGAACAAACGGCGGGTGACGGCATCGAGTGGGTCGATATCGTAAACGAAGAGAATGAAGTCGTTGCTCAGGCGACACGTGCGCAGATGCGTGCGCAGTGTCTGCGTCATCGCGCCACCTATATCGTGGTTCATGACGGTATGGGCAGGATTCTGGTGCAGCGCCGCACAGAGAGTAAAGATTTTATGCCGGGCAAGTTGGATGCGACCGCAGGCGGTGTGGTGCAGAGCGGTGAGGATATGCTGGAGTCTGCGCGCCGTGAAGCGGAAGAGGAGCTGGGGATCGCCGCGGTGCCGTTTGCCGAGCATGGCAAATTCTATTTTGAAGATCAGCACTGCCGCGTCTGGGGCGGTCTGTTCAGCTGCGTTTCGCACGGGCCTTTCGCCATGCAGGAGTCGGAAGTCGATGAGATTATCTGGATGACGCCCGATGAGATCACTGCCCGCTGTGACGAGTTCACCGACGACTCGCTGAAAGCGCTGTCACTCTGGATGAGCCGCAACGGCGAAAACCGTGCCTGAGTGAATGCTCCCGGTCGCGTGACCGGGCGGGTCGCAGAACTACCGGTAAAAAAAAGGCATGCCCAGGGGCATGCCTTTTTCATGAGTGCCGGAGGCTTAGCCTTCTGCCTGCTGAGACTGGATAGCCGTCAGGGCGATGGTGTAGACGATGTCGTCTACCAGCGCGCCGCGCGACAGGTCGTTGACCGGCTTACGCATACCCTGCAGCATCGGCCCGATGGAGATCAGGTCGGCTGAACGCTGTACCGCTTTATAGGTGGTGTTACCGGTGTTGAGATCCGGGAAGATAAACACCGTTGCGCGACCGGCAACCTGCGAGTCTGGCGCTTTTGATTTCGCCACATCTTCCATGATCGCGGCGTCATACTGCAGCGGACCATCAATAACCAGATCCGGACGTTTCTCCTGGGCGATACGGGTCGCTTCGCGGACTTTCTCCACATCGCTGCCTGCACCTGACGTGCCGGTAGAGTAGGAGATCATTGCAACGCGCGGGTCGATACCAAAGGCTTTGGCAGAATCGGCCGACTGAATAGCGATCTCAGCCAGCTGCTCAGCCGTCGGATCAGGGTTAATCGCGCAGTCGCCGTAGACCAGCACCTGCTCCGGCAGCAGCATAAAGAATACCGAGGAGACCAGTGAGCTGTTCGGGGCAGTTTTGATCAGCTGCAGGGGCGGACGAATGGTGTTGGCGGTGGTGTGTACCGCACCGGAAACCAGACCATCGACTTCGCCGCTCTCCAGCATCATGGTGCCCAGCACCACGTTATCTTCCAGCTGCTCCTGAGCGACCACTTCGGTCATGCCTTTGTTTTTACGCAGTTCAACCAGGCGCGGCACGTAGTTTTCGCGCACCACTTCCGGATCAACAATCTCAACACCTTTGCCCAGCTCCACGCCCTGCGCTGCGGCAACGCGCTGGATCTCATCCGGGTTGCCTAACAGGACGCAGGTCGCGATACCGCGCTCGGCACAGATAGCCGCCGCTTTTACCGTACGCGGCTCATCACCCTCTGGCAGCACCACGCGCTTACCGGCTTTACGCGCCAGCTCGGTCAGCTGATAGCGGAAGGCCGGTGGTGAGAGGCGACGGCTGCGCTCGGAGGTCGCGGTCAGAGACTCAATCCAGTCCGCGTTGATGTAACCGGCAACATACTCCTGCACTTTCTCAATGCGCTGCGTATCGTCAGCCGGGACTTCCAGGTTGAAGCTCTGCAGGCTCAGTGAGGTCTGCCAGGTATTGGTTTTCACCATAAATACCGGCAGGCCGGTCTGGAAGGCGCGGTCACAGAGACGGGCGATGCGGTCGTCGATCTCGTAGTTACCGGTCAGCAGGATGGCACCAATCTCGATGCCGTTCATCGCGGCCAGGCAGGCGGCGACCAGCACATCCGGGCGGTCGGCTGAGGTCACCAGCAGCGAGCCCGGACGGAAATGTTCCAGCATGTGCGGGATGCTGCGGGCACAGAAGGTGACCGATTTGACCCGGCGGGTCTGAATCTCACCTTCGTTAATGATGCGGGCATCCAGATGGCGACACATATCGATCGCACGGGTCGCGATCAGATCGAAACTCCACGGTACGCAGCCCAGCACCGGCAGCGGGCTGTCGGAGAAGAGCTGTTTAGGATCAATATTGGCGATGCTGGCTTTTGACGAGTCATCAAAAATCTCTGACAGATCAGGGCGGGTACGTCCCTGATCGTCCACCGGCGCGTTGAGTTTGTTAATAATCACACCGGTAATGTTTTTGTTCTTCTGGCCGCCGAAGCTGCTCTGGGTCAGCTCGATGCGCTCTTTGAGCTGTGCCGGCGAGTCATTGCCCAGCGCCATCACAAAGACGATTTCCGCGTTCAGTGTTTTGGCGATTTCATAGTTCAGCGCGTTAGCGAACTGGTGCTTACGGGTCGGCACCAGACCTTCAACCAGCACCACTTCAGCATTCTGACTGCTGGCATGATAACGGGAGATGATCTCTTCCATCAGCGCATCCTGCTGGTTCGACCCTAGCAGTGACTCGACGCGTGACATCTGCAGCGGTTCGGCGGCAGGGATAGAAGAGTTCTTACGGATGATGGTGGTGGTCTGATCGGGGTTGTCGCCCCCGGAGCGTGGCTGGGCAATCGGCTTGAACACGCTGAGGCGGACGCCTTTGCGCTCCATCGCACGGATCACACCGAGACTGACACTGGTCAGGCCGACGCTGGTGCCGGTCGGAATGAGCATAATTGTACGTGACACGTTTTAACCTCTCAGTCATGGCAGGGTGTCAAAAACAACTCCGTCAGCCTGGGCTGACGGAGAAAAAGACTCAGGCTGTCAGACGCGCAGCGTCCTGGGCGATGACCAGCTCTTCGTTGGTCGGGATCACCAGCGCCGGGCGGGTACCTTCCTTATTGATGTAGCCTGACTTGCCGAAACGGGCTGCCAGGTTGCGATCGTGGTCGATGTCAAAGCCCAGCAGTGCAAGTTTTTTCAGTGAAAGTTCACGCACCATTGCGGCGTTCTCGCCGATGCCGCCGGTAAAGACGACGGCGTCAAGACGGCCATCCATCAGCGCTGTGTAGCTGCCGATATATTTTGCCAGACGATGGCAGAAGACATCCATCGCACGTTTCGCATCTTCTTTGGTGTCGTAGTTATCTTCGACATAACGGCAGTCACTGGTAACTTCGGTCAGGCCCAGCAGGCCAGACTCTTTGGTCAGCAGCTTATTGATGGCATCGACGCTCATTCCCAGCGTGTCATGCAGGAAGAAAACGATGGCCGGGTCGATGTCACCGCTGCGGGTGCCCATTACCAGACCTTCCAGTGGAGTCAGACCCATGGAGGTATCTACACACTCGCCGTTGCGAATCGCCGAAACGGAACCGCCGTTGCCGAGGTGGCAGGTGATGATATTCAGTGACTCAAGCGGCTTATTCAGCATTCTGGCGGCTTCGTGGGTCACATAGAAATGGCTGGTGCCATGTGCGCCATAGCGACGAACGCCATGCTCTTTATACAATCTGTAGGGCAGGGCGTAGAGATAGGACTCTTCCGGCATTGTCTGATGGAAAGCGGTGTCAAATACCGCCACATTCTTATCTGACAGGTGAGGGAAGTTTTTCATCGCTTCATCAATCCCGATCAGGTGAGCCGGATTATGCAGCGGTGCAAAAGAAGCGGCGTCTTTGATGCCCTGCACAACCGCGTCCGTAATGATAACGGACTGCGTCAGTTTTTCGCCGCCGTGAACGATGCGATGACCAATTGCAGCAATTTGTGCCGAAAGCTCAGGTTTTTGTGCCAGAATGGTTTTAACGATAAAGTTCAGCGCTTCGCTATGCGCTGCGCCAGCACCCAAAGGCGCTTCCTGTTTTTCGCCTTCCAGCTTCCATTTGATGCGGGCTTCAGGAAGATGGAAACATTCTGCCAGGCCTGACAGGAATTCTTCACCGCTTGCGGGGTTGAGGATGGCAAACTTAAGGGAAGAGCTGCCACAGTTCAGGACCAGAACTAACTTACTCGACATGGAAGTACCTACTTTTTGAGAGTGGCTAAATTAAACGCAATCAGACTAACAGCGTAGCCCATGAAAGCTGGTAGATTAATGACAAACATCATGCGGTAGACAGAAACCTGCATTCCCGCAAAAAATTTCGTTAATCTTACGTGAAAATTTGAAAATTGCCTTGTCGAAAATCGGGTTCAGGCCTCTTCCCAAAGGCGCATTTCGCTGCCGACAGGTATCGGAGCGGCGTCAGAATAGCCGGAGTCCACTTCAAAGACAAAAATAATTGAAGGATGTCACGTAAAGTTGTGTAGTTATAACTATTTTTTAATCTTTGCAGTATTAGTTGAGGTGAGCCATGGCGAATGAATCTGGCAGTACCAGTTGGTTTCGGATGTTTCAGCGCGGCCAGCATTATATGAAGACATGGCCTGCTGATAAGCGCCTGGCCCCGATATTCCCGGAAAATCGCGTTTCAACGGCGACCCGCTTTGCCATTCGTTTTATGCCGCCTCTGGCCGTTTTCACGCTGACCTGGCAGATTGCGATGGACGGTCAGTTAGGTCCGGCCGTGGCGACGGCGCTGTTTGCCTGCAGCCTGCCGATGCAGGGATTATGGTGGCTGGGTAAACGCTCCATCACGCCGCTGCCGCCGACGCTGCTGAACTGGTTTCATGAAGTGCGTGCCCGGTTGGAAGAGGCGGGGCAGGCGATCGCACCGGTAGAAGGCAAGCCAACCTATCAGGCGCTGGCCGATCTGCTAAAGCGGGCCTTTAAACAGCTCGACCGCACCTTCCTCGACGATCTCTGATCTTTCCCGGGTCGGCGGTAAAATATTTACCGCTGACCTGCGGCCAAATCAATGAAAGGCGATACGGCGATGTCCGTGTCGTTCGCGCTGTGCAATCATCACGCTATTGTCGGTTAACTGAGCGGTCTCTGACCGGGAGCGAATGATGGAAATGACCCATGCACAGCGTCTGATACTTACCAACCAGTATAAAATCATGGCCATGCTTGAGCCGGAGAATGCCGGGCACTTTTGCCGCTATCAGACCATCATCGAACGCGGTTACGCGCTGCAGATGCGGGAGCTGGATAAAGAGTTCGGTGAACTCAGCGAGGCGGTCTGCCGCAAGATTATCGACATCATGGAGATGCATCACGCGCTTCACATCTCCTGGTCAAACCTCAAAGAGCGCCCGCAGCTGGATGAACGCCGGCTCGCTTTTCTGGGCTTCGATGCCGCAACGGAAGCCCGCCTGCTGGGCTATGTCCGCTTTATGGTCAATACGGAAGGACGTTACACCCACTTCGATTCCGGCACGCACGGGTTTAATGCCCAGACCCCGATGTGGGAAAAGTATCAACGCATGCTGGCTTTATGGCAGACTTGTCCGCGCCAGTACCATTTAAGTGCAAATGAAATTGCGCAAGTGATCAATGCCTGAGGAGGAGCGCGTGACCTACAGAGGTTTTCTTTTTGATTTAGACGGCACGCTGGTGGATTCCCTGCCAGCCGTTGAACGAGCCTGGAGCCAGTGGGGGGCCCGTCATGGCATCGCGGCGGATGAGATCCTGGATTTCATTCACGGCAAACAGGCGATTACCTCTCTGCGTCATTTTATGGCAGGCCAGCCGGAAGCCGCGATTCAGGCTGAATTTGTCGCGCTGGAACAGGCGGAAGCGGCGGACACCGAGGGCGTACAGGCGCTGCCGGGCGCAGTGTCGCTGCTCAACCGGCTTAATGCGCTGCAGATCCCCTGGGCAATCGTCACCTCCGGGTCGATGCCGGTGGCGCAGGCGCGTCATCGGGCGGCGGGCTTACCGATGCCCGACGTGTTCATTACTGCAGAGCAGGTCGCAAAAGGGAAACCCGAGCCCGATCCCTATCTGCTGGGCGCAGAAAAGCTCGGCTTAGCGGCATCATCCTGTGTAGTGGCCGAAGATGCCCCTGCAGGCATCTTATCCGGCCTGAGCGCCGGCTGTGCGGTCATTGCTATCAAACCATCTGCGCACACGCCGCGTCTGAATGAGGTGGCGCTTCAGCTCGACTCACTGGCGCATCTGACGATAACCCGTGAGTCTGACGGGAGTTTCAGCTTCACGCAGAAGCCGTAAGCCTGGCCCGGCGGCCTGGCCGTCGGGTTACAGCGGCGTATCCTGCGAGATCTCATCCAGCGACAGGCTGAAACTCGGAATAAATACCTCAACAAAGTAATCCATCTCCGGTGAGCGCCGCTGCGCCAGCGTCTTCTCCAGCCGCGCTTTGGCCAGCAGGAACTCGTTGTTGCCGGCAGAGAGCTCCTCAAGGCACTTCACATAGGCACAGAGCGCATCCGCCTGTTTCACCACGGCCTGCTCCTCTTCGCTGTGCAGATGCTCATCGATCAGTGGCGCATAGACCGCCTGAAACTCGTCGGGCAGCATCGCAATCAGCTTCTGCTGGGCAATCTTCTCGATCTTCTTATATTCGTGGGCGATCTGGGCGTTGTAATATTTTACCGGCGTCGGTAAATCCCCAGTGAGCACCTCGCTGGCGTCGTGATAGAGCGCCAGCATCGCGATGCGATCGGCATTGAGCGATCCGCTGAATTTAAGATTTTTGATCACGGCCAGGGCGTGCGCCACCATGGCGACCTGCAGGCTGTGCTCAGACACGTTTTCGGTGCGCACGTTGCGCATCAGGGGCCAGCGATTGATCAGCTTAAGACGGGAGAGGTGAGCAAAGAAATGGCTTTGAGTCATGCGCGTTCCTGTTGGCCGACAGGGGAGAGACAAGCCCTCCCCAAATAGCGTCAGTATACGCGGGCGCGATTACTGACGATAGCCTTGCAGGAAACGGCCAAACTTATTGATCGCCATCTCCAGATCGTCCACGCGCGGCAGCGTCACGATGCGCAGATGGTCGGGCCATGGCCAGTTAAACGCACTGCCCTGAACCAGCAGCACCTTCTCCTGTAACAGGAAATCCAGTACCATCTTCTGGTCATCGAAGATATTGAATTTTTTAGCGTCAATTTTCGGGAACATATAGAGCGCGCCCTGCGGCTTCACGCAGCTGACGCCCGGAATGTCGTTGATCAGTTCCCACGCACGCTGGCGCTGCTCGTAAAGACGACCGCCGGGCATGATAAATTCACTGATGCTCTGGTAGCCGCCCAGTGCCGTCTGAATGGCATGCTGTGCCGGCACGTTGGCGCAGAGTCGCATCGAAGCGAGCATTTCAAGCCCTTCAATATACCCTTTGGCGTGCTTTTTCGGCCCGTTCAGCACCATCCAGCCCTGCCGGAAACCGGCAACGCGATAGGTTTTGGACAGGCCATTAAACGTGACCGTCAGCAGATCGGGTGCCAGCGCCGCAATGGAGTGATGCTGTGCTTCGTCATAAAGGATCTTGTCGTAGATCTCATCGGCGAAGATGATCAGGTTATGCTGACGCGCAATCTCAACGACCTCCAGCAGCAGCTCTTTGCTATACACCGCGCCGGTCGGGTTGTTGGGATTGATGATGACGATCCCGCGCGTGCGCGGCGTGATTTTACTGCGGATATCGTCCAGGTCCGGGAACCAGCCTGCAGACTCGTCACACAGATAATGCACCGCTTTGCCGCTGGAGAGCGAAACCGCAGCGGTCCATAGCGGATAGTCCGGGGCGGGAACCAGCATTTCATCGCCGCTGTTCAGCAGCGCCTGCATCGCCTGCACAATCAGCTCTGAAACACCGTTGCCAATATAGATGTCTTCTACCGTGACATCGCGCATTTCGCGCGCCTGGTAGTGCTGCATAATCGCTTTACGGGCGGAATAGAGACCCTTGGAATCGCAATAGCCCTGCGCGCTGGGCAGATTACGAATCACATCAACCAGAATCTCATCGGGCGCTTCAAAACCAAAGGGGGCAGGGTTGCCGATGTTCAGTTTAAGAACCTTGTTGCCTTCTTCTTCGAGACGCTTAGCCTCTTTCAGTACCGGGCCACGGATGTCATAGCAGACGTTATCGAG
The DNA here is from genome assembly GCF_032114055.1 of Pantoea sp. Classification (GTDB taxonomy): domain Bacteria; phylum Pseudomonadota; class Gammaproteobacteria; order Enterobacterales; family Enterobacteriaceae; genus Pantoea. The sequence goes on from NZ_DAMCTB010000004.1 coordinate 132,806, forward strand.
TTTTCCGGATTTATCAATTTGAAAAGTCATTGTTACCGCCTTAATGGGCAGCATCCTTTCGGCTGCCACAGAAATCGAACCAGCACAATGTACTCTCCTCACGGACACAAAAGAAGGGTGTCGCCCCGTTTTGGCGGGTTCAACAACTTTTCACACTGTGGGTAGCTTAAAAATGATTAAAGCGGAGATAGCCTGGTTAATAAAACCAGAAAGAAAAGATTTTAAGAATTTTTAATCTGAAGAAAGCGGGCCTGAGCCCACTTTTTGCTTTGCACAGAGGCGGGCTACCGTGAGGATAGTAAAGCACGATTTTTTGTAAAAACGGAAATATCCACTTAGTGAAATAGTTAAAAGATATTTTATAAACGATCGATTTTCAGGCGGTTTCTGGCTGGCCGTCATGGCAACGCCTTAACAGGTCTTAAGCGTCGCCGTATTAAGTCCAGAGAACAGCAGGAAACATGCCCTTAAAAGAGGTTCATCTGAGACTTTCTTCGCAGGATTGTGAGCCTCACTTAACACTTCTTCACTAAATTTCAGAATGCTGAAGGCTTAAAAAGCGATCAATAATATGGCATAAGGGTGCCTGGATGCATTTAGCACAAAATTTACAGCGCTTTTCACAAAATCATTTCCATTTTGAAGTCAAAAATGATTAAGTATAATTTATTATTTAATGCACTTTGCCGCTTCGCACTGCGGGCGCGCAAAATGCGCTTTTTATCCCGTCCGACACGTCCGGAGGGAATTGAGACAATTACGCAGCTTTCTGCATTTCCGTACTCAGTGCCATCGGTTCAGAAGTTGTCTCTGTCTTGAAGCGTATTATGACCCCGTCAGGGACGTCATCAGCGCAGGTTCCACATGAAAATTTCTTTGTGTCAGTCTTCACACATGACTGTCATTGAGCACCATTACGGCTTATCACTTTGATAAGCCTGTAATAACACCAGGGTAGTAGTTCGTAAAAATCTTATAAGTGAAGAAAAAACATGACTAATGCAAATCGTCCGATACTGAATCTCGACCTCGATCTGCTGAGAACTTTCGTTGCCGTTGCGGATTTGAATACCTTTGCAGCCGCCGCTGCAGCGGTCTGCAGAACCCAGTCAGCAGTCAGTCAGCAGATGCAGCGTCTGGAACAATTGGTAGGTAAAGAGCTGTTTGCCAGACATGGACGTAATAAGCTGCTGACAGAGCACGGGATCCAGCTTTTAGGCTATGCCCGAAAAATTCTTCGTTTCAACGACGAAGCCTGTACCTCTCTGATGTACAGCAACATTCAGGGCGTTCTGACCATTGGTGCCTCTGATGACACCTCAGACACGATTCTGCCATTCCTGCTTAACCGGGTTACCTCGGTTTATCCCAAGCTGGCAATCGACGTTCGGGTCAAACGCAATCCATTTATGATGGAGATGCTGAATCAGGGTGAAGTGGACCTGGTTGTGACCACCTCCAGCCCGGGCAACTTTACCTATCAGGTGCTGCGTACGTCGCCTACATTGTGGTACTGCGCAGCTGATTATATCTTCCAGCGCGGTGAAGCCATTCCACTGGTGCTGCTGGATGAGCCAAGCCCTTATCGTGATATGGCGATTGACCACCTTAATGAGGCGGGCATCCCATGGCGTATCTCATACGTCGCGTCGACTCTGGCGGCTGTGCGTGCCGCAGTGAAAGCGGGTCTGGGTGTTACTGCGCGTCCGGTTGAGATGATGAGTCCGGAGCTGCGTGTAATGGGTGCAGCCGAAGGTCTGCCGGTCCTGCCAGATACCCAGTATCTGCTGTGCCGCAATCCGGATAGCGACAATGAGCTGGCGCTGGCTATCTTTAATGCCATGCAGTCCACCAATGATCCTTACAACCTGAGCAATAATCCGGACGGTGCTCTGCTGCTGGATGACGAAGAGTAACATCGTTAACGTATTCTCCTCATCATCAGCCACACTGCCTTAATAAACGCTTATAAATAAGCCTCTCATTCCCTGAACAGAACGAGAGGCTTTTTTTATACCCGAACCCCTCTTTACTTACTTTTCAGTTCACTCCCCGCCATTCAGCCCGTCTGTAAGTTCCAGTTAAGTCTGAACTGAAATTTACCTGCCGAAAAAATGAACTCACTATTCCGGATCGTTCTGCGAAATGGAGAAAATTCACGCAAAAAGGGCAAAAGTGTGTTTTGGATCAAGAAAATACCCCTGGCATGGGGAAGGAAAACCGAGTGATACCTGTCAAAATATGTTTGTTAATTGCACGATCCATGCATGTGAATACCCGCTACACTAAAATTAACCCTACAGACTGAAGCGATTTAGCTGGAAAGCGGGGCATCATTTGTTAATAATATGATGCAGGTGTGAAATAATGTTTGGATACTTTTGTCAAAGTTGACAAAAGGTTATAGAAAGGAGTAAAAACCCCATAAAATTGCTGTTTATTAAAGAATAACAGCAAGCTTTAAAAGGTTTTTACCCTTCCCTTGAATCGATGTGGTCAGTTTGCTGCGGGAAACGCGTGCAGGATGCCAGCGCCACTTTTGATGAGTAAGCAATGAGTATGTCAACTACCACCGAAATCATCGCTCAGCATTGGGCGTTTATCGTCTTTATCGTTATCGCCTTTGGCCTGTGTGCTTTCATGCTAACCGGAGGATGGCTGCTTGGCGGCAGAGCACGCGCTCGCTACAAGGAGACGCCATTCGAATCGGGCATTGAATCCGTGGGTGATACCCATATCCGCCTGTCGGCAAAATTTTATCTGGTTGCGATGTTTTTCGTCATTTTCGACGTCGAAGCCCTCTTTTTATACGCATGGGCGACCTCCATTCGCGAAAGCGGCTGGGTCGGCTTTGTGGAAGCCGCAATTTTCATTTTGGTGCTCCTGGCGGGTCTGGTCTATCTGGTACGCATCGGCGCACTGGACTGGGCGCCAGCTCGTCGTCGCGTAGTTGTGAAAACGACTACGGTCAGCCACACCAATCCTCATAAGCAGTAAAAGAGAGGCAATAAGATGGACTATACGCTCACCCGCATAGACCCGAACGGTGGTGAGAACGACCGTTATCCTCTGCAAAAGCAGGAAATCGTCAGCGATCCGCTGGAGCAGCACGTTCATCGCAGCGTTTATATGGGCAAACTCGAAAATGCCCTGCATGACATGGTGAACTGGGGGCGCAAAAACTCCCTCTGGCCTTACAACTTCGGCCTGTCCTGTTGTTACGTCGAGATGACCACCTCCTTCACCGCGGTTCACGACGTTGCCCGTTTCGGTGCAGAAGTTATGCGTGCCTCGCCACGTCAGGCTGACTTTATGGTCATCGCCGGTACGCCATTTACCAAAATGGCACCGGTGATTCAGCGTCTTTACGATCAGATGCTGGAACCGAAATGGGTCATCTCTATGGGGGCCTGTGCTAACTCAGGCGGCATGTATGACATCTATTCAGTCGTGCAGGGTGTCGATAAATTCCTGCCGGTGGATGTGTATATTCCTGGCTGCCCGCCACGTCCGGAAGCTTACATGCAGGCGCTGCTGCTGCTGCAGGAGTCAATCGGCAAAGAGCGCCGTCCGCTCTCCTGGGTGGTTGGCGATCAGGGCGTTTATCGCGCCAATATGCAATCGGAGCGTGAGAGAAAACGCGGCGAGCGCATCGCAGTCACAAACCTGCGCAGCCCGGACGAAGTTTAAAACCGTATGGATGGACAATCGCGCCTGCAGCAGAACATCACAATTTAATGCATGGCCCCATCCTGACGCCTTCATTTGAGTGCCTGAGACCAGGCCGGAATGGTGAGTAACGTATGACAGATTTGACCACGCAAGATCTCGCTCAGCCATCATGGCAAACCCGTGATCACCTTGATGACCCGGTGATCGGCGAGTTGCGTAACCGTTTTGGGCCGGATGCCTTTACTGTTCAGCCCACCCGTACCGGTATTCCGGTGGTGTGGGTAAAGCGTGAACAGATACTGGAAATCATTGAATTCCTGCGTAAATTACCTAAGCCTTACGTCATGCTGTATGACCTGCATGGTGTTGATGAGCGTTTACGTACCCACCGCGCAGGCCTGCCTGCAGCGGATTTTTCCGTTTTCTATCACCTGCTGTCGATTGAACGCAACCGCGACATTATGCTCAAGGTGGCGCTGTCTGAAAACGATATGCACCTGCCGACCATCACCCGTCTGTTCCCGAATGCCAACTGGTATGAGCGTGAAACCTGGGAGATGTTTGGTATTACCTTCGACGGTCACCCACACCTGACGCGCATTATGATGCCGCCAACGTGGGAAGGGCATCCGCTGCGCAAAGATTATCCGGCGCGCGCCACCGAATTCGATCCCTTTACGCTGACGAAGCAGAAAGAAGATTTAGAGATGGAGGCGCTGACCTTCAAGCCTGAAGACTGGGGCATGAAGCGCAGCACCACCAACGAAGACTTCATGTTCCTGAACCTCGGGCCTAACCACCCGTCGGCGCACGGTGCGTTCCGCATCATTCTGCAGCTGGATGGCGAAGAGATCGTCGACTGCGTGCCCGACATCGGTTATCACCATCGTGGTGCCGAGAAGATGGGCGAGCGCCAGTCCTGGCACAGCTACATTCCTTACACCGACCGTATCGAATATCTCGGCGGCTGTGTCAACGAGATGCCTTACGTTCTGGCGGTGGAAAAGCTGGCGGGTATTGTGGTGCCCGATCGCGTTAACGTGATCCGCGTCATGCTCTCTGAGCTGTTCCGCATCAACAGCCATCTGCTCTATATCTCTACCTTCATTCAGGACGTCGGCGCCATGACGCCGGTGTTCTTTGCCTTTACCGACCGTCAGAAAATTTACGACGTCGTTGAAGCTATTACCGGTTTCCGTATGCACCCGGCCTGGTTCCGTATCGGTGGCGTGGCGCATGATCTGCCACGCGGCTGGGAACGTCTGCTGCGTGACTTCCTGGACTGGATGCCGAAGCGCCTGAAAGAGTATGACAAGGCTGCACTGCGTAACTCGGTGCTGATTGGCCGTTCCAAAGGCGTCGCCGCTTACAATATGGAAGAGGCGCTGGCGTGGGGGACTACCGGTGCCGGTCTGCGCGCTACCGGTCTGGACTTTGACGTGCGCAAATGGCGGCCGTATTCAGGCTATGAAAACTTCGATTTTGAAATCCCGGTCGGATCGGGCGTCAGTGATGCCTACAGCCGTGTGCAGCTGAAAATGGAAGAGATGTGGCAGTCGCTGCGTATTCTTGAGCAGTGTCTCAACAATATGCCAGAAGGGCCGTTCAAGGCGGACCATCCGCTGACCACGCCGCCGCCGAAAGAGCGCACGCTGCAGCACATCGAAACCCTGATCACGCACTTCCTGCAGGTTTCGTGGGGACCGGTCATGCCCGCCAATGAATCCTTCCAGATGATTGAGGCGACCAAAGGGATCAACAGCTACTACCTGACCAGCGACGGCAGCACCATGAGCTACCGCACCCGCGTGCGCACGCCGAGCTTCCCGCATCTGCAGCAGATTCCTTCGGTAATCCGCGGCAGCCTGGTATCCGACCTGATCGTATATCTGGGTAGTATCGATTTTGTTATGTCAGACGTGGACCGCTAATTATGCACGATCAACACATTGCCATTAAAACGATCGACCCTGATGAGGTCTTCGTGCTGAGCGCGGAAGAACATCACGCCATTGAGCACGAAAAACACCACTATGAAGATGCGCGTGCAGCCTCCATCGAAGCGCTGAAGATCGTGCAGAAGCAGCGCGGCTGGGTGCCGGATGGTGCCATCAACGCGATTGCCGAGGTGCTGGGCATTCCGGCGAGTGACGTTGAAGGCGTGGCGACGTTCTACAGCCAGATCTTCCGTCAGCCGGTTGGCCGTCATGTGATTCGCTACTGTGACAGCGTGGTCTGTCATATTACGGGTTATCAGGGCATTCAGGCGGCGCTGGAGCAGCAGCTGAACATTAAACCGGGCCAGACCACAGCCGATGGCCGCTTTACGCTGCTGCCAACCTGCTGTCTGGGCAACTGTGACAAGGGGCCAACGATGATGGTGGATGAAGATACCCATGTTCATCTGACGCCGGAAGGTATCCCGACTTTGCTGGAGCAGTATCAATGACAATTAAAACGATCATTCGTACTGCTGAAACCCATCCGCTGACCTGGCGGATGCGTGATGACAAACAACCTGTCTGGTTTGACGAATACCGCAGCAAGAACGGCTATGCCGGTGCGGATAAAGCGCTGAAGACCATGGCTCAGGATGAAATTGTCGCGGCAGTGAAAGATTCCGGCCTGAAAGGGCGCGGCGGTGCAGGCTTCTCTACCGGACTGAAGTGGAGCCTGATGCCGAAAGATGAGTCAATGAACATCCGTTACCTGCTGTGTAACGCGGATGAGATGGAGCCGGGCACTTATAAAGACCGTCTGCTGATGGAACAGATGCCGCACCAGCTGGTGGAAGGCATGCTGATCAGCGCCTTTGCCCTGAAAGCCTATCGCGGATACATCTTCCTGCGCGGCGAATATATCGAAGCTGCGGTGCATCTGCGCCGTGCGATTGCCGAAGCGACGGAAGCGGGCTATCTGGGTAAAAATATCCTCGGCACCGGTTTCGACTTTGAGCTGATCGTCCACACCGGCGCGGGTCGCTATATCTGCGGCGAAGAGACGGCGCTGATTAACTCGCTGGAAGGCCGTCGTGCAAATCCGCGTTCCAAACCGCCATTCCCGGCGAGTGCGGGCGCCTGGGGCAAACCGACCTGCGTCAATAACGTCGAAACCCTCTCTAACGTTCCGGCGATTCTGGCCAACGGTGTGGAGTGGTACAAAGGCCTTTCGAAAAGTGAAGATGCCGGCACCAAGATGATGGGCTTCTCCGGACGGGTGAAAAATCCCGGTGTCTGGGAGCTGCCGTTTGGCATCACCGCACGTGAGATCCTGGAAGATTATGCCGGTGGTATGCGCGACGGGCTGAAATTTAAAGCCTGGCAGCCGGGCGGCGCCGGTACGGACTTCCTGACCGATCAGCATCTTGATCTGCCAATGGAGTTCGCCAGCATCGGTAAAGCCGGTAGCCGTCTGGGCACTGCGCTGGCGATGGCGGTGGATCACGAAATCAACATGGTTTCGCTGGTGCGTAATCTGGAAGAGTTCTTTGCGCGTGAATCGTGCGGCTGGTGTACGCCGTGCCGTGACGGTCTGCCGTGGAGTGTGAAAATTCTGCGTGCGCTGGAGCAGAAGCAGGGGCAGCCAGGGGATATCGAAACCCTGCTGCAACTCTGCCGTCAGCTTGGCCCGGGGAAAACCTTCTGTGCGCATGCGCCGGGTGCGGTTGAGCCGCTGCAGAGTGCGATCAAATATTTCCGTGAAGAATTTGAAGCCGGCATGGCACCGCAGGTGTTTGGTAACACCCGCGCGATTGGCGGTATTCAGCCTAACCTGCTGAAAGCACGCTGGTAATCCGCCGCAGAGCACGGAACAGGCCTGGTGCCGCCGCCCCGACAATGTCGTGTGCCGGGGCAAGAATATGATTAACGCTCGTCTCTGACGAGCCTGACGGAAGCATGTCACTATGGCTACAATTCATGTAGACGGTAAAGAGTATGATGTGAACGGAGCGGACAACCTGCTACAGGCATGTCTCTCTCTGGGCCTTGATATTCCTTACTTTTGCTGGCATCCGGCGCTGGGAAGCGTTGGGGCCTGCCGCCAGTGTGCGGTAAAGCAATTCCAGAATGCCGAAGATACCCGTGGTCGTCTCGTCATGTCCTGCATGACGCCGGCCTCTGACGGCACATTCATCTCCATCGATGATGGTGAAGCGAAAGAGTTCCGCGAAAGCGTGGTGGAGTGGCTGATGACCAACCACCCGCACGATTGCCCGGTGTGCGAAGAGGGCGGTAACTGTCACCTGCAGGATATGACAGTGATGACCGGCCACAGTTTCCGCCGCTATCGCTTCACCAAACGTACCCACCGTAATCAGGATCTCGGTCCGTTTATCTCCCATGAGATGAACCGCTGTATCGCCTGTTATCGCTGCGTGCGTTACTACAAAGATTACGCCGATGGCAAAGATCTGGGTGTCTACGGTGCGCACGACAACGTCTATTTCGGCCGCCCGGAAGATGGCACGCTGGAGAGCGAGTTCTCCGGTAACCTCGTTGAGATCTGCCCGACCGGCGTCTTCACCGATAAGACCCACTCCGAACGCTATAACCGTAAATGGGATATGCAGTTTGCGCCGAGCATCTGCCAGCAGTGTAGCGTCGGCTGTAACACCAGCCCGGGTGAGCGCTATGGCGAACTGCGCCGTATCGAAAACCGCTACAACGGCAGCGTAAACCACTACTTCCTCTGCGACCGTGGCCGCTTCGGCTATGGCTATGTGAACCGTCAAGATCGTCCGCGTCAGCCGATGCTGCTGCGCGGCAACGACTGGGTGACGCTGAACGCAGAGCAGGCGGTCAACGCCGGTGCCGATTTGCTGCGTCAGGCGAAAAAAGTGATTGGTATCGGCTCGCCGCGCGCCAGCATCGAAAGCAACTTCGCGCTGCGTGAGCTGGTGGGTGCAGAAAACTTCTCTACCGGGATGCCCGCCGGTGAGCAGGCACGACTGGAACTGATGCTGAAAGTGCTGCGTGAAGGCGGGATCTATACGCCTTCTCTACGCGAAATTGAAAGCTATGACGCGGTGCTGGTGCTGGGTGAAGACCTGACGCAGGTCGGCGCCCGCGTCGCGCTCTCGGTGCGTCAGGCGGTGAAAGGCAAAGCCCGCGAAATGGCGGCGGCGCAGAAGGTGGCCGACTGGCAGATCGCCGCGATCCTGAACATTGGTCAGAACGCGAAGCATCCGCTGTTTGTCACGCACGTTGATGAAACCCGTCTGGATGATATCGCCGCGTGGAGCTATCGCGCGCCGGTTGAAGATCAGGCACGTCTTGGTTTTGCGATCGCCAGTGCGCTGGATGAATCCGCGCCTGCGGTTGCCGATTTCGACCGCGCGCTCAGCGGAAAAATGGATGTGATTGTTCAGGCGCTGGCTGGTGCGAAAAAACCCTTAATCATCTCCGGCACCCACGCGGGCAGCACGGCGGTCATTGAAGCGGCGGCGAACGTAGCCAGAGCCCTGAAAGCACGCGGCGCGGATGTCGGCATTACCCTGCTGGCCGATCACGCCAACAGCATGGGCTTGGGCATGATTGGTGGTAACCCGCTGGAGCAGGCGCTGGAGCAGCTGAGCAACGGTGAAGCCGATGCGCTGGTGGTGCTGGAAAACGATCTCTACCGCCATGCTCCGAAAGCACTGGTGGATGCCGCACTGGCCCAGACTACTAACGTTATCGTGGTTGACCATCAGCGCACAGCGACGCTGGAGAAAGCCGGTCTGGTATTATCGACCGCCAGCTTTGCGGAAAGCGATGGCACCTCGATCAACCATGAAGGCCGCGCACAGCGTTTCTTCCAGGTTTACGATCCGGCTTACTACGACAACAGCGTGGTGATGCTGGAGAGCTGGCGCTGGCTGCATTCGCTGCACAGCACGCTGGAAAGCCGTCATGTGGACTGGACCCAGCTCGATCACGTGATCGATGCCGTGGTCGCACGTCTGCCGCAGCTGGCCGGGATCAAAGAGGCGGCACCAGATGCCAGCTTCCGTATTCGCGGTCAGAAACTGTCGCGTTCGCCTATCCGTAACAGCGGACGTACGGCGGCGCGTGCCAACATCAGCGTCCATGAACCGCGTCAGCCGCAGGATCAGGACACCATGTTTGCCTTCTCTATGGAGGGGAACAACCAGCCTTCGGCACCCCGTTCGCAGATTCCGTTTGCCTGGGCACCAGGCTGGAACTCACCGCAGGCGTGGAACAAGTTCCAGGCCGAAGTGGGCGGCAAACTGCGTCATGGCGATCCGGGCGTACGCCTGTTTGAGGCCGGCAGTGCTCAGTTGCCGTGGTTCACTACTGTACCAAAAGCCTTTAGCCGTGATACGCAGTGGCGTGTAGCTCCGCTTCACCGTCTGTTCGGCAGTGAAGAGATGTCACAGCGTTCACCGGTCTTCCAGCAGCGTATGGCCGAGCCTGCGCTGGTGATTAACCCGGAGGATGCGGCGAAACTGGGCCTGAACCAGGGCGCGGCGGCAGAGTTCATCTGTGCCGGTGAAACCGTGCGTCTGCCAGTCCGTTTCTCGGCGTCACTGCAGGCGGGACAGATTGGTCTGCCGCTGGGCATGCCGGGCGTTCCGCCATTCCTGGCAAACAGTAAAATCGACACTCTGCAGGAGGCGGCGCAATGAGCTGGTTAACACCGGACGTTATCGACATTCTGCTGGCCATTGTTAAAGCCATCGTCATTCTGCTGGTGGTTGTGGCCTGCGGCGCGTTCATGAGCTTCGCCGAGCGTCGTTTGCTCGGTCTGTTCCAGAACCGTTACGGACCCAACCGCGTTGGCTGGGGCGGCTCGCTGCAGCTGGTTGCGGACATGATCAAAATGTTCTTTAAAGAGGACTGGGTCCCGCCGTTTACCGATCGCTTTATCTTTACCCTGGCGCCGGTTATCGCCTTTGTTTCGCTACTGCTGGCCTTTGCTATCGTGCCGGTGTCGCCCACCTGGATGGTGACAGACCTGAATATCGGTCTGCTCTTTTTCCTGATGATGGCGGGCCTGGCCGTCTATGCCGTGCTGTTTGCTGGCTGGTCGAGTAACAACAAATACTCGCTGCTGGGTGCCATGCGCGCCTCGGCGCAGACCCTGAGCTATGAAGTGTTCCTGGGGCTGTCGTTGATGGGTGTGGTGGCGCAGGCGGGCTCGTTCAATATGAACGATATCGTCAACAGCCAGACGCATCTGTGGAACATCATTCCGCAGTTCTTTGGTTTCCTGACCTTCTGTATTGCGGGCGTCGCGGTATGTCACCGTCACCCGTTTGACCAGCCGGAAGCGGAACAGGAGCTGGCTGATGGTTATCACATCGAATATGCCGGTATGAAATTCGGCCTGTTCTTTGTTGGCGAATATGTGGCGATTACCACCGTTTCAGCGCTGATTGTGACGCTGTTCTTCGGTGGCTGGCATGGACCCTTCCTGCCGCCGTTCATCTGGTTCGCCCTGAAAACGGCGTTCTTTATGATGATGTTCATCCTGATCCGTGCTGCGCTTCCGCGCCCGCGTTACGACCAGGTGTTGTCATTCGGCTGGAAAGTGTGTCTGCCGTTGACGCTGCTGAACCTGCTGGCTACGGCCGCAGTGATTCTCTACACAGCGTCGTAAGGGGTTAACAAATGACTTTGAAAGATATTGTCACAGGCTTTGGCACAACAGTTCGCAGTATCTGGCTGATTGGCCTGCACGCCTTTGCCAAACGTGAAACTCAGATGTACCCGGAAGAGCCGGTTTATCTGCCGCCACGCTACCGTGGTCGTATCGTATTAACCCGCGATCCGGATGGTGCAGAGCGTTGCGTTGCCTGTAACCTTTGTGCGGTGGCCTGCCCGGTTGGTTGTATTTCGCTGCAGAAAGCAGAAACCAAAGATGGTCGCTGGTATCCGGAGTTCTTCCGCATCAACTTCTCACGCTGCATCTTCTGCGGTATGTGTGAAGAGGCCTGTCCGACCACGGCGATTCAGCTGACTCCCGATTTCGAACTGGGTGAGTTCAAGCGTCAGGATCTGGTTTACGAAAAGGACGATCTGCTGATTTCGGGGCCGGGTAAATATCCGGAGTACAACTTCTACCGCATGGCGGGTATGGCGATTGACGGTAAAGATAAGGGCGACGCGGAAAACGAAGCGAAGCCGGTCGACGTCAAAGGCTTATTACCTTAAGGAGCAGGGCATGGAATTTGCGTTTTATCTTTGCGGACTGGTGGCGGTGCTGACGACGTTGCGCGTCATTACCCACACTAATCCGGTACATGCGTTGCTGTACCTGATCGTGTCGCTGTTATCGATCGCGGGTGTCTTCTTCTCAATGGGCGCCTACTTCGCCGGTGCACTGGAGATCATCGTTTACGCCGGGGCCATCATGGTGCTGTTCGTTTTCGTGGTCATGATGCTGAACCTGGGCAAACAGACCGAGAAGCAGGAGCGCGAGTGGCTCAGCCCGTCACTGTGGATTGGTCCGGGCCTGGTTTCATTGCTGCTGCTGGTGGTGATGGTCTATGCCATTCTGACGGCCAACGATCAAGGCATTGATGGCACCGTTATCGACGCGAAAGCGGTTGGTATCAGCCTGTTTGGTCCTTATGTCCTGGCGGTTGAGCTGGCTTCAATGCTGCTGCTGGCGGGGCTGGTCGTGGCGTTCCACATTGGTCGTGAAGAGCGTCAGGGTGAAGTCCTGAGCAACCGTCCTGCTGACGCCGCACAGGTGAAAAAGGAGAGCGCATGATCCCGTTACAACATGGATTGATTCTTGCCGCCGTGCTGTTTGTTCTTGGACTGACATCGCTGGTGATACGCCGCAATCTGCTGTTTATGCTGATCGGCCTTGAAATCATGATCAACGCCGCCGCTTTAGCTCTGGTGGTTGCCGGAAGCTACTGGGGTCAGGCCGACGGACAGGTGATGTATATCCTGGCGATCAGCCTGGCGGCAGCGGAAGCCAGCATCGGTCTGGCACTGCTGCTTCAGCTCTATCGTCGTCGTCAGACGCTGAACATTGATACTGTGAGCGAGATGCGCGGATGAATCTTCTCTATTTAACTGTCTTGTTTCCGCTAATCGGCTTTCTGCTGTTAGCGTTTTCGCGCGGTCGCTGGTCTGAGAACCTGTCGGCCACGGTGGGTATGGGATCGGTGGGTCTGGCGGCCCTGACCACAGCGATGATCGGTTTCGACTTCTTCGCTAACGGCCAGCAGGCTTACACCCAGTCACTCTGGACCTGGATGCATGTCGGCAACTTTGACATGAAGGTCAACCTGACGCTGGATGGCCTGTCGCTGACCATGCTGTCGGTCGTGACCGGCGTCGGCTTCTTCATTCACATGTTCGCCTCCTGGTATATGCGTGGAGAAGAGGGCTATTCCCGCTTCTTCGCCTACACCAACCTGTTTATCGCCAGCATGGTGGTTCTGGTGCTGGCCGATAACCTGATGCTGATGTATCTGGGCTGGGAAGGGGTAGGGCTCTGCTCCTATCTGCTGATCGGCTTCTACTACAGTAATCCGGAAAATGGCAAAGCGGCGATGAAAGCGTTCATCATCACCCGCGTCGGCGACGTCTTCCTGGCGTTTGGTTTGTTCATCCTCTACAACGAGCTGGGCACGCTGAACTTCCGCGAGATGATGGAGCTGGCGCCGGCGCATTTCGCCGCCGACAACCACATGCTGCAGTGGGCGACACTGATGCTGCTGGGTGGCGCGGTCGGTAAATCGGCGCAGCTGCCGTTACAGACCTGGCTGGCGGATGCGATGGCCGGTCCGACACCGGTTTCGGCGCTGATTCACGCCGCGACCATGGTGACGGCGGGGGTCTATCTGATCGCCCGCAGCCACGGCCTCTTCCTGCTGACGCCGGAAGTGCTGCATCTGGTGGGGATTATCGGGGCAATTACGCTGGTGCTGGCAGGTTTTGCGGCGCTGGTACAGACCGACATCAAACGTGTTCTCGCTTACTCCACCATGAGTCAGATTGGCTACATGTTCCTGGCGCTGGGTGTTCAGGCCTGGGACGCGGCGATTTTCCATCTGATGACGCATGCCTTCTTTAAAGCACTGCTGTTCCTCTCGTCGGGTTCGGTGATTCTGGCCTGCCATCACGAGCAGAACATTTTCAAAATGGGTGGCCTGCGTAAGAGCATTCCGCTGGTCTACACCTGCTTCCTGGTCGGCGGCGCGGCGCTGGCAGCTCTGCCGCTGATTACGGCGGGCTTCTACAGTAAAGATGAGATCCTGTTTGGCGCACTGGCTAACGGGCACATCAATCTGATGGTGGCGGGTCTGGTGGGGGCGTTCCTGACCTCTATCTACACCTTCCGCATGATCTTTATCGTGTTCCACGGTGAAGAGAAAATCCACGCGCACGCTGGCAAGGGCATTACTCACCATCTGCCGCTGATCGTGCTGCTGCTGCTCTCCACCTTTATTGGTGCGCTGATCACGCCACCGCTGGCGGGCGTTCTGCCAGCCAATGAATTTGGTGAAGCGGGCAAAGTGGGACTGGAAATCACCTCAGGCGTTGTCGCAATCGTCGGCATTCTGATTGCGGCTGCGCTGTGGCTGGGCAAACGTGAGCTGGTTACCCGTATCGCAAACAGCGCACCGGGCCGTTTCTTCGGCACCTGGTGGTTTGCGGCGTGGGGCTTCGACTGGCTCTACGACAAAGTGTTCGTCAAACCTTATCTGGGCATTGCGTGGCTGCTGAAGCGCGACCCACTGAATGGCGTGATGAACCTGCCTGCACTGCTGTCACGTGTGGCTAATAAAGGGCTTGTCGTCAGTGAAAACGGCTACCTGCGCTGGTACGTGGCATCGATGAGCGTCGGTGCCGTGGTGGTGCTGGCTCTGCTGCTGGTGATTTAAAGATTGATGAGCGGGGTGAGTTCGCCCACCCCAATGAAGAATGTCAAAATAACCTGAGTAATGAGCGTTATCGTCGCAGCCAGTTTCATCACCGCCAGCGCACAGCAACCGGAGCATACCGAGGTATGTGAGGATTGCGAGCACTGCCGGGGTTGAAAATGGCAAGTAAGATAGCTCAGAAAAGGAAATATAAGGGAAGTGTGCCGTGTTATTACCTTGGCTAATTATCATACCCTTCGTCGGCGGTCTGATCTGCTGGCTCACTGAGCGCCTTGGCGCGAAGGTGCCACGCTGGATCGCGCTGATCACCATGGGGCTGACGTTGGCGCTTTCGCTGCAACTCTGGTTGCAGGGAGGCTATTCACTGACGCAGGCAGCGGGCATTCCGCAGTGGCAGTCAAGTTTCTCCGTTCCCTGGATCCCACGCTTCGGCATCAGCTTCCATTTAGCCATTGATGGGCTGTCGCTGCTGATGGTGGTGCTGACCGGCCTGCTGGGTCTGATGGCGGTGCTCTGTTCCTGGAATGAGATCTCAAAATATCAGGGCTTTTTCCACCTGAACCTGATGTGGATCCTGGGCGGCGTGATCGGTGTGTTCCTTTCCATCGACCTGTTCCTGTTCTTCTTCTTCTGGGAAATGATGCTGGTGCCGATGTACTTCCTCATCGCGCTCTGGGGTCATAAAGCATCAGACGGTAAAACCCGTATCTCCGCGGCGACCAAATTCTTCATCTATACCCAGGCATCGGGTCTGGTGATGCTGATTGCGATTCTGGGCCTGGTCTTTGTTCACTACAATGCGACCGGCGTCTGGACGTTCAGCTATGAGCAGCTGCTGCAGACCCCGATGTCAAACGGTGTGGAATACCTGCTGATGCTGGGCTTCTTTATCGCTTTCGCCGTGAAGATGCCTGTCGTGCCTTTACACGGCTGGCTGCCGGATGCGCATAGTCAGGCACCGACTGCGGGCTCCGTCGACCTGGCCGGTATTCTGCTGAAAACCGCGGCTTATGGTTTACTGCGTTTCAGTCTGCCGCTGTTCCCGAACGCCTCCGCTGAGTTTGCACCGATTGCCAACTGGTTAGGCATCATCGGTATCTTCTACGGTGCCTGGATGGCCTTCTCGCAGACCGATATCAAGCGTCTGATCGCCTATACCTCGATTTCGCACATGGGCTTTGTGTTGATTGCCATCTACACCGGCAGCCAGCTGGCGCTGCAGGGGGCGGTGATTCAGATGATTGCGCACGGTCTCTCCGCTGCCGCACTCTTCATCCTGTGTGGTCAGCTCTATGAGCGCCTGCATACCCGTGATATGCGTCAGATGGGCGGCCTGTGGTCACGCATCAAGTGGATCCCGGGTCTGTCGCTGTTCTTCGCGGTCGCCAACCTCGGTATGCCGGGCACCGGTAACTTCGTCGGCGAATTTATGATCCTGACAGGCAGTTTCCAGGTGGTTCCAACGATTATCGTCATCGCGACCTTTGGTCTGGTGTTCGCCTCTGTTTACTCGCTGGTGATGATGCAGCGCGCTTACTACGGCGAAGCGAAATCGAAAGATCCGCTGCCAGGCATGTCCCCGCGTGAGTTTATGACCATCGGTGTTCTGGTGGTGCTGCTGGTGCTGCTGGGCGTCTATCCACAGCCGATTCTGGATACTTCGCACGCTGCCATGAGCAATATTCAGCAGTGGTTTACCGCTTCAATTTCAACTACAAGGCCGTAATTCGCCATGACAATAACTCCTCAACAATTGATTGCGTTGCTGCCGCTGTTAATCGTCGGATTGACGGTGGTGGTTGTGATGCTGTCCATTGCCTGGCGACGCAACCACTTCGTTAACGCCACGCTAACGGTGGTTGGCCTGAACCTGGCGCTGCTCTCGCTCTACTTTGTCGGGCAGGTCGGCGCAATGGATGTGACGCCGCTGTTGCGTATCGACGGCTACGCGATGTTCTATACTGCGCTGGTGATGCTGGCCAGCCTGGCAACCTGCACTTTTGCCTATCCGTGGCTGGCAGGTTTCCCGGACAACAAAGATGAGTTCTATCTGCTGGTCCTGATTGCGGCCCTGGGCGGCATTGTGCTGGCCAGCGCCAACCATCTGGCCTCGCTGTTCATCGGGATTGAACTGCTGTCACTGCCGCTGTTTGGTCTGATTGGCTACGCCTTCCGCCAGAAACGTTCGCTGGAAGCGGCGCTGAAGTACACCATTCTGTCAGCGGCAGCCTCTTCATTCCTGCTGTTTGGCATTGCGCTGATCTACGCAGATTCGGGCAACCTGAGCTTCGTGGCGCTGGGCAAGAGTCTGACTGACAGCATGATCCACGAACCGCTGCTGCTGGTGGGTCTGGGCATGATGATTATCGGTCTGGGCTTTAAGCTCTCGCTGGTGCCGTTCCACCTCTGGACGCCGGATGTCTATCAGGGTGCGCCTGCGCCGGTCTCCACCTTCCTGGCCACCGCCAGTAAGATTGCGATTTTCGGTGTCATCATGCGCCTGTTCATGTACGCGCCAGTGACCGACAGCGAAGCCGTGCGCACCGTGCTGGCAGTGATCGCCTTCGTATCGATTCTGTTCGGTAACCTGATGGCGATTTCGCAGAGCAACATCAAGCGCCTGCTGGGTTACTCCTCGATCGCGCACCTCGGCTATCTGCTGGTGGCGCTGATTGCGGTGAAAGATCATCAGCTGTCGCTGGAAACCTCAGGCGTCTATCTGGCAGGTTATCTCTTCAGCAGCCTGGGTGCCTTTGGCGTGGTGAGCCTGATGTCCAGCCCGTATCGTGGCCCGGATGCCGACTCACTCTACTCCTATCGTGGTCTGTTCTGGCATCGTCCGATCCTCTCTGCGGTCATGACCGTGATGATGCTGTCACTGGCCGGTATTCCGATGACGCTGGGCTTTATCGGTAAGTTCTACGTGATCGCGTCAGGCGTCAGCGCCCACCTCTGGTGGCTGACCGGCGCCGTGGTAGCGGGCAGTGCGATTGGCCTTTACTACTACCTGCGTGTGACCGTGAGTCTCTACCTCAGCCCGCCGGAACTACATACCCGCGATACGCCGGCAAACTGGGCGTTTACGGCCGGTGGTGTGGTGGTACTGATCTCTGCCATTCTGGTGCTGCTGTTAGGGGTTTACCCACAGCCGCTCATCAGGCTGGTGCAGCTGGCGCAGCCACTGATGTAATCCGCACTCTGCGACGAATCAATCAGGCCTTCGGGCCTGATTTTTTTTGTCTGA
The DNA here is from genome assembly GCF_032114055.1 of Pantoea sp. Taxonomy (GTDB): domain Bacteria; phylum Pseudomonadota; class Gammaproteobacteria; order Enterobacterales; family Enterobacteriaceae; genus Pantoea. Next base: position 150,571 of record NZ_DAMCTB010000004.1, read on the forward strand.
AGATTGGCTGACCGGCAGATGCGGGCCGGGGCGCGCTGATGTAATGTATCCCTTTCATTCCGCAGTGAGAGACGATGAATATTGACTGGTATGACAGACATCACAGTGAACTCACGCCACATGAGCTCTATGCGCTGCTGGCGTTGCGCAGTGCCGTGTTTGTAGTGGAGCAGCAGTGCGCCTATCTCGATGTGGATGGCAACGATCTGCGGGCGGACAACCGCCACCTGCTGGGCATGGCAGAGGGGCAGCTGGTGGCCTATGCGCGTCTTCTCTCCCCGCAAGAGGTGAACAGCCCGGTGAAAATTGGACGGGTCATCGTTTCTGATCGGGTGCGGGGCGCGCGGCTGGGTAACAGGTTGATGGAGCAGGCCATCGGCCGCTGCCAGCAGCACTGGCCGGGGCGTGACCTTTTTCTTTCCGCGCAGGCCCATCTGGAAAGTTTTTATCAGCAGCACGGGTTCATCGCGGTGGGGGAGGCGTATCAGGAGGATGGTATCCCGCACATCGATATGCGGAAAAACGCGATATAAGAAAAGGCGAGACCAGGGTCTCGCCTTTTTTTCATCAACCGACCGTCATCTGGCGGTCATCGACATATTTACGCTGATCCGGCGCAGGCGGGAAGTACTGATAGAGCCAGGTTTCGCTCAGCGTCTCCTCTTTGCTACGCAGGAACAGACGCATCTCTACCGGCTGCGTGGAGTCGCTGTTCGGATACCAGTCAAACAGGATGCGGTAGCCTTTCAGCGGATCAACATAGAGGATCTCAACCTGCTTCACGGTTCCGGATGAGACAGTGATCACCGGCTCAATGCCTTTCGGCGCGGCGGCCTGCAAATCACCACCAATGAAGTCGATGGCGAAGCGACGGCACCAGGTTTCCGGGAAGTGTTCGCCAGGCGCCCAGCCTTCCGGGAAACCACCGATACCGGTACGGGTGGCGTCAACGCGCGCCAGACCGCTGCGCACCGGCGGCAGGCCACTCCAGTAGAGCTTATAGGCGAAGCTCAGCGCACTGCCTGCTTTAACCGGCTCAGCGGGCTGCCAGAAGCAGACGATATTATCCAGCGTTTCACCGGTGGTCGGAATCTCCATCAGATTAACCGCGCCTTTGCCCCACTTACCAACCGGCTCAACCCACAGGCTGGGCCGTTTGTCATACCAGCCAATCACATCCTGATAATCTTTGAAATCGTGATTAAGCTGCAGCAGACCAAAACCACGCGGGTTCTCATCTTCATAGGCATTAAACTGCAGACGCTGTGGATTGTTCAGCGGACGGGCGATCCATTCACCTTTCCCGGTCCACATCGCCAGACGATCGGAGTCATGGATTTGCGGATGGTAGGTGTTACACATGCGGCGTTCGTTGGTGCCACAGCTGAACATACTGGTCATCGGCGAGATGCCAATCTGACGGATCTCTTTACGGGCAAACAGGTGGTTTTCCACCTCCATCACCACACGCTTCTCTTCGCAGTGGATAATAAACTTATAAGCGCCGGTAAGGCTGGCACCATCGAGCAGAGCGTAACAGGTGAAAGTGGTGTCCTCCGCTTTTGGCGTTTCAAACCAGAAAGCAGTGAAATCCGGGAACTCCTCCTGTCCATTACTGAAGGTGTTTATCGCCACGCCGCGTGCAGAGAGACCGTACTGGTAGGTATCGTCAACTGCACGGAAGTAGCTTGCGCCGAGAAAAGAGACGATGTCGCGGCGGGCCAGCTCCGGCTTTTTAAAGGCGCGGAAACCGGCGAAGCCGAGGTCAGTTTTGCCCTCCAGCTGCTTTGTATCCACGTGGGCGTCGTTGTAGTTGAACAGCTCGGGGCGGAAGTGAATTTCACGCGCTTCGCGGCTCTCGCCATCCACAGAGAACATGCGGATGCGCCGCTTAAAGCCCATACCCACATGGAAAAACTGCACATCCAGCTGACGATCGGGCAGGTTGTTCCACAGCGAGTGATTCGCATCATACTGAATTTCGTTGTACGCCTGCGGCGTCAGGGTGGCCAGCGTCTCTGGCAGTGCGCCAGGTGCGCCACCCCAGGGTTTTTTTGCCAGGGCAGCCGCGTTTTTTTTCAGTACGTCGAAATCAAAGCGCACGGCGTTCCCGTCAGCAATGCCATCTTCAGCCCATGCGGATTGCGCAAACAGCGTGGAGAGGCCGGTCATGCCACTGACGGCAGAGAAGGCCATTGACGCTTTCATAAACATTCTTCGATTCATGCCAGAGATCATTCCTTAGCTGTTCGAGGGTGTCGTGACTGTCGTGCAGAATGCACTTTCATGGCCCGATAATCACAGGCAACAGAGGGGTACGACAGCAGGGTTACTGGAAAATTCAGTCACGTTAAAATTTATCAGATTAATCAAAGAAGCGAAGCGAAATTCAGGCATTGCTGCTGCCGCTTACACCTCTTTACGCAGCGAAGCGGCAGGCCGCCTGGATCGTCCATTTTTAGCAGATGAAAAATCAGGGGATTCCTGGCGCAGGAAATCGGCAGTTCGCCAGATTATAGCTATAGTTAATGAACTGCTTTGCAATTCACACGGAGGAAACGATGGTAAATCAGACAAATCAATTCGAAACGGGCCTCGATGACGATATTGCGTTACTGACCGAAACGCTGGAAGAAGTGCTTAAATCATCAGGCGATCCGGCCGACCAGAAGTACATTGAGCTTAAAAGCAAAGCCGAACAGGCGTTGCACGACGTGAAATCCCGTGTCAGCCAGGCGTCCGACAGCTACTACTATCGTGCAAAACAGGCCGCATACCGTGCTGACGACTATGTGCACGAAAAACCATGGCAGGGCGTCGGTATCGGCGCAACGGCTGGACTGGTTCTGGGGCTGCTGCTGGCGAGTCGCTAATCGCGATTGTCAGACAGCCTTAACGTGAATAAACGGCGGGCAAATCCCGCCGTTTTTGTTTCCCTCTCCTGCGCCACTTTCCCCCCTCTTATACGCAACATGCTGCCCCACATTTTCACATTCGCCGGTTAATTGTGTTTCGCGGTCAGACTTCCTACAGTTAAGCAAACGTAAAAGGAGAAACGACGTGATGAGAGTAGAGATGCTGTCGACCGGAGATGAGGTGCTGCATGGCCAAATCGTCGATACCAATGCCGCCTGGCTGGCGGATGTGCTGTTTCAGCAGGGTCTGCCGATGACCAGCCGCACCACGGTGGGCGATTCCCTTGAGTCGCTGATTGCTACGCTGCAGGCGCGCAGCCATGAGGCCGATGTGCTGATTGTGAATGGCGGGCTGGGGCCGACCAGCGACGATCTCAGCGCACTGGCCGCTGCCAGAGCCTGTGGCGTCGGGCTGGAGATGCAGCACGAATGGCTGGCGCAGATGGAAGCGTGGTTCGCCAGCCGGGGACGTGTCATGGCGGCCAGCAATCGCAAGCAGGCTGAAATCCCGGCGAATGCGGAACTGATCGATAATCCTGTGGGCACCGCCTGCGGTTTTGCCCTGCAACTCAATCGCTGCTGGATGTTCTTTACGCCCGGCGTGCCGTCAGAATTTAAAGTGATGGTGGAGCAGCAGATTATCCCACGGCTGAAAGCGAAATTTTCGCCGCCTGAGCCACCGATCTGTCTGCGGCTGACGACCTTTGGTCGCGGCGAAAGCGACATCGCGGCAGAGCTGGAGACACTCCCGCTGCCCGAAGGGGTAGTGATGGGCTATCGCTCCTCCATGCCGATCATTGAGATCAAACTCACGGGGCCGGCAAGCCAGCGGGTCGCAATGGAGCAGGTGTGGCAGCAGGTACGTCTGCAACTGGCAGAGTGCACGATTTTTGAAGGGACGGAAGGTTTACCGGCGCTGCTGGCCCGTGAGCTTGCGCAACGCGGTGAGCAACTGGCGGTCAGCGAGCAATACACCGCCGGATTGCTCTGCTGGCAACTGGCGTCTGCCAGCGTGCCGCTGCGTGGTGGGGATATCTTACCGCCGCAGCCGGAGACGCTGGCGCAGCAGGTCGCCCGCACCCGCCATCTTGCGACGCAGCAGCAGTCGGCACTGGCGCTCTCGGTCGGCAGTCTGGATCAGGAGGCGATTTCAATTGCGCTGCACACGCCGGACGGCAGCACAGGGCAGCGTGTGAAATTCAGCACCGGTCGCCATAATCTGGAGACGCGGCAGAAGGTGGTGGCGATGATGGCGATGAACATGCTGCGCCGCTGGCTGCACGGCAGCGAGGTGAGTACAGGCCACGGCTGGATTGATGTCGTGGAAACGGTCCGGCAGTGATCCCCGCAAAAGAGAACGGGCGCCTGAGGCGCCCGTTTTATTCTGACTGCTGGCCAGATTAGCCCTAATGGCTGCCAGATCGAGCCTGCGCATGGAATCCGGTCAGATCGGAAAGACGCAAACAGCGTCATCCCTGACTGCTCGGCCCGCGCCGTCCATGGCGCGGGACGCTTTCCTTTTCTGACCGGGTTCCCTGCGCTTTTACTTAGCCATTGCGGTGAGTTTCACCCGCATTCAGGCAGCGTCGCAGTCAGAGAGATAGCTACATCAGTTACAACTCAAGCTCAATCTCGCCTTTGGCTTTGCAGCAGCAGGGCAGGATCTCATCCTGCTGCACAAAGGCCAGCGGCTGCTGCGGATAATGTACTTCGCCTTTCAGCAGCCGCATCCGGCAGGAGCCGCAGTAACCTTCACGACACTGGAACTCCACGCAGAGATTATTCGCTTCCAGCAGCGTCAGCAGATTGGTGTGCTCGTCCGTGCATTCCAGCCGGGTGCCGGAACTGCGCAGAATAACAACGTCGCGGCTCATAATTACAGCTGGAAGTCGTCGAAGTCGTTAGCGCCCACTTCAGAATCGATCTGGCCCACCAGATAGGAGCTGACCTCCACTTCCTGTGGGGCAACCTGCACGTTGTCAGACACCAGCCAGGAGTTGATCCACGGAATCGGGTTTGAGCGGGTCTGGAATGGCAGATCGAGGCCCACCGCCTGCATACGGATGTTGGTGATGTACTCAATGTACTGGCAGAGAATATCTTTGTTCAGGCCGATCATTGAGCCGCCACTGAACAGATAGTCTGCCCACTCTTTCTCCTGCTCGGCGGCCTTTTTAAACAGCTCGAAGCACTCTTCGCGGCACTCTGCGGCGATCTCTTTCATCTCCGGATCGTCTTCACCGCTGCGCAGCAGGTTCAGCATGTGCTGCGTACCGGTCAGGTGCAGGGCTTCGTCGCGGGCGATCAGTTTGATGATTTTGGCGTTGCCTTCCATCAGTTCACGCTCTGCGAAAGCAAACGAGCAGGCGAAGCTGACATAGAAGCGGATCGCTTCCAGCGCATTGACGCTCATCAGGCAGATATAGAGCTGCTTTTTCAGCGCGCGCAGGCTGACGACAACCTGTTTGCCGTTGACCTGATGTGTGCCTTCGCCCAGCTGATGCCAGTAGTTGGTCATCTCGATCAGATCGTCGTAATAGCGCGAGATATCCTGCGCACGGGCCAGGATCTGCTCGTTGGTAACGATATCGTCGAACACCAGCGCCGGATCGTTAACGATATTGCGGATGATATGGGTGTAAGAGCGGGAGTGGATCGTCTCCGAAAATGCCCAGGTTTCGATCCAGGTTTCCAGTTCGGGTATGGAGATCAGCGGCAGCAGCGCCACGTTCGGGCTGCGTCCCTGGATCGAATCCAGCAGCGTCTGATATTTCAGGTTGCTGATGAAAATATGTTTTTCATGCTCAGGCAGCGCCTGATAGTCGATGCGGTCGCGTGAGACGTCCACTTCTTCCGGACGCCAGAAGAAGGAGAGCTGCTTTTCGATCAGCTTTTCAAAGATGTCATATTTTTGCTGATCGAAGCGCGCCACGTTTACCGACTGACCGAAGAACATCGGCTCTTTCAGCTGATCATTTTTGTTCTGTGAGAAAGTGGAGTAAGCCATAAATGTTGTCCAAAAAAGTAGACGAAGCCAGGCCTCGTGAAATGAATGAGGCGGGAGGAATTTCCCGCCTGACCATTAGATCTTACAGGCGCCGCTCTCGCAGCCATCATCCTGGATAGAAGGTGCCAGGTCATCCTGCGCATCTTCCGCACCGTCACGGGTGTTCTGATAGTAGAGCGTTTTCACACCGAACTTGTACGCCGTCAGCAGATCTTTCAGCAGCTGCTTCATCGGCACCTTGCCGTTGGCAAAGCGGGACGGATCGTAGTTGGTGTTGGAGGAGATCGCCTGGTCGATGAACTTCTGCATCAGACCCACCAGCTGCAGGTAACCGTCGTTGTTTGGCATTTCCCACAGCAGCTCATACTGATCTTTCAGACGCTCATACTCCGGCACCACCTGGCGCAGAATGCCATCTTTCGATGCTTTGATGCTGATATGGCCGCGTGGCGGCTCAATGCCGTTAGTGGCATTGGAGATCTGCGACGAAGTTTCCGACGGCATCAGCGCCGACAGCGTGGAGTTACGCAGGCCGTGCGTTTTGATCGCTTCACGCAGCGTTTCCCAGTCGAGATGCAGTGGTTCGTTGGTGATCGCATCCAGGTCTTTCTTATAAGTGTCGATCGGCAGAATGCCCTGCGCATAGGTGGTTTCATTGAACCACGGGCAGGCACCTTGCTCTTTCGCCAGTTCGTTTGAGGCTTTCAGGAGGTAGTACTGAATGGCTTCAAAGGTTTTGTGCGTCAGGCCATTTGCGCTGCCGTCGGAGTAGCGCACACCGTGTTTGGCCAGGTAGTAGGCGAAGTTGATCACGCCGATACCCAGAGTACGACGGCCCATCGCGCCACGCTGTGCAGCCGGGATTGGGTAGTCCTGATAATCGAGCAGGGCATCGAGGGCGCGGACGGCCAGGGTTGCCAGCTCTTCCAGGTCATCAAGGCTCTCGATCGCGCCGAGGTTGAACGCCGAGAGCGTACAGAGGGCGATCTCACCGTTTTCGTCGTTAACGTCTTCCAGCGGTTTGGTCGGCAAGGCGATTTCCAGGCAGAGGTTAGACTGGCGAACCGGTGCGATGGCGGGATCAAACGGGCTGTGCGTGTTGCAGTGGTCAACGTTCTGGATGTAGATACGGCCGGTGGAGGCGCGTTCCTGCATCATCAGCGAGAAGAGATCGACCGCTTTCACGCGCTGTTTACGGATGCTCTGATCCTGCTCATATTTAGTGTAAAGGCGCTCAAACTCATCCTGATCGGCGAAGAAGGCGTCATACAGGCCAGGCACGTCAGACGGGCTGAACAGCGTGATATCTTCACCTTTCAGCAGGCGCTGATACATCATCTTGTTGAGCTGTACGCCGTAGTCCATGTGACGCACGCGGTTGCCTTCAACGCCCCGGTTGTTTTTCAGCACCAGCAGGCTTTCGATTTCCAGATGCCACATCGGGTAGAACAGCGTAGCGGCACCGCCACGCACGCCGCCCTGAGAACAGGACTTCACTGCGGTCTGGAAATGTTTGTAGAACGGGATACAGCCGGTGTGGAACGCTTCACCGCCACGGATCGGGCTGCCCAGCGCACGGATGCGACCCGCGTTGATGCCGATACCGGCACGCTGAGAAACATATTTCACGATGGCGCTGGAGGTGGCATTGATAGAGTCGAGGCTGTCGCCGCACTCGATCAGCACGCAGGAGCTGAACTGACGCGTCGGGGTACGCACGCCGGACATGATCGGGGTCGGCAGCGAGATTTTGAACGTCGAGATCGCATCATAGAAGCGCTTGATGTAATCCATACGCGTGTCGCGCGGATAGCCAGAGAAAAGACAGGCCGCAACCAGAATGTAGAGGAACTGCGCGCTCTCGTAGATTTCGCCGGAGACGCGGTTCTGCACCAGATATTTGCCTTCCAGCTGCTTCACGGCAGCATAGGAGAAGTTCATGTCGCGCCAGTGGTCGAGGAACCCGTCCATCTGTGCGAACTCTTCCTGGCTGTAATCTTCCAGCAGGTGGCGATCGTATTTGCCCAGATCAACCATTTTAACCACCTGGTCGTAGAGCTTCGGCGGCTCAAACTGACCGTACGCTTTTTTGCGCAGGTGGAAGATTGCCAGGCGGGCAGCCAGGTACTGATAGTCAGGGGCATCGCGAGAGATAAGGTCTGCTGCGGCCTTGATGATGGTCTCATGAATGTCAGAGGTTCTGATGCCATCATAGAACTGAATGTGAGAGCGCAGTTCCACCTGTGAGACAGAGACGTTGTTCAGCCCTTCGGCAGCCCAGTCCAGCACACGGTGAATTTTGTCGAGGTCAATGCGCTCCTGGCGGCCATCGCGTTTAGTAACGAGCAGACTCTGGTTCATGTCGCGTTTTTACCTTTGCGTGAGTATCCAAAAATTAAAAGAAATCCCGGTTTATACACAGCCTATTCATTGTGAATAATATGTGGATAAACACTACATCTAGGGGGTGATGGGAAAAGCCATAACTACATGGGGGCATATTTTAGTATTTTGCGGCGGGTTAACAAGAGCAAAAAATGATGGCTGGAGGGGTTGTATTTCTGCCGAAAATTCTCAGGCCACGCCTTATAAGGCCTGCCATCGTGTCAACCAGATCACACTTTTTTTTCTAACTTTGATCGGGCGCGTATTTCTTATTCAATCTTCCGGATTCTTCACCAGAAGGGAGGAAAAATAGTCAAAAACCGCTAGCGGGCTCTTCTGCAGTCTGAAATTCGTTGGCTGCAACCGCAGCCTGACAGTCGTAACCTGCTGGTAAGACTCAGAATAGCGTGGAACGAAAGAGAGGAGGCCGGTGATGATGCCCGCCCGGAGTCGGGCAGGCGGCTCGCTTACATGGCGCGGTGGGTGTGCACCATGTAATTGACGTCGGTGCCAGGCGCCAGTTTGAAGCGGTTCGTCACCGGGTTGTAGTGCAGGCCAATGATGTGGCGTTCGCGCAGCGCGGTTTCATCAACCCAGCCCAGCAACTCGGAAGGTCGGATAAACTTTTTCACGTCATGCGTGCCGCGCGGCAACATGCGCAGTACATATTCGGCGCCAAACACCGCCAGCAGCCAGGCTTTTGGATTGCGGTTCAGCGTAGAGAAAAAGACCTCGCCGCCCGGTTTAACCAGCTTTGCACAGGCGTGGATCACTGAACGTGGATCCGGAACGTGCTCCAGCATCTCCATGCAGGTCACCACATCATATTTTCCTGCGTTCTCTTCCGCATGGGCTTCCACGGTCTGCTGCACGTAGTCCAGTGTCACGCCACTCTCCTGTGCATGCAGGCGTGCCACGGCCAGCGGTTCTGCACCCATGTCCAGGCCGGTGACGATTGCGCCTTCACGCGCCATGCTTTCGGCTAAAATACCGCCGCCGCAGCCGACGTCGAGCACGGTTTTACCAAACAGGCCGTTGCTGTGCTCGGCGATATAGCCCAGGCGCAGAGGGTTGATACGGTGCAACGGTTTAAATTCACCCTCCAGATCCCACCAGCGCGAGGCAACGGCCTCAAACTTGGCAATTTCCTGTGCATCGACGTTCTGCTGATGATTCTGCGGTTGTGCATTCATTGAATCGTAACTCCTGACAAAATGTGTCCACAGTATAAACGCTTAACCGCCGATGGCACACCTTTCAGAGGGAAGGAAAAGCAGGCGATATCGGTGGTTAACGTTCACCAGAGGATTGCAGTGTGATATACTTTCGCACCTTTAAAATCCGGGATTAAGTAGAGGGATAGCGGCTCCATGAGCGACCTTGCGAGAGAAATTACACCGGTCAATATCGAAGAAGAATTAAAAAATTCTTACCTCGGTTACGCCATGTCGGTCATCGTTGGCCGAGCTTTACCCGATGTGCGTGATGGCCTGAAGCCGGTTCATCGTCGCGTACTTTATGCGATGAGCGTACTGGGTAACGACTGGAACAAACCCTATAAAAAATCTGCCCGCGTCGTCGGTGACGTTATCGGTAAATATCACCCGCATGGTGATTCCGCCGTTTACGACACCATCGTACGTATGGCCCAGCCTTTCTCCCTGCGTTACATGCTGGTGGACGGACAAGGCAACTTCGGTTCCATCGACGGCGACTCCGCCGCGGCGATGCGTTATACCGAAATTCGCATGTCAAAAATCGCCCACGACCTGTTAGCTGACCTGGAAAAAGAGACCGTTGATTTCGTGCCGAACTACGACGGCACTGAGCAGATCCCTGACGTTCTGCCGACCAAAATCCCGAACCTGCTGGTGAACGGTGCCTCCGGTATCGCCGTAGGCATGGCAACCAATATTCCGCCGCACAACCTGCGTGAAGTGATTAACGGCTGCCTGGCTTACATTGAAGATGAGAACATCAGCGTGGAAGCGCTGATGGAACACATTCCGGGGCCTGACTTCCCGACCGCCGCCATCATCAATGGTCGCCGCGGCATCGAGGAGGCGTACCGCACCGGACGCGGTAAAATCTACATTCGTGCGCGTGGCGAAGTCGAGGCCGATGCAAAAACGGGCCGCGAAACTATCGTCATTCATGAGCTGCCTTATCAGGTGAACAAAGCCCGCCTGATCGAGAAGATTGCGGAGCTGGTGAAAGAGAAGCGCGTCGAAGGCATCAGCGCACTGCGCGATGAGTCTGACAAAGACGGCATGCGTATCGTGATTGAAGTCAAGCGCGATGCGGTCGGTGAGGTGGTGCTGAATAACCTCTACTCGCTGACGCAGCTGCAGACCTCGTTTGGCATCAATATGGTTGCCCTGCATCAGGGCCAGCCAAAGATTATGGCGCTGAAAGAGATTCTGGACGCCTTTGTTCGCCACCGTCGTGAAGTTGTGACGCGTCGTACCATCTATGAACTGCGTAAAGCCCGTGACCGCGCCCATATCCTGGAAGGTCTGGCGATTGCGCTGGCGAATATCGATCCGATCATTGAGCTGATTCGTCGTGCGCCGACCCCGGCAGAAGCGAAAGCGGGTCTGATCGCGCAGGCATGGGATCTCGGTAACGTGTCGGCAATGCTGGAGCGTGCAGGCGATGACGCTGCGCGTCCGGAGTGGCTCGATGCACAGTTTGGTATTCGCGATGGTCGCTACTATCTGACCGAGCAGCAGGCTCAGGCGATTCTGGATCTGCGTCTGCAGAAACTGACCGGCCTGGAGCATGAGAAGCTGCTGGACGAGTACAAAGCACTGCTGGAGCAGATTGCTGAACTGCTGCACATTCTGTCGAGCGCCGAGCGTCTGATGGAAGTGATCCGCGAAGAGCTGGAGCTGATGCGCGATCAGTTTGGTGACGATCGTCGTACCGAGATCACCGCGAACTCTGCCGATATTAATATCGAAGACCTGATCAATCAGGAAGACGTGGTGGTGACGCTGTCGCATCAGGGCTACGTGAAGTATCAGCCGCTGAGCGACTATGAAGCGCAGCGTCGTGGTGGTAAAGGCAAGTCAGCCGCGCGTATCAAAGAAGAGGACTTCATTGATCGTCTGCTGGTGGCCAATACCCACGATACGATCCTGTGCTTCTCCAGCCGTGGCCGTCTCTACTGGATGAAGGTGTATCAGCTGCCGGAAGCCAGCCGTGGTGCGCGTGGACGTCCAATCGTCAACCTGCTGCCGCTGGAAGCCAACGAGCGTATTACGGCGATTCTGCCGGTTCGCGAGTATACCGAAGGCTTCAATATCTTTATGGCGACCGCGCTGGGCACCGTGAAGAAGACCGCGCTGAAAGAGTTCAGCCGTCCACGCAGCGCGGGTATTATCGCCGTGAACCTGCGTGACGACGATGAGCTGATCGGTGTGTCGCTGACCAACGGTAACGATGAAGCGATGCTGTTCTCCGCAGCCGGTAAAGTGGTGCGTTTTGCAGAAACCGCTGTCCGTGCGATGGGGCGTACTGCCTCCGGTGTACGCGGCATCAAGCTGGCGGAAGGCGATCGCGTCGTCTCACTGATTGTACCGCGTGAAGAGGGTGCCATCATGACCGTGACGCAGAATGGTTACGGTAAGCGAACGGCCAACAGCGAATACCCGACCAAGTCGCGTGCGACTCAGGGGGTGATTTCCATCAAAGTGACCGAGCGTAACGGTCCGGTGATTGGCGCGGTTCAGGTTGTCGATAGCGATCAGATTATGATGATCACCGATGCCGGTACGCTGGTGCGTACCCGCGTGTCAGAAGTGAGCGTCGTGGGTCGTAATACCCAGGGTGTGATTCTGATTCGTACGGCAGAAGATGAGAACGTCGTGGGTCTGCAGCGTGTTGCTGAGCCGGTTGAAGAAGAAGAGCTGGATTCAATCGACGGTAGCGTAGCGGAAGGCGAAGATGATATTGCGCCGGAAGCTGAGATCGAAGATGAAGAGATTGCACCGGAAGAGGATGCTGACGGTGAAGACGACCTGGCAGAAGACGAAGAGTAATTTGTCTGACATAAGCTAAAGTCGTGGCAGAAACGGCAGGTCTGGGGAAACCCGGCCTGCCGTTTTTTTTGTCTGCTGGATGGAGATGGGATGGGGTGCTGTGAGCCGGGTGCTGCCGAAAGGCCCGCCACGCCCGATCGCAAAGGAGGCCCGCATCCCTGCGGATCGGCCACGCCATCCCTGGCGTG
>NZ_DAMCTB010000004.1:163208-385883 GCF_032114055.1 Pantoea sp.
CTGGCGTGGACGCTTTGCTCTTCGGGCATGGCGGGTCTTTCTGTTTCAGGCTTTTATATCGCTTTAAGAGGGCGGTTCCATACGGTCCGGGGCGGGGGATGAGGTGCTGTGAGCCGGGTGGTGCCGAAAGGCCCGCCACGCCCGATCGCAAAGGAGGCTCGCATCCCTGCGGATCGGCCACGCCATCCCTGGCGTGGACGCTTTGCTCTTCGGGCATGGCGGGTCTTTCTGTTTCAGGCTTTTGTATCGCTTTAAGGGGCCGGTTCCAGGCGGCCCGGGGCGGGGGATGGGATGCTGTGAGCCGGGTTGTGCCGAAAGGCCCGCCACGCCCGATCGCAAAGCAGGCCCGCATCCCTGCGGATCGGCCACGCCATCCGTGGCGTGGACGCTTTGGCTTCAGACGTGGCGGGTCTTTCTGTTTCAGGCTTTTGTATCGCTTTAAGGGGCCGGTTCCTGACGGTCCGGAGCGGGTGATGGGATGCTGTGAGCCGGGTGCTGCCGAAAGGCCCGCCACGTCCGATCGCAAAGGAGGCCCGCATCCCTGCGGATCGGCCACGCCATCCCTGGCGTGGACGCTTTGCGCTTCGGGCATGCGGGTCTTTCTCGTTGAGCTTTGGTGTCGCTTCAGGTGGGTTGGCGTATTGAGAAGGACTTGCAGTTGATGTGAGAGGGGATGAAGCACTTTGAGCCGGGTCTTTCTGGTTGTCGCTTGTGTGCCGCTTTCAGTAAGCCGGCTTTGGGCGGATCGTTCTCGTTTCAGAAGTCGCGTCGCTTTATATTGTTATAAATGGGTGTCTGTTACAGGGGCAGAAGCGACTGCCTGATGCAGACGTTAACGATGTTGTTACGCTGTCCTAAAAACGTCTCAAACCACCTGCTAAGCCTGCGGCTGGCTGGCTTTTTACGCCCGATAAAGCTAGTGTATGAGCATTAAAAATCGACGATGCGACTAACCTTGCCAACTGCGAGTTACCTTTGAAATATCCTGTCTCTTTCCGCACTACGCTTCGCATCTCGCGTTATCTTTTCCGCGCGCTGGCGCTGCTAATCTGGACGCTGGGCGCTGTTCTGACGGCGTTTTACATTATCAGCGTGCTGCATAATAAAGAGACGCAGGTTCGTCAGGAGTTTGCCAGCAACTACGGCACAATACAGTGGTATGTACGTCATTCAGCGGACATGGTACGCGAGCTGAAATATATCACTGAGAATCGCTTAACCAACGCCAGCAGCGGGCTGGACGTGCTGACAGGCATCATGCCGGGCAAAGCCACCCAGCCACAGTTTACGCCGCTGTTTTCCGATGGCGACTGTACCGCGATGAGTAACACCTGGCGCAATTCGCTCGACTCCCTGAGTTATTACATCAATTACTGGAAAAGTAACTTCGCCTCGTCGTATGAGCTGAACCGGGTGTTCTTTATCGGTGGCGAGAGTCAATGTCTGGCCGACTTCACCATCGGCAGCAGCAATGCCGACCGGGAGCGTAGTCTGAAATCGCTGCGTGAAAATGTGCTGCGCTACCGCAACAGCAGCGAGGAAGATCGTCGTAACCCGATGTACTGGATCAACAGCAGCGCGCAGCCAGGCGTCGGGACCTTTTATATGATGGTGCCGGTTTATGTGGCAAATAAGTTACAGGCGCTGCTGGGTGTTGAGCAGAATATCCGGCTGGATGAGTTTATTCAGCCTGGCAGCCTGCCTATTCTCGCCTCGATTACGGATGAAAATTATCGGCCGCTGCTGAATTCGCGACGTGGCGGACTGGGCTTCTCGCTCACTAATCTGCCTGATGATAAAACCTGGTTCGGCTACCTGAACGGGTATCGCCAGCTGGTGCTGAAAAAGCCACTGCCGCCTTCAGATCTCAACGTGGTCTGGTCAATCCCGACCGACGCGATGGTGGATCAGCTTAAGCTGATGATCATTAACGCGCTGCTGCTTAATATTTTCAGCGCCGTGATCCTGATTACTCTGGCCTGGATATTTGAGCGCCGGATGTTCCTGCCGGCGGAAGAGAATGCCCATCGGCTGGAGGAGCATGAGCAGTTTAACCGTAAGATTGTCGCTTCAGCGCCGGTCGGGATCTGCATTTTACGCACCAGTGACGGCACCAATATTCTGAGTAACGAGCTGGCGCACAACTATCTGACGCTGCTGACTCAGGAAGACCGACTGCGGCTGAATGAAATTATCGGCGGACAGCAGGTTAACTTTGTCGATGTGCTGACCGGCAGCAATACCAACCTGCAAATCAGTTTTGTTCATTCGCGCTATCGTAACGAGAACGTGGCGATCTGCGTGCTGGTTGATGTCTCGGCGCGTGTGCGGATGGAGCAGTCTCTGCAGGAGATGGCCCATGCGGCAGAGCAGGCCAGTCAGTCAAAATCGATGTTCCTTGCCACGGTCAGCCATGAGCTGCGAACGCCGCTCTATGGCATCATCGGAAACCTTGATCTGCTGCAGACCAAAGAGCTGCCCAGCGGGATTGATTCGCTGGTGACGGCGATGAATAACTCCTCCAGCCTGTTGCTGAAAATCATCAGCGATATTCTCGACTTCTCGAAAATTGAGTCGGAGCAGCTGAAGATTGAGCCGCGTCCATTTGCTCCGCGGGAAATTGTCACCCATATCGTCGGTAACTATCTGTCGCTGGTGGTAAAAAAGCGGCTGACGCTCTACTGCTTTATTGAACATGATGTTCCGCAGGTGCTGGATGGCGATCCGCTGCGCCTGCAGCAGGTGATTTCGAACCTGCTCAACAACGCCATCAAGTTCACGCACACCGGCTGTATCATTCTGCACGCCTATGTGGAGCAGGGCTATCTGGCGTTTCGCGTGCGTGATACCGGTGTGGGGATTTCGGCCAAAGAGCTGCCTCGCCTGTTTGACCCCTTCTTCCAGGTAGGGAATGGCGTGCAGCGTAATTTCCAGGGCACCGGGCTGGGGCTGGCGATCTGTGAAAAACTCATCAATATGATGGATGGTGATATCGAGGTCGACTCCGAGCCGGGCATGGGCAGCCAGTTCATCGTGCGCATTCCGATCTACAAAGGGCAGAAGCCGTCACTGCTGCTGCTGGAAGATTTGCAGGACAAGAAGGTCTGGCTGGCGATGCGCAACGACTACCTTGCTGCTTTCATTACGCGGCAGATCCAGCAGCAGGGCATCCAGGTGGCGGAGTACAACGGTAAGCCTGACCCCGATGATGTGGTGATGACCGACTACGATTTCGTACCCGATATGCCGCTGCGTGCGCTGGTCACTTTTGATGGATCGCATGTGGATATGCCGCGCGAACGTCAGCCCGGACACTGGGTCCACTCGACCGCCACGCTGCATGAGGTTCCGGCGCTGCTGGCACGCATTTACCGGATTGCGCTGGGACAGGATGCGGCGGATGCACTGCTGCTTGCCGTGCCGGTCGAAGAGAAGGTGCATAACGATGACATCATGGTACTGATTGTCGATGATCATCCCATCAACCGTATGCTGCTGTCGGAACAGCTGGGCACGCTGGGCTACCAGGTGAAGACCGCGCAGGATGGCGTCGATGCGCTGAATGTCCTCAGCCGAAATGAGATTGATATCGTACTTACCGACGTCAACATGCCCAATATGGATGGTTATCGTCTGACACAGCGATTGCGTCAGCTGGGCCATCTCTTCCCGGTTATCGGTGTCACGGCGAATGCGCTGGCGGAAGAGAAACAGCGTTGTATGGATGCGGGTATGGATAACTGCCTGTCGAAACCGGTGACGCTGGATGTGCTGAAAGGTTCGCTGGCGATCTATGCAGAGCGGGTACGTAAAACGCGGGCAAAATAGGGCAGGAGAGGAGAGAGACGGTACGGCTGTACCGTCTCCTGAACGCGTTACTCTTTTTCGACCTGCGTCTGGCTGACAGAAGACAGGTAGTTCAGCAGTGCGATATCGTTATCCACGCCCAGCTTCATCATTGCTGATTTCTTCTGGCTGCTGATGGTTTTGATACTGCGGTTCAGTTTTTTGGCGATTTCGGTCACCAGGAAGCCTTCAGCAAACAGACGCAGCACTTCGCTCTCTTTGGGTGACAGACGTTTGTCGCCGTAACCGCCCGCGCTGATCTTCTCCAGCAGTTTTGCCACGCTTTCCGGCGTATATTTCTTGCCTTTCTGCAGTGCAGCCAGTGCTTTTGGCAGATCCGTTGGTGCGCCCTGTTTCAGCACGATCCCTTCGATATCGAGATCCAGCACGGAGCTAAGGATCGCCGGGTTATTGTTCATGGTAAGAACAATAATCGAGAGGTCAGGATAGTGACGTTTGATGTATTTAATCAGCGTGATGCCATCGCCATACTTCTCACCTGGCATAGAGAGGTCGGTGATCAGGACGTTAGCGTCAAGTTTGGACAGATTGTTAATTAGTGCTGTTGAGTCTTCGAACTCACCTACAACGTTGACCCATTCAATTTGTTCCAGAGACTTTCGGATACCGAAAAGGACAATTGGATGGTCATCGGCAATAATTACGTTTAAGTTATTCATCTTATTGGTTACCTTGCTGCAGCAGTTGATTGACGTAAGCGTCAATATCACTGGTGGTATTTTTAATGTCTGAATCGTCACACACTTTAATGTGGTGTTCTAACTCTTCACAAAGCTGTTTGCCGGGCGTCAGATTGAGCATGGCAAACACGCCCTTCAGGCGATGCGCTGTCTGAGCAAGCGAAGCGTAGTCCTTTTCCGCCGACTCAGTATACAGTCTCTTCACATCATCCGGTACTGTCTCCGTAAACAGCTGGAAATAGCCGCCGCTCATCAATGGCGTGGCTGCGTCGTCTTCCGTGTCATTATCCATCACGTCATACGACAGTTGCTTCTCAATCAGGGCCAGCAATGCATCAAGCAGCGCATTGCTGAGATTGAAATTAACCCGATACTGCTGGTCATTGAGTGCATGATGCCCCAGTTCATCCTCTGCCAGCAGCAGCGCCCAGCCGCTGAGCTTCTGGGGATCGTCGGTGACCAGCACATCGTGATCCTGACCGGAGATACGCTCGTCGGGCGTCAGACAACGCGCTCCCCAGTTTTCCAGATGGCGGCAGACGATCTTATGCACGTCCTCTACGGTGATCTCCACCAGCGCGGTCACGCCATCCAGAATTTTTTCCTCTTCTTCTTCCTGCTTCTGCTCCAGAACCAGCGGCAACTGCATATTGTAGCGCGTGCCGATATCCGCTTTCGCCACAATATCGAGGCTGCCGCCCATCTGTTTGCAGAGCTGCTTGCACAGGAAGAACGCCATACCCGACGCCTGTCCGTAGCGATCCTGACTGGTGTCACCCAGGAACGGGAAATCAACGTTAGCCAGCTCATCCACCGTCAGTCCGGCTCCGGTATCAACCAGTTCGATGAGCAGTCTGTCGGGCTGCTTTTCTGTCGTCTTCACTTCCAGGGTGATTTTTCCCCAGCGGGTGGTTGTCAGCGCATAGTGCATCAGCGTGGTCAGCACCTTGCGCAGGGCGCGACGGTCGCCGAAGCGCATCTCGTCGTTCGCCAGATGGTTATTCACCACCAGCGACAGCCCCTTGCGGCGCATCAGCGGCAGGCTCTCCAGCGCGATCTCATCCAGCAGCTCCTGGAGGTTGAAGACGGTCGCATCCGGTGACCAGTCGTGCGCCTCCAGCCGGTTCAGCAGAACGATATCATCCACCAGTCGCACCAGTCCCTGGCTCTCATCGAGCAGATCCAGCACGGTTTCATCTGCGTCACGCTGACTCAGCTGCACCAGCTGGGCGACCATCTTCTCCAGCGGCTGATTCAGTGCATGGCCCAGATTATGCAGCAGTTGCTGCCGCATCTGATGGTTGCGATCCAGCACCTGTTGCGCCTTCTGCAGTTTTTTGTTCACCAGCAGCTCGCGATCCTGATCGCGCATCATAAACAGCTGCGTATGGGGCGACAGCACGCTGCGGGCGTGGCGGATCTCATACACTTCGTTGTTGATCGTGGCCTGGAGCACGCCCTGGTGCTGGTCGGACATATTGATAATCTTCTGCAGATTAAGATGCGGCAAAAGATGTTCGGCAATTTTATTGCTCAGCAGGGTGCGGTTGCTGGCAAAGTCATAGACCAGCAGCCCGACCGGCAGGCTGGCCACAATCTCTTCATTCAGTATCCGCAGCGAGTCGAGTTCCGCGCTCTGGTTTTCACTGGGACGCAGCGACTGCTGACGCAGCAGCACGATCCCCGCCAGCGACAGCAGGAACAGGAGCAGGTTAATCAGCAGCGGCCAGAGCAGATTGTAGAGACTGTCGAGGATCAGGCGGGTAATGGGCACCTGATAGACCAGCTGCAGCGAGGTGCTGGGCAGGGTCGCCGTGATCTCAATATTGGGGTTAACCAGCGAAATGCGGGTATTTTCCATCTCCTGCTGGTCACTGCTGCTGGCAGGCAGGGTGCTGTCCTGACGCAACTGGAAATTCTCCAGCGGCATGTTTTGCGGAATCAGGTCGTTAACCGGCAGATCAAAGGCGACCACTGTTGCCAGATGGCCCGGCTGATTAAAGGTCGTGCGCAGCGTAAAGTAGTGGTCGTTCTGAAAAGCGAGATGGCGCAGCGGCGAGAAACTTTCCCGTTCATCCAGCGCATTGGCCTGCTGCAGCATCTCCGCGCGGCGTCCATCAACCATGGAGTTGATAGCACTCTCTTTATAACGCGTCGCCATGTCTTTCAGCGGCAGGGTCGAGATCATAATCAGGCTGTTATCCTGACCGTTGAGAAAGTACATAGACCAGGTGGGATTTTCCGCGCCCCATAGGGTGTCGAGATAGTTCGACATCCGCATCGTCATATCCAGCGTGCTACTGTCGTGCGAGCCGAAAATCAGCGCTTCGGTTTTACGCCGGGTTTTTTCCAGGTAATAGACATCAGGACGCAGTCGCGTCTCCTGCAGATTGCTGCCGGGTGTCGCTCCCGCCGCGCTGGTGGAGAGATTTTCATAGATCTGCCAGGTCGCAAAGCGATAGGCGTCAATGCGCTTCTGCACGTCACGCGCCAGATCGTCCATGGCATACCGTTTTCCGGTGAGCCAGGCATTCACCGAGTTGTGCACCATGAAGCCCAGCGCCAGCAGGAGCACCAGATTGAAAACCACAAAAAAGCGGGTGACGTTGCCGGAGGTCAGTGGAAACTTATACAACATAGCGTGTCAGGTACCTGAATTATCGCGCAACTTTTCGCGCACTGGCGGCTACCGCTAACAGCAACAGGGCAATCACTAAAAATGCACCACTGAGGCTGATCCATTGCGAAATGAATCCGATTAAAGCCGGACCTGAGAGAATACCCGCATATCCCAGCGTTGTCATGGCAGAAATCGCCAGGTTCGCAGGCATATCCCGTTGATTACCCGCAGCATTGAACAACATCGGTACCGTGTTAGATAAACCAAAGCCGACCAGCAGGAAGGCGAGCAGGGCGATCGCCGGCCAGGGCAGCCAGACGGCCAGGCTCATGCCCACCGCCGCAGTCAGCGCACCCGTCAGCATCACCGGATAGCGGCCAAATCGTGAAATGACTTTATCGCCACTGAAACGCCCCAGCGTCATCGCTACCGAGAAGATCGCATAACCCAGTCCTGCATAAGCTGGCGTCATGGCCGGATTCTGCAGCAAAAGTAGTGCGCCCCAGTCCAGTACGGCGCCTTCTGCCAGGAACAGGATAAAGCAGAGCAGGCCAAGAAAGGCGACCCAGCCGCGCGGGATCACCAGCCAGGGCTGATCGGGCTGGTGCAGACGCTCATTCATCAATACCGGCAGTCGCCACAGCAGCAGTATCAGCATGACTGCCATGACCACCAGCGTGGCAGCCAGCGGGGTAAAGGACTGGCTCAGCAGCAGACTGACCGTACCTGCGCCCAGAATCCCGCCCAGGCTGAAAAAGCCGTGAAAGCCGGACATCATGGGTTTTCCGGCGGCCTGCTCGACTTGCACCGCCTGATAGTTCATCGCCACATCCAGCATGCCCAGCCCGGCACCAAACAGCATCAGCGCCGCCGCCATGACCAGATGCGAATCTGCCGTGGCCAGCAGCGGCATCATCAACAAAACTAACAGCGTCGAGAAGGCCATCACCCGGCGGCAGCCGAACCGCGCCACCAGTGTGCCAGTCACCGGCATGGCGGCAAGCGACCCGATTCCCAGACAGAGCAGCAAAGCGCCCAGAGAGGCGCCGCTGAGCTGCAGGCGATCGCGGGCAAAGGGAACCAGTGGTGCCCAGGCGGACATGCCTAACCCATTGACCAAAAAAATGGTGCGCGTGCCCCAGTTCAGGCGGCTCTGCTGTTTATGTTGTTGTGCAGCGTCCAGTGCGGTCATAGGTCAGATTCATCAAAGGTAAAGCGGAAAAGTGTAGCACTGGCCGTGAGTCAGGGGCCCCTGCACCTCTTATAAGACGTCGTGCAGCCACATCGAATAAACCATAAAACCGGGAGTTTACCGACTTTTACTGCGTCGCGAATTTTTTCCAGAACTTTCCTGGCATCGGGCAGCTTTGCGAATAGCGACTTAACACAAATTTCCTGCTCGTTTTTAACGGGTTGCTGTCGAACTGCCTAAACAGCGCCACGAATAAATGCTGGCTGACTCGCATATTTAGCAAATTTTTTTTAGCGCTATAAAGTTCCTGAAACGCTGCTTTTTTCATCTTTCAGCATCATTTATGGACACATTCAGCAATAAATTGACATGAAAAAACAAAGACGAAGCGCGTTTTCAGAAAATGATTTTCCGTTCCCTGCTTATGTAAAAAGTATTAAATCATAATAAAATCTGCACATTGAAATTGATTTTTCATCCAGCTACGTTAAAAATCAATCTGTCAGAACCGGTACGTCCCCCGCGAGTCTGCAAGAAAAATTCAAACAAAAGTAGCAATACCTCCCGGTTATAATCGGGTCTTTGCCATATTTTTGCTGTGCTGTTTCTCTGGTCACCAGGTGGATATGCCTTCCTTTTCCGGGAGGGTAACCCTAATGTGAAAATCATAAGCATAAAAATAATTTATGTTTTTTGATTCAGTATATTAGCCAATCTGGTGGAATAGAGGTTAAAATGGCAGAACTCACGCAAACCCGTGTCGACATCATCTCGCGCGAAAATGGCACACTTATCTCACAATCAGTTAGCGGTTCATCCCAATCCATTAACCTCACCGAGCCCAGCGTCGTACGTATCAATGGTACACGCGCCGTGGTCACCCAGTATGAGCGCCAGGGCAACGATCTGGTTCTGCACATGCGCGACGGCAGCACCGTTCGCTATCAGAAATTCTTCCTTGACGATGCCGATGGCCAGCATAGCGAGCTGGTATTCGACGATGGCGTCAATCCGCCGGAACATGCGCTCTTCCCGCAGACTGCCGAGGGAGCTGAGCTGGCCTCCAGTTCGGTCACGCCAACCTATGAATCTCTGGACAGCGTAGAGCCGCTGCTGCTGGCCGATAACACCAACACCTCGATGGGCGTGATCACGGCGGGCGGTCTGGGCGTGCTGGGCTTAGCCGGGCTCGCCGCGGGCCTGGGCGCTGGTGGCGGCGGGGGTGGCGGCGGTGGCGACGGCGGTGGCACCGATCCCGGAACCCCGGTGACGCCAGGCACACCTTCCATCACCCTGAACACCTTTGCCGGCGATGGCGTACTGGATAACGCCGAGAAAACCCTCGATCAGGTGGTGAGCGGGACCACCAGCAATGTCGAAGCGGGCCAGATTGTCACCGTGACGCTGGGCGGCCAGACCTATAACACCACCGTCGGGGCGGACGGCAGCTGGAGCGTCACGATTCCGGCCGCTGCTCTGGCGGCACTCCCGGCGGGCAACACGACCATTGATGTCAGTGTGGCCAACGGCGCGGGCACGACAGCGAGCGGCAGCCTGCCCGTCACCGTGGCCGCACCCGATCCCGGCACGCCCGCAACGCCTGCCATCAGCCTCAATCCCTTTGCCGGCGATAATCTGCTGGATAACAATGAAAAAACTACGCCGCAGACCCTCTCCGGCACTACCAGCAACGTCGAGGCCGGACAGATCGTAACCGTCTCGCTGGGCGGGCAGACTTATAACGCCACCGTTGCCGCAGATGGCAGCTGGAGTGTCTCCATTCCGGTCGCCGCGCTCTCCGCGCTGGCCGCAGGCAGCAGCACCATCGCCGTCAGCGTCACCAGCGCCGCCGGCACAACGGCGTCCGCTACCCTGGGCATTCAGGTGCAGGCACCGGATACTACGCCAGGCGTACCCGCCCTGACCATCGCCCCGTTTACCGGCGATGATGTGCTGAGCAACGCTGAAAAAACCACGCCGCAGACCCTCAGCGGCAGCACCAGCAACGTCGAAGCCGGACAGATTGTCACGGTCACGCTGGGCGGACAGAGTTACAGCAGCACGGTCAACGCAGATGGCAGCTGGAGCATCACCGTGCCTGCCGATGCGCTGGCGGCACTGGCCGCTGGCACAGTCACCGCCACGGCAACTGTCGCCAGCCAGGCGGGCACCATTGCCAGCGGAAGCCTGACTTTCACCGTTGAGGCGCCGGTGACTCAGCCGGGTACGCCGGTTATTACCATCGATCAGTTTGCAGGGGATGACATCCTCAGCAACAGCGAGAAGAACAGTGACCAGTTGCTGAGCGGCAGCACCGCCAATGTGGAGGCGGGGCAGATTGTAACTATTACGCTGGGCGATCAGACTTACAGTGCGGTAGTGGATGCGCAGGGCAACTGGCGTGTCACGCTCTCGTCTGCGGCGCTGAATACGCTGGCCGCCGGATCGGTTGCAATCGCTGCCGTTGTCACTAATCAGGCAGGCACGCAGGCCAGTGAAAACCGTACGATTAGCGTCGACACGCCAGTCGTGACGGGGCCGCCAGCGATCACGCTGGATGATTTCACTGGCGACAATCAGCTGAGCAACGCGGAGAAAAGCACCGACCAGACCGTGACCGGCAGCACCAGCAACGTGGAGCCGGGTCAGCTGGTGACGGTAACCCTCGGCGGACAGAGTTACAGCGGCACCGTGGACGCGCAGGGTAACTGGAGCGTGACGCTGCCGTCGGCGGCCCTGAGCGCCCTGGCAGCAGGCACGACGACCCTGACGGTATCGGTCAGCAATGCGGCCGGTGACACGGCGACCAGCAGCCTGCCGCTGAATGTCGAGGCCCCGGCTACACAGGCGGGCGATCCTGTGGTCACTATTGGTCAGTTTGCCGGGGATGACATCCTGAGCAATGACGAAAAAGGCACCAACCAGACGCTCTCCGGCACCACCACCAATGTCGAGGCGGGCCAGACGGTGACCGTCACCCTGGGCGGGCAGACTTACCTCGGCACCGTGGATGGCAATGGAAACTGGAGCGTGAGCATTCCGGCCGCCGCGCTGGAGAATCTGCCTGCAGGATCCAATGCGATCGCCGTGTCAGTCAGCAACGCCGCGGGCGTTATCGCGACTGAAACCCGCGACATTGCGGTGGAAGCCCCGGCAACGCAGCCGGGCGAGCCAGACCTTATCCTGGATAGCTTCGCCAGCGATAACCTGCTGAGCAACGATGAAAAAGCGGTCGGGCAGGCGGTCAGCGGCACAACCACCAATATTGAACCCGGCCAGATTGTCACGGTTACCCTGGGCGGGCAGACTTACAGCACCAGCGTGCAGAGTGATGGCCGCTGGAGTGTTACGGTGCCCCCCGAAGCCCTCAATGCGCTGGCGGCAGGCGGTACCACGCTGACCGTGACAGTCGCGAACGCGGCGGGTGACAGCGTGACTGCCACACAGCCGATTACCGTCGAGGCCCCGGCAACGCAGCCGGGAGCCGCCACCCTCACTATCGACGCTTTTGCCGGAGATGACATCCTCAGCAACAGCGAGAAAGCCAGCGATCAGCTGCTGAGTGGCGCCACGACCAATATCGGCGAAGGCCAGCAGGTCACCCTCACCCTGAATGGAGAAACTTTTACGGCCACGGTTGGCGCGGATGGCCGCTGGAGCGTCACCATTCCCGCCAGTTCGCTGGCGGCGCTGAACGCCGGAAGTGCGACCCTGAGCGCCACGGTCAGCGATCAGAGTGGCACGGCGGTCAGTGAAACGCGTGACTTCCTGGTTGAGGCCTCGGGCACCGCGCCTGACGCGCCGACCCTGGTGATTAATGCTTTTGCCGACGACAACATTCTGAGCAACGACGAGAAGCTGGAGGCGCAGGCGGTCTCCGGCAGTACGACTAACGTCGAGGCGGGCCAGCTTGTCACGGTGACGCTGGGCGGTCAGAGCTACAGCGGTACGGTCAACGCCGACGGCAGCTGGAATATTGCCATCCCGGCGGATGCACTGGGTGCCCTGGCCGCAGGGACGGCCTCCCTGGTGGCAACGGTCAGCAATGCGGCGGGCGAGACCGTCAGCAGCAGCCTGCCAATCACCGTTGAGGCGCCGGTGACCCAGCCGGGCGAGCCCGTTATCACCATTAATCAGTTTGCCGGTGATGATGTGCTGAGCAACGATGAGAAAACCAGCGAACAGCTGCTCAGTGGTACCACCTCGAATGTCGAGGCCGGTCAGATTGTGACGGTCACACTGGGTGACCAGACCTACAGCGCCACGGTCAACAGTGATGGCAGCTGGAGCCTCAACGTCCCTGCCAGCGCACTGGCTGCCCTGGCGGCGGGGAGTGCGACCATCACTGCCAGTGTTACCACGCTGACCGGGGTTGTGGCGAATGAAGATCGGTCGATCATAGTAGAGACCCCGCCACAGCCGGGCGTACCAACGGTCACGATCGCCGTGTTTGCCGGTGACGACCTGGTGGACAACAGCGAGAAAGCGCTGGATCAGATTCTCTCCGGCAGTACCAGCAATGTTGAAACGGGCCAGACAGTCTTCATTACGCTTGGCGGCCAGAGCTACAGCAGCACGGTCAATGCAGACGGCGACTGGAGCGTGTCGATCCCCTCTGAGGCACTCAGCGCCCTGGCGGCAGGCATCACTACCATTGCGGTCAGCGTCTCAACAACGGCGGGGCTGCAGGCTACCGACGGCCGCGACATCAATGTTGAGCCAGCGCCAGGTCAGCCGGGCGTCATCACAATCACTGAACCTGTCAGCCTGGATGGCTTCCTCAATCTGCAGGAGCTGAGCAGCGACCTGGTTATCAATGGCTCTGCGGTCGGCATCAATCCGGGGCAGGCGGTACAGGTTGATTTCAACAACAACACCTACAGCGCCGTGGTGAACAGCAATGGCTTCTGGAGCGTCATCGTGCCAGCGGGCGATCTGGCGGGGATCACTGACGGCATCAAAGTGATTTCGGCGACCGCTACGGACACCAGCGGCGCTCTGCTGACCGACGCCGCCCAGCTGAACGTGGTGGTGAACACGCTGCCACAGATTACGCTCGCGGAGAGCGCCATCAGCGATGGCATTCTTAACCAGCTGGAGGCAGGCAGCGATCTGCTGCTCAGCGGCAGCACTGGTAAAGCCGTGGCGGGCCAGCAGGTTGAGCTGCAACTCAACGGCAAAACGTACAGCACTATTGTCAATGATGACGGAAGCTGGAGCCTGTCGCTGCCGGCCAGCGATCTGGCTTTACTGCCGAAGGGCGCCAACAGCCTGACGATCGCCGCGATCGATGAGGCGGGCAACCGCGTGGACGATACGCTGAACTTCAGCGTCAACACGCTGCCACCCACGCTGATTGTCGGGGAGATCGCGGGCGGCGATGGCATCCTTAATAACCCTGAAGTGGCGGCAGGTGTGCCGGTCAGCGGTTCAGGTGCCCGGCCAGGCGAGAGTGTTTCTGTCTCACTAAACAATCAGACCTACACCGCCACCGTGGATGCAGACGGGAACTGGCAGGTGAATCTGCCTGCCTCTGCACTGCAGGCGCTGGCGGATGGCAGCAGCTATCCGCTGACCGTTACGCTGACTGATGCCAGCGGGAATACGGCTTCGCAGACTGAGAATCTGACGGTCAGCACACAGCTTCCGGTAGCGACCGTCAATGCGCCGGGCGGTGATGGCGTACTGACAAACAATGAACTGACGGTGCCGCTGCAGATCAGCGGGACCGGTCAGCCGGGCGACAGCGTGCTGGTGACGCTCAATGACAAAACCTACAGCGCCCTGGTGGATGTTAACGGAAGCTGGAGTGCCACTGTGCCGGTTGCCGATCTGGCTACGCTGCCGAATCAGACGCTGCCCGTAACGGTCACGGTGACCGATCCGGCCGGAAACAGCAGCACTCAGAGCACCGAACTGCGGGTGGCGACGACGCTGCCTGCGCTGACGCTGGACGAGGCGGACCCGGATGGCGTGATCGACGTCGGCGATGCGCAGCAGCCGCTGATCGTCAGCGGCACCGGCGATGAAGGAGATATCATCCGTGTCAGCTTAAACAACCTGACTTACTCCGCTGTCGTGGCGCAGGATGGCCGCTGGAGCGTGACCGTTCCGGCTTCCGATCTGACCCGTGTACCTGACGGCACACAGCCGATTTCAGTCGTGGCGACCGACGCAGATGGCAACAGCACGCAGACCACCACTTCGCTGATTTTTGCCACCACGCCGCCGCTGCTGGAACTCTTTACACCGGCCAGTGATGGCTATATCAACATCGCGGAACAGACTCAGGATCTGGTGATTGACGGACGCGGCGGCGCGCAGGGCAACCTGGTCAGCGTTACCTTCAACGATGACACCTACACGGCGACCGTGCGCACCGACGGCCAGTGGAGCGTGACGGTGCCTGCTGCGATCGTCAGCCAGCTGGGCGATGCGACCTACCCGATTGATGTGGTGCTCAGCGACGCCTATGGCAACAGCAGCACCCTGGCTTCCAGCGTTACGGTGCTGGTGGACAATCCACCAGTACTGACTATCGATCCCGTGACCGGCGATAATCAGATCGACAGCGCCGAACAGCTTACGGATATTCTGGTGACGGGACGTGTCACGAATGTTCCGGCAGGTCAGCCGGTGCTGCTGACGATTAACGGGCAGTCTTACGATGGTGAAGTCGGGGCTGACGGCAGCTGGCGTGTTACGCTGCCTGCCGGATCGCTGGGCGGAGCGGGGGATAAACCCTTTACCGTCACGATTTCAGATCTGGCCGGTAACCCGGCGCAGCCTGCCGCGGGCCAGCTTACTGTCGTCGTCTCCGGTGAACCTCTGCTCTCACTTGCGCCGATCAGCGATGATGGCACGCTGAATGTGCTGGAAGCCCAGAGTGAACTTGTCCTCAGCGGCGCGTCGGCGAACCTGCCTGCAGGCAGTCCGGTCAGTGTGACCCTGGTGCCCGGCGGTACTGCCTATACCACTGTGACGGATGTAAACGGTGCCTGGACGCTGACCGTACCGGCCGCCGATCTGGCGAATCTGCCGCAGGGCACTATCACGGTGACCGCGTCATCGGGTGCGGTGCAGACCAGTCAGTCGCTGCTGGTGGCAACCGTACTGCCGGACGTCCCGCAGGTGGATACGCCCTTTACGGATGGCATCCTTAATACGGCTGAAGCCAGCGTGGCGCAGACGCTGACCGGCTCCGTTGAACCGGGTCAGGCGGTCAGCGTGACCCTGGGTGACATCAGCTATCCGGCCACGGTTGATGCGAATGGTGCCTGGAGCGTGACGCTGCCGCCGTCCGTTCTCCAGGCGCTGGCACAGGGCAGCAACCCGATTACCGTGACGGTCACTGATGCCGCAGGCAACAGCAACAGCATCAGCGTACCGCTGACGGTCGATACCGGACTGCCTGTGCTGACCGTCGATCCCATTGCGGTCGATGGCATTATCAGCGCAGCGGAAGCGGCAGCCGATCTGACCCTCAGCGGCACTGTGACGCCGGGCAGCAGCGTCAGCCTGACGCTGAACGGTGAGTCCTACGACGCGGTAGTGGACGCCGCTGGCCGCTGGACCGCCACGCTGCCCGCAGCCGACCTCCAGTCGCTGCCCGATGGGCGTTATGATCTGAACGTGACCGTGACCACGGCGAACGGCAATGTGGCTACCACGCCGTTCCCGGTTACTGTCGACACCGCCGCCCCTGACTTCAGCCTGAATCCGCCTGCCGGAGATGGCATCCTGAATAACGCCGAGCAGGCCGCCGGCTTCAGCTTCAGCGGTACGGGCAGCGCGGACGACCGCGTCAGCGTGACGCTGAATGGCGTGACCTACACCAGCACGGTTGATGCTACGGGTAACTGGTCACTGCCGGTACCGCCTGCAGCGCTGGCTGGCCTGACCAATGGCAGCAGCTATCCGGTGGTGGTGACGGTGACCGACGCGGTCGGTAACAGCAACAGCCAGAACAGCGTGCTGACGATAGACACCACGCTGCCGCCACTGAGCGTCGCGCCAATCGGCGGTGACAACGCCCTGAACAGCAGCGAAGTGCTGCTGCCGCTACAGGTCAGCGGCAGCGGTCAGAATGGCGACATTGTCACCGTTCAGCTCAATGACCAGCTCTACAGCACCACTGTCGGTGTCAATGGGCAATGGACGCTGCAGATTTCGCCTGATGCGCTGGCCGCACTGCCACCTGGCATCCTGCCCGTCACCGTCACCGAAACCAGCGTGAACGGTAATCAGAGCAGTCAGGTGGTCGATCTCAACGTCGCCACTGCGCCGGAGGTACAACCGCTGCTGAGTGTTGACAGTAGCACCTTTGCCGGCGACGGCATCGTCACGGCGGCTGAGCAGCTGCAGCCGATTACGGTCAGCGGCAGCAGCAGTAATGTTGAGGCGGGTCAGCAGGTGGTCATCTCCCTGAACGGCACCGACTACAGCGGTGTCGTCGGGGCCAGCGGCAACTGGAGCATTATTCTGCCTGCGGGCGCACTTTCTGAGCTGGGTGAGGGTAATCAGAGCCTGAGTGTCAGCGTGTTCAATGCGGTGGGTAACAGCGCCGCCAGCCCGCTTACGTTTACTGTCGACAATACGCTACCGTCGCTCGCGCTGGCCCCGGTCAGCGGCGACAACTACCTTAACGCGCTGGAGCGAAACGAGCCTGTCGCGGTCAGCGGCAGCACCAGCGGTCTGCCTGCAGGTACTCTGGTTACCGTGGTCGCCAGCGGCGCGTCGGCCAGTACGACCGTCAACGCCGATGGCAGCTGGAGTCTGACACTGCCGCCGGAAACCTTCAGCACGGCAGCCGATGGCCCGCTGACGATCACCGCGACCGCCAGCGACGCGAATGGCGTCACGCTGGTCACCAGTGATGCCACCCTGACCGTGGTCGCCAGCACGCTGCCAGTTGCCACACCCGGCGTGGCCTTTACGGATGGCATCCTCAACGGCGACGAAGCCGTTGCCGGTGGTGCGATCGTCGGCAACAGCGGCGTGACAGGCGACGGCCAGACCGTCAGCATCACGCTGAATGACATCAGTTACAGCGGCACAGTCGATGCCGCAGGCAACTGGCAGGTGGCGATTCCGCCCCAGGCGCTGGCTGCGCTGCCGCAGGGCAGCAACGCTTATACTGTGGTCGTCAGCGATGTCGCGGGCAACAGCACTCAGGCGGCTGGCAGCCTGCAGGTGGATACGCTGCCGCCGGTGCTGAATGTCATCACCCCCTCCGATGGCATCATCAATGCGGCGGAAAGCCAGCAGCCCCTGACGCTGAATGGCAGCAGCGATGCCAATGCGCTGATCGTTGCCAGCTTCAACGGTACCAGTCTGAGCACTACCGCTGACGTCAACGGCAACTGGTCGCTGGCACTGCCCGCTACCGTTTACAGCGGGCTGAATAACGGCAGCTATCCGCTGACGGTCACTGCCACTGATGAAGCCGGAAACAGCACCACCAGCAGCCGCGATCTGGTGCTGAAAGTGGAGCCTGCCAGCCTGCCAACGCTGACGCTGGATGCCTTTACGGGTGACAATGTGGTGGATGGTGCGGAACGCCTGACCGACCAGCGTCTGAGCGGCACCACGACCAATGTCGAAGCGGGCCAGCTGGTCACGCTGGCGTTTGGGGGTGCGGTTTACAGCGGCGTAGTACAGGCCAGCGGGGCATGGAGCCTGATCGTGCCAGCCGGTGCGCTGGCCGCCATTGCCGATGGCAGCGCCACCTTTACCGTGGCCGTCAGCGATGTGGCGGGTAACACCACCACCCGTGATCTGACCTTTGACATCAACAGCAACGCCTCTGGCCTGTCGCTTGACGCCATCAGCGGTGACAATTATCTGAATGCACAGGAGCTGGGTCAGCCGCTAATCGTGACCGGCAACGCCGTTAATGTGCCGCAGGAGGGTGTGATCACACTGCTGTTTAACAATGTCAGCTATACCGCCCAGGTGTCGGCCGGAGGACGCTGGAGTGTTATCGTTCCGGCGGAGGCACTGACGGCGCTGGCTGATGGCCCTTACACGCTGACGGTCAGCGCCACAGACAGCGGGGGTGCCGCCCTGAGCAGCGAAGCCTCGCTCAGCGTACTGACCACGCCGCCTGTACCCCAGATCGTGTCAGCTTTTGGTGATGGCACGCTCAACAGCAGCGAGATTGCCACCGCCCAGACGCTGAGCGGCACCACCGGTGTCACAGGCGATGGTCAGACGGTCAGCGTGCTGCTGAATGGTCTTACCTACACCGGCACGGTCGACAGCAATGGCAACTGGCAGGTCAGCGTGCCCGCCACGGCGCTGGCCGATCTGCCGGAAGCGGACGTGGACTATACCGTGACGGTTCAGGATGCCGCTGGCAACACCGGCAGCAGCCAGGGGAGTGTAACGGTCGATCTGACGCCACCGACCCTGACGCTGAATGCCGTCGCGGATGACAACATCGTCAATATTGCTGAAAGCCTCGCCCCGATTGAACTGAGCGGCAGCAGCAGTGCAGAGGCCGGTCAGCGGGTCACTGTAACCCTCAATAACCAGATCTGGACCACCACGGTCACCCAGGATGGCGACTGGAGCCTGACCCTGCCTGCTGGCGCGCTGGCGGGCATTCCGGCCGGGGCTTATATCCTGACAGTGACAGTCAGCGATGCGGCGGGCAATCCGGTGACCGAAACGCGCGAGATCAGCGTGGCAACCGGCGATCTCCAGGTCACGCTTAACACCCCGTTCGGCGACGGCTATCTCAGCCTGGCTGAATCGGCGCTCAGTCAGACACTGAGTGGCACAACCGGCGTAGCAGGCAGCGGCCAGTCGGTAACGGTGACGCTGGGCGGAAATGATTACCCTGCCACGGTTGATGCAGCGGGCAACTGGACGCTGAGCTTAACGCCGGAGCAGGTGCAGCTGCTGGCCGAGGGCGTCAATGCGCTGGAGATCACCGCCAGCGATGCCGCCGGTAACAGCGGATCGCTGATCAGTGCGGTGACGGTGGATCTGACGCCGCCGGTACTGACCCTGACCCCTGTCGGCGGCGACAACATCATCAACTCACTGGAGGTTCTGGAACCCGTCATCATCAGCGGCAGTGCCCCGGCTGAGGATGCCGGACAGACCGTGACCGTCAGCTTCCAGAATGTTGACTACACTACCCTGGTTCTCTCTGACGGCACCTGGCAGGTCACACTGCCAGCCAGCGTTATGCAGGGGCTGACAGACAACAGCTATCCACTGACGGTGACGCTGACGGATGCAGCAGGCAACCCGACCACGATAACGCAGAACCTGACGCGTGATGCGGACAGTGTGAATCTGCCCACCCTGACCATCGATCCCATCAGTGGCGATAACTTCCTGAACCAGGCGGAGGCGCAGCTGGATCTGGCTGTCAGCGGCAGCAGCACCAACCTGGCGCCGGGCCAGCTGGTAACGGTGACGCTGAACGGCATTCAGTACAGCGGCACGGTGGACGGAGAGGGTCTCTGGACGGTAACCGTACCTGCCGCCGATCTCGCGAATCTGCCGGATGGCGACCAGCTGCTGGTTGTGGGCTCCGCTGATGCGTCGGGCAATCCGGCCAGCAGCAGCGCCTCTCTGGTCGTGCTGGCGAGTGCTCAGGTTCAGCCGACGCTGACGATCGACGTAGTCGCAGGGGATGATGTGATTAATGCCCTTGAGGCCGCGGCGGATGTGGTGATCAGTGGTGGCAGTACCCAGCTGGCAGCCGGATCGCCGGTCACCGTGTCGTTTAACGGCAATGATTACCCCACCACCCTTGACGCTGATGGCAACTGGAGCGTGACAGTGCCGTCCGGCGCCTTTGCGGGCCTGGCGTCTGGTAGCACGCAAACCTTTGTCGTGACGGCCAGCGACGTTGCGGGTAACCCGGCCACCGTGAGCCAGGCGGTAAGCTTCATTACCACACCACCGGCACTGAACGGCATCACAGTCAGTGCCGGTGAGGTCCTGGATATTGCAGAATCGCTGCAGGATCTTACTATCGTTGGCACCACCACCGGCGCATTCCCGGTCACGGTGACGCTTAACAACGTCAGCTATACCACCACGGCCGGAGAAGGGGGCAACTGGTCAGTTACTATTCCGACCGCCGATCTGCAGCAGCTGGCTGATGGGCAGAACGGCATCAGCGTTTCGGTCACCGACGCCGCGGGCAACGTCACGACGGAGAACGATCTCTCGCTCAACGTGGCATTTAATGCGCCGCCAGCCCTGACGCTGGAGACACCGTTTGGTGACGCGCTGGTCAGTGCGGCTGACAGTGCGGGCCCGTTAACCCTGAGTGGCGGCAGTGCCAACCTGGTGGCAGGTACTGTAGTAAGCATCACTGTCGGCACGGAAGCGTTCAGCACCACCACCGATGCCAGCGGCAACTGGACGCTGGATCTGGCCCCGGACGCGCTTGATACGTTAGTTGATGGCGTGACGCAGGTTGTCGTTACCGCCGCAGATGCAGCAGGCAATCCGGCGCAGGCGACGGCAGGCGTGGAGATCCTGAAGGCGGCGCCGGTGCCGGCGACTTTTGCCGCGATTCAGTTCGGCGACAACATCATCAATATCAGTGAAGCCGGCGTGGTTCAGCAGGTCACCGGCACCTCTGCGGTGGTCGCGGGTCAGACCCTCAGCGTCACCGTTGGCGATCAGAATATCCCGCTGACCGTCACGGTCGACGCCAGCGGCAACTGGACAGCCAGCCTGACGCCGGACGTGATCGCCAGCCTGGGGGCGGGTGAACACACGCTGACCCTGGTGACGACTGACCGGGCAGGCAACACCAGCCAGGCAACCAAAACGTTTACCTCGGCGATTACGCCACTGGCGGAACCGACGCTGGATACGCCCTTCACCGATGGCCGTATCAACGCCGCAGAGGCGGCCGCAGGCGGCGTTCTGACCGGGGCTGTGGTCAGTGAAAATGCTGACAGTGTGACGGTAACCCTCAATGGTACACGCTACACCGCGGAGCTGAATGCGGAGGGATCGCGCTGGTCGCTCGACCTGCCTCCGGCCCTCCTGCAAACCCTGCCGGACGGTAACTGGCCGGTGACCGTGACCGTCACCGACGTTAACGGCAACAGTGCCAGCACCAATGGCACGGTGCTGGTGGCCATCAACACGCTGCCGGATGTCACACTGAATCTGCCCTTTGGCGACGGTGCGCTCAACGCGGCAGAGGCGGCCAGTGCGCAGATCCTGACGGGCTCCACCGGCATTACCGGCGCCGGTCAGACGGTGGCGGTAGCGATTTCCGGTTTCAACGGCGGTCAGCCGCTGGCGGCTACGGTGCAGAACGATGGCAGCTGGTCGCTGACACTCTTACCAGAGCAGTTAGCCACCCTGACCACCGGCAGTCACACCATCACCGTGACCGCCACGGATATCGCGGGGAACAGCGACAGCACCGCGCTGAACGTGGTGACAGCGGTTACTCTGCCGGTGCCGACCTTCAGTGCCGATACGTTTGGCGGAGATAACCAGCTGAACATCAGCGAAGCCGCGGCCGGGGTTACCCTGACCGGCACCACCGGCAGTACGGGGGCAAACCAGGCGGTCAGCATCAATGTTGACCTCAACGGCAGCCGCTATTCCGGCACGGTGGATGCGGATGGAAACTGGACGGTGGCGATTCCTGCCAATGCCCTGAACGCGCTGCCTGATGGCGCGCAGACGCTGACGGTTAACGTTGTGGATGCAGCGGGCAACAGCGCGTCAGCGCAGCTGCCATTCTTCGCCGACCTTACTGCACCGAAACCGGCCGTCAGTCCGGCGTTTCTGGGCAGCTATGTCAACGCCGGAGAGGCGGCCGCCGGCATTGACCTGAGCGGCACCACTGGCGAGTCGGGGCCGAATCAGCGTGTAGAGCTCACGCTTGGCGGTAACCTCTACACCACCACAGCCGACACCAATGGTAACTGGACGGTGCCGCTGACAGCGGCCCAGCTTTCGGCGCTGCCGGATGGCACCTATCCGGTCACCATCACGGCCATCGATGGCGCGGGGAACAGTTCGACGATTAACAGCTCGCTGGTGCTCGACACTACGCCACCGGTGCTCAGCGTCACGGACTTTACCGGCGACAACGTGCTGAATTACAGTGAGAGCATTCAGCCACAGGTGCTCAGCGGCACAGCAGCAGGCGCCGAACCGGGATCGGTAGTCACGGTTTCGCTGAACGACACGCTGCTGGGAACCGCGATTGTGGCGGCCAATGGCAGCTGGAGCGTGACGCTGACGCCAGAGCAGATGGCGACCTTTGGCACCACGACGACCCTGGCGCTGGCGGTGACCGATCTGGCCGGCAATACCGGCACGGGCTCGGTCAGCCTGGCCGTCGATCTGACACCGCCGCCAGGTCCACTGGTAGCGCTGGGCACCGTCTCAGGTGACAACATCATCAGCACCCAGGATCTTGCGGGCGGGGTGGTCGTAAGCGGCACCTCGCTCGGTCTGGGGGCCGATGGTGTGGTGACGGTCGTGATTGCGGGTCAGAATTACAGCACCACGCTGGATGCGCAGGGCAACTGGTCAACGGTGGCCCTGCCGGTCAGCGCGTTTGGAGGGGCGGACGGCAGCGTGGCGATTACGGTGAATGCGACCGGCGGCACGACACCCGTCAGCACCAGCGGCAACGTCCTGATCGACCTGACACCACCAGCGCTGTCTATCAACAGTTTTGCCGACGACAATCAGGTGAATGGCAGCGAAAGTGGTGTCAGCCAGGTCATCAGCGGCACCACTGATGCCAGTGAAGCGGGTCGCCTGGTCACCGTCACCTTTGATAATCAGAGCTACAGCGCCATCGTGCAGAGTGACGGAAGCTGGTCCACAACCGTGCCCGCCAGTGCCATGCAGGCGCTGACCGACGGCACGACGCCTACGATCACCGCGCAGCTGGCCGATCTGGCGGGTAATGTGGCCACCGCCAGTCAGCCGGTGACGGTCAATACCTCTGCGCCGCTGGTGCAGGTAGATGCGTTCCTCGGTGACAACGTCATCAACGCCGCTGATCTGGTGACCAGTCAGGTGCTGACCGGCAGTGCGCAGGGGGCGGCGGGCCAGACGATTGGTCTCTATGTGGGCGATGCGGCGCCTGTCGCGACCGCGACCGTCGGTGCGGATGGTCGCTGGAGCATTAACCTGACGCCGGAGGTGCTGTCGGGGCTGACGGAGGGCGCGCTGGTATTTGGCGTGCGGGTCAGTGACAACGCCGGAAACCAGACGGACGCCACGCTGACGGTCAACAAAGTGGTCAACAGCGCACTGACGCTGGTGGTCGATTCGGTGTTTGGCGACGGCACGCTTAGCGCACTGGACGCTACTGTAGCACAGACGATTTCCGGGGTAGCCACCTCGGCGGGCGTGGGTGCGACCGTATCAGTGGTGCTGGGCGGAACAACGCTCTCGGCCAGCGTGGGTCAGGATGGAAAATGGGCCATCGTCGTCCCGCCGTCGGTGCTGGGTCTGTTAGGTGATGGCTCTCTGACATTCGGCGTTACCCTGACGGATGGCGCGGGCAACACCCGTACCGTGGGTGAAACGGTCACGTCGATCATCAATGCGGTGCCGGTGGTGGGTGAACTTACCGGGCTGTTTGGCGGTGATAACCTGCTGAACATCGCAGAAGCCACGGCCGGTCAGCTGGTCGGCGGCGTGATCCAGAATGCGGCGGCGGGTTCTCAGGTCACGGTTACCTTTGGCAGCAAGAGTTACACCACCACAGTGCAGGCGGGCGGTGCCTGGAGCGTTAACCTGCCGGGCAGCGATCTGACCACATTACTTGATGGCAACCTGTCGCTGGGCGTCAGTGTCAGAGACGTGGCGGGCAACGTGGCTTCCGGCAGCGCAACTATCGGCGTCTTTACTCAGGCACCGTCGATTTCGCTGACGTCGCTGTTTGAAGATGGCGTGCTGAATCTGGCCGACATCGCCACCGGACAGGTGATCAGCGGCGTGGTGAACAATGTTGCTCAGGGCGGTACGGTAACGCTCACGGTGGGCAGCAGCCAGGTCATCGCAACGGTAGGCGCAGGCGGGGCGTTCAGTGCCAC
Source organism: Pantoea sp. (assembly GCF_032114055.1). Classification (GTDB taxonomy): domain Bacteria; phylum Pseudomonadota; class Gammaproteobacteria; order Enterobacterales; family Enterobacteriaceae; genus Pantoea. The sequence continues at coordinate 187,629 of NZ_DAMCTB010000004.1, forward strand.
GATCACGCCGGATATTCTGGGCACGCTGGCGCAGGGCAACCTGACCGTCGGGGCCTCGGTGACGGACGCGGCGGGCAACACGGCGTCCACCAGCGCCGGATTCCGGGTCGACACGCTGCTGCCGACGGTTACCATTAATCCGCTCTTTGGCGACGGTCTGCTCAACGTGGCGGATGCGCTGGTCGCTCAGACGATCGGCGGGGTGATTGGTGGGGCGGAAACAGGATCGCGCGTGGTGGTTTCTGTCGGCGCACAGCAGTTTGTCACGACGACGGCTGCGAACGGTACCTTTAACGTTCCGCTGTCGCCAGCCCTGCTGCAGGGACTTGCCGATGGTACGCTGACGGTCGGTGTCAGCGTGACCGACAGCGCCGGTAATACCAGCAGCGCGAATGCCACCGCCCTGGTCGGCATTCATAATCTGCCAAAAGTCACACTCAATCCGCTGTTTGGTGACGGCGTGCTGAACCTGGCAGAGTCGCTGGTGACACAGACCATCAGCGGCACCGTCTCCGGTGTCGCGGCAGGCAGCCGCGTCACGCTGGCGATTGGCAATACCACCGCTACGGCACTGGTCAACGCAGACGGCAGCTTCTCAACAACCGTTTCGCCTGCGGTGCTGTCGACGTTACTGAACGGTAACTTCACCGTCAGCGCGTCGGTCACTGACCTGGTCGGCAACGTCAGCAGCACCAGCGCAGGCGTGTCACTGGGACTGGTTCAGCCTACGCTCTCCGTCAATACGGTATTTGGTGACGGCGTACTGAGCGCGGCGGATCTGGCCTCTAACCAGACGCTGAGCGGCACCTCCAGTCTCTCTGCGGGCTCTGTCGTCAGCGCCACGCTGAATGGCCTGACCTATACCACTAAAGTGGTCAGCGGCGGGAACTGGAGTATCAGCGTACCGAAAGCGGATCTGACGGCAATCACTGATGGCACCAAAACCGTCACGGTGACCGGTACGGACGCCTACGGCAACGTGGTCAACAGCAGCGGCACACTCAGCGTCATCAGTCAGTCGACGCCGGTGGTCGCGATTACCTCCCTGTTTGGCGACAGTGCCCTGAGCGCCGTGGATGTGAAAACGGCTCAGACCATCAGCGGCACTGCCAGCAACGCCGAGGGATCGGTGGTGCGGGTGACGCTGGGCGGACAGACCTACAGCACGACGGTCAGCAGCAACGGCAACTGGAGTCTTTCGGTGCCGGCGGCTAACCTCGCCGCCATCGCGGATGGCCTGCAGACCGTGACTGCCAGCGTGATCAACGGCGCAGGCAACACCGGTACGGTGTCGTCGTCGCTGGCTGTGGTCAGTCACACGCTGCCGACAGTGAGCGTAAACAGCTTCTTTGGCGGCGACGGTTATCTCAACATCGCGGAAGCGAACAGCAGTGAAACCATCCGTGGAAGCAGCACCAACGCAGTGGGTGGCACGGTCACAGTTAACGTGGCGGGCGCTGTCCTCACCACGACAGTCAGGGCGGATGGCACATGGAGCGTCAGCGTGCCCTCCGCAACGCTGAAAGGGATCGCGGACGGCAGTCATCCGCTGACCGTGACGGTGGCGGATATCGGTGGCAATACCGCCAGCAGCAGCAGCAGCTTCACCGCGCTGTCGCATAATCAGCCGCTGGTCGGGGTCGATCCGGTGCTCAGCCTGGTGACTTCTGCGCTCACGGGACTGGTGGTGCAGGGCGGTTCGCTGAATGCGGCCCAGGGCTCAAGGGTCAGTGTGACGCTGCTGCTTGCCAATGGCAGCAACGGGCCGACGCTGAACACCACGACTGATGCACTGGGACGTTACGCCGTTAACTTCTCACCGTCGCTGCTGTCGGTCGGAGGCCTGCTGCTGTCGCTGAATACCCTGGCAAAAGTCTCGATTGTTGACGTGGCCGGAAACAGCTACACCACCACCAACACGCTGCTACTGGGCTCGCTGCTGCCGGTGACGCTGGCGGCCACCGAGTCGGTTGCCCTGTTCTCCGTTGTGGATGACAGCGCCACGCTCGCCAGTGTCGGCGCTGAGACGACACATACGGCCAGCACCAGCAATGATGAGAACAGCGGCACGGTAGCCGTGGCCTCTACGCTTGTCACGGACGCGGATAGCGTGACGCCGGTCAGCAGCAGCGAAAACGTTCCGGTCAGTGAGACGATGACGGCGGCAGCAGCCGCGCCGGCAGAGGAGGGGGCCTACACCATTGGTGGCGTGGTCATCACGCTGGCAGATGGCAGCACGGCGGAGGGGGCCTCGGTGGTCGGCAGCAGCGGTGCGGATATCGTGACGGTCAGCGACCTTAACTTTACCCACATCGATGGCGGTGCAGGCACCGATACCCTGGTGCTCAACGGTGAAAATCTGACTCTGGATCTCACCGCGCTGGGCCTGAAGGTTGAACATATCGAGGTGCTTGACCTGGGCAAAACCGGCACCAACGCCGTGAAGCTGGATCTTAATGAGGCACTCAATATCACGGATAAACAGAGTGACGATCTGCTGGTCAAAGGGGCGGATGGCAGCCAGGTCATGCTGGCTAACAGCAACGGCGGGATCTGGGAAGTCAGCGGCGAGCGTACGGTAGATGGCAGAGTCTTTGAGATCTACCACAACTCGGCGCTGAGCAGCGATAACACGCTGGGAGATGTGCTGGTGCAGCAGAATCTGCAGGTTCATGTCGTCTGACGACCACCAACCCTGTCAGGTCAATCGGTGAAGCGGGTGCGAAAGCACCCGCTTTTTTTCGTGACGCCATTATTCCCTTTTCCAGACTAACGCCACTATCCATTAACAGCCTGAAAGATTAGGGTAAGCGCAGCAAACGGCATGGTGCCATACGTCTCCATTCCGGCCGGATTTCACTCTGCATCAGCCACTCACACGCGCAGGCCAGACGGCCCCGGGTAAGCCTGACGGATGCGGTTGTAGCCCTTTCGGGCGGCGGACACAGGACAGCGCCACGCCGGGGCTTCTGGCCAGCCACCCTGGCTGTTCTCCGGCTGTGATGGCCGCAGCAATGCCCGTCGCCTGATGCGAACATATTAAAAAGATCACTCTCTTCTGCGCTGATCTGTTAAGTCTGTCTGATGTAGTAAGCGGTTTTTTGCTGGCTATTTTTCAGGCGAATGGCAGAAAGAGTAACGATTTCATCTGTTTTTAGCAGGAATCTGTGTGTGAATTGATCTAATAATGTCAGATATCGTGAAGTGTCAAAATCAGAAAACATAAATATAAAATTTAAAAAGCCCTATCAGGCTCTGTGTAGCGCCCCTTTTGCCTGCTTTGTTCACCGGGAAAAACACCATGATGATAAGAACCTCTGTTGGTATGGATAATGAACAAAGCGCGATTAACTATTTTGCTGTACGCCCTGAGTGGCGTTGTCACTCCCGCGGTCCTGGCCGCACCCTTACCTAAAGCCGAATTTAACTGGCGTGCCGCGCCCAGCGAAGAGCAGATTGCCAGCTTAACGCTGCGTGACGCCATTCTCCGCGCCTTCGCCCGCAATCCGAAAATCTCGGAGGCGGCGGCACAGATCCATGTGGGGCAGGGCGACCTGGATGCCGCCCGCAGCGCCTGGTATCCGCAGATTTCCCTGCAGGGTGCGGCAGGGCGATCGCATCAGACCGACTCTGCCGGCAGCCTGAACAACAACGGGTCCGGCGGGATTACGCTCAGCCAGCTCCTTTATGACTTTGGTCGCACCGGCAGTGCTATTGATGAGCAACATGCGCTGTCGGATGCCTATCGCTTTGGCCTGTTCGACGCCATGACCACCGTGGCGGAAGATACGCTGCAGGCCTATCTCGAAGTCAAACGCTATCAGGCGCTGGCCGACACGGCGCGCACCAATATCGCCTCGCTGCAGCGGGTGCGCGATATTGCAAAACTGCGCGCCGATGCCGGACTCAATTCGCAGTCAGACGTGCTGCAGGCGGAAACCCGCATCGCCGCCATGCAGGCGACGGTGGAGCAGTATCGCGCTCAGCTCCGCTCTGCCACTGCGCAGCTGACCGTGCTGACCGGCGTCGTCCCCGCTACGCTGCCTGAACTGCCCCAGGCGCTGCTGAAACAGCAGATCACCCTCGACCGGATCGCCTACGAAAGCAGCGCGGCGGTGCGCAGCGCCCAGGCGAAGCAGGAGGCGGCCCGTGAGCGGGTGCGTCAGGCCGAATCGGGCCACTGGCCGACCATCAAAGTGCAGGCGGGCCGGACCCGCTATGAAAACGATCGCCAGTCCTACTGGGATGATGAAGTCCAGCTGCAGGTGGAAGCCCCGCTTTACCAGGGCGGCATGGTGAATGCCAAAACGCAATCAGCCGAGGGGGATCGTGAAGCGGCTCAGGCGGCGGTTCAGCAGGCCAAGCTGGCCATCAACCAGAACGCCTCGACGGCCTATGCCGACATGATTGGCGCACAGCAGCGGCAGGCGGCCGGGGAAGTGCAGCTGGCCAGCGCCGACCATACCCGAAATGTCTACGCCGATGAGTATCGCCTGAGTAAGCGCAGCCTCAACGATTTGCTCAGCGTAGAGCAGGATGTGTTTCAGGCTGACAGCGCGCGCATTACCGCGCTCTACGATGGCTGGGACGCCACGGTGCGTTATGCCGCCGCGGTAGACAATCTGCTCGACATCATGGGTATCGATCGCCAGCAAAGCAGCGGCGATCTCCTTCCTTCGCTGCAATAGGGATAAGGCTTTAATCATGAGTATGAATACGGACAACTGGATCGCCGCCATGCTGCGAGTGGCCGCGCGATTCGGCAAACCTGCCGATGGCAAAACCCTGCGCCAGCAGATGCGCTGGTTTGAACATCTGCCGGTGGCACAGCAGCTGGAACGGCTCGCCGGGCTGCTGGGCCTGCATCTGACAATGGTGCCACAACATTCGCTGCGCTGGCGTCAGGAGATTACACCGATAGTGCTGGTGCTGGAAAACGCCAGCGTGGCGGTGCTGGAGGATATTGATGCCGATGAGAATGCGCGTTACTGGCTCAGCGAAGGCGGCGATGTCGTGCGTGAAAGCCCCCTGTCAGAACTGCTGGCGCGCGCCCAGGGCAATGTCGGCGTCGTTGGGGTAGCGGCCCGCGGTCGCGATGCGCGCATCGACGAGTTTGTGCAGCCGTATGAACCACACTGGTTCTGGAAAAATTTTCGCGGCATGGGGCGGCGGATCACCGAGATCTCTCTGGCCTCGGTGGTCAGCAACGTGCTGGCGCTGGCCGGGATCCTCTTTTCAATGCAGGTCTACGATCGGGTCATTCCGGCCCAGTCTCAGTCCACGTTGTGGGTACTGTTTGTTGGGGTGCTGATCGCAGCGGCCGTTGAGTATCTTATCCGGCTGATGCGAACTCAGGTTTCCGACCTGATGGGAAAACGCATCGACCTGAAAATTTCGTCCATGCTATTTGCCCGGGCGATGAGCATCCGTAATGAGGCGAGGCCAAAATCGACCGGCTCGTTTATCTCCCAGCTGCGTGAGATTGATCAGGTGCGCGAGCTGCTGACCTCGACGACGGTCGGGGCGGCTGCCGACCTGCCGTTTGTCATCCTGTTCCTGTTTATTATGTCGTTTGTCGGCGGCTGGCTGGTTTTGATCCCGCTGGCGGCGATCCCGCTGATCGTCATTCCCGGCCTGCTGGTGCAGATCCCGATGGCGCGACTGGCGAAAGAGGGGCTGCGGGAAGGGGCGCTGCGCAATGCGGTGCTGGTGGAAACCATTGAAGGGATCGAGGACATTAAGGCACTGCAGGCCGAACCCTACTTCCAGCGTCAGTGGGAGCAGACGCACGAAGTCAGCGCCTCAATCAGTAATCAGCAGCGGTTGTGGGGCGCGCGTCTTACCGGCTGGGCCTCAACCGTGCAGCAGCTCACCTACGCAGGAATGCTGGTGTTTGGTGTCTATCTGGTGCTCGACTCGCAGATTACTACCGGGACACTGGTTGCCTGCAGTCTGCTCTCCTCGCGCACCATCGCGCCGCTGATGCAGCTCACCATGGTTTTCTCGCGCTGGCAGCACGCCAAAATGGCGATGAAAGGGCTGGATGAGCTGCTGAAAAAGCCGCTCGATCAGCCTGACAGCGCGACGCTGGCACACTGTCCAACGCTGACCGGCCAGTACGATCTGCGCAATGTGCATTACAGCTATGACGAGGAGAACGAAAAGAGTGTGCTCAATGTGCAGCAGCTGCAGATTAAGCCTGGCGAGAAGATCGCCATTCTGGGCAAAGTCGGGGCAGGTAAATCGACGCTGCTGAAGATCCTGGCCGGTCAGGCGCAGGCGACGCAGGGCAAGGTCATTGTTGATGGCGTCGACATTGAACGTATCGATCCTGTGGATTTACGCCGTCAGCTTGGCTGGCTCTCGCACGACTCCCGTCTCTTCTTTGGCACGCTGCGGCAGAATCTGATGCTTGGCAATCCCCACGCCAGCGAACAGGAGATGCTGCAGGCGCTGCGCATCAGCGGCGCGCTGTCGTTGATCCAGCAGGATGCCGCCAGCCTGGATCGCATTATCAATGAAGGCGGACGCGGCCTCTCAGGCGGGCAGCGGCAGATGGTGATGCTGAGCCGCATGATCCTGCGCCAGCCGCAGGTGGTACTGCTGGATGAACCCACTGCGGCGATGGATGAGCAGCTTGAGGAGTATGTGATTCGTCAGCTCCAGGGCTGGATCAGCGGCCGGACACTGCTGCTGGTCACACACCGTCCGGCGCTGCTGAAAATGGTCGACCGTATTGTGGTGATGGATAATGGCCGGATCGTGGCCGATGGTCCGCGCGACGAGATTCTGCGCCGCGCGACGGTGCCCGCGACATCGCCATCAACAGGTAAAGGAGAGGGCGTATGAGCCTGGTTATCGTGGATAAAGATCTTGCCCGTCATGAACGCCGCACCTCGGCAATTATCTGGATCTGCACGGCCGCGCTGGGAATTTTCCTTATCTGGGCGCACTTCGCGATTCTGGATGAGGTCACGGTCGGCACCGGCAAAGTCACGCCCTCCAGCCGTGCGCAGGTCATCGACAGCCTGGATGGCGGCATCGTCAAACAGCTTAATGTCCATGAGGGCGATATTGTCGAGAAAGGGCAGGTGCTGGCGACGCTCGATCCGACCCGCTTTCAGTCAAATTTCGGCGAGGCGCAGGCTAAAGTGCGCACCCTGCGTGCCTCCTCAGAGCGACTGGAAGCGGAGCTGGCCGGCACGCCCCTGACCTTCAGCGCGGAAACTCTGAAGGAACCGCAGCTGGTGCAGCGGGAACGCCAGCTCTATGAATCACGACGTCGCAACCTGACGGAAACCATCAGCAATCTGCAGCAGTCGCTGCGGCTGGTGCAGGATGAGCTGCGGCTTACCGAACCGCTGGTGGCGAAAGGGGCGGCAGGGCAGGTTGAGGTGATCCGTCTGCGTCGTCAGGTCAGCGATCTGCGTGGCAAAATCGATGAGGCGCGCAACGACTATCTGGTTCGCGCTCATGAAGAGCAGGTAAAAAATAACGCGGAACTGGATGCGCAGCTGCAGGTGGCCGCCGGTAAAGAGGATCAGCTGACGCGCGCCACGCTCTATTCACCCGTTCGTGGCATCGTAAAAGATATTCAGGTCACCACGGTGGGGGGCGTTCTGGAGCCGGGCGGCAAACTCATGGAAATTGTGCCGCTGGAGGATCAGCTGCTGATTGAAACGCGCATTAACCCCCGTGATATCGCCTTTATCCGGCCAGGACTGGCGGCAATTGTCAAAGTAACCGCCTATGACTCTTCCATCTATGGCGATCTGCCCGGTGAAGTAGAAACCGTCTCGCCAGATACCCTGCAGGATGAGGTAAAACGCGACCAGTATTACTATCGGGTCTACGTCCGGACGCAGAAAGCGGAGCTGACCAACCGCGCAGGGCGAAAATTCCCGATTGTGCCTGGCATGGTGGCCAATGTGGAGATTAAAACTGGCCAGAAATCAGTCATGGACTATCTGATTAAGCCCCTGAATAAAGTCAAAGAATCGCTGCGCGAACGCTGAGTATCCGGCAACGCTATGATAGCGCCATGTTAATTACGCCTGTAAATTAACATGGCGAATATTCCACCACGGTGTTACAGAAAAGGGCCTGAATTTATCAATCTGTGCGGAAACCACCGGGCGTTATTTTAACCCGGAGAAAAAAGTTTACGGAGTAATAGCGAAACGGCGAAGAATGGGCAAAAAAAAGCCGGACAACATGTCCGGCGGGAAATATTAAGTTGTACATCTCATTCGGGGAGAATGAAGGTAATAATGGAATAAATGATGATAGCGGGAGCTATTCTATTCCCGGATGAGGCATAAGTTTTATCATTCAGTGCTTCGGAATGGTCCGATATAACTCCTTGATAATCATAATTTCCAATCCGGGTTAGCCATTCGTGCGGCGTTTTTTATCGTTACGTGCTGCTGATAAGTTCCCCAAACAACACATCCGGAAATAACTGTTTTGCATTGTGAAACAGTTTCGGAAATTTCGTAGCATTTTCCTGATGGATTATTACCCGGCATATAACAACAATGGCCTGCCGGTTGAATTTTTAAGCGTTCAGCTCGCAGTGGCAAATAATAAAGGCACATAACAGAGGGTAATAAAATGAAACGTCGCGTTCTCTCCCTGATGATCCCTGCATTGCTGGTTGCAGCGGGATCAGCAAACGCAGCTGAAATCTATAATAAAGATGGCAACAAACTGGACCTGTTCGGAAAAGTGGATGGCCTGCACTACTTCTCTGACGACAGCAGTGCGGATGGCGACCAGTCCTATGTTCGCTTTGGTTTTAAAGGGGAAACCGAAGTCAGCGATCAGCTGACCGGCTACGGTCAATGGGAATACCAGGCGGCGCTGAACAACTCTGAAGATGAAGGCACTGCGAACAGCTTCACCCGTGTGGGGTTCGCCGGGGTGAAATTTGGTAATGCAGGCTCGTTCGACTATGGCCGCAACTACGGCGTGGCCTATGACATTGGCGCATGGACCGACGTGTTACCAGAGTTTGGCGGCGACACCTATGGCGCGGATAACTTCATGTATCAGCGCGGTAACGGCATGGCGACCTACCGCAACAACAACTTCTTCGGCCTGGTGGATGGCTGGAACTTTGCCGTGCAGTATCAGGGCAAGAATGGCAACAGCAGCGAATCGCCAAATGGCCGTGACGTGCTGGGTCAGAACGGCGACGGCTGGGGGCTGAGCACCACTTATGATCTGGGTTCAGGCTTTGGCATTGGTGCCGCGACCTTCCAGTCCGATCGCACCAACGACCAGAACAGCGCCACCTCTGGTATCCTGGGCCGCGGCGACAAAGCCCAGGTGTACACCGGCGGTCTGAAATATGATGCCAATAACGTCTATCTGGCGGCGATGTACTCGCGTTCCCTTAACGCAACCCGCTTCGGCGACAGCAGCAACGACGCTTCAGCCTACGGTTACGCAGATAAAGCGGATAACTGGGAAGTCGTTGCACAGTATCAGTTTGACTTCGGCCTGCGTCCTTCACTGGCCTATGTCACCCAACGCGGCACCGACATTCAGAACTGGGGCAAACAGAATCTGAAAAAATATATCGACGTTGGCGCGACGTACTATTTCAATAAAAACATGTCTACCTACGTGGATTACCAGATCAACCTGCTGGACGACAACGCGTTCACCGACGCAGCCGGTATCAATACCGACGATGTCGTGGCATTGGGCCTGGTTTACCAGTTCTGAGTTGTCAGGGCGCGCGATTACGCCTGCGCGCCCGCCTGATTCTGCTGGCGAGAGGCATCTGCCTTTCGCCATTTTGTGGCTTCCTCAGCCACGGTCGCCGGCGGCACGCAGCCGAAACGCGCGCCTTCAAACGCCACGCCTGCCAGGGTGAAGGCTGAAAAGTTCAGCCAGTGCTGCCAGACCAACTGCCACGTCTGTGACTTTTTCATTCTGCACCTCTCAGAGATAAACACTGTTTCAACAGTGCAGAATCCATGCCAGCTCTACCGCTCTCACAGCCACAGACATTTCGCCCGTTTTGGTACACTTGCCGCGCCTGTCACGGCTACGTTGCCCCAGACAGGTGCAGTGAAGCCTGTTAATGGCGCGGACGTGACGGGGCCATGTGGCGATGACGGCGCTGTTCAATGGCTTTATAACTGCCAAAAACAAACAGGCCGAGGGCGATGGCGAGAATCATATAGATCATCTGCTGCTCCTTTATGTGATTCAGAGAGACCGTCTGTCGACAGGCGGGCTCAGGATAGATGACGGGTGAATGTTCTCGTGGTTCGGGGGAAGATTCAACGCTCTTTAAGCTAATTTACCCGAAGTTTATGCTTTGTAGTAGCTATTGATAAAGTGTTACATGCGAGGAATGATGCGTTATAAGATTAATCTGCTGTTTGGGCCGCTGCTGGCGCTGATGCTGACCGGCTGCGATAAACCTGCGGCGACCTCCGCGCTGGTGCTGGAAGGCAAAACCATGGGCACCCTCTGGCGGGTAAGCCTGGCTGGCGTGGACAGCGAACGTAAAACAGAGCTGCAGCAGCGCATCCAGCAGTTACTGGATGCTGACGATGCCGAGCTTTCCACCTGGAAGCCGGACTCCGTGCTGTCGCGCTTTAACCAGAGCCGCGATCTATCTCCCCAGCCAGTCAGTGAAAACATGGCGGATATCGTCACCACTTCCCTGCGGATTGGCCGTAAAACCGGTGGCGCGATGGATATCACGGTTGGCCCGCTGGTCAATTTATGGGGCTTTGGCCCGACGAAACAGCCTCTGCATACGCCGGACGCGGCAGAGATCGCGGCCGCCCGGGCAGAGACCGGATTACAGCATCTGCGGGTGCTGCAGGGCGCGGACGGACAGTGGCTGCAAAAAGATCTGCCGGGCCTCTATGTCGATCTCTCCACGATGGGGGAGGGGTTTGCCACCGATCACCTGGCGCGACTGATGGAGCAGCTCGGGATAAATAACTATCTGGTGTCGGTGGGGGGCGCCGTGCTGAGCCGCGGCCTCAATGCGCAGCAGCAGCCGTGGCGGGTGGCGATTCAGAAACCCACCGACCGGGAGAACGCGGTTCAGGCGCGTGTGGATCTGCAGGGTCATGGGATCAGCACCTCCGGCAGCTATCGCAACTATTATGAACTGGACGGCCGCCGCATTTCTCATGTCATCGATCCCGTTACCGGACGACCGATTGAGCATAAACTGGTATCGGCCACGGTCATTGCCACGACGGCGCTGGAAGCCGACGGCTGGGACACCGGGCTGATGGTGCTTGGCACCGAGAAAGCTAAAGCACTGGCGACACAACAGCATCTGGCGGTCTATCTGATCAGCAAGCAGGGCGATAAGTTTGTCAGCTGGATGTCGCCACAGTTTGCTGCTTTCCTGATCCCCGCCGAATCCGGAGAAAACTGATGTTAGATCTTTTCAGTGAAGAGCAACCCTGGCAGGAGACGCTGGCTGACGGTGCAGTCATCCTGCGACGCCGGGCGCATGCCGACGCAGAGGCGCTTTATCAGCAGCTGCTGGCGATTGCCGAACAGAATCCCTTTGCCCATCGCATCACGCCTGGCGGGCATCGCATGTCGGTCGCCATGACCAACTGCGGCGATTTTGGCTGGTCGGTGGATTCGCGCGGCTACCGCTATCAGCAGGAGGACAACCTGAACGGACGCCGCTGGCCGGCCATGCCGCCGCTTTTCCGGACGCTGGCGCAGCAGGCCGCTTCGGAGGCGGGCTTCGCCGGATTTAATCCGGATGCCTGCCTGCTTAACCGTTATGAGCCGGGGGCGAAGCTGACGCTGCATCAGGATAAAGATGAGAAAGATATGCGCCAGCCTATCGTGTCGGTGTCGCTGGGCTTACCGGCCGTCTTTCAGTTTGGTGGCTTTGAACGTGGCGATGCGACTCAGCGTGTGTTACTGGAACATGGCGATATTGTGGTGTGGGGCGGGCCGTCACGCCTGCGCTATCACGGTATCCTGCCGCTGAAACCGGGCGTTCATCCGCTGGTCGGGCCCTGGCGCTATAATCTGACGTTCCGCCGCGCCTTTTAATCCGTCGTGACGACAGCGGCATGATGCGAATAACTATTGCTATCATTTAGCATCCTATTACACTGCAGGCAGTTTTAAGCTGATGGATTGTCTGCATGACGTTGCTAAGCGTTGTTTTTCGCCAGTTCCGCTGGCCTTTTATCGGGGTGATTGCGCTGACGCTGTTCAGTGCCGTGCTGGGAATCGGCATGATCGCCTTTATCAACCGCGAAATGATTGTCGCCATAAACACCTCGTTTGCTGTCCTGCCGCAGTTCTTGCTGCAGCTGGTGGTATTGATGGCGGTGACGCTGGCGTCACAGCTGGCGCTGACGATGCTCGGCCATCAGTTTGTCTGGCGGCTGCGCGGCGAGTTTATTAAGCGAATTCTCGATACCCGGATTGAGCGTATTGAGCAGCTCGGCAGCGCCCAGCTGCTGGCAGGGCTGACCAGTGACGTACGGGCCATTACGCTGGCCTTTGTACGCCTGCCAGAGCTGTTTCAGGGCGTCATCATTACGCTTGGTTCGGCGATCTACCTGGCCTGGCTCTCACCTGCAATGTTACTGGTCACCAGCCTCTGGCTGGGCGTGATGCTGGTGGGCGGCTGGATGCTGGTGTCGCGGGTCTACCGGCACATGGCGAAGCTGCGCGAAATCGAAGATAACCTCTATCGCGATTACCAGACGGTGATCGAAGGGCGCAAAGAGCTGCAGCTCAATCGCTCACGCGCGCAGCAGGTCTATGACACCGTCTATCAGGAGGATGCCCGCGCCTGGCGTCACCATATCGTGCGCGCAGATACCTATCATCTCAGCGCCGTTAACTGGTCAAATATTATGACCCTGGGCGCTATCGGCATGGTCTTCTTTATGGCTAACAGCCTGGGCTGGGCCAACACCGCCGTCGCCGCGACCTTTTCCCTGACGCTGCTCTTTCTGCGCACACCACTGCTTTCGGCGGTCGGTGCACTGCCCACACTGCTCAGCGCCCAGGTTGCTTTCCGTAAGCTCAACGCCTTTGACCTCGCCCCCTGGCAGCCGGGATTCCACACGCCTTCCGCCACCGCCGAGTGGCAGACGCTGGAACTGCGCGATGTTGCTTTTCACTATGGCGACAACGGTTTTCAGGTCGGGCCGGTTAATCTGACGCTGCGCCGGGGAGAGCTGGTGTTCCTGATCGGCGGCAACGGCAGCGGGAAATCGACACTGGCGATGCTGCTGACCGGACTTTACCGGCCTCAGTCCGGTACGCTGCTGCTGGATGGCAAACCGATCACAGCGGACGAACTCGATCGCTGGCGCAGCCACTTCTCGGCGGTCTTTACCGATTTACATCTGTTTGACCGGCTCATCGGACGCGAAGGCGTAGCGGCGAATCCCGCGCTGGTTCAGCAGTGGCTGGAGCGGCTGAAAATGCAGGATAAGCTGAAGATTGAAGGCAACAGAATACTGAATCTGCGGCTCTCCAAAGGGCAGAGCAAACGGCTGGCGCTGCTGCTGGCTGTGGCAGAGGAGCGCGATGTGCTGCTGCTGGATGAGTGGGCAGCCGATCAGGATCCCCATTTCCGCCGTATCTTCTACCGTGAGTTGCTGCCATGGTTACAGCAGGCAGGGAAAACCGTGCTGGCTATCAGCCATGACGACCACTACTTCGTGCATGCCGATCGGCTGCTGGAGATGCGCGAAGGCCAGCTGACGGAGCTGACAGGCGGGGAGCGCGATCTTGCCACGCTCGACGCGGTAAAACGCACCGATACCGGGCTTTGACAGCCGCTGGCAAAACGTAGCGGAAAAGCGTACTGGCGTGCTGCGCGTCAGACAGGCTACTTTAGCAATCATCAGAAACGTCAGTTTCTGCCCTTCTGAAAGCGCTTCTTTCGTCTCGGTTTACCCCGGCTAAATACTCTTGTTTAGCCGGTTTTTTAAAGCCGATGTGAAACCAGGGTGATCACCTGACTCTCCTGCCAGATAAAGTCCGCGTCCAGTAACGTCCCTCTCGCAAAACGCTCGCCGAAGTGCTGAGTCAGTCGCAACGTCGCGCGTTGTTGCGCGACATCTACGGATACCAGTGCCGCATCCAGAAAGTCCATCGGCTGATGCAGTTGTGGCCATAGTGCTTTATATACGCTCTCTTTCAATGAAAAGAGCAGGGTTGCGGCCGCACTGAAGGAGACGGGCAGCGTCCGCAACAGCTGCTGTTCCTGCGTATTCATCAGCAGCGTTGCCGTCTCCTGTGCCGTGGTTTCCGACATCAACTGCTCGACATCGATACCAACTGCGCAGGGCTGACGTGTAGCCGCCACGACAACGACACCGGCGCTGTGGGACAGTGACGCCTGAATGCCAGCAGGCCAGAGGGGAGATCGGTCAGGCGCATTGGTCAGAATGAAATCATCAACGCCCAGTTCTGCCATTACTGACCGGGCAAGTACCCGGCTGGCGAGGTATTCCGCACGTCTTTTATTGACCGCCTGCTGCAGTCGGACGGGCAGCGGAATACCCCATTCAACAGCCAGCGCGTCATGATATTTTTGTGGGGCAAAGTAACTCACCGCCAGCAAAGGATCGCTGTGGTTAAGATGACAGGAAAGAATAAAGCCGCCTGAAACAGGCGGCAGCGGCCGATCGGGAAAGTGCATGCGAAACCGTGACAAGGGCTAAAAAGCCATTAAATCAGGCGCAGCAGAGCAGGGCAAGGTGCCCGCGGCGATCAGTCGTTAGGCGGGATGGCAAAACTCTTTAGGGAAACGACGAAATGGTGATGACCTCTGCTGATGCGCGCGCCCCTGTCGCACCAGTGGCTTGCGAGACGAAAGAAGTCGTCGCTGCCAATGTCATACGCCAGTTCCACTTTGCTGATGCCTGAGTGCAGTAACGCTTCTGCATCTTTCAGGCTTTTCGCTTTGATCGGCATGATAATTATCCATCAATGACTGGGACATCCAGAGTAAGTATTTTCTGTGACATTTTTGTTTCAGTTTGATGAAAATGCGCTGAACGTGGCGAAATTTGTGAGGCGGATCAGGTTGAAACTGACAGGCTAACCTGCTGTTCAGGAAGGAAATATCAGTTAAATGGGAAAGCTCTGAATCTGTCATAAAGCCGGAGAGGAAACAGAAAGGCCGCGTCCGACGCGGCCCTGTGGGTTACTTCTCGTCTGGCGGGGAAGGTTGCTTATCGCCAGATTCCGGTGCTTCAGTTGGATCGTCTTTTTCAATAAAGGTCATAAACTCTCCTCTGGTTACCCACTCACACTTAAGTGTAGAACGGATTGCGCAGGGTGCGAAAAAAATGACCTTCTGATAACAGAAACGAAAAAAGCAGCCGTAAGGGCTGCTTTTTTCGGGATAGATTGGTCGGCACGAGAGGATTTGAACCTCCGACCCCGGACACCCCATGACCGTGCGCTACCAGGCTGCGCTACGTGCCGTACACTGGAGGATTAGTCTACTGGTTATCGTCATGAATGCAAGATACCTGTCGACTATTTGCCTGATAATTAATCAGTTAGCGATAAATCGCTTCTCCTCGGTCAGAACCTGCAACAGCAGCGTCAGTTCTGGCTTGTGATCTTTCAGCGCGTTGCCCTGCGCATCATACGCCCGATAGCTGCCGTTGTTGTTCAACACCAGCGTCACCTGTGGTGTGGTAATCACCAGTTTGTTCTCTTCACTGCTGGCGACCCAGTCATGGCGACGACGTGCTGCAAACAGATCTTCACCCTGCGAGTAGTTCACCGGACTGGTCCGCACATGCAGCAGTCGCTGCATCAGCGTGGTCATGACATCCTGATGATCGGAAAGGCGATCAACGGTTTGCGCAGGCGTGTCGGGCCAGTGAATGACGAGCGGCACCTGCAGTGCCTGCCGGTTACCTGCGCTGTCAGGATTGCCATCCAGCGCCAGACCGCGCTGTGCGGTGATGACCACCACGGTGTTCTTCAGCAAATCACGCGCCTGCAGGTCGTTAAGCACGGCGCGAATCTGATCGTCCACCGCCGGTGCCTGGCGCAGATAGCTACGCTGGCGTGCCTTCGCGCTCTCACCGGTTACGTCAGGGCCGTTCAGGGTAATCCATGAGAACCATGGCGCCTGGGAACCCTTCTGTTTGTCCAGCCAGGTCTGCCATTGCGTCACCGTACTGGCATCAGGCTGACTGGCGGTGGCTGGCAGCGAATAATCGGTCAGCAATGCCTGACGATAAAGCGGCGCGTTAAAGCCTTCCGATGAGAAAAGACCAAACTGATACCCCTGGCTGCTCAGCGCACCGAGCAGGGCGGACGGCGTCCGGGAGGCCAGAATGCCGTTCATGTAGCTGGAAGAGATGCCGTAGAACAGGCCAAACAGCCCTTTCTCCGGCGTATCGCCCGCGCTGTAATGCTGCGTGAAGCGCACGTTCTCGCTGGCAAACTGATTCAGTGCCGGCAGCGCCTTAGGCAGTGTGGCATTGTTCAGACCATCGACCGTCAGCACCAGCAGGTTGTTGCGTGTGCCGCCATCGCGGAACGTAATATCACTAAGCGGATACTCCACCGCCAGCGCCTCCGGATCACCCTGCTGCACCAGCCGGCGCTGATACTCCTGCGCATCCAGCAGGCCATGACGCTCAAGGAAGCGTCGCGCGGTCATCGGGTAGGAGAGCGGCAGGTTGGCGCGCTGCATCGTAATCGGGCGATAGAAGTTGGCATCAGCCCAGATATACATCAGGTGGCTGGCAAAGAAGGCGCTGATGAACAGCGCCGCCAGCGGCTTACCAAACGAACGGCGGTTCAGGCTGCGCAGTTTCTGCCAGCTCCAGGTCGCAAACAATATCTCGACCAGGAAAATCAGCGGCACGCTGATAAACATCAGCTGCCAGTCGCGCGCCATCTCGCTCTGGTCGGGGTTAATGACCAGCTCCCACACCACCGGGTTCAGGTGCAGGTGGAAGCGGCTGAAGACCGCACTGTCGACCATTACCAGCGTCAGCCCGGCGGTAGCGACGACGGCCGATAATACCCGCATCAGTCGTTGCGACATCACCACAAAGGTCAGCGGGAAGATAATCAGCAGGTAAGCAGCAAAAACGATAAAACTGAAGTGGCCTGTCCAACTGGTATAGGCGTAGATACGCCCCGCCAGAGAAGAAGGCCAGTCGGCGACCAACAGGTAGCGACTGCCTAAAATCAGCGCGAATAGGATATTAAACAGAGCAAACCAGTGCCCCCAGCTAATCATCTGGGAGACTTTTTCGCGGTAGCGCTGCCGGTTGGTTACCATATTATGAAATCAAATCAGCTAATTAATGGGCGTTGTCGTCACGCACGGATGCCTGCAGGGCATCGGCGAAAGAGCGGGCCAGTGAACGACGTTGCGCGGGAGCGACGTCGCTGTTGATTAAGTTAGTCACCATATTTCCCAGCACCATCAGGGAGAGGTCGGTGGGGGCTTTGTCCTTGTGCAGGATTTGGGCCAGATCCGCGAGGAGTTGCTCCACGCGTTCGTCACTGTAACGGGATGATTGTGCCATATCGTCGTCTGAGCTCATTTTAAAAGGCGGTATATTACCGGAACAACGCACTTTTTACCGCAATTTTATCGAAAGCAGCGCGTTCACCTTACGCATGGAGTTGAAAGCCGATGCTGGCGGTGTTTGAATACGCGCCTGTGCTAAAAGGAGAGTCTACCATGAGTCTGGATATCGACCAGATTGCCCTGCATCAGTTAATCCGACGCGATGAAAACCAGCTTGACGTGGCGCTGCGCGATTCGCTGCTGCCTGCGACCCAAACCGTCAACGCGATGGTGGAGGAGTTACACCGGGTTTACAGCGCAAAAAGCAAAGCCTATGGCCTGTTTAATGCAGAAAGTGAACTGGCAGAAGCCCTGCGTAATTGCCGTAAGGGCAACGATGATTTTCTTGCTTTTAGCCGTGCCGCGACGGGCCGCCTGCGTGACGAACTGTCAAAATATCCCTTCGCTGAAGGCGGCGTGGTGCTGTTTATCCACTACCGCTATCTGGCCGTGGAGTATCTGCTGATTGCGGTGCTGAACAGCCAGTCCAGTATGCGGGTGAACGAGCAGCTGGATATCAGCAGCACTCACTATCTCGACATCAATCATGCCGATATCGTCGCGCGCATCGATTTAACCGAGTGGGAAACCAATCCGGCGTCGACCCGCTACCTGACCTTCCTGCGCGGCCGCGTCGGCCGGAAAGTGGCGGACTTCTTTATGGACTTCCTCGGCGCCGAAGTCGGGCTGGACACCAAGGCGCAGAACCGTGGGCTGCTGCAGGCGGTGGATGACTACTGCAACGAGTCGGCGCTGGATAAACAGGAGCGGCAGAACTATCGCCAGCAGGTCTATAGCTACTGCAATGAGCAGCTGCAGGCGGGCGAGGAGATTGCGCTGGAGGCGCTGTCGGGCGAGCTGCCTCCGCTGGGCGAAAAAAGCTTTCAGGCGTTTACGCAGGAGCAGGGCTATGAGCTGGAAGAGAGTTTCCCGGCCGACCGCTCGACGCTGCGTCAGCTGACTAAATTTGCCGGCAGCGGCGGGGGACTGACGCTGAACTTTGATGCGATGTTGCTGGGCGAACGTATTTTCTGGGATCCGGCAACGGACACCCTGACGATCAAGGGGACGCCACCGAATCTGCGCGACCAGCTGCAGCGCCGGACCAGCGGCAAATAAAAAAGCCGGGCTGAGCCCGGCTTTTTTTAGCACTCACGGCGATAATTTTCACCGGGAGGCGACCAAACAAAAGGGCCGGTTTCGCAACCGGCCCTTCTGCTTTTCAACTCTGTCAGCGATTAAGCGCGAACGAAGTCGATATGGAACAGTTTTGGCTTGAACGGGTGACGCTGAACAGCCTGAACTTTCACTTTGGTTTCTTTACCGTCAACAACCAGAGTCAGCACTTCTTCGTAGAAACCAGGCTTAGCCTGCATGTTCATTACGGAGTCGTGATCCAGGTCGATGGCAACAGCCGCTTCAGAACCACCGTAAACGATAGCCGGGAAACGGTTAGCTGTACGCAGGCGGCGGCTCGCACCCTTACCCTGCTCTTTACGTTCTACTGCATTGATAGTGAACATTAATACGTCTCTTTATATAATTCCTGCTACAGGCGACCCAGTAACAGGCAGGTTATTCAACACTGCTGATGCACATGCAAAAGCGGGCGGCATTATAGCCGCAATGCCTGGCGGTAGCAAACAATATACCCATCCGCTCGGGGGGGCAGGACGGTCAGCGCAGCTCATTGGCCCGGCGATAGCGCCCCTGATAGTCGAACATTTTCTCGCGGATCTGCCAGTACTGGCCTTTGGCGCGCGCCACCACAAAGTCGGGATGACGTAACAGCGGCTGCAGCGCCACGACATCAGCGGCACTCTGCCAGCCCAGCGGCACGCCGGGTGCGCGCTGGTGCGGACGCATAAACAGCTGCTCAAAGGCTTTGCGCTGGGCTGGCGTCTGCAGGCGAAACCGTTCGCTGACGCTGGTGCCGTCCTCGTCATAGTAGGTCGCCTTCAGCCATTCGCCTTTGGCATCCGCGCCCTGTTCCAGCGTCATGCCGCCACAGCGCAGCACCAGCGCATCTTTGAGTTTCAGCGCCGCTTTAAGCATATCGTCCGGGTCGACCAGAATCTTGTCGCACTGATGGCAGCGCCGGGCGGCGATATCGTTCTCAGCGCCACAGTCCGGGCAGCTCTTAAAGCGGAAACGAAAGTCACACTGCTCGCGTTCGCCCTCGTCATCTTCCAGTATGCCCTGACAGCGCCGGCCAAAATGCTCGATCACCATGCCATCTTCTGTCGCTTTGCCCCAGAAGGTGTTGGCGAAACCACAGGCCGGGCAGAAGACCTGTACCGGCTGGTTGTCGCTGGCCCCTTTAGGCGCGCCGACTTCCGGCGTGAAGAGATCGTGCGGATTACCGGCGTAATCAAGGATCAGGCAACTGGTTTTACCGGGCGAAAGCCGCAGGCCACGTCCGACAATCTGCTGATAGAGACTGACCGACTCGGTGGGCCGCAGGATGGCGATCAGGTCAACGTGCGGCGCATCAAAGCCGGTGGTCAGCACCGCGACGTTCACCAGGAATTTCAGCTGCTGCGCCTTGAATGCCAGAATCAGCGCGTCGCGCTCCCGGGCGGGCGTGTCAGCGGAAACCAGTGCGCTGTTATCGGGCAGCAGCCGCAGGATTTCATGGGCATGGTCCACCGTGGAGGCGAAAATCATCACCCCGAGCCGGTCCTCCGCAAACTCCACAATCTGACGAATGATATGCGGCGTCACGCGCTGCTGCTGTTTCAGCTCACGATTAAGATCGGCTTCGCTGAACAGGCCGCTGGACTGCGCCGTCAGCCGGCTGAAGTCATACTGCACCACCGGCATATCCAGTCGCTCCGGGGGCACCAGAAACTGATGTTTAATCATGTAGCGCAGCGGCAGTTCATAGATACAGTCGCGAAACAGCGACTTTTCGTCGCCGCGCACCATGCCGTGATAGTGGAATTGATAGATCCAGCCTTTGCCCAGCCGGAACGGCGTGGCGGTCAGGCCCAGCAGGCGCAGTTGCGGATTATGCTGCCGCAGATGATTGAAGATCTGCTGATACTGGCTCTCTTTGTCATCGCCAATGCGGTGACACTCATCGACGATGACCAGCGAGAAGGCGCTGTCAAACTTGTCAAGGTTGCGCGCGACCGACTGCACGCTGCCAAAAACCACTTTACGCTGACTCTCTTTACGCTGCAGGCCCGCCGCAAAGATGTCGGCTTCCAGCCCGTAAGCCTGATATTTGCTGTGGTTCTGCGCCACCAGCTCTTTGACGTGCGCGAGCACCAGCACCCGGCCACGTGCCAGCCGGGCCAGCTCAGCAATGACCAGACTCTTTCCGGCACCGGTCGGCAGCACAATCACCGCAGGCTGGTGATGACGACGAAAGTGCGACACGGTGGCATTCACCGCATCCTGTTGATAGGGGCGTAAGGTAAAAGACATGTTGCTCACTTTTGCAAAACTGGTGGCAATTATGCCACGAAAGGGCGGTAAACGCGCTGTCAGGCTGGCGCGGATCACGTTATACTTCCCGTACATTTTCAACGGTTAACCAGACCGTTTCAGATTCCCTCCGCAGTAACAGGCAAAACGAATTCATGCGACTCGACAAATTCATCTCTCAGCAACTGGAAATCAGCCGCGCCATCGCCCATCGCGAGATCCGTGGTCAGCGTGTCACCGTTAACGGTGAAGTAGTGCGCGATACCGCGTTTAAACTGCTGCCCGATCATGAAGTGATGTATGACGGCAACCTCCTGCAGATGCTGACCGGCCCACGCTACTTTATGCTGAACAAGCCTCAGGGCTACGTCTGCTCCACCGACGATCCCGATCATCCCACCATCCTCTATTTCATTGAAGAGCCGATGTCCTTTAAGCTGCACGCGGCAGGGCGGCTTGATATCGATACCACCGGACTGGTACTGCTGACGGATGATGGCCAGTGGTCACACCGCATTACTTCGCCACGTCATCACTGCGAGAAGACCTATCGCGTCACCCTGGAGTCGCCGATTGCGGACGACACCGCGGCACAGTTTATGGCGGGTGTGCAGCTGCACAACGAGAAGAGTCTGACCAAACCGGCTCAGCTGGAGGTGATGACGCCGACAGATGTGCGGCTGACGCTGAGCGAAGGGCGCTACCATCAGGTGAAACGGATGTTTGCCGCCGTAGGCAACCGAGTCGTGGAGCTGCATCGTGAGCGTATCGGCGAGATCGTGCTGGATGAGGATCTGGAACCGGGTGAATACCGGCCGCTGACCGAAGAGGAGATCGCCAGCATCGGTCTGCCAAAAGAGCTGCAGGCAAAATAAGGTCCGCGTCAGGAGAAGAGAGGAGAGGGCGTGCGTAAGGAAAAAAATTCGCCAACGGGATTAATCGTTATCCTGGGGCTGTTAGCGATGCTGATGCCGTTATCGATAGACATGTATCTGCCCGCCATGCCGCAGATTGCCCGTGAGTTTGGCGTCTCTGCCGGCAGCGTCCAGATGTCGCTCAATCTCTACATCCTGGGCTTTGCGTTCGGTCAGCTTATCTACGGTCCGCTGGCCGACAGCTATGGCCGCAAGCCGGTGATCGCGCTCGGCACCCTGATCTTTGCCTGTGCCGCCGCGGCCTGTGCGCTGTCACAATCGATCGACCAGCTCATCCTGATGCGCTTCCTGCATGGTCTGTCGGCTGCCGCCGCCAGTGTAGTGATCAATGCGCTGATGCGGGACAGTTACTCAAAAGAGGACTTCTCGCGCATGATGTCCTTTGTGATGCTGATTACCACCATTGCGCCGCTGCTGGCCCCGATTATCGGCGGCTGGCTGCTGGTGCTCTGGAGCTGGCATGCCATTTTCTGGGCGCTGGCCGGGGCCGCGTTAGTGACGACCGTGCTGGTGACGACCCAGATCCGCGAGACCCTGAAGCCAGAGCAGCGGCAGCGCTTTCATCTGCGCACCACGCTGGGCAATTTTGTCACGCTGTTTCGGCATAAACGCGCTTTCAGTTACATGCTGTCGAGCGGCTTCTCCTTTGCCGGGCTATTTACCTTCCTGAATGCCGGTCCGTTTGTGTACATCGAGCTGAATCACGTCTCGCCACAGAACTTTGGCTACTACTTTGGCCTTAACGTGGTGTTTCTGTTTGTGCTGACGCTGATCAACAGCCGCGCCGTACGCCGTTTCGGGCCGGTGGCGATGTTCCGGCTGGGGCTGCTGATTCAGTTCTGTATGGGAATCTGGCTGCTGCTGGTCAGCGCATTGGATCTGGGCTTTCTGCCGCTAGTGATGGGCATTGCAATGTTTATCGGCTGCGTGTCGATGGTCTCTTCCAACGCGATGGCAGTGATCCTGGATGAGTTTCCGCATATAGCAGGCACGGCATCGTCGCTGGCGGGTACGCTGCGGTTTGGCGTCGGCGCGTTTGTCGGTGCGCTGCTTTCCCTGCTGAGTTTCAACAGTGCCTGGCCGATGGTCGGTACCATCGCGCTCTGCGCCTCCCTCTCTCTGCTGCTCTTCTTTTACGCTTCCCGCACGCGCACGGCGTCCCGTTAATCCGATACAGCATTGCTGCCCGCCCTGCAGGGCGGCGGGAGACGCGCCATCGACTATGTTTATTTAATGTGAAGATTTTTAGTTAAAAAAGTAACCGTATTGCGACTAAAATGATTGTTAACGGCGTGTGAACGCGGTAAATATAGCCTGAAGTGCGACGTAAGTCGCAAAAATGCGCTTCTGCAGTTCGCACAGCAGAGAGATTCTGTCCGGATCCCGCCGTCACCGGCCGTTTTCGCGTCAGTGCCTGTGCGTTGCGACATACACTCATCCGGGGAGAGTAAACTATGCTGCAACTTTCAATCGTGCATCGCCTGCCGCAGCGTTTTCGCTGGGCCAGCGATCACCACAGTGCCATCGAGTCGGATGACGCTGTGCTGGATGATCAGGAATTTGTGGCGCTGCGACTGATCAGCCATGACGGCATGCCAGCATGGGAGATCCTGCAGCAGCTTAAAGAAGTGCTGGCCGGTATCCAGGTCGACTGCAAAGTGGCCGAGTGTGAAGGGCAGCCCTGCCTGTTTATCCAGCGTCGTGACGAAAGCGCGACCAACTGCTGCCTGAAAAATCAGGGTGTGGCGATTGCCGAAACCTTTATTGCTGGCTGACAGGCATGGCCTGCAGCAGCGCCCGGGTATCCGCTGTCGCAGGTGATGTAATTAACTGTTCACATTCCCCCTGTCCCACTATTTTCCCCTGTCGCAGTACAATAAGCGGGTGACACAGGGCCCGTACCACATCATGTTCGTGACTGATAAACAGTGCCGCTGCTGCTGTGACGGCGTAAAGCCTCAGGATCGGTTGCTGTTCCAAACGGTCCAGCGATGAGGCTGGCTCACCGGCAATCCACAGCGGAGGCTCTGTCAGCAGCGCCATCCCGATCGTTGCCCGCTGACGTTTCCCGTCCGACTGCGGGTGGGGTAAATCACTGAGCCAGGCGGCGGGCTGGCGCATACCGACCCGTCCGGGCACGCTCAGAATCTCAGCTCGTGATGCAGCGGCAACACGTCATAACGTTGGTTCTGCACGCTGTACAGCGGATTGAGCGACACCATCGGCTCCTGAAACATCATCGCAATCTGGTTGCCGCCTGTGACGTGCAGTCACTGCCCGGCGCTGTACCTCAGGATCATACAGGCGTCAGGCAGCACGGGATCCCGCGTCCGCAGCGCACCGGGATTGCCCGGATGTGCGACAATCTGCTCTGCGTAAAGGCGTCGCTCTGCAGTACGGTCACAGCCTGCAGTGGTCCACCGGGCAGGGCGCAGAGTAGCAGACGTCCGGAACGAAACCGCACGGGTCTGCTTTGCTGTCAGCGTTCAGGAGCGAGACGGTTCAGCGTGATAACGCCGGAAATAGTCTGTCAGTGTTTCCGGTCGCAGCGGACGGCTGAAGATATAACCCTGAAGATGCGTTACGCCGCGATTGATCAACCAGGCTGCCTGCTCGCTGGTTTCGACCCCTTCGGCCACGCTCTTCAGGTTGAGTTGCTTTGCCAGCTGCAGCACGGAATCCAGTACCGGTGAAGCGAGCGTCTCCGCTCTGATACTCTGTACAAAACCGCGATCGATTTTCAGGTAATCAAACGCATAACGTTCCAGATAAATCAGCGCGCTGTGGCCGGTACCGAAATCATCGATCGCGATATGAATCTGCTGCTGATGGAGCCAGTCAAACTGTTCGCCAACGTTTCCGTCGCGCACCATGGCGCGTTCGGTGATCTCAAACACATAATTAAAGTGAGCCGCAGGCATGGTATCCAGCCAGTGCAGGACATCCTGACGGAAACTGCTGTCAGTCAGATGCAGTGGCGAAATGTTGAGACTGAGACAGGCATTGCGGGGAATGGTATGGCAGAGCAGATGTGCATCGCGGGACACCAGCTGAAACAGATGCCGGGTCAGTGGGATAATCAGGCCATGTGACTCGGCATAGTGAATAAACATATCGGGCGGAATCGGGCCTCTGGTCGGATGGGTCCAGCGCAGTAATGCTTCCATGCCATAGGGCTGACCATCGCGGGAGGTCACCAGTGGCTGATATTCAACATGAAACTCGCCGCGCTTCATGCCCTGAATCAGTGCTTTGCCCGGATGCAGATAGCTCGACAAGAGCAGCCAGCAGCCCCCGGCGACCAGCAGCGACAGCAGCAGACTGCTCAGCAGGATAGCCTGATAATCACTGAACGCCAGCGTGGAGCCGTAGAGTGCCAGCCGCAGCGGATAGCCTGCCAGCCCCTGCTGGTCCAGTGGTGCCGGCAGACTCTGGCTCTCCATGATACCGGGTTGCCAGCTGGTCAGGGCGCTGCGCGGATCGAACAGCGCCACACCGGTAATTTCAGGTCGCATCGACGCCATCAGCTGATAGGGCGCCAGCGTGATATTCAGCGTGGCGAAGACGCCTGACTGCAGGCTGCCCGGATTTTTAATCCACAGTGCGAGCGCCGGTTTATTGGGCTGTAGCGGTGTGCCGGGCATCAGCCGCAGATCAAGATCGCGCGAGATATCGCTCAGCGGTGCAATCACACTTAGCGGCAGACTGAAGCTCCCGGTGGCCGAAGAGCAGAAAGCATTGCCGTTATTGACCAGCAGGATAGCGCGGAGATTCCCGGCGAAGGCGGCGCGTGAGGTGAGTTCACGATTAATGGTATGGCAGGCGGTCTGGGTAAACGGAAGCAGGGGGCTGAGGGTACTGTTGAGCAGCGAAGAGAGCGTCTGCTGTAATGCCGTGCGGCTTTTTTCCAGCAGTTGCTGATGCTGCTGTTCGCGTTTCTGCCAGGTCTGATGAAGCGATAGCGTGGCAAATAAGAGAAAAAATAAGCCGCCCGCCATCGCGCTACTCCATGCGATACGGCGAGGATAGTTGGTATGGCGCCGCAGCGCCCCCGACAGTGGCATGAGGAGCTTCCCCTGATCAAATTATTATTATGTTATTGCGCACGACTGCTTCGGTTTAAGCGACCGAGAATATAACGAGATCGTCCGTCATGTCTTGTTATTATTTTGAAATACAATGCTTTTATCTTATGTCACGGTTGCTGCTCAGAACAGGCAAAAAAAAACGCTGCATAGGCAGCGTTTCCTGTTCTCTGGCTGAGAGAAGATCGAAGGTGATTATCAGCTCGGGTTACGGCTCAACACACGGCGTCCTTCACGGTAACGTTTCTTCCAGTAGTCATCATTGAGACTGGAGATCATTACACCACTGCTGGTCGAGGCATGAACGAAGTTATCATTGCCCAGATAGATGCCCACATGGCGGCCGGTTGAGCCAGCGCGGAACATCACCAGATCGCCAGGACGCAGTTTACTGCGGGTAATCTCTCTGCCGCTGTCCTGCTGCTCAGAGGTGGAGCGTGGGAGTTCTAAGCCAAACTGATCGCGGAAGGTACGCTGAACAAAGGCGGAACAATCAATCCCGCGTTTGGTATCGCCGCCGAGGCGATAGCGCACACCTTTCCAGACGGCGTATTGTTCCATGATACGCGACTTCACGTCGACATTGCGCACCATTTCTTCAAACTCATCCTGAGACGCCTGAAGTAAAAAACCATTCTGGTTGTTAACTTCATGATTCTCGTTATTCGCGTTTTGACTACTATGGGTACTGCTACAAGCTGAGAGGAGTGTGGCCAGCGCCAGTGCGGGCACGATCCGCAAAATATATCTCAGTATTGGTTGAGACTTGACCATTATTCGGGTTTTCCTTCGGGTTCCTTACGACACAATTGTCGTCAGCCAGATGACAAAGCAGGGAGATTAATAAGCGAAACAGACTAAGACAAATCCTTAATTACTAAAATGTGTTAATGGACACATTTTAATGTAAAAAAACTGGCTTTTCTGACGCTGTGGCCTCACTGCGACTGAGGTTAACTGATTACAGACGCTGTGGCGAGTGCTTTTAATCAATTTCACATAGGTTTTTTTGATGAGAATCAAAACGTAACACAATGACTAATTTAGCGACAATTATGAGCGAATAATGGTGAGAACAGGCGGTGAAACGGGCGTCAATTCAGGGCATAGCCGCATTTCCGGGATTTTCTGAATGGACAATAGCGTGGGGCGACGATTTAACCGGTTTGCGGAAAAGATAACCTTTTCCTTTCGCCATATTAATTAGCAGGCTAATAGTGAGGAGCTGTTTTTTATAAGCGCGGCAGGTTCAGCGTATTTCGATTAAACCGACCGCGCTTATCATTTACATCACGGGCTTATATTTACCGGGTAATTTGCGATTAAACCAGTTAACCAGCACGTCGCTGGCTGGCGTTAATAACCACCAGCTCAGACCGACCAATACGACCGATAGCGATCCGACGGCAATATCAGTAAACCAGTGTGCGCCAGCCATGACGCGCGGCAGGGAAAATAGCACCACGATGGCGAGAGCAATTAAAAACCGGCGGAAGCCAAAATAGCGCCACATAAAGCAGGCAAAAATAATCAGCATCATACCGTGGTCGCCAGGGAAGCTATCTTTCGACGCATCCTTCGCCGGGATACCGGTCAGTTCGCTGACGCGATGTACATTCTCAAAGAACAGCGTCGGGCTGGAATGTTTCACCGGCAGCAGGTGGCCCAGCTGGTTAAGGATAACGGCCGTCAGCAGCATGGTGATGCCGATCGCCAGCATCCGACGGCGCGCCGGAGGTGTCTCCTGCCGCCAGATTGACAGATAGAGCAGGCCCATCGCCAGCAGTGATACCACATCAAAACCCCGGAAGTTGGTGATCGCGACAATCAGCGCAAACAGGGGGTGGGTCACCATCTGGTTATTGAAGCCATAAAAGATCGCTTTATCGATGCCGAACCAGAAACCGTGTTGCGGCGGCAGATACCAGGAGAGAAACAGCACTACACCCAGTGCATTAAGCAGCAGGATGGTAACGAGGCGGGTTGCGCGCATAAGTAAACTCATTTCAAAAAAATAACCGCCGACAATACCTTTACTAGCGTAAACGGCACTTCAACAATGCCGATTGTAGTCGATTCCAGTCAGTCTGATGAGAATGAATGATTTCAATACGGCTATCGGGTGGTGACACAGCAGAAGTTTCACTGTGCAGCGCTTTTGCCTCGCCGTTAATACGCATTGTGCCTTCGGCCGTGTGCATGACGCCTTTTATCCGATCGACCTGCGCCTGCTGCGCCCACGCCAGCAGGGCGGCGCTGTCGAACCGCGTATCGCCATCGAACAGCCAGCCGCAGGCGCTGTAGCCCCGAGTCTGATTCAGCGACCGCCGCCAGCGTGCGCCACCCTCCAGTCGCAGTGCCGCTACGCCGCTGGCGGGAACGGCCGGATGATGATGGTGCGGTAGGGGAAGCTCGCGAGGTTGATGGGGCGCATCAAGCAGATGAAGGGGGATGCGACCAAACTCTGTTTCTGCCACGGGACGTGTCGGCTGGCTCTGCTGCAGCCAGTCAGTCAGCCGCTGGCGATCCTGCCTGTTCCAGCAGTCACGCTTGCTGGCGATAATGACATCGGCGGCGGCCAGTTGATCGCGAAAGTTTTCATTGGCTGTGATACGAGGATCGGCGAGCTGACGGGGATCGAGCAGGGTCAGGGTGGCGTTCAGCTGCAGCCAGTCCTGATAGGCCGGGGCCTGCAACATCTTCAGAATCTGGCGCGGATGGCCCAGACCGGTGGGCTCGATCAGCAGCCGGTCCGGTTTATTCTTCAGCAGCAGATTCAGCCCGACCTGCATCGGCAGACCATTCACGCAGCACAGGCAGCCGCCGGGGATCTCTTTGACTGTCGCGCCGCGATCGGCCAGCAGCGCCCCATCAATTCCGACCTCGCCAAATTCATTGACCAGCACCGCCCAGGTTTCATTCTGCGGCCGGGCGGCCAGCAGGTGGCAGAGCAGCGTGGTTTTTCCGCTGCCCAGAAAACCGGTGATAAGATTAACGCGTGTCATAGTGCGGGCTCCTGCCTGAAATTGCTCATTAATGTTATATTATAACACTTTTGCGCCCGCACCCGTGACGGATTAATCAGCACGACCCATGTAGCGGCGTTCAGCGATGTGAATACGGATGCGATCGCCGTTGCTGAGGTATTCCGGCACCTGAATAGAAAGACCGGTACTCATCACGGCGGGTTTGGTGCGGGCGCTGGCGGAAGCGCCTTTGATACCAGGCGAGGTATCAACAATTTCCATATCCACTGTCTGTGGCAGTTCCAGTGCCAGCACCTGGCCATCCATCGTCAGCACATGAATGCCGGGGATACCACCTTCAGGGATAAACAGCAGCTCCTCTTCGATCTGATCCTGCTTAAAGGAGTAGGGCGTGTAATCCTCATCATCCATGAAGATATATTCGTCACCATCTATATAAGAGAAGGTGACGCTGCGACG
Organism: Pantoea sp.; assembly: GCF_032114055.1. Lineage (GTDB taxonomy): Bacteria > Pseudomonadota > Gammaproteobacteria > Enterobacterales > Enterobacteriaceae > Pantoea. The sequence continues at coordinate 217,120 of NZ_DAMCTB010000004.1, forward strand.
GCTGAGCGAAATCGCATCGATAATCTCGTCGCCCTTAAAGCGCTCTTCCACTTTTAAACCGGTGCGGACATCGGTAAAGCGCATTTTGTAGAGCGTCGCCGCACCGCGTGCGCTGGGACTCTGGACATCAATATCTTTAACCAGCAGCAGTTTGCCGTTGTGCGTGACGGCCATCCCTTTTTTAATTTCATTGGCTTTTGGCATTGCTGTTCTCGCTATCATGAGAGTGAAGTGCGCGCAACGTTACTCGTGCCAGGGAAAACTGGCAATATCGCGGGTGCGAAATTTTGTGTCAGGCCGTGGCTTTCATGGTAATTGCCGTTCCGGACTGCTATTGTCAGCGCCTCTTTTTCTGCCGGAGCACAGCATGCAATGCCGAAGCCAATGCGGTGCCTGCTGCACAGCACCCTCTATTTCGTCGCCTATCCCCGGTATGCCTGACGGCAAGCCCGCCAACACGCCCTGCGTTCAGCTGGACGACGATCTTCGCTGCAAACTGTTTGGTTCGCCGCTGCGGCCTGCCGTCTGCGCTGGTCTGCAACCCTCATTCAGCATGTGTGGCCAGTCGCGCCAGCAGGCGATGACTTATCTGCTGAAACTTGAAGCTGACACTGCGCCCTGAAAAGCTGATGTAGCTGACGCCGTTTTGTCCGCTCCGCCGGGCGTGACAGCAACAGCGTCAGCCAGACTCTCCGCTGGTCCGCTTCCTGCCCCCGAAATGTGCGTAATGTCAAAAATCTGTTACGCCGTTTACGCATTTACTTGCCTGGCGAAAGCCGCTGCATCACAATTCCTGAAACGTTTCAGCGTTGACGACGTCAGCAGGCACCGGCGGCATGGTGCTGAAATCTGTCTGTTAGCTGAAACGATTCAATCTCAGCAAGCGAGGAGAATTATGTTCCAGCTCGAATTGCAGGCCATCCATACCGGAGCCAGCGCCCAGAACAAAGAAGAGGCCATTCGTCAGGTTGCTGCTGCGTTAACCGCGGCGGGCAATGTGGCTGAAGACTATGTCAACGGCATGCTGGCGCGCGAACAGCAGACCTCAACCTTTCTTGGCAACGGCATCGCCATCCCGCACGGCACCACCGACACCCGCGATCTGGTGCTGAAAACCGGTGTTCAGGTGTTTCAGTTTCCGCAGGGCATTGCCTGGGGAGAGGATCAGACCGCCTATGTCGCTATCGGGATTGCCGCAAAATCGGATGAACATCTGGCGCTGCTGCGTCAGCTGACCCATGTGCTCAGCGATGACACCATTGCTGAACAGCTCAAAACCGCCTCTGCTGAAGATCTACGTGCGCTGCTGATGGGTGAAAAACAGGCCGCCGAATTCAGCTTCGACACCTCACTGGTCACGCTTAACGTCGCCGCCAGCGATCTCATTACCCTGCAGGCGATGAACGCCGGCAGACTGCAATCCGCAGGCGTGGTTGATGCCAGCTACGTCGCCGATGTCGTCTCAACCCCGCCGCTGAGCCTGGGGCAGGGCATCTGGCTCAGCGACAGCAGCCTGGGCAATCTGCGCAGCGGCGTGGCCGTCAGCCGAACCGAACACGCCTTTGAACATCAGGGCGAACCGGCGTCGATGCTCATCAGCGTGTCAGCCACCGATGAACGTCCACTCGAAGTGCTGGGTTATCTGAGCGCATTGCTGCAGCAGGGCAAAGCTGACCGTCTGCTGAAAGCTGATGCGGCGGGTGTTTACGCCCTGCTGACCAGTGAAGTCGATGAGCAGGCTGAAGTCCTGACCGCCGAATTTACCATCCGCAACGAACATGGCCTGCATGCCCGTCCGGGCACGGCGCTGGTTAGTGTGATCAAGCAGTTCAACAGTGACATCACCGTGACGAATCTCGACGGCAGCGGTAAGCCGGCCAACGGTCGCAGCCTGATGAAAGTGGTGGCGCTGGGCGTGAAGAAAGGCCACCGCCTGCGCTTTACTGCCAGCGGTGAAGATGCCCAGCAGGCGCTGAACGCGATTGAAGAAGCGATCACTAGCGGTCTGGGTGAGGGGGCAGCATGAGCAGACGTGTCGCCACCATTACGCTGAATCCGGCGTATGACCTGGTGGGATATACCCCTGAAATTGAACGTGGCGAAGTCAATCTGGTGAAAACCACCGGACTGCACGCGGCGGGCAAGGGGATCAACGTCGCCAGAGTCCTGAAAGATCTGGGTATTGATGTCACCGTCGGTGGCTTCCTGGGAAAAGAGAATCAGGATGGCTTTCAGCAGCTCTTCAGCGAGCTGGGTATTGCCAACCGTTTCCAGGTCGTCCCTGGCCGGACCCGTATCAACGTCAAACTGACCGAACAGACCGGTGATGTGACCGATCTGAATTTCTCCGGTTTTCAGGTCACGGCGCAGGACTGGGATCGTTTTACCAGCGATTCACTGACCTGGCTGGGCCAGTACGATATGGTCTGCGTCAGCGGCAGCCTGCCAGAAGGTGTGGATCACGAGGCTTTTACCCGCTGGATGACCGAACTGCGTACCCACTGCCCCTGCATCATCTTCGACAGCAGCCGCGAGGCGCTGGTGGCGGGTCTGAAAGCCGCGCCGTGGCTGGTGAAACCTAACCGCCGTGAGCTGGAGATCTGGGCCGGTCGTAAGCTGCCCACGTTGCAGGATGTGATTGGCGCGGCGCACGAGCTGCGTGAGCAGGGCATCGCCCATGTGGTGATCTCGCTGGGCGCAGAAGGCGCGCTGTGGGTCAACGCATCAGGCGAGTGGATTGCGAAACCGCCGGTGTGTGACGTCGTCAGCACCGTCGGTGCAGGTGACTCAATGGTGGGCGGGCTGATCTATGGCCTGCTGATGCGTGAATCCAGCGAGCACACGCTGCGTCTTGCGACGGCGGTGGCGGCCATGGCCGTCAGCCAGAGCAACGTTGGTGTGTCCGATCGTACTCAGTTGGCCGCGATGATGGCGCGTGTCGACTTACAACCCGTTAACTGACAGCAGGAGAGCGATAATGAAAACGCTGCTGATTAAAGACCCTACACTGGGACTGGCTTCCGCCTTTATGGCGCAACAACGTCTGGCTGCCGCTGCAGCGGCGGCGGGCCTGACCCTGACTGAAAATCCTGCCGACGCAGAACTGGCGATTGTGCTGGGCAACAAGGTGCCGGACGATGCGGCGCTGAACGGCAAGCTGGTCTGGCTGGGCGATCTCCAGCTGGCGGTCCGCGAGCCGGAAAACTTCCTGAACCGGGCGAAGGCGGAAGCCAGAGCCTGGCAGGCGCCGGCTGCGGCGGTAACACCTGCGGCAGCGTCAGCCGCAACCCCGGCGCAGGCGGGGGCACCGAAACGTGTGGTTGCCGTGACGGCCTGTCCGACCGGCGTCGCGCATACCTTTATGGCGGCCGAGGCGATCCAGGCCGAAGCGACCCGTCGCGGCTGGTGGGTCAAGGTTGAAACCCGCGGTTCCGTGGGTGCCGGTAACGCTATCACGCCAGAAGAAGTGGCGGCGGCCGATCTGGTGATCGTGGCAGCGGATATCGAAGTGGATCTGGCAAAATTTGCCGGTAAGCCGATGTACCGTACCTCCACCGGACTGGCGCTGAAGAAAACTGCACAGGAGCTGGATAAAGCGGTCGCAGAAGCGAAGCCTTATAAAGTCGCTGCCAGCGGTCAGAGCACAGCAAACAGTGAAGAGGATAAGAAGCAGGGCGGCGCGGGTGCCTATCGTCACCTGCTGACCGGGGTTTCTTACATGCTGCCGATGGTGGTGGCGGGTGGTCTGAGTATCGCCCTGTCGTTCGCCTTTGGTATCACCGCTTTTAAAGAGCCGGGCACGCTGGCAGCCGCGCTGATGCAGATCGGTGGTGGCAGCGCCTTTGCCCTGATGGTACCGGTGCTGGCGGGCTTTATCGCTTTCTCCATCGCTGACCGTCCGGGTCTGACGCCGGGTCTGATTGGCGGTATGATCGCCACCAGCATCAACGCAGGCTTCCTGGGCGGGATTATCGCGGGCTTCATTGCCGGTTATGCGGCGAAGCTGATCAGCGGCAAAGTGAAACTGCCGCAGAGTATGGAAGCGCTGAAACCGATACTGATTATTCCGCTGTTCGCCAGCCTGATCACCGGCCTGCTGATGATCTATGTGGTCGGTAAACCGGTAGCGGGCATTATGAACGGCCTGACGCACTGGCTGGCAAACATGGGTACGGCGAATGCGGTCCTGCTGGGTGCGATTCTGGGCGGCATGATGTGTACCGACATGGGTGGCCCGGTGAACAAGGTGGCCTACGCGTTTGGTGTCGGCTTACTGAGTTCGCAGACCTATGCACCGATGGCCGCCATCATGGCAGCCGGTATGGTACCGCCGCTGGCGATGGGGCTGGCAACGCTGGTTGCGCGTCGTAAATTCAACAAAGGTCAGCAGGAAGGGGGTAAAGCGGCACTGGTTCTGGGTCTCTGCTTTATCTCTGAAGGTGCGATTCCGTTTGCTGCCCGTGACCCGATGCGCGTGCTGCCATGCTGTATCATTGGTGGCGCAGTGACCGGTGCTATCTCAATGGCGATTGGTGCCAAACTGATGGCCCCACACGGCGGACTCTTTGTTCTGCTGATCCCAGGCGCGATTACGCCGGTCGTGGGTTATCTGATGGCGATTGTCATCGGCACCGCGATTGCCGGTCTGAGCTATGCGGTTCTGAAACGTCCGGAAGAGCAGCTGGCGAAAGCCTGATTAACACTGCGGAAGTGAATATAACAGGGAGCCGGATGGCTCCCTGTTTGTTTTTGCAGAGGGCGCAGGCAGAGTATTAGGGAGCAGGGATGGCAGGGCACAGATTCTTTGAAGCCGCAGGCGATGCCAGCAAAAAGGGAGCCTTCAGGCTCCCTTTTATTATCCCTGCTGCTCAGCTTTCAGCCAGGCAATCTCATCTTTCCAGATATCAGGATTGATGGTTTCCAGAATCAGCGGGATCCCGTCAAACCGGGGATCTTTCATCAGCCAGCTGAACACCGTCCGGCCAATGTTGCCTTCACCCAGGCTGTGGTGGCGATCAACGCGGCTGTCAAACGCACTTTTGGCATCGTTGAGGTGCATACCGCGCAGATAGTCGAAGCCCACGACGCGCGCAAACTCGCTGAAGGTCGCTTCACAGTCGGCTTCGGTGCGCAGGTCATAACCGCCGGCAAACGCATGGCAGGTGTCAATGCAGACCCCGACGCGCGACTTATCTTCGACGTGCTCAATGATGGTCGCGAGGTGCTCGAAGCGAAAGCCCAGGTTGCTGCCCTGGCCTGCGGTGTTTTCAATCACAGCAGTCACGTTCTGCGTCTGGTCAAGCGCGACGTTAATCGACTCGGCAATCCGCTTCAGGCAGGCTTCTTCCTCGATCTGATGCAGATGGCTGCCGGGATGGAAGTTCAGCAGCGTCAGTCCCAGCTGGTCGGCCCGGCGCAGTTCGTCGATAAAAGCCGCACGGGACTTCTCCAGCGCCTCCTCAACCGGATGACCGAGGTTAATCAGAAAACTGTCGTGCGGCAGGATTTGCTGCGGACTGAATTTATAGGTCTCGCAGGCGGTGCGAAAAGCATCAATCATCTCTGTAGAGAGCGGGGCGGCCTTCCACTGACGCTGATTTTTAGTAAAGAGGGCGAAGGCGGTGGCTTCCAGTTCATGGGCACGGATCACGGCCTGATCCACGCCCCCTGCGGCACTCACATGTGCGCCGATATATTTCATGCCTTTCTCCTGGGGCTATGCACGAATGAAACGGCATGATACCTGATGGCGTCAGCCCAGGAAATGTTGCACCAGCAGATTGATGGTGCCGCCGCCCGCAATTAACCAGCCAAAGACCAGCGCGCCCAGCAGCAGCGGCCTGACACCCGCCTCGCGCAGTGACCCGAAACGGGTAGTCAGTCCCAGCGCGGCCATCGCCATCGCCAGCAGCAGCCCGGCAAGCTGATTCAGCGTGGTCACCAACGCCGCGGGTAGCAGCTGGAGTGAGTTAAACAGGGCCACGGCAATAAACAGCAGCGCGAACCACGGAAAGGTGACCGGCTGACGGGCGTTGCCTGCGTGGCGTTTGCCGCGCATAACCGCACTCAGGCAGAGCAGGAAGGGGGCCAGCATCATCACCCGCAGCATTTTCGCGATCACCGCGCTGTTTTCCGCCTCCGGGCTGATACTGTGCCCGGCGGCCACCACCTGCGCCACTTCATGAATGGTGGAGCCGGTGAAGACCCCGAACCGGGCCGCACTCAGTCCTGGAAAGAGATGATGAGCCAGCGGCCACAGCAGCGGATAGACGAAGATCGCCAGGGTGCCGAACAGTACGACGGTCGCGATCGCCACCGCGACTTTCGACGGCGCGGCTTTCACTACCGGTTCGGTCGCCAGTACGGCTGCGGCACCGCAAATACTGCTGCCCGCGCCAATCAGCCAGACGGTATCGCGATCCAGCTTCAGCAGCCGGATACCCAGCAGGCAGGTCACAAAGAACGTACTGGTTAGCGTCAGCGCATCGATCAGGATGCCACTGAAACCGACATCCGCAATCTGTTGTAAAGTGATACGAAAGCCAAACAGGATAATACCCAGCCGCAGCAGCTTCTGTTTCGCCAGTATCACGCCGCTGTCGCAGCGGGAGGCCAGCAGGGGATAGACGCTGTTGCCGGCCACGATGCCCAGCATAATCGCCAGGGTCAGCGAGCCCAGCCCCAGCGAGGCGATCAGGGGCTGCTGCGCCAGCCAGCTGGCCGCTGCGGCAATGGCGGCGGTCAGCAGCAGGCCAGGGAACCAGAGCGAAAGGGGGTGGTGCGGTTTAGCGATGCTCAGTTCAGTCATGGTGGTCACTCCTCCTGGTTGAGTTATGATCATGAAGGCGAGTAGCTTAAAAGTGAAATTGATAATATATTTATAATTAACCAGAATTAACGATAAGGCTGCTGTCATGATAGTGTCACGTCTGCGCCGCTGGGCGACGCTGGTCAAACGCGATGTGTTGGTGCTGGGGTTCGCCTTCCGCGATCCGCGCACGCCCTGGTGGAACAAGCTGGGGATGCTGGGGCTGGTCGCGTACGGCATCAGCCCGATCGATCTTATTCCGGATGTGATCCCCTTTGTGGGACTGCTGGATGACGCAGTCATCATCCCGACTGGCGTCATGCTGCTGCTGCGGTTACTGCCGAAAGAGGTGCGCCAGAGCAGCCTCGATCGGGCAGATGCGCAGCGCAGCCGCGGCAAAAAGATCGCCGGCTGGCTGGTGGTCATTGGACTGATCTGGCTGGCGCTGATCGTCTGGCTCATCAGGCAATCACTGAGTTAAGAGGCAACGATGCACATTACGCTGCGACAGATTGAAGTGTTTACCGAAGTGCTTAAGAGTGGTTCCACTACCCAGGCGTCTCAGCTACTGGCTCTGTCGCAGTCGGCGGTCAGTGCGGCGCTGGCCGATCTGGAGAGTCAGCTCGGGGTGCAGCTGTTTGACCGGGTCGGCAAACGGCTGGTGCTGAATGAACATGGACGGCTGCTCTATCCGCGTGCGGTAGGGCTGCTGGAACAGGCGGGCGAGATCGAGCAGCTGTTTAAAGAGGACAACGGCGCAATCCGCATTTTTGCCAGCAGCACCATCGGTAACTATCTGCTGCCCGGGATGATGGCGGCCTACCGCCGCGATTTTCCCGGCCTGCCGCTGGAGCTGAGCGTCGGCAACAGTCAGGATGTGATTCAGGCGGTGTCCGATTTCCGCGTCGATGTGGGACTGATTGAAGGACCGTGCCACATGACTGAGCTGGTCAGCGAACCCTGGCTGGAGGATGAGCTGGTGGTGTTTGCCGCGCCCGATGCGCCGATTCTGCAGCAGCCGGTGACGCTGAAAACCCTGGCGGAGGCACCGTGGATCCTGCGCGAACGCGGCTCCGGCACCCGGGAGATCGTTGATTACCTGCTGCTGTCACATCTGCCCAGCTTTCAGCTGGGGATGGAGCTGGGCAATTCCGAAGCCATCAAACATGCGGTGCGTCACGGCATGGGGATCAGCTGCCTGTCACGCCGGGTGATAGCCGATCTGCTGGAGGCAGGCACACTGACCGAACTGGCGATCCCGCTGCCGCGGCTGACCCGCACGCTCTATCGTATTCATCACCGGCAGAAGCATATTTCAAAAGCCCTGACCCGCTTTCTCTCCTACTGCCGTGAGTGACTGCTAATAATCCGGGCGCGATCATGAACTTAACTAATAACAGCATGGCATCGCTATACAGAGGCGGTCTGGCTGCTACAATCGCGCCTCATTTTTACCCAGCGTAGCGTTAACACATGCATAATGACTCAAAAACAACACAACAACCTGCATTACGACGTGCGTTAAAAGCCCGTCATCTGACGATGATTGCCATCGGCGGCTCCATCGGTACCGGCCTGTTTGTGGCTTCCGGTGCCACCATTGCCCAGGCCGGACCCGGCGGGGCACTTCTCTCCTATATCCTGATCGGTCTGATGGTCTACTTCCTGATGACCAGCCTGGGCGAACTGGCCGCCTTTATGCCCGTGTCAGGCTCCTTCGCCACTTATGGCGCAAAATATGTTGAAGAGGGCTTTGGTTTCGCGCTCGGCTGGAACTACTGGTACAACTGGGCGGTGACCATCGCGGTTGACCTGGTGGCCTCACAGCTGGTGATGAACTACTGGTTTCCCGACACGCCCGGCTGGATCTGGAGCGCACTGTTCCTGGGACTGATGTTCCTGCTCAACTACATCTCGGTAAAAGGCTTTGGCGAGGCGGAATACTGGTTCTCGCTGATCAAAGTGGCGACCGTGATTATCTTTATCGTGGTTGGCGTGCTGATGATTACCGGCATTATGCGCGGCGCGGAGCACGCGGGCTGGCATAACTGGCAGGTCGGGGATGCGCCGTTTGCGGGGGGCTTTGCCGCAATGATTGGCGTGGCGATGATTGTCGGATTCTCCTTCCAGGGCACCGAACTGATCGGTATCGCGGCGGGCGAATCTGAAGATCCGGCGAAAAACATTCCGCGCGCGGTCCGCCAGGTTTTCTGGCGTATCCTGCTGTTCTATGTCTTCGCTATTCTGATCATCAGCCTGATTCTGCCTTACACCGACCCACAGCTGCTGCATAACGATATCAACGATATCAGCGTCAGCCCGTTCACGCTGGTCTTCCGCAATGCCGGTCTGCTCTCCGCGGCGGCGGTGATGAATGCGGTGATCCTGACGGCGGTGCTGTCGGCGGGTAACTCCGGCATGTACGCCTCAACGCGCATGCTGTACAACCTGGCCTGCGAAGGCAAAGCGCCGCGCATTTTCGCGAAGCTCTCAAAGGGCGGCGTGCCGCGCAATGCACTCTGGGCGACTACCGTCGTGGCAGGCCTCTGTTTCCTGACCTCAAAGTTCGGGAATCAGGAGGTCTACCTGTGGCTGCTGAATACGTCCGGCATGACCGGCTTTATCGCCTGGCTGGGCATTGCCATCAGCCACTATCGTTTCCGCCGGGGCTATATCGCCCAGGGGTATGACCTGAACGATCTGCCGTACCGTTCCGGCTTCTTCCCGCTGGGGCCGATTTTCGCTTTCGTGCTCTGTTTGATCATTACACTGGGTCAGAACTATCAGGCGTTTCTCAACGAGAGCATCGACTGGTACGGCGTGGCGGCGACCTACATCGGCATTCCGTTGTTCCTGATCATCTGGTTCGGCTACAGGCTGGTACGCGGCAGCCGTCTGGTGAAGTACAGCGAGATGACGTTCCCGGTTCACAAAGCGTAACGCGGTTCCGTCAGATGCCTGACACCGTGCGTGGCGGTTGCGCCAGACCTTATGGCGAGGGGAGCAGACCGCCGAAGCAAAGCAGCGCACCGCCCGGACAAAAACCCGGCAGCGTTTTTTGGAAAACCTGAAGCGTTAACCCGGCGACAACGCACCTCACGGATGAGGTGCGTCGTCGCCCGCGTTCGTGCTGAACCTCGCATTTACAAAAGCGCCGTGCGTCCTGAGCAGATGTTCCATCTGCCACTCTCCCGCCCATAACAACACCCTTTTTTACTGTTTTTTCACGTCTCGCTTGCGCTAACGAATTGATAATTATTATCACCTGGACTATTGTGGCTGCGTTTTCTGACGTGATAGCCACACAGGGTTAAAACATGACTACCGAAACTTCGCTGCTGGTGGGGGAAGAGACGCTTCACCACACCATGCAAAACTATCACCAGGTGCTGCGCCGCCGCCTTGTCTGGATTGGCGTGCTGCTGCTGGCGATCGTCGCTTCACTGATTCTCGATTTCACGCTGGGGCCCGCCGGGCTCTCGCTGGAAACGCTGTGGAATACGCTGCTCAATCCTGACAATGTTGATGCCGGCACCCGCGTCATCGTCTGGGATATTCGTCTGCCCTATGCGCTGATGGCGCTGGTGGTGGGACTGTCACTGGGCCTGGCGGGCGCGGAAATGCAGACCATCCTCAATAACCCGCTGGCGAGTCCGTTTACCCTGGGCGTTTCATCGGCGGCAGCCTTTGGTGCGGCGCTGGCCATCATTCTTGGCATAGGGATCCCCGGCATTCCCGATCAGTGGTTAATCTCGGCCAACGCCTTTGTGTTTGCGCTGTTTGCCGCGCTGATGCTCGATGCCGTCACCCGCTGGACGCAGGTTTCCTCGGCGGGTGTGGTGCTGTTTGGCATTGCGCTGGTCTTCACCTTTAACGCGCTGGTCTCCATGATGCAGTTCATCGCCAGCGAAGATACCCTGCAAGGTCTGGTCTTCTGGACCATGGGCAGCCTGGCACGCGCCTCCTGGGAGAAGCTGGGCGTGCTGAGCCTGGCGCTGGTTATCCTGGTGCCGTTCTCGATGATGAGCAGCTGGAAACTCACGGCGCTGCGTCTGGGCGAAGATCGAGCGGTGAGCTTTGGTATTGATGTACGTCGTCTGCGCCTGGCCACCTTGCTGCGCATCAGCGTCCTCTCCGCGCTGGCCGTGGCCTTTGTCGGGCCGATCGGCTTTATCGGCCTGGTTGCCCCGCACATCGCCCGCATGATGTTTGGTGAAGATCACCGCTTCTATCTGCCTGCCAGTGCGCTGGTCGGCGCGCTGGTGCTGTCGCTGGCGTCGGTCGCCTCGAAAAACCTGATCCCTGGCGTGATCATCCCGGTCGGCATCGTCACCTCACTGATTGGCGTACCGTTCTTCCTGAGTATTATTCTGCGTCATCGGGGGACAGTATGATGGAACAGGGTCTGACCTTACGCGGCTTCAGCGCCGGGTATCCCAAACACAAAGTCATTGAAAATCTGAATATCGCGCCGCTGCCGCGCGGCGAGATCACGGTGCTGCTGGGGCCGAATGGCTGTGGTAAATCGACGCTGCTGCGTGCGCTGGCGGGGCTGAACAAAGGACAGGGCGAGATGTGGCTGAACGGCGAGGATCTGATAACTCAGCCGTTTGCCCGTCGTGCAAAGAACGTCGTCTATCTGCCGCAGTCGCTGCCTGCGGGTGTCCATCTGCATGTGCTGGAGTCCATTATCGTGGCGCAGCGCGCCTCGGGCGGACTGCACAGCGCCGGTAGCGAAGCGGAAATCATGCATCTGCTGGAGCAGCTCGGCATCGCCCATCTGGCGATGCGCTATCTCGATCAGCTCTCTGGCGGCCAGAAGCAGCTGGTCGGGCTGGCGCAGTCGCTGATCCGTCGCCCGGCGCTGCTGCTGCTGGATGAGCCGCTGAGCGCACTGGACCTCAACTATCAGTTTCACGTCATGGATTTAGTGCGGCGCGAAACGGCCCTGCGCAACATCGTCACGGTGGTGGTGGTGCATGATATCAATATCGCGCTGCGTCATGCGCAACATGCCCTGATGCTGAAGCAGGGCGCGCTGGTGGCGGAAGGGCAGCCGGATAAGGTGATTACGCCTGACACGCTGGCGAAGGTCTACGGGGTTAATGGGCGTATCGAACACTGCTCACGCGGCATTCCGCAGGTGATGATCGATGGGCTGACCGGCCCGGCGCTGGTCTGACAGGACGGGACGTCCCGGCTGAAGAGAGGAAACGAGCGGCAGTCACGTTAATTCGCCTCTCCGGTAAATATTCAGGGCCGCATTGGCGGCCCTGATGGTCAGCTATACCAGCAGATGCTGGGCATGGAAGCGCAGGTGATCTTCCACGAAACTGGCAATAAAGAAGTAGCTATGGTCATAACCCGGCTGAATGCGCAGGGTCAGCGGGAAACCCACGTCGCGGGCAACCGCGTCTAACCGCTCCGGTTGCAGCTGGTCGGCCAGGAACTGATCGCTGTCGCCCTGGTCAATCAGCATCGGCAGTCGGTGCGACACCTCCGCCATCAGCTGGCAACTGTCATACTCCCGCCACGCCGCACGATCCTCACCCAGATAGGCCGTAAACGCTTTCTGCCCCCAGGGCACCTGCATCGGATTAACGATCGGTGCAAAAGCGGAAGCCGAGGCAAAACGGTTGCCCAGTCGCAGCGCCAGCATCAGCGCGCCGTGGCCGCCCATAGAGTGACCCATAATCGACTGACGTTCACTGACCTTGAAGTTATCCGCAATCAGGGCGGGCAACTCGCTGCTCAGATAATCGAACATGCGGAAATGGCTGGCCCAGGGCTGCTGCGTGGCGTTGAGATAGAATCCCGCGCCCTGGCCCAGATCGTAAGCCTCGTCATTCGGGACCTCTTCGCCGCGCGGGCTGGTGTCCGGCATAATCAGCACCAGACCCAGTTCCGCTGCCACCCGCTGCGCGCCCGCTTTGGTGGTGAAGTTCTCATCGTTGCAGGTCAGCCCGGCCAGAAACCAGACCACTGGCGGCGGCGCGTCACCCTGCGGATCGGGCAGATAGATGCTGAAGGTCATCGGGCAGTTCAGCAGCGCTGACGGATGCCGCCAGCGCTGCTGCCAGCCGCCAAAGATACGGTGTTCTTCCAGTAGCTCCAGAGTAGATGCCATAACGCCTCCTGATTACTTATTAAAATGCACGACCGAGCGAATCGATTTCCCTTCATGCATCAAATCAAAGGCGTCATTAATCTCTTCCAGCGGCATGGTGTGGGTGATGAAATCGTTCAGTGCAAATTTGCCGTCGAGATAATCCTGCACGATGCCCGGCAGCTGCGAACGGCCTTTCACGCCGCCAAAGGCGGAGCCGCGCCAGACGCGTCCGGTCACCAGCTGGAAAGGACGGGTGGCGATCTCCTCACCGGCACCGGCGACGCCGATAATCACGGACTCGCCCCAGCCCTTATGGCAGCACTCCAGCGCGGAGCGCATCACGTTGACGTTCCCGATACATTCAAACGAGAAGTCCACGCCGCCGTCGGTCAGCTCAACAATGACATCCTGAATCGGCTTATCGTAATCTTTCGGGTTGATCAGATCGGTGGCACCCAGCTTGCGCGCCAGATCGAATTTGCTGGTGTTGAGGTCGATAGCGATGATGCGGCCCGCCTTCGCCATCTTCGCACCGATCACAGCGGAAAGACCGATGCCGCCGAGACCGAAGATCGCCACGGTGTCACCCTCTTTGACTTTGGCCGTATTCATCACCGCGCCCATGCCGGTGGTGACGCCGCAGCCCAGCAGGCAGACCTCTTCCAGCGGCGCTTCTTTGCTGATTTTGGCCAGTGCGATTTCCGGGATAACGGTGTACTCAGAGAAGGTCGAGGTGCCCATGTAGTGGAAAATCGGCTTGCCATCTTTAAAGAAGCGGGTAGTGCCATCCGGCATCAGCCCTTTGCCCTGGGTGGCGCGGATAGCCTGGCAGAGGTTGGTTTTGCCCGACAGGCAGAACTTACATTTACCACATTCTGGCGTGTAGAGCGGGATCACATGGTCCCCCACTTCCACGCTGGTCACGCCTTCGCCCACGGCTTCTACGATGCCGCCACCCTCATGGCCAAGGATTGCCGGGAAAACGCCTTCCGGATCGGTGCCGGAGAGGGTGTAGGCATCGGTATGGCAGACGCCGGTCGCGACAATACGCACCAGCACTTCGCCTTTCTGCGGCGGCATTAAGTCCACTTCCTCAATTTTCAGTGGCTCGCCAGCAGCCCAGGCAACAGCGGCACGGGTTTTGATCATGTTCATGCAATCCCTCTTCCAGTCAGATTGTGGCGCGCAGGCGCGCCGGGTGGTCGTGATGATTCAGGGCCGGATAGGCCAGACTCTTAAACATAGCGCGGAACACTTATTCCGCCGCCTGCAACGGGTGCATCAGCTCATCATTGAGCGGACGATCGTCAAACTGTTCGATAATCAGGTACTTCAGCGCCTCAACATTAGGCGTAAAGGCGTCGCGTCGCCACATCAGCCAGGTGGCCGTATCGCGGTAAGCGGGCGGCAGCGTGTGCGCCTGGACGCGCGACCGATCCGCCATCTGCTTCAGCACCGACGCCGGGATCATTGCGACACCGGCTCCGCCCGCTACGCAGGCCAGCATGGCGTGATAGGACTGGATCTCCATCACATTATCGGGCGCGGTCTGGCTGTCGCGATACCAGCTCTCCAGTTTGACCCGGTAGGAGCAGCTGTTGCGGAAGGCGAACAGGGTGTCGCCCTGAACGTCGCGCGCCGTGGTAATCGGCGCATGGTCGAGCCCGGTGATCAGCACCATCTCCTCACGAAAAGCGATGCAGCCATTCAGATCGTCGTGGGCAACGGGGCCATCCACCAGCGCGGCGGCCAGCGTGCCTTCACGCACCCGATCGATGATTTCGCCCGACGTGCCGGTGATCAGCGACAGCGCCACCGCCGGAAAACGCTGGTGATAGGCGGCGAGCAGTCCGGGCAGACGGGTCGCCGCGGTGCTCTCCATAGAGCCGAGCGCAAAGTTGCCCGCCGGTTTGCCGGTGCGGGTCATGCTCATCGCCTCTTCGCTCAGTGTCAGAATGCGCTGCGCATAGTTGAGAAAATTATGGCCCATCGGCGACAGGCGAATGCGCTGCTTCTCACGAATAAAGAGATCCACGCCTAATTCTTCTTCCAGCTGGCGCAGCCGCGTGGTGAGATTAGAGGGAACACGATGCAGCTGCTCTGCCGCGCGAGCCAGTGAACCCGTTTCGGCGACGGAACAGAACATACGCAGCTGAACCAGATCCATATCTTCTCTTCCTGTAAACAAGTTGGTTAATAATATTCACTTTCCGTGAGTTTAGTCATCCTGCATGCTGTTAGCAAGTCAGATGAGATCACCGGGCAGACCAGCAGGAGTTCAGCAATGGCGTTACGCGTCGCGCTCAGCGCGTTTTTAACCTTATTTGTGGCAATGGGGATTGGCCGCTTTGCCTTTACGCCCCAGGTGCCGCTGATGATTCAGGCGCATCAGCTGACGCTCACCAGCGCCAGCCTGGTCGCCGCGTTCAACTATCTGGGCTACCTGTGTGGCTCGTTTGATGCCATGCGGGCACACAGACGGGTCGAGCTGCGGCTGCAGGCAGGTGTGTGGGGCGCGGTGATCCTGACCCTGCTTTCCGCGTTCGCCAGCGGGCCGTGGCTGCATGGCACAATCCGCTTTCTGATTGGCTGGGCCAGCGGCTGGGCGATGGTGCTGGTGGCGGCGTGGAGTAATGAACAACTGCATCGTCACGGACGGGCGGGCCTTTCGGCCGCAGTGTTTGCAGGACCAGGTTGTGGCATTCTGATCAGCGGTCTGCTGGGCGTGCTGCTGCAATCGCTGCAGGTCTCAGCCGGGGTGGCCTGGGCCGCCTATGGTGCGCTGGCGCTGCTGCTGATTGTGCTCATCACCCGGCATCTGCCGCGTCAGGGTGAACTGCATCGTCCCGATCAGGCGCCTGCGCCGCTGGTGCTGGATCGCAATCTCAAACGTCTGGTTGCAAGTTACAGTCTGGCGGGCTTTGGCTACATTCTGCCCGCGACCTTTTTGTCGCAGATGGCGGCTACGCGCTTTCCTGACGGCATCTTTGCTCAGTTCGTCTGGCCCGTTTTCGGGGGCGCAGCGGTGATCGGTATCGGGCTGGGGATCCTGACGCGGCGCTGGGGACACAGTCACGTCCGGCTGGCGCTGGTGCTCTGGGCGCAGGCGCTGGGCGTCTTTGCCGCGGCGCTGCTGCCGGGCTTCAGCGGCCTGCTGGCTGGCGCGCTGCTGGTGGGTGGCGGCTTCCTCAGCGTGGTGCAGCTTTCTATGCTCTGCGCCCGTGAGCTGGCACCCAGCCATCTGCGCTACATGGCGGGTCTGCTGACCACCGGCTATGCCATAGGACAACTGGCGGGACCGCTGCTCTCATTTATGTCGGCCATGTTGTGGCATCGGCTGGAGCCTGCCTTGTGGGTCGCCGGGGGCAGCCTGATCGGGGCGGGACTGCTGGTCTGGCGACGGGCCGGCTAAAAAGCTTTCTTCACCAATCTGATTGATTGCTGGATTCCCCGCAAAGAAAGTTTCACAATACGCGCCTGATTACAGGGCCCGCAGGCAAAGGCGTGCGGGCGCAACACCAGCCGGAGAAGAGTACGATGAGCACCTTAAGTCAGGAAGCTGCTCTGGTCCATGAAGCGCTGCTGGCGCGAGGACTGGAAACGCCGTTACGTGCACCGACGCGCGACATTGATGACGAAACGCGTAAAAGCCTGATTGCCGGGCACATGACGGAGATCATGCAGCTGCTGAATCTGGATCTGGAAGATGACAGCCTGATGGAAACGCCACACCGCATCGCCAAAATGTATGTGGATGAAGTCTTTTCCGGCCTCGACTATGCCAACTTTCCCAAAATCACCGTTATCGAAAATAAGATGAAGGTCGATGAAATGGTGACCGTGCGTGACATCACGCTGACCAGCACCTGTGAACACCACTTCGTGATCATCGATGGTAAAGCCACCGTCGCCTACATTCCCAAAGAGAAGGTGATTGGCCTGTCGAAAATCAACCGCATCGTCCAGTTCTTTGCCCAGCGTCCGCAGGTGCAGGAGCGTCTGACGCAGCAGGTTCTGGTCGCACTGCAGACGCTGCTCGGCACTAACAATGTCGCCGTTTCTATTGATGCAGTGCACTACTGTGTGAAAGCGCGTGGCGTGAAAGATGCCACCAGCGCCACCACCACGACCTCACTGGGTGGTCTGTTCAAATCCAGCCAGAATACCCGTCAGGAATTTTTGCGCGCGGTGCGCCATAGTTGAGTTTACGGCGGGCGCATAACGCTGCCCGCCTCATTGGGGCAGGGTGCCGCATGCAACGCTATCACGCGCTGGATTTCATTCGTGGCTGTGCCATTCTTGGCATTCTGCTGCTCAATATCGTCGGCTTTGGCTTGCCCTCAGCCGCCTACCTTAATCCCGCCTGGCAGGGGAGTGTCAGCCTGAGTGACGCCTGGACCTGGGCGCTCTCTGATACGTTCGCCCAGCTCAAATTTCTCACCCTGTTCGCGCTGCTGTTTGGCGCGGGTCTGCAGCTGCAGCTGCCGCGCGGCGGCCGCTGGCTGACGGCCAGACTCTCTCTGCTGGTGGTGATCGGGTTTCTGCACGGGCTCTTTTTGTGGGAGGGCGATATCCTGCTGGATTACGGTGTGATCGGGCTGGTGGTCTGGCGGGTGTTGCGCGACGTTCCCTCTACCCGCAGCCTGATGAACACCGGTATTCTGCTCTATCTGGTGGGCTGCGGCGTGCTGCTGGTGTTTGGATCCCTCTCCGATCCTGAACCCACCCGCTCCTGGCTGCCAGGCGCCGCCGATCTGCAATATGAACAGTACTGGAAACTGACCGGCGGCTGGGAAGCCGTACAGAACCGGCTGGATCATCTCTCCTCCGGGCTGATGGCGCTGGCGGCGCAGTATGGCTGGCAACTGGCGGGACTGATGATGATCGGCGCTGCGCTGCTGCGCAGCGGCTGGCTGACCGGCCAGTTTTCCACACAGCATTATCGCCAGTCGGCGGCATGGCTACTGACCATCGGGTTTTCGATTGCGGTGGCCGGCGTGGCCGCGCAGTGGCTGTTACACTGGGAGTTTCGCTGGAGTGGTTTCTATCTGCAGACGCCACGTGACCTTGCCAGCCCGCTGATCAGCCTGGGTTATGCTGCGCTCTGCCTGGCTTACTGGCCGCAGATTGCGCGCTGGCGCATCAGCCATGCCATTCAGTGCGTAGGGCGCATGGCGCTGACCAACTATCTGCTGCAGTCTCTTCTCTGCACCACGCTCTTTTATCGCGTTGACCTCTATATGCACTTCACCCGGCTGGAGCTGGTGCTGATGGTGCCGCTGATCTGGCTCATCAACATTCTGTTT
Organism: Pantoea sp.; assembly: GCF_032114055.1. Taxonomy (GTDB): domain Bacteria; phylum Pseudomonadota; class Gammaproteobacteria; order Enterobacterales; family Enterobacteriaceae; genus Pantoea. Next base: position 235,343 of record NZ_DAMCTB010000004.1, read on the forward strand.
TCACTCATCTGGTTACATTTCTTTGCTCAGGGGCCGCTGGAGTGGCTGTGGCGGCGGCTGACGCTGCTCTCTGCCGGTAAATCACACCTCACCGATCGCGCAGGATAATGACCGCCATCACAAAGGTTACATAATTGTATGTAACCGTTTTCATTGATGTGACGTAATTCACGCTGCACGTTGTATCCCCCTGACAAAATAGCGCCGGTGTACAACCCGGCGTGATGCCCTATTTTTCCTTTCTGGAACTGCTGCATGATAACAATCCGTGATGTTGCCCGTCAGGCTGGCGTATCCGTAGCGACCGTGTCGCGCGTCCTCAACCAGAGCAGCGCCGTCACCTCTGACACCCGCGACGCCGTGTTACAGGCAGTCGAAGCGCTGGGCTATCGCCCCAATGCCAACGCCCAGGCGCTGGCGACGCAGGTCAGCGATACCATTGGGGTGGTGGTGATGGATGTTTCCGACCCCTTCTTCGGGGCGCTGGTGAAAGCGGTCGACACTGTGGCGCAGCGCGTTCACAAGCATGTATTGATCAGCAACTCCTGGCATCAGGAAGAGAAAGAGCGTCATGCGATTGAGGTACTGATCCGGCAGCGCTGCAGCGCCCTGGTGGTACATGCCAAGACCCTGCCGGATGCGGAGCTGGCGGAGTTTATGCAGCATGTACCGGGCATGGTCGTCATTAATCGCATCGTGCCCGGCTTTGAGCATCGCAGCGTCAGCCTGGATAACGTTACCGGGGCGCTGATGGCATCACGCACCCTGTTACAGCAGGGACATAGCCGCATCGGTTATCTCTGCTCCAGTCATCCCATTGAGGATGTGGCGCAGCGTCGCGACGGCTGGATGCAGGCAATGGCAGAGCAGGGCATCCGGCCTCAGGAGAGCTGGATTGCCAGCGCGGAACCCGATATGCAGGGGGGCGAAGCCGCGATGGTAGAACTGCTCGGACGAAATCTGAATCTCAGTGCAGTATTTGCCTATAACGACGGTATGGCGGCGGGCGCACTCACTGCGCTGAAAGATAACGGCATCCAGGTGCCACAGCATTTTTCTGTCATTGGTTTTGATGACATTCCCATCTCACGTTACACCGATCCACAACTCACTACTGTCCGCTATCCCATTATTTCTATGGCAAAAATTGCCACTGAGCTGGCATTGCAGGGCGCGGCCGGGCTGCTTGATGACACGGCAACCCACATCTTTATGCCGACGCTGGTGCGGCGTCATTCGGTGGCGCAGCGGCAAAGTGTGGAGTCCGTCACTAATTCAGGCGATTCAGGCATGTAACCGTTTTCAATCTGTGATTACATTCACAGTTAATTAACATTGCCCTCACTATGATGGCAGCGTCTTACCGGACTGAAACATTATGTAACGCCAGTGTAACGGCATCAGTTGTGGTCTCAGTAGCCGGTTATCGGGTTTACACCCGTCTCATGGAAGCGTTCTGGCACAGGGAAGTCAGGTTTGAGATGGCGTTTCACGGCTTAGCCCCTTATTACATCAGCCAACGCGTCAATCTGTTTTACCGATTGTACTGCCGCCTGATTGTGCGGCAGCGCTAAAAGACCCTGCATAATAAAACCGGAGATACCATGAATAAGAAGGTTTTCACGCTTACCGCCCTGGTTGCCAGCATGATGTTTGGCGCAACCGCTCACGCAGCTGATACCCGCATCGGCGTGACCATTTACAAATATGATGACAACTTCATGTCAATGGTGCGCAAAGATATCGAGAAAGAAGCAAAAGCCATCGGTGGCGTGCAGTTGCTGATGAATGACTCGCAGAACGACCAGTCCAAACAGAACGATCAGATTGACGTCCTGATGGCAAAAGGCGTGAAAGCGCTGGCGATTAACCTGGTTGACCCGGCAGCGGCGGCGGTAGTGGTGGATAAAGCACGTGCCAACGACGTGCCGGTTGTCTTCTTCAACAAAGAGCCGAATGCCAAAGTGCTGGCCGGTTACGACAAAGCCTATTACGTAGGTACTGACTCTAAAGAGTCCGGCATCATTCAGGGCAAGCTGATTGAGAAACACTGGAAAGCGACGCCGGCCTGGGATCTGAACAAAGATGGCACCATCCAGTTCGTGTTGCTGAAAGGCGAACCAGGCCATCCGGATGCGGAAGCCCGTACCAAATATGTGATCGATACCCTGAACAAAGATGGCCTGAAAACGCAGCAGTTAGCGATGGACACGGCGATGTGGGATACCGCACAGGCTAAAGATAAGATGGATGCGTGGCTATCTGGCCCGAACGCGAAGAAAATTGAAGTGGTGATTGCGAACAACGACGCCATGGCGATGGGAGCGGTTGAAGCGCTGAAAGCGCATAACATGACCTCTATTCCGGTCTTCGGCGTCGATGCCCTGCCAGAAGCAATGGCGCTGGTGAAATCCGGTGCGCTGGCCGGTACCGTGCTGAACGATGCAGAAAACCAGGCGAAAGCGACGCTGGATATTGCTAATAACCTGGCGAACGGCAAAGCAGCAACCGACGGAACCAACTTTAAAATGGTTGATAAAATTGTCCGCGTTCCTTACGTACCGGTTGATAAAGAAAACCTCGCTCAGTTCCAGAAATAAGATCGATTACGGGCGCGACCGCTGTCGCGCCTTTTTTATGTCACCACCGTTTTTTAGCCAGGTAAATTATGGCCAGTGATAACACGACCGCGCAGCGAGAATATCTGCTGGAAATGACGAATGTCTCTAAATCATTTCCCGGTGTTAAAGCGTTAGATAATGTGAATTTAAAAGTGCGGCCTCACTCTGTTCATGCATTAATGGGCGAGAACGGTGCCGGGAAATCCACCTTATTAAAATGCCTGTTTGGTATTTATAAAAAAGATACCGGCAGTATCCTGTTTCAGGGTAATGAGATCGATTATAAGAGTTCTAAAGAGGCGCTGGAAAATGGCGTGTCGATGGTGCATCAGGAATTAAACCTGGTTCTGCAACGTACGGTCATGGATAACATGTGGCTGGGACGTTATCCGCGCAAAGGATTCTTTGTCGATCAGGACAAAATGTACCAGGACACCAAAGCAATTTTTGACGAGCTGGATATTGATATCGATCCGCGCGACAAAGTAGCCAATCTTTCTGTCTCGCAGATGCAGATGATTGAAATTGCCAAAGCGTTCTCTTATGACGCGAAAATTGTGATTATGGATGAGCCGACCTCCTCGTTAACCGAGAAAGAGGTTAATCATCTGTTCACGATTATCCGTAAGCTGAAAGATCGCGGCTGCGGCATTGTTTATATTTCGCACAAAATGGAAGAAATTTTCCAGCTGTGTGATGAGATCACGATTCTGCGTGATGGTCAGTGGATCACGACTCAGCCGCTGGAAGGGCTGGATATGGATAAGATCATCGCGATGATGGTCGGCCGTTCACTGAACCAGCGTTTCCCCGATCGTACCAACGTGCCGGGCGAAACGATTCTTGAGGTGCGCAATCTGACCTCTCTGCGTCAGCCTTCCATTCGCGACATCTCGTTTGACTTACGTAAAGGGGAGATCCTCGGCATTGCCGGGCTGGTGGGCGCCAAACGTACCGATATCGTCGAAACGCTGTTTGGCATTCGCGAAAAATCGGGCGGCACCATAAAACTGCATGGCAAACCGATTAATAACCACAGCGCCAATGAAGCCATTAACCACGGCTTTGCGCTGGTGACGGAAGAGCGTCGTTCAACCGGTATTTATGCTTACCTCGATATTGGATTTAACTCGCTTATTTCCAATATTAAAAAATATAAAAACAGTATGGGGCTGCTGGATAATAAACGCATGAAGAGCGATACCCAGTGGGTGATCGATTCAATGCGGGTAAAAACGCCCGGCCACCATACCCAGATTGGTTCGCTTTCGGGCGGTAACCAGCAAAAAGTGATTATTGGACGCTGGTTATTGACCCAGCCTGAAATCCTGATGCTTGATGAACCTACGCGCGGTATTGACGTAGGGGCAAAATTCGAAATTTACCAGCTGATTGCTGAGCTGGCGAAAAGAGAGAAGGGCATCATTATTATCTCATCCGAAATGCCGGAACTGTTGGGCATTACCGACCGTATTCTGGTAATGAGCAACGGTCTGGTAGCAGGCATCGTTGATACCAAAACAACCACGCAGAACGAAATATTGCGTTTAGCGTCATTACACCTTTAATGAAGCAAGGGCTGTTAACATGAAAGCGACTACAAAAAAGAATGCGCTAACCTGGTTAAAAGAGGGCGGCATTTATGTCGTTCTGCTGGTATTGCTGGCTATTATTATTTTCCAGGATCCGACATTTTTAAGTTTAATGAACCTGAGTAACATCCTCACCCAATCTTCGGTGCGCATTATTATTGCACTGGGCGTAGCGGGCCTGATTGTCACCCAGGGTACTGACCTGTCAGCCGGCCGTCAGGTGGGCCTGGCGGCGGTGGTGGCCGCAACGCTGCTGCAGTCGATGGACAATGCCAACAAAGTTTTCCCGACGCTGGACACGCTGCCGATCCCGCTGGTTATCCTGACCGTGTGCATCATTGGCGGGGTGATTGGTCTGGTCAACGGGGTGATCATTGCGTACCTGAAGGTCACGCCATTCATCACTACCCTGGGCACCATGATCATCGTTTACGGTATCAACTCCCTCTATTACGATTTTGTTGGCGCATCACCGATTGCCGGTTTTGATGCCGGGTTCTCTAAATTCACTCAGGGCTTCCTGCGTTTCGGTGATTTTAAACTGTCGTTCATTACCTTTTACGCCGTAATCGCGATTGTCTTCGTCTGGGTGCTGTGGAACAAAACCCGCTTCGGCAAAAACATTTTTGCTATCGGCGGTAACCCGGAAGCGGCGAAAGTGTCTGGTGTGAACGTGCCGCTGAACCTGATCATGATCTATGCGCTGTCAGGTGTCTTCTATGCCTTTGGCGGGATGCTGGAAGCGGGTCGTATCGGTTCGGCCACCAACAACCTCGGCTTTATGTATGAGCTGGATGCGATTGCTGCCTGCGTGGTCGGTGGCGTCTCCTTCGCCGGGGGTGTGGGTAGCGTGGCGGGTGTGGTTACCGGTGTGCTGATCTTCACCGTGATCAACTACGGTCTGACCTATATCGGCGTTAACCCTTACTGGCAGTACATTATCAAAGGCGGCATTATCATTTTCGCCGTGGCGCTGGATTCACTGAAGTATTCGCGCAAGAAGTAGGGCTGATTCAGCAACAGGAAAGCGACCTTCGGGTCGCTTTTTTTATGGGTCAGACAGGGAGAAAGCTGTCAGGCGTAGCAGGCGCAGGGAACCGGGGCAGATCGGAAGATGTAAATCCCGTTCATGAGATGGCTGTCAGCCGGAGCAGGCGCAGGGAACAGGGTCCGATCGGAAAGACGCAAAACCTGTCATCCATGACATGCCTGGCCCGCGTGATTACGCATCTCATCCCTGAGATGCGCCCGTTGCCGGGCCAACGCGTTGCGTTGTTCAAAAACGCTCCCGGCGTTTTTGTCCCTGACGCGGGACGCTTTCCTCTTCTGACCCTGTTCCCTGCGCGCTGAGCTTACTCATTGCGGTGAGAATTACCGGGCCGTTCGCGTTGAGCTTACTCATCGCGGTGAGAATTACCGGGCCGTTCGCGCTGAGCTTACGCATCGCGGTGAGAAGTACCGGGCCGTTCGCGCTGAGATTACGCATCGCGGTGAGAATTACCGGGCCGTTCGCGCTGAGATTACGCATCGCGGTGAGAATTACCGGGCTCTGCGCGCTGAGCTTACGCATCGCGGTGAGAATTACCGGGCCGTTCGCGCTGAGCTTACGCATCGCGGTGAGTATTACCGGGCCCCGCGCATCAGTGCCGCAACGGCTTTTCAGGCGCTATTTCTTCAGCTTCTGCTCTAATTCCAGCAGTTGCTCCGGCGTCACAGCCGGGTAACTCTGCGTATCCTCGGGCACATCACGGATGGCAGGAATCGGCACCAGCGGGCCCAGGAAGCGGGGTTCGCGTTTCAGCAGGAAAAGATCCGCCAGCGCACCCAGCCGGGCCCCCACCTCGCGGAAACGTACGCTAAGCATATTTTTAGGCGATGGCACGGCATAGCATTGCGCCTGAATGCCGAGCTGCAGGGCGATAAATAGAGCCCGCTCACAATGAAAGCGCTGCGTGATAATAATGAAGTCGTTGGTATCGAATACTTTGCGGGTGCGGACTATCGAATCCAGTGTACGAAAACCGGCATAGTCGAGCACGATATCGGCCGGATCGACACCGGCTTTGATGAGATCACGACGCATGGTCATCGGTTCGTTGTAGCTCTGCTGAGCATTATCACCGCTCAGCAGCAGATAGTTTACCCTGCCGCTGTTATAGGCATTCAGGGCACCCTGAATACGGTAGAGGTAATACTGATTGATGACGCCGGTCCGGTAATATTTCGCCGTTCCCAGCACCACACCAACCTGACGATGGGGTAAAGAGGCGACATCCTCGTAAATAAAAGGCGCCGTTTTCCAGCTGATCCAGCGATCAAGGCCGAGCGCAGTCGCTATCATCAATAAAATGATGAAAAGCAGACCAATGAGAACGCGTTTCAGCATGCGCCTGGAGACTCGATATCAGAATGTTGAGATGGGACAAGGCTACTTGAGCTGCTGCATTGAAGCAAGTCGGAGGCGGCTGGCTGTGCTCTTTTTGAACACTGCCGGATCGAAACCCGATCCGGCAGTCAAAGGATTAAATCGAGGTACGACGATAATGACGGTACTGCGGCAGCCAGAAGTTATTGGCAATCGCCTGCGACAACACATCTTCAGAGGTCACTACGGCAACGCCAGCCAGCTGCGCGGCTTTGCCCACTTCCATGGCGATAATCTTCGAGACGCCCTGAATATCTTTGATTTCAGGCAGAACCGGACCTTCACCTTCGTTGACCAGCGGAGAGCAGTCGGCGAGCGCACGGCTGGCGGTCATCAGCATCGAATCGGTCACGCGGCTGGCACCCGATGCAATCACGCCCAGACCAATACCCGGGAAGATATAGGAGTTGTTGCACTGCGCAATCGGATAAGTTTTACCATTCCAGCTTACCGGTGAGAACGGACTGCCGGTAGCCACCAGTGCGGCACCGTCTGTCCACGCGATGATATCAGCAGGCGTCGCTTCCACACGTGAGGTCGGGTTCGACAGCGGCATCACGATAGGGCGGCTGCAGTGCTTGTGCATCTCGCGGATGATCTCTTCGGTGAACAGGCCCGGCTGGCCGGAAACGCCAATCAGGATATCCGGTCTGGCATTGCGCACTACATCCAGCAGGGAGATAGCGTCGTTAGTGACATCCCAGCCCTGCAGGTTTTCGCTCTTCTGCACCAGTTTGCTCTGGAAATCGAGCAGGTTTGGCAGTTTGTCCGTGAGCAGACCAAAGCGGTCCACCATCAGAACACGGCTGCGCGCTTCATCATCACTCAGACCTTCTGACTTCATCTGCGCGATGATCTGTTCCGCGATGCCACAACCGGCGGAACCGGCACCCAGGAACACCACTTTCTGCTCACACAGGCGGCTTCCGGCGGCGCGACTCGCGGCGATCAGTGTGCCTACAGTCACGGCAGCAGTACCCTGAATGTCATCGTTAAAGCAGCAGACTTCATCGCGATAGCGATCCAGCAGCGGCATTGCGTTTTTCTGGGCGAAATCTTCAAACTGCAGCAGCACTTTTGGCCAGCGGCGTTTAACGGCCTGGATAAACTCGTTCACAAACGCATCATACTCTTCGCCGGTGATGCGTGGATGACGCCATCCCATGTAGAGCGGATCGTTCAGCAGCTGCTGATTATTGGTACCCACATCCAGCACCACCGGCAGGGTATAAGCCGGGCTGATGCCACCACAGGCGGTGTAGAGAGAAAGTTTACCAATCGGGATGCCCATACCGCCGATACCCTGATCGCCGAGGCCCAGGATACGCTCGCCATCGGTGACGACAATCACCTTCACGTTCTGTTTGGTGGCGTTCTGCAGCATGTCTTCAATGCGATCGCGGTTAGGATAAGAGATGAAGACCCCGCGCGCACGACGGTAAATTTCAGAGAAGTGTTCGCAGGCAGCACCCACGGTCGGGGTGTAGATAATCGGCATCATCTCTTCGAGATGATTATCCAGCAGGCGGTAGAACAGCGTTTCGTTGGTGTCCTGGATGTTTCGCAGGTAAACATGCTTATCGTTATTGTTTTTGAAGTCCTGGAACTGACGCCAGGCGCGCTTCGCCTGCTCTTCGATCGACTCTACCGCTTCTGGCAGCAGACCGTTGAGGTTGAATTCGTTACGTTCTTCGAGGGTAAAGGCGCTGCCTTTGTTCAGAAGGGGAAATTCCAGCAAAATCGGGCCAGCATAAGGGATATACAGCGGGCGTTTACTTTCGTATTCGAGTTCCATGCAGTGATGCTCCGGTTGCAGTGTTGTCTGGCGTCACGCCGGACAGGTAGCGCCAGTTTTTTTACCCCTCATAGCTCAGACTGCAGATCTGGCAACGGCAGCGCGATGCTGCCGAAAAATTCACGACCGTGCTGCCATCCCGCAACCTGAATTATTCAGAGTAATTTGTAATGACGTGAATTCTGGCGCCAGATCCTATGAAATTTCCCACAGAAATACAGCGTTTTTTCATAAAAGCTCACAAAAGTGTGGCCGCCCTGACAGCGGGTTATGCTTTGTTCAGCGTCACCTGTAGCAGCTCACGGCAACCAAATGTCTGAAGCGTCGCCTGTGTGGCGGCGAACTGGCTTAACGTGGCATTTTCTGCTTCCGCCAGGACCGCTTTTTTTATCTGATGCACATCGCCACCCTGCATATTCAGCAGCACCAGCGCCGCCTGAAGCGGCGGGAAGCTCGGATTAAACGCCGCGTTTTCGGCATAGCGGCCGGCGACAATCGTGCCGGTTTCAGTCAGCAGCGCCACGCCCGCGTGTGACTGACTGTAGGGCGCGTGGCTGGCATTGGCTGCCGCCACTGCCGCCTGCACCAGCGCGTCGCCGGCGGCCACATAGCCATGATCCACCTCATCCATCAGGAAGGTGGTGATAGCAAGATCGCGCGGGCCAAACGCATCCGGCAGATAATCAGCCAGTGTACTGACCGCGCGTTGCGGCAGGCTGATGCGAATACCGGTGCCGCTGTTCAGCTCGTTCATAAACTGACGGCAGTGGCCACACGGCGTGTAGTTCACGGTGATCGTCTCTATCTGACGCTCGCCCCGTAGCCAGGCATGCGTAATGGCGCTCTGCTCGGCGTGCACCGTCTGTTGCATAGGCGTGCCGACAAATTCCATATTGGCCCCAAAGTACCAGTTGCCACTCACGCCACGGGCGATAGCGCCGACGTTAAAATGGGAAACGGTAGCAACCGCACAGGCCGCTGCCAGCGGCAGCAGCGCCAGCGCCAGCGCGTCGGCTTCCATCCGGGTCTGTTGCAGCAGCAGGTTAACCTGGTCGGCACTGAGTACCGCCTGAAAATCGGGATCGTTCAGCAGGGGAGCGAGAGCGGTCTGTAGCGTTGACGGCAATGCTTCAAACGCAGAGAGGAAACGGGATTGCATGTGAGCCTCATTAAAGTCAGCAGGGCAATGTGCCAGTCAACGGTTTATATGTGATCTACATCGCTCTGACAATGTAACCTGTGTTGCATGTTTCAACTTTGCGAGATCTCTCGCAAAGTTTTAGCTTAACCCGTGCAGCAGCAGCGGAAAAATAAAGGGTGCCAGCAGTGAGGTGATAATGCCGCAGATCACCAGCGCCAGTGAGCTGAATGCTCCTTCCTGAAAGTCGAGTTCAGCGGCCCGCGCAGTGCCAAGCGCATGCGAGGCGTTACCAATTGCCAGTCCACGCGCCGCTTTCGATTTCACGCCCAGCAGATTCAGCACCGTATGGCCGAAAACGGCACCCAGCACCCCGGCAATCAGCACACAGATTGCACTGATGGCAGGAATGCCATGCAGCGATCCGGAAACGGCCATGGCAATAGGTGTCGTCACCGATTTAGGAACAATCGTGGCGGCAATTTCCGGAGTTGCTCCGAGCCACAGCGCAATGGCCGTACCGGAAGTCATGGCGCTCAGGCTGCCGATAAAGCAGACGCCAATGATCGATTTCCAGCGGGCACGAATCTGGTGCATCTGCTCATACAGGGGCAGCGCCAGCGCAACCACCGCAGGCTGAAGGAGCTGATTGAGGATCTGACTGCCCGCGAAATAGCGTGAGTAGGGCAGATGCAGCAGCAGCAGAATCGGAATGATGATCGCCATGGCGACCAGCAACGGGTTAAGCAGCGAAATTTTCAGCCGCATCGCCAGCCTGCGCGCCAGGAAAAAGGCAACCAGCGTCAGCGGCAGTGACCACCACATTTCACTCATCATCAGGTTCTCCTGCCGGACGACGGCTGTGCAGATGCTGGGCGCTCACACCGACAATGGAGAGCACCAGAAACGTGCTGACGACACAGGAGATGACGATTGGCCCGAACTGGGCGGTCAGAACATCGGTATAACTCATCACCCCGACGCTGATTGGCACAAACAGCAGCGCCATATAGCGAATCAGCAGATGGCAGCCCGGCTTAACCCAGCTTACCGGCAGGATCTGTGAGGCCAGCAGCGCGAACAGGATCAGCATGCCCAGAATACTGCCGGGCAGTTTAATGGGCAGCAGGGCGGCGAGGCCGATTCCGGCGTACAGGCAGAGATAGATAATGATAAAGGCGCGAAGATAACGGCCGCAGACAGAGAGTAGGGTGCGCATGGCAGGCTCCTGTTTTTACTGCGTATCATCATACGCATTAACCGCTTAGCGTGCTAGCGATCACATTTACAGGGCGGAGAGGCAGAAGGACGAGGCGTGTTCAGCGGAAGAGAATGACCCTTTGCGCCTGCGGGCAGACGCAAAGGGGAGAGCATTGCACGTCACTGCGGTTTACACGGTGACGGCGTGCACGGCTTTATTTGACCGGCATACCCGGAACGGCACCGCTGTCGACGGAAAGGACAAACAGATCCTTGCCGCCCGGTCCGGCGGAGAGCACCATGCCTTCAGAGATACCAAAGCGCATTTTACGCGGCGCGAGGTTAGCGACAATGATCGTCATCTTACCGACCAGCACAGCGGGATCGGGATAGGCCGCGCGAATGCCGGAGAAAATCTGGCGCTTTTCACCGCCCAGGTCGAGCTGCAGACGCAGCAGCTTGTCCGAGCCTTCAACCAGTTCCGCCTGCTCAATCAGGGCGACGCGCATATCCACTTTGGCAAAGTCATCGATGGTGATGGTGTCACCAATCGGTGCATCGGCCAGCGGCCCGGTGACGGCTGGCGCATTGGCAGCGGCGGCATCCTCTTTCGAGGCTTCAATCAGTCCGTCCACCTTCGCCATTTCGATGCGGCTGTAGAGGGCTTTAAACGGCGCCACCTGATGATCCAGCAGTGGCTGTGCAATAGCATCCCAGCTCAGTTCCGTGTTCAGGAAGCCCTCTGCGCGGGTGCTCAGTGAAGGCAGTACCGGCTTCAGCCAGGTCATCAGAATGCGGAACAGGTTGATCCCCATTGAGCAGATCGCCTGCAGATCGGCATCACGGCCTTCCTGCTTCGCCACCACCCAGGGAGCCTGCTCATCAACATAACGGTTTGCCAGGTCGGCCAGCGTCATGATCTCGCGGATCGCGCGGCTGTACTCACGGCTGGCCCAGGCGTCGCCAATCTTCTCTGAGGCTTCAACGAAGGTCTGGTAGAGCGCCGGATCGGCCAGTTCCGCTGCCAGTTTGCCGTCGAAGCGTTTGGTGATGAAACCCGCGTTACGTGACGCCAGGTTAACGACTTTATTGACGATGTCGGCATTCACGCGCTGCACGAAATCTTCCAGGTTAAGGTCGATGTCGTCAATACGGGAAGAGAGCTTCGCCGCGTAGTAGTAACGCAGGCTGTCGGCATCCAGATGCTGCAGCCAGGTGCTGGCTTTAATGAAGGTGCCGCGCGACTTCGACATTTTGGCGCCGTTGACGGTGACATAGCCGTGTACAAACAGGTTGTTCGGCTTGCGGAAGTTGCTGCCTTCCAGCATCGCTGGCCAGAACAGGCTGTGGAAGTAGACGATATCTTTGCCGATGAAGTGATAAAGCTCGGTGGTGGAGTCTTTACGCCAGAATTCATCGAAGTCGATATCGCCGCGCTTGTTACACAGGTTCCTGAACGAGCCCATGTAACCGATAGGCGCATCCAGCCAGACGTAGAAATATTTGCCTGGTGCGTCCGGGATTTCAAAACCGAAGTAAGGCGCATCGCGGGAGATATCCCACTGCTGCAGGCCGGATTCAAACCACTCCTGCATCTTGTTCGCCACCTGATCCTGCAGCGCACCGGAACGGGTCCAGGCCTGCAGCATTGCGCTGAACGACGGCAGGTCAAAGAAGAAGTGCTCGGAATCGCGCATCTCCGGCGTCGCGCCAGAAACCACCGATTTCGGCTCAATCAGTTCGGTCGGGCTGTAGGTCGCGCCACATACTTCGCAGTTATCGCCATACTGATCGGCTGCTTTACATTTCGGGCAGGTGCCTTTCACAAAACGGTCCGGCAGGAACATCCCTTTTTCCGGATCGTAAAGCTGGGAAATGGTGCGGTTCTTGATAAAACCGTTCTCTTTCAGACGCCCGTAGATCAGTCCGGCCAGTTCGCGGTTCTCGTCGCTGTGGGTCGAGTGATAGTTGTCGTAGCTGATCTCAAAGCCGGCAAAGTCCGCTTCATGTTCGCTTTTCATTTCGGCGATCATCTGCTCTGGCGCGATCCCCATCTGCTGAGCTTTCAGCATGATAGGTGTGCCGTGCGCATCATCGGCGCAGATGAAAAAGACCTGATTGCCACGCATTCGCTGATAACGCACCCAAATATCTGCCTGGATATGCTCGAGCATGTGGCCGAGATGGATTGATCCGTTCGCGTAAGGCAGTGCGCACGTTACCAGAATTTTTTTAGCGACTTGAGTCATAGTTTGCGTAGCTTTCTGTTGATTGAAAAAACGGGCTTAGATGGTAACTGAAGGCTTCTCCTGCGTAAACACAAGGGATTCGCCCCTGCCAGTCGCCGCGAACCGGCGGGCATCTGATATCATTGAGATTACATCGCTGAGACACAGCGTAAGCACAGCAGAAATAAGGAGCAGGGGATGACAGCACAATCCCGGGAAACGCATACGCCAGAAGGGCTGCGCGCCATCGTCGCGGGCGTATTAAGAAGTTTTGAGCATCCGACCCTTAAACAGAATCTCACCGCCCTGAAGGCGCTGCATCATGTGGCGCAGCTCGACGGAACGCTGCACATTGAACTGCTGATGCCGTTTGCCTGGGCCAGCGGCTTTGACGCGCTGAAAGAGCAGGTCAGCGCCGAGCTGCTGCGTCAGACCGGCGCGCGCGCTATCGACTGGCGGCTCAGTCACGAGATTGCCACCCTGAAGCGGGTAAAAAATCAGCCTGGCGTGAACGGCGTCAAAAACATCATTGCGGTCAGCTCTGGCAAAGGCGGCGTCGGCAAATCCAGTACCGCCGTAAACATGGCGCTGGCGCTGGCTGCAGAAGGCGCTCGGGTCGGTATTCTTGACGCCGATATCTACGGTCCGTCAGTGCCGGACATGCTCGGCACTCAGGACCAGCGGCCGACCTCGCCGGATGGCACCCACATGGCCCCGATAATGGCGCATGGGCTGGCGACCAACTCGATCGGCTATCTGGTCACCGATGACAACGCGATGGTGTGGCGCGGGCCAATGGCCAGCAAAGCCCTGATGCAGTTGCTGAACGAAACGCTGTGGCCAGAACTGGATTATCTGGTGCTGGATATGCCACCCGGCACGGGCGACATCCAGCTGACGCTGGCGCAGAATGTGCCGGTCACCGGCGCGCTGGTGGTGACGACGCCACAGGACATTGCGCTGATCGATGCCCGCAAAGGGCTGGTGATGTTTGAGAAGGTCAACGTGCCGGTGCTCGGTGTGGTGGAAAACATGAGTATGCATATCTGCAGCCAGTGCGGCTTCCACGAGCCGATTTTCGGCACCGGCGGCGCTGAAAAACTGGTCAGGGATTACCAGACGCAGCTTCTGGCGCAGCTGCCACTGCATATAGATTTGCGTGAAGATCTTGATGAGGGAGAGCCGACGGTCATTCGCCGGCCGGAGAGCGAGTTCACCACGCTCTATCGCCAGCTGGCCGGACGGGTCGCTGCCCAGCTCTACTGGCAGGGCGAGGTCATCCCTGGCGACATCGCGTTCCGCGCGATCTAAGCCTGGCCCGACCCGCTGGCATAGTGTGACGCCAGCGGGTAGTGCATCAATACATAGCCGCCATGCTCGCCTTCACCCTGCGAAATTTTCTTCCAGCCATGCTTCAGGTAAAACGCCTGCGCCGCGGTGTTTTTCAGCAGACACTTCAGCGCCCCGGTTGAGGTAAAATGCGCCTCGGCTGCTCTGAGCAGGGCGCTGCCGATGCCGCGACCTTGCCATTCAGGATCCACATAGAGGCTGTGCAGGAAGTTATCGTTCTCCAGCAGGCCGGCAAAGCCAGCACGCCGTCCATCCGCGTCGGCGACCAGCACGGTTTCTCCCAGAATCACCTCATCAAAATCTTCCAGTTGCCAGTCACTGCCGTCCAGCCAGTGCCAGTTATGCCTGCGTGCCGCCAGGAAGAGGGTACGCAAAAAGGGGCGATCGGCTTCAGTAAACGGGCGAATCTCCACAAGTCAGCTCCTTTATCGTCAGGTCTTACAAAATTAGCAGCGATTTGCGGAAATGGCTGTGGATGATAAAGCGGGTTTAATGTCAGGAAAATCGCTGTACACTGCCTGCCGGGCCAGAAAGCATGAGGCTTTCAGCGTTTGATAGCTTTCGTTAATCAGATTGATAACGTCTGCATATTAGATGTTGGCCCGGAAATTATGTAACCTGCATCACATATTTTAACGGAGGCCACCAGATGTCTATTATCAATACCAAAATTAAGCCGTTCAAAAACGCAGCATTCAAAAACGGCGAATTCATCGACGTAACCGAGAAAGACGTTGAAGGTAAATGGAGTGTGTTCTTCTTCTATCCAGCTGACTTCACCTTCGTCTGCCCGACCGAACTGGGCGACGTGGCTGACCACTACGAAGAGTTCCAGAAACTGGGTGTAGATATCTACTCTGTTTCTACCGACACCCACTTTACCCACAAAGCCTGGCACGGTTCTTCTGACACCATCGCAAAAATCAAATATGCGATGATCGGTGACCCGACTGGCGCGCTGACCCGTAACTTCGAAATCATGCGTGAAGACGAAGGCCTGGCTGACCGTGGTACATTCATCGTTGACCCGCAGGGCGTTATCCAGGCTATCGAAATTACCGCTGAAGGCATTGGCCGTGACGCTTCTGACCTGCTGCGCAAAGTGAAAGCAGCGCAGTACGTGGCTTCACACCCAGGCGAAGTCTGCCCGGCAAAATGGAAAGAAGGTGATGCTACCCTGGCACCATCTCTGGACCTGGTGGGTAAAATCTAATTCCGCTTCGGCCTTTCGACCATTCTCCAATCGGGTGCTGCGGCACCCGATTTTTTGACCAGGATATCACTATGCTCGACACTAATCTGAAGACGCAGCTCAGGGCCTACCTTGAGAAATTAACCAAGCCTGTTGAGTTGATTGCCACCCTGGATGAGGGCGCTAAATCAACCGAGATCCGTGAACTGTTGGTTGATATCGCTGAGCTGTCTGAGAAAGTCAGTTTCCGCGAAGAGAACGATCGTCAGGTGCGCAAGCCCTCATTCCTGATCACTAACCCAGGTTCGAACAGCGGCCCGCGTTTTGCCGGTTCGCCACTGGGTCACGAATTTACCTCACTGGTGCTGGCCCTGTTGCAGACCGGTGGACATCCTTCGAAGGAAGCACAGAGCCTGCTGGATCAGATCGCGGCGCTGGATAGCGACTTCCATTTTGAAACGTACTATTCGCTCTCCTGTCATAACTGCCCTGACGTTGTGCAGGCGCTGAACCTGATGGCGGTCATTAACCCGCGCATCAGCCACACTGCTATCGACGGCGGCCTGTTCCAGAACGAGATTCAGGAACGGAACGTCATGGGTGTGCCAGCGATTTTCCTGAACGGCAAAGCGTTTGGCCAGGGCCGCATGAGCCTGGCGGAGATTGTCAGCAAGGTTGATACCAACGCAGACAAGCGTGCGGCTGAAGAGCTGAACAAGCGTGACGCCTATGACGTGCTGATTGTTGGCAGCGGCCCGGCGGGTGCAGCAGCAGCGGTCTACTCTGCGCGTAAAGGGATCCGTACCGGCCTGCTCGGCGAGCGCTTTGGCGGCCAGGTGCTGGACACGGTCGATATCGAAAACTATATCTCCGTCCCGAAAACAGAAGGGGCAAAACTGGCAGGGTCACTGCGCGCTCACGTTGATGATTACAACGTAGATGTGATTGAGAGCCAGAGTGCGATCAAGCTGATTCCGGCCGTGAAAGAGGGCGGTTTGCACGCCATCGAAACGGCTTCAGGTGCGGTGCTGAAATCCCGCAGCATCATTCTGGCGACCGGTGCGCGCTGGCGTAACATGGGCGTGCCGGGTGAAGAAGAGTATCGCACCAAAGGCGTGACCTACTGCCCGCACTGCGATGGTCCACTGTTTAAAGGCAAGCGCACGGCAGTCATTGGTGGCGGTAACTCCGGTGTGGAAGCCGCTATTGATCTGGCAGGCATTGTTGAACATGTGACGCTGCTGGAGTTTGCAGGTGAAATGCGTGCCGACAAGGTGCTGCAGGATAAGCTGCGCAGCCTGAAAAACGTCGACGTGATCCTGAATGCGCAGACCACCGAAGTGAAAGGCGACGGCAGCAAAGTGACCGGCCTGCATTACCTCGATCGTACCACGCAGACCACCCATGAGCTGGCGCTCTCCGGTATCTTCGTCCAGATCGGTCTGCTGCCGAATACCCCATGGCTGGAAGGCGCGGTTGAACGTAACAGGATGGGTGAGATCATCATCGATGCCAAATGCGAAACCAGTCTGAAAGGCGTGTTTGCTGCAGGTGACTGCACCACCGTGCCGTACAAACAGATTATTATCGCCAGCGGTGAAGGCGCCAAAGCTTCTCTCAGTGCGTTTGACTATCTGATCCGGACGAAGTCGGCGGAATAACGCCGTACAAGTCAGATAAAAGCCCTGCAGCATCCATGCTGCGGGGCTTTTTTTTAGCCTGTTAATAGCCCGCCAGTGTCATCAGCATCATCCAGACTGGCGTCGTCACCGCCGCAAACAGCGTAGAAAAGAGCATGCTTGCCGCCGCCGGGCCGGTAATGACATTAAATTTCTGCGACATCAGATAAACATTGACCCCGACCGCCATCGATCCCAGCAGCACCACCACTTTGCTCTCCAGCGGGGGTAAGCCGGTCAGCCAGGCCAGTGCCCATACCGTCATCGGTTGCAGTATCAGTTTCAGCAGGCAGATCGTGTAACTCGCCTTTAAGCCGTCCCGCACCCGATAGTGCGCCAGACTCATACCCAGCGTCACCAGCGACAGAGGCGCGGCCAGCGAGGCCAGCATCCTGAGCGGTTCAGCGGCCAGCAGGGGCAGGGGGCGCTGCAGAAAACTCCACGCGGTACCGCTGAGAATGCCGATAATCAGTGGATTCTTCAGCACGCCAGTCAGTGTGCGGTAAAGACCTTGCGGCGAAAAGCTGCCCTGTTTTGCCCACTCGACGGACACGGTAAGTAAGCTCCAGAGAATCAGGCTGTTAAAAACCAGCACCAGCGCCACGGGCGGCAGTGCATCGGGCCCCAGCAGAACCGTCGCCACCGGGATACCCAGCATGACGTTGTTGGAAAAAATACCGCCCAGTGCAAATACCGACGCCGCCACGCCATCCAGATGGAACAGTCGTGTCGCCAGCACACGTCCCACGATGAATACCAGCAGGCAACCGCCAAAAAAAGCCAGCAGCAGACGGGCATCCACAGGCGGGCTTTGCGAAAAGGTACTCATTACCCGAAACAGCATGCAGGGCAGCGCGACATTAAAGACAAAACGGTTCATACCCTCGCTGATACTGACGGGCCAGTCGCGCAGGCGTGTCAGACAATATCCCAGCAGGATCAGAATAAAGAGGGGCGCTGACAGATAAATCTGGTGGATCAGGTGTTCAGACAGGTGTGACATAGACGCGATCAATTCAGGCGATGAATAATGAACAGGCTAACAAATTGTTAAGCGAATGTTAATCTAAGTGGGCCCGACGTTATCGCAGTCGGAAAACTAGCCTAACCAGCGACGGGCCTGCTGGTCACTGATATCACGATAGTAAACGCGGTAAATGATCTCGCCGCAGCCCGGACAGTGGGCAGAAAGAGACGTAGAGAGATAGGATCGGCCGTTTGGCGCTACGGCCCCCTGGCGTCTGATAATAATATTCTGCCACTGGTGGCGGTGAGGAATAAGCGCTAAAAATCGCATCATACATCCTGAATAGTATGAAGTCCGGCTTCAGACGTTTTCTGACGCCACGAGATGAAGGGTTTTTCACGATCAGGCGTTGAGCAGATTAGTGAGGTTGAGGTAATCCGAATCGCTGCAGAAATCGTCTTCATCAGCATGGCCGGAGTACCTATAAAGAGGTACGCCAGCACCCCGCGCATTTAGCCTTTTTTTGTCCCGCCGGGCGTTGACCGGGATCATTGAAGCTGATTCGGTTCCCGATAATTTTCAGGCTTGCTTTAACAGGATGGCTTGCCTATGCTGCAAGCCGTAACACGACTCGGGGTGCCCTTCTTTGTGAAGGCTGAGAAATACCCGTATTACCTGATCTGGATAATGCCAGCGTAGGGAAGTCTGATGCCTGACCGCATTCGCCTTCTTGTCCGCCGGTTGGGAGCTATGATGTCACAGCAATCTCAACACCTTTCCCCCGCGCACTTTGCGCCTTTTCTGCACACGTTTCGCCGTCAATCACCGCTGGTCCACTGTATGACCAATGAGGTGGTACAGAATTTCACCGCCAACGTGCTGCTGGCGCTGAACGCCTCTCCGGCGATGATTATTGATGCTGGCGAAGCCGCAGCGTTCAGCCGTTATGCCGATGCGCTGCTTATTAATGTCGGCACACTGACCCGTGAGCGTCAGCAGGCGATGCAGGCCGCCGTCACCGCCGCCAGAGACACGGGCACCCCCTGGACGCTGGACCCGGTCGCTGTCGGTGCTCTGACGCTGCGCAGTGACTTCTGCCAGCAGTTATTGAGTCAGCAACCAGCTGCGATCCGTGGCAATGCATCGGAAATTCTGACGCTGGCCGGACAGGCGACTGGCGGACGCGGCGTGGATACACAGCATCAGGCGGATGCGGCGCTCGATGCCGCGCAGCAGCTTGCCACCACCTGGCGCACACTGGTCGTCATCAGCGGGGAAGTGGACTATGTCACCGACGGCGTACGGACCGTTGCCGTGCGCGGCGGCTCGCCGCTGATGACGCGGGTGGCAGGAACCGGCTGTGCGCTCTCTGCGGTCGTGGCAGGGTTCAGCAGCCTGCCCGGCGACCGGCTGTTAAACGTTGCTGCAGCCTGTCAGGTCATGTCGTCAGCCGGCGAGCAGGCGGCGTCTCAGGCCGCCGGGCCGGGCAGTTTTGCCACGGCGTTTATCGATGCACTCTGGACGCTGGAGGCGCAGCATGAAACGCATTAATGCGCTGACGATTGCCGGCACCGATCCCAGTGGCGGCGCGGGCATTCAGGCCGATCTTAAGACATTCTCCGCGCTGGGTGCCTATGGCACCAGTGTCATCACCGCGCTGGTGGCGCAGAACACCTGCGGCGTTCAGTCGGTCTGCCGCGTTGATCCGGACTTTGTGACCGCTCAGCTCGATTCGGTACTGAGCGATGTCCGCATCGACAGCGCGAAAATGGGCATGCTGTCGGAAACGGCTATCGTGGAGCAGGTGGCCGCCCGCCTGAAGCAGGCGACAATCCCCTTTGTCGTGCTGGACACGGTGATGGTAGCGAAAAGCGGGGATGCGCTGCTTTCACCGGACGCCGTGGCCAGTGTCCGGGAGCTGTTACTGCCGCAGGTTTCGCTGATCACGCCTAATCTGCCGGAGGCCGCCGCCTTACTGGATTGTGCTCTCGCCACCAATGAGGCGGAGATGCGTGAGCAGGGACGGGCGCTGCTGGCATTGGGCTGTCAGGCCGTGTTGATGAAGGGCGGTCACCTGACGGCGGGCGAGAGTCCGGACTGGCTGATCGCGCCCGATGCAGAGCAGCGATTCAGCACGCCGCGCGTTAACACCCGCCATACGCACGGCACAGGCTGTACGCTGTCAGCGGCGTTAACGGCCCTGCGTCCACGCCATGCTGACTGGGCAGAGACCCTCGCAGAGGCGAAAAGCTGGCTGCAGCAGGCGCTGCTGCAGGCAGATTCACTGGAGGTCGGGAAGGGCATCGGGCCGGTTCACCATTTTCATCAATGGTGGTAGTGATGCAGGCACTCATCGTCCTGGCGGACGGTGAGCATCAGGGCGTTTCGAACCAGTCGCTGTTGCGTTCGGCAATCGGGGTGATGGAGAAGATCATCTCCTGCAGATGAAGACGCATCGCGGCTTCGGCCGCATCCGCATCGCCAGATTTAAGGGCGGCGAAAATGGCGTCATGCTGCTCAATCAGTCTTTCCGGCGGGGAAACTTCGCTCAGCGTCAGAAACCGTACCCGATCCATCGTCGCTTTAATGTTCTCCACCGTTTCCCAGGCGAGCCTGCAGTCGATGCTTTCCGCGATCAGGCGATGAAACTCATCGTCCAGGCTGAGGAACGCCTGGCTGTCATGGCGTGTGGCGGCCATGCGCTGCAGCTGCAGGTTATGCTCCAGCGCCATCAGGCCCTGTACGGTGATCGTCTGCGCTGCACGCCGCACGACCGAAATTTCCACCGCCTCCCGGATAAAGCGGCCATCCGCCACCCGTTTAGCGGAAATTTTGCGCACGAAGGTGCCGCGCTGTGGCAATACCTGTACCAGTCCCGCTTCGGCCAGCTTAATAAACGCTTCACGTACTGGCTGGCGCGACACATTAAAGCGTGCGGACACCTCTTTTTCTGAGAGCAGCGAGCCCGGCTGGATGGCGCAGGTGACGATATCTTTGCGCAGATAGCGATAAATCTGCTGATTCACCGGTTCGCTGGTTGTAATGGTATAGGCGATCGACATGCAGCAATATCCATATTACGGCTGGCCGGAGCCAGCACCATGGGAAAGTGTCAGTCTAATCAGCACGCTGCGTCTGCGCCAGCCCTTTGTTTACCTGCTGCTGGCGACCATCCAGACAGCGATGCACCGTTGTACGCGCGCCCTGCGTGCAGAGTTGCTGATACCAGTCGGTCAGCCGGGCGACCACGTCGGCGTTCTGCAGCAGATCCTCGCCAAATATCTCACGCAGGGAAAGCAGGGCCCGTACACGCGCCTCACCCTCTTCGCTGGCGGCCACACACGCCGCCAGTTGTTTCTGCATCGGATCGCGGATTGTAATCGCCTGACCCTGCTCGTCCACGCCACCGACGTAGCGCATCCAGCCCGCCACACCCAGCAGCAGCAGGTCGCAGTCGCTACCGCGCTGCAGATGCCAGCGCAGGCTGTCGAGCAGGCGCTGAGGCAGCTTCTGGCTGCCGTCGGTGGCGATTTGCCCGGTGCGGTGTTTAATCGCGCGGTTCTCATAACGGGCAATCAGTGAGTCGGCATAGGCGTTAAGGTCCACGCCCGGGGTGCGCAGGGTAGGCGCCTGTTCATCCACCATCAGTGAACGGGCAGCGGCGCGGAAGTGGGGGTCGGCCATACAGTCGCTGATATGTTCATAGCCTGCCAGGAAGCCGAGATAGGCCAGGAAAGAGTGGCTGCCATTCAGCATGCGCAGTTTCATCTCTTCATAGGGCAGGACATCGCTGACCAGCTCTGCGCCCGCTTTCTCCCACGCCGGACGGCCATTGACGAAGTTATCTTCAATAACCCATTGAAAGAAAGGTTCTGCTTCGACGGCGACCGGATCGTGAGAACCCAGCCGCGCGCTAAGCGCGGTAAACGCGGCATCGGTCATGGCCGGCACGATGCGATCCACCATGGTCGACGGGAAGGTAACCTGCTGCTGAACATAGTCGGCCAGCGCCGGGTCCTGAAGCCGGGCAAGCTGTACAATAACGTTGCAGGTAACGTGGCCATTTTCCGGCATGTTGTCACAGGACATCACGCTGAAGGCGGGCAGATTCCGATCCCGGCGGCGGCGGATTGCGGCCAGAATTAACCCTGGCAGCGAGCGCGGTGCGTCCGGATTCTGCAGGTCGTGGACGATATCGGGGTGATCCGGGTTTAAGTGACCACTGGCAGGCTGGTGGCAGTAGCCTTTCTCGGTCACGGTCATTGACACGATCGCCACATCAGGCTGAGACATCGCCTCGATTACTGCCTCAATCCCGTCGCTTTTAGCGTGCAGCGCCTCGGTAACGACGCCAATCACCCGGGTCTGCAACGCGTCATCGGCCATCTCTGTCAGGGTATAGAGCAGATGCTGATCACGCAGAGCCTGAATCAGCGCGCCGCTGTTGAGGTTAACTTCGCAATATCCCCAGTCGCTGCCCTGATCCGCCAGTTTGTCGCTGCACAGGGCCTGATGGGCACGATGAAAGGCACCGAAACCGATATGCACAATGCGGGTTTTTAACTGGCTGCGGTCGTAAGCAGGGCGCCTGATCTCTGCGGGCAGGCGATCAATCTGTAACATAATCCGTCCTTATGGCAAACGGGGCGAAAAACGCCCCAAATCATGATTCCGCTAGCGGAATAACACTCAGACCGAAACCGGTTTATCGCGGGCTTTCGGACTGCGAATGACAAACAGCACGAGGAAAGCCCCCAGCGCCGCAACACACCCGGCCAGGACAAAAGCGCTGTCGAATTTGCCGGTGTGCTGAACAATAAAGCCGGTGACAACAGGCCCGATAATGCCGGAGAGGCTTCCTGTCAGATGGATAAAACCGCTGATGCTGCCGATGCGGCTCTTGTGAACGACATCCTGAATAATGGCCCAGTAAATCGCGCCGGTGATGTAGAGAAAGAAGATCGACACTGACATCATCATCACTGCGGGAACCACCTCTTTTATCGTACCCGCCAGCGCCACACAAATTGCGGCGGCCAGCAGTGAGACGACCAGCACAATTTTGCGCGACAACAACAGCTTGCCGGTGAGATTAAAGATTTTATCGGAGATCCAGCCGCCCAGCGCCAGGCCAACGAAGCCCACGATCCACGGAATCATCGTGGTGATACTCATCGATTTGATATCCAGTCCATGCGCCTGTACCAGATAGGCCGGGAACCAGCTCAGAAAGAAGAACAGGATGTAGTTGTAGCAAAAGAAGGCAAAGGCGGTGACCAGAATAATCGGCTGACGCAGATAGTAGCCAAAGGGATGCGGTGTCTCGGCAAGATCAACCTCATCATTCGGCGTGGCGCTCTTCAGGCGCGCGATCAGCTGACGCTCCTCATCCGTCACCCGTTTGCTTTTCGCCGGATTGTCTGCGGCAAAAAAGAGCCAGAATGCCATCCAGACCAGACCAATACAGCAGACGATGATGAAGGCCGGCCGCCAGCCGAAAGCCAGTGCCAGATAGCCAATGATCGGGCCAGCGACAGCGCCTCCCAGCGGCGAACCGGCACTCAGCAGGCCCATCGCTGTCGCGGCCTGTTTCCGGGGAAACCAGCCGTTAATCGCTTTGTTCGCCGAAGAGCAGATCGGCCCTTCCGCCATGCCAAACAGGATGCGCAGAATCAGCAGCGACCAGAAGCCGGTGGCCAGGGCGGTCATGCCGCAGAAGACAGACCAGGCGCCTACCGCCACGGCCAGTACGATTTTGGGGCCGAAGCGATCGGTGGCCAGTCCGCCGACAAAGTTAAACAGGGCATAGCCAAAGAAGAAGCTGCCGAAGATGATGCCGAACTGTTCAGCATTAATCGCCAGATCTTTTTCAACCAGCGGAACCGTCAGCGACAGGGCAACGCGGTCCAGGTAGTTAATCATGTAGACCAGGAACAGCAGTAAAACGAGGGTCCAGCGCAGATTCTTGAACATACAAACTCCGGGGTCTGTTTTATCGTTTTAAAGGTGCCCGCGGACATGCACCGGCACCGTTTCGGCACACCGGGCGTTAATCCATTTGCAGGATCACTTTGCAGCAGGTGCGCGGATCTTTCTCGAACAGGGTCATTGCACGTTCCGCGTCCCTGAGCGGAAAGGCATGCGTAATCAGCTTTTCGGGCTGGAGTAACTGCTGTTCCATCCAGCCGATGACCTGCGGAAAACGATTGCTGTTAAGGCGGGAGGTAAACAGCGACAGCTCTTTGCTGGTCAGGCTTTGCTGCGTAATGCTGCAGGGTTCGCCAGAGAAGCCCAGCAGGCCAATGCGGGCAGCCGGTGAGGCGAGCGCCGCCGCTTCAGCCAGAATGGCGGGATGGCAGGCGGCATCAATAATCAGCGTTGGCTGCACGCCGCTGAGCTGGTCAGCCAGCGGAATTTCACGGTTATCAAAACAGTGGTCTGCACCGCTCTGCGCGGCCAGTGCCAGCCGTTCCGGCAGCCGATCCGCCACCATCACGCTTTTCACACCATAGACGCCCTTCAGGACCTGCACGGCGGTGAGCCCCATCGGACCGGCACCGTAGATCAGGGCGATATCGTCTGGCTGCGGCTGAAGAAATGCCGTGATGTTGGCGGCGACAGTAAAAGGCTCGATCAGGCTGGCGAGCCGATCGGGAATCGTGTCCGGCAACGGCCAGGCATTACGGGCAGGCGCCAGCGCATAGTCGCTGAAGCCGCCGTCGCGGTGCACGCCAATCACCTGCAGTGTGGTGCAGACATTGGGCCGCCCGACGGAGCAGGGATAGCAGTTGCCGCAGCTGATAACCGGATCGACGGCAACGCGCTGACCCAGGCGGGCCGCATCCACCCCGTCGCCCACCGCATCAATCACACCAAAAAACTCATGGCCGATGACCCGGGGATAGCGAGCAAACGGATTGTGGCCGTGCCAGATATGGATGTCCGAGCCGCAGATACTGGCGCAGGTCACCTTTACCCGCACTTCGCCCGACGCGGGTTGCGGCAGGGGCCGCTCCACGATCGTCAGTTGACCCGGCTGTTCAATCACAACGCTTTTCATCCGTTTCTCCTTACCAGTTCCAGAGGGTGCCATCTTCAAGACGGGCAACCGGCAGATAAGCAGGCTCATAGGGGTATTTCGCCGCCAGCTTTTCATTAAAGTCGATGCCGAGGCCGGGTTTGTCGCCAGGATGCATGTAGCCCTGATCAAAGCGCCAGCTGGCATCAAACAGCTCCATCATCTGTTCAGAGAAGCCCATATACTCCTGCACGCCAAAATTCGGTACCCAGAGGTCAAAGTGCAGCGCCGCCGCCATGCAGACCGGCGAGAGATCGGACGGGCCGTGCGAGCCGGTGCGCACCTGATAAAGCGAGGCAAAATCCGCGATGCGCCGCATGCCGGTAATGCCGCCCGCATGGGTGAGGGTGGTGCGGATATAGTCGATCAGCTGTTCTTCAATCAGCTGCTTGCAATCCCAGATGCTGTTGAACACTTCTCCCACCGCAATCGGGGTCACGGTATGCTGGCGGATCAGACGGAAGCAGGCCTGATTCTCCGCAGGTGTCGGATCTTCCATCCAGAACAGGCGATAATCTTCCACGCTTTTGCCAAAGCGCGCCGCTTCTATCGGCGTCAGGCGATGGTGCATGTCATGCAGCAGATGCTCATCGAAACCGAATTTGTCGCGGATCGCGGCGAACAGTTTTGGGGTGAAGTCGAGATACTTTTCTGTTGACCAGAGCTGCTCTTCCGGCCAGTTGCCTTTGGTCGCTGGCTCATAGGCCAGCCCTTTGCCTTTCGCCATACCATAGGTGGTTTTCATCCCCGGTACGCCGCACTGTGCGCGAATCGCCCTGAAGCCCATTTCTTTGTGCTTCGCATAGTCATCCATGACTTCATCGATAGAGTGGCCGGTGGTGTGGCAATAGACCATCACCCCGGTACGTGAAGCGCCGCCCAGCAGCTGATAAAGCGGCATACCTGCGGCTTTGCCTTTGATATCCCACAGCGCCATATCGACAGCGGAGATGGCGGACATCGTCACCGGGCCGCGACGCCAGTAAGCGCCCTTGTAGAAGTATTGCCAGATCTCTTCGATCTGATGGGCATCGCGGCCGATCAACTGTGGACAGACATGATCTTTCAGATAGGAGGCGACCGGCAGCTCACGGCCATTCAGCGTGGCGTCACCCACGCCAGTCAGCCCCTGGTCGGTTGTAATCTTCAGCGTGACAAAGTTCCTGCCCGCGCAGGTGACAAAGACTTCCGCATTAACAATTTTCATTCCGGGTACCTTCCGTCGGTGTTCAATGACGAAAAAGTACGCGCTTTAATACTACCATACAAGTAAGGCTGGCAGAGTTGTGAAGAGAGTCACAGGATGTCGCTGAGCGTGACAAAGCGGGGCAGAAAAGAGGTAATCAAAGAGGCGCTGGCGCAGAGCAGGGCAGAAACGGAGAGCTAAAGGGGGCTGACGCCCCCGTTCGCGGTTATCAGGAAAGCAGATCACATTGTGGCGGCAGGCGGCAGCTCAGTGCGCCTGCCATGACCTCAATCACAAACTCGCGGCCGGAAAGCGGCTCACCGTCCAGGTTAAAGGTCATCTCATGCGGAGAACGGATAGTCAGGGATGCCAGCTGTGTGGTGACGATACCTGGATTGTCGTCGTCACCAGTCAGGGAGTGCAGCAGCGTCGGCAGCAACTCCTGAGCGGTGACGATGCTGACATCGAGTCGGCCATCGTTGATCAGGGCAGACGGGCACAACCGCTGGCCGCCGCCCGCCTGGCGTCCATTACCGATACCGATTACCAGCGCGTCGCCCTGCCAGGCGAAATCGGGGCCGCTGATTTCACAGGTGTCGGGTTTCAGCGTATCCATGCGCATCAGGCCGTGAATAAAGTAGGAGACGCCGCCCAGCGCCGACTTCAGCTTTTCCGGCGTTTCGGTGGTGATGCGGGTGCCGAATCCGCCGGTTGCCATGTTGATAAAGTAGTGGCTCTGGTTGACCCGGGCCAGATCGATAGCATGCGCTTTCCCCTGAATCGCCAGCCGCAGAGCGTGCTCCATCTCTTCCGGAATGCCGACGCTGGTGGCGAAGTCATTGGCGGTGCCCAGCGGCAGAATGCCCAGCACCGGACGATACTCCGCATCGGATGCGGCCAGCGCCGTCGCAATTTCGTTGATGGTGCCATCGCCACCGCCTGCCACGACGGTTTCCGCCCGCAGCGCAATCGCCTCTTTGACGTAACGGTCGCCGTCCCCTTTTTCAAACGTGACACGCACCGCAATGTCGAAACCTTGTTCACGCAGGGCAGTAATTGCGTCGCGCAGATCTTCATTACCCGCGCCTTTTCCATTCAGGATGAGCAGCGTTAGCGGTTTATTATCCATTTTGCGTTCCTTGAGGATCTACAGAGTAAGAAAGGAGTTTATAACATAGCTGCCAGCAGCAATTTATTGGAGAAAGGGAGAAAAAAGAAAACCCGCACGGGGGAGCCGGGCGGGTAAATGAGGTGGTTCCTGGTAAATCTGCCGTTTGTTGTTACTCGTTAGCAGCAGGCGGGACTATAAAGCAGTGCCCGGCAGGGGTCTGTGATCCTGTTCTGATTTCAACAAATTGTTTCCGTTGGTAAACGGTTATGCGGATCGCGGGTATCTTCGCCGTGATCGAAGTTACGCAGCAGCAGGGCAAACTGCAGCTCCACCTCTTGAGGAACCTGCAGCCAGACGCGATGACCATCGCCCGGCGCAACCTCGGTGGGCTCACCACGGGCACTCTGCAGGGCATCAATCCGGCACTGCAGGTTCCCTGCTGGCGTCATGATCTCCACACTGTCGTGCAGCATAAACTTGTTTTTCACTGCTACTTCCGCCCACTCACCGCGCCGCTCGCCGGTAAATTCACCGACAAACTGCTGGCGATCGGAAACCGAAAAGCCCTGCTGGTAGTTCTGATAGCTGTCATGGGTATGGCGGCGCAGGAAGCCTTCGGTGTAGCCGCGATGGGCCAGTCCCTCCAGGGTCTGCAGCAGCGAAGGATCAAACGGTTTACCGTCGGCGGCATCGTCAATCGCCCGACGATAGACCTGCGCGGTGCGGGCGCAGTAGTAGTAGGACTTAGTGCGGCCCTCGATTTTCAGCGAATGCACGCCCATTTCGCTAAGCTGCTCCACATGGGCGACCGCGCGCAGATCGCGCGAATTCATAATGTAGGTGCCGTGCTCATCTTCGAACGCACTCATGAGCTCACCGGGTTTCATCTTCTCTTCCAGCAGGAAGACCTTATCGGTCGGCTGGCCCACGCCCAGCGTGGGGGTGACATCCTGCACCGGGATGGGTTCATGAATACCCACGATATTACCCACCTCATCCTGCTGACCTTCGGCCACTTTGTACTCCCAGCGGCAGGCGTTGGTGCAGGTGCCCTGATTAGGATCGCGTTTGTTCATGTAGCCCGACAGCAGGCAGCGACCGGAATAAGCCATGCAGAGCGCGCCGTGAACAAAGACTTCCAGCTCCATCTCCGGCACCTGCTGGCGGATTTCGGCGATCTCTTCCAGCGACAGCTCGCGCGACAGGATCACCCGGCTCAGCCCCATCTGCTGCCAGAATTTTACCGTCGCCCAGTTGACCGCGTTGGCCTGCACCGACAGATGAATCGGCATCGCCGGAAAGGCCTCCCGCACCAGCATAATCAGGCCGGGATCGGACATGATCAGCGCATCGGGCTGCATAGCCACCACCGGCATCAGGTCGCGGATAAAGGTTTTCAGCTTGGCGTTGTGCGGCGCAATGTTGACGACCACATAGAACTTTTTGCCCAGTGCGTGGGCCTCGCTGATGCCCAGCGCAAGATTTTCGTGAGTAAATTCGTTGTTGCGCACCCGCAGGCTGTAGCGCGGCTGGCCGGCATAGACGGCATCGGCACCATAGGCAAAGGCGTAACGCATGTTTTTCAGCGTGCCGGCAGGGGAAAGAAGTTCAGGTTTCATGTTGTTCTCACTGATGTCAGGTCAGCATGCCGCCGCAGGCGGCAGGTGCAGGGCGTTAAGCCCTGCAAAAGGTGCGGAATTGTAGGCAGTGAGAAAAGGGAAGTAAATTGATCGGGATCAAACTAGATCAAATGACAGGCATCCGCCTCCCAGCGGTAACCCATGCCGTAGACAGCGCGGATAAAGGGCTGCTCACTGTCGAGCGTCTCCAGCTTGCGGCGCAGATTCTTGATGTGGCTGTCGATGGTGCGATCCGTCACCACGCGATAGTCATCATAGAGGTGGTTAAGCAGCTGTTCGCGTGAAAAGACTTTGCCCGGTTCCAGCGACAGCGTTTTCAGCAGGCGGAACTCTGCGGGCGTGAGGTCGATCGGTTTGTCGCGCCAGCTGGCGGAGAAGCGGCTCTCATCGACCCGCAGCAGCGAGGCGCTCTGCGGTTCTTCTGCCGAACGTCTGACCCGGCGCAGAATGGTTTTGACCCGCGCCACCACCTCACGCGGGCTGAAGGGTTTGCAGATGTAGTCATCTGCACCCAGCTCCAGACCGAGAAGCCGGTCGATCTCTTCGGTGCGCGCCGTCACCATAATAATTGGCAGGTCAGAATGGCGGCGGATTTCGCGGCACAGCGTCAGGCCGTCAATGCCGGGCAGCATTAAATCCAGCAGCATCAGGTCGGGTGGCGTCTGGCGGACATACTCCAGAACCGCATTGCCGTCGGCGATGTGATGGGTACGGTAATTTGAGGCGAGCAGATAATCGATCATCAGCTGCGCCAGTTTCGGCTCATCTTCGACCACCAGAATCAGCGGATCGGGGGTTTCCAGGCTCATAAGCGTCTACACAGGGGGAACATAGCGCAAGTGTAGCGCGATTTTCAGTCCACCTAAATCAGAGTGCGCCGCATGCAGGTCGCCGCCGTGCGCTGCCGCAATATTTTTGCAGATGGCGAGGCCGAGGCCTGAGCCGCCGCTGGCACGGTTGCGCGACCCTTCTGTGCGGAAGAATCGCTCAAAAATCTGCGCCTGATATGCCTTGTCCACACCCGGCGCACTGTCATCAAATTCGATATGCCAGTCAGGCGACTCGTACCGCAGTGTGACCTCCACCCGGCCTCCGCTGTCGGTATAGCGCAGGCTGTTCTCCAGCAGGTTGGTGAAGAGTTGCATCAGGCGGTCGGGATCGCCAAAGAAGGGCGCCTGGTCGGGCAGATTCAGTTTCAGCGTCAGCTGATGCGCGCGATAGCGTTCGGCGAAGCTGCCCGCCGTCACCTCCAGCAGCTGCACCAGATCGGTCGCCTGTTTGCGGTAGGCGAGGGCGCCGACATCGGACAGCGACAGCTGATGCAGGTCATCGACCAGCTTGCTCAGCACCACGACTTCACTCTGCAGCGAGGCGATCGCTTCCGGCGTCAGTTTGCGTACCCCATCCTGCATCGCTTCCAGTTCACCCCGCAGAATCGCCAGCGGCGTCCGCAGCTCGTGAGAAATATCGGCCATAAAGGCACGGCGCATGCTTTCATTTTTCTCCAGCGAACGGGCAAGAAGATTAAAGTCGCCCGCCAGCTGACCCAGTTCATCCCGGCTGCTGACCTCGACGCGGGTGGCAAAATTACCGGCCGCCAGATGATGGGTGCCATCGACCAGCCGCTTAACCGGGGCCAGCAGACCGCGTGCCATCAGCCAGGTGGCCAGCGCCGCCAGCAGGGTCGACAGGCCGACGATGATCCAGCTGGTGCGTCGCTGCTGAAGATCAAAGTTAATGTCGGTACTGCGCGTCAGCCGCTCCGGTGGAGAGCCGATCACCCAGCCGACTATCTTGCCCGTGCTGGTGGTGATATTGCGCCGCGTGCCTTCCGGCGGCACCGGCCCCGGCGGGCCAGCCATCACTTTATAGTGCTGATCGAGCACCCAGAACTGGGTGCGCCAGCCGTGAGGCGGCAGCTGGCTGCTGCTGTCCGGGTTCTGCTCAAGCGAACGCAGCATGGTGAAGATCAGCCGGTCGTTGTGACGTAAAAAGTCCCAGTTGCCGTGCTGCTCATACTGATCGGCCAGCGCATCGCTGAGCAGGTTCAAACGCTGCTGATTGCCGCGCTTGATATAATCGACAAAGCCATGCTCGAAGCTGAGCCGCACGCCCCAGTGCATAGTAATCAGTACCAGCATGCAGGTGGCAAAGATCGCCATAAACAGTTTCGCCCCGATACCCAGGCGCAGGTTCACTCTCATTTTTTTCTCCGGCGTCGCAGATCGATATTGGTACTCACCTGGGATGGCACACGCCAGAACACCAGCGCAGGCAGGATGATAATCAGCGACATGCAAAGGTAGGTATAAATAAACATCTGATGTTCCGCCGCGCTGCCCGCTGCGCTCTCCTGGGCAAACGCCCCCAGCAGCAGCCCGGCCACAGTGACGCCAATACTCATCGACAGCTGCATGATCATCGACAGCAGGCTGTTGCCGCTGGAGGCCAGCTCATCAGGCAGCTCCTTCAGCGTCAGGGTATTCATCGACGAGAAGCGAATGGCATTAACCATCCCTTGCAGAAATAGCACCAGCGGCAGCAGCCAGATCCAGCCCAGCATGGCCGTCAGCGGGAACAGCAGTACCACCAGCGCCAGCGCCACGGTCGACGTCACCAGCACCCGGCGATAGCCATAGAGATTGACGATGCGCACCACGATGCGCTTCATCCCCATGTTGCCCAGCACCATCGGAATCATCATCAGACCAGCGTGAAACGGGCTGTAGCCCATGCCGAGCTGCAGAAAAATAGGGGTAATAAAGGGCAGCATGCCACTGCCGATGCGGCCGGTGAAGCTGCCGAGCAGGCCAATCGCGTAAATCGGGTTATCAAACAGCTTCAGGCTGAACAGCGCGTTATCGTTACCGCGGGCATGCAACAGATAGAAGAGCAGCGCGAAGGTGCCCGCCAGAATCATGCCGCCCAGCAGGAGAGGAGAGCCGCCGCTGCTGCGCTGACCATCCAGCGCCAGGGTCAGGGTCGCCATCCCGGCGGCCAGCAGAACAAACCCGGTAAAATCGAAGCGCCGCGTCTGCATACTGTAGTTGGGCATCAGCATCAGGGTTGCGATAGCGCCCATGATGCCGACCGGGATATTGATCAGAAAGATCCAGTGCCAGCTGGCGTACTCCACCAGCACACCGCCCAGCGCAGGGCCGAGCAGCGGGCCAATCTGGCCGGGCAGGGTGACAAAGGTCATCGCGGACATGTACTGCTCACGCGGCACGATTTTCATGACCGTCAGACGGCCCACCGGCACCATCATCGCGCCGCCAATCCCCTGAACCACCCGCGACAGCACCAGCTGATCCAGCGTGGCGGAGAGGGCGCACAGCAGCGATCCCAGACTGAACAGCACAATGGCGCTGAAGAAAATGTTACGCACGCCAAAGCGGTCCGCCAGCCAGCCGCTGACCGGCAGCATGACCGCCACCGTCAGCACGTAATAGACGATCACCGCGTGCATGTGCAGCGGGCTGACACCCAGATCGTGCGCCATCGAGGGGATCGCGGTATTCACGATGGTGGTGTCCAGCGTCTGCATAAAGAAGCCGATGGCAACAATCCATAACTGCCAGCGGACGTTAGTGCTTTGCGTACTCATCGATTCCCCCCGATAACGGCGTGACTCCCGATGTCTGACGCCACTGCACCTGTCACGGCTGCTGCGTGGCGACCCGCGGACGTTTTTTACGCCGCAGTTTATCCATCATCAGATAGACCACCGGCGTCGTGTAAAGCGTGAGCAGCTGGCTCATCACCAGGCCGCCCGCGATGGTAATCCCCAGCGGCTGACGCAGCTCAGCGCCATCCCCACTGCTCAGCACCAGCGGCAGCGCGCCAAACAGCGCAGCCAGCGTGGTCATCATAATCGGCCTGAAGCGCAGCAGGCAGGCCTGGAAGATCGCTTCCCGCGCACTCAGCTGACCGTTACGCTCCGCTTCCAGCGCAAAATCGACCATCATGATAGCGTTCTTTTTCACGATGCCGATGAGCAGCAGAATGCCAATCAGTGCAATCAGGCTGAAAGGCGTATCGAACAGTTCCAGCGCCAGCAGCGCCCCCACGCCCGCCGAGGGCAGGGTAGAGAGGATCGTCAGCGGATGCACATAGCTTTCATAAAGGATCCCCAGCACGATATAGACCGCCCCGATCGCCGCCAGCATCAGCCAGAGCTGGCTGCTTTGCGACTGCTCAAACACCTGCGCCGTGCCGGCAAAGCTGCCCCGCACGCTGGAGGGTACGCCAAGCGCCGTCATGGTGCGCTCAATCGCTTCCGACGCCTGGGACAGCGACACCCCTTCCGGCAGGTTAAAGGAGATGGTCGACGCAGCTGACAAGCCTTCATGATTCACCGACAGCGGCGCGTTGGCTGGCTGCCAGTGCGCGAACCACGACAGCGGAATCGCTTTACCTGCGTCATTAATCACAAACATCTGCGACAGGGCGCTGATATCCTGGGTATAGCGCGGATCAACCTCCATCACCACTTTATACTGGTTCATCGGCTGGTAAATGGTTGAAATCTGCCGCTGACCAAAAGCGTTATTCAGCAGATCGTTAGCCTGTGAAACCTCGATCCCCAGCCGTGCCATGCTCTCCCGGTCATAGGTCAGCGCCATCTCACTGCCCTTGTCCTGCTGATCGGAGTTAACATCCGCCAGCTGCGGCAGCGCAGAGAACGCTTTACGGATTTTCGGCTCCCATGTCCGCAGTGCGCCAAGATCGTCCGACAGCAGCGAATATTGATAAGTGGCATTCGACTCCCGTCCGCCAGCACGCAGATCCTGCACGGCATTCAGATAAAGACTGGCACCCGGCTCTTTTGCCAGCTTGCCGCGCAGGCGGGCAATAATCGCCTGTGCGCTCTCTTTACGCTCGGACAGGGGTTTCAGCGAGATAAACATCGAGCCGCTGTTGGTCTGCATACCGCCGGTAAAGCCCACCACGCTCTCGACCGCCGGATCGGCCCCGACAATCTCCATAAAATCCTGCAGCTTACTGCGCATCGCCTGGAATGAAATACTCTGGTCAGCGGAGATAAAGCCGGAGAGCCGCCCGGTATCCTGCTCCGGCATAAAGGTTTTCGGCACATGCACAAACAGCCAGCCGGTCAGGACGATCGTGGCGACAAACAGCAGCATGACCCAGCGCGCATGGTTCAGCACCACCCGGAGCGAACGCCCATACCCCTGCTGAATCGCCATCAGCAGACGACCCACTCCGCGGCGGCGTGGCTGGCTGCGTGGCGCATGGGGCTTTAGCAGATAAGCGCACATCATCGGCGTCAGGGTAATTGAGATGAACAGGGAGATGACAATAGCCACCGACAGGGTAATAGCAAACTCTGAGAAGAAGCGGCCAATCAGCCCGCCGAGCATCAGCAGCGGCAGGAACACCGCCACCAGCGACAGGCTCATTGACAGCACCGTAAAGCCGACCTCCTGCACGCCTTTCAGCGCGGCTGCCAGCGGTTTCATACCCGCTTCAACGTGGCGGGCGATATTCTCCAGCACCACAATCGCATCATCCACCACAAACCCGGTAGCAATAGTCAGCGCCATCAGCGACAGGTTATTCAGGCTGAAGCCGCAGAGATACATGGCGGCGAAGGTGCCGATCAGCGAAACCGGCACGGCGACGGCGGGGATCAGCGTGGCCCGGCCCGAACGCAGGAAGAGAAACACCACCATGATCACCAGCACCACGGCGATCACCAGCGACTGCTCAACCTCATGCAGAGACGCGCGAATGGTGGGTGAGCGATCCTGCGCAATCTGCAGATTGATCGCGGCCGGGATCACCTCATGCAGCCGGGGCATTTC
Source organism: Pantoea sp. (assembly GCF_032114055.1). GTDB lineage: Bacteria > Pseudomonadota > Gammaproteobacteria > Enterobacterales > Enterobacteriaceae > Pantoea. The sequence goes on from NZ_DAMCTB010000004.1 coordinate 270,373, forward strand.
GGCACGGATCCGGTCCACGGTGTCAATGACGTTCGCGTCCGGCGTTTTGCGGATCAGCAGCAGCACCGCCGGTTTACCGCGCGACATCCCGGCGTTGCGCACATCCTGTACCGAGTCCGCCACCGTGGCCACATCTGACAGCCTGACGGCTGCGCCATTGTGATAATGAACGATCAGCGGCTGATAGTCGCGGGCGGTCTGCAGCGCGTCGTTGGTCCGGAGCTGCCAGCGCCGCTGGTCATCATCCAGAGCGCCCTGTGGACGGCGCTGATTAGCACTGGAAATGGCAGTGCGCACATCATCCAGAGAGACGCCCTGATTAAACAGCGCCTGTGGATTCAGTGCGACGCGAACGGCAGGCAGCGAGCTGCCGCCCACGGTCACATCACCCACGCCCTGAATCTGCGACAGTTTCTGTGCCAGCTGGGTTGAGGCGTAATCGTAGAGCTGACCCGGACTGTAAGTATCTGACGTCAGCGTCATGATCATGATCGGCGCATCGGAAGGGTTAACCTTGCGCCACGTCGGACGCGACGGCATGCCGGTCGGCAGCAGGCTCTGCGCCGCGTTAATCGCAGCCTGCACGTCGCGTGCGGCGCCATTGATATCACGGTCAAAATCGAACACCAGAATGATGCGGGTGCTGCCCAGCGAGCTGGTCGAGGTCATTTCGCTGACGCCTGAAATACGTCCCAGTGAACGCTCCAGCGGCGTGGCCACCGACGAGGCCATGATCTCGGGCGCTGCACCCGGCAGCGAAGCGGAGATCACAACCACGGGGAAATCGACCTGAGGCAGCGGGGCCACCGGCAGCAGGCGGAAACCCAGTATTCCGGCCAGCGTAATGGCGAGCGTCAGCAGGGTGGTTGCCACAGGCCGATGAATAAACAGGGCAAAAAACCTCACTCTGCGGCCTCCGTGCGGCGGAAGCGGCGGCGCGTCGCATGGGCCAGCCGGTCGAACAGCAGGTAGATCACGGGCGTCGTGAAGAGAGTCAGCACCTGACTCAGAATCAGTCCGCCGACCATCGCAATGCCCAGCGGATGACGCAGTTCGGCACCGACCCCCGTACTGAGCATCAGCGGCAGCGCACCGAGCAGCGCCGCCAGCGTGGTCATCAGTATCGGACGGAAACGCAGCAGGCAGGCCTGGAAGATCGCGTCATAGGGTTTCATTCCCTGTTCACGCTCGGCCGCCAGCGCAAAGTCGATCATCATGATGGCGTTCTTTTTCACGATGCCGATCAGGAGGATAATGCCGATGATCGCCACAATATCCAGCTCATTACCGCTGAGCATCAGCGCCAGCAGTGCGCCGACCCCGGCGGTGGGCAGCGTGGACAGAATCGTGATTGGGTGAATAAAACTCTCATAGAGTACGCCCAGCACGATGTACATCGCCACGATGGCTGCCACAATCAGCCAGACCGTGCTGCTCAGCGCCGCTTCAAACGCCAGCGTGCTGCCCTGGAACTGGGTCATCATCTCCGCAGGCATACCCAGCGCGGCTTCCGCCCGCGACACTGCCTTCACCGCCTCTTCCAGCGAATAGCCTTCGGCCACATTGAACGAGAAGGTCGCCGACGGGAACTGGTCGAGATGGTTAATCGTCAGGGGCGCGAAGCGCTGTTCAATGCGGGCAATGGCGCTGAGCGGCACGCTGCCGCCGTCGCTGCTGTTGAGGCGGATCGCCTCCAGACTCTCCAGCCCCGGGGTGGCGTGATTATCCTGCTCCAGCACCACGCGATACTGATTGGCCTGAGTATAGATGGTGGAGATGAGCCGCTGACCAAAGGCGTTGTAGAGCGCATTATCCACGTCCGCCATGCTGATGCCGAGGCGGCTGGCGCTGTCGCGGTCGACGTTAACGTACGCTTCCAGTCCCTGATCCTGCCAGTCGCTGCTGATATCGCGCAGTTCAGGCAGCGTATTCAGCCGGGTCAGCAGGGCCGGAACCCAGGTGCTGAGGGACGTCAGTGAGCCTGACTGCAGCGTAAACTGATAAGGGGTGCGGCTCGTCTGCGTATCAATGGTCAGATCCTGTACGGCCTGCAGCCAGAGCTGCACACCCGGTACCTGACTCACCGCCGCCTGCAGACGCTGCTGAATGTCAGGGATGCGGTCTTCACGCTGATCCAGTGGTTTAAGGTTGATCTGCAGACGGGCACTGTTGAGCGCGGCGTTGGTGCCATCCACACCGACAAACGAGGTCAGACTCTCAACGGCCGGATCTTTCATAATAATAGAGGCCACATCGCGGGTACGCTGCGCCATGCTGGCGTAGGAAACTGACTGCGGTGCCTGCAGTGTGCCCTGAATAATGCTGTTGTCCTGCTGCGGGAAGAAGCCTTTCGGGATGATCACCCACAGCATCAGCGTCAGCATCAGGGTGCCCAGCGCCACGGAGAGCGTCAGCCAGGGGTGATTCAGCACCCGGCGCAGGCAGCGGCCATAAAAGGCGACGATGCGGTCAAACATCGCTTCGCTGGCGCGTGAAAAGCGGTTCTGTTTACGCAGTGACTCTGCGCTCAGCATCCGGGCGCACATCATCGGTGTCAGGGTCAGCGAGACGACCGCCGAGATCAGGATCGCCACCGCCAGCGTCACGGCAAATTCGCGGAACAGCCGGCCTATCACATCCCCCATAAACAGCAGCGGGATCAACACGGCGATCAGTGAGAAGGTGAGTGAGATGATGGTAAAGCCGATTTCGCCGGCCCCTTTCAGCGCCGCGGTCAGCGGTTTTTCGCCTTTTTCGATATAGCGCGAGATGTTCTCAATCACCACGATAGCATCATCGACGACAAAGCCGGTGGCGATAGTCAGTGCCATCAGCGTCAGGTTATTAATTGAGAATCCAAGGAAATACATGGCGGCGAAGGTGCCGATTAGCGACAGAGGAACCGCCACCGCCGGGATCAGCGTGGCAGGCACATTACGCAGAAACAGATAGATAATCATCACCACCAGCGCCATCGCCAGCACCAGCTCAAACTGGGTGTCACTGACCGATGCACGGATGTTGGTGGTACGGTCGGTAAGCAGTGTGACCTCGACGGACTTTGGCAGGGTCGCCGTCAGTGCGGGCAGCATGGCGCGGATGTTATCCGCTGTGGCGATGATATTGGCGCCAGGCTGGCGCTGAACGTTAAGCACTATCGCCGCATCGCGGTTGGCCCAGGCGCCCAGCCAGCTGTTTTCCGCGCCCTGTTCAATCGTCGCTACGTCGCCAAGCCGTACCGGGGCGTTGTTTTTATAACTGATAATCAGCTGCCGGTAATCTTCGGCCGACTTCATCTGGTCATTGGCGGACAGGGTGACAGAGCGGGTCGGCCCATCCAGACTGCCTTTAGCAGAGTTGACGTTGGCATTGCTGATCGCGGTCCGCACTGTTTCGCTGGTCAGGCCAAGCGCCGAGAGCGCCTGTGTATTCAGCTTAACCCGCACCGCCGGACGCTGTCCGCCTGACAGTGTAACCAGTCCGACGCCACTGACCTGCGAAATTTTCTGCGCTATCCGGGTTTCGATCATGTCCTGCACCTGCGTCAGCGGCATACTGCGGGTAGTGACGGCCAGGGTCATGATGGGTGGATCGGCGGGATTCACTTTGTTATAGACCGGCGGATTAGGCAGGTCGCTGGGCAGCAGGTTGGTGGCGGAGTTGATCGCCGCCTGCACTTCCTGCTCTGCCACATCCAGCGGCAGCGTCAGCTGAAACTGGAGCGTCACCACCGAAGCACCGCCGGCACTTTGCGACGACATCTGTTTCAGGCCGGACATCTGGCCAAACTGATGCTCCAGCGGGGCAGTGATCGACGAGGTGACCACATCCGGGCTGGCACCCGGATAGAGGGTGACGACCTGAATGGTCGGATAATCCACTTCTGGCAGCGCCGAAACCGGCAGAAAGCGGTAACCCAGCACGCCAGCCAGCAGAATCGCAATCATCAGCAGTGACGTGGCGACCGGCCGCAGAATAAACTGGCGCGACGGTCCGCCATGCTGATCGGGAGGCATCACCTGCATTACTCACGCTCTCCTTTTGACGGCAGCGTGGCGCGGCTGCTGTGCGGCGCACTGCTCTGTGCTGCCACCACCTCGACTTTTGCCCCCTCTGTCAGGCGGTCCAGACCATCGGTCACTACGCGCTCGCCTTCCTCCAGACCGGCAGTGATCACCACCTTCTGGCTATCCTGCAGACCGGCTACCACGCTTTTCTTGCTGACTTTGTTGTCGCTGTTAACGACCCAGACAAAGTTCCCCTCGTTGCCCATCTGGAGTCCCGCAGGCGGGATGACAATCGCATCCTGCAGGGTGTTGACCTTCAGGCGCACATTGACGAACTGATTAGGAAACAGCGCATCGTCCTGATTATCAAAACGTGCCTTGATTTTGATGGTGCCGGTGGTGACATCGATCTGGTTGTCGAGGCTCAGCAGTTTGCCGCTGGCGATCAGGTTCTGATTACTGCGATCCCAGGCTTCCACCAGTAGCGGCTGGCCGCTTTTCTGCGCCTTAAGAATGGGGCTGATGCTGTTCTCCGCCAGGGTGAAGATCACATCAATCGGGTGCGTCTGGGTGATGACCACGATGCCGGTGCTGTCACCGCTGGTGACGTAGTTACCCACATCGACCTGCTTCAGGCCGACCCGTCCGGCGATCGGCGCCGTAATCCGGCTGTAGGTCAGGTTAAGCTGTGCGCTGGCAACGCTGCCTTCATCCGCTTTCAGCGTGCCGAGCGTTTCGGCCACCAGTGAACGCTGAGTATCAAGATCCTGTTGCGACACCAGTGAGGTTTTTGCCAGTTTCTCATAGCGTGCCAGGTCGCGCCGGGCGTTGGCCAGCGTGGCCTGATCTTTAACGACCTGACCCTGAGCCTGGGCTAATGCCACCTGATAAGGGCGCGGATCGACTTCCGCCAGAAGGTCGCCGGCTTTGACCTGATCACCTTCAGTGAAATGGATGGCCAGCAGATCGCCATTGACCCGGCTGCGCACGGTGGCTGTATTGGCGGCGGTGACGGTTCCCAGTCCGCTGAGGTATTGCGGCACGCTCTCGCGGGTGGCGGTGGCGGCCTGAACCGGGGCCAGTGGACGGCGCGCGCCCTCACCGTGGCCTTTGCCGCCCGGCGCAGACGCATCCTGCTGGTTGCCACTTTGCGGCGCGGTACTGCGCTGCCAGCCATAATAGCCGCCCGCCACGACGGCGATCAGGGCCAGCACAATCAGGGTTTTCTTCATAACAGGGTGTCGGGTGCTCATGATTCTGATGCTCTCCAGCAGTGACGTAGTCCCAGGCGCAGACAGCAAAAGGTTAGCCTGCAAACGACAGAGTGTAGTCGCCTCTGACGGGCAAAAGTTGAAGGAAATAAGGAATCTCTGTCAGGGCGGGGTCATTATGCCTGTTCTTTCATGAATCGCAGCACAATCGTCATAAAGAGGGGAAATCCTTTTGCAGTGCTGAGAAACAGGCCGTATGTCAGATGAGCCAGAAGTCAGAAAAGCGTCAGAACCAGACCCGGCAGTCAGGTGACAGTGGTATTGCCGTTCCGCGACTGACGTCTGACGGCAAGCCTCTGGCTGAACAGTGGACCAGGCTGCTTCATTTTCTCTGCTGGATACGCTGGCAGAGCGGGGGGATGTAATGCTACGGGCGACGTCTGTTCCTGCTCAATGCCGGGCAGCAGGATGCCCCGGCAACCCCCGACGAGGCGAGCCGTTAAGCGCAGGGGCCATAGCGCATCGGTTTCCCGTAACCAGGCAGAACGTGCCGTTTCTGCCTGAAGAATAACCTGCAAGCGATCCCGGTCACAGTTATGCAAACAATCTGTTGTTTCCGGAAATTATGCGCACGTATTTACAAAAACCGCTGAGAAGCCAGCACTATCCTCTGCGCGTTACTTTCCGCCACTTACATAAGAATCAGCAAGATGAAAAACAGAAAAGCCCGCTTTCCCTCTGCCCGTGTGGCAACCGGTACCCTGCTTATAACGATGCTCTCTGCGCCCGCCCTGGCTGCAGATGCGCTCAGTCCCGACTCCGAATGGATGTTGGGTGACTGGGGTGGCTACCGGACGCAGTTGCAGGATGACGGCATTAAGTTTGACGTCAACTACACCATGGAAAGTGCGGCCAACCTGGGCGGCGGTGCAGACAGCAACACCACCATGCGCTACAGCGACCAGTGGACGTTCGGCACCAATTTCGATCTGGAAAAGCTGCTGAACTGGCAGGATGCCGAGTTTCAGATGACCGTCACCAATCGCGACGGGCAGAACGTGTCGGATCAGGTAGGGGACAGACGCGCCGGGATGCTCTCTTCGGTTCAGGAGGTCTATGGTCGTGGCCAGACCTGGCGCCTGACTCAGTTCTGGCTGCGCAAAGGGCTGTTTGACGATGTGGTCGATGTGAAAGCCGGTCGGGTCACGGTAGGTGAAGACTTCGATAACTTCGATGGCAATCTGTTCCAGAACCTGGCGCTGGGCAGCGGACAGGCGGGGAACTGGCGCGGCGATCGCTGGTTCAACTGGCCAGTGTCGCAGTGGGGCGGTCGCATCAAGTTTAATCTCACCCCTGAGCTTTTCTTCCAGGTGGGTTTCTACAACCAGAACCGGGCTAACTACGATCGCGGCGACGGCTTCCGTCTGGATACCCGCCATTCCGAAGGCAATCTGGTGCCAATCGAGCTGGGCTGGAAACCGACCTTCGGGCCGGAAAAACTGCCAGGTAACTACCGCATCGGTTACTACACCTCGTCGGTGGATGGCGATGTCTATAGCAGCTGGCGCAACGGCGGCTATCAGGATCAGGCGCGTGCCTACGGCGGCTATCTGTTACTGCAGCAGCAGCTGACCGCGCAGGGTGGCGATGCACACCGTGGTCTGGGCGTTCGCGTACAGGCGGTAATGAACGACCACAAGACGTCGAAGACCGATAACTATCAGTCACTTGCTTTCACCTGGACCGGGCCGTTTGACGCCCGTCCGCAGGATGAGATTGGCGTAGGTGCGTCACGTATTCATGTGAACAGCGACTATACCCGTTCCCTGCGTCAGCAGAATCAGGCGAACGGGGAGAGCCGTTTCGACAGCCCGACCTGGCTGCCGATTCAGGAAGGGGCGGAATATGACTATGAGATCTACTACAACGCCAAAGTGACAAACTGGATGTCACTGCGACCTAACCTGCAGTATGTCGTCGCGCCGGGCGCGGTCAGCGAAGTGAAAGATGCGTTTATCGGCGGTATCAGCGCCAATATCGCGTTCTGATAACGGCTAATAGGCTGACGTGCCGGCCAGGCGGCTCAGAAGTGCTGAGCGACAGAAGCCTGCACCGGCAGCAACGTATAAGTTTGGGCGGGCTGTGCATCTTTGCGAAAGGCGCAGGCCGCCAGGTTCTGTTCATCGTTGTCCGCAAATCAAAACGGCACCCTCGGGTGCCGTTTTGATTATTGCCGTGCAAAGCCGGTTTAGCGGAACATGACTTCCGCCCAGCGGGCCAGTCCGGCAGTGACCGAGGCGAAATCGTCGCCGCCCGCAATCGGCGTATCCGGCAGCATCTGCTGCAGGGCCGCGCGCAGCAGCGGCGAACGCGCGCTGCCGCCGGTCAGGTAGATCACGTCAGGTCTAATCTGGCTGGTGGCCAGCGCCAGCTGCACCTGCTCCAGGATTTTCTCCAGCGGCTGACTGATCGCCTCCTGCAACTGATTTACCGCAATCTCTGTCTGCAACGCTGCGGCAACAAAATCGAGCGAAGCGGTATGCGACGGGCTGGATGACAAGGCGATCTTGCTCTCTTCAGCCACCCGTACCAGGCGATAGCTCAGTTTCTGCTGCCACACCTTCAGCAGGCGGGCAACGATGTCACTCTGTTCGGCATCCCGAACCAGATCCCGCAGCCATTTCCCACAGGCGGCACTGTAAAAGTCGCTCTGGGCCGGAACGTCATTGATGGCGATCGCATTCCACCACGGCAGAGCGGGCAGGGCGGTGCCTTTCTGAGTATTACCGCCAAGACCCAGTAAGGGCATCAGGGTCTTGAACGCCAGCATGATGTCCAGATCGTTTCCGCCAACGCGGCAACCGCTGTGACCCAGCAGGCTTTCACGGCGGTCCGCTTTGTCACGCCACTCCGGCCCCATCAGCAGCATGGAACAGTCAGTGGTTCCGCCGCCGATGTCGACCACCAGTACCCGCGTCTCCTGCTGCAGCGTCGCCTCGAAATCCAGACCGGCTGCGACCGGCTCAAACTGAAACTCGACGTCGCGGAAGCCAGCACGGTGCGCGGCGCGCAGCAGAATACCTTCAGCCTGCTGGTTAGACTCTTCGCTGCCTGACCCCTGGAAGTTGACCGGCCGCCCGATGACCGCCTGCCGGATGGTCTGACCGAGCTGGCTTTCGCCCTGCTGACGGATGTGCAGCATCATGGCGCAGACCAGATCTTCAAACAGGGCAATCTGTTGAGGCTTCAGGCCACTGGCACCGAGGAACGATTTAGGGGATTTAACAAACCAGACATCTTCCGGATCGACCATGTAGTGCTGCAGCGCGGTCAGGCCAAACTGCACGCTGTTGGGCTGAACCTCAATATCCTCTTCGCGGTTGAAGCGCAGTGCGCGCTGCAGCAGCGCCGTGGTTTCGCTGTCCGGCGTCGCCACCTGATGATGGCGATAGAGCCATTCGCTGACCGACTCGCGGGTAGGCGCACAGATCATTGACGGCAGCAGGCGCTGATCGTTCTCCAGCGTTAACAGGCGTGGCGCGCCATTTTCGCTGACTGCAATGGAGCAGTTAGCCGTACCGTAATCGAATCCTATGAACATTTTCGCCCCCATGCCGGAAAAAAGGGGGCGACTTTAGCGCAGCTTCAGCGGGGTGGCAAGCGGCCAGCGCGGGAATTAACGGATGGCGAAGATGCGATCTTCGGCCAGCGAACGCAGCGGCTGACGCCCGGCGACAGCACTGCCCCAGACGCCATCCACGTCGAGCGTTGCCAGAGTATTCAGCATGGCCGGCACGGACACCGGACCCGCCAGCACCGAAACATCCCGCTGCGATGCCTGGCCCTGAATAATGGTCAGCAGCATCTCATCCATCAGGTTGGTATGCACGTTCGCCACCAGATCAGGCGCCAGCACCAGATAATCAACGATGTCATCACTCAGCAGATTAAAGGCATCCAGATTACGGCCAAACTGCTGCAGGACGATACGGCAGCCGCACTGCCGCAGTTGCCGCAGCGCCGCATACACCTGATCGCCTTTACCAATGACGCTCGCTGCCGGGAAAGCAAAGCCGCTGCGGCTGTGGGCCAGCCCTGCGGCGACAAAGCGCTGACAGAGCTGCTGCACAAAGGCGGCATCACTCAGTATCTGCGCATTCAGCGGCAGGATGACCGACATGCCTTTGTGATTCAGCGCCTGCACATCGTGGCGGAAAAAAGCGGCCAGAATGTTGTTATCCAGCCGGCGACGCAGCGTCTCATCGGTAAGGTTACTGCGCAACAGCGTCTCATCCATCAGCAGCCCGTCAGTAGTTAACAGCTGGACATCCAGCAGCCAGAGAAAGGCCGCCTGCGGCGTTTTCGGCGGCGCAACGGCCCAGGCGGGCAGTTCGATCTGCAGGGCATCGATCATCCCGGCATCCAGCCCCTGATGATGACCCGGCAGCGGCAGGCGATGCTGTTCATAGATCATCAGCTGTCCGCGCCCGCTGCGTTTGGCGTTGTAGCAGGCGATATCCGCCTGCGACAGCACGTCACTGCTCTGACAGTTTTCGGCGGAGATTTGCGTCACCCCGGCGCTGGCACCGACCTGGTAGAGACGACCCAGCCACTGGAAGCGGTAATCATTGACCGCGGCAACGATACGTTGCACCACGTCATGCGCCTGCGCGACTTCGCAGTCGGGCATCAGCAGGGCGAACTCATCGCCGCCCAGTCGTGCCAGGAAGTCGCTACTGCGCAGATGGTGCTGCATCAGCTCTGAGAGTTCGCGCAGAAGCGCATCTCCGGCGGCATGTCCGGCACTGTCATTGACAGCCTTGAATTTGTCCAGATCGATAAAGACCAGTACATGATGATGACGGTGTTCTGCGGCATCAAACAGCAGACGCTTAAGCTGCAGTTCGAAGCTGGCGCGGTTGGGCAGGCCGGTCAGGGTGTCATGCAACGCGCTGTAGCTCAGGCGCTTCATCAGCTTACGTGACTCACTGACATCCTGAATAATCATCACGGCACCCTGTTCCAGACCCGCTTCTGAACGCAGCGGGGTAATGCTGTAGTGAATATCGATATGGCTACCGTCCGGGGCATGCAGCACCAGATCTTCCGCAAAATCAGGTGTGATCTTTTCCGGCGGCAGCTGGCACAGCAGCAGGTTTTCAACCTCGGGGCCGTTGCGGCCCTGAGTGATGTGCAGCACCTTATTCAGCGGCTGACCGGTGGCCTGCTCCTGCGACCAGCCACTCATCTTCTCCGCGACCGGGTTCATAAAGGCCACGCACATCTCTTTGTCGGTGCTGATCACCGCCTCGCCGATAGAATCCAGGGTGATGGCCATGCGCTCTTTCTCCTGAAACAGCGCCTCATTCAGATTGCGCAGCGGCGTGATGTCCTGACAGATACCCAGCATCCGCTCGATACGTCCTTCTTTACTCAGCAGCCGGTTAGCCTGGGTGCGCACCCAGCGCTGACCCTGACTGTCGACCACACGATATTCCATGTGAAAGGCGCTACGCATCTCAATCGCCTGCTGCACCGTCAGCGCCGCGTATTCGCGATCGGCGGGGTTCAGCAGATGGATCCAGAGGTCATAGCTGGGTGACTCATGGGGCGCCAGGCCAAACAGCGCATACATGCGTTTATCCCACAGCATCTCGCCGGTCAGCAGATTCCACTCCCAGACGCCGATGCCGCCCGCCTCGTTGGCCAGCGTGATGCGCTCCATGAGCCGACGGTTTACCTGTTCGCTCTGCTTCAGCTCGGAGATATCGATAATCTGCGCAATAAAGTAGAGCGGGGCGTAGCTGCTATCCCGCACCAGCGACACCGTCAGGCGCGCCCAGACGATTTCACCATCTTTGCGAAAATAGCGTTTTTCAAAGGTATAGGTGTCGATGTCGCCTTCCAGCAGTCGGTTCGCATGCTGCATATCCAGCGAGAGATCGTCGGGATGGGTAATCTGCTGAAAGGTCAGCCGCTTCAGCTCTTCAGCCGGATAGCCGAGAATCTGACAAAGTGAGCGGTTCACCTGCAGCCAGTTACCCTGTGGGGCAACCAGCGCCATACCGATAGCAGAATACTCCATGGCATGACGGAAGCGGGTTTCACTATCGGAGATATGCAGTTTTTCGCGCCGGAAAGCATCCATCACCAGTGACATGATGTGGCTGGGGATGAGCACCAGCAGAAACGGCAGCCAGCTGGAGACCGGGCCCAGTGCGCTGTTATTACTGACCACGCTGACCAGATCTAAAGCCAGCAGCATCGAGATAAAACTGGCGTTCAGGAAGAACAGGATAAACGCCTGCAGCTTAGGCAGACGCACGGCGCACCAGAACAGAATCACCACAATAAAGGTAAATGGCCACGGCAGAAAACGCAGTGACAGGTAACTGGCCCCCAGAGTGATCAGCAGCGTCAGGGCGAGTTCGGCCAGACGCAGATCGCGAAACTGTGCACGACGCAGAGGCCAGGGCAACAGCAGCAGCATCGGGCCAAGCACCAGCATGCCAATGATTTCGGAGATCACCCAGGTATAAAAGAAGGGGTACAAGGCCTGGCCGCTGACCTGAAGCGCCCAGATCGCCAGCAGGCCGCCCAGTACCGGCGTCATAATGCCGACCGACACCACCATTCGTGCCCAGTCTCTTAGCGAATCCAGCGGTGCGCGCCGGTCCAGCAGGGCGCGCAGCAGCATACCGCCGATCCCGGCCTGGATCAGGTTAAGCAGCGTAAACTTAAGATTAGAAAAAGCAGGGCCGATGACCAGGGCGTTAGCACTCGCCGTGCCTAGGACGCAGGCTGTCAGCAGCAAGGGCAACTGACGCGTCGGACAGCGAAATACCACCACGGTCATCAGCGTGGTCGGGAACCAGAGCGGAGAGATTCTCCCGCTGACCACGATCAGTTCAAGACAGAACAGCGTCATGAAAAACAGAACCCCGCCCAGGACCAGCGCCTGGATCCAGCTATTGGGCGAGTTGTTCTGCGGGGATAAAGTCTCAGTCATGCGGGCTTCCGGCAAGGTGCAGGGCTCCGCAAAAGCGAATCAGGCACCAGTCATTCTCTGACTGCATGCTAGCACATTCGGCAAAGAAAAAAGGGAGGAAATCAAATTTGCCCGTTATTCGGCGAATTGACGGGCAGGCAGCACTGACCAGGCAGCTGATTGATTACTGGCGAAAAAGATCGGCCCGGGTATAAGGTTTCTCCATTCCCGCGAGACTGGCAGATACCCGCTCCAGAAACTGCTGCGTGGTGGCCACACGGCCGTGACTCATCAATATAAATGGCACGACCAGTGCCGCACCGATCTGCGGCCAGCTGAAACCTTTTAGCGTGGTGCGCCGCTGGGAGATCAGAAACGCCGTGCTTAGCGTAAAGCCCAGCAGCAGGCCGGTCGCCACTTCACTTCGGGAGTGCGCATGGATGACGAGGCGGGAGAATCCCACCATTAGCGGGATCAGATAGCCGACCGCGATCGCTATCACGCGACCAGGCAGCGACCAGCGCCCGGAGATCAGCCACAGCATCACCGGCCACAGCGTAGCGGACATTGCGCTGTGACCACTGAAGCCGGTGAAATTAAAGCGGGCGCTGCCGATGCCGAACCCCAGAAACAGAATTTTCGAGATACTGACCGTGAGTCCGGCCAGACCGAATGCCACAAGCCAGTAAAGGACAGTAAGACGGTTGTCACTTTTCCACGGCAGAATCAGCGCAATAATCACGGCTGTCGGGATCAACAGCATGCTGTCGCCAAAATAGGTCAAACTCTTCCAGTGCATACTACTCCTGAGGCATTTTCGGGTCGTTATGTCAGCCCCGCGCACTGTCTGCACAGCACACATCCGGGCCATTTTAGTTATGATTGGCGGTGACAATAGTTTATCGGTGAAACGAGTGGCGTCCAAAGGGGAAAGTCTGAAAAGTCGCCGACGCCATTTCTCTGGCATCAAAAGGCCGAAATCCCTATACTTAGCGCGAACACACCCTCTCCATTTCGGCCCGTCCGCTGCCCGCGTAATGTGTGTCCAGTGGCAGGCTCCAGTTATCAGGTCTTAAAAAAGTATGACTGACAAGTCTCATCAGTGCGTGATTGTAGGCATTGCCGGCGCTTCCGCATCCGGTAAAAGTTTAATTGCCAGCACGCTCTATCGTGAAATCCGTGATCAGGTAGGTGACGAGCATATCGGGGTGATCCCGGAAGATGCTTATTACAGAGATCAAAGTCACCTCACCATGGAAGAGAGGGTTAAAACCAATTATGACCATCCGAGCGCGATGGATCATGATCTATTACTGCAGCATCTGCAGGCGGTGAAAGCCGGGCAGGATATCGAACTGCCGGTTTACAGCTACGTTGAACACACCCGTACACAGCAGACTCAGCATCTGAAAGCCAAAAAGGTGATTATTCTTGAAGGCATTCTGCTGCTCACCGACGCCCGTCTGCGTCAGGAACTCAACTTTTCTATCTTCGTGGACACGCCACTCGATATCTGTCTGATGCGTCGTATGAAACGCGACGTCAATGAGCGCGGGCGCTCAATGGATTCAGTAATGAGCCAGTATCAGAAGACGGTCCGTCCTATGTTCCTGCAGTTTATCGAGCCGTCAAAGCAGTACGCCGATATCATCGTGCCGCGCGGGGGCAAAAACCGTATCGCCATTGATATCCTCAAGGCGAAAATCAATCAGTTCTTTGAATAATCCACGTCCGGCAGGACGTGGCGCAGACCGGCGGCAGGCAGGCACGTCGGTTTGCTACACTTTGTCATGGAGTTACCGCAATGAGATTATGCGATCGCGATATTGAAGCCTGGCTGGATAGTGGCAAACTGGCCATTGAGCCACGCCCACCGGTCGAACGCATTAATGGCGCCACGGTCGACGTGCGACTGGGTAATCAGTTTCGTACGTTCAGCGGACATACCGCAGCCTTTATCGACCTGAGCGGCCCGAAGCAGGAAGTGAGCGCCGCCCTGGACCGGGTCATGAGCGATGAGATCGTGCTGGCTGAGGGCGAAGCCTTCTTTCTGCATCCGGGCGAGCTGGCGCTGGCGGTGACGCTGGAGTCGGTGACGCTGCCTGATGACCTGGTTGGCTGGCTGGATGGGCGCTCGTCACTGGCGCGTCTGGGGCTGATGGTGCACGTGACGGCGCACCGCATCGATCCGGGCTGGCAGGGTCGCATTGTGCTGGAGTTCTATAATTCCGGTAAACTGCCGCTGGCACTGCGTCCAGGGATGTTAATCGGCGCGCTGAGTTTTGAACCGCTTTCCGGCCCGGCTGCGCGCCCTTACAACCGCCGTGAAGATGCGAAATACCGCGGTCAGCAGGGTGCAGATGCCAGCCGTATCGACAAAGATTGATCTGAGGATGTCATGAAAAGAGTGATAACCACGCTGGCCATCCTGTTAGTGGTGGTCGTATCGGGAATGAGCGCGCTGGTGCTGCTGGTCAATCCCAACGACTTTCGCGCCTATATGGTGCAACAGGTTGAACAACGCAGTGGTTATCGGCTGGAGGTCAGCAGCGATCTGCGCTGGCACGTCTGGCCTCAGCTCAGCATCCTCGCCGGCCGGATGAGCCTGACCGCGCCAGGGGCCAGTCAGCCTCTGGTGTCGGCGGAAAACATGCGGCTGGACGTCAATCTCTGGCCGCTGCTTTCACATCAGCTCAGCGTCAGTCAGGTCATGCTGAAAAATGCCATCGTGCGTGTCACCCCCGACAGCAGCCCGCAGCCCGCAAAAAATGCGCCGCAGGGACCGCGTGATGCCGAGCCTGCGTCTTCCGCCAATGGCTGGTCATTTGATATCGCAAAGCTGCGGGTCGCTGACAGCCTGCTCATCTGGCAGCAGCCAGGCGGGGATGAATACAATTTCCGCGATCTCAATATCAGCATGGATCAGGATGCCAGCAATCAGGCAACGCTGGCATTAAGCACCAGCCTGATGCGCAACCAGCGCAATGTGACCCTGTCGCTGAAAGGTCAGCTCGATGCCTCACAATATCCTCATCGTCTCAGTGGCCAGTTGCAGCAACTTGATTACACCTTGTCCGGGGCGGATATTCCGGCTCAGGGGATTAAAGGCTCGCTAAGTTTACAGGGCGAGTGGAACGGTGACCGCCAGCGGTTTGACTTCAGCAACCTGCAGCTCACCGCCAATGACACGACACTGACCGGGCAGGGCAGCGGCCACCTTGCACCGCCACAACAGCTGGCGCTGGATCTGAAAGCCAGCACGCTCAATCTTGATAGCTTGCTGACCAGCGCGCCTGCGTCTGAAACACAGGGGACGCAACATGCGACGGTGGCCCGTTCACCCGTGATCGCGGCGCCACGCGAACGCACCAATGCCGACTCCCCGCTGAACGACATGGATCTTGCGCTGAAACTGCAGGCGGACAGCGTAATCTGGCGCGGTCTCGCCCTGACCGGTCTGACGCTCGATGCCAGCAATCAGCAGGGGCTGATGATACTTAATACGCTCAGCGGCAAGCTGGGTAATGGCAGTTTCTCGGTTCCCGGCCGCATTGATATCCGTCAGCCAGAAACGCAGGTGATGCTGAAACCGCAGCTCCGGCTGATTGCCATTCAGCCCCTGCTTAAAGCCTTTGATCTGCCGGACAGTCTGCAGGGCAACCTGAGTCTCGACGGTGACCTGGCAGGCGACACGCTGAGCGTCGAGGCGGCTAAACGTCGCTGGCAGGGCAGGGCGACCCTGAGCGCCAGCAATCTGAAGCTGGCGCAGCTGAATCTGCAGCAGATGGTGCAGCGCGCCGTGGCGCGCGTGAGCGACAAAGTCAGCCGTGACGATGCTGAGGATGCCGCAGATGAGGGCATTGAGTCGATTAGCGGTCAGGCGACGCTGAACAAGGGTGTACTCAGCTTCAGCGATATCAGTGGCAACGGCCATAACCTCGGCCTGCAGGGCGCCGGTAAAGTTGACCTGGCGCAGCAGCAGCTGGACGTGACGCTCGGGCTGAAACTCAGCGGCTGGCGTGGCGCGGAGACCCTGGTGAAAGCGCTCGCCGATCAGCCGGTTCCGCTGCGCATTTACGGTGACTGGAACAGCCTGCAATATTCGTTACCCGTGGATGACGTGCTGCGCGAGCGCCTGCAAAGTGAGGCCAGAACAAGGCTGAATCAGTGGATCGATCGTCAGAAAGAAGAAGGTAACAAACCGAATCTGAAGAAGTAGCCGCGCCCGTGACGGGCGCAGCGGCTCAGGCGTCGTACTCCATATCGGGCTGCAGCAGGATTTCGACCTTCTGCACCCGGTGATTTTCGACCTGCAGGGTGCGCAGCTGATAACTCTCCAGCTGCAGCACCTCGCCCTCCTGCGGGATATGCTGCAGCCTGTCCATGAGCAGACCGGCCAGCGTGTGGTAGTCGCGCTGCTCATCCAGCGGTAATTTCACATAGTGCGCCAGATCTTCCAGCGGCATGTGACCGTTGGCAATCCAGTGGCCTTCGCCCTGAATCTGAATATCGTAACGGGCATCCGTTTCACCCGCCTCATTCGGCAGGTTGCCGGCGATGGTTTCCATCACATCACTCAGGGTCACGACGCCTTCAACGGAACCAAACTCATCGACGACGAACGCAAAGTGCGTGTGCGCCTGGCGAAACTGCTCCAGCGCCTGCAGCACCGTCAGTCGTTCAGGGAAAACCAGCGGCTGGCGGATAAGGGCACGTAAATCAAGCGAATGATGGTGCAGCGACTGGTGCAGCAGATCGATAACGTGGACCACGCCCAGCGGTTCGCTGGAGTTATCGGTAATCAGGATACGCGTATGCTGGTTGCGGTCCAGCCGGGCCATAATGGCTGCCGGGTCCTCACTGAGGTCGATATGCTCCACATCGTGACGCGATGTCATGATGCTGTTGACATGACGCTGACCCATACCCAGCACCCGGGCAATCATTACCCGCTCCTGCCGGTTGAACAGCACACTGGCATCGCTATCAGCGATCAGCGATGAGGTTCCCGCATCCAGCTCTGCCGGTTCCGCCGCGCCGCGCAGCATCCGCAACACCGCCTCCGCCGTCCGCTGCCGTAGCGGGCGACCCGCTGACAATACCCGCCGGCGATTGAAGTGCGCCAGCTGGTTCAGCGCCTCAATGATGACCGAGAAACCGATAGCGGCGTAGAGATAACCTTTGGGGATTACAAAGCCAAACCCTTCTGCCACCAGGCTGAAGCCAATCATCAGCAAAAAGCTCAGGCAGAGGATGACGATGGTGGGATGGCTATTCACAAAGCGGGTTAAAGGTTTGCTGGCGAGCAGCATCAGCAGAATGGCGATTGTCACCGCTATCATCATGACCGGCAGATCATTGACCATTCCCACGGCCGTGATCACCGCATCCAGCGAGAAGATGGCATCCAGCACCACTATTTGCGCCACCACCGGCCAGAATTTAGCGCCGCCTTTTTGTTGACCGGCAGCCTCATCATGTCCCTCAAGGCGCGTATTTAACTCTGTAGTAGCTTTAAATAGCAGGAAAATCCCGCCTGACAGCAGCAGAAGATCGCGCGCACTAAAGGGGTGACCGGCCAGCGTAATCCAGGGTGCCTTGAGCGTAACCAGCCAGGAAAGCGAAGCGAGCAGCAGGATCCGGCATACTAACGCCAGCAGCAATCCGATGACGCGCGCCCGGTCGCGAAGGGGCCCTGGCAGCTTCTCAACCAGGATGGCGATGAAAATCAGATTGTCGATGCCTAAAACCAGTTCCAGAACGATTAGCGTTACTAATCCTGCCCATACCGAGGGATCGGTCATTACCTCCAGCATCTCTTATTCACCTGAATGTCTCAAATTACGTTTTCTCTGATGATAGTGGAGTGCCTGGTCGGGCACAAATGGCAGGGCAGGGGAGAAACGCGTCATCCGGGCCACGGGATTGTGCGAAATATGACCACGAGTGTGCGAGGTTTTGATTAATTCCGCAGAGGTGAACCGGAAAAATAGTGAAGCGTGTTGTCCAGGAAAGAGGATATTCACCTGCCGGGCTTATGCGATTTATCTTAACGCGGGTATGGCATTAATCCGAATTATGCGCAAAGGATTGCGCTGCCCGTCCGGCATCAATACTAATTGCTGGTAGTCTTTTTCCTAAAATAGTCGAGGGATGGCGGGACCTGCTTGTAAACAAGCCAGTAATAACTAGTATAGCAACAAGTTAGCAAACTCTGCCCCAGAGTCGTAATTTGCGTACCGATTCGACGTTATCCGTTATGTCAGGAATACGTAATTCATCATTGAACGTCAGATGGTGTGTTTTGGAAACGCTGCGCATTCCGGGGAGCAATATGAATGATGACAGCGATATTGGCAGCGACAGCCAAGGGCGGTAGCGTGCCTGAATCGCGTTTTTCGTTGATAAAATGAGCAGTGCTGGCGAAGGTTAAAGTCAGAGTAATCTGTTGGTATTCATCACAATATTACTGGTTTTATGGTTAAGATCACGGGCGTAAACGCCGCAGGAGCTCCCCTCAGAAACGGCTTGGTCTTGAGAGGTTTTCATCGCTCAATGATTAAACAGGCGATGGCCGTTGCGGGTTAAAGGAAATAAAATAAAGAGTTAAATATGCGCGATACAGAATTTACGTTTAAAAGTCTTATTACCAAATTAATGCTGGCCTGTTCAGATTTAATTTGTTTCAACGCAGCGTTATTTATAGCGATGATGCTAATTAATGTTCAGTCGAATTCGCCTCTGGCAGATATTTCTGAAAAAGAACTGCATTTAAAAATTGCTACGCACATTTGTCTGTCAGTAATTTGTATTGGCTGGTTCTGGGTAAGGCTTCGTCACTACACCTACCGCAAACCTTTCTGGTTCGAATTAAAAGAAGTTTTTCGTACCATTCTGATATTTTCTGTTATCGACCTGTCGATTACCGCGCTGTCTCAGTGGCAGATGTCGCGCTTCGTCTGGCTGCTGACCTGGGTACTGGCACTGATTTTAATTCCAACCTGTCGTGCGCTGGCTAAACGGCTGCTGAACAAAAAGGGGCTGTGGAAAAAGCAGACCATCATTATCGGCAGCAGCAAAAACGCGCATGAAGCCTGGCAGGCGCTGCAGAGTGAAGAGGTGATGGGTTTCGACGTTATCGCCTTTTATGATGTTGATGGCACCTGTCCGCAGGAGATCCTGAACGGCGTGCCGGTGTTGCGTGATGAGCAGGAGCTCTGGAACCTGACGAGCAGCGAAACCCAGTTTATCGTGGCCGTAGAGTATGAGCAGAGTCAGTATCGCGACATGTGGCTCAAGTCGCTGGCAATGCATAACTGCCGTTCAGTCTCGGTCATCCCGACGTTGCGTGGTGTACCGCTGTACGGCACGGATATGGCCTATATCTTCAGCCATGAAGTGATGATCCTGCGGGTGCAGAACAACCTGGCGAAACGCACTTCACGCTTCCTGAAGCGCACATTCGATATCGTCGGTGCACTGTCAATTATCCTCATGCTGATGCCTGCGCTGCTGGTACTGGGCTTCCTGGTTGGCCGTGATGGCGGACCGCCGATTTATGGCCATGAACGCGTCGGCATGAACGGTCGTAAATTCAAATGCCTGAAATTCCGTTCGATGGTCATTAATTCCAAAGAGGTTCTGGAGGAAGTACTGCGAACTGACCCGGTGGCCCGTGCGGAGTGGGATAAAGATTTTAAACTCAAAAACGATCCCCGTATTACGAAAGTGGGTCACTTTATCCGTAAAACCAGCCTTGATGAGTTACCTCAGCTCTGGAACGTGGTACGCGGTGATATGAGTCTGGTCGGTCCTCGTCCGGTCATTGAAGATGAACTCTGTCGTTATGCAGGCGATGTTGATTATTACCTGATGGCAAAGCCAGGCATGACGGGATTGTGGCAGGTCAGCGGTCGTAATGACGTTGACTATGAAACCCGCGTCTATTTCGACTCGTGGTACGTGAAAAACTGGTCTCTGTGGAATGACATCGCCATTCTGTTCAAAACAGTGGGCGTGGTACTGAAACGCGACGGTGCTTATTAATCGTGAGTCGGGGGCGTGTTAACGCATGCTCAGAGGGGTTGTGCCGTTGTCAGGCGTGTCGTTGTCGTGACCATCATCAGGGATATCTTCGCGCATCATAAGTTCGTTATGATGCGTGGCATTCTGGACAGACCCTGACAGATGGTCATGCCGTATAACAAGTGGAGCAAGGATAATGAACGACCGGTTCAGAGCTTAAGTCACACAGGATTTACTTTTTGTTGGACGCTTACACAGCGGCGGTTTCGCCTCTATCAATCAATAACTGATAGCGAAGATCTAAATGATTACAATCAAAATGAAATTGATACCCTTACTGGTATCCGCCACAATTCTCAGCGGGTGTACGATTGAACCCGGTCAGCATCTTTCTACATCGGGAAAAAATGTTGTCGAGCAGCAGGATAGCAACTTTGACATTGATAAATATGTCAACGTCTTTCCGTTAACGCCTTCACTGGTTGAGAAGATGCGTCCTAAGCCGCTGGTGGCGCAGACCAATCCTTCTCTGCAGAACGAAATTCAGAACTATGAATACCGTATCGGTGTGGGCGACGTCCTGACCGTGACCGTCTGGGATCACCCGGAACTGACGACCCCTGCGGGTCAGTACCGTAGCGCCAGCGACACCGGTAACTGGGTGCACTCTGATGGCACCATCTTCTATCCCTACATTGGCCGTGTGCGTGTAGCGGGCCGTACCGTTAGCGAAGTGCGTAATGAAATTGCGCGTCGCCTGGCGCAGTACATTGAGAGCCCACAGGTCGATGTGAGCGTTGCCTCCTTTAAATCGCAGAAAGCTTATGTCACGGGTTCTGTCACGACCTCAGGTCAGCAGCCAATCACTAACGTGCCGTTAACGATTCTGGATGCGATCAACGCCGCGGGCGGCCTCGCCGCTGATGCGGACTGGCGCAACGTCGTACTGACGCACAATGGTCGCGAACAGCGTATTTCGCTGCAGGCGCTGATGCAGAATGGCGACCTGAGCCAGAACCACCTCCTCTATCCGGGCGATATTCTTTACGTACCGCGTAACGATGATCTGAAAATCTTCGTGATGGGTGAAGTGAAACAGCAGACCACCCTGAAAATGGACCGCAGCGGCATGACGCTGGCGGAAGCCCTGGGCAATGCGGCGGGGATGGATCAGACCACCTCTGACGCCACCGGTGTCTTTGTTATTCGTCCACTGCACGGTACCGACCGCAATAAGATCGCCAACATCTATCAGTTGAACACCAAAGATGCGGCATCCATGGTAATGGGAACCGATTTCCAGCTGCAGCCTTATGACATCGTCTATGTCACCTCAACGCCGCTGACGCGCTGGAACCGTGTGATTTCGCAACTGATACCAACCATCGCCGGTATCAACGATGCGACGCAGGCCGCATCGCGTATCCGTACCTGGGGAAGATAAGGTCCGTCCATGATTACGTCCGTGCTCGTCGTTTGCGTCGGCAATATCTGTCGCTCGCCTACCGGGGAACGCCTGTTTAAACGCGCGTTGCCAGATTTAGATGTCCGTTCTGCCGGTCTGGGGGCCCTGGTGGGCCACCCGGCCGACAGGATGGCGTCTGAGGTCGCTGCGGCGCAGGGTCTGTCGCTGGAAGGACATCAGGCGCAGCAGTTAACGGCAGAGATGTGCCGCAATGCTGACCTGATTCTGGTGATGGAGAAGCGGCACATCGATCAGGTGAACCGCATCGACCCGGCTGCACGGGGTAAAACCATGCTGCTTGGGCACTGGCTGAATCAAAAAGAAATTGCGGATCCGTACAGAAAAAGCCGTGAGGCCTTTGAAGAGATTTACGGGTTACTGGAAAACGCTACTCAGAAATGGGTCAACGTATTAAGCCGATAGTTGGGATTATCCATGAATATAAAAAATAAGGTCAGTACCGCGCCGGGAGAGGATTCGAATGGATGGGATCTGGCGCACCTTGTGGGACAGCTAATTGATCATCGCTGGATCATTGTTGCCGTTACCGCATTTTTCATGCTGGCGGGAACGCTCTACACACTGTTTGCAACACCGATTTATAGTGCAGATGCGCTGGTTCAGGTTGAGCAGAAGAATGCCAGTACCGTTCTGAACGAAATTGACAGCATTCTGCCACCGACGCCTGCGTCAGATACTGAGATCGAAATTCTGGAATCCCGTATGGTCATCGGCAAAACCGTTGACGATCTGGGTCTGGATACCGTGGTTGAGCAGAACTATTTCCCGGTTATCGGTAAAGGTCTGTCCCGCCTGATGGGTAACAAGCCCGCGACGATTGCGATTTCGCGTCTGGAAATCCCACGCACTATCGACAAACGTAATGTTGAACTGGAAGTGACAGGGCCAGACAGCTACACCGTCTCAAAAGATGGCGATGAGCTGTTCAAAGGCAAAGTTGGCCAGCTGGAGTCGCATGGCGACGTCAGCATGCTGGTCAGCGACATTAAAGCCGATGAAGGCACCAGCTTCACCGTGACCAAGCTGAACGACCTGCAGGCCATCCGTTCCGTGCTCTCTAACCTGACCGTGGCGGACAAAGGGAAAGATACCGGCGTACTGGGTCTGGAGTATCTGGGTGAAGACCCTGAACAGATCAGTAAGGTCCTGAATCAGATCGTAAACAACTATCTGCTGCAGAACGTTGAGCGTAAGTCTGAGCAGGCCGAGAAAAGCCTGGAGTTCCTGCGCACTCAGCTGCCTGCTGTACGCAGCAAGCTGGATGATGCGGAAAACAAACTGAACGCTTTCCGTCGCCAGAACGAATCGGTTGACCTGTCACTGGAAGCGAAATCTGCCCTGGACTCTTCTGTCAGCGTGCAGAGCCAGCTGAACGAACTGACTTTCCGTGAAGCCGAAGTTTCTCAGCTGTTTACCAAAGATCACCCGACTTACCGTGCGCTGCTGGAAAAACGCAAAACGCTGGAAAATGAGCAGGCGCAGCTGAACAAGAAAATTTCAGCCATGCCACAGACTCAGCAGGAAATTCTGCGTCTGACGCGTGACGTGCAGTCTGGTCAGGAGATCTACATGCAGCTGCTGAACCGTCAGCAGGAGCTGGGCATCAGCAAAGCGAGCACCGTAGGTGATGTCCGCATCATCGACAGCGCGCAGACCGCTAATGCACCGGTTGCACCGAAGAAAATGCTGATCATCGCGGCAAGCCTGATTGCTGGTCTGTTCGTGTCAGTGGGCCTGGTGCTGCTGAAAGCCCTGCTGCATCGCGGCATCGAGAATCCGGAGCAGCTGGAAGAGCTGGGCATGAACGTCTATGCCAGCGTGCCACTCTCTGACTGGCAGCGTAAGAAAGATACCGAAGCGCTGGCGCGTCGTGCCAGTAAGTCTAAGTTGAAAACCGACCCGCATGAAACGCTGCTGGCGCTGGGTAACCCGACCGACCTCTCTATTGAAGCGATTCGTAGCCTGCGTACCAGCCTGCACTTCGCGATGATGGAAGCCAAAAACAACATCCTGATGATCACGGGTGCCAGCCCGGGTATTGGTAAAACCTTTATCTGTGCCAACCTGGCGACTCTGATTGCTAAAGCGGGTCAGCGTGTCCTGTTTATCGATGGTGACATGCGTCGTGGCTATACCCACGAACTGCTGGGTGCAGAGAACAAAGCGGGACTGTCAAACGTCCTGTCGGGCAAAACGGCGTTCAGTCCGGCGCTGATTCAGCAGGGTGTGTACGGTTTTGATTTCCTGCCACGCGGTCAGGTTCCACCGAACCCTTCTGAACTGCTGATGCACCGTCGCATGGGCGAGCTGCTGGACTGGGCGAGCCAGAACTACGACCTGGTGCTGATCGATACGCCGCCGATTCTGGCCGTCACCGACGCCTCAATCATCGGTAAGCTTGCGGGCACCTCGCTGATGGTGGCGCGCTTCGAAGCCAACACCACGAAAGAAGTGGATGTCAGCTTCAGACGCTTCGCCCAGAACGGTATTGAGATTAAAGGTGTGATCCTCAACGCCGTGGTGCGTAAAGCCGCGAATGCCTATGGCTACGGTTATGACTACTACGCCTACGAATACGGTAAGACAGATAAAAGCTGATTACTGAGCAATAAACAGGGGGCGGTCTGACCGCCCCTTTTTATCGTCTCTTAATGACGACACGCAACAATTTACACAGGTTATTCTGTCCAACCCACATAAGCGATGAATCTATACATCGCATGGCGAACGTCACTCAACAGAATTCATTACCAGCATGGCATCGCCTGCACACTGGTTGTTACTGTGCTGACAGGCTTGCGGAAAAGCCAGTCGGGAAGGCGAAGCGGGATAATTGCTGGCATGAGCACTTGTGGAATTAAGGAATCACACCATGGCTCCCTATTGGTATGTATCAGGTTTTTTATTGCTGCTTTCACTGTTTGAAATCGCACTTAAAAAAGACGAACGCACAAATCATGTTCTGACCTGGCTGCTCTGTTTTGCCGCCGTTATGTTGATTATTTTTGGGGGGATCCGCGGCCTCGGCACCGGCATGGATGACTTCCAGTACCGTAGTTTCTTTACAGACTTTGTCCGGCGTATCGAGATCAATGGTTTTTTCAAAACCGTTGCGTTTTTCCGCTACGAACCGCTGATTTTTGCGATAGCCTGGGTGTCCAGTGTCTTTTCGCATAATGCCAGCATCTTTCTGTTTATCTTCTGTGCCATTGCCGTTTTCATTAATACCTACTTTTTCAGGAAGATGTCGCCTTTTCCGGTACTGGCACTGGCGCTCTATTCGGCACACATCTTTATCAACAAAGACATCAACCAGATTCGCTTTGGCCTGAGTTCTGCGCTGTTCCTCGGCGTCCTGTGGTCGATTTATCTCAGGCACTACTGGTGGGCATTCGTCTTCTTTATTCTGTCGTTCACGAGTCACAATACCGGTGTCATGGTCGTCACGCTGATTCCGTTCCTGTTTATTCGTGACTGGCGCTGGTGGCCGGTCATTATCATCGTTGCCAGCGTGCCGCTGTCCGTCGTGGGTGGATCCAGCTTTATTGGCCTGATCGCCGGACATCTGGGATCGCTGGGGGAGAGGGCATCGGCCTATAACAATGACGCCTCTTACTCAACAAGTGGCAGCATTCTGGCCGTATCGAACCTGAAAAACATCATGCTGGTGTTTGTCTTCTTCTATTTCATGCTGACCGATGAACTGAAGCGGGAAAACTATGCACTGTATCGCCTTAACTACCTGCTGATTCTGAGCTTTGCTATCGGGGGGGCGATCAGGATCTTCCTCTATAACTTCCCGTCAGGTTCGCGTCTCTCTAACTATCTGCAACAGGTGGAGCCGATCATTCTGACCTCGCTGGTCTATCAGGCCAGACGGTCCTGGAAGCCCATCCTGTTTGGGATGGTGGTCTTCTTCCTGCTCTATTACCTCTACTACAACACCATTTCAACCAAGCAGGCGGTAACCGGTTATGAAGTGGCACGGGAGTTTTGGTTGATCCATTAAATCCGGCGACCGGCTCTGTGTGAATGCGTCACGCAGGGCCGGTCGTCTGTCAGAACACAGGTTTTTCATCGACCTTTGTCGAATGAACGGTTTATTTTTGAACTATTTTAATGAGGTGCTGGCAATGAAGGACATTCGTTTCTCCATCGTAATTCCGGCTTATAACGCGTCAGAATCGATTGTCACGACGCTGGATTGCGTTAAAGCACAGACGTATCGCAATTTTGAAGTCATTATCGTGGATGACAAATCGGCGGATGCCGCGGCGCTGGCGGATGTGGTTCGCAGCGAACGCTATCAGGATCTCGACATCAATCTGGTGCTCTCTGAGGTCAAACTCAACGGCGCAGGTGCGCGTAATAAGGGCATTGAGCTGGCTACCGGGGATTATGTCAGTTTCCTTGATGCCGACGATGAGTGGGCGGCTGACAAACTGCAGCAGGTCAGTGAAAAAATTACGCAGCTGACGGCCCAGGGCAAACAGGACTTCATCATTTTCAGCCAGGTCAATATCTATCAGGATGGATCCTTCCTGAAAGTCATGCCGATGCAGTCACCGGGCAAAAATGAAACCGTTGCCGAGTATCTGTTCGGCTGCTATGGCTTTATCCAGACCAGCACCATTGTACTGAAACGGGAAGACGCAGCGAAAATCCAGTTCGATACCCGCTATATCCGCCATCAGGATTATGACTTCTGCATTCGTGCCGACCGCATGGGCTACGAGTTTGTGATGATCGCCGCGCCACTGGCGAACTACCATCTGATCACAAAATTTGGCTCGAAACACAAAGGCGAATCGGTGAAGTATTCGATGTTCTGGCTTGACACCATGAAGCCGCATCTTACCCCGCGTGATATCCACACCTACAAAGCCTTTAAGCTGCCGCTGCGCTACAAAATGGATGGCCAGTCGCTGATGGCGAGCCTGAGCTTTGCTCGCTACTTCTTCCTCACCAACAAAGACAACCGTGCTTATTTTATGAACCGGGTTAAAGACAAGGTTAAAGCGCGCTTTGGCGGTGAAAAAGCGATCTCCTGACGCGCGTCGCGCCTCGCCTTGCTCCTGATGTCAGGAGCACCTCTCCTTTTTGTTAAATTCAGGGTTGAAGATGAAAACTTCTGTTGGAACCGTTGGCATTGTCATGCCGATGTACAATGCTCGTCAGACAGTGTTACGCGCTGTGCAGTCGGTGATAAATCAGCGCTATACCGACTGGCACCTCTATCTGGTAAACGATAAATCGACGGATGACTCGCTGGCATTTGTGCGTGAACATTGTCAGGACCCGCGCATTACTATTCTGGATAACGCGGTCAATATGGGGGCTGCTGAAACCCGCAACGTCGGACTGCGTGCCGCGACGGAAGAGATTATCGCCTTTCTGGACAGTGACGATGAGTGGCATGCGGATAAGCTGACTCAGCAGGTTGCCGCCATCGCGGCCGGTGATGATTTCGTGATTACTGAATATCACTATAAAACCCGCAAGGCTGAGCACGATATTACTTACGGCAAACCCTATCTGCAGCAGGAAAACTTTGTGAAGAAACAGTATCGCGTCTGTTTCTCTTCGGTCTGTTTCCGTCGTCCACCACAGGGCCTGTTCTTCCAGCGCAAAGGCCACGAAGATTTCCTCTTTTTATATGAATTATTCACCCGCTATAAGCAGGCGCGTGTAATTCAGACGATTCTGGTCAACTATTACGAATTAGGCGATTCCCTTTCACGTAATAAGAACAAAGCCGCCCAGTGGCACCTTGAATTATTAAGAATTATCTATAAAAACAATCCTTTAAAAATCTATTACTATTACGCCTGGTATATGGTGAATGGTGTGCTGTTTACCCTTAAGCATCGTTAAGCCCGTCGGCAGGATTGTCTTTAAAATTTGAGGTGGATAGCGTTTCATGAAAAAAATTGTCCTGGTGATCAAAGATGCTTATTCCTATGCGGGCACCGAGAACATCTGTAACTTCATGTCAGAGTGTCTTGGCGAAACGCATGACGTCACCATCTACTCGCTGGAAGGCAGCGGAAAAACCTTTTACCCGTTTGAACATGTCAGAGAGATTGTCAGCTTCGAAGGGCAGAGCAACCCAATTAAAAGCGCGGTAACCCGGATTAACGAAGAGGGGTTCGATACCGTCTTCCTGATCAGCATGGGTCGCCTGAGCGTGATGTTCGCCTTCTGGAATCTGCTGGCAATGAAGAAGAAGCGGGGCAAAGCCTACGCCTGCGAACATATCGCCATTAACTCCTTCAGCAAACCGATCAAGCTCCTCAAGTTTCTGCTGCTGCGCTACTACGACCGCGTGATCGTTCTGACCGAAAAAGATCATCAGGTGTTCAGCCGCTGGCGCATTCCCAGCATGCCTATCCCCAACCCGGTGGTGTACAAAAACTATCCGCGTCAGACCCGTCATCGTCAGGCGCTGGCGGTGGGCCGTCTGGACAACCAGAAGGGCTTCGATCTGCTGCTGGATATCTGGCGTGACTTCGCCCGCAACCATCCGGACTGGACGCTGGTGATCGCCGGTGACGGCGAACTGCGTCAGCAGCTGCACGACCAGGCAGCGGTACTGGGCATCACCGACAGCGTGAAATTTGTCGGTAAGGTCAGCAACATCAATGACTACTACCGTGACAGCGACATGGCACTGATGACCTCGCGCTATGAAGGCCTGCCGCTGGTACTGCTGGAAGCGAAATCCTGGTCACTGCCGGTTGTCGCGTACGACTGCCCGACCGGACCCCAGGAGATCATTAACCACGGTGAAGATGGTTTCCTGGTGCCGATGAATGACAAAGCCACCTTCCTGGCCCGCATGGAACAGCTCGCTACTGATGATGCGCTGTTCTATGCCATGAGCGAAAAAACAAAACAGACCGCGCTGAAATTCGACGGTAATCAAATCAAGCAAAGCTGGCTGTCACTGGTTTAACCTGAGCTGGAAAAGCTCACTTGCGACGTGCCTCAGGGACACCGCCATGGCCACTGGCCTTATTGACTACGGGAATTGATGCATGAAAAGAAGAGAAGTTTTACAGACCGCCGCCTCCGCTCTGGTGGGGGCTCTCTCCGTGAGCACCTTTTCCAGCTATGCTGCTAAAAGTAACGGTATTGCCCTGAAGCCGGTTGACGCAACGGATGTGCCTAAAGGCGATGTGCCGATCCTGACGCCGGAAAACGTCTACGCGATGCCTCCTCAGTTCTGGCAGGGCTTTGAAGGGAAACTCTGGATCGGCAAAGCCGGCGCGGATGCCAGCAAGCCGGGTAACCAGATCCCGGTCTACCTGCGTGATGCCAGCGGCAAGGTTTCGCAGATCGCCCAGCCTATTGCACTGAATAAAGGCAATTTCGCCCAGTTTATTCAGGATAACGCTGCGCTGATTGCGGACCCTTCGCACTCTATGGCTGTCGAGGATAGCAACGGCCAGACACTGTTTAACATTACCGACGTCAGCCGTCCAGGCGCGGCAGATTTCAGTCAGCGTCTGGCACAGCCCGCGGGCTATCAGCTGATTGGCGAGATCGCTTCCGTGGCGGAGCTGCGCAAAACCCGCCCGCTGTTTGAGGGTGCTAAGGTTAAGCTGAAAAGCTGGCATGAAGGGCGTGAAGTCGGCGGTGGCGAGTTTGTCGGCAGCTTCCAGACTGCGCAGAACGATGGCGGCGTAAACTTTGCCGGAGAGGGCTTTTACTGGCGTCGTGTGGTTGACGATTTCAACCGCCTGACGCTGTTCGATTTCGGTGCGATTGCCGACGGTAAAACCGACTGTGCGCCTGCCATCATGGCGATGTTCCAGTGGTCACAACAGGCTAACCAGCAGATCTGTGTTCAGTTCCCGGCCGGTACCTTTATGGTTTCCGCCTGTAACCTGGGCGACAAATACCTCAACTTCTTCCGCATGTCGGGTGCAATGGTTAACTTCGGCTACTTCCCGGCGACCACGATTGTGTCTGACGGTAAGTCCGATTTCGTTTTCCAGATGAATGCCCGGCGTGTTGAGCTCTCTAATCTGATTTTTAACGGCAACAGCGATAAACATCCGAACCAGCAGGGCTTTTTCCATAATACCTGTCCTGGCGGACAATATTTCCGGGGAGCCTGTCTGCGTTTTAACGCCGTCGGCGGTACGGCCATCAGTCTTCAGGACACGCTCGACTGTAAGATTGACCAGTGGTACGCCTCACGCTGCAGCGGCGATGTGATCAAGTCGGGCTGGTCAGGACAGAAGCAGGGCAAATGGGATCACAGTACGGCGATCGAACTGTCGAACTTTAATGCGCAGCACTGTCGCGGCGGCAAAGTGCTGAACCTGCCACGCTGCGGCCAGTCGATCATTCACAATGGCTGGATTGAGCACTGTGATAATCCGGGCGATCTCTCCAATGGTCAGTGGATCGTCGATGCGCTGAGCCTGGAGGATTGTAAGAATCCGCTTATCGCCCACAATACCCGCCTTAATATGCGTCAGACCAGCCTGCAGTCGGGCAGCTGGATTGACAACTCCATGCAGGGCGACCGTCTGCTCAGTATCTGGGAGATGGGCTCAACCCGCGTAGAGTCCTGGGGCGTCGCACTGGATGGTAGCCTGAAATATAACTACCTCACGTCCCGCTGGCGGCTGGAGAACAACACCAATCAGGAGACCTGGTTTGATCTCGGTTCGCTTTACTCACCGACGGTAGGCGATTCGTGGGAGATTGAAATCTTCGGTCAGGCGCAGTTCAGCAACGGCAGCGGCGACAAGCCACTGATGAACCTGATTGGCGATAAGACTACCGGCGGGCGTGCGGTGATCCGCGTGCAGCGCAAGAAAGATCTTTCGGAAGCGAGCTGGTCAGCAGAAGGCAGCAGCCCGGTTCTTGATGTGCGCTACGTGGCTGAACATGACACCGATGTCCGCCTCTTTGTCAAACTGGCGGGCTGGATGCCCTCGGCTGGCGTGCTGGTGAAAACCAACGCGAAAGATCGCTTCGTCACCGGCCGCTGTGCGCGGATTAATGCCCGCATGGAAAAAAGCAATCCGCCTGCGGGCGACGCCACTAAACGCGCGCCGCAGCGCTTCAGCCTGCACAACGGCAAAGCGGGCGTGGGCGCGAACGAGCAGGGTGATCTGCTGATGGCCTCCCGTCCGCTCTCCGCCGATCAGGTCGATACCAGCAAACCGGAAGGCTTTGTTTCGGTAGTGATCAACGGCAAACAGGTTGCACTGCCCTATTTTGCGATTAAGTCGTAACACCTTGCAGGACGGCCGCCACAACGGAGGCGGCCGGTTTTAAGGAGCAGTACCTTTGGGTGCGTTATCCCGTAAAGCATTACTTTAAATAGAGTCCATTTTGCCCATTTCGGATCCGGGCGGCTTAGAGAATTAAAAAAATTCATTCGGAGTTGTTATGAAAATTTTATTGGTGGGTAACCATACGTGTGGGAATCGCGGGGATGGCGCGATTCTGCGAGGACTGATCGATTCGATGAGGTCCGCACGCAGTGATTTAGACATTGATGTGATCAGCCGTTATCCAACCAGCTCCGGTTATCTGCTCCAGCAGGATATTCAGCAGGATGCGCTCTATCTGCACAACAGTAAGTCAGGCAAAGGCCTGGTCGGTTCGTTTAAGCGTAAGGTCGCCAACCGTCTGATGCCTGACATCATGATGGCGCATCTGGGCAAAGGCGGAATTTTCAAATCTTTCTCTGTGCCGCCGCACCTGAAAGCCTTTACCGAAAGTCTGGCAAACTATGATGCGATCATTCAGGTAGGCGGGTCATTTTTCGTCGATCTTTATGGCGTGACGCAGTTCGACCATGCGCTCTGTGCGCTGATGGCCAAAAAGCCAATCTACCTGATCGGCCATTCGGTCGGACCTTTCCAGAATCCGCGCGTCAATGCGCTGGCGAATTTTGTTTTCGACCGGGTTAACAGCCTGGTGCTGCGCGAATCTGTCAGCCTCGACCTGATGAAACGCGATGGCGTAACCAGCTCAAAAGTGGCGCCTGGTGTTGATACCGCCTTCCTGGTGCAGGCGCGCGAGGTTGAAAATCCGAGTCATAACCTGCTGCACTGGCAGGGCATCATTGACGGACGCAAAACCATCGCCATTACCGTGCGCGAGCTGGCGCCGTTTGATAAACGTCTGGGCGTGACACAGAAAGAGTATGAAGCGGCATTTGGTCGGGTGATCAACGCCATGATCGCTGAAGGCTATCAGGTCGTGGCGTTCTCGACCTGCACCGGTATCGACAGCTACGCCAAGGATGACCGTATGGTCGCGCTGACGCTGCGCGACCATGTCACACAGCCCGAACATTATCATGTCATCATGGATGAGTTTAATGACCTGGAGCTGGGTATTCTGCTGAGCCACTGCCACCTGACCATTGGCACGCGTCTGCACTCGGCGATTATCTCAATGAACTTTGGCACCCCGGCCGTGGCGATTAACTATGAGCATAAGTCGATGGGTGTGATGAACCAGCTCGGTCTGCCGCAGATGGCAACCGATGTGAAAAGCCTGATGGATGGCTCACTGATCGACAAGGTCAAAACCGTTCTTGCCGATTACGACAACATTAAGCTTAAGGTCGACACGGCCGTTGCGAATGAAAGGGAAATTGGCAACCGGATCACTGAAGAGATTCTTAAAGTATTAGGGTAATGTGATGAAACTGACTTTTTTCACCATGCGTTTCCCGGTTGCCTCTGAGACATTCGTTTTAAATCAGGTAACCCACTTTATTGACGCCGGTTACGAGGTGGAGATTATTTCAGTCTTTCCCGGCGATTTAGTGAACCGGCATGCTGCGTTTGACGAATATGGTCTGGCGGCAAAAACCCACTATCTGCTGCCGGAAGAGAAGATCTCGATTGTTGATAAGCTGAATCAGCGTATCAGGCTGGTGCTGCCTAAAGTGACGAAACCTGCACTCCTGCGTTCGCTGAATGTGCGCCGCTACGGTGCACAGTCGAGCAAACTGCTGCTGCCGTCGATTGTGGCTAATGCGAAACAGACCTTTACCGCGGATGTGTTTCTGGTGCATTTCGGCTATGCCGGTGCGCTGGCGAACAAACTGCGTGAACTGGGCGTACTTCGGGGTAAGCAGGCAACGGTGTTTCACGGTGCCGATATTTCCCGCCGCCATATTCTGGAAGAGCATAAACTCGACTACGTTAATCTGTTCCGTCAGAGCGAACTGATGCTGCCTATCAGTCACCTGTGGAAGAACAAGCTGATTGAGATGGGCTGTCCGCCGGAAAAAATTCACGTTACGCGTATGGGCATCGAGCCGGAGAAGTTTAATTTTCAGCCCCGCCAGGCGTTTCAGAAACCGCTGCGTATCGTCTCAGTGGCACGACTGACGGAGAAAAAAGGACTGGATGTGGCGGTTAAAGCCAGCGCCATCCTGAAGCAGCGTGGCGGTCAGTTTCAGTACACGATAATCGGCAACGGCGACCAGGATGAGATGATGCGTGATTTCATCGCCCGCGAGGGAATGGAGGATTGCGTCAGCATGCCGGGCTTTAAGCCTCAGGAAGAGATCCGTCGTGCGCTGAGCGAGGCAGACATTTTCCTGCTGCCATCCAAAACCGCCGCAGATGGCGATATGGAGGGTATCCCGGTCGCGCTGATGGAAGCGATGGCGGTCGGCCTGCCGGTTGTGTCGACCTTCCACAGCGGTATTCCGGAGCTGATTGAGAACAACGTCTCCGGCTGGCTGGTGGATGAGGACGATCCCGAGGCGCTGGCAGAGACGCTGCTGAAGCTCTCTCAGGGGGAAGTGAATGTGGCGCCCGTGGTTGCTGCGGCCCGCCACAAAGTTGAGACTGAATTTAATCAGCATATCGCCTACGGCGAACTGGCGCAGATTCTGGAGCGACTGGTGTGAGTGGATTTAAGTCACAGGCGATTTGGCTGTTTGGCAGCACCTGCTTCTCGGCAGTGCTGCAGGTTGCGCAGCTGAGCTTTCTCGCCCGCAAACTGGAGACCCATGAGCTGGGACTGCTGGCCATCATCAACGCTATCCTGGCGGTGGCGGGGGTGCTGCAGGATATGGGGATGAGCAGTTATCTGGTGCATCGCCAGAACATTACCCGTCGCGAACAGAGCACAATCTATTGGGTGAACGTTTCGCTCAGCTTGTGTACCGGCCTGATCATGCTGCTGATCGCCTTCCCGGTCTCCTGGTTCTATCATCTGCCAGAACTGACAGGGCTGATCATGCTGACCAGCCTGAACTTCCTGGTGCTGGGGCATCTGTCACAGTATCAGGCACACTACATCAAAACCAAGCGGATGGTGTCGCTGGCGAAGATCGAGATGGGCACCAAACTGTTCGCCTTTCTCTGTGTGGTGGCGATGCTGGAGTTCACCTCGCTGACGGTTGCCGCAGCGATCCTCGGTCTGTTTATCAATGCCTTTACCCGTATTCTCTGCATGATTGCGCTGGGAGAGAAGTCGTGGCGTCCAACCTGGGAGTTTGACAAAGCAACCTTCTTCGGGGCGATTCGCTACGGCAGCTATCAGCTTGGGTCGCAGACCATTAACCAGCTGCGCACGCAGGCAGATGCGCTGGTGGTGGGTAAGGTGATGGGGGCAGAGATGCTGGGGGTCTACTCGCTGGCGAAAGAGCTGGTGCTGCAACCGCTGAAGCTGGTGACGCCGGTGATTAACCGTCTGGCGCTGCCACGTTTTGCAGAAAAACAGCACGATCCTGAGCAGCTGAAAAAGCTGTTCCTGAAAGGGACGCTGGGCATTATGCTGTTCAGCAGCGCCATGTACCTGGCAATTGGTATTCTCTCACCGGTGATTGTCCGACTGCTTTATGGTCCTTCACATGAGCAGGTCTATCATCTGATTCCGCTGATGCTGCTGTTCGGGATGCTGCGACCAATGGGCGGGCTGACTGGCGCGATTTCTCAGGCTAACGGACGTACCAACGTCGAGTTCTACTGGAACATCGTGGCAAGTATTGTCGTGCTGGCCGTTCTGGCAACCACCTTTATCTGGCCAAACGTGCTCTATGTGGCGCTGACGCTCTCTATCTCGCAGATCCTGATTTCTGCCCTGGCGCATCCGTTCTTCATCAGACCGGTGATTGGCATCCGGTTTATACCTTATGCCCGCCAGTGGGTCGCGGTTTCGGTGGTGTTTGTTGGCGTTATGCTGCTGGTTAATCACTTTAATCTGTTTGTGATGCCGGAGTGGTTTGAGGGCTGGCTTTAATCACCAGATGAATATCTTCGCGGGCGGCCTCAGGGTCGCCCGTTTTCATTTATGGCTGGACTTAGCTGCGTAGCGCACCTGCACGAAAAAGGGTGAGGCTCTCTCCGATTACTGATTGTCTTTATTCAGTTTATGCTGGTGCTGGCAATGGGCAAAATGCCGAATTTCTAAGTTATGACAGAGAGTTACTGTCCGCTTTTCAGATAAAGATTATACTTGCACTTCCGGCCGATCCTGCATAATCGACCCACATCTTCATTTTATTAAACGGAATAAATATGACCAAGCTTAAAGCAGTAATCCCGGTTGCGGGCCTCGGTATGCATATGCTCCCTGCGACTAAAGCCATTCCGAAAGAGATGCTGCCCGTCGTCGACAAACCGATGATCCAGTACATCGTTGACGAATGTGTTGCCGCGGGTATTAAAGAAATTGTGCTGGTCACGCATGCGTCGAAAAATGCGGTTGAGAACCACTTCGACACCACTTATGAGCTGGAAGCGCTGCTGGAAGCACGCGTGAAGCGTCAGCTGCTGAGCGAAGTGCAGTCTATCTGCCCGCCAGGCGTAACGATCATGAACGTACGTCAGGCACAGCCGCTGGGTCTGGGTCACTCCATTCTCTGCGCCCGCCCGATGATCGGCGATAACCCGTTCGTAGTGGTCCTGCCGGATGTCCTGCTGGATGACTCTACCGCAGACCACATGCGCTATAACCTCGCAGCCATGGTGGCCCGTTTCGAAGAGACCGGTCACAGCCAGGTTCTGGCGCAGCACATGCCCGCGTCTGACCTCTCTGAATATTCTGTTATCACGACCGAAGAGCCGATCGATCACCCGGGTGATATCAGCACCATTACCAGCTTCGTTGAGAAGCCAGAGCATTCGGCTGAACTGAACTCCGATCTGGCTGCTGTGGGTCGTTACGTGCTTTCTGCTGATATCTGGGCCGAACTCGAGCGCACTGAGCCAGGCGCATGGGGCCGCATTCAGCTGACTGATGCGATCGCCAGCCTCAGCAAACATAAAACCGTTGATGTTTCACTGCTGACCGGACACAGTTTCGACTGCGGCCGCAAGCTGGGTTACATGCAGGCGTTTGTCTCCTATGGACTGCGCAATAACACGCAGGGTCGCGATTTCCGCGAAGCGATTCAGACCATTCTCGCCAAACAAAAGTAACCTATTTGCCGCGCGCTGCGCGGCTGATTGAAAGGAGTTCACATGGCCATTTTAGTCACGGGCGGAGCAGGATATATCGGCTCCCATACGGTACTGGCGCTGCTGCAGCGTGGTGATGATGTTGTGGTGCTGGATAACCTCTGCAACGCTTCACGCGAAGCGATCCACCGCGTGGAGAAACTGGCGGGTAAAAAAGCGACCTTCGTTGAAGGCGATATCCGTGACCGCGCCTGCCTGCGTGACCTGTTTGCAGCCAACAGCATTTCTGCGGTTATTCATTTCGCCGCACTTAAGGCGGTTGGTGAATCGACCCGTATGCCGCTGGAGTATTACGAGAACAACGTTGCAGGTACCGTGGTTCTGCTGGAAGAGATGCGGAATGCCGGTGTCTGGAACTTCATCTTCAGTTCGTCAGCCACGGTCTACGGTGCAGATGCGCCGGTTCCTTATGTCGAGACGACCCCGATTGGTGGCACGACCAGCCCTTATGGCACCTCGAAGCTGATGACCGAATTCGTGATGCGCGACTTTGCAAAAGCTGAGCCGAAGTTCAAGGCGATTGCACTGCGTTACTTCAACCCGGTTGGCGCACATGAGTCAGGCGAAATCGGTGAAGACCCAACCGGCATCCCGAACAACCTGCTGCCCTACATTGCCCAGGTGGCGATCGGCCGGCTGGAAAAACTGGGCGTCTTTGGTGGCGATTATGATACGCCAGACGGTACCTGCCTGCGTGACTATATTCATGTGGTTGACCTGGCGGAAGGGCACCTGAAAGCGCTGGATCATCTGAGTCAGGTTGACGGCTACACCGCCTTTAACCTGGGTGGCGGAAAAGGCTTCTCGGTTCTGGAAATGATCAAGGCGTTTGAGAAAGCGTCGGGTAAGGCGATTCCTTTCGAGATCAAGCCACGTCGTGACGGTGACCTGCCCGCGTTCTGGGCCGATGCCTCGCTGGCCAACACGAAGCTTGACTGGCGCGTCTCACGCGGCATCGATGAGATGATGCGTGATACCTGGAACTGGCAGAGTAAGAACCCGAATGGGTTTAAGTAATTGATAAAAAAGGCGAACTCTGGTTCGCCTTTTTTATATCTGAGCCAGATTATTGCAAACGCTGTTTATCACTATTCTGATTGCATCAGCTTGACGCATCAGCAACCATCTTCTACGCCTTTATAGCGCTCATTAGTTGAACTAACACCCCTATAACATTCGCATTTTATTCGTAATAGCTATATCTGAGTGATAGAATTTGCGATTGTTGATTGATAAACCCACTTAAATAATTTCATTAATAAAGTGATATCAATCAACGAAATGCTGATTATGCAACGGATTTCCGTCATCAGCATACTCCTTTGGCCAAAGATAATCAGCATCGTGGGAGCTGTAACCCAGGGGCGGTAGCGTGCTCTGAAAACGCTTTTGATTGTCTGCTTTTTATTCAGGCGCCCATGCCTCAGATAGCTTGTCAGGAATAACACGTTATGAAAATACTTATCACTGGTGGTGCAGGTTTTATCGGTTCAGCGGTTGTGCGTCATATTATTAACAATACCAACGATGAAGTCATAAACGTTGATAAACTGACCTATGCAGGCAATCTTGAGTCTCTGGAAGCGGTGAGCAGTAACCCACGTTACACCTTTAAGCAAATCGATATCTGTGACGGTCAGGCCATCACTGACGCACTGAACGAGTGCCAGCCAGACGCCATTATGCATCTGGCAGCAGAAAGCCATGTAGACCGTTCTATCACGGGTCCGGCGGAATTTGTGCAGACTAACGTGGTAGGAACCTACGCTCTGTTAGAGGCGAGTCGCCAGTACTGGAGTGCTTTGCCAGAAGAGCGCAAAGCCGCATTCCGTTTTCATCATATTTCAACTGACGAAGTATATGGTGACTTACCGCATCCGGATGAAATGGACGGTGAGTTGCCACTGTTTACCGAAGATACGCCCTATGCCCCGAGCAGCCCGTACTCATCAACCAAAGCCGCCAGCGACCACCTGGTCCGCGCATGGGGCCGCACCTATAAGCTGCCGGTCATCGTGACGAACTGTTCGAATAACTACGGACCTTATCACTTCCCGGAAAAACTGATTCCGCTGATTATCAGTAACGCGCTGGAAGGCAAGCCGTTACCCATTTATGGCAAAGGCGACCAGATCCGCGACTGGCTCTATGTCGAAGACCATGCGCGTGCGCTCTACACCGTTGTTAAGAATGCGAAGACCGGCACCACCTATAATATCGGTGGCCACAACGAGAAGAAAAATATCGATGTTGTGCTGAAAGTCTGCGAACTGCTGGATGAGCTGCGTCCAAAAGAGACTTCTTACCGCGATCAGATTACCTACGTTCAGGATCGTCCGGGTCACGACCGCCGTTACGCGATCGATGCCGCTAAGATCGAAAAAGAGCTGGGCTGGAAGCCGGAAGAGACCTTTGAAACGGGCCTGAAGAAAACTGTTCAGTGGTATCTGGATAATGCTCAATGGGTTGAGCATGTAAAAAGCGGTGCTTATCAGAACTGGATTGAACAAAACTACGAGAAGCGTAGCTGATGGAAATTCTCCTTTTCGGTAAAAATGGGCAGGTTGCATGGGAACTTCAGCGTGCACTGGCACCCCTGGGCAACCTGACTGTCGTCGATCGTCATTCCACTGCATACTGCGGTGATTTTGAAAATCCTGAAGGCGTGGCAGAAACTGTTCGCAGGCTCAAGCCAGCCGTAATCGTAAACGCAACAGCCTATACCGCAGTCGATAAAGCCGAGTCTGAACAGGATAAGGCACGTCTGGTTAATGCCACTTCTCTTCAGGCGCTGGCGCAAGCCGCTGAAGAAATCGATGCCTGGCTGATTCATTACTCAACGGATTATGTGTTTAACGGAACCGGTGACAAGCCCTGGCGTGAAGAAGACGCGACCGCGCCGTTAAATGTTTACGGACAGACAAAGCTGGAAGGGGAACAGGCTATCGTCAGTCACATGGCGAAGTACCTGATTTTCCGTACCAGCTGGGTTTATGCCGCAAAGGGTAATAACTTCGCCAAAACGATGCTCAGACTGGCTAAAGACCGGGATACTCTGTCAGTCATCAACGATCAATATGGCGCTCCGACAGGGGCAGAACTTATCGCTGACAGTACGGCGCATGCAATCAGAGTCGCGCTGGTGAACCCCAGCGTCGCCGGACTCTACCACCTTATTGCGTCGGGGGAAACGACCTGGCACGCTTATGCAAGCCGCGTGATCGCGTTTGCAAAAGCGCAGGGTGTGGCACTTCAGGTTGAAACCATCAATGCAGTGCCAACCAGCGCGTTCCCGACACCGGCGAAACGCCCGGCAAACTCAAGACTGAATACAGAGAAGTTCCAGCAGACCTTTGGTCTGACCTTGCCAGACTGGACAGTGGGCGTTGAACGTATGTTACTTGAAACTCTTAACTAATCTCAGCAGGCCGCAAACGCGGTCTGGTCAATGAAGGTGAAATTGTGAAAAAGAATAAAGGTATTATTCTCGCGGGCGGCTCAGGAACGCGTCTTTATCCGGTAACCATGGCAGTCAGTAAGCAGTTGCTTCCGGTTTATGATAAGCCCATGATCTACTATCCGTTAAGCACGCTGATGCTGGCGGGCATTAACGATATTCTGATTATCAGTACGCCGCAGGATACACCTCGCTTTGAAAGCCTGTTAGGTGACGGTTCACAATGGGGGATCTCCATCCAGTATAAAGTGCAGCCGAGTCCGGATGGCCTGGCTCAGGCATTTATCATCGGTGAAGAGTTCATCGGTGATGATTCAGTCGCGCTTATTCTGGGTGATAACATCTTCTACGGACACGATCTCTACAAACAGCTGGAAGCGGCATCCACCAAAGAAGATGGCGCCACTGTTTTTGCGTATCACGTTACTGATCCTGAACGTTATGGTGTTGTGGAATTTGATAGCGAAGGTAAAGCCATCTCGCTGGTCGAAAAACCTGAAAACCCGCGCAGCAATTATGCGGTGACTGGCCTCTATTTTTACGACAATAACGTTGTAGAAATGGCAAAAAATCTTAAGCCATCACCACGCGGTGAACTGGAAATTACCGATATTAACCGCATTTATATGGAGCAGGGCAAACTCTCTGTATCCATTATGGGCCGTGGCCATGCATGGCTGGATACGGGTACGCATCAGAGCCTGATGGAAGCCAATAATTTTATCCATACTATCGAGTCACGTCAGGGGCTTAAAATAGCATGTCCGGAAGAAATTGCTTTCCGGATGGGTTTTATTGATGTGGAAAAGTTAAAAGAATTAGCAGGGCCTTATATGAAAAATGATTATGGCAGATATTTAATGGCAATTTGTGGTGATGCATAAAGATGAAAATAATTGATACCAAAATTCCAGATGTAAAAATTATCGAACCTACAGTCTTTGGCGATGAACGAGGTTTCTTTATGGAAACCTGGAATCAAAAAAAATTCGAAGAACAGGTTTGTCCTCGGAAATTTGTTCAGGATAATCACTCAAAATCGTCGAAAGGGATTTTGAGAGGAATGCATTACCAGATTGATAATACGCAAGGTAAGCTTGTTCGCGTTGTAGCCGGAGAGGTTTTCGACGTGGCTGTCGATATGCGCAAGAGTTCAGCTACATTTGGGCAATGGGTAGGCGTTTACCTTTCTGCTGAAAATAAAAAACAACTCTGGGTTCCTGAAGGTTTTGCTCATGGTTTTTACGTAACTTCGGAAACAGCCGAATTCGTTTACAAATGCACTGATTATTATAACCCTTCAGCTGAACATTCTTTGGTATGGAATGACTCACATGTTGGCATTGAGTGGCCTCTCATAGAAGGTGAACAGCCTGTTCTTTCTGAAAAAGATAAGGTTGGTAAGCTCTTCAATGACGCAGAGTATTTTAAATAATACGGTAACATGCATTCGTATCATAATTAATTTTTTATACCGGCATGTTCTTCAGCAGCGTTAAAGAAAAAAATCAGCCGATATTAAAGATCAGGCTGATTTTGCTTTTATTTATTAAGCGCTGCATGATTAATTCAGCTCTAAAGTTCTGGCGTTAACTGTGGATGCCTTGATGAAAAGTGTTAATAGCGTTGTTCCAACTTCTATAGCTTCCAGTCTTTGGGGTAATAGAAAACTAATTCTGAACCTTACCAAAAGAGAAATCACGGGAAGGTATAAAGGATCCTATTTTGGCATTTTATGGTCTTTCTTCAATCCAATATTTATGCTGGTCGTTTACACATTTGTATTTAGCTTTATATTCAACGCCAGATGGAGCGTTGAAAATGCTTCAAAATCAGAGTTTGCACTGGTTTTATTTAATGGATTAATTATATTTAATTTATTTGCCGAGTGCGCAAATAAATCGCCTTCTATAATTTTATCAAATGTTAATTACGTCAAAAAAGTAATATTCCCGCTTGAAATACTTCCTGTTGTTAACTCATTGTCAGCAGTATTTCATGCTATGATTAGCATTGTTGTCTGGGTACTTTTTTATATTATTGAAGTTGGCATTCCCCATGTAACTATTCTTCTGTTACCCTTATTATTACTGCCTGTTTTTTTATTGATAACAGGGGTAGGCTGGCTCTTTTCTGCAGTTGGTGTTTTCCTGCGTGATATTGGACAGATTATAACCATTTTAGTTACGGCCTTAATGTTTTTATCTCCCATATTCTACCCGATAACGGCTATTCCAGAGAAATACAGGCCGCTTTTGAACATAAATCCTCTGGCTCCGGCAATATCGCAGGCGAGGGAGATAATGTATTGGGGTACGATCCCATCCATCAGTGAATACCTCATTTATCTTGTAAGTTGCTCATTGTTTGCGTGGTTAGGATTTGTGGTTTTCCAGAAATCAAGGAAAGGGTTTGCCGATGTCTTATGATAATATTGCGATAAGTATAAAAAACGTCAAAAAATGCTTTTATATCTATAAGAATCCACAGGACAGGCTTAAACAGTTTCTATT
Source organism: Pantoea sp. (assembly GCF_032114055.1). Lineage (GTDB taxonomy): Bacteria > Pseudomonadota > Gammaproteobacteria > Enterobacterales > Enterobacteriaceae > Pantoea. The sequence goes on from NZ_DAMCTB010000004.1 coordinate 312,519, forward strand.
TCCAAAAATAAAAGGACTTGCAGGTAAGCCTCAGGCCAATTATTACAGAGAATTCTGGGCTCTTAATGGGGTGTCCTTTGATGTCAAAAAAGGTGAGACAGTAGGGCTGATAGGAAAAAACGGTAGTGGTAAATCAACTTTACTTCAGATTATTTGCGGAACGTTAACAGCAACCGAAGGCGAAGTTGAGACAAAAGGCCGGATAGCTGCATTATTAGAACTTGGATCAGGGTTTAATCCAGAGTTCACGGGGCGAGAAAATATCTATCTCAATGCTGCCATTCTTGGTCTTTCAAAAGAAGAGACAGACAAGAAATATGATTCAATTATAGAATTTGCAGATATCGGCGACTTCATTGATCAGCCGGTTAAAACTTACTCTAGTGGAATGGTTGTAAGATTAGCTTTTGCCGTTCAGGCACAAGTAGATCCAGATATATTGATTGTTGACGAAGCGTTGGCTGTTGGCGATGCTAAGTTTCAGGCTAAATGTTTTGAGCGATTACGCCAACTCAAGAAAAAGGGTACCAGTATATTACTGGTAACGCATTCCGGCGAACAAATCGTGACTCATTGTGACCGCGCAGTTCTGTTGAGTGATGGCAGGGAAGTCTATCAAGGGATACCTAAAAAAGCCGTTAATCTATACATGGATATTCTGTTTGGTAAAAGCACCAAAACCGAAATTAAGAATGAAGAGGCTAATCTCAAAGCTGACATAAATGGCAAGGATGAGCATCAGCCTGATGAATCTTTGAATTTAGTAAATGATGTATTCGCTACCAAAAGTAATTATAATAAAAATGAGTATCGATGGGGTGATAAGTCAGCTTGCTGGATGGATTATGAACTCATTGTCAATGAAAGAAAAAATCCAGCAACAGTATACGCGGGTGAAAAAGTCAGCTTAAGGTGTTCTGTCCGTTTCGATAAAGATATAAAAAATCCAATTGTCGGGTTTGCTATCAAAACTAAAGAAGGTTTAACAGTTTACAACACAAATTCGCATTTATTGAGTAAGGATACTGGTCAGTTTGGTATTGCAAATACACATGCAATTGTCGAATTTAATTTTCTGAATAAGCTCGGCGCAGGTGATTATTTTATTTCATTAGGTGTGGCCTCTATGCTTAATGACGAAGTAGTACCACATGACAGAAGATATGATGTCATACATTTTCTTGTACCAACCGTGGACTCCTTTTCAGGGATGACGGATCTTTCACTCAATTTTGAAATCACTAATTCTGCCGGGAATGAAAACGATGCTCAATAATACAATCTATAAGTTTCGTCCAGATGCTGGTATATGGGCTCGTAGCGATTATAAAGGCATTCCTTATAGTGATGGCGACAATCATGAAAATCTGCTTCTTGAAATTCTCAAAAACACTAAAGATTTAAGTGTCCAGTCTGGGGAGCTAAAAACACATTGCAATGATTGGGTTACCACTTACCACTTTTCAAGTCTGCGATCTAACTTATTAAGGCCTTTACAATCCCTGTTTAAACCGGGGATCAAAGTTCTGGAAGTGGGGGCGGGCTGTGGTGCTATTACACGCTATATTGGTGAATGTGGCGCGCAGGTTTTAGCATTAGAGGGAAGTTTACGCCGGGCTCAGATCGGGCGCTTAAGAACAAAAGATCTTGAAAATGTAACTGTAGTCAGCGAGCGCTTTGACGATTTTGATATCGACGAAAAGTTTGATGTTATTACACTAATAGGTGTGCTCGAGTACTCAAACTTGTTTAGCGATGGCATCGATAGCGCGGTCGCAATGCTAAATAAAATTAAACAAAAACTGAAACCCGACGGTAAGTTGGTCATCGCTATTGAAAACCAGTTAGGCCTTAAATATTTTGCTGGTGCTGCTGAAGACCATGTTGGTCAAATTATGTATGGGCTTGAAGGTCGATATAATAAAGATCAGGCTGAAACTTACGGGCATCAGGTTTTAGTTGAAAAACTCAAAGAAGTCGGTTTGAATTTCGTAGAGACTCTTTTACCTTTTCCCGATTATAAGTTGCCGGTTTCAGTTGTTACACAAGAAGGTGCGCTGGATAATTATTTCAATGCACATGTATTTGCATCGCAATCAGTACGTGCAGATTTACAATTGCCTGAGAAACTGAATTTTGTGCCTGAATTAGTCTGGCCAATTGTCTTTAAAAACAAACTGGCAGTAGATTTAAGTAATTCATTTCTCCTGGTTGCTGGGAATTCCGGTACAGATTCTTATGATAAAGATATTCTTGCCGTCCATTATGGCAAAGAACGTCATACGCCATTTCAAAAGAAAACCGTGTTCAAAAAGACAGGTATCAGAGATGTAAAAGTCTCCAGAGAAAAAGAAAATGATTTTCTCCCGAATCATAACGAAAAAATAGACTTTTCGCTTGATGGTTATGAAAAATACATATCAGGAAATTTACTTGATGTCGAATTTATTAAAATCGTAACGACACCTGGCTGGAAGATTGAATACGTATCTGGCTATTTTAAATATTACATAGAGTGTCTTGAGAAATCATTGAATGGAGAGGGCGTTTCTTTTGAAAAGTTCGAACAAAATACGCGCCTCCCTCCCGCTTATCTGGATGCTATTCCCTCCAATTTCGTTATTGATGAGGAAGGACACCCCAGGTACTTTGAACGCGAATGGTTAGCTAAGCAAGGCCTTACGCTTGGCCATTTAGTTTTTCGTGCAGTGCTCTCATTATTGGGAAAGATTTCAATCTTTGCCAAACCTGCTCAGCATGAAATTATAACGCGTGGTGATTTTGTTAAACACCTTTTTGAAGAGTTATCTTTCGTTTACAACGATGAACTTTTTGAAGAATATCTCGATCTTGAATCAGAACTTTTTGCATATGCATCCGGAATGCCTCAGGCAAAAATTGACACGTGGTATCCTGATGATGTTTTACCTGGCATGCATAAATTTTATGAAGAAGAAGCGAGAATAAAAGAAAAAAATATACTCGAAGGTCAGCTGGCAGCTTCAGTTGCAGAAAAACACACCTTCGATGAATTATCAGCTATGCAACAACGTGAAATAGCGTCACTTCACGAGAAAATTAACGAACTCCTGACGTCAAATGAAGAGCATAAAAAATTTGCCTCTGCAAAGGCTTTTGAAGCTGAAAGTCTGAGAGAAAAGTTGTCACGACTCGAATCAAAATGGATGATCAGAGTAATTAAAAAATGGACGATAAAGGATAATTAAGATGAATGATCTTCATTGGGCTATTGATTCGTTCACACGCAATAATAGAACAATATTTGGATACGGCTGGGTTTTTAATAAAAACAAGAAAATAAATAAAGTCAGATTTTGTCTCGCAGCAGAACCAGAATCTTTTGTCGATGCTGAATATAATAAAGCAAGACATGATGTTGGCGATTATTTCAAAGATAATGAATATGCTGGTCATTCAGGTTTTTTTGTCTACGGCAGCCTGAATAAGAACTTCGAATCAGAAGAGCTTAAACTGGCTTGTTACTATGATGATAATACGTTTGACCTACTCGATATCCCAGTTAAAGTTATTAATGTAACTGAATCAACTGAAACGCCGGTAATTTCAAAAACAGTAATCCTAAAGCAGTCTCTGGTTTTAATTAAGCGCGCTTTAAATCTGTTACGTAGCGGAAATTATCGTTTGCTTGTTGATAAGATCAAGCGTTATAAAAATAAAGTTCCCTCTAAATCATTGGTTAACCCTGATGATCTGTTAAAGTTTCTGAATAAGAAAGAAGCGAAGAATATTGTTTTTTTCCTGGATCACGACCTGGGTGGTGGAGCAAATCACTATCGCGAAAGAATTGTTGATAAGAGCATAGAGCAAGGCAAGGCCTGTTTGATTCTGGCTTTTACCGTAAATACGCTTTCCTATAAACTTATAGTCGAGAGTAGTAAAGGTAAAAACGTATTCAATATCAGCGGCTATGATTATGTATTTCAGTTATTGAAGTTCATTAAAATAAAAGAAATCATCTATAATACAGGCGTTTCTTTTTGCAATCCCGAAACAATCCCTGATTTTTTGATTAATCTTAAAATCAAAACAAATGCGTCTTTAATTACGCTTGCTCACGATTTGTTTCCTCTTTGCCCTTCGCATTTCCTGATCAATGACAAAGGAAATTATTGTGATATCCCTGATCCTTCTGTATGTTACTCATGTCTGAAAAATAATACGTATGGTTTCACGACATTATTCGAAAGCGGTGACATCAAAAAATGGCGAGATCGATGGGGCAATTTGTTGATAGCGTCTGACAAGATTGTTTCTTTTTCTGAAAGTACTCTTAATCTCTATAAGCGCGTTTATCCTCAGATTGATGATGACAAGACAGCTGTCACACCTCATAAAGTAGATTATTTGCCCCAAAAAGCCCATATCACTCAGACTCGGGATCTCAGGATTGGAGTGGTCGGGCAAATAGGCTATCATAAAGGCTCCAGAATTCTTCAGGCGTTATCTGAAGAAATTCTTCAAAAGAAATACAATATTGAAATCATCGTGATAGGTGCTGTTGAGGCTTCCTGTCCTTCAGAGGTGGTTCGACAAACGGGCCCTTACCGACATGAAGAGCTTAAGATGCTGCTGGAGGAAAATGGAATAAATGTTATTCTGTTCCCATCTATCTGGCCTGAAACCTTCTCTTATGTCGTTCAGGAAATGATCGAGTTGGGTTTCCCCGTTGCAAGTTTCAATCTTGGTGCGCCAGCAGAAAGATTACGAGAGTACGACAAGGGTGTTATTTTATCCTCTATGAACCCTGAAATTGTCGTTCAAGAGTTAATAGATATGCACCGTAAAATCTATGCGAAATGAAATAATGAGGCAGTCATGAGTGAAGTTCACGTATTTACCAGCGCAGCATTTAACTATATCCCTAAAGTAAGGATGCTGTTTCAATCTATCAGGAAATATCATCCCGAATGGAAAATTCATTTAGTTCTTGCTGATGAAAAAAGACCAGAAATCGATCTTAGCAATGAGCCATTTGATGAGATAGTTTCCATCTCTGAGCTGGATATTCCTGACTGGAAAGGTTGGGCATATTGTCACACGATTGTTGAGCTGGCTACTGCTATTAAGCCCTTTATGCTCTCAAGACTTTTACAGCTTCCCGGCTGTAAAAAGGTTGTCTACCTCGATCCTGATACTGTTATTTTTTCACGTCTGGATGATATTCTTGAAGCCCTCGATTCATCGAACGTTGTCTTGACGCCTCATCAGACAAAGCCTGAAACTACCTTGTCAGCAGTTATGGACAATGAAATCTGCAGCCTTAAGCATGGTGTTTATAACTTAGGTTTCTGTGCCGTTGCTGCTACAGAAGTCGGTTTGGCATTTGCTAACTGGTGGGCTGAACGTATTTATCATTTCTGCCGCGCAGATATTCCTAACGGTTTGTTTACTGACCAGCGCTGGATCGACCTTGTTCCTGCGTTCTTTACTGATGTAGCTATCATGCGTTCAAGCCGTCATAATGTTGCAACATGGAATTTAACGACAAGAGAATTCAAAGTCGACAATGATGGCAATTATTTAGTTGATAACGAACCATTAGGTTTTTATCACTTTACTGGTTTCGATAGTGGTGCACATCGCATCATGGCGACGAAAAATGCCGGCGAAAATTCAGATGTTCATAAACTCATCGATTGGTATGAAGATCAAACTAAAAATCTTGCACAGGATCCTTTAGCAAAAGTCTCATGGGCTTTCGGTAAACACTCGGATGGTTCAGCTATATCTAAAGAACAGCGAATTGTTTATCGTGAGCGTCTTGATCTACAGAAAGCGTTCCCTCAGCCTTTTGATGAATCAACTTATAACCAGTGGTGGCTTACGCAGGGCCCTAAAGAGTACGCTGATTTATTTAAAGCTGAGACCAAATCAAATGCACTCGCCAAATTTAGCGAGGTTCTTACTCCAGGCTTCCGCGGCGGAGATATTGGTTTTGACAGAGAGCGTTTTATCAGTCTCGTACGTCGCTCGCTCACTAATCCTCGCGTGGGTTTGACTGTTGGCAAAAGAGGCTGGGAAGTGTTGAAAAATGAAGGCGTTAAAGGTATCAAGCGCCGCTTCCTTAACTAATCCTTACCCTGGGTGTTGTATAATGCAACACCCTTTTTTGATATTGAATTATCATATTTTTCCGGATCCTGATATGCCTACTTTTTTCTTTTAATTTAAGCGGTAACTGAAGTGAAAATAATAGCATCACTGGTATTATATCGTCATGATTATAGTTCAGTCTCCAAAACCATCGATTCGCTTAACGATGAGAGTAGTATTTCAAAAATAGTAATCGTTGATAATGGAGGGTACTGCTCTTGGCTTGATTCACTTTGTATGGCCAAGGTTGAAATCATAAAATTAGAAGATAATCAGGGCTTCGGATCTGGTCACAATGCCGTTTTTGATAAATATAAAAACAAAGCAGAGTATTTTCTGATTTGCAACCCTGATATTGTTTTTAAAAAGGGCGAAGTTGATGCGCTTTATACTTTTAGCCTGGAAAATGTGATTGGTTTATCTATCCCCAAAATTGTATATCCCGATGGGAAATTACAATACAGCTGTAAGCTACTTCCTGATCCCTATCAGCTTTTCATGCGCAGGTTCTTTTTCAATTTCACTGAAACTCTGAACTCCCAGTACGAACTGCAACATGCAGATTACAGCAAGCCTTTTTTCGCACCATCTTTGTCTGGATGCTTTATGCTGATTGATGCAAAGGTATTAAGTAAAGTCGGTGGATTTGATACCAGATTTTTCCTCTATTTAGAGGATGTAGACTTATCCAGAAGAATTGCATTGCAATTTCCAGTCAGTTATTTCCCGGGCTCTGAGGTAATTCATGAGTCACAGAGACGTTCTTATACAGACATAAAATTTCTCTTTTACCATGCTGCCTCCGCAATCAAATACTTCAACAAATGGGGCTGGTTCAGTGACAGACAGCGGAATTATCTTAATAAAAAAGCACTAGAAAGTATAAAATCTCAGCAATCATAGCTGCAGCGCCATTTATTCGTGCTACTTATAAATATAGTTTTCCTTTTCTGTCATTCAAATCTGAAATCGCCGCATCAATTACTACCTTTCCATTAATTATTTGAGTTAACATGTTTTACACTTTTGCTAACTAACCCTAGACAAGTGAAGTGACCTTCAGACAGGAGTATGTAATGTCCAAGCAACAGATCGGCGTTGTAGGTATGGCAGTGATGGGCCGCAATCTGGCTCTTAACATTGAGAGCCGCGGTTACACTGTTTCTATCTTCAACCGTTCACGCGAAAAGACTGATGAAGTTATCGCCGAGAACCAGGGCAAGAAGCTTGCTCCTTTTTACACCGTTGAAGAGTTTGTCGACTCGCTGGAAAAACCACGTCGCATCCTGCTGATGGTTCAGGCGGGTGAAGCGACCGACAAGACTATCGCCTCGCTGACGCCTCATCTGGATAAAGGCGACATCCTGATTGATGGCGGTAATACCTTCTATAAAGACACCATCCGTCGTAACAAAGAGCTGTCTGACCTGGGCTTCAACTTTATCGGTACCGGCGTGTCCGGCGGTGAAGAGGGCGCACTGAAGGGCCCATCAATCATGCCTGGCGGCCAGAAAGAAGCTTACGAGCTGGTTGCGCCGATTCTGGACAAGATTGCTGCGCGTGCAGAAGATGGTGAAGCCTGTGTGGCTTACGTCGGTCCGGATGGCGCGGGTCACTACGTGAAGATGGTCCACAACGGCATTGAATATGGCGATATGCAGCTGATCGCTGAAGCCTATGCACTGCTGAAAGGCGCACTGGGTCTGAACAACGAAGAGCTGGCTGAGACTTTCACCGAGTGGAACAACGGCGAACTCAGCAGCTACCTGATCGACATCACCAAAGATATCTTCACCAAAAAAGATGAAGAGGGTAAATACCTGGTTGATGTGATCCTGGACGAAGCGGCGAACAAAGGTACCGGTAAATGGACCAGCCAGAGTTCTCTGGACCTCGGCGAGCCACTGTCTCTGATCACCGAATCTGTTTTCGCCCGTTACCTCTCTTCACTGAAAACGCAGCGTGTTGCCGCCTCTAAAGTGCTGAGCGGTCCTCAGGCACAGGCCTTTACCGGTGACAAAGCGGAGTTTATCGAGAAAGTGCGCCGTGCGCTTTATCTGGGTAAAATCGTCTCTTATGCGCAGGGCTTCTCACAGCTGCGTGCCGCATCAGAAGAGAACAACTGGGATCTGCACTACGGTGAAATCGCGAAGATCTTCCGTGCTGGCTGCATCATCCGTGCCCAGTTCCTGCAGAAGATCACTGATGCCTATGCAGCAGATGCGGGCATCGCTAACCTGCTGCTGGCACCGTATTTCAAAGATATTGCCGATCAGTATCAGCAGGCGCTGCGTGATGTGGTTTCGTACGCGATTCAGAATGGTATTCCGACGCCGACCTTCTCTGCCGCGATCGCTTACTACGACAGCTATCGTTCAGAAGTACTGCCTGCTAACCTGATTCAGGCGCAGCGTGACTACTTCGGTGCGCATACCTACAAACGCATTGATAAAGACGGTGTGTTCCACACCGAGTGGTTAGATTAATCACTAAAAAGGGCTTCCTCCGGGAAGCCCTTTTTTTATCATGCCAGCAAATCCCCACTCCGGATTTCCTGTTCGCCCGCCAGTCTGACGACCAGCATGCCAGCCGTCGCAAACTTTACCCAGTGCCTTGCATAGAGAATACCGCCATATTCGGCGACCAGCGGCGTAATGTGATCGGTTACGGGATCGACAATCTCGGCAACCACTTCACCAGGCCGGATCAGCGCACCCAGCGGCTTACGATGCAGGATTAGACCTGATACCGATGAGTGGATATATTCACAGGCTGCTAGCGGCGTCGGCGGATTTTTCAGGGCAGGGGAGGTTGCCGCTGCCCCTTCGCTGTGACGCTCCTTAATTACGCCCGTCTCTCCCGGCGCTTCCGCCACCTCCGGCACCGTCAGGCCAATCGGGCCGTCATTAATCGTCACCACATCATCGCCCGCCGCATTTGCCGGTACCAGTTCATCCCCACCAATCACCGGTGCAGCCACCTCCACTGAAATGGCCGGCTCGCTCCAGGCGATATACCCGCCTTCCTGCAGTGCGGAAATAATCGCATCCGCATCCTTCTCCGCCTGTTCAGGCGAAACATCGCGCACGCCACGCAACTCCAGCGTTACCGGCATCAGACCGCGCGGCATCGGATAGGCATCGCCAAAGCGTTCCGCCAGCGTCAGCCAGGGCTCGCAACAGGCTTCATCAAAGGGCTCACCGCCCGAAATCTGCGCCAGCAGCTGGACTTCACTGCCCAGCCAGCGCGCCAGCGGCTCAATCTCCGGCCAGGCATGCGGCGTGGTGTAAAGATGCGGCACGGCTTCCCAGTCACAGTGCAGGTCAATCATCAGGTCGGCCTGACTGGCCATCCGCATCAGCGTATAACGCTGCGCATCCAGTTCAGTTTTTGGCACCGTATCACGGTAGTAACGATCGATTGCCTCACGAATCAGGCTTCGGTTCTGTGACTCGCTCTGCGTCAGGCTGTCGGCCAGACCGGCCGCCAGCGTCGCACCCAGAGAAGGGAAGCGGCGATTAAAGTCCTGACCAGAAAGCGTATGGTATCGGCCGAGGTGGGTTCCGTGCCAGTGCTGTCCCAGCGCCAGAGGATTGGCAACCGGAACGAGCGTGAAAGCGGCTTTAAGATGTCCGGCGGACTCCAGCGCCTGTAGCCGTTGCTTTAGAAACCAGGCCACCGCCATGCCAGGCACCTCATCGCCATGTAATGCAGCCTGGATATAAACCTGACGCTCGTGGTCCGGAGCAAAATGGAAGCTGATGATTTCACGCTGGGTGCCTAAAGAGGCGCTTAACAGTGGATGATGTTGTTGATGCATACCGTGTTAATGTCCTTTAATCGGCAAAAGGACGACAGCGCGCCGTCCCGAAAAAGTAACAGTATAGTGTCGGATCGCGGTGAGGACGAACGGAGCGACCGGACCTTACTGCTGGATAGAGATATCCGTGGCGAAGTAGCGTTTCTGAATCTGGTCAAAAGTGCCGTTCTTTTTGATCTCCGCAAAGGCGTTATCCAGCGTGCTCTTCAGTTCGCTGTCGCCTTTACGCAGGCCGATTGCGGTACCCGGGCCGATAATCGGGTCCTGAATGATCGGACCGGCCAGCTCAAAATCTTTGCCCTGCGGATGCTTCAGGAAGCCAATGGCCGCCTGGGCCGCATCGGTAAAGACGGCATCCAGCCGGCCTGAAACCAGATCGCTTTCTACCTGGGCCTGATCGCCATAGGGCACCACGGTCACCCCATGGGGCTGCCACTTCGCCAGCGCATAGCGTTCCTGAACCGTTCCCTGTTCCACGCCGACGGTTTTGCCCTTCAGAGAGGCTACCGTAGGGAGGATGTTGGCGCCTTTACGGGCGATAAGCTGGGTATGGGTGTCGTAGAGGGGAACCGTAAAATCGATCTGCTTCAGGCGCTCTTCGGTGATCCCCATATCAGAAAGGATGGCATCAAACTTACGCGCTTTCAGAGCCGGGATCATGCCGTCAAACTGGCTTTCAACCCAGACACACTTCGCCTGCATCTGCGCACAGAGCGCATTGCCCAGGTCGATATCAAAGCCGACCAGCTTGCCCTGCGGCGTCTTCGATTCAAACGGCGGATAGGTCGGGTCGACCGCGAAACGGACCTGTTCGATTTTCGCCTGGGCGCTGAACGCGCAGCCTGCCATAACGGCTACAACCAGCGTCTGACGCAGACCTTGAGTGAAAATGTTCATGATTGTGCTCTTATTCTGTCGTGATGAGTGTCTGTGCAGCGTATCGCCAGGCTGCCGGGATAGCAATTACTGCGTGATCTGCACTACTTCCGCCGCGCATAGCGCCCGATAATCCTCAATGTTCAGGATCACCGAGCGTTCCAGCAGGCCGGCGTTGAAGGCAATCTCCGGATAACGTTCAAACAGCGCAGGGTCAACGATCACTCTGAGGTCGGGATGAAAACTAAAGGGCGGGATCGCACCGAAGACGCAGCCGGTCAGCTGGGTGGTCTCCGCCGGACTGGCGAGGGAGGCGCGTCGTCCTCCTGCGGCGGCAGCAACTTTGCCGAGATCGGCCTGCCGGTCGGCTGGTAACACCGCCAGCACATGCTGTTTCACGCCATTGCCTTTCACATGGCAGACCAGCGCTTTTGCGCCCTGGCCGATTTCAGTGCCGCGTATCGCCGCGACCGCTTCACATTTTCCGGTGGCCTCATGCTCCATCAGGCGATAGCGGGCCTGATGCTGGTCGAGCAGAGCAATTAATTTTTCATGGGTGGTCATTATCTTCTCCCAGGAAGATGAGCGGTGTTCATGAAGGGGGAGCGGTGCAGGGTGTGAGAAGAATTCTGCTCAGAATCCGCATAAAACCGAAATTCTGAGCAGTATGTTGCACAGTTACTGATGACGGGCGCGCAGGTTATTAATGATGGCGCTGAAGTCGAGATCCTGATCCTGCAGCAGCACCATCAGGTGATAGACCAGATCGGAGGCTTCATTGGTCAGCTCGTGGCGATCGTTGACGGTTGCCGCCAGGGCGGTCTCAACGCCTTCTTCCCCCACTTTCTGGGCGATACGTTTGGTGCCGCTGGCGTAGAGCCGCGCGGTATAGGAGCTTTCCGGATCGGCCGTTTTACGCGATGCCAGCAGCTGCTCCAGCTGATAGAGGAAGGTCCACTCCGGCGCGGCAGGCGAGAAACAGCTGGTGGTGCCGAGATGGCAGGTCGGGCCAATCGGGTTGGCCAGCACCAGCAGGGTGTCGTTGTCACAGTCAGGCGTGATGCTCACGACCTGCAGAAAGTGACCCGAGGTTTCGCCTTTGGTCCATAACCGGTTTTTGGTGCGGGAGAAAAAGGTGACATTGCCTTCAGCCAGGGTTTTCTCCAGCGCCGCCGGATTCATGTAGCCATGCATCAGCACTTCGCCGGAGACGTTATGCTGCACAATGACCGGCATCATGCCTTCTGTTTTGTCCCAGTCGAGAAGGGCCTGTTGTTGTTCGGTTAGCACGCGCGAATCTCCACTCCGTTGTCGATCAGAAAGCTCTTCAGCTCACCAATATTAATAATCTGTTTGTGGAATACTGACGCGGCTAAGGCGCCATCCACGTTTGCCTCAGTGAAGGCGTCGAGGAAGTGCTGCATCGTGCCTGCGCCGCCAGAGGCGATCAGGGGCACCTTGCAGACGTCACGCATCTTCTTCAGCTGCACCAGGTCGTAGCCGTTACGCACGCCATCCTGGTTCATCATGTTCAGCACGATCTCACCTGCACCCAGTTTCTGCACTTCCTGCACCCAATCCAGCGTTTCCCACTGGGTTACGCGGGTACGCGCTTCGTCACCGGTATACTGATTGACCTGATATTTGCCGCTGGCTTCATCGAACCAGGTATCAATCCCGACCACGATACACTGCACGCCAAAGCGGTCAGCGAGCCGGGTAATCAGCGAGGGATCCGCCAGCGCCGGTGAGTTAATCGAAATCTTATCCGCGCCAAACTCAAGAATACGCGCCGCGTCTTCCGGCGTTTTAATACCGCCCGCTACGCAGAACGGGATATCGATCACTTCGGCGACCCGCGACACCCAGCTCTTATCGACGACCCGGCCATCAGAGGAGGCGGTAATGTCATAAAAGACCAGCTCGTCGGCACCTTCGGCCGCATAGCGCTGCGCCAGCGGCACGATGTCACCGATGATCTCGTGATTGCGGAACTGTACGCCTTTGACCACCTGACCGTCACGAACGTCGAGACAGGGGATTATCCGTTTTGCCAGCATGCGATCGCCTCCGAAACCGTAAATTTATCTTCCAGCAGCGCGCGTCCGACAATCACGCCCTGTACGCCGCAGCCGCGCAGGGCGGCAATATCGTTAATGTCGCCAATGCCGCCCGATGACTGGAAAGCTATCGCCGGGAAGCGTGCCGTCACTTCCTCATAAAGCGCCACGTTCGAACCGCTCAGAGTACCGTCGCGGGAAATATCTGTGCAGAGCACATGCTTCAGGCCCACCTGCTGGAAATCGGCAATCACCTCCTCCAGCGTCACGCCCGCTGCTTCCTGCCAGCCACTGATCGCCACCTCTTTACGGTTGCTGGCGTCAATACGCACATCCAGCGCCAGCACAATCGCCTCTGCACCAAACTCGGCAAACCAGCGTTTAACCTCGTCAGGCTGTTTTACGGCGGTGGAACCCACCACCACGCGACTCGCACCGGCCGCTAACAGCGCCTGAACATCGTCACGGCTGCGAATGCCGCCACCGACCTGCACCGTCACGTCGACGCCGTTCAGCAGCGTTTTCAGCAGCGCAATCTGACGTTTTGCCGGATCTTTCGCGCCGGTCAAATCAACCAGATGGAGCACGATCGCGCCCTGGCTTACGTAATCCTGCAGACGCGGCAGCGGATCGCTGCCGTAGTCGCGCTGCTGGCCATAGTCGCCCTGATGAAGACGCACCACTTTGCCGTCAATTAAATCTAACGCGGGGATAATCATTACATCTCCAGGAAGTTTTTCAGCAGCTGCGCACCGGCTTTACCCGAGCGTTCCGGGTGGAACTGGACGCCATAGAAGTTATCTTTCTGCACCGCGGCGGTAAAGGCTTCACCGTAGTGACACTGCGCGATGGTGCTGGCATTAACCGGCATGGCGTAGCTGTGAACAAAGTAGAAGTAAGAACCTTCATCGATGCCACGGAACAGATGATTACCTGCCTGCGCGGTGATCTGATTCCAGCCCATGTGCGGCAGGGGCAGGCCGTGCGTATCCATCAGCGAAACCGGCTCATCGATAATACCCAGCGTCGGAACGCCACCATTCTCATCGCTGCCGCGTCCCAGCAGCTGCATCCCCAGACAGATCCCCAGCACCGGCTGGGTGCAGGCTTTCACCAGATCGATCAGGTCGCGCGCCTGCAGCTGATCCATCGCCGCCTGCGCGGTGCCAACACCAGGCAGAAAGAGTTTGTCGGCGCGCAGCACCACATCGGAATCGCGGCTCACTTCCGGGGTATAACCCAGACGTTCAATCGCCCATTTTACCGACGACAGGTTGGCGCAACCGGTATCCATGATCACCACGTTCATCACAGCACTCCTTTCGAGCTCGGCAGGGTATTGCCCTCAACGCGGATCGCCTGACGCAGCGTACGGCCAAAGGCTTTAAACAGGCTTTCGACACGGTGATGGTCGTTTTTGCCTTTGGTTTTCAGGTGCAGGGTGCTCATCATGGCGTAGGAGAGCGAGCTGAAGAAGTGCTCGACCATCTCGGTGCTGAGATCGCCGACGCGCTGATAGTTAAACTCGGCCTTAAATTCGATGTGCGGGCGGCCGGAGATGTCCAGCGCGCAGCGGGCCAGACATTCGTCCATCGGCAGCACAAAACCAAAGCGGCCGATACCGCGTTTGTCACCGAGCGCCTTCAGCAGCGCTTCGCCGAGTGCCAGACCGGTATCTTCCACCGTGTGATGATCGTCGATGTAGAGATCGCCTTTGACGTCAATGTGCATGCGGAATCCGCCGTGAACGGCGATCTGATCCAGCATGTGGTCGAAGAAACCGACGCCGGTATTAATTTTGCTGCCACCTTCACGGTCCAGCCACAGTTCGACACGGACCTGCGTCTCTTTGGTGTTGCGCTGCACCAGCGCATGGCGGTCGCGCTGGGTCAGACGCTGCTGAATGGTCTGCCAGGTCTGGCCGTCTGCGCCGTAGCGGATGGACGGAATGCCCATGTTCTCCGCCAGCTGGACATCGGTCAGGCGGTCGCCGATGACATAGCTGTTGCTGGTGTCAAGCGCGCCCTCAGCCAGCCAGGCCTCCACCATCTTTGTTTTCGGCTTGCGGCAGTCGCAGTGATCTTCTGGCAGATGCGGGCAGATCAACACATCGTCAAAGGCGATGCCCTGCGACGTCAGAATCTGCATCATCAGATTGTGCGGGCCATCGAAATCGGCCTGCGGGAATCGGGAGGTGCCAAGCCCATCCTGGTTGGTGATCATCACCAGGCGATAACCGGCGGCCTGCAGCGCCAGCAGCGCCGGGATAACGTCTTGCTCAAACGCCAGCTTATCCATACGGTCCACCTGAAAATCTTCAGGTGGCTCAGAGATTAACGTACCGTCGCGGTCGATAAAAAGGGTCTTCTGGCTCATGCTTGCTCCACAGAAAAGGCTTGCAGCGCGGCGATCACTCGCCCGCACTCTTCACGCGTGCCGATGGAGATGCGCAGGCATCCCGACAGGCCCGGATTTTTGTTCTGATCACGCAGGATAATGCCCTGATCCCATAAGGTTTTGAAGACTTTTGGTGAATCGGTAAAACGTGCCAGCACATAGTTGGTTTCACTGGGGAAAACCTGCTCGACGCACTTCAGCTTCGCCAGTTCGGCCAGCAGCCAGCCACGATTGTCATTCAGCTGGGCCACATGCTCTCGCATCAGGGCGATGCCCTGTTCACTCAGGGCCTGACCCGCCACATCGGCCACCGGCGTCGCCAGCGGATAGGGCGCAATCACCTTCATCAGCAGGTCGATCACCGGCTTGTTTGCCAGCGCAAAGCCGCAGCGCAGGCCCGCCAGCGCAAAGGCTTTGGAGAGCGTGCGCAGGATCACCAGGTGCGGGTAAGCCTTCAGCCAGCCGGTCAGCGTGGCCTGCGGGCAGAACTCAATATAAGCCTCATCCGCCACCACCAGGGCTTTACCGGCGGTCATCGCCAGCAACTGACGGATGTCATCCTGATTAATCAGGTTGCCGGTCGGATTGTTCGGGCTGCAGAGGTAAACAACCTTGACGCCATTCAGCTGCGCCGCAATGGCCGGCAGGTTCAGCTGCCAGTCGCTGAGCGCCGGCACGGTGCGGTATTCGATGCCAATGGTTTCGGCGCTGACGCTGTACATGCCGTAGGTCGGCGGACAGAACAGAATCGCGTCCTGTCCCGGCTCACAGAAGGCGCGCATGATCAGTTCGATCGCCTCATCTGCGCCGCGGCTGACCAGTACCTGCTCCGGCGCTAAGCCTGCATAGGCGGCGTAGCGCTCAATCACCACTTTAGGCTGGCACTCCGGATAGCGGTTCAGCGTCTGCTGCGACAGCTCAAACGGCACCGGCAGCGGAAACTCATTGGCATTCAGCCATACGTCGCCGTTGCCCCCCAGGCGTCGCGCCGACATATAGGGGGTCAGGGCGCGCACATTGGCGCGTGCCAGTTGCTCAATATCCTGACTCATGCTTGCTCCTTGAGTGCGGCAACGCGCAGGGTAACGGCATTTTTATGGGCATCCAGCTGCTCGGCGGCGGCCAGGGTTTCGATCGTCGCGGCCAGGTTCAGGAAGCCCTGAGGGGTCAGTTCCTGCACTGTCATGCGCTTCTGGAAATCGGCCAGTCCCAGGCTGGAACAGGTCGAGGTGTAACCGTAGGTTGGTAAAACGTGGTTGGTGCCGGATGCGTAGTCGCCCGCCGATTCGGGTGACCAGTCGCCCAGGAACACCGAACCGGCGCTGGTGATCGCCTCCACCAGATCGCGCGGCTGACGGGTCTGCAGAATCAGGTGCTCCGGGCCGTATAGGTTGGAAATCTCAACACACTGCGCAAGATCCCGCGCCACGATCAGGCGGCTGCTCTCCAGCGCCTGACGTGCGGTGCTGGCCCGTGACAGCTGAGCCAGCTGCTGCTCAACCGCCTCCGCGACGGCTTCTGCCAGGGGCAAAGAAGGCGTCAGCAGAATCACCTGCGAGTCCGGACCGTGCTCAGCCTGCGAGAGTAAATCGGAGGCGACAAACGCAGGCGTTGCGCCTTCGTCCGCAATCACCAGCACTTCAGAGGGGCCGGCTGGCATATCGATCGCCGCCCCATCCAGACGCTGACTGACCTGGCGTTTTGCCTCCGTCACCCAGGCGTTGCCCGGGCCAAAAATCTTGTCCACGCGCGGCACGGTTTCAGTGCCAAATGCCAGTGCGGCAATAGCCTGTGCGCCGCCCACCTGGAACACCTCTTCAACACCGCAGAGCTGTGCGGCATAGAGGATCTCATCCGCAATCGGCGGCGGCGAACAGAGCACGACGCGGCTGCAGCCTGCGATGCGCGCAGGGGTAGCCAGCATCAGCACGGTTGAGAAGAGCGGGGCGGAGCCACCCGGAATATAGAGGCCAACCGATTTTACCGGACGGGTAATCTGCTGGCAGCGCACGCCAGGCTGCGTTTCTACATCCACCGGCGACAGAATCTGTGCGTTGTGGAACGTTTCAATATTCCCCACGGCCACGGCCATCGCCTGCTTCAGCTCATCGCTCAGACGGGCACTGGCTTCTGCAATCTGCTGCGAAGTGACGCGCAGATTTTCCACCTGGGCTTTATCAAAACGAGCGCTGAATTCGCGCAGGGCCGCGTCACCGTTCAGCTTTACCTGCTCAAGCACATTACGCACCGTCAGCGTGACGTTCTCAGAGGCGGCGATAGCCGGGCGTAACAGCAGCGCCTGCTGCTGTTCGGCAGTACACGCCTGCCACTCGATAGGGGTAGAAAAGGCCATGGCTTACTCCATCATCTTCTCAATAGGCAGCACCAGAATGGAACTGGCACCCAGAGCTTTCAGTTTTTCCATGGTTTCCCAGAACAGGGTTTCGCTGCTGACCATGTGCATCGCCACGCGGCTGACGTCGCCTGCCAGCGGCAGCACGGTCGGACGCTCTGCGCCAGGCAGCAGGCTGATCACCTCTTCCAGACGCTCACTCGGCGCGTGCAACATGATGTATTTCGATTCACGCGCTTTAATCACGCCCTGAATACGGGTCATCATCTTGTCGATTAACTCCTGCTTGGCGGCAGGCATTTCACCGTCGCGCTGGATCAGGACCGCTTTTGAGCGGTAAATCACTTCTACTTCACGCAGGCCGTTAGCTTCCAGCGTCGCACCGGTAGAGACCAGGTCGCAGATGGCGTCAGCCAGACCGGCGCGGGTCGCGACTTCTACAGAACCATTCAGCATACAGGTTTTGAAGCTGACGCCTTTCTTATCGAGGTACTGTTTCAGCAGGTGAGGATAGGAGGTGGCGATGCGGGAATTATCGAGACATTCCGGGCCGGTGTACTCGGCGTCGGTCGCCATCGCCAGTGACAGACGGCAACCGCCGAAATCCAGACGGCGCAGCGTAAAATAGCGGGGATCTTCACCCTGAGCACGGCGCGAGAGCAACTCCTCTTCCAGTACGTTCTCACCAATGATGCCCAGATCAACCACACCATCCATGACCAGGCCAGGAATATCGTCATCGCGCACGCGCAGGATGTCGATAGGCATATTCTCCGCAAACGCAATCAGGCGCTGTTGCTGAAGATTAATTTTAACGCCGCAGCGCGCCAGCAGTTCGCGTGAATCATCACTTAAACGGCCGGATTTCTGCATAGCTATGCGTAAACGGGTGTTATCTAACATGGTTCCTGTCCTCTTAATCCTGTCCTGAATCGATGGTTGCGTCAGCCATAAAAAAACCCCCGGAAGACGATCTTCCGGGGGTTCTCTTGCGTTCACACCACTGGAAGATCTTGAAAGTCTCCCAGCACCAATCGCCTGAAAGACTAGTCAGGATGATGGTGATGATGGTGGTTAAACTGAACGCGTTTCATAATAATCTCGTTGATGAATGAGTATTCATTTGTGGGGTTTAACCTAGCGAAGATGACTGCACTTGGCAACACTTTTTTAAACATGACGTTCGGAAAGCGCTGAAACAGGTTGTTCCGGTTTGCAATCCAGGCGCAAACTACGGTGAAGTCAGGGTTGATGTTTTACGTCAGGAGTCAAAATGAAAAAGGTCGCGATTGTGGGGCTGGGCTGGTTAGGTATGCCGCTGGCCACGGCGTTAACAGCCCGGGGCTGGCAGGTTACCGGCAGCAAAACGACGCCAGACGGGGTGGAGGCGGCGCGCCGCTGCGGCATCGAGGCGTTCCAGCTGGAGCTGACGCCGGAACTGCAGTGTGATGCCGAAGATATTGAGCCGCTGTTCAACGTGGATGCGCTTATCGTCACGCTGCCAGCCAGCCGGACCGCCGAAGGGGGCGAAGCCTATCTGCAGGCGGTGCAGAACGTGGTCGATACCGCGCTGGTCTATAAGGTGCCGCGCATAATCTTTACCAGTTCCACTTCCGTCTATGGCAGCCAGTCGGGACCTAAGCGGGAGAACAGCCCGCTGGACGCCGAAACGGTGGCCGGGAAAACCCTGGTCAGGCTGGAAAACTGGCTGCACGATCTGCCAGGCACCAGCGTGGATATTGTGCGCCTGGCCGGTCTGGTCGGGCCGAAGCGTCATCCCGGGAGGTTTCTGGCGGGTAAGCAGGGTGTGGCCAATGGTTCGCAGGGCGTGAATCTGGTGCATCTGGATGATGTGGTGGAAGCGATTACGCTGCTGCTGCAATCGCCGAAAGGGGGCCGGGTTTACAACCTGTGCGCGCCAGCGCATCCCTCGCGCGACACCTTCTATCCGGCCGTCACGCGCCAGCTGGGTTTACAGCCGCCGCAGTTTGCGCCTGAGGCTGTGAAGGAGAGCGGCAAGCTGATTGATGGGTCGCGGATCTGTACTGAACTCGGTTTCGAGTATCGCTATAGTGATCCGGTGAAGATGCCGCTGGAGTGAAATGCGACGATCGCTTCAGAGCAGGGGCGTTCGCCCCTGCTTTTTAAGTGTACCGCCTTTCCGTTCTGTAGTTACAACATACTAAATGCAGTCAGCAGGAAGGGTGGAAAGTGCCCCGACGAAACGCAATAGCCCGGCGGGGCAGGGGAAAGCGCTGGCCGTGCCTCACACTCCCAGCCGATCCCGCAACGCATACCACACCGCGCCCATCGCGGTCAGCGGCACGCTGAAGCGCCGGCCGCCGGGGAAAGGCAGATGTGGCAGACGGGCGAAAGCATTAAACCGCTCGGCGTTGCCGCGCAGCAGTTCACTGATAAGCCTGCCGGAGAGATGGGTGCTGGTCACGCCGTGACCGCTGTCGCCCTGCATAAAATAGACATTGTTCTCCAGCTGGCCAAACTGCGGCATGCGTGACAGCGTCAGCAGGAAATTACCGCTCCAGCCAAAGTCCAGCTTCACGTTCTGCAACTGGGGAAAGGTGCGCCGCAGCTTGGGCCGGATCAGGGCTTCAACATCAGCGGGTTCGCGTGCGCCATAGACGACGCCGCCGCCATACAGCAGGCGGTTGTCGGCGGTCAGACGAAAATAGTCCAGCAGGTAGTTACAGTCTTCAACACAGTAGTTGTTCGGCAGCAGCGACAGGGCCTGATCGGGCGACAGCGGCTCGGTAGCAACAATCTGCGATCCGCACGGCATGCTTTTCCGGCTCAGCCGCGGTTCCAGCTGGGGCGCCAGATAGGCGTTACCGGCGAAGATCACGAAAGTCGCGCTGACCTCACCCTGGGCCGTTTTCACCCGATTAGGTGAGCCATACACGACTTTTGTTGCGGCTGACTGTTCATAGATGCGCCCGCCATGCCGGCGAATCGCCTCGGCTTCACCCAGCGCCAGATTCAGCGGATGCAGATGGCCGCCGCGCCGGTCCAGCAGACCGCCCGCATAACGCTCGGTCGCGACTTCCCGGCGAATGGCGCGTTCATCCAGCAGTTCCAGGTCGTGGTTGCCATACTGCTGCCACAACGTTTTCTGCTTTTCCAGATGCGCCATCTGACGCGCATTAAAGGCCGCAAAGATGCCGCCAGGCCGGTAATCACAGGCGATCGCATAACGATCGATGCGATCGCGGATGATCGCCGCGCCTTCGAACATCATACTGCCCAGCATCCGGGCACTCTCTTTACCGTAGCGCTGCTCAATCACATCCACATCGCGGCTGTAAGAGTTAACCACCTGACCACCGTTTCGACCGCTGGCACCGAAGCCAACCCGTGCGGCCTCCAGTACCACCACGTCGTAACCCACCTCGGTCAGGTGGAGTGCCGCTGAAAGGCCGGTAAAACCGCCGCCAATAATGCAGACGTCACACTGAATGCTCTCCTGTAATGTCGGCCACGGCGCGTGGGGATTGGCGGTCGCTGCGTAATAACTCTCCACGTACTTCATAACAACCTCCGTAATGCGCCTAAAAGTTGGCTGGCGTATGGGCACTGATAATGCGGCAGGGGGTTTCGGCCCGGTTGGTAAAGCTGTGCGGCAGACCGGTATCGATGACGTAGCTCTCTCCGGCAGTGAGATGAAATTGCTGACCATTAATCACCAGTGTGATTTCACCTTCCAGCAGCGTGCCGGTCTCTTCGCCCGGATGACGCAGCTTCTCGCCCGTGCTGGCACCGGGCTGATACGTTTCCAGCAGCATTCCCAGCGTGCGATGTGCAAGGCCGTTGTCGATCAGCTTAAGCGAAACGCCCTGACTGCCAATTTCCAGCAGGTCGCTGGCGCGAACTATCACACGGGGCGCGGCGTCCGGTTTTGGTTCCGAAAAGAATTCTGACAGTGACAGTCCATAAACTTTCAGCAGCTTTTGCAGGGTGCTGACAGCCGGACTGACCTTATCCTGCTCAATGGTGCTGATGGCGCTGTGGGTGAGTCCGGCCAGTTCCGCCACCCGACGCTGCGACAGGCCCAGCGTCTGCCGGATTTGTGCCAGTCGGCGTCCCGGTGCCAGCGTAGCGTCACTCATCCTTTTTTCCTCTGTGATAGTGAAGGGCGGCCTGAATAAAGCCGCCGAACAGCGCCTGCGATCCCGCCGCCTGTGCAGGCTGCCATTCAGGATGCCACTGCACCGCCAAAGCAAAGGGATGGTGGCGCAGACTCACTGCCTCGATCAGCCCATCCGGCGCGCGCGCTTCAATGCGCAGCTGCGGGCCCGGCTCGCGGACACCCTGATGATGGAGTGAGTTAACCTGCAGCGGCTGGTGACTGTCGAACAGCGTCGCCAGCAGGCCGCCCGGCTCGATGTTGACCGGGTGCGCAGGCGCATACTGCTGATTAAGCGGCAGCGTCTCATCTTCATGATGCCCCCGCAGGCCCGGCTGTTCGCTGAGATCCCGCCAGAGCGCGCCGCCGTTTGCCACCACCAGCTCCTGCATCCCGCGGCAGATCCCGAACATCGGCATTTTGTGACTGGTGGCCCAGGTAATGAGCTGAAAGGCGAGGCGGTCGCGGCCCGGATCGGCGTGCGGTTCCTCGCCCTCTTCACCATAATGCCAGGGTTCGATATTGCTGGGACTGCCGGTCAGCAACAGGCCATCCAGCACTGTCATAGCGTTTTCTGATAGATGAGGTGCTGCGAGCAGGCTGTGAGGCAAAGCGAGAGGAACGCCGCCCGCCTGGACGAGCGCATCAATATATTTGTTGTGAACCGTCTGAGTGGCATGACCGCCCAGATCTTTCTGGCACATCACTACGCCAATCAACGGCTTGTCAAAAATAATGCCCATCTCACGTCCTCGCATCACTGTTCGAAATATCTACCGATAGGGCACGTCTGGCGGTTAAGTGTGCAATATTTTTTCAATCTAGCAATCTGCTGTTTGTTCTTCAAACAGATTTGTTACATTTGCACACTTTTTATGTTGGCGCTATGTTAGTGTTGTGGCCGTTATTTTGAGCATTACGCAAACCTTACAGGGGCGGGTGAGATCATGACTAACCTGGTAGAAGTGGAAGACTTCACGCTTCACAGCGAAGAGAAACGAACCAGCGCGTTCCAGCTTGAGGTGAAAACCTGGCTGGAGCGCCATCCTGACACGCAGTATGTTGATATCCTGCTAAACGATTTGAATGGTGTGTTCCGCGGCAAGCGCATTCCGGTCTCTGCGCTGCCTAAGCTGGAAAAAGGGTGTTATTTCCCCGCTTCGGTGTTTGCAATGGATATTCTCGGCAACACGGTGGAAGAAGCGGGACTCGGCCAGTCACTGGGCGAACCTGATAATCTCTGCCTGCCCGTTTCCGGTACTTTAGTTCCCTCCGCGTCTGACCCACAGCACATTGCCCAACTGCTGCTGACCATGTGTAACCAAGATGGCACTCCCTTTGACGTTGAACCCCGAAATGTCCTGAACCGGCTGTGGCAACAGCTGCGTAACCGCGGGCTGTTTCCGGTGGTAGCGGTAGAGCTGGAGTTCTATCTGGTGGACAAAAAGCGTGATGCCGAAGGCTTTATTCAGCCGCCATGCTCGCCGGGCAGCGACGAACGCAATATGCAGAGTCAGGTCTATTCGGTTGATAACCTCGATCACTTTGCCGATGTCCTGCGCGATATCGACGATCTGGCGCGTCTGCAGGGGATACCGGCCGATGGTGCACTGGCGGAAGCCTCGCCCGGACAGTTTGAGATCAACCTGCATCACACCCGTGACGTTCTGCGCGCCTGCGATCACGCGGTTCAGCTCAAGCGACTGATTCGTCAGGTGGCGGAGAATCACGGCATGACCGCCACTTTTATGGCGAAGCCCTATGAGGAGTATGCGGGCAGCGGGATGCATGTGCACATCAGCATGCTGGACGCGGCTGACCACAACGCCTTCGCCTGCGACGACGGCAGTGATTCCCCGCTGATGAAGCGTGCGCTGGCTGGCATGATCGATCTGATGCCCGCCTCGATGGCGCTACTGGCACCCAACGTCAACGCCTATCGTCGCTTTGTACCGGATGCTTATGTACCGTTGCAGGCGTCATGGGGGCACAACAACCGGACCGTGGCGCTACGCGTCCCCTGTGGTGATATCGACAACCATCGTATTGAGTATCGGGTTGCGGGGGCGGATGCAAACCCCTATCTGGTGGTCTCGGCTATACTGGCCGGAATGCTACACGGACTCGATACCCAGTTGCCGCTGCCGCACCCGGTCACCGGCAACGGTCATCAGGCCGAGGGGCTGGCGCTGCCGATCCGTCAGAGTGATGCCCTGTATGAGTTCGACAGCAGCTATCCGCTGCAGAAGCTGCTGGGTGAACGTTTTGCCAGCGTCTGGCATAGCTGCAAGAACTATGAACTGATGCAGTTTGAGCGGCTGGTGACAGCGACGGAAATTGACTGGATGCTGAAAAACGCCTGATGCCCCTGTTATAGGCAATCTGACGTACTTTTTTTGCATAAGATGCCCCGATGGCTTGAATTCCTGCCGCGGGTTAGGGCAGAATACGCGGCCTGCAAAATCAGATGATAACCGTCGCCTCCAGCGTCGGTTATTTTTTTTGCATCCAGTTTTAACAGAGCGTTTTTGCTGACTTAACCGAGGCCGGGCACGCACCCGGATAGATAAACACTGAAAACACGCATACGCGTGAGATTGAGGATTACAAAGATGGGGATGTTTTACACTCTGCCAGCCAATGCTGGTACGCGTTTTCGTGATGACTACGGCGCCGTGTCCACTACCAGCCTGACTCCCTGTCGCTTAATGCGCAGTTGCCCTGTGACCCAACCCAGCCAGGTTGTCGCACATGGGGGACTGAAGCATGTCGCTTAATACCTCCGCCGCACCACAGCGTGCGCAGCTCAAAAAAACACTTACGTTACTTCCGGTCGTCATGATGGGCTTAGCCTACATGCAGCCTATGACCCTGTTCGATACCTTTGGCATCGTTTCCGGGCTGACCGATGGTCACGTCGCCACCGCCTATGCTTTCGCGCTGATTGCGATACTGTTCACTGCTGTGAGTTACGGTAAGCTGGTACGCCGCTTCCCCTCTGCGGGCTCCGCTTATACCTATGCTCAGAAGGCAATCAGTCCGCACGTCGGCTTTATGGTTGGCTGGTCATCGCTGCTGGACTACCTGTTCATGCCGATGATCAATATCCTGCTGGCGAAAAACTATTTCGAATCACTGGTGCCGGGTATCCCGTCGTGGATTTTTGTGGTGCTGCTGGTGGGCTTTATGACGCTCTCTAACCTCAAGGGCATCAAAACCGTCGCCAACTTCAACAGTGTGATTGTGGTGCTGCAGGTTGTCGTCATGGTCGGGATCACCGGCATGGTGATCTACGGTGTGGCAAGCGGCGTCGGTGCCGGCACGCTGGTGAGCAGCCGTCCGTTCTGGTCTGAGAATGCGCATGTGGTGCCGATGATTACCGGTGCGACAATACTCTGCTTCTCGTTCCTCGGCTTTGATGGCATCAGTTCACTGTCGGAAGAGACAAAAGATGCAGAACGCACCATTCCGCGCGCGATTTTCCTGACGGCGCTGATTGGCGGTGTGATCTTTATCGCGGCATCCTATTTCCTGCAGCTTTATTTCCCGGACATCACGCGTTTCCAGGACCCGGACTCCTCACAGCCTGAAATCATGCTGTTTGTGGCCGGTAAAGTATTGCAGATCGGCATCCTGATCTTCTCGGTGGTCACGGTGCTGGCATCCGGTATGGCGGCGCATGCAGGTGTATCACGCCTGATGTATGTCATGGGTCGTGATGGCGTATTCCCGGAGCGTTTCTTCGGCTATATCCATCCTAAATGGCGTACCCCGTCGCTGAACGTTCTGCTGGTAGGCGCGATTGCGCTGATGGCGATTAATTTCGACCTGGTGACTGCTACGGCGCTGATTAACTTTGGTGCGCTGGTCGCGTTTACCTTTGTAAACCTGTCCGTCATCGCGCAGTTCTGGATACGTGAGAAGCGTAACCGGACGCTGAAAGACCACGTTCAGTATCTGCTGCTGCCTCTGCTGGGCGCACTGACCGTTGGGGCGCTGTGGGTGAATCTGGAAGAGAGTTCAATGGTGCTGGGCCTGATCTGGGCCGCCATCGGTATTCTCTACCTGGCATTTGTGACCCGCAGCTTCCGTAACCCGGTGCCGCAGTTCAGCGAAGAAATTTAATTGCGCTGACGTTGCCGCCTTCCCGACGCACTCGGGAAGGCGGCAACAGCCTGACATACTCGCTTTTCGCCTCTATCCCCGGCCTGTATCCAGACTCTTTTTAGAGCGGACTATCCCGCCAGCACCAGCTCCCAGCTCCCCGCACTCAACTGTGCCAGTGCCGCTTCGCCGAGTTTTTTGTCGGTGACCACCTGATCAAACGTCTCCAGTGGCAACGCCAGAAACGTCGCGATCCTGTTATATTTCGAGCTGTCACTCAGCAGTACCCGCTTGCTGCTGACATCGCAGACGGCCTGCTTGACCATCACTTTATCTTCATCCGGCGTAAAAAGGCCGCGCGGCCCCCAGCAGGAGGCGGAGATAAACGCGATATCGATGGCCAGATGCCGCAGGCTGCGCGCCGCCGACTCCCCGACACAGGAGCGGTTTTCACGACACACGGTTCCGCCCGTGTGGATCACCCGGCACTGACTCGCCTCCATCAGCAGATTCGCCACCATAAAATCGTTGGTCACAACCAGCAAATCATCGCGATCCACCAGCTCCCTCGCCAGAGCCAGGGTGGTGGTGCCCGCATCCAGATAGATGCAGCTGTTACGGGGAATATGCCGTGCGGCGGTACGGCCGATCGCCCGTTTCTCATCGTTAAACAGGGTGCTCTTCGTCAGATGCGAGGGTTCAGCCGCCAGGCGATCGGCAGAGCGCACGCCGCCGGAGACGGACAGCACGGCGCCCTGTTCCTCCAGCTTCTGCACATCGCGGCGGATGGTCATGTGTGACACCCCCAGCCGTTCTGTAAGTTCGGCAATACTGACCACGCCGCGATCGGCCACCAGCGCAAGAATCTGTTGATGACGTTCAACCGGAATCATATCTGCTCCCTGACAATTACCATTTTTTCACATTGTAAGGGATCTGCCAGTTAACCAGAACAGAAAATAACAGCTGCCTTGAAGCGCCGTGCTGCAAAGAGTTCGGCAGCCCACGCAAAGCGCGGCTGAGCAGGCAATGTTAAAAATTGTTCTGCTTCACACTCACGATGTTTTTTTGTGAGACGAGACACGTTTTTACCGGCAGGAAGCTGGCAGGATTAACAGTAACAAACAAATAATCACTTAATTTAACAGTGGGGGCTGACATGCCAGCTGAAAATATCTGTGTTATCGGGTTGGGCTCTATGGGCATGGGGGCCGCTCAATCCTGTCTGCGTGCCGGGCTGAATACCTGGGGCGTGGATCTCAATCCCGCCGCGCTGGAGACCCTGCGTCAGGCCGGTGCGCGCGATGCGCAATCCTCGGCGTCCGCGTTTGCTGACCAGCTCGACGCCGTTTTGCTATTGGTGGTCAACGCGCAGCAGGTCAATGCGATCCTGTTCGGCGAGGATGGCCTGGCAGCAAAACTGCGTCCCGGCACGGTCGTCATGGTCTCCTCCACGCTCTCTGCCCGGGATGCGCAGCAGATCGAACAGCAGCTGGCGCACTTTCAGCTGTTGATGCTGGATGCACCGGTTTCGGGCGGCGCGGCCAAAGCGGCCAGCGGAGAGATGACGGTGATGGCCTCCGGCAGTGACGCCGCTTTCGCAAAACTTCAGCGCGTGCTGGATGCGGTGGCGGCCAGCGTCTACCGCGTCGGCAGTGAGATCGGCCTCGGCTCAACGGTGAAAATCATTCATCAGCTGCTGGCGGGTGTCCACATCGCCGTCGGCGCAGAAGCGATGGCGCTGGCCTCCCGCGCCGGTATCCCGCTGGAAACCATGTATGAGGTGGTAACCCATGCGGCGGGCAATTCGTGGATGTTCGAAAACCGTATGAAGCATGTCGTCGACGGCGACTACAGCCCGAAATCGGCCGTCGATATCTTCGTGAAAGATCTGAACCTGGTCGCCGATACCGCGAAGTCGCTGCACTTCCCGCTACCACTGGCCTCTGTCGCGCTCAACATGTTTACCGAAGCCAGCAACGCCGGTCATGGACGTGAAGATGACAGCGCGGTCATTAAAATCTTCAGCGGCATCACCCTGCCGCAGGCCGGGGAGAAAAAGTGATGCGTCTTGGTGTGATAGCAGACGACTTTACCGGGGCGACCGATATCGCCAGTTTCCTGGTGCAGAACGGTCTCAGCACAATTCAGTTTAACGGCATCCCCGGCGGGGAAGTCGTCACAGAGGCACAGGCGATTGTGGTCAGCCTGAAGAGCCGCTCCTGTCCGCCGGAACAGGCTGTTGCGCAGTCGCTGGCCGCGCTGGCGTGGCTGCAGCAGCAGGGCTGCCAGCGTTTCTACTTTAAATACTGCTCGACCTTCGACAGCACCGCGCAGGGCAATATCGGTCCGGTGACCGACGCGCTGCTGGCGGCTCTGGGTGAGACGCAGACGGTGATCTGTCCGGCGCTGCCGGTGAACGGACGCACCGTCTATCAGGGCTATCTGTTCGTCGGCGACCAGCTGCTGTCGGAGTCGGGTATGCGGCACCATCCGGTAACGCCGATGCATGACAGCAACCTGCTGCGCGTGATGAACGCGCAGGCCAGCGGCAATGCGGGCCTGATCGCAGCGGCGCAGGTCGAACAGGGTGCCGCCGCGGTTCGTGAGGCGCTGGATCGGCTCGCGGAGCAGGGCGTCAATTACGTGGTTACGGACGCGCTGCATCAGAATCACCTGCTGACGCTGGGCGAGGCCGTGCGGGATCTGCGGCTGGTGACCGGCGGTTCAGGACTGGCGATCGGTCTGGCGCGGCAATGGGCGGGCGCACAAACGGATGCCGGTGCTGAACAGGCGGGGCGTCCGCAGGGCGCGCGCGCCGTGGTGCTGTCCGGCTCCTGCTCTCAGATGACCAACCGCCAGGTCGCCGCTTATCGCCAGCTGGCGCCGGCCCGCGAAGTGGAGATTGCGCCCTGCCTTGAGGATGCAGAGGGCTATGCCCGGCAGCTGTGCGACTGGGTGGAGACTAACCATCATCAGACGCTGGCGCCGCTGCTGTTTGCCACCGCGGATGCGCAGCAGTTGCAGGCGATTCAGCAACGCTACGGCGCCGCGCGCAGCAGCGAGGCTATTGAACAGCTGTTCGCCGCCGTCACCCGTGAGCTGAAACGGCGCGGCTGGCAACGTTTTATCGTGGCGGGCGGTGAAACCTCTGGCGTGGTGGCGCAGAGTCTGGGTGTGACGGCCTTTCACATCGGGCCAACGATCTCGCCCGGCGTACCCTGGGTTCGCGACATTCATCAGCCGCTTTCACTGGCGCTGAAATCGGGCAATTTTGGCGACGAAGATTTCTTCCGCCGGGCGCAAACGGAGTTTACTTATGTCTGAATCAATCTCTTCCGCTGAGCAGCGGGCGCGCGACGAGATGGTGCGTCTGGGTGCATCTTTCTTTCAGCGCGGCTACGCCACCGGCTCGGCGGGCAATCTGTCGATGTTGCTGGAGGATGGCAATCTGCTGGCGACGCCGACCGGCTCCTGTCTGGGAGAACTGCAGGGCGACCGCCTGTCGAAGGTGACGCCCCAGGGGGAGTGGCTGTCCGGTGATAAGCCCTCCAAGGAGATCGCGTTTCACCGCGCGCTCTATCTGAACAATCCCGACTGCCGGGCGGTAGTGCATCTGCACAGCCACTACCTGACGGCGCTCTCCTGCCTGGAGGGTCTGGACACCACAAACTGCATTCGTCCCTTTACCCCCTATGTCGTCATGCGGGTCGGTGACGTGCCTGTGGTGCCTTACTACAAGCCGGGCGATGAACGACTGGCTGAGGATCTGGCCGCGCTGGCGCCGCACTACCGTGCTTTCCTGCTGGCGAACCATGGCCCGGTCGTCGTGGGAAAATCCCTGCGCGAAGCGGCCGACAATACGGAAGAGCTGGAAGAGACGGCCCGTCTGATATTCACCCTGGGCGATCGTCCGATCCGTTATCTCAACGAAGCCGAAGTGGCTGAGTTAAGGAGCCGATAATGCCAAAGTTTGCTGCCAATCTCTCAACACTGTTCACCGAACTGCCTTTTGCTGAACGCTTCGCGGCGGCGGCGGAAGCCGGTTTTACGGCGGTCGAGTTCTTGTTTCCTTACGACTATCCCGCCACGCAGATCAAAGCGTGGCTGGATGAGAACCAGCTGCAACTGGTGCTGTTTAATACCGCACCCGGTAATGTCGCGGCGGGAGAGTGGGGCGTATCGGCCATCCCTGGCCGGGAAGCGGAAGCCAGGGCGGATATCGATCGCGCCCTGAGCTACGCGCTGGCGCTGAACTGCCCGCAGGTGCACATCATGGCGGCGACGGTACCGCCCGGTGCCGACCGTCAGCGTTACGTTGACACCTTTATCGCCAACATGCGCTATGCAGCGGAACGCTTTGCGCCGCACGACATTCATCTGCTGATCGAGGCGCTTAATCCTGTCACCAAACCTGGCTATCTCTACGCCAGCCAGTATCAGACGCTGGAAATGGTCGATCAGATCGATCGGCCCAACGTATTCATCCAGCTTGACCTGTTTCACGCACAGCGGGTAGATGGCAACCTCAGCCATCTGATCCGCCACTATGCCGGACGCTATCGCCACGTGCAGATCGCCTCGGCTCCGGATCGCCATGAGCCGGATGAGGGAGAAGTTAACTATCCCTGGCTCTTTGCGCTGCTGGATGAAGTCGGCTACGACGGCTGGGTGGGCTGCGAATATTTTCCGCGCACCACTACCACGGCGGGCCTGGGCTGGTTCGCCCCCTGGCGCACACGCCACTGAACACCCGCAGCGACGCATCCCGTTTGTCCGTCAGACAGGGTGAATCGCTGCAGCTTAATGACACCAGTGCTGAATCAACAAAAAACATAACTTACTGAAAATTATAATTAATCAGAGGTCTTCCGATGTCCACTACGCTGCTGTTATCCATCGCGCTGGTCAGCGTGATTCTGCTGTTGTTGCTGGTGATCAAAGCCAAAGTTCATCCCTTTATTGCTCTGCTGATTGCCAGCCTGTTTGTCGCCATTACCACCGGTATCCCGGCCGAAAACATCATGAAGGTGATACTGGGCGGGATGGGGAGCCTGCTCGGCAGTATTGCCGCCATTATCGTGCTGGGCGCAATCCTCGGCGCTATCATAGAGACGTCGGGCGGTGCGGACCGGCTGGCGAACCGCTTTGCTCAGCTCTGCGGGCCACAGCGCATGGTCGCTGCGCTGACGACCGTCGCCTTTATCTTAGGGCTGCCGGTATTTTTTGACGTCGGATTTATCATCGTGGTGCCGCTGATTTACGGTTTTACCAAGGTGATGCGCGTCTCGCCGCTGAAATTCGGTTTACCGATGGCGGGGATGATGCTGATGGTGCATGTGACGGTGCCTACCCATCCGGGGCCGGCAGCGGCGGCGGGCCTGCTGAATGCGGACCTTGGCTGGCTGATGATGACCGGTATCGCCCTGTCGATTCCCACGGGCATTGTCGGTTACTTCGTGGCTAAAGCGTTAAACCGCAAAAAATATCACCTCTCCGTTCAGGTGCTGGAACAGCTGCAGCTGACGGAACCCTCTGC
Organism: Pantoea sp.; assembly: GCF_032114055.1. GTDB lineage: Bacteria > Pseudomonadota > Gammaproteobacteria > Enterobacterales > Enterobacteriaceae > Pantoea. The sequence goes on from NZ_DAMCTB010000004.1 coordinate 343,941, forward strand.
TCAGACGCCGTCGGGCAGCCACAAAGAGGCGCCGGGTGCGCTGCTGATTTCGGGCTTAATCGTTCTGCCGATCCTGCTGATTATGCTCGGGACTTTACTGCCACCGCATCTTACGCCAGGCAGCCTGCCGCTGCAGATCCTGACGCTTGTCGGGTCGCCGGCGGTTGCGCTGTTGATTACGCTGGCGCTTGCCGCCTGGCTGCTGGGACTGCGGCGCGGCTGGACGACAGAGAAGCTGGAGACGCTGTCGAACAACGCCATCTCTTCCGCGGCCGGTGTGATTTTAGTGTCAGGCGCCGGTGGCGCATTTGGCAAGGTACTGGTGGAGTCGGGCGTGGGTAAAGCGCTGGCCGGTTCCCTGCAGACCATTCATCTGCCACTCATTCCGGCAGCGTTTATTCTCTCTCTGGCGCTGCGCGCCTCGCAGGGCTCGGCAACGGTGGCGATTGTGACAACCTGTGGACTGCTGAGTACGGCTGTGACGGGGCTGGGGGACATGCAACTGGTACTGGTTGCGCTCTCAGCCTGCTTTGGTGCGCTGGGGCTGTCTCACGTCAATGACTCCGGCTTCTGGGTTGTTACCCGTTATCTTGGACTGTCGGTCGCTGACGGGCTGCGTAGCTGGACGGTACTGACGACATTGATGGGATTAAGTGGTTTTGCGCTGACCTGGCTGGTATGGACGCTGCTGTAATTTACGCTGTTTCAACAGAAGAGAGTCTGACCCGGCACAGGTGGCCGGGTCGATGCATGGGGAGCGTCAGGAAACCAGCTCCTGAGCATAAAGATAGAGGGCTTTTAGCTGTCCCATCTTTTCGGTATCTGCCTCATGCAGGTTAGCCAGAGCCTCCAGCTCCTGTAAAAAGGCCTGTACGCGATCGCCGTTAAGCACTTCGCGGCGGTGCGCTAACCAGCGCTGCTGTTCGGCATCATCCAGCGTGCCGGGGAAATTACGTGCGCGATAGCGGAACAGTAGCTTCGCCACCCGTGCGCTCTCAAAGCTCAGGTCCAGCGCAGGCAGGTTAGCCGGGGCGGTCTGCCGGATGATGTTCATCCCGGCACGGTCGGCATCACTGAAGAAACCATCATAAAGCTGCGTGTCCACGTCGTCTGACGGCGTGAAAGGTTCAGCCTCGGCAAACAGCGTCACCAGTTTTTCCCGTACCTCGGGCTGCTGACGCAGCAGGGCCAGATTATCCAGACAGTGCTGACGATCGATATTCAACCGGGCCGCATCCTCCGGCCGCAGTGTGCTGGCAGGGGCCAGCACCGGACACTTATTGATATGCACCAGTTTCACCGGCACCGCAGGCAGATCGCCCAGGTCATTTTTCGGCGTGTAAAGACGTTCGCGCAGCGTGTCGGCATCCAGTTGCAGCAGCGGCGACATGTCACCCGCCAGATCAACCACGATCAGCGCATTGCGGTTATCAGGATGCCAGGCCAGCGGCACAATCCAGCTGGTATTGCCGCGCGCGGCGCCGAACATGCCGGAGACGTGAACCAGCGGCTTCATCTGCGGAATATCGATCAGGTTCATCAGCTTGTTTTTGTTCCGATGGGTAAACAAAAACGAAAACAGCTTTGGCTGCTTCTCTTTGACCAGCTTCGCCATCGCCAGCGTGGCATAGACATCGGACATCGCATCATGCGCATTTTCATGCGCCACACCGTTGGCTTTGGTCAGATGTTCCAGCCGGAAACTGGGAAAGCCCTCTTCATTTTCTGGCCAGTTAATGCCTTCCGGGCGCAGTGCGTAGCAGGCCCGCATGACGTCGAGCAGGTCCCAGCGCGAGTTGCCGTTTTGCCAGCTCCAGCCATAGGGATCGAAGAAGTTGCGATAGAAAATATTGCGCGTCACTTCGTCATCGAAACGCACATTGTTATAGCCCACCACACAGGTCTGCTCCGTGGTGAACAGCGTGTGGATACGCTCAGCAAACTCGGCTTCATTGACGCCGCGACTCATCGCTATCTGTGGCGTGATGCCCGTAATCATGACCGCTTCGGGCTGGGGCAGATAGTCATCAGGCGGACGGCAGTAGAACACCTCCGGTTCGCCGACCGGATTGAACTCGCTGTCGGTGCGCAGGCCAGCAAACTGAGCAGGGCGGTCACGTGAAGGACTGGTGCCAAAGGTTTCATAATCGTGGAAGAGGAAAGTAGGCTGTACGCGGTCGTTATTCAAATTTCATATCCGTTTATTGCGTTCACTGACTTAATGAACAGAGTGCGATAGAACGGCTCACTGTTCGTTCTGTATCGGGTTACGCGCCGCAGGGTGAACGCATCATTATCTGACCTGACGGAAAATTCTGTTGGATAGTGCCAGTATAGCGGCCCGAACGGCGTCTGAGGCTACCTCTATGGTAAACCATAATTCGATGTGGCTGAAGTTCAGGCCAGGGTGATTTTCACAGGTTAGCTGCTGCGTGACAGCACCAGCGTATCCGGATGCACTTATCTGATAGGAACATGCACTCAGATATCCAGAGTAGCCAATTTTCATCAGGTAGATAAGCAAAAACGTTGAATTCCCCCGAAGGATTACTATGTGAAAAAATGCAGATATAGCCGGTGTTTTTAAAACTGAATTAATGCGTACGCGCTGCAACGGTTATAATTTCTTCAGATTTTCGGGTGTGGATGAGAACCTGTAGTTAAACAGGCTCTCCGAATTGATGAGGGAACGTATAATTTGCAGTTTAAAAATGGCTTAACTAAATATTATATCTTCTTCACCAGGAAATTTTTTTCGAAAAAATGCCATGAAAGAGCGGATAAGGCTAACGTAAAGAAAACGGTGACTGTCATCGACTGAAGGGGATGCAACCAGGGTAGCTTTTCTTTTACTGACAGTAATACAGGATAGTGCCATAAATAGATGCCGTATGAGATTGTTCCACCATAATAAAAAGGCGTCAGAATTACCCTGATGCTTTTTTTGACTTTTAATGAGCAGAGAAAAACAATCAAGACACCGAAAGTGATTGCGATGCATGTCCTGAAAAAAAGAACCATTAACGGATGAGGCCAGAAAGAGGAATAATTAAGGTATGTGGTGAGTAAGAAATAGAGCATGATTGAAAAAGAAAAAAATAAAATAGCAGGCGTGAATTTATAGGAAAAAACATTGACTGCGTGCCGGGATCGGACAAATCGCGCAATAAGGTATCCCACCAAAAATTCGTCAAGCATACCTGGCAATTGCGTGGCCCAAACAAACGTATGGAAAAAATTACTGAATACGCCTGCATTGCTGCAATAGATAATCATGAGGCGCCAGCAATAAGTTATCAACAGGGCTGCGATTATAACTTTGTAAACATTGCCATTTCTCAGGCAGGCGGCTAATAATGCGATAAGAATATAAAACTGCATTTCAGCACCCAGTGACCAGTTGACACCATTGATATCACCGTGAGTGAAATATGAAAAATTGTGTACAAATAAAAGATGGGATAGCAGATTTACGGTAAAGTGATTGTATATCAGGGAAGGTGATAAAAAAATAATGAATATCAGAATGGTAAGATAGTGCAGAGGGATTATTCTGCAAAGTCTTTTTTTCATAAAAGCACGACGGAACCCCTTCACACCGTTTCTGTCAATCTGTGAAAATGCAGCCAGTGAAATAACAAATCCAGAGATGACAAAAAATATATCTACACCAATCCACCCCATTCGAAACCAGAATGTCCCATAATCAGTTGGAAACGTTGTCCAGGAGAAATGCTCTATGCAGTGATACACTACGACCGACATAGCGGCGAAAAACCTTAATATATCAATTGAAGGAAAGTGATACTTAACCTGAGAGTCGGCCATGTCAGCAGATGTCCATAATTAATTTTTCACAATAAATAGATTTCAATTCTAACATGCATTGTGAATGAAGTGTTAATTTTATGTTATTTTTTGATTTAAATAGGATTTTCGCCATGCGATAATTTTTTTTGACAGCGATGAAAAAGGCCGAAGCAGACTTTTTGATGAAAAACTTTATGGTTCATTAACTTCAGTGCCTGGCTCTTTATGTTTTTTTCCAGTAAATTGCTGGCTTACCCCCTGTCAGGGGGGAGTAGTTTTTACAATTTATTTAAAGCAGAAGTAATGAGCAGTAACTGCGGATTTCATTACATGAAACATTAAGGGCTGCTTACTCCCTGACTCTTTCTCTTGGATTTTTAGTGTGCTCTTTTTTTGGTGTTTTCACGGTTGACATCTGGCTGAAGTTTTATCTTTCAGCAGACTGTTTTTTTGATGTGTAAAACGACAATGCGATATTATCTGAATACGGTCATCCTGACATTTTTCATGCAAGGCATCATTTTTGTGAAAGAGTTATTATCTTATGGTGCGGGTGTGTGAGTGAATATTTCTTAATAGCATTTTTATCTGAACCAGGCGAGTGGCATTACTTCACTCGGGCTGGACTGAAGTTGAAACGTGCATAAAACCACACCTCTTCTATTCATACTTTTTTTCAATTTAATCAAACCTTCACAACGCTTTTGCCGTAAAACGTGCGGCTGTTTCCGTTTCGTTTTAGAAATGTTCTCCCGTGTAATTAAGGATGAAGTGTTGAAAAGGCGCCTGCTGTTCACCGTTACCGCTACTGTTTTCTGGGCCTCGCTGGCACAAGCTGAGGCGATTCCCTTTCCTGTTACGCCTCCGGCGATTGATGCAGCGTCCTGGGTTCTGATGGATGCCACGACCGGCCAGGTTCTGACCGCAGGTAATCCCGACGAACGCCGTAATCCCGCCAGCCTGACCAAACTGATGACCGGCTATGTGGTGGATCGCGCGATCGATCAGAAGAAAATCAGCCGCGATGACATGGTCACCGTCGGGAAAGATGCCTGGGCGGCGGGCAACCCGGTGTTCAAAGGTTCCTCGCTGATGTTCCTGAAGCCAGGCGACAAGCTAAGCGTCCGGGATTTAAGCCGCGGCGTCATCATCGATTCCGGTAACGACGCCTGTGTTGCGCTGGCTGACTATGTCGCGGGCAGTGAAGCCAGCTTTGTCGGCATGATGAACCACTATGTCGAAAAACTTGGCCTGCAGAACACCCATTTTGAAACGGTTCATGGTCTGGATGCGCCAGGCCAGTACTCCAGCGCGCTTGATATGGCGAAACTGTCACGCGCCATCATTGATGGCGAGCCTGACTTTTACGCTATGTATAGCGAAAAGACGCTGACCTGGAATGGGATTACCCAGAACAACCGCAATGGCCTGTTGTGGGACAATAATCTGCATGTGGATGGACTGAAGACCGGTCATACCGAAACTGCGGGCTTTAATATCATCGCCTCAAACGTGGTAGGCAAGCATCGCCTGATTGCCGTGGTGATGGGCGGAAAAAGTGCGAAAGGGCGTGAAGAGCAGGCGCGTAAGCTGCTGGTCTGGGGGCAAAACACCTTTGACACCGTCCAGCTGTTCCATGCCGGTAAGAAGATTGGCAGTGAAAACGTCTGGTACGGCAATCCGCATCAGGTCGACGTGGGCACGGCAGAGGATGTCTTCCTCTCTCTGCCGCGCAGCGATGTACAGAGTGTGAAAGCGAAATATGTCATCAACCGCAAAGACCTGGAAGCGCCGCTGAAGGCCAATGAGGTCATCGGTGAAATTCAGGTGATGGATAAAGATCAGGAGATTGCGCACTATCCGCTGGTGGCGCTGAGTGCGGTTGAACCGGCAGGTGTGCTGACCCGTCTGACAGACTATCTGAAGCAGAAATTCTGATTAGCCGACTTCCGGTTCACGAACGGGCAGCCAGCAGGCTGCCCGTTTTGTCAGCGTGGCGCCCCGAGTCGGCTGCGGACGGGCGGCAGACGTTAAAAAGCCGTGTGGCATTGTTTTAATCTGCTGACAGGGATGTGAGGAGAATGTTGATAATTGTAAGGGAACGTCAAAACGAATCTGAAACGGCCTGGCGGGGCTGAGTCTGCGGCTGATTCAGGGTTAAGATAGCCGCATCGTTATCCCGCAACCGGAAAGTCACTTTGCGTTCTGACAAGCCTATCTCAACACTGGAGTTCTGGTTTTATCGCCACTACCGCTCCGTCCACGGCATCCGTATTGCCATCGCCTTTATACTCTGCTTTATCTTTGTCCGCGCGACAGGGATTCCGGAAGGCACCTGGCCGCTGATTACGCTGGTGGTGGTGATGGGACCGATCTCGACCTGGGGTAATGTTTTTCCGCGGGCGCTGCAGCGCATCAGCGGCACCGTGGCGGGCTCCATCTCCGGCCTGATCGCCCTGAAGCTGGAGCTGATCTCCATGCCGGTTATGCTGGCCTGGTGCGGCCTTATCATGGTGATCAGCGGCTACCTCACGCTGGGCAAACACCCCTATATGGCGCTGTTAATCGGCATCACGCTGAGCGTGGTGGTGGGGGCACCGACCGGCGATTTCACCGTCGCTCTGTGGCGCGGCGGCGATGTGATTCTGGGGTCGCTGATGGCGCTGCTGTTTACCGCTATCTGGGCGCAGCGCGCCTATACCCACTGGCGCATTCAGCTTTCAGATACGCTGGCGGCCATGGCGAAAATCTATCACGCCGGTTTTTCGCCCAACCTGGTGGAAAAGCCGCGTCTCAACAAGCCGCTGGGCAAGCTGCTGAGCAGCGTCATCAAAATGCGGGCACTGCTGGAGCCCGCCAGCAAAGAGACGCGCATCCCCAAGTCGGTGCTTGAAGCGATTCAGACCATAAACCGTAATATGGTTTACACCATTGAGATGCAGATTAATGCCTGGTGGGCTTCGCGTGAGAGCCATCTGATCATGCTTAACGCGCCCGCGCTGCGCCGTATGCAGCAGACCACAGAGAACACGCTGCGGGCGCTGTCGGTGATGGCGATTGAGGGCATTACGGATGAGGGAGGGGCGAACAGCCATGAACTCACCGAAATCAGCGCTGAACTGCGGCGGCTGATCGCCGATGCGCGCAACGACGGACTGGAGGAGACGCCCATCTACGGTTACGTCTGGCTGACGCTGGAACTGGCGAAACAGCTGGAGCGGATGACCGATCTGATGCGGATGGCGCTGCGCAAATAATCACCTCAGACAATGACTTAATGTGAAACCGGGTTTCTTTGCGCTAAGATAAGAGCCAGTCTGAATTTAGCTGTGAAAATTGCTTACCTGGCGGGCTAGCCGCTAAGCTGATCGTTTTGACTCTCTCCCTGCGTCAGCAGGCTCAAAGAAAGGTGCCATCATGGAAAATGCCAAGCAATCATTTCAGGACGTACTGGAGTTCGTACGTATGTTCCGCCGCAAAAACAAGCTGCAGCGTGAAATTGTCGACAACGAGAAAAAAATCCGCGACAACCAGAAGCGCGTCCTGCTGCTGGACAACCTGAGCGAGTATATCAAACCGGGCATGAGCGTTGAGGCCATTCAGGAAATCATCGCCAGCATGCGTGTTGACTATGAAGATCGCGTGGATGAGTACATCATTAAAAACGCCGACCTGTCGAAGGAGCGCCGCGAGCTGTCGAAAAAAATCAAAGCGATGGGCGTGGGTGAACATCCGAAAGCCTGAGGAGAGATCGCACGTTAGTGTGCGATCTGTCTGATGCGAACCCGCATCCACTCCGGTGATGCGGGTTTTTTATTGCCTGCGGCCGCGCAGATTCAGCAGGTTTACTCGCCTGCCAGCCTGCGGGCAATGCTCTGAAGCTGTTGCGACAGTACCGCTAAATCAGCCTGCTTATCGCCCGGCGGAGCCGTGGTTTCGCGGATCACCAGGGTGGTTTCCAGCGCATCGTTTTCCGGCTCTCTGCCCTGCAGCCGGGCCAGCATCCGCTCAACGCTTTGTGCGCCCAGCGCATGCAGGTCCTGTCGTACCGTAGTCAGCGGCGGCTGATACCAGGCGCTTTCGGCCGTATCGTCATAGCCAATCACCGAAATCTCGCCTGGTATCGCCACACCATACTGATGCAGCGCACGCATCGCACCCAGTGCCATCTGGTCGTTCGCCACCAGCAGCGCCTGCGGCAGGTTAGCGGGAAGCTGTGTCATCAGCGCCTGATAACCGGATCGGGCACTCCAGTCACCGCGCAGCGAACAGTAGGGCGTTAACTGATGTTCGGCCAGCGCCTGTCGCCAGGCGTTCTCACGCTGACGGGCCGACACCGACCGCTGTGGCCCGTTCAGCAGGCCAATCTGACGATGGCCCAGTGCCACCAGATGCTCAACGGCGGCTCGCGCACCTGATTCGTTTGGATACTGACACTGCGCCACGGTGGCCTGAGGTTCAACATCCAGAAACAGGACTGGCTTGCTGCCACAGAGCAGCTGGATCTGCTGCGCCGCCTCCGCCTCGAGTGGCAGATTAATCAGCAGCCCATCGACCCGCTGCGCCAGCAGTTCGTTCACGGTAGCGGCCGCATCGTTGCCGCTGTCCATCGCAATCACCAGATGATACCCCGCGCTGGCGGCGCGCTGCTGTATCGCCGAGGCGATTTGCGCCGGGGCCATCAGCGCCAGATCGCTGGTGGCCAGACCCAGAGTGCGCGTCGCCTTGCCCGCCAGCTGCTGCGCCACACGATTCGGCACGTAATTGAGTTGCTGCATCGCTGCCTCAACCTTTTCCCGCGTGCGCAGAGAGACCTGTTGCGATCGATTTAAAACACGTGAAACGGTCTGGTAGGAAACGCCAGCCAGTTGAGCGACATCATCGAGGGTCACAGAGCGGGAAGTCATTGAACTCTCCAAAAAATTGAGCGATGAGTGTAGCAAATTTTCCCGCTGCGCTGCTGCTGTAAGCCACAGTTTCACCGCCACGCGGGCCGGACGCACTGTGGCATCCGGTCAGCACAGGTACCCGGCCCGGGAGGTTATCGCTGCTGCAGATAGACCTGCAGATTGACATCCACGGCATTCAGCAGCGGCGTGACGAGGCTGTGACGTTTTGCCCGCAGCAGCAGGTCGCCAATCACCTGATCGGCCTCAATATCATAGCCCTGGGTGAGATCGCGGTACATAGAGGAAGTCATCGGCGTCGCCGGGTTATTTAACATTTCAAAAATGCGGGCGGTCGCTGCCGGACGCGGCTGATAGCCTTCGGCGGTGATGACGCTCAGGATCTCGGCGAAAACCGCCTGCAACAGGGCTTCGCCTCCGCGCGAGGTAAGGATCTGTCGGGTGTCCCCGCGCGCCAGGCAGCAGACCGCGCCGAGCGTACTGAGCAGCAGCCACTTCTCCCACAGCTCATCCATAATGTTATCGCTGAACCGGCTGTCGACACCGGCCTCACGCAGCGCCGCATCAACCCGCTGCAGTCGGATATCATTGTTGCCATCCAGCGCACCGTAATAGATCTGATGCAGCGGCGTCATCTGAATCACTTCGCCATTCTCACCCAGCGTAGCGTTGATTTTGCACAGGCCGCCGATCACCTTATCCTCGCCAAAACGTTGTTGCAGCGTGGCGATGTGCCGCATTCCGTTGAGAATCGGCATGATCAGCGTCTCCGGTCCGACCGCAGGCGCAATGTCATTCATGACCTGTTCAAGGCCAAAACTTTTTACCGTCACGATAATCAGATCATAATGGCCCGTCAGAGCAGGGGCCTGAACCAGTTGCGGCTGCAGCGTTTCTGTGCCCTGCGGCGTCTGTAAGACCAGACCGTGAGTCTGAAGCTGCTGATAACGCCGCTCGCGCACCAGAAACGTAACGTCCTGGCCCGCCTGCGCCAGTCGGCCACCAAAATATCCGCCGGTCGCGCCAGCACCTGCCATCAGAATACGCATTTCACTCTCCCTCTGCTGAAAACCTCTACCTTAAAACGCCGGGACCGGGCTTGCCAGTGCTAACCGTGTTAAGCGGCGAGGGACGAGCAGGGCAGGCGCAGGCAGAGGGAAGAACGACTGAGGAAACAATCAGGCAGATTACAGACGGGTCACGCCCCACCCTGCAGCCTGCTGTTCCCACGTCAGTACGCGCTGATAGTCGTGACGCTGCATTGGGCTGAATCCGCTAATCAGGCTGGCGTCGCAGACGTGCCGCCAGCGGGGATCGCTGACCAGCTGATGCAGGACTGCACACAACATCGCATGCTGAGTTGCAGAGGTCCGGGCGGACGTGATTAGCGGCAGCCCTGGTGCCGCGGGCGTTTCACCAATGATATGCAACCCGCGCAGTTCATCCGGCGCATAGCGCGCCAGCAGCGCCCAGCTCACGCAGTCGATAGCCGCGATATCTGCCCGTGCCTCACGCACTGCCGCCAGTGACTGACGATGACCGCCGCTCAGCAGAAGCCGCGAAAAGGTGATGCCATGCTGTGCCGCCATCCAGCGCAACGCATTGTAGCCCGAGTGAGAATCCAGACTGTTCGCTACCGCCCGCAGGCCGTGAAAATCGGTTAGCAGAGCCTGTGGGTCCCGCGCAACCAGCCAGCTGCGATAGTCACACCCGCTACAACCGGGTGCCTGATAGTGAAACGCGCCGACCAGCCGGACTGCAGGAAGCTGGCTCATCAGTGGATAACCACAGGTCTGGCTCAGCAGCAGGCGGTCATCCCGCCAGTGCGTCAGCAGATCGTCGGGCCAGACCGGTTGTGCCGCTGTGCCGTATTGTGCCAGCAGCTCAACCATCGCCTCCAGCAGGGACTGTGTGGCGGGCGGCGAAATCGCGTACATCGGAAACGCGAGCAGGTCACACATCACTCCTCTCCCATAGCAGAAATCGGCCTTGCGTCACCACCTCAGATCGTGACCCGTGCGCCATGACGATCGCGACCGGGCAGGTGAACGACGTTAGACGCCTGGCACGGGACAGGGATCTGAGGGTAGTGCAGATTCCGCAGCCGCACAGGAAAACAGGGCCTGACTTCCCTGCAGTGTCGCTATGTCGAAAATCCTGAATATGGCGCTGAAAGATATTGACTATCAGTGGCGGCGCAGAGGGCGTAACCTTGGCTTATCAGAAATTGCCTCTGTTTACGGGCATTTCAGGCCCGTCAGGAGAAACACAGATGAAAAATATTGGCTTCTTATCTTTTGGTCACTGGACGCCGTCGTCGCAGTCCGCCACGCGTACTGCGCAGGATGTGCTGCTGCAGTCGATCGACTTAGCGGTGGCCGCCGAAGAGCTGGGCGCAGAGGGTGCCTACTTCCGCGTTCACCATTTTGCCCGTCAGCTCAGCTCGCCGTTTCCGCTGCTGGCCGCGATTGCTGCACGCACGAAAAAGATTGAGATTGGCACCGGCGTCATCGATATGCGCTACGAGAATCCGCTTTATATGGTCGAGGATGCCAGCGCAGCAGACCTGATCTCCAATGGTCGTCTGCAGCTGGGCCTGAGCCGCGGTTCCCCTGAGCAGGTGATTGATGGCTGGCGCTATTTTGGCTTCGAACCGAAAGCGGGTGAGAGCGATGCGGATATGGGCCGTCGTCACACCGAAGAGTTTCTGGAGGTCCTGCGTGGTGAAGGCTTTGCTAAGCCGAATCCACAGCCAATGTTCCCGAATCCACCGGGATTGCTGCGCCCTGAGCCGCTATCTGAAGGTCTGCGCGACCGCATCTGGTGGGGCTCCGGCTCCAATGCTACTGCCATCTGGGCCGCAAAAATGGGGATGAACCTGCAAAGTTCTACCCTGAAAGATGATGAAACCGGCGAGCCATTCCATATCCAGCAGGCGAAGCAGATCCGCGCCTACCGTGAAGCCTGGAAAGCGGCGGGGCATACGCACACGCCGCGGGTGTCAGTCAGTCGCAGCATCTTTGCGCTGGTGAATGATATGGACCGTGCTTATTTTGGCCGCAGCGGTAACGATCGGGATTCCGTCGGCTTCCTTGATGAGAAAACCCGCGCCATCTTTGGCCGCAGTTACGCTGCAGAGCCGGAGGTGCTGATTAAGCAGCTGGCGCAGGATGAGGCGATTGCCGAAGCCGATACGCTGCTGCTTACCGTGCCGAACCAGCTTGGCGTCGCCTATAACACGCATGTGATCGAAGCGATTCTGAAGTATGTCGCACCGGAACTCGGCTGGCGTTAACTCTCTGCAGGCGCGTCCGCTTACCCGGATGCGCTTTTTTTCACCCCGTTTTTTGCTGCAACCCTTTCCCCTTTTTTCCCGCCCCCCTCCGCCAGTAGCCTCACTCCAGATGAGTGTGACAGCGCCAGCGAATTGTGACGCTGCGAAGCGATGCGGGTTGAGAAACCGTGGCGGTCAGAATAGTCTCAGGGGGCGCCTGCCGCTCCGCTCGCCTTCGCCAGTGGGGCGACAGAGGTTTTTTCATTGTTTTCAGCTTTTGAATGAGCTTCATAAAAAGGTAAAAGCTATCAAACAGATAGGGTGAGACAGGTGTGCGTTCCTGAAAATCCTCTATAGAGTAGCGATGAAAATACAAAAAAGAGGTGTGACCATGAGCAATTCCGTTGATGAAGATGCAAAAGATGCAAAGCCGATCTCTGAAGCCGATCGCGAAGCGCCCGAGAGCAAATGTCCCTTTCATTCGGGCAAGCCTGCGCAGTCCAATCAGGCACCGGGCGGTGGCACCACTAACCGCGACTGGTGGCCGAATCAGCTCCGTGTTGACCTGCTGAATCAGCATTCATCCCGTTCAAACCCGCTCGACGAAGCCTTTGATTACCGTAAAGAATTTGCAAAACTTGATTACGCTGCCCTGAAAGCTGACATCAAAGGGCTGCTGACCGAGTCACAGGCCTGGTGGCCCGCCGACTGGGGCAGCTATATCGGCCTGTTTATCCGCATGGCCTGGCACAGCGCCGGAACCTATCGCTCCGTTGACGGGCGCGGTGGTTCAGGTCGTGGTCAGCAGCGTTTTGCGCCGTTAAACTCCTGGCCGGACAACGTCAGTCTGGACAAAGCGCGTCGCCTGCTGTGGCCGATCAAGCAGAAATATGGTCAGAAGATCTCCTGGGCCGACCTCTACATTCTGGCGGGTAACGTCGCGCTGGAAAACTCAGGCTTTCGCACCTTCGGCTTTGGTGCCGGACGTGAAGATGTCTGGGAACCGGATATGGATGTTAACTGGGGCGAAGAAGCCGCCTGGCTGGAACATCGTCATCCGGAAGCCCTTGCTCAGTCGCCGCTGGGTGCTACCGAAATGGGTCTGATCTATGTCAATCCGGAAGGGCCGGAACACAGCGGCGATCCTGCTTCTGCTGCTCCGGCAATTCGCGCCACCTTTGGCAATATGGGCATGAACGATGAAGAGATCGTGGCACTGATTGCAGGCGGCCATACGCTGGGTAAAACCCACGGCGCGGCACCCGCCAGCCACGTTGGCGTCGATCCGGAAACGGCACCTATCGAAGCGCAGGGGCTGGGCTGGGTGAGCAGCCACGGCAGCGGTGTCGGTCCCGATGCCATCACATCCGGTCTGGAAGTGATCTGGTCGCAGACACCGACCCAGTGGAGCAACTACTTTTTCGAAAACCTGTTCAAATATGAGTGGGTTCAGACGCGCAGCCCGGCGGGGGCAATTCAGTTTGTCGCTGCGGATGCACCGGAAATCATTCCGGATGCCTTCGACAGCGCGAAGAAACACAAACCGACCATGCTGGTTACCGATCTGACACTGCGTTTTGATCCGGAGTTCGAAAAGATTTCGCGTCGTTTCCTCAACGATCCGCAGGCGTTTAACGAAGCCTTTGCCCGTGCGTGGTTCAAGCTGACTCACCGTGATATGGGGCCAAAAGCGCGCTACATCGGACCTGAAGTGCCGCAGGAAGATCTGATCTGGCAGGATCCTCTGCCTGCACCGGTTTATCATCCTACCGTTGCGGACATTGCACAGCTGAAAGAGAAGATTGCCGCAGCTGGTCTGAGCGTCAGCGAGCTGGTGTCTGTCGCCTGGGCGTCGGCTTCAACCTTCCGGGGTGGCGACAAGCGTGGCGGTGCCAATGGCGCACGGCTGGCCCTGCTGCCGCAGCGTGAGTGGGACGTCAATGCCGTCGCCGCGCGCGTGCTGCCGACGCTGGAAGCGATTCAGCGCGAAGCCAACAAAGCTTCTCTGGCGGATGTGATCGTGCTGGCGGGTGTGGTTGGTGTGGAACAGGCGGCGAAAGCGGCAGGCGTATCCATTGATGTGCCCTTTACCCCTGGCCGGGTGGATGCGCGTCAGGATCAGACCGATGTTGAGTCGTTTAATCTGCTGAAACCGCGTGCAGACGGTTTCCGTAACTACGGCACCGGCTTTGGCAAAACCACTACCGAAAGCCTGTTGATCGACAAGGCGCAGCAGCTGACGCTGACCGTGCCAGAGTTAACAGTGCTGGTGGGTGGCATGCGTGCGCTGGGCGCTAACTTTGATGGCAGCCAGCACGGTATTTTCACGCAGAATGTCGGTTCACTGAACACTGACTTTTTCGTGAATCTGCTGGATATGCGCACCGAGTGGAAAGCCGCCGATAGCCGCAATGAGGCGTTCATTGGCCGCGATCGCGTCAGTGGCGAAACCCGCTATACCGCCACCCGTGCCGATCTGGTGTTTGGTTCCAACGCGGTGTTACGCGCCTCAGCGGAAGTCTACGCCAGCAGCGACGCCCACGAAAAATTTGTCAGAGACTTCGTGGCTGCCTGGACCAAAGTGATGAATCTGGATCGTTTCGATCTCTGATTGTCCTGAAACCTGAACCAGTCTGAAATGCGACTGCACCCCAAACGCTGGCATGCCAGTTGAGTAAGGTGCAGTTTTTTTGCGTTCCTCTCTGTAAGCCTGCACGCTGTAATCAACAGGTGGAAGAGGCGCTGCAATCCTTCTATCCGTTCTGACATCATCCTTTGCATCCCGCTGAGCTGAAAACGCTGTTGTTATCGCCAGGCAGCGACGCCGGTATGCCCTTCGACAAGGGGCTGACCGTTAAACCTCACAACCGTCCGTTCTGTTCCTTTGAGGAGCGGCATGGGTAATGCAATCCGCACGCTGAAGTGAGCCTTTTCATCACCTACGGTGGAAACGTTGCCCGTGCAGCAGGCTTAACCGTACACCCGATGGCGCAGGTTGCAGATTAGTGTGCGTGATTCGCTGTGATCAGCCTGGGCCGCTGGACACGGACGCCAGCTAAGGGCGGGGGCAACTCCCTGAAACGTTCGTCAATGACGTGCTGGCCCGGCTGGAAGCCATGCTGTCCTGAAGAGCGGCGAGGAGGAAACGATAGCCAATAAAAAACCCGCTCAGGTTTCCCTGAGCGGGTTTCTTGAATCTGGCTCCTCTGACTGGACTCGAACCAGTGACATACGGATTAACAGTCCGCCGTTCTACCGACTGAACTACAGAGGAATCGTTGGAACGGGGCGCATAGTAACGGCCACGCCCGGCCATGTCAAAGCTCTTTTTCATAAATCCTGCTGACTGCTGAAATAGTCGCCACTTTGCTGTGTCAGATTCCGGAACCGCGCCTAAGCGGGATGACGAGGTCGCTGAAACCGGCGAAGAAACTGAGGTGTTTATGAGGGGTTCTGGCAGGGTACGGCGCTTGTCAGACGGCATAAGGCGTGATTTTAACCAATAGTTTTTTACTGCCGTCACAAACTGTTATTTCCGGCTTTGTCAGCCGCAAAACTGAAACGTAGATTTCATTTCATCCCTGAACTGAATTTCTGGAGTTGAAATGAACAAAGTCAGAATCGGCATGATCGGCAGCGGCTATATCGGACGTTGCCACGCCATTGCCTATGCGCAGGCGCCGACCGTGTTTGCGCTGAAAGGCGAAATCGTGCGGGAGATGCTCGCCGAGGTGAATCCTGAGCTGGCGGCCCGCCAGGCCGCTACCTTTGGCTTTGCACGCTCTACGGGCGACTGGCGCACGCTGGTCAGCGATCCCGCCATTGACGTGGTGGACATCTGCGCACCCAACTTTCTGCACAAAGAGATGGCGCTGGAAGCGATACGTCACGGCAAGCATGTCTATTCAGAGAAGCCACTCTCCCTGAGTGTGGCGGATGCGCAGGAGATGGTGGCGGCCGCGCAGGCCGCTGGCGTCAAAACCCTGGTCGGCTTTAACTACATGAAAAACCCGACCAGCCAGCTGGCGAAAGAGATTATTGCCGGTGGCGAGATCGGTGAGGTGGTGCATTTCTACGGTACCCATAATGAAGACTATCTCGCCAGCGCGGAAACGCCGCGTGACTGGCACTGCCAGAAAGCGCTGGCGGGACTCGGCGCGCTGGGCGATCTCGCCGCACATATCGTTAACATGGCGCACTATCTGGTGGGGGAGATTACGGAGGTGAGCGGCGATATGATGACGGTCATCACCTCGCGGCCAGACCCTAAAGCCCCCGAAAAGCGACTGCCGGTAGAAAATGAGGATCAGGCCAGCGCGCTGCTGCGGTTCAGCAACGGTGCGCACGGTGTAATTGAAACCTCACGTATCGCCTGTGGTGCAAAAATGGGCCTGACTTATGTCGTAACCGGCACCAAAGGCACGCTGCGCTATACCCAGGAGCGCATGGCCGAGCTGGAACTCTATCTGCATGATGAACCTGCGGGTCGGCAGGGATTCAAAACCCTGCTGACCGGCCCCGCCCACCCGGACTACGCCAGCTTCTGCGTCTCCGCCGGGCACGGTATTGGCTTTAACGACCAGAAAACCGTGGAGATTCGCGACCTGATCAACGGGATTGCGGCTGGCGATCGGATGTGGCCCGATTTTGCGGAGGGGTTACAGGTACAGAAGGTGCTGGAAGCGATTGCGCAGTCTGCGGAACAGCGCCGCTGGATGACGGTGTAATGGCGGGCAGGGCGGGAAACCAGTGCTTCCCGCCCGTGAACATCAGATCAGGCCGCTTTTTTCCCACCACAGCCTGTCGAGTGCATAAAAGCGGTCGCGCTCACTTTCGGGCTGGTTAAGATCGCGTTTCCACGGCTTGGCCAGAATATAGTGCAGGTTCTTCACCTGATTATCCTGCCAGAGGCCGCTGTGCTGGAACGGCAGGGTTTTTAGCGCGTTGTAGATATAAGAGAGCGGCTTCCAGCGTCCGGCAAAGACTTCGTTCAGCAGATCCTGCTCGGAGAAGGGATAGGCACTGAGATCGTCAATGGCGGCAATACGCTTTTCCAGCGCATCGAACACCGCGTTATCGGGCTCAAGCACCAGAAAACCGCCATTCAGATAGATGTCCAGTTCTGCAGGCGCGCTTTCACCCCGGGCCTGCCAGGTATAATGGCACTGCTCGGGCTGCCACTCTGGCGGATAAGAGGCGATTTTATTCGGGTTACAGCGGCAGGCGTGGCAGGCAGCCAGCGCATTCTCGCCGAGATCCAGGGTAAACAGCTCATCCATATTTTTCAGCACCAGCATATCGGCATCCAGAAACACCACACGCTGATAATCGGTAAGCTGCCAGGCACGCAGCTTGGTCCAGACTTCACCGAACTGCGCTGACGCGTAATGCTGAGCCAGATCGTCGCGTGGATAGATCGGCTCGACCGGCTTAATCATACAGCCCGCATCCCGCAGAATCTGACAGTCAGCCTCAGAAATCGCGGGCGTGGTCATGACCACCAGCGGCCACTCGCTCTGGCTCTGTTGCAGTGAACGGTGCAGCGCTTTGACGCCCACCAGATAGTCGGGTTGTGTTAACAGCGTTACCCAGGCAAACATAGTGTTCCTCAGTCAGTCAAAAAGTGGCGTGATGTAGTCATTGCCCAGCCGACCCTGCGGATCGAGCTGGCTTCGCAGGGCGCGGAAGGCGTCCCACTGCGGATAGAGCTCACGCCAGTTATAGCGATCTTCATCGTAATACTTACCCCAGTGCGGGCGACCCCCCTCTTCGGCGAGCAGCTTTTCCACTTCCGTCAGGAAGTGCAACCCTTCCTGCGACAGCGAACCATCGTCAGCGTAATAGACCACAAAGCCAAAGAAACAGGTGGGCTGATCCGACGCCGGGCTGAGCCAGGCGGACGACGCGCCGGTACAGCGCAGGATAATGGGGTAGTGCATGTGCGGACGATTCTCCGCATACCACGCCTTAATCCGGCGAATGATGGCGGGGGTTTTTGCCAGGGGGACGCCAATCTCCACATTGATCTGCGGCACCGCAATTCCACGGCAGAAAAGCTGATAAATGTCACCGGTCACATCGGTGAAGTCACGGAAGCGGGTAACGGTGCGAAACTGTTTACCGCCTTTGCCATGGATCTGCGTATCGCGATGCATGTGTGCCAGCGTCTGATCGATGGTGTCATTAAGACTTTCATCAACCTCACCTTCATGTTCCACCACCTGACGTCCCTGTGCTTCGTAACGCTGACGCTCTTCATCACTGGCTTCATGTGCGTTCCAGACGTGCATCAGGTTATCGTCAACAAACCACCAGGCTTTGCTCAGCGTGTAGTCGTCGTTCCAGCGCAGCAGATCCTCTTCCAGCGTGTCGGCAGAGACGGCGTTTTTATGGCAGGTAAAAATGCGGAAAGGCTGAGTTCGCAGCGTGACTGCCGTGACAATGCCCAGCGCGCCCAGAGAAACCTGCGCCGCCGGGAAATCGGCGTCACCGCGCACAAACTCGCGCACGCTGCCATCAGCCAGCACCATGCGTATGGAAAGCGCTTCATCGGCAATCGAACTCTGCTGCAAACCCTGGCCGTGGGTACCGGTCGCCATTGCCCCGGCGAGCGTCTGTATCGCAATAACACCTGGCGATGAAGCCAGCATGCGATTCATTTCAGTCAGGCGGCGATAAACCTGCTCCAGCGGCGTCGCACCCGCAAAGGTGACGCTGTGGTCATCACTGGCAATCAGGCCGCGCAACGCACTGAGATCCAGCAGCAAATCATCTTTGCCGACCTTCAGCATGCGACCGGGCGAGAGCTTGCTGCCAATCACCCGGATCTGACCGCGTGATGTCTGAATAAGCTTCTGTAACTCCGCTTCACTGGCGGGACGCCGCACCTGATTGCTTGTACCGATTTGCGCATTCTGCGCCCAGTTCCACAGCGCATCATCGTCGGGTTCAACATGGGTCTGGCGAAGCGGATAGAGGCGTGCGTCTCTGCTCACAACAGCGTTCCTTTTACAGGGGTTAATGACTTGGATTTACTAAGCGTAGACCATGAGTAAGCGGAGCCCGGGCAATGACCTGTTATTTCAGGATGTAGCGGAGCGTTGCGGTGACAGCCAACTGACGATTGCGGCGGATACTCTCCTCTTCGCTATTATCAGGCGTGAACAGGGCGCTGAAGGTATAGCGGTTTGAGACGTGATGCACACAGATACTGCTGATCAGACGATGGACATCAATAGTCTGGACATCGGCAATGAAAATACCCTGCTGCTGACCACGTGACAGGATGTCATCCAGTAGATCCAGCGCGCTGCGGTTAACGGTTTTAATCTGCGGCGACTGCGTGATGTAACGGCCACGCAGCAGGTTCTCGCTGCAGACCAGCCGGATAAAATCGGGATGCGCGACGTGATAATCGAAACTCGCCTCCACCAGGCGCGTCATCGCCAGCTTCGGCTCCATCACCGCCAGGTTCAGACCCGTTTCATGCTGGCGGATCTGCTGATAAACCTGCTCCAGCACCTCAATGTAGAGCTGTTCCTTGCTGCCAAAGTGATACACCACCATGCGTTTGGTGGTCTGCGCATGTTCGGCAATCTGCTCCAGCCTGGCGCCCTGCATACCAAACTCCGCGAAGGTTTTCAGTGCGCCGGCAATAATGCGTTTCTTCAGCCCTTCAGGGTCATTTTTACGTTTTGTTAGTTCAGACATGGTGCTCAACAGGATAATTTTGACCGGAGAATGGTAGCACAGTGCGCAGGAGGAGCCCGCTATTGCAGAGGCCGCAAATGCGACAACCTGGCACAGGCCGGATGATTGCAGGTATAATCCGGCGATAATTTAACAGGTTCAGAGACGACAATGACAAAACTCACCTTGCAGGAGCAGATGCTGAAAGCGGGACTGGTATCCAGCAAAAAGATGGATAAGGTTAAGCGAACCGCAAAAAAATCCCGCGTTCAGGCCCGCGAAGCCCGGGCAGCGGTGGAAGATAACAAAAAGGCCCAGCTTGAGCGGGACAAGCAGCTGAATGAGCAGCAGAAGCTGGCTGTGCTATCCAAAGAGTACAAAGCCCAGATCAAACAGCTGATCGAAATGAACAGAATTGACGTGTCGCGTGGCACCATCAGCTTCAACTTCACCGATAACAACCTGATTAAAAAAATCATGGTCGACAAGCCGACGCAGAATCAGCTGATCAATGGCCGCCTCGCTATCGCCCGTCTGGCAGGAGAGAAGGAAGGTGAAAGCCAGTACGCCATTATCCCGGCCAGCGTGGCGGACAAGATTGCCCAGCGCGATGCCAGCGCCATTGTTTTAAACAGCGCCCTGAGCGAAGAGGCTGAGGATGAAGATGATCCTTATGCGGACTTCAAAGTCCCGGACGATTTGATGTGGTAACGCCCAGGCGGTTCAGAATGGGCTGGGCACGGAGAGCGTCATGCGTTCGCCGCTGACCGGATGCGTCAGCGTCAGTTCGCTGGCGTGCAGCATCAGCCGTTCTGCCTGCTCTGCGCCAGGCAATAACCGGCCGCCATAAAGATCGCAGCCCAGGATCGGATGGCCCAGTTGCTGACAGTGAATACGCAGCTGGTGGGTACGTCCGGTTTCCGGCGTCAGCGCAACCCGCGTCACCGGCAATCCACCATGGCCTTCTCCCGGAAAGATTTCCCGTTCAACAACCCGATAGCGTGAACGCGCGGGTTTTCCTGTGCCCGGGCAAATCACCATTCTGGGAAACTGCGCCGGATCTTTCGCTATCGCGGCCTCTATCACCCCTTCCTCATCAGCCAGATGGCCACACAATAAAGCCTGATAAGTTTTGCTGACGCGACGCTGGCTGAACTGATGGCAGAGCGCCGCGTTGATCGCCCTGTTTCGTGCCACCACCATCAGCCCGGATGTACCAAAGTCGAGCCGGTGAACCAGCGTACAGCCAGGAAAATGTGCCACCAGACGATGATGCACGGAATCACGATTCAGCGGGTTTTTACCTGACAGACTCAGCAATCCGCTGGGTTTATTAATAATCAGCAGATGCTCGTCTTCAAAAAGCAGGGTAATTGCCTCCACGCAGGGCGGAGCAATGAACGTATCGTTAATGGCAGACATCGGACAACCAGCAGGAAAAAGAGAGCGGATCATACCTGATCACCGGGTCAATGACGACGCCGCCACAGACAGTCAATCTCCTGTCAGAATTCACCGCCCTCTGTTACAGAGGGGGCGCTTGTCTGTTGCGAGGTCAGGTGGCCGTAAGCGGTAAAAACAAAGCAGACCGTCGCCGCCAGCAGCGTAAGAAGAACAGAAAGTTTCATGGTGATGCCCGGAAGCGGGAGAATCACCAAGTCTGGCAGGCGGGGCGATCGGCGACAAACAGAACAATCCGGAAAAAAGATTAAGCACATTTGTTCAGCAGGTTACGGAATTATTAGTGATTTATTCGGGCAGTTCTTCTTTTAACGACTACAGTCTCTGGTGAGGTTGTCATCAATTCGTACCTAATGGAGGATTTTCTGTGTTAATTCAAAACGACGAGAAAGGCCACGTCATTATTGGTGAAGCGGCACTGAGCCTTGCCCTGGGTAAAAAAGAAATCAGTATCGCAACACTCTTTACTCAGTTGGGTTACATGGCGAAATCTGAAAGCAACGCGGATCGGCTGGCGCAAATCTCCGAGGCCAGAAAATGGCTGAGTAGTTTTAAGTCACCGACGATTGCTCAACAGCAGGTGCCGTACCTGCAGACACTTGCAGGCCTGAACGACGAACTGAACTAGCAATAACTGAACTGACACCAGTAGACGTAGTCCGGCTCCGGCCGGAAAACGACGAAGCGGACGACCTCATCGGTTGCGCGAGAGCGTATACCGGCCGGAGAAACTGTCACGGACGACACTCCTCCCGCCACATTCCCTTTTTTTCACCTCAAACCTCAGACAGACACAAAATCATCAGGCGCTGACCAGACTGTTTCGGCTCCCTCTCTCGTTCATCTCGTCCTGATGCTGCCCGGTTAGCCTCATCCTGTAGTGTCATTCACGCATAAGCGGAGACAACACTTCCTGCATTAAAGGGAGAATGAAAGGGTGAAACATCCCGGCCAGTCTTTTCCGGCAGACTGGCGGAATGATTATTCAGTTGTGGCTGGGCCCGCCGTCAGAAGCTTTCCCAGCCGGCATCTGAGGAGGCTTTGACCGGCATAGCGGGCACCAGGCGTGGTGTTACAACCGGTGTGGTCCGGCTGACGCCGTTCTGCACTGCAGAGAGCCGGAATACCGCTACCGTTTTTTCCAGCTCGTCGGCCTGAGACTCCAGCGACGTGGCAGCGGCGGATGACTCTTCAACCAGTGCGGCATTCTGCTGGGTAGTAGAATCCATCTCGGCCATGGCGGTTGCAATCTGAGAAATACCGCGGTTCTGCTCATCTGAGGCCGCAGCAATCTCACCCATAATATCCTTGACCTGGCTGACCGAACGCACAATCTCGTTCATGGTTGTCCCGGCGCGTTCCACATATTCAGAGCCATCATGTACCCGATCAAGCGACTCGCGAATCAGCGTTTCGATCTCTTTAGCGGCCAGCGAACTGCGCTGGGCCAGGTTACGAACTTCGCCAGCGACAACCGCAAAACCGCGGCCCTGTTCACCTGCGCGCGCGGCCTCGACGGCGGCATTCAGCGCCAGAATATTGGTCTGGAAAGAGATGCCGTTAATGACGTTGATGATTTCGCCAATTTTGCCCGAGCTCTGGCTGATGTTATTCATCGTGTTAATAACGTCATGGATAATTTCACCCCCGCGTCCGGCATTGACTGACGCCTCTGTCGCCAGCTGACTGGCATGATGGGCGTTTTCCGCATTCTGCTTCACGGTTGAAGAGAGCTCTTCCATACTGGCTGCCGTCTGAACTACCGCGGCAGACTGCTGTTCGGTACGGGAGGAGAGGTCGGTATTCCCTGCCGCAATTTCGGCGGAGGCACGAGCCACGCTGCTGACGCCATCCCGTACCTTCGTAATAATGGTCTGCAGACTGGTGCTCATGGCATCGACGGCCTGCATCAGCTGGCCTAATTCATCTCCCCGCGTGGAGTTCAGCGAGGTGGTTAAATCCCCCTCGGCAATACGCTGGGCAACATTGAGGGTCTCTTTTATCGGGCGTGTAATACTGCGGGTAATCTGCCAGGCGATCAGCAGACTCAGCACGACGCAAATCAGTGACGCAAAGCCAATGCGCCATTCCGCCTGTTTGATGAAGGAAGCAGACAAATGGGACTGGAAAGCAAAAATATCGGATACGGCGCTGTTTAATCGTTCTGCGGCCGTGGTCAGTTCGGCGGATTCCTCTTTCTCTTTCACGGTGGCCGCAAGATAGAGCGTCACGGGCTGGCGCTGCTGGGTCAGAATGGTGAGGACGGCGCGGGAAAGCTCATCGATAGCCGGCTGGCTGAAGCTGTTCAGCTGTTCGCTCAGTGTGGTAATGAGCGTGTACTTTTCAATGACCGCGTCCCGGCCAGCCTCAGAGGGCTTGTCCAGAAACGCTTTTTCAATATTCACAAGATCGAATAATTCCACTGCCAGTCGGGAAAGGAGGAGTGCGGCTTCGGGGGGCTGCGCCAGATCCAGTGATTTGAACTGATGCGCCACCCTGTTCAGCTGGTCGGTTTTTATTAATTCCAGCTCGCGGGTGGTTGACTGAGCGGCGGTCAGAAACTTCTCACGCTGTTTCAGATACTGCTCAAGCAGTTGTCCCATCATAGAAACTTTCTGCTGGCCAGTTTCATCCCATTGAAAGGCAGAAAGGCGCTTATAAAGGACTTCAAGTTCCGTCAGCGCCTGAACGTTGAGTGCGGCAAACTTTGGATCTTTTGTGTACTGGAAAAGGGTTCGGTTCAGGCGCGCCTTACTCAGCACGTTGACCATCTCCACCGTCACAGAGCGGCGTGCAGAGTTGTCTTTGATGCTGCGAAAGCAATCAAAAGCCATCATGGTAATAGCAAGCGAAGCCGCGATGACGATAATAAATCCGGTACCCAGTTTTTTTCCGATTTTAATGTCGGAGATGCGTTGAGAGAGACCCATAGGTTCTACCTTTAGTGAGGAGCAGAAAACGGAAACAGATAAAATGAAGGCTGATTTTCTTATCGTCACGCGCGGGTTAATCTTTAATTCTATTTGTCATATACCAGGGGGTTGGTTGATTAGCGTGATAGTATTTCAGCAGGTTATTACTCTGCCTCCGGAGTGAGAAATAAATATAAATTAATGATTTTTTTGTTTTTATTTTCTGGTTAAATTATTTAAGCCCGAATGGGTAAATAGTTGATCTGAATCAATTCATCAATTTTCTGGGCCAGAAAAGCCTGATTAAGTAAAGAATGATAAAATGATAACGCAGTGAATTGCAGTAAAATTAATCACTAATCTGCAAACAGAGCTGATTCATGTTGAAGGCCGATAAAAGACGCCTGCCATGCCGGATGGCTCAACAGATGTTGCCTGTATCAGACGCCCAGGAAGTGACTTATGTGAAGCAACGCACATAGTATCAGAGTATGCGCGTTTACTTTCCTGAGCCGTAAATCAGACAGATGAAGATGTATGACCGGGTAAGACTCTTGTTAACTTACCGCATCCAATAGCAATGTCGCGCCCTCTTATTATTGAACGCAGAGCCAGTGCAGGCTGTTTTTTCTTCGTACACCAGTTAAGCCATTATCCTGAACTGAACAGATGGAGCCATCGGATTACATTGATAGCCCCGGCGGATAAAAAAGAGCCTGAAGAGATCGGGGCGACGGATGAAAACCATTCTTTCAGACATCTGACGGACATTAATATGAAAATGTCTTGATCAGTATTTTTTCTGGCATGAAGAACATTCATTTAATGGGTTCTTAATCAGATTAAATTATCTTTTAGCAAAATAAGTAACGTCATTTCTCTTTTAAGAAAATCTGGTTATATTTTTCTTATACACGCCATCTGATCTGCCTGCAGATAGTTTCATTCATGAACAGTCACGCACTGAGATAACAATCAGAGCATCAGCGCATAATGCGCGCCTTAAATCGCTACGCAATAAACGTCACATTGATAAAATCGATAGCTGCATCGAAATTATTCGCTAGAGGCAGAGCGTTAAGTGTTTTATTAATGATAGCGCCAGCTGGAGTGATTTGAAAAGAGCAGCAAAGTTATTTTCCGGAACCGGATAACTGTTTAAAGAAGTGCCTCTCCTGAAAGAGCGTTGATAACCTTTCGCCGGAAAGTGAACTTTCTTTTTTTTCATTTTCTGGTTGACGGATTATCACTGCCACACAACGCAAAAATAAGGGCGTATTAATCAGATGTTTATTCGACCGCTTAAGTTGACCCAGCATGTTGATGTGCAGGGAAAAGAAAATGCGCCAGTATTGGTGCTTCTTCACTCGTTGGGAACAGATTTGCACCTCTGGGATTTGCAGATGCCACGTCTGATTGAACGCTATCGGGTTATTCGCCTGGATATCCGTGGTCACGGTTTAAGTGCCATCGACGCCATTAAGTTTTCAATGTCAGATTTAGCCGATGATGTCATAGCCGCGCTGGACTACCTCCACATTGACACATTCTATGTTGCCGGCGTCTCAATCGGGGGAACCATAGCGCAGTGGTTAGGTTACAGAATCCCGAAAAGAGTGCTGGGCATGATTATTGTGGATACCGCATTGGTTAATGCTGCGCCGCCAGCACTCTGGCGAGCCCGGGCAGAAGATGTCTTCCAGCACGGTATCGAGCACCTTGAAATGGGCATTTTAAGTAAGTGGGTGACACCGAAGTTCCTGGATTCGCCCTATGCTGACGGAATGAAGCAGATGCTACGGCGGACGACAGTCGAAGCTTTTGCGGGTTGCTCGTATGCGATTGCTGATACGGACTTAACCAATATGAACATCCCGGATATCAGAGCGGTGGTGGTGAGGGGAAGCGAGGACCAGCTTACGCCACCGGATTACGCACAACGGCTTGCCAGAAAAAGAAAAGCACAATTGCATAATCTTGAGGGGGCGGCGCATTTGCCTAATTTCGAACAGCCTGAGGCGCTGACCAATGAGATTATCTCTTTTATAGGAGTGGATAAAAAACAGTAACCCGGTAAGCAGTCACTTAACTTGCAGGATAAATGCAAAAGTGAACCACTGCATCGGGCATTACGGGCTAAAGGCCTGATTCAGAATCGGGAAAAGCAGATGAATCGTCGAATGTTTATTGGCGGAGGACTGGGGCTGTGCGCAGGCGCAATCATACTCCCGGCTCTGTCTCAGAAAGTCATGCAGGAGAGCGATCTCCTTGAAATGGAAATGGAAAGCGGAATAGTCAGTATTCGCTTATTTTCCGATCTGGCCCCAGCCCATGTCGGGCGTATCAGGGCATTGGTGCAGGCCAGATTTTACGATGGTATGCCGTTTGCGAGAGTCATAAAGGATTTTATGGCTCAGACCGGTGATCCATTGAATATGACGCGAATCAATCCGCGACAGCTACCCCCTCTGGTTGCTGAGTTCAGCTCGCTGCCGTTTGAACGGGGTACGGTCGGTATGGCCAGATCACGCCATCCACACAGTGCGACCCACCAGTTTTTTATTACTACGAGCAGGGCCAGATATTTAGACCAGAACTTTACAGTTTTTGGCAAAGTGACAGGGGGGATGGATCTGATAGACCAGCTTCACGGCGGATTGCATGAGACGGGGAGGGTACTAAACCCGCAAACAATAAAACGCTTACGATTAGCGCCATTCAGATCAGACTGGCGAGTTTCAGAAAGTTAATATTATTGCGGAGAGATGTCTCAGGATGCCCAGTATCACTCTATATACCTCAGAAAATTATCGGTTTGATTGTGAAGCCTGTGAAAAGTTTTCAACGATCTTAGCGGATCTTGCACAAAAGATACTTAAGGCCAAACACGACAATATTCATATCAGCTATCTCACCGCCGAGATAGGCTTTGGCACGCCCATTTATTTTGAAGCCAGGCTGAGGCAGGAAGTGTTCAGAACGGCCGATCTGATGGAAGAATTCATGCATCAGGTTGATGTGCTAATCAAGGAAATCACAGGGGTTTCAGCACGAATCCGCTGTTTTTCTTTTGACGCGAGTAATATTTATGGAAAGAACTAAGGAGCAATTTATGAACGCCAGTTTTCCTGTGAGAGATCTTGGCAATGTCAGTGTGACAGCACTCAGCGATGGATACCTTGAAGTCGGTTTCAACCTGCTCTCAAATGTTGATGAAAAGGAGTGTGAAAAGATACAGCGCGATGCAGAAATCAGTGAGCCGAATGCTGTTCACATCAATACATTTTTAGTGCGTTGCAATGGAAAAAATATTCTTATCGATAGTGGTGCGGGTGGAGTAAAAGGCTGGGGCGGCGGATTAATAGCCAATCTTGCCAGGTTAAATATTGAGCCTGAGGATATTGATGCAGTTCTTCTGACGCATGCTCACCCTGACCATATTGGTGGACTGTTAAATAGTGAAGATGAAGCTCTGTTTAACTGTGCGGAATTAATTATAAGCAGCGATGAATACAATTATCTTGAGAGTGATGAAAATTTCGCCGCTGTCAGCGATCGCATAAAAGGAAATTTTCTGTTAGCACGAAGCACATTCAAAAAGTATCAGAAAAAAATTCGTTTAATCGACAGTGGCGAGGTGTTTCCTGGTATTTTTGCCATTCCTTTAAAAGGGCACACCCCGGGCCATACAGGCTACCGGATTGAAGGCGAGCATAACAGTCTGGTGATATGGGGGGATATTGTTCATTTCCCTCATATTCAGCTCAGCAGGCCAGAAGTGGCGATAGCATTTGACTATGATCCGCAGATGGCGGCTGAGACACGGACACGAATGCTTGAGGCAGTGAGTTCAGATAAAGTGCTTGTCGGGGGGATGCATTTCGGCGAACAGGCTTTTGGTTATATCGAAAAGCACGAGCCGGGATATCGCATTGTGCATAAAGAATAGATTAATGTGTCAGATTAGTTTGCTTCAATAAACGTTATTTTTATCAGGGCAACGTGATGGTCAGTTGCAGCATTTCGGCCGGGCTTTATCATTTCACGTTGCCTGGGTTATTAACCCTGTCACGCTGCTATCTGTCAAAATGACTGGTATCTGTTTATATTTTAGGGAGAAGCTATGAACGCTGAAGTAAATAAAGAAACAATTATCGATCTTGATCCTGATAAAGGGAAGTTATCAGGAGAACGCGCAATGCTTAAAGAAAGCGCAGGCTGGCTACCCAAACTTCCCTCTCTTACCGGCAGTCGCTTCTGGGCGGCATTACTGGTTTTTTTGTTTCATTCCTCCCTGCCAGGTGATCTTGCACCTTTTTCAGATCCCCTTATTCAGCATGGATTCACTGTAATTGTAGGGAAAGCAGGGTGGCTTGGCGTGTCATATTTCTTTATTCTTAGCGGCTTTATAATGGTCTGGTCAGCAAAAAAACAGGATACTGCTGGCGATTTTTATCTGCGGCGTTTCGCAAAGATTTATCCTACACATTGCCTGACCTGGATTATGGCATTCATCCTTGGTGCGGTAAGTTTGTCTCAGTATAAGCTCTGGTTTTCGAATCTTTTTTTACTGAATACATGGATCGATGATGTACATTATTTTTTTGTTGGGAACCGACCGAGCTGGTCTTTATGCATAGAAGCCATGTTTTATCTTTCCTTCCCATTTCTTTTCAGGGCAATGAAAGCGATACCTGAAAAATATGATTTGCAGGGTTTAATTATCGTTACTTTAGCTTCCCTGCTGGTACAAACAGGTATCTACTATTGGGTTGAACCTAATCATTTAATGGGAGCTTTTCCCATTTCTCAGCGTCACTTCTGGGCGTCCTATATTTTTCCACCATCACGTATATTTGAGTTTGTTGCCGGGATGTTTGCTGCCCGGTTGCTGATTAACGGTCGGGCATTAATCCTTACCAAAACAGCATCAATGACGTTGCTTTTAGTCACTTACATTGGGTCTATGTTTGTGCCTTATCAGTTCAGCATGAGCGTGGTTTTCATTATACCTGTTTGCCTTCTGATCATCTCGATGGCAGGCGATGATCTTAAAAACCGCAATACCCCATTGAACTCAACAATGTCAGTATGGTTAGGGGAAATCTCCTATTCGTTTTACATGGTTCATTTCCTTGTGCTTTTCTACTTCCTGAATCTCACGGCAGGTAAAAAGTTTGACCTTTTTCAGGGTGTGGCGCTTATCGCAGTAGCACTGATTCTTTCAGTATCATGCGCTGGATTTTTGTACAAATATTTTGAGGTTCCCGTGATGAAGTGGATTCTTGAGAAGTGCAGAACGAAGAAGTTAGTTATTCTGCCAGAAACCGTGTGAGAAGCATCAGGCAGTTAAGCCTGTTGTTCCGGGAGTCTTAGCAGATTAGAAATCAGGCTGTCAGGAGAGGGGGCGAACGTTGGACGTGTGTTCTCCCGCTCTCTGTTAAGGCACTTGTGATAAGGATGTACAGGATATAAGGCAGTAAGCGTCAGTAACCGGGAGCATTCAGGCGTGGATCCTGAAACACTGAATTCATAATCCCTTTGAATTTAGTCCCCTCAACCTGCATTGAATCTGTGCGGTAAACCAGCTCTATTTTAAAGTTACTAAACTGTCCGTCGAGCTCATGAATTTTAATTTTATTCTGTATTTCACTGCTGATTGAGCAACGTAATACCATTGAAACACCTTTACCTGCGGCGATGCTTGAGAACAGTACCGGATAGGATCCGCATTCCACCACGCGTTTGGGCGTAATCCGGGCCTCGTTGAACAGCTGATTATAATTTCGCGTAGTCGTTGCGCATTTTTTACTACTCAGTAAGAAAACTTCCCCGTCCAGACAAGAGAGGTCTTTGATGTCGGGATAATCTTTTTCAGTAATAATAACCAGTTCGCTTGTCAGCAACGTGGAAGCTGTATGGTGTGCATTCGAAAACCCGGCACCAATGATAACAGCATCAAACTCTTTATGGTCAAAGGCATTCAGCAGACTGATGGTATTTCCGACCGAAATGTCAATATTCCAGCCAAGGTCATGGCCCAGGTCAATCAATGCACTGACAATATAGGGCGGCAGGCACTCAATGATACCGATACGTATATTTATCTGCTTGCTTTTCGAGCAGTGAAGATTGTTTTTACAATCATCTGCCAGGTTTAATATCTTTCGCGCATAGTCATAAAGTATCTGTCCCTGTGCGGTAAGTGAGCACCCATCGGCTTTTCGGTCTAATAACGTGACATCAAGATTATCTTCCAGGCTCCTGATTCGGTGGGAAATACTCGATTGCACACGATTAAGACGTTCGGCTGCCTGGGTTATGTTCCCTGTCTCCACGACTGTCACGAATGCAAGAAGCTCACTTATCTTCATTTAAAACCTCATGCGTAAAAGTGGTCTATCATTACAGCAATTATTTATATTCTTCTTTAACAAATTTGTCACTCCTTTTACAAGGCTGGCTGGCAGAGGTTGACCAGACAGAAGATAAAGCAATCCATGATGACAGCAATTAAATATTCAATTTAACAGGCATTAATCCTGGCTATAAAACTTATTCGATATATTGTGCTTTTTTGCTTTCTATTTAATCTGCACTACCAGGCCGAAAAACGGCCCTTATTTCTTTGCGGTTTTACCTGTCATCAATATTTTCGATGAGTACCCCGGTTTTATTCGCTGGTTTTTTAACATCCCGACATTTACGCTTTGAATAAGCGAAATCAACTATTTCTATATAAATCAATTGATTGTCAATTTTTGTAAATTACTTTCTTATGTAGTGAATCACTATTGTCGCTTTATGGAAAATTCTTATTCAATTATGGGGTGAATCATGGCGCATGCCGGGTACGATGAAGTATTGGTACAACTGGTTGATTACGTATATGAGCAGACATCGTTCGATAATGAAACATTACGTCTGGCACGTTATTGCCTGCTTGATTCAATAGGTTGTGCAATCGCAGCCTCGACGGATAGTGACTGCATGAGGCTGATGCAGGGTGCTCAGTTCAGTCAGAACGATAACGGTGTGCCTGTTGCGGGTACAGCGTTAAAGCTGGGGCCCGTTGAGGCTGCTTTTCATATCGGTTCAATGATCCGCTGGCTGGAATTCAACGATACCTGGCTGGCGCAGGAGTGGGGACATCCTTCTGACAGCCTGGGGGCAATTCTGACCGCCGCCGCCTGGCAAAGCCTCATGGACAGTCAGTCATCAGCGATGAATATGACCACGGTACTGAATACGATGATTCGTACCTATGAAGTTCATGGCGTGTTATGCCTGTCAAACTGCTTTAATGCGCTGGGTATTGACCATGTGGTACTGGTTAAAATGGCTTCGGCTATCGCTTCAGCACAGCTCATGGGCTTGTCAAAAGATCAGGCACTCAGTGCGCTATCAAATGCTGTTATTGATGGACATGCGTTGAGGACATACCGCCATGCGCCCAATGCGGGAACGCGTAAATCCTGGGCTGCAGGAGACGCAACAGCGCGTGGTCTGCAACTGGCGCTATTTGCTCAGACGGGAGAAATGGGGTATCCCACTGCGCTGACGGCCAGTCGCTGGGGATTCAACGAGGCGGTATTAAGAGGTAAACCTCTCAATCTGTCACGCAGCTTGTCCGATTTTGTGATCAAAAATATTCTGTTTAAAGTGCCTAATCCTGCTGAATACCACGCGCAGACGGCAGTAGAGGCGGCGATCAACCTGCGTGCACGAATTCTTGCGGAAGGTTTCTCCCCGGAAAGCATTGAGTATGTACGCGTGGAAACAACGCGTCCGGCCATGCAGATTATTGATAAATCCGGGCCGATGAAGAATTCTGCGGATCGCGATCACTGCCTGCAATATATGGTTGCAGTAGGACTGCAAACCGGCAACCTGACGATTAACGACTTCCATGATCCTCTCGCCTCTGATACAGACCTGGAAGCATTGCGCTTAAAAATTACCTGTGCTGAACGCCCCTCATTTACTGAAAGTTATTACGATCCTGAAAAGCGCGCCATTCCTAACTCTCTCTTCCTGAAATGTTACGGCAGAGATGAAGAGTTCTCCGAAACCATTGAATATCCGCTGGGTCATGTTCGCCGGCGTGAAGAGTGTTTCGATGCGCTACTGACTAAATTCCATCTGAATCTTTCAGGCAGCCCATTACGTGATCGTTCTGCCGTGCTGGCTGGGATCCTGACGTCTGAATCGAAGCTGGATGCCATGACCGTCACCGATTTTTTGAAACTGTTCTCCTGGAACTGATTAGTACCTGAAAACCTTTCAATGAATTATCACGCTCGGAGTTAAAGATGAAAAAAGCAATACTGGCAGGCTGCGGTGCAGAAATTGGCGCGAACCTTCTAATCCAGAATGATCCTGAGAAGGATGGATTTGTTATTCAGACCGTGGTGACAAATCCGCCGTCGCTGGACAAACATTATCCTGATTTGCGTCCTATTGATGGCATTGTGGCCCGTCTTGCCATGGCCTGTCCGGGCATCCAGTCCAGCGTCACTGTTATCAATGATGAAACACTTCGTATTCAGGAACGCGAGGTCACTTTTTACTTTGGTGATCTTGCAAAGACAATACCTACGCAGGCAGGCCGTTTCGATATTGGTTTTATTGCAACGAGTAAGCTCGATATGGATAAGGAGAGCCCTGTTGCCCGTAATATGCAGGAAATTGCCGATGTCGTGCTGGGTGTGGCTGAAGCTAATGCGTTGCCGAGCATCTATGGCTGTCTGGAAGATTTGACGCGTGACGAGATTGGCTCCATCGATCGTAAGGTAGTCCGTTCGGGCATGTATTGTCTGGGTTCCTGTCAGACTAATGGGATGCATGCCTCACTGCGTGTGCTCATTGAGGCGCTCAGAACCCTTCATTGCAATGCTTCACATATTCTGTCAGTCGAAACCGATATTGTGCATCCGGATACGCCAAACGGTGTGCTTGGCACCCGATCATTTGAGGGGCGTCAGCAGGATGCCCGGGACAACCTGCGCCCGAGTTTTTCTCAAATCGCGATGAGTCAGGATAAGGTGATGCCCTGGGCACCTCTGGTAAATACGGTTTCATTACGCGCACCGGTACATGCTCCCGGTTATCAGATCAATCGCTTTATCGTCAGGGATGGTGGCGCGTTAACCAGTAGTCTCATTGAGGCTGCGATAGAAAAGGTTAACAGTACCCATCCGCATGTGGTGAAAGCTTCGCGTTCACCATTGGGTAGCAGAGCCTATGCCTATGAACGCCGTTGTTCAACCGTCCTGAGCGATCAGAACCATCTGCTGATTCTCAGACCCCCCCATCTGGCTAGCCAGAATCTGAGTGAAATCATTATCCAGTCATTTGTTAATAACACTGTTGGCTATAGCGCCGTCGTCCGTGCCGTGGCACGGCGTATTGCGTCCGGCCTGCCCGTTGCCACTTTTCAGGGGATTGAAAAATGACCCGCTCCCACACCGTTGATTTTCTGAGTTCAGGTTTTGTCGTGAAGACAGCCAGATCCGAACAGTTTAATGGAAAAATAAAAGCCGAAGTCGAACAGATTCGCGTATTACACGCTATTTATCCGCAACTTATGGTGCCTGTCCTTCATGACGGACTGGCTGCGGGACGGCAGTTCTATATTCTCGAGAAAATGGACTCCCTGCCGTTATCAGGAATTGTGTTTGATGAGCAGCGCTCACTGGCCGGGCGCCGGATGATCGTGAGAAACGCGCTGGAGAAGATACAGGAGGCCATTAGTCTGGAATCAGAAACCTCGTCAGTGATGGTCAAGGGCATGGCCGACAGATTGCGGGAAGAGTGGGAAGGGACACGCTTTGCGCATGCGCTGTTTGATAAACCCGTGCTGCTGAATGGCGCGAGCTTTACCACTACCGCGCGAGATGTTTATGAAAAAGCCCTGAAAATGGCGCAGACAGAAGTGTTCAGATCGGCGGACAACGCCCATTTCAATTTCCATTTTGGCAATGTGCTTTATAACGAAGAGTGTGCTGAAACGCGTTTTATCGATCCGGATTTTTCAGTTCGTGGCCTGGATCCGCTTTTTGGCTTCTCCCGATTTGCCTTTTCTTTCTGGCATGAGTTGGCGGCAGAAGTAAAAGATGCCGTTAAAGTCGTACCGATGGCGGATGCGCTGATGTTTGTACTGGCCAGGCCTGACTACGCAAATATTCTCAGTGAAATTCCGGAACTGGGCAGCATTTCAGGCCTGTTGCCACTGATGGGAGAGAGCATGCGTAACCGGTTTTATGTGCTCACCACCTACTGTTTTCTGAGAAGCATACGTATCAACGGCAGTAAACAGACCTGGAATATGCCACGTACTCCCGTCGTAGCCAGCCCTGAAGAAGTATTGATGCTTGGGCTGCTGGCTTATCTGGAAGGCACGGTTGCTGAAACGGTCACGCTCTGCGCGTAAACCCCACTTAATTAAGGATATCCGGGATATGTCGTTGGTTAGCAGTAATACATTAGAACAAGGTTTTGAAACACCAAGGCGCTATCTGGCAGCCGCAGCCATTCTGATAGGCGTTATTATGGCAGCGCTGGACGGTTCCATTGTAAACATCTCCTTGCCCTCTATTGCTGAGGCTTTACATGTCGATTCAGCCTCAGTCATCTGGGTAACCAACGGCTATCAGGTGGCTAGCGCGGCGACCATGTTGATCTGCGCATCGCTGGGATCGCGGATAGGAGAGCGACGCTTCTATACGCTGGGAATGGTGCTTTTTACGCTGGCATCACTGGGTTGCAGCCTCTCTTCAACGTTCGGCATGCTGGTGGCTATGCGTATACTTCAGGGGGTAAGTTATGCCGTGATGATTAGCGTAGGATTAGGTCTTTACCGGGTTATTTTTCCGGCGAACACCTTAGGCACAATTCTGGGACTCAATGCGCTGGCGTTTGCCGTGGGTACGGCTATTGGTCCTGCACTGGGTGGCCTGATCATCTCATGGCTCGACTGGCCGTGGCTGTTTTATATCAACATCCCTCTGGGCGCACTGGCAACCGTTCTCGCGCTGATTTCACTTGGCTCCGATGATGAGCGCGAAAGCGGCTTTGACTGGGGGGGCGCAGTCATGTCAGCGGCAGCCCTGGGACTTCTGGTTATTGCTGTCGATCAAATCGGACGCTGGGACCATTCCACACTTATCCTGTGCGCTGCTGCTTCCGCTATTCTGATGACTATTTTTATCATCAGGCAGAGGCGCTCAGAACATCCACTCTTGCCGCTGGATATTTTTCATTCAAAGCGTTACTCCTTCGCGGTGATTTCATCCTTTT
Organism: Pantoea sp.; assembly: GCF_032114055.1. Classification (GTDB taxonomy): domain Bacteria; phylum Pseudomonadota; class Gammaproteobacteria; order Enterobacterales; family Enterobacteriaceae; genus Pantoea. Next base: position 379,292 of record NZ_DAMCTB010000004.1, read on the forward strand.
CAATGTTTATTGCTCAGGGAATGGCGCTGGTTGGTCTGCCTTTTGTTCTGCAGCATACCTGGCATTACTCTGTACTTGAATCGGCATTCATCTTCACGCCCTGGCCGATTGCTGTCGCCATCTGTGCACCGATGGCAGGGCGGCTATCAAACAGGTTAAATCCTACCCAGATTTCGACGATCGGCGTCGTGATTTTCAGTCTGGGTTTAGGGTTACTGGCAATGCTACCTGCGGCGGCAACAATGGGGGATATTGTCTGGCGTGTCGCAGTCTGCGGAATAGGTTATGGACTCTTTCTGCCGCCGAACAACAAGGAGATGTTCTCAAACGTTGCCACGAACCGGACCGTAACGGCGTCAGGGCTTTTATCGACAGCCAGGACCGCTGGACAATCAATCGGTGCTGCCCTTGTTGCAATGGTTATCGCCTTGTCAAACGGACTGACCGATGGGGCGGAAGCGCAATTTGCCATGTATGTTTTTGGCGTGGCCTGCCTGATTTCAGCACTCTCATCCGTTTCAAGCATGCTGCGTTTGCATCGGTAATCAGTTGCCCTGACGGGCTCACAAAAAATTGATCAATAACGTACGAAAGCAGAATAACGAAGGTTGCTGCCAGGCTCCGGCCTGGTGGCAGCCCTGGACATCAGATAACGACGTCAGGGCGTAAAGGAAAACTCAGGCAACGATGCCTCACTACGCTGACAGCATCTCACCGGCTTCCAATCTGCAACAGCAAAAAGCCCGCTCAGGTTTCCCTGAGCGGGCTTTTCTAATTCTGGCTCCTCTGACTGGACTCGAACCAGTGACATACGGATTAACAGTCCGCCGTTCTACCGACTGAACTACAGAGGAATCGCTTGAACGGGGCGAATATTAACGGCACCGATCCCGCTTGTCAAAGCCCTGTTTACTGAATTGCGTTCAGATGCTCGTAAAAGCAGCGGATTGGTGATTTTTTCCCGAATCTGCTGGCTTTTCAAACTGCCAACAGGATCTCACTTTGCAGGCATTTCTCCGCAGATGTTAGAGGCATGTCAAAGTTTTGTGGTTTGCCGATGTTAAAACAACCATTTCAGTGCTTTTATGATAAAAATTTCAAAACGGATATATATGGAACAAATAAACTGCTTATCATCACGGTCGTCACTATCGGCCGGAACTGAAACGGCATTTTGAAAGTAACTCTCTGTAGATCAAGTGATTGTGAAAAGGAGCTGTCGATCACAAAAATAGTCTGAACCCGAAGTCTTACCTCCAGTTTCCCGAAACAGACGCCAGTCAGACTGGGTGAATGTAAAAGATATTTTTCATTCTCAAAGCGCGGCTGAGCAAGTTAACAAATAAGAAGGGTATCTATGAACATCAAAAAAACGATTGTCGCCTCACTGTTAGCCTGCATGTTACCTGCCGCAGCAATGGCAAAAGATATCTCAGTGGGTGTCTCAATGGCGCTGTTTGACGACAACTTCCTGACCATCCTGCGCAACTCGATGCAAAAAGAGATGCAGAAAGATAACGTCAAAGGGCAGGTTGAAGATGCGAAAGGTGACGTTTCACAGCAGCTGCAGCAGGTACAGAACTTTATCGGTCAGGGTGTTGATGCCCTCATCGTCAACCCGGTCGACACCAACGCGGTGAAACCAATTATGGATCAGGCAAGCAAGGCGGGCATCCCGCTGGTCTTTGTGAACCGCCGTCCTCAGGCGGAACTGACCGGCAAAATGGCTTACGTCGGCTCCGATTCTGAACTGGCCGGACGCCTGCAGATGGAAGCGCTGGCCAAGGCGATGAACGGAAAGGGTAACGTTGCCATCCTGATGGGCGATCTGGCGAATGAAGCAACCCGTGACCGTACCAAAGGCGTAGAGCAGGTCGCAGCGAAATTCCCGGGTATCAAAATCGTTCAGAAACAGACCGCTAAATTCACCCGCAACGACGCAGTGGATGTCGTGAGCAACTGGTTAACGGCGGGCGACCAGATCAACGCTATCGCCTCGAACAACGATGAAATGGCGATTGGTGCGCTGCAGGCGCTGGGCAAAAACCCGGATAAAATCCTGATCGCCGGGGTAGATGGAACGCCTGATGCACTCCAGATGCTGAAGCAGGGCAAGATGGTCGCGACGGTTTTCCAGGACGCGAAAGGGCAGGGTGAAGGTGCCGTACAGACGGCCATCAAACTGGTGAAAGGTGAGCAGGTTCAGAAAGTGATCAACATCCCTTACCAGCTGATTACCAAAGAGAACATGGAACAGTTTACTAATCGTAACCTGAAATAATCGTTCCCGACCCAGCTGTACGGAGGTGATAAATGAACGCGTTTGCGCTTGAAGCCGAAGGCATCAGCAAGTTCTTCCCCGGCGTTAAAGCACTCGACAACGTGTCGTTGCGGGTGCGTCCGGGCACAGTACATGCCTTGATGGGCGAAAATGGCGCGGGCAAATCCACTTTAATGAAGTGCCTTATCGGGATGTATCGTCCCGATAAGGGCACCATCAAAATTAAAGGGGAGCCGGTGCAGTTTCAGGACACCATGGACGCGTTGCGTTCCGGCATTTCAATGATTCACCAGGAGCTCAACCTGGTGCCTTACATGACCGTCGCTGAGAATATCTGGCTGGGCCGCGAACCGATGAAGTTTGGCTTCGTCGACCACGTCCGCCTGAACCAGGTGACGCAGGAACTGCTGAACCGCCTTAACATCCGGCTCAAAGCCGAGCGGATGGTCGGGGAACTGAGCATTGCGTCGCAGCAGATGGTTGAAATAGCCAAAGCGGTTTCGTGGGACTCAGACATTGTCATCATGGATGAGCCAACCTCCGCGCTGACGGAAACCGAAGTGGCGCACCTGTTTACCATCATTCGTGACCTGCGCGAGCAGGGCAAAGCAATCATCTATATCAGTCACAAAATGGATGAGATTTTCACCATCACCGATGAGGTCAGCATCTTCCGTGACGGCAGCTGGATTGCCAGCGACCAGACGGCGAAATATACCCGCCAGTCACTGATCACCCAGATGGTAGGACGTGAACTGACCCAGTTGTTTCCGAAGTTCAACAGTGCTATCGGCGATGAGGTGCTGACGGTGCGCAACCTCAGCTGTCGCGATCGCTTTACCGACGTCAGTTTCAGCGTACGGCGGGGAGAAATCCTCGGCGTCGCCGGGCTGGTGGGTGCGGGACGCAGCGAGGTGATGGAGAGCCTGTTTGGCATGGAGAGCTTCGATAGCGGCGAGATCTTAATTGATGGCGTGCCGGTCACCATCGACTCACCCTCTACCGCTATTGAAAAGGGCATGGCGTTTCTCACCGAAGATCGTAAAAAATCCGGACTGTTTCTGGTGCTGTCGGTGATGGAAAACATGAGCATCGTCAACATGCCCGAATACAGCGGCAAGAGTGGCTTTGTCAGTCATGTGAAGATGGCGCAGGACTGTATGGATCAGATTCGCCGTCTCAACATCAAAACCCCGACCATGGATCAGATCATCAACAACCTCAGTGGCGGTAATCAGCAGAAGGTGCTGATTGCCCGCTGGCTGCTGGCACAGCCGAAGATCCTGATTCTGGACGAACCAACGCGCGGCATCGACGTTGGTGCAAAAGCAGAAATCTACCGCTTAATCAGTGAACTGGCCAACCGTGGCGTCGCAATCATCATGGTCTCCTCTGAACTGCCGGAAATTCTGGGCATGAGTGACCGGGTGATGGTAATGCACGGCGGGCGTATAACCGGCATCCTCGATAAAGAAGACGCCGATCAGGAAACCATTCTGTCGTTGGCATCCGAATGAGGCGCGAGACCACTATGAGCAATATGAAAGCTACTGCCACTCCGGCAGCCCCGCAGCAACCCTCTTTTTTTGCCAGCCTGCGCCATAAATTGCCGAAAGATACCGGCATTTTTGTCGTGATGGTCGGGATTGCGCTGATTTTTGAGATGTTTGGCTGGTACGTGCGTGACCAGTCTTTCCTGCTCAACACCAACCGTCTGATCCTGATTGTGCTGCAGGTGGCGATTATCGGTATCATCGCCGTCGGTGTGACCCAGGTCATTATCACCACCGGGATCGATCTCTCCTCGGGTTCCGTTATCGCACTGGCGGCGGTAGTGGCTGCAAGCCTGGCGCAGACCTCTGACAGCCTCTCGCCGATGTATCCCTCGCTGGTCAATATGCCCGCGGTGATTCCTATTGCGGCGGGTATCGGCGTCGGGCTACTGGCCGGTGTGGTTAACGGGGTATTAATCACCCGTACCGGTATCCCGCCTTTTATCGCCACGCTGGGTATGATGGTGTCGGCACGTGGTCTGGCGCAGTATTACACGCAGGGCAATCCAATCAGCTTCCTGTCCGATGGCTTTACCTCAATCGGACAGGGTGCCATGCCGGTGGTCATTTTCCTTGTGGTGGCACTGCTGTTCCACATCGCGTTGAAACATACCCGCTACGGCAAATATGTCTACGCTATCGGCGGCAATATGACCTCGGCGAAGGTCTCCGGCATCAACGTTAATAAGTATCTGATTATCGTCTACACCATTGCTGGCGCGCTCTCTGGCCTGGCGGGTGTGGTGCTGGCGGCGCGCGTCAGCAGCGGTCAGTCCAGCATGGGGATGTCCTACGAGCTGGACGCTATTGCCGCAGCCGTTATCGGCGGCAGCAGCCTGATGGGTGGCGTGGGACGGATTACCGGCACGTTAATCGGCGCCGTTATTCTCGGACTGATTAAAAGCGGATTTACCTTCGTCGGCGTCGATGCCTACATTCAGGACATCATTAAAGGCATCATCATTGTGGCGGCAGTCTCTATTGATATGCGCCGTAACCGCAAAAAACGCTAACCGGCAGGCGCTGCCCTCTTCAGCATCCTGGAGAGGGCAGCCTTTGCCCTCATCTGTATACGCCACGCATAAGAAATTGCGCTGATAGCGATTACACCGTTTTCCCCCTTTTTATCCCACTTCGCTGGCCCGACGGGCCTGGCAGCGGTGTAAGCTTTACACGGCACTGAACGTGACTCTTTTCGTCATCGTTTTTCTGCACGTCTGGTTCGCAGCGTCTGCACTGTCGCAGTGCGGACAGATGCCGTCCCCGAAACGACGCACTATCGACGATCCTTATTAACCCATTCGGGGTAATCAGAAACGCTTATTTTTCCTGCCGTTAGAAAATATCCTCACACTGCGCGCCCGATACCCATTAAACCTGGCCTGCATCTTGCAAAATCTCTGCTATCAGGGCGAAGGGCTAAGACCTTTTCGCTATTCGGGGTGATTGATGGAGGCAAGATGAATTTAAGACGACTGAAATACTTTGTGAAAATCGTCGATATCGGCAGTCTGACCCAGGCAGCAGAAGTGCTGCATATCGCCCAGCCTGCACTCAGTCAGCAGGTAGCGACGCTGGAGAGTGAGCTGGATCAGCAGTTGCTGATTCGGACCAAGCGTGGCGTGACGCCGACTGAGGCAGGCAAGATTCTTTATGGTCATGCGCGGACGATTTTGCGTCAGTGCGAGCAGGCGCAGACGGCGGTCATTAACGCCGGTCAGGTGTTAAGTGGTCAAGTGTCGATTGGCCTGGCTCCGGGTACAGCGGCATCATCGCTGACCATGCCGCTGCTGCAGACGGTTCGCGATCAGTTTCCTGACGTGCTGGTCTATCTGCATGAAAACAGCGGCAGCGTACTGAATGAGAAAGTGATGAACGGTCAGCTGGATATGGCGGTGCTGTACGATCGCGCGCCGACAGCAGGGATCAACAGCATGCCGCTGATGAAAGAGGATCTCTATCTGGTGGGGGCGATCGACTATCCGGGCGCCAGCGTTGACCTGTCTGATGTCGCGCAGATGAGTCTGTTTTTACCGCGTGACTACAGCGCGGTGCGTAAGCGGGTCGATGAGGCATTTTCACTGCGCCGCCTGAGTGCGCGTATCATCGGCGAGATCGAGTCGATCTCTACACTGACCGCCGCGATTTCAAGCGGAATGGGCGTGACGGTATTACCCGAATCTGCCGCCCGTGCGCTGGTGGGTTCAGCCGATGCCTGGATGTCGCGCATCAACAGTCCGTCACTGAGTCTGCCGCTTTCGCTGAACATCTCGGCGCGGTTGCCGCTGTCGCCTTCCGCGCAGGCCGTTAAAAATATTCTGCTGTCCCTGCTCAATAAGCCGCTGAGTGAAGAGCGTGAGCTGATGCTGGTGGGGTAAGAGGGCTGTCGCAGCTCAAAACAGGTGGGGTTGGTTGTGTAGCGGGCGGACGCCTCTGGTACACCGTCGCCGGTGGGTTTTCTGCCGGGTCTGGCAGTACAGGCCGCTGGTGGCGGAGGAATATTACGCTGGGGCGCGGTGCAAGGGCTTCGTTTTACATCGGGCTGGCGCTAAGCAGGTTTCGGATAGCAGCGGTGGCACGCTGAGAAGGTTTCGCCCGCCAGGCGAGCGGGAGTTTCAGGTTGCCCGCGCGGGCGGACGCGTCAAGGGGCGGACGCCCGCCCCTTAACAATCCCGGCGTCCGGCTGCCTCCGCGCCCCGCTGTGCGGGGTGCCCTCGTCACGCCCTGCGGCCTGCGGACCGTCCGGACGCGCCATCCC